>NZ_JAUOST010000009.1:0-112947 GCF_030549045.1 Marinobacter sp. 1_MG-2023 | reverse complement strand
TGGGTGGTTAGCTCAGCTGGGAGAGCATCGCCCTTACAAGGCGAGGGTCACTGGTTCGATCCCAGTACCACCCACCAGATTCCGAAAAAGGGCAAGTCCATTGGACTTGCCCTTTTTTATTACCTGCCGATCAGTGACTGACCGCACACCCGTACAACGTTCCCGTTTACGCCACCAGAAGCCGGGCTGCAATACCAGGCAATGGTTTCTGCAACGTCTACCGGCTGGCCGCCCTGCGAAAGACTGTTCATGCGTCGCCCGACTTCGCGCAATGTCAGGGGCATGGCTGCTGTCATCTGGGTTTCAATAAAGCCCGGCGCTACGGCGTTAATAGTAATGCCGTTCTTAACCTGTTTGGCCATAGCTTCCACATAGCCGATTACACCGGATTTTGCGGCAGAGTAATTGGTCTGCCCGAAGTTCCCGGCGATACCGCTGATGGAGGATATACAGACAATACGGCCATCCTCGCGCAGCAGTTCCCTGCTCATAAGTTCATCATTGATGTGTTCCTCTGCAGTGAGGTTCACGGCGATGGTTATATCCCAGAAATGCTCAGGCATGTTGCCCAGAGTTTTGTCGCGGGTAATACCTGCGTTGTGGATGACCAGATCCACACCGCCAAAATGCTTTTCAACAAAATCGGCGATTTTGACAGGCGCTTCCTGAGCAGTAATGTCGCAGGAGAGGGCTTTACCTTTGATCGCGCGCATCACGTTTTCGAGGTCTGCCATTGCAGGCTCGATATCAAGACCGACTACCGTGGCACCATCCCGTGCCAGAGTTTCTGCAATTGAAGCGCCAATACCCCGTGAGGCACCTGTGACCAGTGCAACCTTTCCAGTGAGCGGAGCGACCGGGTTGATCGTCGGCGCGCTGGCGCTTTTGCCAACTCGTACAACCTGGCCTGAAACATATGCAGATCGTGCAGAAAGGAAGAAGCGGAGGCTGGATTCCAGCTGCTTTTCGGCGTTTGGCGCCATCCACAGAAGATTAGCGGTTGCGCCTTTTTTGCCAATTTCTTTACCAATACTGCGAGTAAACCCTTCCAGCGCCTGTTGTGCGGCAGCCTGAGGTGCTTTTCTGCAGGTTGCCGGATCCTGGCCTACGATTACAACACGAGCGTTGGCTCCGAGCTTTTTGATGGTGGGATGAAAAAAGTCGTACAGAGCGCGAAGGTCTTCAGGACCCTTGAGGCCGGAGGCGTCGAATACCAGTGCTGAAAACTTTGTTTCAATATCTGAGCCCAGCTCAAGCGCCTGAGCTTTATTACCGGCTTTCGATGAGTCTTCCAGGGATGCTTTACCGCTTGCATGATAAAGAGTCGCGGCACTGGCGCCGAGAACGCCGCCAATCGTTGCAATGGCTCTGCCGCCAATGCCGGCACCAACCAGCACATTCCCTTCAATAAAAGGCTGATCCGCCCGTTTGAGCCGGTTCAGCGGCACCGGTGAGGGCAGGCCAAGGGACTGTGCGGCGGTTTTACCAACCGGAGTGTTAACAAGTTTAAAGTAGATGTCAGACATGGCTTCGTCCTTGCGTTGCTATGATGTGTGGAGCATGTTGATTAACAGAGTAAAGAATCCGCCAGCTAAGTGATTGACTCAAGGCCTTTGAGGTCTTGTCAGGCATGCCAATGAGATGATAGTTGTTGGCGCTAGACTGCTTTCATAGTTTGCTCGCTCTAGTTTGAGGGTATGAAGCTTCGCCTTCATACCCTTGCACCTTGAACCCTGGAACTTGTAAAGAAAGGATATCATCATGGCACAGGCTCAGAAGACCAACCAGAGTAAACCCGCGGCTCCAAAACCGGATGCGAAGGGTGTCGGTGGCGTTCGTCGCGTTGCTGTTATTGGTGGCAACCGGGTTCCTTTTGCCCGCTCCAATACGGTTTACAGCAAAGTAAGCAATCAGGAATTGCTGACTTCCGCTTTGCGCGGGCTTGTTGATCGCTTCGGCCTTCAGGGGAAGCGCCTGGGTGAAGTGGTTGCTGGCGCTGTGATCAAACACTCCAGCGATTTTAACCTGACCCGTGAGGCAGCACTGAGTAGCGGTCTGGCGCCCGAGACGCCGGCGTACGATGTTCAACAAGCATGCGCTACAGGGCTGGAAGCGGCGATTCTGGTTGGCAACAAGATTGCTCTTGGGCAAATTGAGTGCGGCATTGCAGGTGGTACAGACACTACATCTGACGCGCCAATCGGCGTGAGTGAAGGGTTACGGGAGATCCTGCTTGATCTGAATCGGGCCAAGACAACCGGTGACCGGTTGAAGATTCTTACCCGCTTTCGCCCCAGCCACCTTAAACCAAATCTACCGCAGAACGGAGAGCCCCGAACAGGCATGTCCATGGGTGAGCATGCCCAGGTGACGGCCCATGAATGGTCTATACCCCGGGATGAGCAAGACCTGCTGGCTTGGGAAAGCCACAGGAAACTGGCAAAGGCCTACGAAGAAGGTTTCTTTGATGATTTGATAACACCGCTTGCCGGGCTTGAGAAGGACAATATTCTGCGGCCTGACACCACGCTTGAGAAACTCGCAACCCTGAAGCCAGTGTTCGATCGCGAGAAGGGCACTATGACAGCGGCGAACAGTACCGCTCTAACGGATGGCGCCTCTTGCGTGCTCCTGGCCAGTGAAGACTGGGCGAAAGCCCATAACCTTGAAGTAAAAGCCTGGCTAACATACTCGGAGGTGGCGGCAGTTGATTTTGTTGATAAAAAAGAAGGTCTTCTGATGGCTCCGACCTATGCGGTGCCGCGTCTTCTGGAAAAAGCTGGTCTTACGCTGCAGGATTTCGATTTTTACGAAATCCACGAAGCGTTTGCAGCACAGGTTCTGTCAACGCTCAAGGCCTGGGAAGACCCAGCTTTTTGCAAAGACAAGCTGGGCCTGAGCAAACCGCTTGGAAGCATTGATCGCAACAAGCTGAACGTGAAAGGCAGTAGCCTTGCCACCGGCCACCCTTTCGCGGCGACCGGCGGGCGCATTGTGGCCACCCTGGCGAAGCTCTTGGAGGAGAAGGGCAGTGGGCGCGGTCTGATTTCTATCTGCGCCGCGGGTGGCCAGGGCATAACGGCAATTCTGGAGCGATAAGTTACTGGAAACTCGGAATAGTCTTTGACAGATGGGGTCGGGCTCCGTACTATGCGCACCTCGGTGATCGAGAGGTTACCAACCAGTTTGATGCGGGGTGGAGCAGTCTGGTAGCTCGTCGGGCTCATAACCCGAAGGTCGTAGGTTCGAATCCTGCCCCCGCTACCATATAAAAGAAAGGCAGATCAGTAACTTACTGGTCTGCCTTTTTTGCGTTTTGAGTCATAGAAAAGCTTGAAGTATTCAAAGAGGCAGAAAGCTGGCTAGCGCCGAGCGGAGGACTATCCGCTCCCTGCGGCCATGCGGATGCACGAGTGCCTGTCAGGGCAGACTGGCATCTGTGGCCAATATGTTTGCCTGTCGCTGCCGTTTTTTATTCTGTAGGCGCTTGTCAACGCATTGAGTTTCGTCGTTCAGTATGACCACGCACTCCAGGCACTGGATGCATTCGTCGTAGTCAATTTCACCGTCTTTACGGATGGCATTAATGCCGCAAGCATTCTTGCAGTGCTGGCAAGGGCTGCCGCACAAGTCCACTCGATCCAGCCAACTGAAGAGTCTCAGCCGGCCGATAATTGCTAATCCGGCACCCAGCGGACACAGGTAGCGGCAATAGAATTTGTGAATGAACATTCCGATTACCAGTAGGCCGACTGCATAAACAACGAATGGCCAATGGCGCACGAAAAACAGAGTGATGCTGGTTTTGAAGGGCTCCACCTCGACCAGCTTTTCCGCCAGTGTCAGGGAATAGAAAGCCGTGCCCACCAGACCGATCAGAATGGGGTATTTAATAAGAATCAGGCGGCGATGCCAGTGTTCCGGCACTTTAATCTGGCGCAGGCCAAGCTTTTCACCCAGCCAGGCTGCCATTTCCTGCAAAGCACCAAAAGGGCACAGCCAGCCACAAAACAGGCCGCGACCCCACACGAATAGGCTGATAAACGTGTATATCCATAAAATAAAAATAATGGGGTCAAGCATAAAGACATTCAGTGAGAAGCCATCCCATATTGCGATGAGAAGCGTGTAAATATTGACTACCGACAGCTGTCCCTGAGCAAAAAATCCGATAAAAAACAGAGTGAAAAACAGAAAGCCCCAACGGAATCGGTGAACCAGTTTCGGGTATTGGCTGAATGTCTTCTGGCGTGCAAAGAATACCGTCAACACAGTAAGCGCGGTTAAAACAATAGCGATCTGCCACCAGCGCTGTTTCCAAAGGCCCACCCAGACGGGCTCGCGCTCATTCATCTCTAATGACGACACATCTACCGTTTCAAAGAGGTCCTCATTGAAGCGGACAGGCACTTCCATTACGACCCGGTCTTTTACCAAATGGTTGCGGGAAAGTTCGATGTTGATATCCATCGTGGCCTCTGTGCCGGGGCTAAAGCCAGCGCTCCCACCAACGCGAAAGAAGTTATGTGCGACCAGGTCCGGCATATTGGTCGCCTGTAAGTTCAGGTCCTCGGCGGATATGTTTAAATCACGCATTTCTACGGCCAACCCGTTCTGTTTGAGGCTCAGGCGCTGAGGATTGCTGCCGGGGGTGAAATTCTCGGATACGTGGGGGTAGTCCCCCCTGGACATAACGATCATTACCTGGACATCCGGGTCCAGTCTCTCTTTCAGCGTGTTATAAGCATCGTCTCCCAACAGGTTCCGACCCACCATGGGAGAGTTAATATAGCCAAAGAAGAGTTGAGTGAAAGGCCCATCACTGGTATCACCAAAATCCCGGGGATAGTCTGCCAAGGGTCTTCCCAGCTCAGATTCAATTTCCTCATGGCTCAGTTCCCATTGCCCTATGTAGCCGCGTTCGAGCAATTGTTGCCATGTCAGAGGCTGAAAAAAATCGGTCTTTGCTTTTGTTGGTGCGGCCTGTGCGAAGCCTTCAAGTTTTCTGCGCGCTACCTGCAAAGCCGACGAAAGTACGGTGTCGTTAATGATCAAAACCGAAACCGTGGCTTTGCTGACGCCGTCAAAATACACGGTGTCACCATTGTCAGCCGATCGCCCGGAGCTTCCTGTATTAGAGGTGTTGATGATGATCTGTTTGCGCAGTGATCTGCCCTCATACTGATCAACGAACTCAAAAAGTGGCGCCTCACCCAACCCGTGCAGAAATACCGGCTCGTGATGGTGCAGCACTTTTACCCCGGTAAATCGGCCGTGTGTGTCCAGCCCTATCAACATACTGATGGGCTTGCCGGCAAAACCCTGAAGCGGGCTAAGATCCACTGATTCGTACGCATAACCCAACAGCTCCTGGAGCTGGTACACCGGATAGACAGGAAAATCGGAGAGTTTGTCCTCAATAACCGTTGCTGATGGAAAGAGTTGTTGAATGAGGGCTGTCTTCTGCTCGGAAAGTTCCGCCCGGGCGCCTGGGAGAAACATAAAGATGCAGATAAAAACGAGCATTGCGCGCCCGGCCATGGATTACCCCTGATATTTTTTTTGTAGGAGCTCTCATGCTATGGGGTTTGTATGCGGACTCAATGCGACCTCCGAACCGGTCACCTGCTACTTTATGGTTGGCCTTATTTTACGTCTTAATCCCAAAGTGCTGTTTCCAATACCTTCCAAGTAACCATAAAACCGACTCCCTCGGCCGATATCTCGGGTTTCTGTATTAGCCGATTATGGAATTCAAGCGAAAGATCACGCTTGTGGCACCTGCAACAGGGGCCATACCCATAATGTCTTTAATGTTCCGGGGGAAATATGAATAACAAAATCAGAAGATCTGGACTGGTAGTGGCAATGGCAGCTGCAATGGGTGCCAGTACTGGGGCAAACGCCGCGGTAGAGCTGTATAACGAAGATGGCACAACATTTTCAGTCGATGGCTACTTCAACGCTTTCTATGTTAATCGAGACAACGATTTGGCTGACACGCAGGATTCCCGTATCAAGATGGGCTTTCTGCCAAACACGATTGGCTTTAATTTCAGCAAAGAAATGGGTGACCTGACTCTGGGAGGGCGCTCGTCTTTCTGGACCTCGATCAATGACAGTCTGGATTCACCGACCGACACCTCCATTGATGTACGCCAGTTCTACGCAACCGTTGATGGTAGCTTCGGGCAAGTGTTGATTGGTAAAGATTTTGGCCTTTATGCGCGCTCCAATATATTCCTCGATGAAATTCTGATGGGCTTCGGTTCGCCGGGCGCGCCCGGTGGCGTATCTTTCGGCAACATTGGCGCCGGCTATGCGTATCCGACGCCATCCGCTCAGATAACCTATCGTGCTCCGGAGATGTCTGGTTTCAATATTGCGGTTGGTGTACTTGACCCAGCGGACACAGTGACCGGCGCAAACGATGAGAACTCAGCTCCGCGGTTTGAGTCGGAAATAACCTACAGCACCGATGTGAACGGATTGGGGTTGACCGGTTGGGTCAACGGCCGCTATCAGTCGGCGGAAAATGCCGGCACTACAATCGACAGTACAGGTGTTGGCTACGGCATCAAGGCCACATTGGAGGGGCTGACTCTGGCCGCGTCGGGATTTACCTCAAAGGGTGACAATCCGGTGTTGATTTCCAATGGTCCAGTAACAGAAGACGATGCTGACGGTTATCTCGTTCAGGGCTCCTACACCTTTGGGCCCAACCGTCTGGTCTTGTCTTACGGTGAGACCGACGCCGAGATTCTGAATCTTGAAACGGAAAGCACAACGATTGGTTTCTTTCATGATGTGAACAGCCATTTCAAACTCGTAGCAGAGTACAACATGTTTGAAGGGAAGAATCGGACAACTGACGTAACCAGTTCTGACATCGATACAATTGCGCTCGGCGCAATCGTTACCTTCTGATCGGTACTTGCGGCGGACGGTTTAATGGGTATCCAGCCGTCCGCCCGACTTTATGGCCTAGGACTAAAGTGCCGGTTTTTCTTATGTAGTAACATCGGGTACTGATACCGGGGTAGTCTGATCAATGACTTACGATCATTTCGGCGCACCTGTAAAGAGCACTCAAGTCGCATTGGCGGGTTGCGCCGAGGCTGTACAATGGGCGGAACGTTCTCGTTCTGCGGAAGTGCTCTCCATGTCATCAGTAACGGACTTGCCTCCCGCCCAGGTCGCCAGCACTTGCCTTCGTGATCCGGTCCTGGCGGCGAAGAAACTTGCCAGTGAACTCAATCATTCCTATCTCGGCAGTGTTCTGTTTTTCTGTTCTGCAGAGTACGACCTTGCATCTTTGGGCCCGGCTCTTGAGCAAGCATTTCCGAATGTGCGTCTTTCGGGTTGTACCTCGGCCGGAGAGATAACCACCCGGGGCTATGACCGGGGTAGTATCACCGCTATCGGCTTCGACAGCCGTTTCTTTTCGATTGAATGTGCTCTGATTCGTGAAATGGATCAGTTTTCACTGCATGACGCTCAAAGCCTGATTGATCGCCTGTTAAACAATTGTCGCAATGCACGACTGGCACCCATTAAAGGCAACACCTTTGCGATCACGCTACTGGACGGTCTTTCCAGTCGTGAAGAACTCGTGCTTTCAACATTGAATGCCGCGCTGGGCAGTATTCCGCAGTTTGGTGGGTCAGCGGGCGATGACGAGCGCCTGACAAACACTCATGTATTTTACAACGGGCGTTTCTACGCTGGGGCGGCAACTGTTCTGTTGGTGAACACCCCATTGGATTTCCGTGTATTTTCATGCCATCACATGATGGGAGGCGATGAGAAGCTGGTTGTCACTAATGCCTGTTCTGACAGTCGAACAGTTTATGAACTGAATGCAGAACCGGCGGCTGATGCCTATGCCCGTGCTGTTGGTGTTGCGGCTGATGAACTGGACAGCACGGTGTTCGCATTGCGGCCTCTGGGTGTAAAGATCGGCGGCCATTACTTTGTGCGGTCCATACAGCGTGTCAATCCGGATAAGAGCCTGACCTTTTACTGCGCGGTGGAGACCGGCATTGTAATGACGGCGATGGCCCCTGGATCCTTGCTCGAAACAGTGCAGCAACAACTTGAAATATCCGAAGATGTTGTAGGTTCGCCGCTGGTTACCATTGGCTGTGATTGCTTTTTAAGGCGCCTTGAAGCTGAACTGACGGGTAAAGCGGCGGCGCTCTCGGATTTTCTGCGCGAACATAAGGTGGTTGGTTTCAACACTTATGGCGAGCAGTTCGACGGCATACATATTAATCAGACATTCACGGGGGTAGTCATTGGCCAGCCTGATGCCGGTTCCCCGTAACGAACAGTCGCAGTCGGAAACTTCGTTGCTTCAGCGTGTTGATACGCTTGAGGCGGATAACGAGCGCCTGCGTAAAATTTGTGACGCACTGATTGTACGCGTGGAGTCCGGAGCGGCCCAGAAGCCTGAACCTTATGCCGCATTTGAGCATTCGGTAGTCCTGGCCGAACAGGTAAGAGAACGCACAGAAGCCTTGAGTCAGGCGATGGAGGAACTTCGCGACAGTAACAAGGCGCTTAACCGAGCCCGTGAAGAAGAAGAAACGACCCGCCAACGGCTGAGCGATGCTATCGAGAGTATCGCCGATGGCTTTGTGCTCTTTGATAATTGCCACCAGTTGATTCAGAGCAATAGCCGCTTTCGTAGTTATTGGCGCTATGCCGGTGTTGAGATACCTGCTCCGGGCACTGATATCGACACGGTTTGGCAGTTGGCGCTCGAGTCGGGTTTGATTGTCGAAGAACATCGTGAGCCAGATTCTGATGGAGTGGTGCTCCTGCTCTCCAATGACCGGTGGGTACAAATGACAGAAAGACCTACCCGTGAAGGTGGTCTGGTGGTTCTTTACTCTGATATCACAGATGTAAAAAACAGCGAAATGGCTCGCCGAATCAAAGCGCTTGAAGAGAGCGAGCGTTGGGTTCGCGTGGTAACGGATCATGTGCCGGCACTGATTGCCTACGTTGGCGCCGACTTGAGTATTCAGTTCTGCAATCAGGTATACGAAGCCTGGTATGGCCTGAATGGCGAGTCGCCCCTGGGCAAGCGCCTTGAGCATGTGCATTCAGAAGAACTATATCATCGGTTATTGCCGCAGATGCTGGAAGCGCTCGCCGGTAACAACGTCAACTTCGAATTTGAAGAAATGGATGGACAGGGTCAGGTCCGCCACATGATGCGTTCCTATGTTGCGAATTTCGATGAACAAGGCGACGTTATCGGCTTTTTCGTGCTCATTCGAGACATTACGGAACGGCGCAAAACTGCGCTCGCTCTGGAGCAGGCCTACGACGACCTCGAGTGCAGAATTGAGGAACGGACCTCGGCTCTGACTGAGGTGAACAATCAGCTACGCCAGGAAATCAGTGAGCGCGCCTCGGCGGAGGCCCGGTTGCAGGAGGCCAAGCAGGAAGCTGAGAAAGCAAACTTGTCGAAAACCAAGTTTCTGGCAGCGGTCAGCCACGACCTGTTGCAGCCCTTGAACGCTGCCCGGTTGTTTACCAGCGCATTGCTGGAGCAGTCTTTTGGCCCTAAAGCGGAGGGGCTGGTGCATTCGGTCAGTACGTCGCTGGACGACGTAGAGAGTTTGCTGGGTACCCTGGTAGATATTTCAAAGCTGGATGCCGGTGTCATAAAGCCGGATGTCACCGCGTTTGACCTCCGCGACCTGCTGAATAACATCGCCCGCGAGTGTCAGCAGATGGCGATTGCAGAGAATCTTTCGCTGGACTTTGTGGCGTCTTCAGCAATTGTGGTGTCTGATTCCCAGTTACTGGCGCGCATACTCCGGAATTTTCTGACCAATGCCATTCGTTATACCAGCAGTGGGCGTATTTTGCTGGGCTGTCGGCGTCAGGCAGGCCACGTTGTGTTGCAGGTATGGGATACCGGCCCCGGCATTCCACAGGACAAACTCAGTGAGATTTTTCAGGAATTTAAACGGATACGACCTGAGGGTTCGCGTCCTGATAAGGGTCTGGGCCTGGGGCTTGCTATCGTTGATAAAATTGCACGTATGCTTGGCCACGAGATCGCCGTTTCGTCTGTTGAAGGCAAGGGCTCGGTATTCAGTGTCAGGGTACCGCTAGGCAAGCTGATGCCGCGACGGGCAACCACCGAAAAGACACTTGATGTGGCCGCGGATCATGGCTTGGGCGGTGCGAGGATATGGGTGATCGACAATGATCACGCTATCTGTGAAGGCATGAGAATATTGCTGGAAGGCTGGGAGTGCCGGGTGACAGCTGCCACGTCGCTGGCCGAACTGGAGCGTCAGTTAGATCCGGTTGTCAGCCCCGTGGATCTGATACTTGCAGATTATCATCTGGACAATGATGAGACAGGTGTAGACGCTGTGGCCAGCATTAATAAACGGCGTCAAAATCCGGTTCCGGTGGTAATGATTACGGCAAATTACACCAACGAACTCAAGCAGCACATTCGCGAGCTTGGTTATGTGCTGATGAACAAGCCGGTTAAGCCATTAAAGCTAAGAAGTACGCTTAACCACATGATCTCTGGCCACCCTCGCGCGCCTCACTGATAAAAGCTTAGCGTTTCAGGTACTGACTGAAATCTACATCACTGGCAGACAAAATAGCTTGCACCCTGTTATGCACACTGAGTTTGCGCAGTATTGCGGATACGTGGGCTTTCACCGTCGTTTCAGCAATGTTCAGGTTGTAGGCAATCTGTTTGTTCGATTCGCCTTTTGACATCCGTTCCAGCACCAGCAGCTGGCGTCGGGTCAGGGAGTTGAGCAATTCCGGTGAAATTGGGTTGTCATCGTTGCGCCTGCGACGGCCAGCGCTTTCTTTTCCCGTGCGAATGATGTCTGAGGGCAGATATACGTTGCCGTTCAGGATCTGTTGGATGGCTTCCGTCATTTGTGCACGCGGCGATGATTTTGTAATAAAACCTATCGCGCCGTAAGTGATGGCCTGGAGCACCACTTGCTTTTCTTCCTCCGCTGAAACAATCACGACCGGAATAGTTGGAGCTTCGTTTCGTAGCGTGATCAGCCCGTTCAACCCGTGCATGCCAGGCATATTCAGGTCCAGCAGAATAAGGTCCAGATCATCGTTTTCCCTGGCGATTGCCAGCGCACTATCGAGGTCGTCCGTTTCAAGAATTTCACTGCCTTCAAAGCCGGATTCGATAACACTGATAATCGCTTCGCGGAACAGTGGATGGTCATCGGCTATCAGTATCTTGTATGCGGGCTCCATGAGTGTTTCTACCTGTTTGTTTTCGGCATCAAGGGTCGTGACCGGACCATCATAGCGGGTTTCGGGAGTATGTGCGGCATGGGGTTCATCAAGCATGGCAACCTCCTGTTGAAGGTTTCCGGCGACAAGTAAAGACCGCGGAACCTCGTTATTATTGTGTCGGCCTCATTACACGCCATATCGGAGTTCAGTAGAACGAGACCATCGCACCAAAAAACTGGCACTAAAGTACTATTTTGGCGGGTTGTTGCCGGTGCCAGCCTGGGCATGCTCATGCTGGTTTACTGCCCAGAATTTTGGTTCTCTGTGGCCGGAAGCCGGTTGTGGCCAAAATAACGAGTATGACTGTAACGCCTGTACTGACTCCCCAGGCTAAAGGACTCCACTGCAGATAAAGCGAGAAACGGATAGTTTCCACTGCGTGGGTAAAGGGATTGAACTGGCACACCCAGTACAGCCAGGGACTGGCTTCGTTCATACGCCATAGCGGGTACAGTGCCGAGGAGAGAAAGAACATCGGGAAAATGACAAAGTTCATTACCCCTGCAAAGTTTTCCAGCTGCTTTATCCAGGTGGCAATCAGCAACCCCAGTGCACCCAGCATTAAACTTGTTAAAATCAGCGCCGGCATTACGGCCAGATAGCCCCACATCGGTGGCTTTACGTCCACCAATAATGCGATAAACAGGAAGATATACACCTGAACCACCGACACCGAGCCCATAGCCAGCAGCTTTGTTACCAGCAGAAAAGGCCGCGGTAGGGGGCTCATCAAGAGAACCCGCATGCTGCCCAGCTCGCGGTCGTAAACCATCGATAGCGCTCCCTGCATGCTGTTGAAGAGTATGATCATGCCGCAGAGCCCTGGTGCAATGTAGGTTTCGTAGGTGATATAGGTCTGATAGGGCGGGATAATGGATATTCCAAGAACCGCGCGAAAACCGGCGGCAAACACAACCAGCCATAGCAGTGGCCGCACTAACGCACTGGCAAACCGTGTACGTTGTTGCCAAAAGCGCAGCCATTCACGAGTCTGAACACCGGCGAAACAATGCCAGTAAGCGATGAGTTTCACGAACTCACTCCGGTAAGTGATTTGAAGGTTTCCGCGAGACTGTCCGTGGCCGTCTGTCTGCATAGCTCGTGGCCGGAGTCGTCAGCCATCAGCTGGCCAAGGTGTAAAATCATTACACGGTCGTGCTCTTGTACTTCTTCAATCAGATGGGTAGCCCAAAGTACCGTGAGTTTGTCTTCGCGGCAAAGCCGGCGAACATGTTCGTTCAGGGCATTTCGGCTGGCGATATCCAGGCCTGCGGTGGGCTCGTCCAGCAACAGCAATGTGGGTTGGTGCAGCAGGGCACGGGCAATTTCTACCCGTCGCCGGTGGCCGCCATTAAGTGTTCTTACCGCGTCGTTGGCCCGGTCCATTAAATCAAACCGTTCCAGCTCCCGGTCCCCGCGCCGTCGCGCCTGCTTACGTGAGAGTCCGTGCAGAGCGCTGTGATACATAAGGTTCTGGCGTACGCTCAGATCCAGGTCCAGTGCGTTTTGCTGAAACACCACACCGATCTGGCGCATGGCCTCGGCGGGGTGCTTCTTCAGGGATCGCCCGGCGAGCAGAATGTCGCCCTGCTGCAAAGCGAGCAGGCGTGTCAGCAGACCAAACAGGGTAGATTTACCCGCCCCGTTAGGTCCGAGCAGGGCGTGAAAACGCCCCTTGTCGAGAGCAAAATTGATGTCTGTGAGTACCGGTTGGCTACCGTAGCGAAAACCGATATCCCTGGCGGTCAGTGTCATGAGTTAGGGTCGATCACTACGCCCCAGGGGTAGCGTCCCACCTTGATTGATTTAATAACCTTCATGTCCTCTATATCAATCACTGACACATCGCCGGAAACACCATTGGTGGTGTAAAGCTGAGTTTGATCCTTGTTCAGGTCCAGCTGCCACACCCGGCTGCCAACCAACAGATAATCCAGCACTTCGTAGGTTTTGGCATCCACCACCGCCACGTGGTTTGCGGGGCCAAGTGCGACAAATGCATATTTGCCGTCAGACGTCAGCTCAATGCCAACGGGTTGCACCCGGTCCTGATTGACCCCCGGCACTTTGAAGGACATTTCGTGAATCTGCTCGAGTTTGTCCACGTCAATGATATGAACGGTGCCGCCAATTTCCGCTGAAGCCCAGGCGATCTTGCTGTCTTCGCTGAATTCCACATGTCGCGGGCGCTGGCCCACCACAATGTTCTTGTCGATTTCAAACGTTTCAGTGTTGATCCAGTGCAGCATGCTGGTGGTTTCCGAGGTGTTCACAGCCCACTTGCCATCCGGGCTCACGGCCATGCCTTCGGGTTCTATACCGACATCAATCTGGGCAAGAACAACCTTGGTGGAGACGTCGACCACGGTTACTATCGCATCGTCTTCGTTGGCAATGTACAGGTGTTTATTGTTCGGATGCAGGGCGAACTGCTCAGGGTCTTCACCCGAGGGCAGGGTGTCTATAATTTTGCGGCTGGCCAAGTCCAGCACCTGAACGGTATCGTCATCGCTCGCGCAGATGTATAGCTTGGTGTAATCCTTGGACAGCAGAATGCCCCGCGGCCGGGCACCAATCTCAATGGTTTCGACGACCTCCATGGTTGCGGTATCAATCACCGACAAGGTGTTGTCCTTCTCGTTGGACACGTAGGCAACACTTGCCATTGCAGGTGCGGACAACCCGATAAGGGAGGCCAAAACGGTTTTTCTGAGCAGCGATTTCATCGGTAAACTCCTTATTGTTCTGAATGGCGAGCGCGCAGGCGGTCAGCCGTTGATACGACAATTACTTTCCGGCTCATCAAAGCCGAGGGTGTCCATTTCGGTGCGCGGGTGAATAAAACCCTCGAAGGGTGCAGTTGCCACCAAACCTCTCGGATGTATCAGGGGAATGGGTTGGCGTAGCTGGCCATTCCACTGCCGGTAATTCAGTTTTCTGCCCTTGAAAGCGGCCAATTGAAAGCGGTCACTGAAGATAAACTGGCGGATACTGCTGGCATCAGCTTGTCCCGTTTGAGTAACCGCGGTGCCCACTGAGCGAACGGCCGTCCAGGCGGCATAATCGGCGCTGTTCATATTACGGCCGGCCAGTTCCTGGAAACGGCTTTGCAACTGCGCCGCACCCCAGCTTTCAACAACTCGATGCCAGGCCACCGGTGACATGCCCTGAGTGCCAACCACGGGGCGTGGCAGCCATGTATTGAAAGGCACGTATTCGCCAAAGTCGCCGCGCACATCCGCCACCACTACCGCGTCATAGTCTTTTGCCTGGGTGAAAAGTGGTAACTCCTTGGCGGCAGTGCGACGCAGGTCTGCATCGAAGGTCCAGGGCTTATCTTCAATAATTTTCACTCCGAAACGCTTGGCTGAACGGCGAAAGGCGTCGGCCCATGCAAGATCTTCTGCGGTGGGGCCGGTGATCAGAAATACCGAGCTCCAGCGCCGCAGTTGTAACCACTGGTTAAGGGCGTCTGTGAGCATGGCGTAACTGGGGATGGTGTGCAGAAGGTTGCTGTTGCACTCCCGGGTTCGCAGCGTGTCGTCGGCGGCACCTGCGTTAAAAACCAGAGTGTCGGCGTTTGCTTTGTTCATCATGGCAGCCAGTGTGCTGGCAGGCACGTTGGCCACGAACACCTGAACGCCCTGCTGTTGTAGCGCCTCAAATTCAGTAATGGCTGCCTGTTCCGAATCCGTCACCTGGGTAGTTAGCTCATAGTTGTGCCCCATGAACTTGCCCGTAGTGCTGTTGTCGGCGATGGCCAGTTCAGCACCGCGTAAGCCGGCATCTTTCGGTTCGGGCAACACATTGGATAGCACCGGCCCGGTATCTGGTTTCCATTGCAGGTAGCCGATGCGCACATTCAGCGGGTCTGCCGCAGTGGCGGGTAGTACGGTCAGAGCGGCGAGTAGAAAAGTGACGACCATAAGTGATGGTCGGAACCTTAAACGAAACACATAGTGAAGCATGGCGCTCTCCGGTTTTTATTGTGTGACCAGCTTAGTGAAGGGAAAAAGTCCCGGGAATATTCAGAAAGTAGGAAACTGCCAGTACTAAAGGACTATTCCGCTCCCGGACAGCTTGTTTAGCATGGGATACAAGCATACGTGCTGGCTTTCCATGCACTTTATCGAGCACTGAAAATGACGGTTTTCCGGAAGATTTCCCTGCTGATGCTGCTCCTGTTTACCGCTATTTATGGCGTGGGTGCAGTACTGTATGTGCAGCAGGCTCAGTACGATATTGGTCGGGAACTGGCGGCGGTATCCGGCGTTGCTCAATCTTTGGGGGCAGCGGAAACCTTGCCTCCGGATGTGGTTCAGTCCCTTCGTCACATGCGCCCCACACAGGGCTCCGGTTCAGCTGTCAATCATGAAGTGCCTTTCTGGTTTGCTAGCATCGTTACTGGCGAACGTGCTTTTGAGGTGGTGAACGGCTGGCGTATAGATCCAGCGGACGAAGTGGAGGAAGTCTGGGAGGGCTTTGTGCTGATATCGGCTTCCTACGCGGTGGGGATGGTGTTGTGTTTTTTGGCGCTGTTCTGGATGGTAAAGCAGGGAGTGCGGCCGTTGACCGAACTCTCCTCTGCTATGGCTGCCGTTGCCGACGGTTGTCTGGCGTCGCGTTTGCCAAGCCAGCGGGTTATGGAGCTGGACACCCTGGCGCAGCGCTTCAATCATATGGTTTTAGCACTTGAGAACGAGCAGCAAACCGTTAGCCGTCTGCTCAACGAGTTGTTGCAGCTGCAAGACCGGGAACGGGAGCACATTGCCCGGGTGTTGCATGATGATCTTGGCCAGTACCTGACGGGTATTCGCGCCCAGGCAAAAAGTTGGGTTTATGACCCGGAACTGAACGAGCGCCAGAAGCAGCAAGCCCGGGACCTGGCTGGGCATTGTGAAACGGTTCAGCGGCACTTTCGTCACCTGCTACAGGATTTGCATCCGTTAGCGATGGAACAATTGGGCCTGGCAGGTGCCATTCAGCACCTGGCCGAGCAGTGGCAGCACCTGAGCGGTCTGAATTGCCAGCTGACGATGGATGAACACTTGGCAGACATGTCCGGAGAGCAACAAACGCACCTGTATCGATTTCTGCAGGAAGCCCTGAATAATGTATCGCGTCATGCGAACGCAACCTGCGCCACGCTTGCGGTCACCCAGAACGCAGGTGAGCTGCATATTGAACTGCGTGACGATGGCGCAGGTACCGACAATTTTCCTGAAAAAGCCGGATTGGGACTGCGCTCGATGCACGAGCGAGCTCGTTGTCTGGGGGGGCGTGTGCGATTTTTGAGCAAGGTTGGCGAGGGCACCAAAATACAGTTAGCCGTTCCGCTGCATCCGTCCTGTGCGTTTGGGAGCCTACTATGAAACTGATGATTGTGGATGACCACCAGGTGGTTCGCCAAGGCATTGCGAATTTGCTTCGCTCTATGATTCCTGGCATCGAGGTCACCGAGGCGGAGAACGGTCAGCAGGCTGTCACCCAATATGGCCCGTGTCGGCCTGATGTGTTGTTACTGGATATGGGGCTGCCGGATATCTCCGGGCTTGAGGTTGGGCGACGTGTTCGCCAGCGCTGGCAGGGGGCCGCTATCCTGTTTTTTACTATGCACGATGAACTGCCTCTGGTGCGCCAGGCGTTGGATGTGGGCAGTATGGGATTTGTATCCAAGAGCTGTGCGCCGGAGGAACTGGCAGAAGCCGTCAAGCGAGTGGCGTCTGGTCAGCCCTACATTGAGCATGCCATTGCTACACGACTGGCAATGAATAGCGAACGGCCTGTTGATTATCGTCTGAAAGATATGACCCAGAGAGAAATGGAGGTTCTGTTGATGTATGCCCGGGGCGACAACGTTTCGGGTATTGCAGAGCAGCTTTGTATCAGCAGCAAAACCGTGTCCAATCATTTGGCGCTGTTGAAAAGCAAATTACAGGTTGGTTCCTCCGTGGAACTGATACATCTTGCAGTAGACGCGGGCCTGGTGCGTTATGGCCAGCGAGGTGCTGGCCAAAGATCCTGAAACCGGCTCCTGACGACAACCCTGTGAGACTCCGGTTACCAATCAAACGGGCATCCTGTGCAGCCCTCCATATAAGTCCCTTCGAAGGTTGCGTAGTGAATTCTGCTGTTGGTCAGGTTTGCGTCTGCCAAATTGGCCAGCCCGAGCTTTGCTTCCTGCAGGTTAGCCCCATGCAGGTTGGCACCCTGGAAATCGGCTTTGGGTAGCCAGGCAATTTCGAAATTGCTGAAAGACAGGTTGCTGCCTTGTAGCCTGGCGCCTGAAAATCTGGAAAAGGAAAAATTGGCACCGGTCAGGTCTGACTCGCTGAAGTCTGCACCCTGGGCAAACAGGTATTCGGCCTGCATTCCCTGAAGCTTTGCGTCGCGCACCTTTGCGCCGCGCATCGTGGCTCGGTAAGCCTGCAGACGATAACCGCTGACACCATCAAGGTTAGCGCCGTCGAGATTGGCGCCGCGCAAGCTGGTGTGGTTCAGGTTAGCACCGCTGAGGTTGGCGCCTTTGAAATTGGCACCGCGCAAATCCATGTTCGATAGGTCAGCGCCTTGCAGGTCAACGCCTTCGCATTTGGCGTTTTGCTCCAGAACGCAGCCATTGAGCACCGGTGGTTGGTCTTGTCCGGCCATGTAGTCGCCGGCCATAAGGGGGGATGTGAGCAGTAAAAGCGAAGCGCTGATAAGCAGTTTCATAATGTAAACTCTACAGTTATGTGCTCAGGAAAAGGGCCTGGTGCGTTCACACCAGGCCCGGATGGCTTGGAACTTAACGGGAAGCCTGCGCCCAGGAGGGCAGCTTGAATACCCAGAATGAACCGCCTTGTGAGATCGGCTTGGTTAGCTCGGCCATATCACCACCCCACAAGGGAACTGCTCCACCGTAACCAGAGGCCACGCCAACGTACTGCTCACCGTCCATCTCCCAAGTGATGGGCGAGGAGATAATTCCGGAACCTGTCTGGAATTGCCAGAGTACCTCACCAGTTTCAGAGTTAAAGGCCTTCAGGTAGCCATCACCTGTACCGGTAAACACCAGTCCGCCTTTTGTGGTGAGCACGCCGCCCCAAAGTGGCATATTTTCTTTATGTTCCCATTCAATCTCGCCACTGACCGGGTCCATAGCTCTGAGAATGCCGACATGATCATCGTACATGCGCTTGATACGGAAACCTTGTCCGAGGTAAGCCGCACCTTTCTTGTAGGTGACTTCTTCTGTCCAGTAATCTTCTTTCCAGTGATTGGCTGGAATATAGAACAAGCCGGTGTCAGGGCTATAGGCCATCGGGTTCCAGTTTTTGCCACCCAGGAATGGTGGTGACACTTCAATGGACTCGCCGCGGCTTTCGCCTTCTTTGACCGGTGGTGGGCGTTGGCCTTTATTTTCCATCGGGCGCCCATCATCACCAATGCCAGAGGCCCAGGTAATGTTGTCAACAAATGGAAAGCCCTTTTTGAACTCGCCATTGGCGCGGTCAACTACGTAGAAGAAGCCATTCCGGTCCGCATGGCCGGTAGCTTTTACGGTTTCGCCGTCTTCGGTGTATTCGAATAGCACCAACTCGTTGTTGCCCGAGAAATCCCAGGCGTCGTTAGGGGTGTGCTGATAGAACCATTTAACTTCGCCGGTGGTTGGGTCTACACCCACCTGGCCAGAGGTATACAGGTTGTCATAATCGGCGGGGTCGCCACCAGGAGAGGTGCGATGCCAGGTATTCCAGGGTGCCGGGTTGCCAGCGCCAACAATAATGGTGTTGGTTTCAGCATCAAAGCTGGCGCTTTGCCAGGGGGCGCCGCCGCCTTGGCTCCAGGCCTCTACTTTTCCGGTTTCAGTGTTGGGGTCATCAGGCCAGCTCGGTGCATTTACATCGCCGGTCGGGGTGCTCTTCTCTCCATTCAAACGTCCGAAATGGCCTTCCACGAAAGGGCGCATCCAGACTTCTTCACCGGTTTCAGGGTCTCGGGCAAACAATTTACCTACAACGCCGAACTCATCGCCGGAAGACCCGTGAATCAGCAGAACCTTGCCGGATTTCTGATCTTTGACCAGAGTCGGGGCTCCCGTCATGGTGTAGCCCGCTTCGTGATCGCCAAACTTCTCGCGCCAAACCACTTTGCCGGTATCTTTATTCAGGGCAACGATGCCAGCATCCAGGGTGCCAAAGAACACCTTGTCACCAAAAATCGCGGCACCGCGGTTGACCACGTCACAGCAGGGGCGAATGCCCTCGGGCAGACGGTGCGTGTACTCCCATAGACGTTTGCCGGATTTTGCATCCAGGGCAAATATGCGCGAGTAAGATGCGGTAACGTAAATCACGCCGTCGTGAATCAGCGCCTGGGACTCCTGTCCGCGCTGCTTCTCGTCACCAAACGAGAAGGACCAGGCCGGAACCAGCCGCTCCACATTGTCCCTGTTCAGGGTGGTCATCGGGCTGTAACGCTGGGCTTTTGGGCCGATTCCGTAACCCAGCACGTTCTCCACGGATTCAGCATCGTTGGCAATATCGTCCCAGGTTACTCCTGCAGCGTGACTTTGCGTTGCGACCAGACCGCTACCGGTACCCAAAAGCAAGGCCAGACCGATTCCACGTATTAATGGGCGTTGTTTGCTTATGATGTTCATATTCGTTCCTCAGGTTATTGTTGTGACGTCTTCGCTGTTGTACTCGACGCACTGAGTATTGGCCTGAGTCGCCGCCCACAGCGACGGCAAAACCCATTAGAGAATCGGGAAAAAGCCATAAAAAACCGGGAAAAATGCCCGTACGCCCTCTTTGTGCCTGATAAATGGTCCCTTTACGGCGGGCAGATATGCCTGTCGTGCTTTGGGCTTCGCTCCTACTGTCTACTACCAAGGAACTAAGCCGAGACCTCGAAAGTGGCATTCGGATTTTCTGGGGGTGTTCTTACACTGGTTGCAGTTGCTGGCAGCTCATAAATCCAACAGCCAGAGCATCAGGCACCAACAGAGGTAAGAATCATGGCACGCTCCTTTTCACTCTCCTTTTTACGCTTGTTACCCGTCAGAGCGCTGACAACGGCGGCCTTTTTAAGCGCTGCGGGCTTAGTTGTTGCGCATGGCAACGTGACCCCCCAGGCTGTTGATACCGGCGACCTCCCGGTACTGGGCGAAGAGGTACTGTATGAAAACCCGTTCCGTGAAGGCGGCTCCCACGCCGATGCAAAGTCACTCGCGGTAGAGATCGGGGAAAGTGCATACGCTGGCAATTGCGCTGCCTGTCACGGTATCAGAGCAATGTCGGGTGGATTGACTCCGGATTTGCGCGAACTCTCAGAGTGGGACGACGAGTACTACATGACGAGGGTTCAGAACGGCACCGACCGTGGTATGCCTTCCTGGAAAACTACCCTGGATCAAAACGCCATCTGGGCAATAAAAACCTACGTCGAATCATTGCCCAAGCCCGAGTGAACGGCTTTGGTGTCAAAAAAACATGTTCGATAATGGGCTGGCGTCGCGCTGGCCCTTTGCCGTTGGGGAGAAAATAATGAAAGCGCTATTTCTGTGTTTGATGATGCTGGTGTTTCAAGCGGGCGTTGCACAGGAGGTAGACGACGGCGATATGCTTCTGAACCGCCCGGCGGAGCGCACCTACGACATCATTCTTGAATCCGGGTACCTGAAAGTTGGCGTTTATCAGAACTTCCCACCGTATTCCTATATGGCCGATGGGGAGCCGCAAGGCATTGATGTCGAACTGGGCAAGCGCATTGCGGCAGAGATGGGCGTAGAGTTCAAAGTGCACTGGATAGTGCCCGATGAAAACCTGGGTGATGACCTTCGCAACAATGTGTGGAAAGGACACTATCTTGCCAAGCGACGATTGGCGGACGTGATGATGCGGGTGCCATACGATAAAAAATACGCCTATATGCAAGACTCCACAGGCGAATACATGAATGAGCAGGTTGTCCTGTTCGGGCCCTACCAGCAGGAGACCTGGCAGATTGCCTACAATCCGCAAAAGATGGAGTCGGTCGACACCATCGCGATGTTTCAATACCACCCGATAGGCGTGGAAATTGACACCCTGCCAGATTTTTACCTGACCTCGGGGCTGAATGGTCGTATTCGCGACAAAGTACGCCACTATGCCAACGTTCAAGAGGCGTTTGGTGCTATGCACGATGGCCAGGTCAGCGCTGTTATGGGCATGCGTGCCGAAATTGATCATGAGTTGGCCAAGAAAGAAAACAGCAATTTCAAGGCGGCCGGCAATGGATTTCCGGGCATTGGCAAGCAGGTTTGGGATGTGGGTATGGCTATCAAGCACACCCATCGTCAGCTGGGTTACGCGTTGGAAGAGATTATTGGAACCCTGGTGAAGTCGGGCGATCTGGACACCTTGTTCGCTGAGCAGCGTTTGCGCTACAGCCTGCCGCAATACTACCGGGAATTTCTGAGTGAGGAGGCCATTGCCCGGGCTGAAGGTAGCAACTGACGTCTTCTGGTGAGCATTTTCAAACTGTAGATCTAACCGAAGCCCGTGCACTTGGCACGGGCTTTTTGTTGGGTAGTACGACCAAGTGATGAGAAAACCACATCCGCGGTGGCATTGTTGATTGCGTGGGCAAAGCGAAGAATCTGCTAACAGACGGGAAAACTTCCCGGCTTACCGAAAACCGACAACAAGAGACTCGGAGAACGCAATCATGAGACCCAACAGATTCGGCATTCGCATTGCAGTCAGCACCCTGGCGTTGGCTGTGTCCTGCGGCGCCCAGGCCGTCACCGACAACGATATCCTTAACGATGCCAGCACACCAGAGGACATCGTCAGCTATGGCATGGGTACTCAAGGTCAACGGTTCAGCACCATTGAAGACTTGAATACCGATAACATCCGCTTTTTGCAGCCGGCTTGGGCGTTTTCATTTGGCAGCGAAAAAATGCGTGGCCAGGAATCCCAGCCCATGATCAAAGATGGGGTGATGTATGTGACCGCGTCTTATTCCCGTGTATACGCCATTGATGCGCGCACTGGTGAAGAGCTTTGGCAATACGATGCTCGCTTGCCGGACGGCATTATGCCTTGTTGCGACGTGGTTAACCGGGGCGTTGCCCTGTACGGCGATAAAGTGTATTTCGGCACTCTCGACGCCAAGCTGGTGGCTTTGAACAAAGACACCGGCAAGCCTGTGTGGATTAAAAAGGTTGCCGATTATCAGGCAGGTTACGCCATCACGGCTGCGCCGATTGTGGTCAAGGGAAAGCTGATCACCGGGGTGTCGGGCGGTGAGTTTGGTGTGGTGGGCAAAGTAGAAGCCTATGATCCCGAAAGCGGTGACCTGATCTGGACACGGCCTACGGTTGAAGGCCACATGGGCTATGTCTACAAAGACGGCAAGGCCGTCGAGAACGGTATTTCTGGTGGCGAAGCCGGTAAGACCTGGCCGGGTGATCTGTGGAAAAACGGTGGTGCCGCAACCTGGTTGGGTGGGACCTACGACCCGGACACAGATTCGCTGTTTTTCGGCACAGGTAACCCTGCACCCTGGAATTCGCACCTGCGCCCGGGCGACAACCTGTTTTCATCCTCGCGTCTGGCTATCGACCCTAACGACGGAAGTATCAAATGGCACTTCCAGACCACGCCCCACGACGGTTGGGATTACGATGGTGTGAACGAGCTGATTTCATTCAACTACGAAGAAGATGGCGAAAAAGTGATGGCAGCGGCCACAGCTGACCGTAACGGCTTTTTCTATGTTCTTAATCGTGAGAATGGCGACTTCATTCGCGGTTTTCCCTTCGTCGACAAGATCACTTGGGCTACAGGGCTTGATCCGAAAACCGGCCGGCCTATTTATGCAGAGGGTGGGCGCCCGGGTGATCCGTCATCAATAGATGGTGCAAAAGGCGAGACAGTTCTGGCACAGCCGGCGTTCCTGGGTGGTAAAAACTGGATGCCAATGGCGTTTAGCCAGGACACAGGCCTCTTTTATATACCCTCGAACGAGTGGTCTATGGATATCTGGAATGAGCCGGTGTCTTACAAGAAGGGTGGGGCTTATCTGGGGGCAGGCTTCACCATTAAACCTGCGAATGATGACTACATCGGTGTCCTGCGGGCGGTGGACCCGAAAACCGGAGAGGAAGTGTGGCGCTATGAAAACCCCGCACCTTTGTGGGGTGGGGTAATGGCCACCGCTGGCAATCTTGTGTTTACCGGTACTCCGGAAGGTTACCTGAAAGCGTTTGATGCCAAGACTGGTGAGGAACTATACAAGTTCAACACTGGCTCTGGTGTGGTAGGTACGCCAGTAACCTGGACGATGGATGGCGAGCAATATGTTTCCGTTGCGTCGGGTTGGGGTGGGGCTGTTCCGCTATGGGGTGGCGAAGTAGCCAAGGTAGTTAAAGATTTCAACCAGGGCGGTATGGTGTGGACGTTCAGGCTGCCGAAGGACCGCGTTGCCAGCCAGTAACGCCCAAATGCAATGAGCGTGGGCGCCAGAGGCAACAATGAATAGCTCTGGCGCCTACTACCAAGGGAGGAGTTTTTCGCCTCTATCGCAGCATTCAACAGACAGCCGTTAGTGCCTATATTGATTCCGTAAATGCGAAAGCCCACCTTGGCGAGCAACAAACACAAAAAGAGGTTAGAACCATGATCTACGCACAACCAGGAAAGGAAGGCTCGGTCGTTTCTTTCAAGTCCCAGTACGGAAACTACATTGGCGGTGAGTGGGTTGCCCCGGTAAAAGGGCAGTATTTTGAAAACATCTCGCCGGTGACAGGCGAAGTGATCTGCGAGATTCCGCGTTCAACCGCAGAGGATATTGATCTGGCACTGGATGCAGCCCATAAAGCAGCTCCGGCGTGGGGGCGTACTTCGGCGGCTGAGCGCTCGAATATTCTGTTGAAGATTGCTGACCGCATCGAAGCCAACCTGGAAAAACTGGCGGTCGCCGAAACTTGGGATAACGGCAAGGCCGTTCGTGAAACCCTTAATGCCGATATCCCACTGGCAGCCGATCACTTCCGGTATTTTGCGGGCTGCATTCGTGCCCAGGAAGGGCATATGGGCGAAATTGACCACAATACAGTGGCGTATCATTTTCACGAGCCGCTGGGCGTGGTGGGACAAATCATTCCCTGGAACTTCCCGATATTGATGGCAGCCTGGAAGCTGGGCCCGTGTCTGGCTGCTGGTAACTGTACAGTGCTGAAGCCGGCCGAACAGACACCTGCAAGTATATTGGTGTTGATGGAAGTCATCGGTGATTTGTTGCCACCGGGTGTTCTTAACGTGGTCAACGGCTACGGCATTGAAGCCGGTCAGGCGCTGGCTACGAGCAAGCGCATTGCCAAAATTGCGTTCACCGGCTCAACCCCGGTCGGATCACATATTCTCAAGTGCGCGGCTGAAAACATCATTCCCTCCACTGTGGAGCTGGGCGGAAAATCACCCAATATTTACTTCTCGGATGTGATGAAGGCAGAGCCCGAGTTCGTCGATAAGTGTGTAGAAGGTCTGGTTCTGGCGTTCTTTAACCAGGGTGAAGTATGCACCTGTCCGTCCCGCGCTCTGGTGCAGGAAGACATGTACGAAGAATTTATGGAAAAAGTGGTAGCCCGCACCAAGTCAATCAAGCGTGGCAACCCACTGGACACCGATGTACAGGTCGGCGCTCAGGCGAGTAAAGAACAGTTTGACAAGATCCTGTCTTACCTTGAAATCGGGAAGCAGGAGGGTGCAGAGGTTCTGACTGGTGGAGATCGCGAACACCTGGAAGGTGAATTCGCTAACGGATTTTATATTCAGCCCACGTTGTTCAAGGGCGATAACAAGATGCGGGTGTTCCAGGAAGAGATCTTCGGCCCTGTCGTAGGTGTGACAACCTTCAAAACTGAGGAAGAAGCGCTGGCAATCGCCAACGATACTGAGTTTGGTCTGGGCGCTGGTGTCTGGTCCCGGGATACCAATGTGGCGTATCGCATGGGTCGCAACATTGAGGCTGGTCGGGTTTGGATGAACTGCTACCACGCTTATCCGGCTCATGCGGCCTTCGGTGGCTACAAGAAGTCGGGTATTGGCCGCGAAACCCACAAACTGGCGCTTGATCACTACCAGCAAACCAAGTGCATGCTGACCAGCTACGACATCAATCCTCTAGGCTTTTTCTGACGATGACGCCACCGTCTTGCTCTCCACACGGGCTTGATGGTGGAACTGCGCACCGGGTGTGCACCTTTTTGCCCTCAGCGTCTGCTGAGGGTTTTTTTTGGCTGAAAGAGTCGTTCCCCGAACGCAACTAAAGGTGCCCCTAAAACAGTGCGAAAGTACCATATTGGTGTTTGGCGCCTGCCTTTAGGATGGTTTTGGGAATGTGGCAGAAGTGCCGTAATTCTCCTGACACGTAAGCAATCACGACAATAAGAGGTAAGTGTTATGTGGACAAAACCAGCTTATGAAGACCTGCGTATCGGTTTCGAAGTCACTATGTACTTCGCCAACCGCTGAAGCCTGAAGCGGTCAGCGCTATGGCGCTGGCCGTTTTACTTCCGGAGCTTCTATTTATGTACATTCAGGTTCTTGGTTCAGCGGCAGGTGGCGGTTTCCCACAGTGGAACTGTAACTGTGCAAACTGTGACGGTTTCCGAAAAGGCACTCTTAACGCCCACGCCCGTTCACAATCATCCATCGCGGTCAGTGAAGATGGCGAGCGTTGGATTCTGTTTAACGCGTCTCCGGACATTCGCGCCCAGCTTTCATCTTTCCCTGCCATGCAGCCCGCCCGGGCGTTGCGCGACACAGGTATTGAAGCCGTACTGTTGATGGATAGCCAGGTAGACCACACCACCGGTTTGTTGACCTTACGGGAAGGCTTGCCACTGGACGTCTGGTGCACTGCTCAGGTACATGAAGACCTGAGTAGTGGGTTTCCACTGTTCCCGATGCTTGAGCACTGGAATGGTGGCTTGCGCTGGCGTGAAATCCCCCTTGGTGATGGAGCGGGAGAAGCGTTTGTAATACCCAGTGTGCCAAATCTCAAGTTGACCGCCATACCCTTATTGAGCAATGCACCACCTTACTCGCCGCGCAGGGATAACCCGCATCCCGGTGACAATATTGGTGTATTTATTGAAGACACCCGTACGGGTCACACCCTGCTTTACGCGCCAGGTCTGGGCAAGCCGGATGCGCAGATTCTGCAGTGGATGCATCGGGCCAATGTACTGATGGTTGATGGCACTGTATGGCACGACGATGAAATGATCCGCCAGCGGGTCGGTACAAAAACCGGCCAGGCGATGGGGCATCTGGCGCAGAATGGTCCCGGTGGCATGATAGAGGTGCTCGACACCATTCCGGCCAAGCGCAAGATTCTGATACACATCAACAACACCAATCCGATCCTGAATGAGGACTCAGCCGAGCGGGCTCAGTTGGCCCGACACGGCATTGAAGTGGCCTGGGACGGAATGCATCTTGATCTGTCGGGGACGCCATGAACGCCATTGTGAACACCACCCTGAATCGTGCGGACTTTGAGCGCGCGTTACGCGATAAAGGCCGTCTTTACCATATCCATCACCCGTATCATCAGGCCATGTATTGTGGTCAATGCAGCCCGGAGCAGATTCGTGGCTGGGTGGCCAATCGCTACTACTACCAGGTGATGATCCCGCGCAAAGACGCCGCCATTATGGCGAACTGCCCGGATGCCGGCGTGCGCAAACAATGGTTGCAGCGAATATTGGATCACGACGGTCATGATGACGATGTAGGCGGTATTGAAGCCTGGTTGTGTCTGGCTGAAGCCGTGGGCCTGACCCGCGAAGAAGTGATTGATCAGCGCCACGTGTTGCCTGGTGTACGTTTTGCGGTTGATGCCTACCTGAACTTTGCCCGCCGCGCTACCTGGCAGGAAGCTGCCTGCTCCTCGTTAACCGAGTTATTCGCACCTGAAATTCATCAGTCCCGCCTGGAAAGCTGGCCTCAGCATTATCCGTGGATTGATGAGGCCGGATATAGCTACTTCCGCAAACGTCTGTCTGAAGCTCGTCGTGATGTCGAGCACGGCCTGGCGATTACCCTGGAACATTTCAATACGGCCGCTGACCAGGCTCGCGCCCTGAATATTTTACAGTTCAAGCTGGATATTCTCTGGAGCCTGCTGGACTCCCTCACCATGGCCTATAGCCACAAAACGCCGCCGTTCCATACAGTCACCGATCAGCAAGTCTGGCACAGGGGGTTGTGATGGCGAACCTGGCATCGTTGGGCGAAACAGCGGGGAGCATCCCCCGTTTGCGTCGAGGCTTTAGGTTTCAGTGGGAACCGGTTCAGAACGGCTATGTTTTGCTCTATCCCGAAGGCATGGTGAAACTGAATGAAAGCGCTGGTGCGATACTGCGTGAAGTCGATGGCCAGCGCTCGGTGCAGGATATCGTAAGTGCGTTGGAGCGCGCCTTTCCTGAGGCTGGGCCATTGGCTGGTGATGTAAACGAGTTTTTGCAGCATGCCCGCGAACAACACTGGATTGATTTGTCATGACTGCTCCAACCTCTGCGCCAGATGGCGACAAGGCAACCAATGTCGGTCCACCATTATGGTTATTGGCCGAGTTGACTTATCGCTGCCCGTTGCAATGTCCCTACTGTTCAAACCCTCTGGATTTTGCCCAGACCCAACAAGAACTCAGTACTGATGACTGGGTCAAGGTTTTGCGGCAAGGGCGAGATATGGGGGCGGC
The DNA here is from genome assembly GCF_030549045.1 of Marinobacter sp. 1_MG-2023. Lineage (NCBI taxonomy): Bacteria > Pseudomonadati > Pseudomonadota > Gammaproteobacteria > Pseudomonadales > Marinobacteraceae > Marinobacter > Marinobacter sp. 1_MG-2023. Next base: position 84,885 of record NZ_JAUOST010000009.1, on the reverse strand, counting down.
TCAACTGGGGTTTTCCGGCGGTGAGCCTCTCGTGCGGTCAGATTTGCAAGAGCTGATTGCCGAAGCCCGACACCTCGGTTACTACAGCAATCTGATTACCTCGGGTCTGGGCCTGACCGAAAGCAAAGTTGAGGCGTTTGCCAGTGCCGGGCTGGACCACATTCAGGTTAGTTTTCAGGCTTCTGATCCTGAGCTGAACAATGCCGTGGCGGGTTCGCGCAAGGCCTTTGAACAAAAGCTGGCGATGGCCAGAGCGGTGAAAGAGGCCGGTTACCCCATGGTGCTGAACTTCGTAATTCACCGGCACAATATTCACCAAATGACCGACATAATGGTGCTGTGTGATCGTTTGGGAGCGGACTATGTAGAGTTGGCCACCTGCCAGTATTACGGCTGGGCGTTCAAAAATCGTGAAGGGCTGATGCCGTCGCGAAGACAACTGGAGAAAGCCGAACGCGAAGTGAATGAGTATCGCGCGCGCCAGGCGGAAGCCGGCTCAGAAATGAAGCTGATTTTTGTCACCCCGGATTATTACGAAGAGCGCCCGAAGGCCTGTATGAATGGCTGGGGCAACCTGTTCTTGACAGTGGCACCGGATGGCACGGCTTTGCCTTGCCATAGTGCGCGCTTGCTGCCCATTGATTTCCCGAATGTTCGCGACAAAGGCCTCAAGCAGATCTGGTACGACAGCCCCGGTTTTAACCACTATCGCGGTGATCGCTGGATGCCGGAACCCTGCCGCTCCTGTGATGAGAAAGACAAGGATTTTGGTGGCTGTCGCTGCCAGGCCTTTCTGCTTACCGGCAACGCCGATAACGCCGACCCGGTGTGCAGTAAATCGGCTCACCACGACCGTATTCTGGCCGCACGTCAGGCGGCCGACCATGCCACCGCAGGTATTGAGGAGCTGACCTATCGCAACACCGGTAACTCCCGCATGTTCTTTCGCGGCTGAACAGCCGCCCGCCGAAAGCCTGCTGAGCGCTGCTGAAGCTTGCGCTGGTTACGTCCAGCGCAGCGGCTTATGCGCCTCAGACGCCGGTGTTTTCTGGTTGCAGAGCGATCCCGAAACCGGCGCTAATAAGGTGTGGATGCTGAATGGGGATGGCGAGGCGGCGGCGCTGAGCAATCTTCCTGGCAGTGTTCGCAGCCGAGTCAACGGGTACGGTGGTGGTGCTTTGACAGCTACACAGGATGGTGTGTTTGTGGTCAGTGATGATCAGAGCATCCTGTTTGCTCACGGGGCAGGGCAGCGGAGCCAGACATTGACTACCGACACAGCTGCCTATGGCGGTCTGGTGGCTGACCCCTTGCGGCGCCGTGTACTGGCAGTACGTGAAACCGGGCAAGGAGTAATCGATGGCCGACAACAACTGGTTTCAGTCGGTCGCGATGGCTCGCTGAAAGTGCTACACCAGGGTGAGGATTTTTACGGCGCGCCAGCACTTTCAGACGACGGTCGCCATATTGCCTGGATCAGCTGGCAGCTGCCCGACATGCCCTGGATACAGACCCGGCTCTGGACGGCAAGGGTGTCACCCGATGGCACACTTGAGGGGCCGCGTGTGCAACCTGCACCGCGGCCTGCATCAATTCAGCAGCCAGTATTCTCAGGGCAGGAGCTTTGGGTTTTGTCTGACCATGACGGTTGGTGGCAGCCTTGGAAGCTTGACCTGCAGAGCCCGGCCAGCCCTTGGGAAAAAGCCTCAGTGCCGGATCGCGACCACGCCAATGCGCCTTGGCAGTTAGCTGAGGTTCACCATTGCCCGTTACCAGGTGGCGGCTGGGCTAGAACCCATTATCACCAAGGTCGTGGCGAATTATGGCTGTCTGGAAGCAAACACCCAAAACCCGTGCGGGTGGCACCCGAGTTTAGTGACTTTCGTAGTTTGTGTGCCTGCGGAGGTTTTTTGTATGCCATTGGGCGCTCGCCTGATCATCTGGACGCTGTGCTCAGGATAGATCCAACAAATGCGGGCATAGTGGTGGTTGCCGGAGGTGAGCCGGCTTTGCCCGGGCATGTGGTGGCGCACCCCACTGTGTTTCAGGTGCCGGCTCTTGGGCAGGAAAGTACTCCGCCAGAGGGTTTCCTTTATTTACCGCTGAAACCGAATGCTGAACCCTTGGCGTTGATCCTGGTTGTTCATGGCGGGCCGACGTCGGCAGCGTATCCCGTATTCAACCCTTTGATTCAGTTTTGGTGCCAGCGAGGCTTTGCGGTGGCAGAGGTGAATTATCGTGGCAGCAGTGGGTATGGTCGGGCATTCCGGTTGGCATTGGCAGAGTGTTGGGGCGATATTGATGTGCAAGACATGGCGCGAGCTGCAGAATTTCTGAAAGCCGCAGGTTACGTGAATGGGAAGAGCACATTTATTCAGGGGCGCAGTTCCGGTGGTTACACGGCGTTGATGGCCTTGAGTCAGGATCAGCGTTACGAGGCCGGCGCGAGTCAGTTCGGTGTTACCGACCCCTTGCAGCTAAGGCGAATGACTCACCGCTTCGAATCCGGTTATCTGGACTGGTTGTTGGGCAACCCCGAAGACCATTCACAACGCTGGCAGGAGCGCACACCTCGGCTGCGCACGGCAACGATCGCCTCGCCGGTGATCTTTTTTCAGGGCGGGCAGGACAAAGTGGTGGTGCCCGAACAGACCCGTATGATGGTCGAGGCGATGCAGCAGGCGGGTCTGAAACCTGAGCTGCACTGGTTCCCGGATGAAGGCCATGGCATTTTAAAGCAGGTGAACCAGGCCGCCATGCTTGAGGCACTTTACAGTTTTTATCAACAGCGGCTGCGAACCATCGGATGAATGCAGCCAAAGCTTGAGTTAAACTGTCGGGTATTGCTTATAAAAACAAAACCAGTGTCGAGTGCATGATCATGGGTCACGACCTATCCGCTTTAAGAAAATTTGTCTCTCCAGAGATCGTATTCGGAGCCGGATCAAGAAAGTCGGTTGCCAACTTTGCCAGTAATTTTGGTGCGAAACAGGTGTTTCTCGTTTCTGATCCTGGCGTGTCCGCCGCCGGCTGGGTGGACGAAATCGTCACCTTGCTGACCGATGCTGGAATAGGTAGCACGGTCTATACGGGGGTTTCTGCCAATCCGCGGGTTGATGAAGTCATGGCTGGCGCTGAACTCTACAAATCGTCAGAGTGCGATGTCATCGTCGCAATTGGTGGCGGCAGCCCTATGGATTGTGCCAAGGGCATCGCTATTGTCGTGAGCAATGGCCGTCACATTGTGGATTTTGAGGGGGTGGATACCATAGTAAACCCGCCGCCACCGATGATTTTGATTCCCACCACCGCAGGCACCTCGGCCGATGTGTCACAGTTCGCGATCATTTCTGATCCGGCGCGTCGCTTCAAGTTTTCCATCATCAGCAAAGCGATTGTCCCGGATGTGTCGCTGATTGATCCTGAAGTGACCGAAACCATGAGTAGCTACCTGACGGCCTGTACCGGTGTTGACGCGCTGGTTCACGCAATAGAAGCATACGTGTCCACAGGTAGCGGGCCGCTAACCGATGCCAACGCACTGGAAGCGATTCGGCTGATTAACCGTAACCTGGAGCCGCTTGTCGCTAATACCGCTGATGGATATTTACGCGAGCAAATCATGCTGGCCTCCATGCAAGCCGGCCTGGCATTCTCCAATGCCATCCTGGGGGCGGTTCATGCGATGTCCCATAGTCTGGGAGGGTTTCTGGATTTGCCCCACGGTTTGTGCAACGCCATGCTGCTGGAGCACGTGGTGGCGTATAATTTTCGCTCTGCGGAAGATCGATTTCGCCGTGTAGCCGAAGCCATGGGTATCGACACCAGAGGTATGGGCCAGGCCGAGATCCAGAAGCGCTTGATGAACCGTATTATTCAACTTAAGCGGGCTGTTGGGCTAGAGGCCAAGTTGTCGGAGTTGGGTGTCAGTGTGTCTGATATTCCGTCTCTCTCCGGATTTGCGTTGCAGGATCCGTGTATTTTAACCAATCCGCGCAAATCAACACTCCGCGATGTTCAGGTTGTCTATGAAGAAGCCCTCTGACCGCGCAGACGGTTATGAAGTTGTTGACCTTCTTGGCCTGGGTAGCCAATCGGTTCGTAAGAACTACTACCCGGCTTTGCAGGCGCGCATCGAGGAGCTGGAGCAGGAACGAAACCGTTACAAATGGCTGTTTGAAAAAGCATTGCACGGTATTTTCCAGGCTAACTTGCGAGGTGGGTTCCTGGCCTGTAACCCCGCAATGGCCAAGATTTGTGGCTATGCAAGCCCCGAAGATCTGAAAACCCGCGTTATTCGTTTACGTGAACAGCTGTTTTGTAGCTCCAGCGAATTCGATGTGTTGCGTCAGGAACTGCTCAACAACGGTAGTTTGAGTGCCCGTGAAATTCGCTTGCGACGTGCCGACGCCACGCCGGTTAATGTGGCTATAACTTTGCTCAGGCGGCCGGATTTGGGTCCAGAAGTGGTCGAGGCTTTTGTGGCGGATATCACTGAGAGGGTGCAAGCGCGGCAGAAGTTGGTACAGATGAATGCAGACCTGGAACAGCGCGTACAAGACCGTACCAAGGCGCTGCAGGATGCAAATGCCGGGTTGCACTTTCAGATTGAAGAAAGGGAAAAAGTCGAACGCGAACTGGTGGTTGCCGCAAAGGTCGCAAGCGACGCCAACCGTAGTAAAGACAAGTATCTGGCGGCCGCCAGCCATGACCTGTTGCAGCCCCTGAATGCAGCGCGGCTAACGATATCGGCGCTGCAGGAAAGTGCGTTGCCGGCGGAAGAAGCGAGAATGGTGCATCAGGTGCACCGAGCGCTTGAGGGCGCCGAAGATTTGCTGGCGGACTTGCTGGATATATCAAAACTGGACCAACAGGCCATGGTGCCCGATCTCTTGTTGACGGATGTCGCTGCCCTGGCGAAAGGCCTGGGTGAAGAGTTCGAAGCCGTAGCGACCAACGCTGGTCTGCGATTCCATGTTCGTACCATTCCGGCGCTGATAAAAACCGATCAGCGCATGCTCACCCGTATTCTACGTAACCTTTTAAGTAATGCTTTTCGCTACACTCGCAGTGGCCGCGTTCTACTGGCACTGAGAGCGCGACGCGACAGCCTCCGAATTGAAGTGTGGGATACAGGTGTAGGCATTGAGGAAAGCAAACTGAGGGATATTTTTACTGAGTTTCATCAGCTATTGCCGCAAGGCAGCGGTGGCCGACAGGGTGCCGGGCTCGGGCTGGCTATTGTTGAGCGCATGGTCTCGGTGTTGGGTTACCGGATAGAGTTGGCTTCACGCCCGGGTAGAGGTTCCCGATTTTCCGTGGTGCTGCCTGTGGACATGAACGCAGCCCGCAAGGCCGCTTTGCCCGCCGTTCAGGGCGTGCCCGGCTTTGCGCAAGGCTTTGCCGGTATTCAGATTTTGGTGATTGATAACGAGCCGGCCATACTTGCGAGCATGAAATTGTTACTGGAGCGTTGGGGTTGTCTGGTAATTACCAGTACCGACGAGCATCGGGCATTGGATTATTTGCGAGAGACAAACACCATGCCGGCAGCGGTGTTGGCCGACTATCATCTTGATGGTGGAAAAACAGGCTGGCAGGCCATTGAGGCCGTCCGCAAGTTACTGGGTACGCGATTGCCCGCAGCTCTGGTGACTGCAGATTGTAGTGACGAACTGCGCAGGCAGATGCGAGCGCAGCATCTGCCTATTCTGAACAAGCCGGTAAAGCCCAATCGTCTTCGGGCACTATTGACGAGCTTGCTGTCAACGAGTTAACAGGATGGCCCCCATCGTTTGTGACAGGGGCATTATGTGGCACGTTTAGCACTTTATTCCGGCAGGGTTTGCCCTGAGCCGCCCATTTCCGCCGGCATATCCTTCATCTTTGGCAAGCCATCACGAATTGGTAATACCGACTCCTGATAGTGCACATGAAGCGCTGGCTCAAACGTCAGTTGCGGCAGGTTTGCAACATAGACGTCAACCAAACCCCAGGCCGGATGATCGCTGAAGATATGACCACCGCATTGCTTGCACCATTTGCGGTGGCTTTGTTCTGTCAGGTGAAATTCGTCTATTTGGTCGGAACCGGCCAGTATCTGAAGGGCATCTGCAGGCCATAGTGAAAAGGCATTCACTGGCCCAGCTGACCAGCGACGACACGAATCGCAATGGCAATAACCCATTGCTTCCGGAACGCCACGGACCTCGAACTGTACTGCGCCGCAAAAACACTTACCTTGATACTGGTTCATAGCTTCGCCCTCGTATTGTTGTTTGTTCTTCACGATCTCAGAACACTGGCGATGCTGTACATGGGACCAAATTATTAATTGACGGCGACTTTAGTGCCGGCCCCCTCCGTCTCGGCACAGCTGATTATCCTTGCGGCTGGAAGCGTAAGGCTCCGTCGCTTCCTTTAGCGCAACGCCATACTTTCTCATGAAAATAAAACGCTACCGTATTGACCGCAGGCTCAACCATGGCGACAAGGCTACCGATCAGGATGTCGCCGGTTAATCCCCATGTAACCAGAAATGCGACGCTGAAGTGCATTACAGCAAAGGTGGCTGTTTTGATAAGGTCTCTGTGTTTGGCGACGTTAATGTACATGACATTGTTTCCTGACTGCTGTGGTTTCGATAATGATAACCAATATCATTAAAGCTTAAATCTTTTTGTTTTAATGCTTTTGATAGTTTTTCTATATCAGTCCGGCCGATCAGCCTTCCGTGCGCCAGACCTCTGGCTATGTCCGTAAACCATTCCCTGTATACTGCGAGTATCAAGAACGACCTGCCGTTACGGGGAAATCAGTTTGTCTGGCGAGACTGTAAGCTACGGATTAGAAAGCATCGTCCTGCACCACTCCTTCAAGCAAGTGAAGGGACGAACCATTAAAATAGATTGTCGTGAACGAACGCACCTTGGGGGCGTAAACGGGGCCGGTAAAACGTCTGTTCTGGCACTTGTTCCAGCCTTTTTTGGGGAAGAGCCGGAGCGAATCGTTACCAAGGCCTCGGGTAAGCTGTCTTTCCTGGACTACTACCTGCCGACCTTTCAAAGCCTTATCATTTTTGAGTACCGGCGACATACAGGGCTCTATTGCGCAGTGATGTACCGGCATGCTCAAGGAAAGCCCTGCTACCGTTTTGTGGCTGGTTCGGCGGAAGAAACTTTCTTTTCGTCAGAGGTGAAAGAGATTCTCCAGGCGGGAGCCAGTGCCGACGATGTGTTTGCCGCTCTCCGCAAACGGGGCGTAACCGTTTCCAAAATGGTGGACACGATAACCAATTACCGGGCAATCATTCAGCGCAATCAAAAGCTGCTGAAACGCTTGCCTGCAGATGCCCGATCACTGCGTGCACTGGCTGCTGAATTTGGCCTGGGTGACAGCAACACTCAAATGACTAACATTGAGCGGCTGACCCACGTGGTATTGAACAAACATCGCCTCCTTAGCAGTTTCAAGGCGATGATCTGCGAAACGCAGTTTGAGAACATCCACCAGCACGCCAAGCCCCGGGCTATTGACCGTAAAGATCTGATTGCCGATATCCAGAGCCTTTCTGCCTTTGCGGATGAGGAAGAGAAAATCCGTGAATGCCTCAGAAAGGATGCGGAGCGCAGGGCTATTCTGGAGCAGGCTGATAAAACAGTTGCCAACTTAAGTGTGACCGTAGAGGAAGCCCGGGAGAAAGCGAGTGAACTGGGCCAGCAGAAAGAACGGCTTGAGGGCCAGCGAACAGACCTGCGCGCGGAGTTTGAAGATACGGATCGCCAGCTTGCCCGCCAGGTTACTGATCATAACGCCAACTTTGAAACGCTTGATGAGCAAGTTGCGGCTCTGCACCAGCAGAACGACAGATATGAAGCCGATGGTTTGTCTGACCTGGCCCAGAGCTTCGACAACCTGCCCGATTATCGCCAGCGCCTGGAGACGGCACAGGCCGACTACAACAGTCTTACAGGCAAGGCCTCTGAAATTGAGGGCGAGTACGAGCTTGAGAAGCAGACGATCCAACGCGAACATGAGAAACAGCAGGCTCAGCGCCAGCAGCGCTTGCGAGAGGCGAGTGATGCGCTTACCTCAGCGAAACATGCTTATGATTTGAAATTGAATGCTGTCAGAACAGACCAGGTGACGGCGGTTTCAGCCTACAAAGACAGCCGGTCTTCAGAACGATCTGAACTCGCGAGTGAGCAAGCCCGCCTATCCGCACTCCGGCAAAGCCCCGGGCAGACCGAAGCGGAGCAGAAAGAAATTGCTGTTGCCGAACAAGCCTCCGAAGAAGCGGCCGAGCAGGTCACGCAGGCACACGAGAACCGTCTGGAAGCTGGCCGTAAACGGGACCAGGCTGATCGTGACTGGAAATCCGCGCAGGAACAGGTTCAGCAGATGGACGTAAAAGTCCAGGAGCTGGAAGATCGGTTTAACGAACTTCAGAGGCAGATTGCTCCGGAAGATGGTACCTGGTTGTCTCAGCTACGGGCTCAGGACCCGGAGTGGGGACGCCGTCTGGCAAAAGTTGTTAATCCTCAGTTACTGCACAGAAAAGATCTGGCGCCCATCCTCGACCCCGATGCCAGTGGCAACGCTGTTATGGGTTGGCAACTCGTACTGGATAATCTGCCAACACCCGATTTTGCGGCCTCCGAAGAAGCTCTATTGGAGCGCAGCCGAAGCATAGATGCCGACCGCCAGGCTGCCATCAAGCAGCGGGCAGACACCGAGCGAGAGGCGCAACGACGGCATGACGCCTACAAAGATCGCGTGGAAGCTGCTGATAGGTTGGAAACAGAATTTTCTCTATTTGAGCGTACTCGTAGCAACGCCCAGAACAAGTTGGGCAATGTGCGCTTGCGAGTCAAGGAAGCGCAGGCCGCCCGGATTGCCAAGATCACAAAAGATCTGGAAGCTGTCCAGAGCAGCCTTAAGGCCTTCGACGAGCAGACGGGCGATGGTATTCGGGATGTCGAATCCGGCTTTCAGCAGCAGATTCTTGATATTCGAGGGCATTGGGCGGAACAGGAATCTGAGCTTCAAGCCAGCGTGGAGCAATCGTCGGAGTCGATTGCATCAGCCGAGTCGGAATACAAAGCGCGCCTCAAGAAAAAGCGCCAGATATACGACCAGCGTCTCTCTGAGGAAGGTATTGATCCGAGAGTGGTTCAGGAAGCAAGAGACACATTGGCTAAACTCTCAGAAACAGTCGAAAAGATTGTGGCGTCTGAGGATTTGGTGCGCGGATATCGCAAGTGGCGCGAACAGGAATGGCGTAAGGTTGAGGCGCTTACTGAGCAAGCGAACCAGGCCAGGATGCTGCGCGAGACTGCGGTTCGAAAGCGGGAGGAAACGGAGCGTTCGTGGAAGGAGCAGGACAGCAAACTAAAAATCTCGATTGCAGAACATCAAAGTGCTATCAAAGAGTTGCGGGATCAAACAGAAGCGGCGGAAAGCCTTCTCAAACACTTCCAGGGGCAGACGCTCTCGGAAGGCTTCCCGGGGCATATTTCCGATCTTACTCAGGAGCTTCAGAGCGCCTACCAGAAACTGGAGCAGTTGCGTAAAGCGGTGGTAGGTACGTTTGATCAGGCAACCGCTATCCTGAACCGGTATGACAACACCCAGATACAACAGGCGTGGCAAAAGCTGTCAGCCCACCGGCGTGGCCAGATGACCGGCGATGTTCAGGATTATGAAGAGAGCTTCAAGCTGGCGCGGGTTCCGGATCTGCGAGAGCTGTTGGATACCGATATCCCCCAGTTGCGCGATGCACTGATCGATCAGTTCATTTCCGAAGCGGGCAGTCTGGTGAAGTATTTCGACAGCCTGGAAGTGATGGCTCGTGAAGTAAAAGCTGTTTCCAGCCTCTTGAAGCGCAAGATCAATACGGACCAGCAGATTGAAAGCCTGAGCGATATTCAGGTTGTGCTTGAACCCAGGGTCTATGAGGACGAAACCTGGCAGCCGTTAAAGGAATTCGTGGCGCAGTGGCAAACCTGGATTCACATGAACCGCCGCTCACTACCCAGCGACGCAGTGCTGAGGCGCTTCAAGCTGGTTACCGACACGCTTAGTGACGCCAAAGTGAAAGACAGCGTTGAGTCGATGATCGACATGCGCCTGGAGATGAAAGAGAACGACCGGCAGGTGGTGATTCGCACCGACGCGGATTTCCTCTCTGCCAGCTCTACTGGCCTGACCTACCTGGCAATCATGACCGTGTTCATGGGGCTCACCCGATACCTGTGCCCGGATTTGAATACTCGTATTACCTGGCCTATTGATGAGCTGGCCACGCTCAGCCCCAACAACATCTCTCACCTTGCAGATATGCTGGAAGCTAACAACCTGACCATGATCTCCGCTTGCCCGAAACTGGACAGAAGTCTGCGCAAGTTCTTTGAGAACAAGATCTCACTGAAGGAAGGGCGGATTCATACCTACGAATCGTCCGTGCGCAATGACAGGCATGCACAAATGTTCGCCAGTGTAAGCCACGATGGGCAGGCAGCAGAGGAGGGCGTAAGCCATGAGTAGCCCCTTATTCGAGAGAACCGTCACGGCCCTGCTTCAGGAGCGGGTTATCTGTGAGGTCAGTGATGATGAGCTCTATAACTACCTGCTATTGCCGGCCAATCAGGACTCCGTCAATCGTTTCCTGGGTCAGATCAACCGAACGCTTCGCCAGACCAGTGCCCATGACGCCTTCGTGTGTGCGTACCTGGATACCTCGGATACCGAAACCAAAGATGCTATCCGCCATCAGTTCCGGGATGTTGCCAATAATCTTGAGGCGTTTGTGCAATTTCTTCGGCTCGTAATGATGCTGGAAGCCAATGACCGCCCGGTTTTACCGGGAGACAAGCTGTCGGAAGGCGCCATACTGGACCGTATTGCTGCGGCACCGGCGTTGGAATCAAAGCTGAGATCGCTGGCGGAAAAAAAGGTGTTTCACACTAAGCGTTCGGATTCGGCAGGACAGATTCGTGCGGTGCTCTCCAGCCTAGAGAAAATGGGGTATCTGAAACCAATCGGCACCAGCGGGAGCCTATACCGCGCCACTGGCCGATGGAGCTGGCTGTACGATGCCATGACGTTTATCCAGACCCATGAAGGCATTCAGGGAGCTGATGATGCCGAGTCCGAGCAAATGAGGCTGCACTGATGGCACGCGCTCAAGATGCTCACGGAACGCTCCGGGCCCTGGCCAAATACGGTGAAGCCATTCTGGAGGCTCATCTTCGGAACGGCAACCGGATTCCGGATTCGGATGACAATCTCAGCCTGATTGAAACCCTTGAGCACCATCGCCTTGTGTGGCGCATTGGTGAATCCGAAGATCTGCAGTTGAAAAAGGTTTTGGTTCAGTTCCTTGATCATATCACCGAGTCAGAAAGGCGCCGCTACGCCAGTGCTCAGGTACATATTTTGTGGCAGCAGCTTAGTGAGCTGTTCCAGGAATACAAAGAAGCCAAGAAACGTTCAGCCTTGTCCGATATCGATCGGCTTGAAGGTGAAATCAAGGAATGCCTTGCGGATGTGATCGAAGATATCAGGAATGCAACGGACGCTTTTGCAACCTACATCAACACCGGCTTTGCCTATATCACAGACCTGAATCTACGCATCCGTGAAAACGAGCGGGTCATCGAGCGGGCAGGTCGGCTGATTACCCTGTTCGAGAGCTTTCGCATTCCTGAGCTGGCGGAGCAAGCAGGTTCCGACGCCTTCCTGAAACGTCTTTTGCTGAGGCACCTGCCTGCTACCCTGGAATCCTCGCAGAAGAACCTTTCTTACGCACTTAACCAGCTGCGCAAGATGCTGGTACGCATGCGCGAAGACCAGCGGCTAAGCCGGATGGTTGGCGCTTTTGAGGCGCATTTTATTAACAATCGGGGATTTGAACCCTCCATTGATCACCTGGACCTCAAGCGAGTTCCTGACTTCCTCAATACGGTAGCCCCTTTCCAGATACGAGGCTTCGGGGATATCTATGATTCATCTGACGATCTTGAACTTATCGAGCTCGCTGCGAGGGCCCGAACCCTTCCCGTCGAAATCGAAGACAAGCCTGTACCGGACGATGTGGATACCGTTAGCTTTGACGTTGCGGGTGAAACCGAAGCTGAGGAAGATGATCCGGTAGAGGAAGCCATCGAAGAGCTGATTCAACTGGTCGTAGATGGCGTTCTGGGTGAGCGAACCATCCTGGCCTCCGAGGCACTTGCCAGTGCAGGCCTGGGGATTGATAAAGCCGACTGGCTGCAAGCCATTGTCTCGGAGATTGAATCATTGCCAGATGGAGATCAGCAGCACATCGAAGTGATTTACCATCAGGCTCCGCACAAGGTGTATTCGGATAATGTCATGGTTTCTGATCTGACGCTGAGGCATAACAATGCGAGCTGAGGTCGCTGCCATTGAGCGTCTGTTAAAGGCAGCCAGACTGAAGGTTAAGCGTAGCCCGGTGTGGGAACGGATTTGCGAAGAGAATGGAGTAGGGCGGGTCATCGGCAGAGATATTCACTTTACTGCCGACGAGAAGCAGCGCCTGAGGGAGTATGTCCGGTCCCAGTATGGGATAGATCCACAATACGATTCCCGTGTCGGTGGTCGGATGGCTATGGCGCTTCAGAATGCCAGTGAAAAGCTCAGCAGTGATTCAGTTTTTGGCCAGCTGATTGTTTTTGCAACAGCCGGCAATACGACGGTAAGGGTGAACGGCGAAAACTTCCAGACTCCCCGGGGCAGTGTGTGCAGTGTCCTACCGGATCATCTCGATATCGATGACCTTCAAACCCGTAACCTCGTGATCATTGAAAATGGTGGTGTCATGCCCTTTTGGGCTGAACTTCAACTACCAGGCGCTTGGCAGGATTCGGTGATTCTATACCGGGGCCACCGGGAAAACGTTCGTAATGTTGTTGAAATCGTCAGCAAACAGCCCGCAGACAAACTCGCCTGGTTCTTTGACTTTGATCCCGCTGGGCTCGCACTGGCACTTGAGCAAGGCAAGGGAAGTACCCTGGTGCCTGTTAAATGGCGCGAACTCAGCAGGTACACACCGTTCAATCAGCCAAAGGTCCATCACAAGCAGTCAGTTGCCCTCAAAAGATTGAAAGGCCTGGCCGCCGGAGAGCTTCGTGCCATCGCGGAACATATGGCGAATGAGGAGCTTGCGGTGATGCAGGAGCACCTGACTCGGCGGCAAATGCCATTGGTAGCACTCTCCATTACGCGCTAAGAAGATTGAGCAGTTGTTAAGTAGCCCCTCAGCCGGAAATCATTTCACACCTTTTTTAGTCGCGCAATGCGGCCCCTCTTAATGATCTACTATTTTTGCTTCTCCAATAAATGCCGGGCAAAAACTTGCCCGGACACTCAGTGACTCGCGTCAATCCGGTTGCTTTATTACGGTTTCCTGACGAAATATTGACGATTTATTAACTGGATAGATGACAAGCCTCACATTGATAATCGTCCGCGTTTTGTATCATTCAGGAAATTCGACGATATATTGGTGTAAAAATACTATGAAGCGCGTCATTAAAGTGTCAGTGGCATGGATAGCCGCGTTTTCCTTTGGAGTTTTGCTTACAGGTTGTGGCGGTGGTTCTGATTCTGACAGCTCAGACTCTGTCTCAAGCTCCGCGAGTAGCGACACCGAGAGTACCGTCAATCGGCCTGCTTTTCCGTCCCAGGAGAAATCCGCTGTCCTGAGCTGGAGTGCACCTGAGAGCCGTGTAAACGGTGATGGGATCAAAATGGCTGAGCTGGATAAATACATTATCCGCTACGGCCAGGATGCCGATAATCTGGACCGGGAAGTTATAATTTACGATGCTCAGGTGGATGCCCGGATGACACACGAAGTGAGCGGTCTGGACACTGGGACCTGGTATTTTACAATTCTGGTTCAGGATAATAATGGTTTGTTGAGTGCACCGTCCGCAGTCGTTGACAAGGAAATCAAATCCTGACGAAGGCTCACGACATCGGATCTGTAATTGGAAGTTTAAGTGTGAAAGATGAGCCTTCTCCGGGGCTCGAAACCACATAGATTTCGCCGCGGTGTTTCTCTACCACTGTTTTCACAAACGAAAGCCCAAGCCCGGTACCATGGATGCCTGCCAGTTCGCTGCTTTTCTGGCGACGGTAACGATCAAACAGATGGGGGAGTTCTTCCGGGTCTATGCCAGAGCCGTCGTCTGCAATGGTCAGGCATGCCTGGTGCCCTGCACGAAACACCTGGAGGCTGACAGCTGAGCCTTCCGGGCTGTACTGAACGGCGTTGGTCAGAAGGTTGATAACAGCGCGCTCAAGCAGTTCTGCATTCCCTCTTAACCAGAGGTCTTCTGTGCCTTGTAGCTGCAATGAGATGTCTTTTTCCAGTGCCTGCTCGCTCACGCTGTCCCGCGCATTTTCAACAATTGCGAGAAATTCGCACTCATAGAAGCGGGTCTCGGTCAGCTGTTCCGCCCGCGCCAGCTGAACAAACTCCTCAGCCAGGTGATAGCTCCGTCTTGCCAGCCGCCCCAGTTGATCCAGCTGGCTTTGGTCAATGTGAGTAGGGTCGCGTTTCAGCTGTTCGATGAGAGCGAGTTGTGACACCAGGGGTGACCGAACATCGTGGGAGATAAAGTCAATGGCCTCTCGGTGCTGGCGCTGCTGTTCACGAAGCTCGGAGATATCGGATACATTGGCAATAATTCCGTATTGATTGCTATCGGGAAGTGCGAAGGGCGCGAAATGGATAAGGAAGTCCTTATCCCGGATGTTCAGATCTACGGTCCGGCTTTGCAGCAGTGTGAGGGTTTCTGAAACCGTTTCATGCCAGGGCGGGGTTTCGCGTGGATCATGACCTTCCAGCAGTTTCGTCAGTGGGAGCCCGCCAAGGCTGGGCATAGGCTCTCCGAACCACTCCTCGATATGCCCGTTGGCAAAACGGATGATGCCCAGTTCATCGGTCACGATGATGCCGTCGGGCATGCGCTCGAAGCTACGGCGGATAAACTCCTGCATGTGGTTCAGGCGATCAGTGGCTACCTTTACACGCTCGATGCGTGCTGAGATGTTTTCGCTCGGTTGAAACTTTGCTGTTGCCATGCCGGAGTCTGAAAGTTTTAATCGCCTGAGGTAGCGTTGTATTGCGTCCTTGCTCAGATCGTTGGGCAACGTCAGGCCCAGCGTGTATTGGCTGTTGCCGCGATTCAGCTGAATCCAGCTCAGGTTTCCGTCATTTTGCCAAAGCCCTGGCTCCAGATTTTCAGGAATGTCGGCTAGCCCAAGATTGCGGCTGGAAAGGATGTTGTTATCTTCCATCAGTAACCAGCCACGTGGCTGAAACAGTGCCTGAAAATGTTCGAGAAGCTGCGTCAGGGGGCGTTTGGAAAGCTCAGGCAAATTCACCCTTGGCGTGCGGGCCAATTCATCCAGTTGTCGGTTGAGGAACCGATTGGTCATTGCGAGGCGCAGGCCGCTGGCTGTAGGGAGCGCGAGCAGGGGGATGATCAGAGCATGAGCCATGGGAAGCCACACCTTGAATACGGTCAGCATAAAGATGGACAGGCCAAAAATAGCTCCGGCCACAGTAATGCAGGCAAAAAGGGTTCGGGCTGGGCGCATGCGTGGCAACAGAATGGCCAGCAATACGAGTGTTATCATAGCTACAGCTATGCCGGCCCATCCAGGCGCCGGCTTGATAAGCAGTCCTTGTTGGTGCGCAGAAAATGCATTGGCATGAAATTCAACACCGGACATCGGCCTGCTCAGGCCAGAGAAGGATGTTGGCAGGACGTCTCCCAGTCCGGCTGCTGTGGCGCCGACAAAAACCGTCTTACCACTAAACACGTCCGAAGCTGGAGGAGCGTTGAGTACATCGCTGTAGGAGAATGTGGGCAGCGTGCCAGCACCACCTGCGAGGGGGGTAATCCGATAGTCGTCCCGTACGTTTACAAATGGAGGTGAACCATTTGATTCAGGTTGTCGGGAACTGACATCAGAGGCTGCCAGCGCGAGAGCTGGCAACAGCTGGCGGGCCATACCGTTGAACAGGTAGAGCCCTCTGGCGATACCGTCGTGATCCAGTTCGACGTGCACATGTCCCAGGCCTGCAGCGGCGGTCATCAATTCGCGTGCCGGGAATTGTTCACTCAACAACAGGCGTGAGCTTGGTGGTGAGATGTGCACCGGCAAAATGACCTTGCCATGGGCCTGCATGGCGCGCTTAAGCACAGTGTCGTCCGGAGAAGGTTCGGTAAACAGTACGTCAAATACAATGGTTTCGGCACCGGCCTGATGCAGCTTTCTGATAAGAGCAGCGTGAGTTCTTCGTGGCCAGGGCCAGCGGCCGTGTTGGGCGAGGCTGAGGTCGTCAATTGCGACGATTGATACCTTGGGGGATGCGGACGCCGGGCTTGCGAGCATGGCGGAGTCAAGCAGCCAGTAGTCAACGCGTTGCGGCAGAGCTGTCATTTCTGCGAGAAGAAACATCAGCAGGAGTGCCAGGCCGAGCGTCCATGGAGTCGTTTTAATTGGAAACCAGTCCCGGGTCATGAGTCCTGCTGTGCTTGTTGGTCGTCCAAAATGTTATTCCAGGTACAACTCCCTCCCTGGTCCCCAGCGGCTTTGTAACGGGCCATCAGAAAGAGCTTTAAGGCGCACAAAATACCGCCTTCCGGGAATAAGACGCAAGGCCGCTGTGGTATCCGGTAGAGTAGCTTCTTTTATGATGTTGTTGAAGCCCGGTTCTTCTGCCAGCTGCATCCGGTAATTGGCCGCTGTATCCACCTTCTCCCAGAACACACGAACCTGGCTGTCGATGTAATTGATGCTGATAATGCGAACCGGCGGGAGCGTCCCGTTTACGATCAGTTTGCGCGGCTGGGTTGTCGCCACGGAGTTCCCACCGGCTTCTGTCACAACGCGCCAGTAATACTGGCCAGGGCTCAGGGGGCGGGAAGGAAGGGCGGTTGTTCCAGGTGCCCATTCACTGGTTGCCACCAGATTCCGGAAGGCTTCATCTTCGGCAATTTCTACCCTGGCAAGTTCGTTTTCACCATTGAGGGTCCAGCGGAATTCGGGCATGTCGTCATTTACGCTGCCCTCGCTTTCCGGTGTCAGCAGGCTGGCTGTTCGGGCCTGCAAATCAACTTCTATTGGCAGTATCCCGGGCATCCCTGTCATTCCTTGCTGGTCAAACGCTGCCAGGTGAACCTCATACTGGCCATTGTCCAGGCGGCTGATATCGAATCGGTTACCGCTGATTTCACGGCTTTCAATCCAGCGACCACTGTCTGTTTCAAAGATATCCAGGCGATAGTTTGGAATCGGGCCTGGCTTCCACGTCATCTCTGCCGGTAGTTGGTTGAGTACCGAGGCCAGTGGGTTGATTTCTGGCGCGGGTGGCATTTTGCGGATGCTCAGTTCGTTGCGACTGATACTGGAAATAGTTGCGCTGTAGCCGGCAGGAATTCGCTGAGCGCGGTTTCGAGCTCCGAAGTCAACCACGCCTTCCGTTACCTGTACGCTGGTACCTTCTGGCCCGGTTTGCAGTGAAAATGCGGTACCGCGAACGGCGGCAACGGCAGATGGGGTTTCAATTTCAAAGCGGGCGCCCCCTTCGATGACTGGCTTGACCCGGGTATGCACTTCGCCCCGATTGAGCCTCAAGCGCGTATCTATCATGCCGGACTTGCCGTACTGAGTCAGGCGGTTAAAAATCAGGCGTGAATCCGGAGACAGGCGCACTTCCGAACCATCAGCCAGGGTGATAGTTGCAGCTCCGGCACCGGAAAGCACCTCGTCGCCTACTCGTATCAGGGTGTCCTGGGTCAGCGGTTTTTTCTGTCCATTCATGCCCGAGATAAGCTGAACGTTGCCAGAGACCGAGGTGGCGCGAGCAGGGTCGGGCTGTCTTTTCAGCCAGGACAGGGGAATGCGAATGCGGTCGCCTTCTCCAAGCGTTGCAGGGTTTTCAATGGCGTTGTGTTGAAGCAGTCGGGCGACACCGTAGCTTTTTACCAGAAGGTCGCTGGCCACTTCCGTAAAACTCTCACCGGGTTTGAGCGTGTAAATCCACTCAGGTGAGGCATTGTTGCTGCCACTTTTTGCCGGTATTGCTGAGCCACGAGTAATAGAGAGCTCTGCACACACAGGCATGCCCAGCGCCAGCAGAGCCAGCAACAGGAATACTTTGGTGGTAGAAGCCATACGGTGTTCAGTCATTCGGTATTTGCACTTCCTGGGCTTCTGCCATTTCCCCATCTGAAGCCTCGGCTTTCATGGCTTCAAGGCGATAACCGCGCTGGTAGATCGTCTTGATACGGAAGCCGTTTTCCGGGTTCAGACCAAGTCGACGCCGCAGGCGACTCATATGGGTGTCTACCGTCCGGGTATTGATATCTCTGGCTAGTCCCCAAACCCGCTCCAGGAGTACTTCTCGGGTAAGCAGACGGCCCTGGTTCTGAAACAGGAACAACGTCAGGTCGAAGTCTTTATCGGTCAGGGTGAGGGCCTCACCATGGAGAGAAATAGTTCGGTGCTGGGTGTTAACCTCAAAAGGTCCGTATTTAAGGACTTCTTTCTCGTTGTCGGGGTTGGCACGACGCGCAAGAGCATTGATTCGGGCTACCAGTTCGGCGGCGCGCGCCGGTTTCGCCAGGAAATCGTCCGCTCCCGCGTCCAGGGCCTCAACAATATCGGATTCGCTGTCGCGCTGGGTGAGAAATACCACAGGGACTGGCCAGTTAATTTGTGCTCTGACGCTTTTCAGCACATCAATGCCGGTCATGTCAGGAATTTGCCAGTCAAGGATCATCAAATCATAGCTTCGGTGCAGCACCGCGCTGAGAAAGCTCTGCCCGGTCGGGAAACTGTCGCAGTGATGGCCGCGTTCGGAAAGAATAGACTGAATGTGCTGAGCCTGTTCCTGTTGGTCTTCAAGCAGAGCAATGCGCATTGCGCCTCTCCTGGAGTAGATGATGTCTTTTCGCAAATCTGTTTCGCTGCGCGCGATACAGGATGTCCTGTCGTATCAGGCAATTATCACAAAATGCTTCTCGGCATTCCGTTTCGTTATGTAGCCTTGCGTTAAGGAGTTACAGGTTTTCCGTCATCGTCATCCAGTGTTTGTCGGCAGGCAGGAAAATTACTACAGCCCCAGAACCAACCTTTTTTTCCTTTTCGCCGGACCAGAGGTGAAAAACAGTGGGGGCAGGGTATGGGCTTTTGCCCGGACCCATCCTCCGGAGTCGTATCCTCAACGGGTCGGGTGCCGCGGCAATCCGGGTAGCGGGTGCAGGCAAAAAAACGACCGAACTTGCCGTCCCTTTCTGTCATCGGGGCTCGGCATTTGGGGCAGTTGGGGATATTGGTTTGCGGTACTGCGCCCCGCCCATCCGCGGTTGGGTGGATGAAGCCACGGATTTCAGTCTTCAGTTTCTGCAGGAACTTTCGCGGGTCATCTTCGCCCCTGCGAATACTTTCCAGGGTCGCCTCCCACACCGCGGTCCGGTCTGGCTTGCTAACGGAGTCCGGCAGGGCGCCGATCAAGGTTTTACCTTTATCGGTGGCTCTGATGTGGCGGCTGTCACGATACAGGTAGTCCCTTTTGAACAGCGTGTCGATGATGTTCGCACGGGTTGCTTCTGTACCAAGACCGTCGGTCTCACGCAGGGTTTTCCGCAGCTCAGGGTCGGTTACAAATCTGGCAATATTAGTCATTGCCGATAGCAGGCTGGCATCGGTGAAGTATTGGGGCGGTTGCGTTTTTCGCTCGCTTACGGTGCTGTCTTCGCAGAATACCGGCTCCCCCTTGTCCAGACGAGGCAGGGGAGGCTTTTCTGTTTCTTTCTGTTTATCCCGAAGCTTCAGCTCCAGTGCTTTCCAGCCCGGCTTGAACACAGCGGTTTCTGTCGCACGGAAGCGGTGCTCTGCTACACGCAAGGTAAGGCGGCCTTCGCGATGTATGGCGTCCGCTGCAAATTGCATCAGGTAATAGCGGCTGACAAGACCGTAGACTTTTTGTTCGGCGTCAGTGAGTTTGCTGCTGGGTGCAGTACGGCTGGTCGGTATAATAGCGTGGTGAGCATCAACTTTTTTATCATTCCAGGCAGCGGTTTTGCGGCTGAAATCGGCTTTGCTACAGGCTTCCGCAAGCTCTGGTGAGACCCTGCCAATCGCGCCCGTGACCTGTTCACGCTGGGCATAATGCCCTTCGGGCAGATACCGGCAGTCGGAACGGGGGTAGGTGATGAGTTGATGGCGCTCATAAAGGTTTTGAGCAGTATCCAGTACGTCTTTTGCGCCCATGCGGAAAAGGCGCCCAGCCTCTATCTGCAGGGCTGACAGCGACAGGGGTAAGGGAGGTGCTTCGGGCCTGTCGCGAAAGCGGGATTCCAGAATTGAGCCAGGCCGGCTATGAATACTGGCGGCAATTTGTTCTGCGGTTGCGCGATCCAGTAGGCGGTTTTCGTCGTCCAGGTGGTCCTGGAACTGGTCGTCCGGGAGCCACCGGGCAGTGAAAGGCTGCTGATCTGCCTCTTCTTCCTGTGCCCGGAAGCGTGCTTCGATGCGAAAGTAAGGCCTGGGCTCGAAGTCCTCGATGGCGTTGTCCCGCTCAACCACAAGGCCAAGCACTGGCGTTTGAACACGGCCAACAGAGTAAACGCCTTTCTCTCCTTGTTGCTGGTAACTCAGCGTGTAATAGCGTGTGAGGTTGATGCCGTAAAGCCAGTCGGCCCTTTGCCGGGCCAGCGCAGAGTGTGAGAGCCTGAGAAATTCATGGTTGTCTCTGGGGTGCTGAATGGCTTTAGCCACCGCGGCCGGGGTCAGGTCGTTGATGAGTATCCGCTTTACGGGCGCTCTGGTTCCGAAATAGCGAATGACTTCATCTACCAACAGTTGGCCTTCTCTGTCCGGGTCGCCAGCGTGCACAATGGTGTCGGCCTGTCTTATCAGGGATTCCAGAGCTTTGAGTTGGTGGCGAACGCTGTCTTTGGGGCTAAGCTGCCATTTGTCCGGGAACATGGGGAGATCATGCTGGCGCCAGGTTTTCCAGGCCGGGTTGTAGCTGGCAGGTTCGGCAGGTTCCAGGAGGTGGCCGATGCACCAGCTTACGGTAGTGGCTTCAGCGCCTGTGCCGCAGCGGACCCACCCCTGGCCTTTTTGATAGGGGCCAGGGAGAGCGGCAGCAATGGCTCTGCCGAGGCTTGGTTTTTCGGCGATATACAGGAGCATGATTCGGCTACGATTTTGTAGGGGTTGGATGGGAGTGGAATGTGGCGGTTTGGTGGTTGGGTGTCAAGGTTCGGGCAGCTCGCTTCTTCTGTAGTAGACTGTTCGCCAATGTAGAAGCGGATATGGGGAAATAAACCATGAAAATCCAGAGAACAATCGAAGCCAAGCTGAAGGATACGTTTGACGCCAGTATTCTTCAGATTGAAAACGAAAGTCATAAACACAGTGTGCCGGCAAACTCGGAAACTCACTTCAAGGTAACGATGGTGTCGTCAGAGTTTGCGGGCCAGATGAAGGTGAAGCGGCACCAGACAATTTATAAGGTGCTTTCCGAAGAGCTGGAGATGGCCGGAGGCGTGCATGCGCTGGCGTTGCACCTATACTCTCCTGAGGAGTGGGAAGCGACCGGGCAGGAAGCGCCAGCATCACCAAATTGTATGGGCGGTTCAAAGGCGGATATGCAGCCCGCGGCTTCAAGCGCTCAAAAAACAAGTTCTGAAAATCAGGGCGGAGAGCATTTATGAGCCAGTTTTTTCAAGTACATCCCGAGAACCCGCAAAAGCGGTTGATCAAACAGGCGGTGGAGATCCTTCGCAGTGGTGGTGTTCTGGTTTACCCCACCGACTCGGGCTATGCCCTGGGCTGTCATTTGGGTGACAAGCCTGCGGCGGACAAAATCAAGCGGATTCGCCGGCTGGATGAAAAACACAACTTCACGCTGGTGTGCCGGGATCTTTCAGATATTGGGGTTTATGCCAAAGTGGACAACACCCAATACCGGTTGCTGAAGACGTTCACGCCCGGGCCCTATACGTTTATTCTGGATGCGACCAGTGAAGTACCAAGGCGGTTGCTGCACCCCAAACGGCGCACTATTGGCGTTCGGGTTCCCGACAATGCGATTGTACAGGCCCTGCTGGGAGAGCTTGGCGAGCCAATCATGAGTAGCACCCTGATTTTACCAGGCGAGTCTGACCCTATGACGGATCCCTATGATATCCGGGACACCCTGGAGCATGAGTTGGATCTGATTATTGATGGCGGCTTTTGTGGCATGGAGCCAACAACCGTGGTCAATTTCACTGGAGATGTGCCGACTGTTACAAGGGTCGGGAAAGGTGATCCTGCTCCCTTCGAAACCTGATGCTCAGGCGCGGGTGTTGAGGTTAAAGGCGTAGGCACCTCGATTTGCTGCAGTTTCAATCTGATCGGCCGGGACTGAGCGGCGCAGGGTATCGTAGCGGTGCACGAGATCCTGCAAGCCGTTGAACTGCTGGTTTTCACTAACCAGTGTGTCCAGCAGTGGATTATTTACACCATAGGCCTGGTTTAGCCTCAGGGCGTTATCCATAAAGTGCAGCGTCGGTTCGTTGACGCTCAGCCGGTTGAAGGCATCTGCAAAGTTTTTATTGACGTTCAGGTCATTTTCGATGCGCGTGCGGGTTTCTTCTGCCACTGCGCCACCCACTTCAATTTTACCACTATCATTTTTATTAACGCTGATTGCCGTGGCTGGATTCAGGCTGTATTCGGCAAGTTTGTGCCGCATTGTCTCTTTTATAAAGGCAAGGTCCTGCCCAACGGTTTGCTTGTAGTCCGCGATGGGTAGCTTCTGTGATCTTTGCCGACTGGTGTCGCTCAGGGAGTCCCCCGATGGTGTGAAACGATCATCGCCAGGTCTTGAAGGAGACACGGCTTCTACACTGCCTGCGCCTTTTGCTTGTTGTTCCTCTGCGCCTGCTGACGGACGGTTTTCCAGAGTTTGTTGGAAGCGAGTGCTTGCCTGTATAAGGGATGACAGCAGTGACATGGTACGTTTTCCTCCATTGGCTCGCAGCCGGCGCGCCAAAAAATGCTCGTTAGAACGTTAATAAGCACGTTTCGGGCCAGTCGAAGGAAATGCGTCATTCTGATCTATGTCAGTAAAAAATTGACGCATATCTATAAAGTTACCCGGCACTTTGCCGTCAATACAGGGAGTCTCTGAGGAAATCCGGTTTATTATGAAAAAACAATATTCCATACGCTTTCTATTACTCGCTGCTCTGGCAGCCGGGTTTTCACTCATTCTGGTTTTCACCTTGTTGTACAGCGCCGATGCCCAACGTGACCATATGGAGGAGTTCAGCCATAAATACGTAGATGGTCTGGCCAAATCCTATTTTGATGGTCTGAACACCATGATGGTGACCGGCACGATCAGTAACCGCGAAGTGCTTCGTGACAAGGTTATGGCCCCGGAAGATGTGCTGGATGTAAGGGTGATCCGCAGTGATCAGTTGAACCGGATGTTTGGTGGCGGTACGAAAGCAGAGCAGACGCGTGACGCCGCGGATAAAAGGGCCTTGGCGGGCGAGCGGATTGAACACTATTCAAGCAACGATGACGGTCGCGTTTATACACTGATTGAACCGGTCATTGCCCGGGAAGACTACCAGGGTGTGAACTGCCTGGGATGCCATCAGGCAAGGGAAGGCGATGTGTTGGGTGCCATTCGCGTCGACTACTCCCTTGCAGAGAGTGACGATAGCCTGCAGCAGCAATTAATTGCCAGCGGCGGCATTCAGGCAGTTTTCTTCATTGCAGCCTTCTTCCTGACAGCCCTGGCGTTGAACCGACTGGTTTTCTCCAGGTTGCGTCGGCTGCAGGCCAGTATGGATGAGATCTCCGGAAACTCTGATCTTACGGTTGAGTTGGACGTTTCCCGCAACGATGAAATTGGTTCGGTATCCCTGGCGTTCAATCGCATGATGGCAAAAATCCGGGATAGTATGCATACGGTCATGGATAACGCTGCGCAGGTGGAGCAGGCAGCTCGTCGCATCTCTGCAAAAGCGGAAACTACCGGTGATGAAGTAATGGCCCAGAAGAACAATACGGACCAGGTCGCCAGTGCAACCACGGAAATGGCTGCGTCGGCAATTCAGGTGCGCGAAAACGCCAACAACACTACTCGCCGATCAGCAGAAACAGCCGAGTCAGCGAACAGCGGCGAACGTCTGGCAAGGACCGCAGTAGAGGGTATTGAAGCGCTCAATGTTGAAGTGCAGGGCGGCGCAAGACGAATCGAGGATCTGAACCAGCGCACCGGCCAGATGGCGAGCATGCTGGAGGAGATCTCCAATATTGCCGAGCAAACAAATCTGCTGGCGTTGAATGCGGCGATTGAGGCGGCCAGAGCCGGGGAACAGGGGCGTGGCTTTTCTGTGGTTGCAGATGAAGTACGTGCACTGGCGTCACGTACCCAGGTGTCCACAGAGGAAATCCGCAAGACGATTAACGGGCTCAAAAGCGAGGTGGTCGATTGCGTGGCTACCATGCGCGATGCCTCAGACATGGCGGGGCATCAGGTAGAGGCCATTTTGAAGGTAGAGTCTGAGTTGCAGAGTATTGCAGCAGCCGTTCGTGAAATTACATCACTCAACCAGGAAATGGAAAGCGCGGCGAATGAGCAGAGCGATGTGTCAGAGGCTATTAATCAGAACGTGATTGAAATCAGCCGATCTGCAGAGCAGACGTCAACGGATGCTCAGGAAACGGCGGATATTGCAGGTGATTTGCTTGTGATGGCCGAGGCGCTCAGAGAAACCATTGACCAGTTCCGTTTGAGCAAAGACTAGCCGTGTCGGGACGGCCTTGTCAGGCCGTACCCGCAACTCTTACCCGGTGATCAGCCCTTCCGGGTAACGTGAATGATTTTGAGATGGATATTATTGCGGCCACGGATTGGCCACTCGATTGAATCGCCCACCGAAAGGCCGAGCAGGGCAGAGCCCGCTGGCGCAAGAATAGATATTTTACCTTCTCCTGTGCCCACTTCGTGCGGATACACCAAAGTCAGCTCCTGTTCCTGACCGCTATCCTCGTTCTTGAAGCGAACGCTGGAATTCATTGTTACTACGTGGGCCGGCATTTCCGCGAGCGGGACAAGCGTTGCCCGGCTCAGCTCATCATCCAGACCATCTGCAGCATCCGAATCACCCAGTTTTTCGATCAGGGTGTTTAAACGGTTGAAGTCTTCTTCAGCAACCAATATTGCCGGCATATCAGCCATAGTAATCTCCAGAAAATAGATTAATAACTCGGGATTTCAGGATTCAGACGCCGAATCCGGCGTTTTAAAAGCGGATTCAGCGAGAAAAGAGAAAGGCGGACAACACGCCAGCAGTGCCTGCCTGTGAGCGGGCACCGAAACAGTAAAGAGGAATGGTCTCTGAGAAAAGCGTTCTCACAGGCTCACCTGATGCGTTGTTTCTGATAACTAAAGGAGAAAGCGACAAAATAGTCACTATGATCAAGTTATAAGCTTTTGTCGGTTTCCACAAGTAGGCCCGAGGAAAACGTAAGAAATAAAAAGCGGAACGCCAGTTTTGTTAGACTGGCGATATAGCTTATTCATCCACAGACTTCACCAGTAAGGGGTTTCCCTCCATGTCCAGATTGTTTCCTTCTGTTGACCCCGACGGATTGCTCGAATACTCCGTGGTCTTCAATGATCGCTCGCTGAATCACATGTCGGCACCCTTCCAAAAGGTGATGCGGGATATTTCTGCCATCCTGAGACAGGTGTACAGCGCGGAAGGCGCGGTTATTGTCCCGGGAGGCGGTAGCTTCGGGATGGAGGCTGTTGCCCGTCAGTTTGCCAACGCAGAGAGCTGTCTTGTGGTGCGTAATGGCTGGTTCAGTTACCGCTGGTCACAGATACTGGAAGCTGGACGAATCACTGACAACATTACCGTACTAAAAGCCCGGGCTCTGGATGATTCGCCACAGGCAGCATACGCACCTGTTCCAGCCAAAGAGGTGGCGGAGCGCATAAGAACGGAAAAACCCGCAGTTGTCTTTGTTCCTCATGTGGAAACCGCCGCAGGTATTGTGCTGCCAGATGACTATCTGAAAACTATAGGTGACGCAGTAACGGAGGTTGGTGGCCTGTTTGTACTGGATTGCGTAGCCTCGGGAGCCCTATGGGTTGACACCAAAGCCTGCGGCGTAGACGTTCTTATTACCGCGCCGCAGAAAGGCTGGAGCGCCTCACCCTGCGCAGCTCTGATTACTTTGAGTGAAAGGGCGATCGCACGCATGGAGGAAACCACCAGCAGCAGCTTCGCGGGAGACCTGCGCAAATGGTCCCAAATTATGCAGGCCTATGAGTCCGGGAGCCATGCATACCACGCAACCATGCCTACTGACACCTTGGTGATTCTTCGTGATGCCATGCTCGAGACGCTGAAAGCTGGGCCGGATCTGCTTTACAAACGCCAGGAAGAACTTGGCAAGCAGGTGCGTGAACTGTTTTACGGTGCCGGCTTCAAAAGCGTAGCCGCTTCGGAGTTTGCATCACCTAGCGTTGTGGTTCTGCATACCGACGATATTAATATTCACAATACCAGCCTGTTCCGTGAGCAGGGCTTGCAGACGGCGGCGGGAGTGCCCTTGATGTGTGGTGAGCCCGAAAGTTTTTGTACGTTCCGCATGGGGCTGTTTGGACTGGAAAAACTGAATAATGTGGATCGGACGGTGGAGAACCTGAGAGTGGCTTTGGAAGCGATTCAAGCCTGAGAAGAGGTTTGGAAGGCATAGGTACTCAAGAGCGAATTGGACTTTTTGACCTACGATATAGATATAGTAGTGCTGTCAAACTCATTGAAACCCGGGCTGGTGAAAGCAGCCCAATGACAAAGAGGAATACCCGTGCTTCTCCCAAATTTCAGAATAAGTCGAGTTACGCGCCAATATAAAGCTCTGGCCCAGAACAGAGCGTGTCGTGGGATCTCGCAATCATTGGTGAAATGTATTGCTCTTGCGTTGATGTGTGTGTCCGGTTCGGTTTCGGCGCAGGACCCCGTGGTGGTTTCTTCGAAAATCGATACGGAGGGTGGGGTTCTTGGTCAGATGATTCTGCAGCGCCTGGAAAGTGGAGGCGTTCCCGTAGAAAACCGGCTGCAGCTTGGCAGCACCAGCATTGTACGTAGTGCGATCAAGGCCGGAGAAATCGATCTTTACCCTGAGTACACCGGCAACGCTGCCTTCTTCTACAACAAGGCGGATAGCCCGGTATGGAAAGATGCCGCAAAGGCATACGAAATGGCAGCCGAGCTTGACCGCGAAGCCGAGGGCATTGTCTGGCTCACCCCTGCGAACGCCAACAACACCTGGGCGATGAGTGTTCGGGGCGATTTGGCGAAGGAAAACAACCTGGCAACCCTCGAAGATTTGGCGGACTACATAAACGCTGGCAAGCCGTTTGAATTTGCCGCCAGTGCCGAGTTTGTCGAGTCGGCCAGCGCCCTGCCGGCGTTCCAGAAAGCTTACGGATTTACCTTGAGGTCTGATCAGCTGCTTATTCTGTCGGGCGGAAATACCGCAGCAACCCTGCGGGCAGCAGCAATCAATTCAAATGATGTTAACGGGGCCATGGCCTATGGCACCGATGGTGGCCTCAACGCACTCGGCCTGAAGGTGATGGAAGACACCAAAGGTGTGCAGCCGGTCTACCAACCGGCACCCATTGTCAGAGCAAGCGTATTGGAGGCCTATCCTGAAATACGCCCATTGCTCAAGCCTGTTTTCGAATCGCTCGACCTGGAAACCCTGCAAGCGCTGAATGCGAAGGTTGCAGTTGAAGGCGCTCCTGCGGAAGCGGTAGCCCGGGATTATCTGGAAAGCCTTAGTCTGGACTAACCAGTGCCTTTAATCACGACACTGCCGAACCCTGTGAAATCTAATCGTGTAGTGCAAGCGTTAGCACTGGCTGCGCTGGGATGCGTGTGGCTGCTGGATCTGGGTGTGGTTCAGCCCAACCGCATTGTGTCTGGAACCGGCTACGGCCTTTATGCTTCGACCGGCTGGCTTGGGACGGGCGCTGTAATATCTCTGCTAGTGGTTGTGTTTGTGCTCGCAACAAGGCCAGCCCGTAAACGCTTTCAGGTGGTGGCGGTCTTGCTGACGGTCGCCCTGATGATTTTACCGCTGTTGCTCGAGGTATTAGCGCTACGCCAGCTTCCGGAGGATTCCGGCTATGCCAGGATTGGTGTAGGTGCAGGGTTCTGGAGTTTGGCGTTTCTTCTTGCCCTGATGCTGCTGGAAACTCTTGGCCAACTCAAAGCCTCACGCCGTTTTCAGTTATCAACAGTGCTTCTGATTGTGGCTGGTTGGTGGCTCTGCGCAAGCCGTGAGGGATTGTCCAGCCTGGCGCTTATCCGTGAGTACACCAATCGTTCGGATCAGTTTTTCCAGGCGCTAACCGTGCACTTATCATTGTCGCTGGGCGCCGTTGCCATCAGTGCTGTGCTCGCCTTCGCTCTGGCGCTTGCCATGGTGAAACGGGAGCGGATGCGGCGACCGCTGCTGGGGCTGGTCAGTTTTATGCAGACCATCCCCAGTCTGGCGCTTTTCGGGCTTCTGATTGCGCCTTTGGGGGCATTGTCGGATGCCTTTCCTTTCCTTCAGACGCTGGGCATACGCGGCATTGGCTGGGCGCCGGCTTTGCTGGCACTGATAGCCTATAGCCTGCTGCCAATGGTGCGCAACACCTATGTTGCTTTGATGGAGGTGCCTGAGTCTGTTGTTGATGCAGGGCGTGGCATGGGAATGAACGAGCGACAGATATTCCGCCAGGTAAAGCTTCCTCTCGCGCTGCCAGTCATTATTGAAGGTGTGCGGATTACCACCATACAGGCCATTGGCCTGACCGCTGTCGCCGCACTGATTGGCGCTGGAGGCTTTGGCACGTTCATATTTCAGGGGCTGGGCCAGGCCGCGATGGATCTGGTACTGCTCGGTGCCTTGCCCACGGTGTTTCTGGCACTGGCGGCCGATGCCATTTTGTCGGCATTGAAATTTCAGGAGACATCAAAGTGATTGAGCTGAAAAGCGTCACTCGGCGTTTCGGTGATGCCGTGGCGGTTGATGATATTGATCTGACTGTAGAAACCGGCGAGGTTTGCGTTCTGGTGGGCAGTTCGGGCTGCGGCAAGTCCACCACGCTTCGGATGATCAATCGTCTTTTACCCCGTACAAGCGGCGAAATCCTTGTGGATGGCGAGGATATCAACAAAGCCGACCCCGAGGCTCTGCGGCTGAATATGGGCTACGCCATACAAAGCACCGGGTTGTTCCCACATTGGACTGTCGCACGCAATATCGGTGTAGTGCCCGACCTGCTCAAATGGCCAGCCGGCAAACGCGATGAGCGTGTTGATGAGCTGCTGATCTTGTTGGGTCTCGATCCGGAAACCGATGCGATTAAATACCCCCACCAGCTTTCCGGTGGCCAGGCTCAGCGAGTGGGAGTGGCGCGAGCGTTGGCGGGCGACCCGAATATTCTGCTGATGGACGAGCCTTTTGGCGCGCTGGATGCCATCACGCGGGAAAATCTGCAGCAGGAGATGTTACGGATCCAGCGGCAATTGAATAAAACCACCGTATTCGTGACCCACGATATTGATGAAGCCCTGAAGCTGGCTACCCGTATCGCAGTAATGGATAAGGGGAAAATCATTCAACACGATACACCAGAGGAGATTCTTCGACGGCCTGCATCCGCCTTTGTGGAAAACCTGATAGGCAAGGGTGATCGCGGGCTGAAACTTCTGGCTTTGCGCTCGGTGGGCGAGTTGATGGAACGGTACCCTCAGCCTCGCAAACGGGAACCTAATGCGGACGGTCTGAAGGAGGCCGATAGCTTACGCTTCGCACTATCGGTTATGGTCTGGAAGAATGCATCACGACTGCCGGTAAATAGTGAAGCCGGCGAAGAAGTTGGTACGGTAACACGTGAACAGCTCCTGCAGGGCGGTGCGTAATGCGGGTCTGGTTAGCACCGCTGGTCTTGATTGCTTCATTATGTTTGCTGGCAGCCTGGCTGCCCACAATGACGCCGTTTTTTTCATGGGTGGAACCCGGCAGCGATAACCTGATTTACAAAAGAGACAGTTTTTTAACGCTATTGCAGAGTCACATATGGCTCGTGCTGGTTTCCGCCGCAATCGGCACGCTGGTGGCTGTCTCTGCCGGCATTTTTGTGACCCGCACTTCCGGTCGGGAGTTCCTGCCACTGGTCAGCCAGATAGCTTCCATCGGCCAGACCGTGCCGCCCGTTGCTGTACTGGCGCTTGCAGTGCCCCTCATGGGGTTTGGCGAAAAACCGACGCTGTTTGCACTGGTGCTTTATGGATTACTGCCAATTCTGCGGAATACCCTGGCAGGCCTGAACGGTATTAACCCGGCGGTGCTTGAATCCGCCAAAGGCATGGGTATGTCTTCCGTGCAAGTTTTGCTGAAGGTGGAGCTTCCTTTAGCTGGGCGAGTGATACTGGCCGGCATCCGAACTTCAGTCACCATCAACATCGCAACCGCTGCGATCGGCTCAACCATCGGTGCCCGCACGCTGGGAGACCCTGTGATTGCGGGGCTGGTTAATGGTAATACCGCCTACGTTCTGCAAGGTGCAATCCTGATAGGGCTGCTGGCGCTGGCCACCGACAGCCTGTTTGAGGCCGTCGAGCGCACCTGGGCCCGGGCTTTTTCAGCCTGAATTCAGAGGCAGGGCGTTGGCTTTTAGCAACCGGAGGTTTTGGAGTTATCGAGCAGAATCTGGTCGTAGCGCCAGAGTTGTTCGAAAAAACGCCGGACATTTTCATGCAGGACTTCATTGTGAGTTTGTCCGGCAATGCGCTCGATAATCAGGCGGATGCTCTGCTTGCCATCAATTTGATCATAAAGCGCCTTTTGACCCTGGGTTATGGGCAGGTAGATATCCGTGTAGGTGTGGCTCCGGTTTATTAATACGGCGGCGCTTCCCGGTGGCAAATTCTCTTCCACTGCGATGGTGTCAGGTTGCTTTAAGGGAATAGCATCCAACCAGCCAGATCCGGTGAACGAGACGACCTGGTCCCTGGCCTGGTCTTTGGAATAGACCACCGCACTGTGCCGCACCATGGTGCCGCGGAAGTCCTCTATGGCAGCGTATTGTTCTGCAAGAGGAAGCCTCTCCAGCAGAGCGTTATGCGGCGATGAGGCCAGTGCGCCGCAATGAGGCAGGTAGGCGGCTTGCCGTACCCAGCGGCCAAGCTTGAGGTCGGCCCTGGACAGAAAATTCAGGAATTCCGGCACTGAGTAGGCTCGGTCCTGAGGGTGAAGCAGGGCGTCGGCAATACCGGCCTCATCATTAAAATCAGGGGCATGCTGTAACAACGGGACCAGAGGATGGTCTGGCGGTAGAGCCTGCAGGCTTGTCGCAAGGTCCTGAATTTCACGGGAGCTGGTTCCGATACCAAGCCTGCGGCAGTAATCCTGAAGTAAATACACGCCTGCACGGCCGTAAGGTGCGTACACCATCAACTGCATGGCGCCGTGGGGTAGTAACACGTCGCGCAGGGATCGTAATCCTGAATCCGGGTCGGGCAGGTGATGGAGAACGCCCGTGCTGACAATCAGATCAAATTGTTGACTCAGTTTGCCCGCCTCTTCTACGGGCAGTTTTAAGACGGTCAGATTGTTGAGTTTGTATTTTTTCTTTAAGGCTTCGGTGTGTTGAATGCTGTTGGCGCTGACATCAATTCCGGTCACCCGTGCTTTGGGCCAGCGCAGTGCGTATTTGGCGGCCTGGGACGTACCGCAACCGGCAACCAGAATAGTAAAGTCATCCCGGTAGCTTTGGGAGGGCCAGAACAGATGGTAATCGGTGCGACGCCGTTCATCTGTCCAACGTTTGTCGTAGCGATCCAGGTTGTCCACGGGAGGAGGGTAGGGGTGGCGTTCGTAGAAATCGCTCACTTCCTTAGTGGTGGTGCTGACATCGGGATTTGGTCTAACGGCGTCGGTCATAAACCTGTCTTCTATGGGGGGACAGACAATGCTGATCTTGTGTTTGGCGGGAAACCGCGTCCGTTTAAAAAACGGACGCGGTTTCTTTCAGGTTAAGCCGCTTTGAGCTTAGGTAGCTGCGTTGCCTGCTTCCGCAAGCTGACTCATTACTGCGTCCAGGTTGAACGAAGCGGGTTTCTGGCGCGGCGGGAATTTGACAAAGTTATCAATCTCTTCAGCGACCAGCCCCTGCATTCCGGATAGCAGGTAAGCACGGCTGATATACCAATCCCAATAGGTGTTGGAATTGTGGTCAGCTCGCTCAAACGGGTCCTGGCGAAGATTGAAGATCTTGGGTCCACGCAACTTCACAAACGGTTCAAACCAGCACATGAGTTGTTTTTCCCGCTGTTCCATCAGCACTGCTTTCCAGTCCTTGTGACGGATGGCGAGAATGTCTCCATCATCGCTGATATAAAAGAACGTTTTTCTGGGGCTTTCTGCTTTTCCGGTGAAGTGAGGCAGCATGTCAAAACCGTCAATATGACATTTGAAGGTTTTGTTGCCAGCCTTGTGACCTTTCAGCAATTTTTCCGATACGTCTGGTTCGCCGGCGGCGGACAGAATCGTTGGCAACCAATCCTGGTGGGAGACGATATCGTTGCTTATGGAACCGGCCTTGATCTTGCCTGGCCAGCGCACAAAGGCAGGTACTCGCCAACCGCCTTCCCAGTTAGTGTTCTTTTCTCCTCGGAAGGGTGTAATGCCTGCATCCGGCCAGGTGTTGTAATGTGGACCATTGTCAGTTGAGTACATGACAATGGTGTCCTCGGCAATGCCCAGTTCGTCAAGCTTGTCGAGCATGATGCCGATGTTCTCATCATGGTGAACCATGGCGTCGTTGTAGAAGCCCTGTCCGCTCTTACCCACGTTCTTTTCGGAAACGTGAGTCCGGAAGTGCATGGCTGTTGTGTTGTACCATACAAAGAAGGGTGTACCCGCTTTGTGTGCGTCATCGATAAATCTCAGAGCATGCCCCGTGACTTCATCATCAATGGTTTCCATGCGCTTCTTGGTCAATGGGCCGGTATCTTCGACCTTTTGGCCTCCCTTTCCATCCGCCCAACAGTGCAGTACTCCGCGGGGGCCGTATTTCTCTTTGAATGCCGGGTCTTTCGGGTAATCGATATCTTCCGGCTCTTCTTCGGCATTAAGGTGGTAAAGGTTGCCGAAGAATTCGTCAAACCCGTGCATGGTCGGCAGGAACTTGTCCTTGTCGCCCAAGTGGTTCTTGCCAAACTGGCCGGTGGCATAGCCGTGAGGCTTGAGCAGTTCGGCAATCGTGGGATCCTCGTCAGGCATACCCACGTCAGCCCCGGGCATGCCCACTTTTGTGAGGCCTGTACGGATTGGATTCTGGCCGGTTATAAATGCAGCACGGCCAGCCGTACAACTTTGCTGGGCATAGTAATCAGTGAACGCCATGCCTTCATTGGCAACGCGGTCGATGTTAGGGGTACGGTAGCCCATCTGGCCCCGGCTGTTATAGCTGATGTTCCACCAGCCGATATCGTCACCCCAGAGGATCAGGATGTTGGGTTTTTTATCTGCCATGATTAACACTCCTCACGTTTAATAAACTCCGTTTCTTTGGGCGCTGGAAGTGCCCATCACTCTGGTATACATGCAGTCACGTTATGTCACTACTGTTACCGGAATTTCCGTTTGCCGGCTCGGCGGCGCGTCGACACCTGAAAATGTTTTATCGGGTTCACTGCCGTGACAGAAGCGGAACTTCTTGCCGCTGCCGCAAGGGCAAGGTGCGTATGGGTCGCGTTTCCTGTCCTCGTCCGCAACCCAATCCATTACTTCTGAGGGTGGGCGACCGATCCGGAAAAGCTGTGCCATGTAGTTAAATGCCGGCCCTGTATGCATGTAGAACAGTTCAAGCCCCGGGCAGAGATAGTTCTGCCCGGCTTCACCTGAGTTAGAACGGGAGAAACGGTCCTTGGGGCAGCCGCCATTGCATAAATGCCTGACTTTGCATTCCCGGCATTGCTCAGTCAGTGAATCCATCTTGGCTTGCCCGAATTGGCGTTGGGCTGTGGAGGCAATCAGATTAACCATCGGCGTTTCGTGGATATTGCCCAGCTTGTAGTCTGGTTCTACATAGTGGTCACAGGAGTATAGGTCACCGTTGTATTCCAGTGCCGGGCCGTAACCACAGGTAGGGGCGTGAATGCACAGCATATGGCGACCGAAAAATGCCTCCAGGGTGACGTCGAACATTTGCACGAATACCTGGCCAACATCCCGCCGCAACCATTCCTCAAAAATGTCGATCAGGAAGCGTCCATATTGCTCACCACCTACGGAACGTTCTGTAACCAGATTGCCACTCTGGGTATAAAGCAAGCGTTTGTTCTTTTTGTCAGACGGAGCACTCCAGCCCTGGTTGGCGATGTCCAGGGTCTGCTCGCTGGCACGCTCGATAATAGGGATGAATTGCATCCATTTGGCGCCCAGTTCATCCCGGAAGAACCGATAGACCTCCCGGCCGTGCTCCTGATTGGCTGCATTCACTGTGCAGAGAATGTTGAAATCCACATCGTGTTTGCGCAGGCAGCGCCAACCATCCATAACCTTGTCGAAGGTGCTCTTTTTATGTCGGTCTACCCGGTAAACGTTATGTAGTTCACGAGGCCCGTCAACACTGAGACCAACAAGAAAGTTGTGCTTTTTGAAAAAGGCACACCATTCGTCGTTGAGCAGGATGCCGTTGGTTTGAAAGGTGTGCTGAACGTCCTGGCCGGGGCGACGGTATTTTTCCACCAGGTCGAGGGAATGTTGGAAAAAATCAAGCCCCATCAGTGTTGGTTCCCCCCCCTGCCAGGCAACAGTAACCTGAGGCGTACGGTGGGATTCGAGTAATTGGCGAATGTAGGCTTCGAGTGTTTCCTGGGACATCCGGCTTTTGGCATTTGGGTATAACGCTTCCTTCGAGAGAAAGAAGCAATAGGTGCAATCAATATTGCATGTTGATCCACTGGGCTTTGCGAGCAAGTGGAATCCCGGTGGCGCGTCAACCGGATAGGGGGTTTGCGTTGCAGCATCATCGGGAAGAGTGGCCATCCATGTCTCCTGCGTTATTCTGAATCAGCGAAACGCCAATATTGTTTTTTAACACTATTTGATAAATTCAGAATAAGCTCGTGATAGGGCTGCCTCTATAGGGCTTTGGTCCCACCGAAAGGTTTTGCCGGGTTGGTTCAGCTCCACCGGGACTATTTTTGCACGGCCTGAATAATCCGGGTGACTATGCCTCGCACGATCAAATAGGGAACAATGGCGAGAACAAAGGCGACGATAGCGACTTCACCTGGGTAGACAAAACCCAGCTCGATAAACTGGTAGGCCACATCGAGTATCATGGCCAACACAAATACTTTCCCGATACTCTTCCACCCATCCTTTAGCATCTCCCTACGATGTTCTGGGCGGGTGAAGAGAGACCAGAAGTAGGGCGACTTTCCGTTTTTTGCATCGTTGATTCCGGACAAGACAGCAAAGATGATGGCCATAACGGGCTGGAGTACCAGTCTGAAATGGAGAGGACCGCTAACCCGGTCAGTCATGTTTTCAACAACGCGTATCAGCATGTCTTCCATAACAGGTTTCCGGTCTCGTTAAAGAGGTAAAAGGATCAAAGCGTAAATAACGCCTCCAAGAAGAAAAGGCATGAAGCGCCCGTCCTTTTGCTGTGGTAACTCCGAGACTGCGCTGTTCATAATGATGGCGCCCGATATGAACGCTGTCAGCGCGGCAATAAATCCTTCTGAGAGAGCGAAAAGGACACCCGTTCCCCAGCCGAAGATAGCCATGCCCGCGAGCAATCGCCTTCCTTTTGTTTGGTAGTTGCGGTCATGCTCCTCCCGCAAGGCATAATCGATGGAGAGGAAGTGCAGGGCCATGGCTATGGAATAGAGCAGGATCGAGTCGGCGCTTTCTTTTAGCTGGTTTGCAAGAAGGTAAGACACCAGCCAAACATAGGCAGCGAAGCCGCCAACATGGATTTTGAAGTCCAGGTCTCCCTTGTCCCCGCCGGCAAACCGAGTACGCAAATGTTGCAGGCCGTAAAAAAACAGAAATCCGATCAGCGCGATAAAGTAAATTGCCGCTCCCTCAAGGTGTATAGAGAACTTGACCGATTCCAGAAAGGTGTGCCTAACTTCATCGAGCTCGGGCATCAGATGAACAAAGACGTATGCTGCAGAGGATCCTGCTGCAAAAGATATGAGGCTGCGTTGATCAGTGATTAACCTGCCAAAGGGACGGAAGTGCCCGCCAAACATAAAGGTGGCAGCGAACAGCAGCGCCGCCGCACCCGAAAGCAAAACACTGCTGTTGATGATGGTGGCCGTCATAACAATTGAATGATTATGCTGAGGAAAAAGAATAGACCGAACAATGACATGATTATTGCCAGAATTAGGGGCGCCCGGAGGGTTTTCACTGGATAGAAATCGCGTATCAGTGTCATTCGATGCAGGTATTCAAAAATACCCGCGGCTATGCACGCGGTGCCCAGCCCGGTCAGAAAAAGCCCAATCGTTACGGGTGTGTTATCCCGCGCAAGTTCGCCACCACTCTGCTGGAAGCCCTGTAGCAGTTTGTAAATTGTGAAGCCAAAACTAATCATCGATAGCGATGTCCGAATCCATGCCATCAACGATCGATCTGCTGACATCAGCGTTCGACCCGCTGAGAGGTCGGTTCTGGTCTGTGATAATTCGTCCGATGTTTTTTTGACGCGTTCTGTCATTTCCATATCCGCTTATCCTTTAACATCAGGCCTTCTGGGTGAGTAGCGCATACATTCAGGACCTTGTTTAACTATTCGTGCGAGCGTGGCTCCCCTTGAAGGTACTTCCAGTCAGGCAGGCATAAAATAGGGCTTTGGTCCCACCGTGATGAGACCAAACCGGCTTTTTTTCCGACTCAGGGATATGGTGACGACTATAGGTATGGGCTATGGTAATAGTCACGACGTGGCAGGGTTTGGAAATGACAGCGAACTTTGTAAGTGATGTTTTTCCGACACTAGGATGGAAGATATGGTTGCAGAAAGGATGTCTGCTTTAGAAGCGACAGCGGCACAGATAGCCGCCGAAGGCATTACCATCTATATCGTGGATGACGATGCGGCTTTCGGAAAGAGCTTGAAACGCTTAGTTTGCGCGGAAGGCTACCGGGCCGAAGTCTTTGCCTCCGGAGCTGAGTTCCTCAGCCGCAGTATTACGGGCCCCGGTTGTATCCTGCTTGATTTTCGAATGTCAGGTATGTCTGGCATTGAATTACAAACCCGCATTCTTCAGGCAGGTATTTCACTACCCGTAATATTTCTCAGCGGTGAGGCCGATATCCCCGTCAGTGTCAACGCCATGAAACAAGGGGCGATCGATTTCCTGATCAAGCCGATTGACCATATTGAACTATTCAGGGCTATCGAGTTGGGGCTTGAGCGCTTTAAATCAATTGAGGCCGCAAACCGTTATAAGGCCTCTATCCTTGACCGACTGGGCAGGCTTTCTGCTCGCGAGAGAGAGGTGCTTGAAGAAGTGGTGAAGGGGCGTCTCAATAAACAAATCGGCTATGACCTGGGTATCGCCGAAAAAACGGTTAAGGTTCATCGGTCCAGAGTCATGGAGAAGATGGAGGTGCGATCCCTGGCAGAGCTGGTCCATTTGTGTCACGACGTCAATATTGGCATCAACCCGGTGTCCGACTAAGAGCGAATTTCCGGGTTGCCGCTTCTCTTGGTGGGACCAAGGGCCTATTGCTCCTGTTGTTCAGATACGTCAATCATCGTACTAACACTAGGCTACTGAGAGTGAATTCGTGGCGCCGACAAGCGATGCATTGATGGTCCATATCATCGACGATGACGAATCAGTGCGAAAAGGCCTTTCACGGCTTATGCGTTCGATGGGGATTCGAAGCCAAGCATATGATGGCTCGGAATGCTTTCTGAATCAGAACTATAAAAGTTTTTATGGCTGCATTCTTATCGATATTACTATGCCCGGAATGAATGGCTTTGAGTTGGCGGCCAGACTGAAAGCAGATGGGATTGCTATACCAATGATAGCGATCTCAGCCAAGGATGATGAAGAAACGAAAAAGTTAGTGAGAGATTTGGGGGTCAAGTTTTTCCTTCGTAAACCCGTTGACGATCAGGCTTTGATTGACGCGATTAACTGGGTTACCCGCAAAGAACAACCAGATGAGCCTTAAGGGCCAATGACAGAGTTATGAGTCCGGAAGATCGCTGCCAGGGGCGCTTCCTTCTGGGTGGCAATTACTGGTTGGCAGAGTTACTCGCGAGCGAGTGGTAACGAAAAAAAGAAGGTGACACCATTCCCCCGATGTTTGCCTGCCCAGACCCTCCCACCGTGTGCTTCAATGATAGTTTTGCAGGTCTCCAGACCAGTTTCAGGACTATGTAGCGTGGAAAGTTGGGTGCTTTCGAAGGTTTCGGGCGATGTCTGCTGACGAATCTCTAAACCGCTGCAAGATATCGAGACTACGGCCTCGTTCTGGTTCACTTTCGCATCGATACTTATCTTCCGGCGGGCTTTTCCAGCGGGTTTTATGACATTAAGGGCATTTATAACCAGATCGAGTACGACCTGCTGGATCTGTGTTTTGATTGCGCGCACTAACAGGTTGTCTTCCATATGAGTCTCTACGGCGACTCTTTTCTGGACAAACTCGGAATTGAGAAGCTCCAGAATTTCCCGAATGCTTTTATCGAGCGAAATACTCTCGGGAGGTATGTCTCTGTGTTGCAGCATAGTTCGTAGCCCATTAACGACAGAAGCTGCGCGTTTCCCGTCATTGACTATGTCCCGCAGTATCTCTTCAATTTCAGTTTTTTCTGCCGTTCCCAATGATATAAAGTGTTGCCCTGCCTGAGCATTCGCCAATATCGCAAACAATGGCTGGATTAGTTCGTGTGCCAGTGAACTTGCGATAGTGTCGGCCTTTATAACCCTGTCGGAAAACCAGACTTGGTTGCGTATAGAATGCAATTCCTCATCCTGCTCCCGGTCCTGACTTAAATCTATAACTATGCAGCCAGTACCTGAGACAGAAGTTCCTGGTCCCGGTATGCAGAAATGAAGCAGATGATAAATATGAATTTTGTTGTTTGATTTATATTTGATTTCTGTTTCTACAAGTGATCTTTTATCCATGGATTCTTTTTCGTTATTGGAAATAATTCTGATTATTTTACTGTCAAATACATCCTCATCAAGAAGGTTGTGGTTTAACTTCTTTCTAATATTAAAAAATTTCTCGAAATTTCTGTTGTAGAATACGTATTTACCGTTAAGGTTTTTGGCGTAAACTCCAAAAGGCAGGGAGTTTAAAATTGTTCTTAAACGATTTTTTTCTCTTTTTCTTGAAAATATAAAATCGATATTCATCATGAATATAAGGGCGGTAAAACCAAAATCACTGGTGTGGAAAAAATTTATCAATCCATGGTTGGTTAAGGTGTTTATTATAGAAAATAGGAAGAAAATAGAGATCGCTATAAAAGATATGTTTGCGCGTTTTCTATAGCCTTGGCGATAGAGGAAATATGTGCCATAAAAACTATATGAAAATGCTGAAATGATTAAAGCCCAATATATTATATGCCATGGGTTCTGCACATTAACACGCATGTCGACAACGATTTCACCCCAAGGGAGTTCAAAAAGATTAAGGGTTGGCCGTTCAGAAAATTGAATGCCGTAGGGGAGCAGGAAATCAGCCGCTATCAGAAAGGCTGTCAATATCAGCATCAGGTAAAGCCAGAGTTTTGACACAAAGCCAGTGAAAGCAGCAATAAAACCGACGTAAAACAGGGAGAAAAGGCATATAAACATTACATCCAAGCGCCGAAGCCAGATCAGCTCCTCAACACTCGATGCGTTATAGGCTGCAGCTCTGGCAATGATGTACCCGAAACTCATTAATGATGCCATGCCAAACAGCAGGTGTGGAATTCGTCGCCTTTTATTGATACCCATGAACAGATGGCTGAGGGCAGAAAATAATGACACTCCGGCCACGAGAAACAATGCTGGCGTCAGAATGTTATTCATTTTGGCGTGTTTGGTGACGGCGAATAAATTGGCATTGAGATATAAAAAGTCATTCCTCTATCACTGTTTTTCTTTGCCCAAATATTACCATTGTGACGTTCCATAATAGCACGGCATACCTCAAGGCCAACTCCCAGACCCTGGGGCTTTGTTGTATAGAAATCTTCAAACACCTGTTCTAATTGGCTGGAAGGTATTCCCTTCCCGGTATCAGCTACAGAAATAACAGCCTGATTTTCTTGTTGAGAGGTTTCGATTTTCAATCGACGTGAACCTGGCGAATTTTCAAACATAGCATCTATGGCGTTTTCGATAACATTAATTAACACTTGTTGTAACTGCGATTCATTGGCTTGTACATAAAGCTCTCTTCCCCCATCCCCATGTACGTATATGGAGTTCAGGGTGAGGTCATTTTCAAGAACCTGAATCACTTCGTTCAGGGTTTTAGATAGGTTCAATATTTCAAATTGTGTTTCCTGCTCCTCCAAGCTTGCTCTCAATCCGTTTATTATTTCTCCAGCCCGTTTCTCATCACGAACAATATCATTAAATATATCTTCTATTTCTTTAATGTCATAGTTTGGGTTTTTAATAAAATTCAAGCCAGCTTGGGCATTGTTAAGAATTGCTGCCAAGGGTTGCCTTATTTCATGGGAAAGTGACTTTACCGACACGCTGGAAGTAACCAGTCTTTTTGAGATGCTAGCATGTTTATTGAGTTTCTCTATTTCTTCAACTTTGCGTAATCTTTCTGAAATGTCATTGAATATTATGGCTGTTTCGTCCCGTGTTTCTCTATTGTTTAGGATAGGGACGCGAGTTATCTCGAAGATTGAAGTTTTGCCATTGATGGGCCATCTAAGCACGGTGTGTAAGTGCGCATTCTGTGTCGCGGTTTGACTTCTAGTAACGTTAGGGCTCTTTGCTTGAAATTGCGTGACGCTTTCCATGGCCGCGACCTGTCCAGACGCAATTACGTCGGCTTGAAGCTTCTTGAAAGCGTTGTTGGAAAATACATTTTCGTTATCGGAATCGTTTATAGCCAGCCCAACGGGGAGAAAGTTGAGGATAGTGATCATGCGATTTCTTTCATTATTTGTTTCTTTTAGCAGGCTTAAACTCATTATGGCGGCGAGAGGAAAAAAGCTGAAATCGCTGGGGAACGTAACTCCGGTTAATTCCAGGTCTATTAGCAAGTCCAGGGCGCAGAGAGGCGCCATCAAGGACAAGGCGGTAAGTGCTACGCGGGCTCTGTAGCTTTGACTGAAAGATTTTATACGAATGCATGCGTAGCCACAGTAGGCCAATGTCGTGAGTACGTAGACTCTCAGGGCAATATTCAAAGGGACATTCAGAGAAGAACGTAAATCCAGGTTGCTTCCCGAAGCCGGCGCAAGCGAAGACAGGAGGGGCAACTCAGAGAAGATCAGTCCATAGGGGCGTATCACGTTAATCATGATGAACAAGCCCCAGCCGGCCGTCAGTAAAAACAGCAGGGGGCGCTTCTTGTATGCTGTATATTCGACAATGAACCAGAGCAGGAAGACGCAGAAAAGGCTGATGCTAACTACCTCGCCTTTTCTGAACAGAACAAGCAGTTCGGCTGTTTCAGCGGTATGCGCC
Organism: Marinobacter sp. 1_MG-2023; assembly: GCF_030549045.1. Taxonomy (NCBI): domain Bacteria; kingdom Pseudomonadati; phylum Pseudomonadota; class Gammaproteobacteria; order Pseudomonadales; family Marinobacteraceae; genus Marinobacter; species Marinobacter sp. 1_MG-2023. Next base: position 43,048 of record NZ_JAUOST010000009.1, on the reverse strand, counting down.
AGAAATCTGAACAGGGCAAAGGAGGCGGCAGACAGGGCAGTCAGGCCGAGAAAGCCGTGGACCTTGTCGCGTCCCTCGTAAAGGGAGTGGCCGATATGTTGAATTCCAGCGAGAATAAAAAAACCCGTTATAACCTGAAGGCTGATGACAAGCCATCCACTCATAGTGTCCATCCTGGGGGAACATGACTAAAAGGCTATCTCTAGCCAGTCAGCCCTCGCGCCTGTATGTCATCTCCTAATATAGCTGATTATATGTAATCGTTGCGGGCCAAAGTTCAGCAAGTCGTGACAAGTTGTCATTTCCTTAGCAAAGCCAGCTTGCGGCTCTGTAGGCTCTGGTGGGGCAAGCATTTCTTTTCCGGTGGGACCAAGGTCCTATGTCTTTCGACCGGGCCGGTGACTAGAGTCTGTGAAATGTCTGCGTTTGGCAGGTTAGCGTTTTATGGAAAATAACTCTGACATGCCGTTCTCTCTCGTCATCGGCGGCCCTTTTTATCGATTGCAAAAGAAGCTCGGCCTTCTGGACGAAGACTTGTTGCCGTCGACAGCTGCAGCTGCAATCTTTGTAGGGATTGTCTGGTTACCATTAGCGCTTCTTTCCGTGGCCGAGGGATCTGGATGGAACCAAGGGGCGGGCGGTAGCGGTTTTTTTCAAGACTACAGTGAGTATGCCCGGTTTATTATCGCAGTATTCACGCTCACGATTATGGAGCGGATTGCAGATCGTCGCACTGGCATAGTGCTGCGTCAGTTTTTGAACGGAGAGGTTATCGATGATAATGAGTATCCTCGTTTCTGCTCTGTATTAAAGAAAGCTGATGAGCGCTCCAGTTCAAACCGGGTCGAGTTTCTACTGTTGATACTTGCTTTCGTAGCGTCGGTGAACGGAGCGCAAATTTACCTCTCGACTATGGGCGACTCCTGGTTTGGGGCGGTTATTGATGGAAGCCTTCAACTGACACTTGCCGGTTGGTGGGGAGTGCTCGTTAGCCTTCCTTTTGTCTGGTTTCTCATGTTGCGCTGGATCTATCGCTTTTCTGTCTGGACGGTATTGCTGAAAGATATTTCACGACTGAAATTGCGCTTGGTTGCCACCCACCCGGACAAGTGTGGAGGTATTGGATTTCTGGCTCTGTTTCCTACTGTATTTTCGATGATGGTGTTTGCGCTTAGCTGCGTGACTGCTGCCGTAGTTCTGCAGGATGTTGTCTATTCGGGCGCGTCGCTCCAGTGGGCGGGCGCCATGTTTTGTGTTTGGATGGCTGTCATTCTGGTGGTTTTTATCGGTCCGCTGATACTGTTTTATCCCGCGTTGTATCAATTCAAAATAAGGGCGCTGATCGATTACGGTGCCGTAGCTACGCGTAAGGCGCGGGCGTCGGAAGCAGAATGGGATGTTTCGTGCCTCGCAGATCTGTCTGCTGGGTATGAAGCCATTCGGTCTATCCATACCGTTCCTGTTAGTTGGGCAACCTTTATCGCATTGATTACTGCAACCGCAATTCCCTGGCTTGCCGTTTTGCTTAGCCAGGTGCCCTTATTGCAACTCCTTTCCACGCTGGCGAAGATATTCGTATGAGCCTGCTAACCACCTAAGTGGGTTCCAGTCAAAAGCTTCATCAAGATATTCACGGACCTTGGCATGGCACTTTGAATTGGGGGCTGTGCCAGGATAAAGGCCAGTGCTACCCCGAGCATTAATGGAATCCTGAGTAGGTGTCGTAACAGTGCGGTGCTGGCTGGAGGCCGGAGATATCACGAGCTGGAGGTTTTTATTAGCTGTCGCGGGAAGAGTAACTGGTGCCCTCGGCAGGACTCGAACCTGCTACCTTCCCCTTAGGAGGGGGACGCTCTATCCAGATGAGCTACGAAGGCGCTTCTTTCAGAAGATCGGTATGATAACGGCCTGAAGCTTACGGCTCAAGGTGTTACCGTGTTTTCTATCTGTATGGGAGTGTGCTTTGTCTGACCTTTTCTCGTTAAGCATCGTTATGCCGGTCTGGATGGAGGCAGAGGGCATTGCCGGTATACTCGAGGCCCTGAAGCCGCTCCGTTCAGCCGGGCACGAGGTGATCGTAGTAGATGCCGGAAGCACGGATGGCACTGCCAGGCTGGCAGGGCCGCTTGCGGATCGGGTGGTTCAGTCTCGAAAAGGCAGGGCCGCTCAGATGAATGCGGGCGCAGCCGTCGCCGAAGGGAGTGTTTTGTTATTTTTGCATGCTGATACTCTTCTTCCTTCTAATGCATCTGATTGCCTGAGTGAATTTTTTCATAGCAACAAAGACTGGGGGCGTTTCGACGTTAGCCTGAGTGGCCAGGGCGTTATGTTTCCGGTGATTGCCTGGTTCATGAATCAGCGATCCCGGTTAACAGGTATTTGTACCGGTGACCAGGCAATGTTCATGCGCCGGGAGGTTTTTGAGGATCTGCACGGGTTTGATTGTTTGCCGATCATGGAAGATATTGAATTTTCCCGCAGGCTCCGTCTGGTTTCGCGCCCTTTCTGCATTCACGAGCCGGTCGTCACCGATAGCCGTCGCTGGGAGCAAAAGGGTGTCTGGCGCACGATTTTTCTTATGTGGCGCTTACGCTGGCGTTACTGGCGCGGTGAATCACCGGAAGCGCTTGTTCATTCCTACCGTTCGGATATTCGAAATGCCAAAGATTGAAGGCTCTGCTGCACTGGTCATGCAATTCGCTAAATGGCCGGAAGCCGGTCGGGTAAAGACCCGCCTTATTCCGGCGCTGGGTGTTTTCGGGGCGCTGAATGCGCACATAACACTTACGCTTGCGGTGCTGGATAACCTTTATGGTTCCGGCCACCCTGTACAGTTCTGGTGGGATAGGAGCGTTGAGACTGTGCCGAGTGACTCGCAGAGCATTGTCCGCACGATTGAGCAACGGAACCTGATCCAGAAAGTACAGCAGGGCGCTAATCTGGGTGATCGCATGTTGAATGCGCTTGGCAATGCCCTGGAGTCCCACCCGTTAGCGATGATTGTCGGTAGTGATTGCCCATCGGTTGAGCCCGGGTATGTGCATCAGGCGTTGGTCGCTCTGGAGGAGTACGATGTGGTTTTAGGCCCTTCAGATGACGGCGGCTATGTGCTGATTGGCGCTCGCCGGGTGGTTCCACACATGCTGGATGATATTGATTGGGGCACTGAGGCCGTTCTGGAGCAAACTTGTGAGCGGCTGAAAAAGCTGGGGCTCAGCGTTGCTTTGCTGGAGCCCCGGTGGGATGTGGATGAGCCGGAAGACTGGGCGCGCTTTCAGCGCCTGGCCGGCGGAACGTAACGCCCGCCTCTACTTGGCAGTAACCGGCGGTTGAGAAAGGACAAGGTCGCGGGCTTCATTCCCGCTCAGTCCTTCGCCTCCCGTCACTGCACGAAGCGCCCGCTCTCTGTTCAGCGCTGCATCCCTGAAAGTGGCCTTCAGCTCTTCAAGGTTTACAGCCTCAACGGCCTCTGCAAGTTTCTCACGGGAGTCAAAGCCATCCGCGCCGCGATCAATCTCGCGCCAGTAGCGCCCTGAAATCTCACCCAGCTGCCGATCCTGTTCCAGTATGCCACTGATTACTGCCTGCTTTTCACGCTCAAGGCGCTCCGCACTCAGTGCGTTTAGGTCCGCCTCAAAACCTTCAGTGAACTCGCGAACCGCTTGGTCGATCGTTTCCTGGGTGGCAGTGGGGGATTGAACAATAAAACCCAGAGCAGGAGTTTCGAGCATTTCAAAGGGTGTGGCGTAGACAATGTAGCCAAGCTGGCGGGTGGTGCGGATGTCTTTATAAAACGGGCTGCTGATAATCTGCGCCAACAGACGGAAGCGGGCGCGCTCTTCAAAGCTGGTGTTCTTGCCCTGCATATAAAGTGTGTATCCGGTGTCCGGGTGGTCTACGTTCAGGGATACCAGCATTTCCTCTGCGGGCAGCTTTCGCATGCGGCTGCGCTCAACCTCTACAAAGTCGCTTTTGCCCAGAACGATGGCATCAATCTGTTGTGCCAGGTTGAGTGTGTAGGCTTCTGTAATATTTCCATGAGCCATGAGCACCGGGTCGACTTGTGAGAGTAGCGTCTCGGCGAAAGACCTGAGTTCATCGAGAGTAACCTCTCTGGCGGCCTGCAGTTTTTCTTCGGTGCTCCAGGTGTCTTCCATCAGGGCGGTCTGAATGAATTCCGATGTTTGTTCAACTGGCCGGTCTTTGGCCTTGTTTTTCAGGCCGTCAATCATGTTTTGTCGGGCGATATCAAATCGCTGGCGGGTGATATCCGGCGCCGAAACCTGCATAAGGATACGATTCATCAACGTATGCAGTTTGTCGCTGTAGCCGCCAACGCGCACAGTAACACCGCGCAGGTGCGGATAGATGCTGTAATCCAGCCCGGCGAGGCGTGCAGAGTAAGCCCAGGCGTTGAGATTGTTGTTGATGCTGTCCACCAGTAGCCTCGTAAGCACGTGGCTGCGCGCAGATACCCGAGCCGCGGGGGTACGCAAGCTGAAGAACACGTTGGCTTTTGGCGTATTGAAACGAGTGTCCCGCGCAAACCAGATAGCCATGCCCTCCTGGTTGCCCAGCAATTCGGGTTTGCTCATGGTCTTGCCAGGCACCATGGCCAGGTTTTCCGGTACGAACGGATTGGGTAAGGGTAATTGAAGGGCTTTTGCCATTGCGCTCGGGGCGTCAGTCCGCAGAGCTTCCGTATCGAGAGGTTCGATTTGCCAGGGTGTGTCATACCACTGCGTAACATTCGGATTCTTCAGTTCGAGCTGCGGGGCTAGCAAATAGGCCATGACGTTGTCCGGAGTCAGCCTGGAAAGAATCTCCTGGTACTGGTTCGGTGCGTAGCGATCCATCAGCCAGGGCGCGCTGAGGACATCCTCTGCGGGATAGTCCTGGAGTTGGCTCGACAGCCGCATGACCTCGTGCATGGGCTCGCCCCGTTCGCGAAAGCGAAAGTCGATTTGTGTCAGCCGCTGCATCTCGTCGAAACGCTGTTGCTTTATACCTTGCTCACGAACAATGTCGATGTACCGGAATACCAGAGGCAGAATTTCTTCATGCCGTCTCAATCCCTCAGGCGTAAGCGCAATACTGATGTCCAGTGTGGCGTTTTCGCCTGTATCCATGCCAATGCCTGCTGACAGGCTATCTGCCAGGCCGTTCTTCTTGAGGACATCAAAAAGACTTCCTGACCCTTCATGGCCCAACAGGTTGGCAATGTAGCTGGCCGGCTTTGTACGGTAATTGTCTTTTTGAGATGAAATCGGGAACGACAGGGTGAGGCTGCGAACATCCTTGATCGCTTCTGCCGTTACTTTCGCGGGCAAGACAGTTGGGTCCAGCAGCGCTTCGGTGTGAGCTTTTGGTTCCAGGTCACGGTTTTCAATGGCGTCAAAACGAACCCTCACCATGGCTTCAAGCTCGTCCAGTGGCTGCGGCCCATAAACGGCAAGAGTCATCAGGTTTGCGGAATAATGGGTTTTCCAGAACTCAATCAGATCGGGCCGAAGAGGGTTGGTGTCTGTGTTCTCCAGCGTGGTCAGGTTGCCGACAGCAAACTGGTGGAAAGCGTGCTCCGGATTACTGGCGGCTTTCTTGACGGAATAGAAGCGGCGGCCGTCTTCTTTTTGTTTCGCACTAAATTCTGAATGAACGGCGTTGCGTTCGCGATCAACAAGGTCAGCTGTAAAGAGGGGCGCCGCAAATTGCTGGGCAAAGCGATCCAGCGCCGGCTCGAGATAATCAGCCTGGATGTCAAAGAAATAGTTGGTATTACTAAACGCGGTAAAGGCGTTATGGCTGCCGCCGTGGCTTTTGATGAATTGTTGATACTCACCTGGCTCTGGATACTTTTCAGTGCCCAAAAACAGCATGTGCTCCAGGAAGTGTGCAATGCCTTCCCGCTCTTTCGGGTCATCGCCACTTCCGACTGCGACGTTCATGGAGGCAGCGGCTTTGTCCGCGTCTTTGTCAAAGACAAGAATGGCCCGCAGGCCATTATCCAGTTCAATGAAGCGGTATTGGTTGTTATCGTTCGGGCTTTTTTCCGGTGTCTGTGCCGCAATAGCAAGCGAGCTGACGAATAACAGCAACAGAAGCGCAAATGCATTCGCCGTTAGCACCTTTACTCTTGCATTCAAGTAAATACCAATTCGCATAGGGCCTCTGTTATCCGTTAAGGAGCTTCTGGAAAGTGTCTGTGAATGTACGATCTGGCGCAGAAATGGAGTGCTCAATTTAATGCATCATTGCCTTTCGGGTATTCTCCGGTTGCTGATCCAGTGTCTTGCGGGCGAGTTCTGTGGCTTTTTCGCCGTCAAGCTGGCCCGAAGCGATTCGTTCCAGCACGGTTGCCATGATCGCGACGGATTGACGGTAATCGGCAAACTCTGCCTGAAACGCCGTGTCGATAGCCTCGTAAACCGCCTGAATTTTTTGCTCCCGGTCACCTGAGTTCTCTGCCGTGTCGTTGATGGCTTTCAGGCAGGCTCGGGCAATGGCGATGTAGCGCTCAGTATTCGGGTTGTCATTCTGCATTGTCTGGTTTCCGGATATCGCTGGTCTGTGAAAAGAATTGACGCCTGAATCGGCAACAAGTTCCGGATTATCGCATTGCTGGCTGACTGTTTCATTGCTTTGTGGTAATTAGGCAATGAGGAGGGCACGCCCGAATTACTGTGCTAATCTCAAGTTCTTCATGTCGACAAAAAGTACAGGCAGAGCGAGAAGGTTTTAGAGCAATTGCTCTATTTAAAACAACAGGTTACAGAGCAAAAGCTCTAATAAAGACCGATACATGAAAGCTGCATTTAGTTACAATGCCGCCTCACTTGGCCAATATAAGACTTTAGTCTAATAAGGTCGGTGTTAACAGACAACAACAGAGCATTATGCAGGGTGGATTATCAATGAATTATTTCCTGACCGGTGGTACGGGGTTTATTGGCCGTTTTCTTGTGGAAAAATTACTGGAAAGGGGCGGCACGGTTCACCTGCTTGTGCGCGAGCAGTCTGCGGGAAAGCTCGACGCACTCAGAGAACGCTGGGGTGTTGACGAGTCCCGTGTCAAAGCCGTGTTCGGCGACCTCACCCGGGAAAACCTGGGCATTGATGCCAAAGCCCTGAAATCGCTTACAGGAAAGGTTGATCACTTTTTCCATCTTGCAGCTGTCTATGACATGGGTGCAGATGAGGAGGCTCAGCAGGCTACGAATATTGATGGCACCAGAGCGGCAGTTAATGCTGCGGATGCTATAAAAGCAAAACACTTTCATCATGTTTCTTCTATTGCCGCAGCAGGTTTGTTCAAAGGTATTTTCCGCGAAGACATGTTTGAAGAAGCTGAAAAGCTGGATCATCCCTACCTGATGACCAAACACGAATCTGAAAAAGTAGTTCGTGAAGAGTGCAAAGTGCCGTTCCGTATATACCGCCCGGGCATGGTGATCGGTCACTCGGAAACGGGCGAAATGGACAAGGTCGATGGCCCTTACTATTTCTTTAAAATGATTCAGAAAATTCGTCGCACACTACCGCAATGGGTGCCGACGATTGGTGTTGAAGGGGGCCGCCTGAACGTTGTCCCTGTAGACTTCGTCGTTAATGCTCTGGATCACATCGCACATCTGGAGGGCGAGGACGGCAATTGCTTCCACCTCGTAGATTCTGATCCTTACAAAGTGGGTGAGATTCTTAACATATTCTGTGAGGCCGGCCACGCACCCAAGATGGGTATGCGTATTGACTCCCGCATGTTTGGTTTTGTGCCACCGTTTATTCGCCAAAGCCTGAAAAACCTGCCCCCCGTAAAGCGAATCACTAGCGCTGTGCTGGATGATATGGGCATTCCACGCTCAGTGTTGTCTTTTATAAATTATCCCACCCGCTTCGATGCTCGTGAAACCGAGCGCGCGCTGAAAGGCACGGGTATCGAGGTTCCGCGCCTTGAGAGTTACGCACCGGTGATATGGGATTTCTGGGAGCGCCATCTCGACCCGGACCTGTTCAGGGACCACACGCTGAAGGGCACGGTTGAAGGCAAGGTCTGTGTGATCACCGGCGCAACGTCCGGTATCGGTTTGGCGACGGCAGAGAAGCTGGCGGAAGCTGGTGCTATTCTGGTGATTGGTGCTCGTACCAAGGAAAAACTGGACGAGGTGGCAGCATCTCTGGAAGCCAGGGGTGGCAATGTGCATGCCTACCAGTGTGATTTTTCCGACATGGAAGATTGCGACAGGTTTGTAAAAACTGTGCTGGATAACCACGGTCATGTTGATGTTCTGGTGAACAATGCCGGGCGCTCCATCCGTCGTTCATTGTCGTTGTCATTCGATAGATTCCACGATTTCGAGCGCACCATGCAACTGAACTACTTCGGCTCTGTTCGCTTGATCATGGGGTTTGCACCTTCCATGCTGGAGCGGCACCGTGGTCACGTGGTTAACATTTCCTCCATTGGCGTTCTTACCAATGCGCCACGCTTCTCAGCGTATGTGGCTTCAAAATCGGCGCTGGATGCCTTCAGTCGATGCGCGGCGTCTGAATGGTCGGACCGTAATGTAACCTTTACCACCATCAATATGCCGTTGGTTAAAACGCCAATGATTGCACCTACCAAGATCTACGATTCAGTGCCTACTCTTTCACCGGAAGAGGCAGCGGATCTGGTGACGAACGCCATTGTTGAACGTCCCAAGCGTGTTGCTACACGTCTTGGTATTTTTGCCCAGGTTCTCCATGCATTGGCGCCGAAGATGGGTGAAATAGTAATGAATACAGGGTATCGGATGTTCCCGGATTCCTCTCCGGGCGTAGGCGGCAAGTCTGTTGAAAAGGCTAAGGTATCTACGGAGCAGGTTGCATTTGCAGCCGTTATGCGAGGTATTCACTGGTAAGCAGCATTTGTCGCAGCATTGAATCAAAAAACCCGCACTGAGTTGCGGGTTTTTTGTGGGTGCTGTTTTCGACAGGGAGTCTTGCTATTCGGTTTCATCCGGAATCAGCGGCGGCGGGAATCCGCCCAGGTCGAGCCAGCGGTTGACGATCCCGCAGAACAGATCGGCTGTTTTTTCCGCATCGTAAGCAGCAGAGTGAGCCTCCTTGTTACTGAACGGGATGCCCGCAAGCTTGCAGGCCTGGGCCAGAACCGTGTGGCCATAAGCCAGTCCCGCAAGGGTGGCTGTATCGAATGTGGAGAAGGGATGGAACGGGTTCCGGTTGATCTCCGCCCGTTGTGCCGCCGCAAATACAAAGTTGTGATCGAAGGTTGCGTTGTGTCCTACGAGCACTGCGCGTTTGCAATCGTGTGCTTTGACCGCCCGGCGGATGGGACTGAATATTTCGCTCAGGCCTTCGCGCTCCGGCACTGCCTCCCGCTCCGGGTTCCAGGGATCGATTCCGGTGAAGTCCAGCGCAGATTGCTCGAGGTTGGCTCCTTCAAACGGATCGATCTGTTGCACGTGAGTCTCGGCGCGGCGTATGCGGCCGTCCTCGTCCATGGTCAGCATCACCGCAGCTATTTCCAGCAGTGCATCGCGTTCTGGATTGAAACCGCCGGTCTCCACATCGACAACTACGGGTAAAAAGCCGCGGAATCTGCGGGACATGGGGTGCGATTGTGTGTTTTCGTCAGTCACTAAAGCTCCGGTCTTGGCCGTTTATCAGGAAGTCGTGGAACGTTTAAGCAAGGCGCCAGTTAATAGTTTCGCCAGCTTTCAGAGGAACGATGGTGCCATCCGCCAAGGGTAATTCATTTGGCATTGCCCAGGGCTCCTTCACCAAGGTAATAGTATCGGTATTTCGTGGAAGGCCATAGAAGTCCGCCCCGTTTATGCTCGCAAAGGCTTCCAGCTGGTCAAGAACGCCAAGTTCTTCAAACAGGTCCGCGTAGAGTCCAATTGCGCCGTAGGCCGAGTAGCAACCTGCACAGCCGCAGGCCGCCTCTTTCTTATCCTTTGCGTGCGGGGCAGAGTCGGTTCCCAGAAAGAATCGTTTGTCGCCGCTGGCAATGGCGTCTCTCAGGGCTTGCTGGTGTCGGTTGCGCTTCAGTATTGGAAGGCAGTAAAGGTGAGGGCGTATGCCGCCTACCAGCATGTGATTACGATTGTACATCAGGTGTTGGGGCGTAAGCGTTGCACCAAGATTGTCGCCCTGGTGTTGCCGAACGAATTCCGCAGAATCAGCGGTAGTGATGTGCTCAAGCACAACCCTGAGTTTGGGAAAAGCTTCCAGCGTCGGCGCCAGCACGCGCTCAAGGAATACCTTTTCCCGATCAAAAATATCAATGTCCGCGTCGGTGACTTCGCCATGAACAAGCAGCAGCATGCCACACTCTGACATGGCCTCCAGTACCGGGTAGATATTACGAATGTCCTGAACGCCGGAAGCGGAATTTGTGGTGGCGCCGGCGGGGTAGAGTTTTGCCGCGACTACGCCTTCCGCACGAGCTTCAAGAATGTCTTCGCGGGTGGTGGATTCTGTGAGGTAAATCGTCATCAATGGCCGGAAATCCGTGCCTTGGGCCGCTGCCAGTATGCGCTCCCGATATGCTGAGGCTGCTGCGGCAGTTGTAACCGGGGGAACAAGGTTGGGCATGATGATCGCCCGCCCAAAACAGGCTGCGGTTGCCGGCACGACGTCCTTGAGAACATCGCCGTCACGAACGTGCAGGTGCCAGTCGTCGGGGCGCAAAAGGGTAAGTTGTTCGGTCATGAGCTGATTTCCGCGATACCTTCAAAGGGCTGAATAAAAGGCGTGAGAAGCGTGTTTGATTTGGACGGCGCTTTAGCCCGGAAAATTTGCGCGATTATAACAGAACGCGCCGGTGATTGTTTTTCCTCTCGTAGATTAAAGAATACCGCGCCGATGCCGTTAACCATGGAAACCACTAAATATCCGTGAAACAACGGTATGACTGTTATGGCACTCGCTTTCTCCAGAAAATCGCGAAAACTGCTGGGAACTCTGGCGCTGGGCATTTTTTTTCCTGGGGCAGGCCTGGCTGGAAGCTATGGCGCAGGAATCTCGAACAGTCAGTGGTATCTTGCCGAATCCGTTTTTGAATGTTCTCTGGTGCATGAAGTCCCCGGCTATGGTCGTGCCGTTTTCAGGCACAGGGCTGGTGAAAGCCTGTCGTTCTTTCTGGAGTCTGAGTCGCGCCTTATGCGGCCCGGGCGTGGCGCGCTCGTTGTTGAGGCACCCGTCTGGCGGCCGGGGGTGGCTCCCAGGCCTGTGGGTACGGTAAATATTTCCGAGGGGCGCCGCCCCGTATCCCTTGAAACGCGCCAGGCGGTGGTTCTTGCGCAAGGCCTGCTAGATGGTATGCGCCCAACCGTTACTCGCGCGTCCTGGTACGACGGGAGCCCGGTCAGGGTGCAGGTGTCGAACATAAATTTTAACGGCCAGTATCAGCTTTATCGGTCTTGTGCGGCCAATCTACTACCGGTGAATATTGATCAGATTGGGCGCTCGAGAGTCGCGTTTGCCAGCGGAAGCAGGAATCTGTCGGAAGCTGATATGAACATGCTGGACGACATCGTTGCCTATCTTATGGCTGACACCACGGTCGAGCGTGTCTTTGTCGATGGCCACAGTGATAGTGTCGGGAGTCGTATTGATAACCGGGCATTGTCTGAGGATCGCGCCAATGTAGTGGCGGATTACCTGAAAAATCGTGGCGTAGATCCGGATCTGATCACAGTAAGAGCCCATGGAGACCAATATCCCGTGTCCCGTCGGGCTGCAGAAAATCGCCGCACAACTATCCGTTTGCAGCGCGAGGGCGATCGTCCGGAACTGCAGCAAGCCAATGGCTACGGCGGCGCTTCCGCGGGTTAGTGCTGCTGGCTTGCCGGTTCCTTGTCTTGGACAAATCAGTAGATCGAACTCAGCACTTCCAAATGGGCATTGACGCTCTCGGCGAGAGCCTTCAGATGATAGCCACCTTCGAGTGTTGAAATGATTCGGTCGTTACTGTGCTCTGCCGCTACGTCCGCCAGAATTTCAGTTAGCCACCGATAGTCTTCGGTTTCGAGATTAAGCTCGCCCATAGGATCGAGGCGGTGCGCGTCAAACCCTGCGGAGATCAGAACCACCTGTGGCTTGAAGGCATTCAGGCGTTTGATCCACCCGGACTCCACCCGTTTTCGGAAGTCCTCAGCGGAGCAGCCTGCTTCGATGGGGATGTTGACGATGTTGTCGGCCTGCCGATGAACGTGGGAGTGGGGGTAAAAGGGGTGCTGGAAGCTGGAGCACATCAGTATGCGCTCATCTCCGCTCACAATGTCTACCGTACCATTCCCCTGGTGCACATCGAAGTCAACGATGGCGACTCGCTCGAGGTGGTGGAAGTTAAGAGCGCGCATAGCAGCCAACGCAATGTTGTTGTAAAAACAGAAGCCCATGGACTTGCTGCGCTCCGCGTGGTGGCCGGGCGGCCGCGCACAGATAAACGCATTCGTAACCTGGCTGCTCATGACCATGTCTACGGCCTGAACGTTGGCTCCGGCAGCCAGTCTTGCGGCACGCAGAGTGTCCGGCATCATGGCGGTGTCCGGGTCGGTAAACACTCTGCCACGGGTCGGTTGCATCATGTCGAGCTGTTGCAGATAGCGTTCCGGGTGCACGTTCAGAAGCTGATCGCGGGTGATTTCTTCCGGGCGTACCCAGTCAAGCTTTTCGGCAACCCCGGTATCGGCAATGTAGCTAATGATAGCTGCTAGACGCTCAGGGCACTCGGGATGCTCTGGCCCCATGTCGTGTTTTTTGAAGTCATCATGGGAAAAAAATGCGGTGGTCATAGATCTCTAAACGCCCCGACTATACTTGTATTCTTTTTGATTTTATCAGGGATAACCTGCTGTTGCTGTGTTTCTTTGGTCTTATAGGGGCGATAGGCATTTCACATCGGTTCATCTATGCATAAGATAGGGCAAACACCTACTGAAGGAGAGTCAGCTTGAGCACCCGGTATCTGGAAAGTCTGTTCAATCCTGCGTCAATTGCAGTGATCGGGGCATCGGAGCGGGCAGACAACCTTGGTGGTATGGTGTTGCGAAACCTGATGGGCGGCGGTTATCCGGGCAAGCTTCTGGTTGTTAACCAGAATGAGTATGACAACGTTCATGGCGTACCCTGTGTAAAAAAAGTCTCCAAAATGGAGTTTTCGCCGGATCTCGCCATTGTCTGTACGCCACCGGATACCGTGGCCAAGACCATTCGACGCCTGGGCGAGGCGGGGGTACGTACGGCAATCGTGATGACCGGCGGCATGTCCCGTACTCACAGTAAAACCGGAAAACCGCTGATGTATGCGGTTCGCGAGGCGGCAAAGGAAACCGGTATCAGAGTTTTAGGCCCAAACACGATTGGTTTGATGGTGCCGGCCAGAAGCCTGAATGCCACCTATGCGCATATGGGTGTTCTTCCCGGTCGCGTGGCATTTGTGGGCCAGTCAGGCACGGTCGCAAGTTCGGTGATTGACTGGGCATTTGCCCGCGGCGTCGGTTTCTCCTATTTCCTCACCCTCGGTGATGGCATGGACATCGATCATGATGATCTGATCGACTATCTTGCTCAGGACACCCAGACACGGGCGATCCTCCTTCATATCGAAAATATTCCAAACGCACGGCGCTTTATGTCTGCTGTGCGGGTGGCCTCTAGAACAAAACCGGTGATTGCTGTGAAATCCGGGCGCGTGCCGGAATCCGAGTGGTTAACACATGAGCTGCCGGATGGCATTGTGCGCAGTGACCCTATATACGATGCCATGCTTCAGCGCGCCGGTGTGTTGCGCGTTGATGGGCTGGGGCAGATGTTTGATGCGCTGGAAACTCTCACCCGTATGCGGCCGCTTCGCCGAGAATCCCTTGCCATTATGGCCAATGGTGTAGGGCCGGGCGTTCTTGCTGTTGACCGTCTGGCAGATTTGGGTGGCGAGCTGGCCAAGTTGTCTGAAGCCAGTGTCAAAGCCCTCGCTGAGCTTTTGCCACCTTACTGGACTCGAAAAAACCCGATCGATCTTAACTACGATGCATCGCCGGAACTTTATGGAAAGGCAATTAAAATTCTGGCCAAGGATCCTGAAGTAGCGAACGTGCTGGTGATGTACGCGCCCAGTCTGAAGGAGGATAACCTGCAGATTGCAGATGCCGTCGTGCAGGCTTCCAAAGGTACGCGGCTCAATATTTTTACCTGCTGGCTTGGGCAGAGCACGGTGATGGATTCACGAGAAGAGTTCTATCGCGCCGGTGTGCCATCGTTTTTCAATCCGGAGAAGGCGGTCGTTGCCTTTATGCAACATGTGCGGCATCAGCGAGTCCAGCGCTTGCTGACGGAGACTCCGGAATCGTTTACCGACCATTTTGCAGACCACACGAAAACCCGTCGGATGGTCATGAGCGCACTTCGCTCTGGTCGAAAACACTTGTCGAGCCGGGAAGCCCGGGATGTGATTCGCGATTACGGCATCCGCGCGATTGAAACGGTCTATTGCGACGATGTTGAAGAAGTCATCGAGGCTTTTTCGATAGAGCGCCGAATGGTGGATGTCACTATTGTTCATGAGGAAGCCTGCCACCCTTTTATGAAGCTGAGCGTTGCTCAGCGTCGCTATAAGGGTACGATGCAGAAGCTGAACAGTGAGTCCGAGATTATCGATGCCTGCCGTTTCCTGATGACAGAGTATCTGAAGCACTTCCCGGACAGCGGATTTCTCGGTTTTGCCATGCAGCGCTCCTATCAACACATTGGTGGTGTTGAGTTCAGTGTCGGAATTACCAGAGATGTCCTGTTCGGCCCCCTCGTGGTTTGTGGAGCCTCGGGTGCCCATATAAACGTCATGTCAGATCGGCAGATTGCGTTGCCGCCGCTTAATATGGTTCTTGCCCGCGAGCTGCTGCGCCGAACCTATATGTACAAGTTGCTCAGAGAGCACAGCCTGGCGCCTGAATCCGATATCCGGGCGGTATCGGAAACACTGGTTACCCTTTCCCAGATTGTGATCGATAACCCGGAGATTCGTGGGTTGGAGATTTCACCTTTGCTGTTTAATGACCAGGGTGCGGTCGCCGTTAGCGTGGCAATCGATCTTTCTGAAACGCCAGGCCGGCCGATTATTCAGCCGTACCCGAGAGAGCTTGAGGAATGGCTGGTGCTTCCCAAATCCGGTCGGCGGGTCGTTATCCGCCCGGCTCTTGCAGAAGATGAGCCGTCACACCGAGTGTTCCATGAGCTGCAGTCGCCCGAATCCATACGTTACCGATTCTTTCAGTACCGCAAGCACTTCTCCCGGGAAGACGTCGCGCAGATGGTGCAGATCGACTACGACCGGGAAATGGTCTTCATCGCCAATGCGCCGAGAGAAGACGGTGAAGGCGATGAAACCCTGGGTACCGTAAGAACCTGGACAGACGCCGATAACCTGCAGTGCGAGTTTGCTGTGATGGTGCACGACAAAATGAAGGGCGAAGGCTTGGGTGTCGCCCTGATGCAGAAAATGATCGATTACTGCCGGGCTCGCGGTACGGTGGAAATGGTGGGCAACGTTCTGGCAGACAACCGCCCGATGCTGCAGCTTGCGGAGCATATGGGCTTTGAGGTCAAGTACAACGTTGAAGAAGAGGTGATGGATCTGCGGCTTGTGCTGAACGAGCCGGAAAAAGACTGGCAGAAGGAGCGGCTGGGTAAGAGCGCCCACTGAGACCTTTCGGTGAAAGGTGCCAGCGGCGCTCACGTGCCTGAGAGTTTACTCTTCGACGATGGCTGAACGGTCTTCTCCGCCCATGGCGTCCAGCAATCCCGGAATCAGTTTTGACAGCTCCAGGGTCATGAGGGTGAAGGCAGCGTCAAATTTTGCGACAGCATCATCCACATCTACGTCGTCAAGCTGGTCCTGAAGTGTTTCTCCGAACTTCAACCGGCGAATGCCCAGTTCTTCATCCAGGATAAAGGACACGTTTTCGTCCCAGGTTACGGCCAGCTTGGTGACCTGCATGCCTGCTTCCAGGTGATTGCGGATTTCGTCTGCTTTCAGGTCCAACCCTTTGCAACGAACGACGCCGCCGTCTTCAGATGGATCTTTCAATTCACACTCGTTCCCGAGCACCACGACACCCGGCAGATCGATAGTTTCGTTCAGCCAGCCAGTAAAAGTGAAAGCTGGAGCCTGTTCTACCACGGGCGGCCGAACGGGCAGGGATCCCAGGCTCTTGCGCAGGGTAGAAGCCAGGTCTTCCGCCTGTTTTGCGGAGCCCGCATCCACCACCAGAACGCCATCCTTCGGAGCCAGATAAGCGAAGCAGCGGCGGTTTCGGGAAAATGCCTGGGGCAGCATCTCCAGCATAACCTGCTCTTTGATCTCGTCTTTTTCCTTGCGACGAACCTTGCGCCCCTGTTCCAGTTCTATGGCTTCTGCTTTCTCTTCAACAGCGTCCTTTACCACCGGACCGGGCAGGATCTTTTCTTCCTTGCGTAATGCAATCAGGTGGTAACCATTGGCACTGTGAACAAGCATGTCACCAAACTTGCCAAGAGGTGGAACCCATCCCTGGCGAGTGGTTTCTTGTGGGCCGCAGGGCTTGAATGCATCGCCGCTCAGCTTTTCTTCCAGCTCTTCAGCAGAGATATCAAATGGCTTGGTAAAACGGAAAACGCGGGCATTGCGAAACCACATCAGGTTTGATCCTTGTCTTTCATATTTGGATGACTTCTACGAGTACTGTTTTGATGATAAAACCGAAGACACCAGCCCCCAGTACGGTGAACAGGGCGAGAGTGCCGAACTTTCCGGCCTGTGATCTTTTGGCCAGATCCCAGACGATAAAACCCATCCAGCCAATAAGACCCGTCAGAAACACCAACATGGCGATCTGCGAAAAAACTGCTTCATTCATGATTTTCTCCAAGTTCAATCTGGATTACTGTTCGTCCCGCAGGAAAACCCAGTTGTTCTTGTCGGACTGGTCTTCGCTGAAATAGTAACCATCAAGGTCAAAACCCTTGAGGTCGTTCGCATTGGTAATGCGATTCAGGATGGCGTACCGGCACATAAGACCGCGGGCCTTTTTCGCATAGAAGCTGATCATTTTATACTGACCGTTCTTCCAATCCTTGAATTGGGGGGTAATAAGCTGTCCTTCAAGGTCTTTCTTCTTCAAGCTTTTGAAATATTCGTTCGAAGCCAGATTTACCAGCACCTCGTCATCGCTCTTCAATAGACGATTTATTTCCTGGGTGAGCTGATCGCCCCAGAATGCGTAGAGATCCTTGCCCCGTTTGTTCTCAAACTTTGTGCCCATTTCCAGCCGGTAAGGCTGCATCAGGTCGAGGGGTTTAAGAATGCCGTATAGGCCGGAAAGCATCCGTAGGTGCTTCTGCGCGAAACTGAAATCCTGCTCGCTGAAGCTTTCCGCATCCAGCCCTGTATAGACGTCACCCTTGAACGCCAGAATCGCCTGGCGGGCATTCTCTGGAGAGAAAGGCGTGTGCCAGTTTTGAAAACGTTCGGCGTTTAATTGGCCCAGCTTATCGCTGATGCTCATCAGGTTGCTGACCTGGTGCGGCTCTAGCTCCTTGAGCTGGTCAATCAGTTCGCAGGCATCGTCCAGAAAATCTGGCTGGGTACAGGTATTCGTTGCCAGCGGGCTCTCGTAGTCGAGGGTTTTGGCGGGTGAGATAACCATCAACATGTCAGTGAATTCCTCATTGCAGAAACGTAAGTAACTGTTCCCGGGTAAATGGCCAGTCGAGCTCATGACCAGTATCGTCGCGTCGGAGCACCGGAATGCGCGTACCGTAACGCCGCACCAGCTCTTCAGATTGGGCGATATCCACTACGTCAACCGGTATGGCAACCGGCATAGGCGTACTCACCAACAGGGCTTCAGCGAGCTCGCACAGGTGGCATTGGGACGTCGTATAAAAAAGCAGTTCCATTATTTCGGTTGGGCGTCCAGTTTCTGGCCGTTTACGCCGGCGCTGTCACTGCCCATCAGGTAAAGGTAGATCGGCATCAACTCTTCCGGCGCCGGGTTCTGCTGCGGATTTTCTGCCGGGTAGGCGTGAGCTCGCATATTCGTTCTGGTTGCGCCGGGGTTGAGGCTGTTTACGCGCACGTTGTTATGTTCGTCGTCGAGCTCATCAGACAGCAGTTGGCTCAGGCCTTCGATTGCGAACTTGGATACTGCATAGGCGCCCCAATAAGCCTTCGCTTTACGGCCAACACCTGAGGAGGTGAAGATAACCGAAGCTGCGTCGGATTTGCGCAGCAGAGGTATCATTGCCCGGCTAAGCAGGAACGGCGCTGTTGCGTTCACGTGCATGACCTTGTTCCAGGTTTCCGGGTCATACATTTCGACCGGGCTTCGATCGCCCAGAATGCCGGCGTTGTGTAAGAGCCCATCGAGCTTACCGAAGTTGTCTTCCAGCGTCATGGCCAGTTCTTCATAGTCTTTTACCGCGGCACCTTCAAAGTTCATCGGCACGATCGCCGGCTTCGGGTGTCCATCAGCTTCGATTTCATCATAGACCGATTCCAGCTTGCCTACGGTGCGCCCCACAAGAATTACAGTGGCACCGTGGGCGGCGTAGGTTTTGGCAGCTGTGCGGCCGATTCCGCTGCCTGCGCCGGTCACCAGTATGATGCGGTCTTTAAGAAGATCAGCGGGTGCCTGGTAATCTTGCATAACCTGTCTCCGTGCCCGGTAGGGGTATGTCCGAGTGTGTCAAAGTTGGTCGGTTTCAGAAGCGCGTTATTGTAGCAGCTTTGCGAGATCGTTGACGGTGTCTGCGACCATGTCGGCTTGCCATAGATCAACGGTTTCAGGCTCTTCGATATAGCCGTATCGCACGGCAATGGTTTTCATGTGCGCATTGCGGCCCGCTTCGATATCCCGTTCATGATCGCCTACGTACACCGCCCGGGCGGGATCTGCTCCAACTTGCTTGCAGGCGAGGAAAAGGGCCTCTGGATGAGGTTTCCGATCGGTGACATGATCCGGGCAGACCAGCGATGCACAGCGCTCCGCCAAGCCAAGCGCCTGAACCAGTGGGGTGGCAAAACGTGCCGGCTTGTTGGTGACAATGCCCCAGGGAATCCCCCGGTATTCCAGCGACTGGAGCAGGGCATCCATACCGTCGAAAAGGCGGGTTTCAACCGCTACGCCTGCTTCGTAAAGATCCAGAAAGGCCGTATGTCTGTCGAGATAATCAGGGTGTTCTGGTTCAAAGCCAAACCCCACCCGCACCATGGCCCGAGCACCATTGGAGACGGAGCGGCGTATGTGATCGGCCGGAAGCGCCGGGAGCCCGTGTTGATGACGCAAGTCATTCAGGCAGCGTATAAAATCCGGCGCTGTGTCGATCAATGTGCCGTCGAGATCAAATAGGACGGTGGAGGGCCGTTCAGCTTTCACGAATATCCCGTGCATGCATAAGGTAGTTTACATCCACGTCCCGGCCCAGTTTATAGGAGCGGGTAACGGGGTTATATGTCATACCGGTCAGCTCGCGTACATCCAGGCCTGCATGACGCAAGTAGTCCGACATTTCCGATGGTCGGATAAACTTCTTCCATTCATGCGTTCCCTTGGGAAGCATATTCAGAACGTATTCAGCACCAATAATCGCAAACAGGAAGGATTTAGGGTTGCGATTGATGGTAGAAACAAACAGATGTCCGCCGGGTTTTAGCAGTGCAGAACACGCTTTGACGACAGAAGCTGGATCGGGTACATGCTCGAGCATTTCCAGACAGGTAACGGCATCGTACTGACCCGCATGCTCGGGGTCGCGGGCCAGCTCTTCAACGGTAATCTGCTGATAGTCCACTTTGATCCCGCTTTCCATTCCATGCAATCGCGCAACGGCCAGAGGTGCTTCACCCATATCTATGCCAGTCACATGAGCGCCGCGCAGTGCCATGCCTTCGGATAGCAATCCGCCGCCACAGCCTATGTCTGCCACCCGCTTTCCGGCAAGGGGTACACGCTCGTCGATATAGTTCAGGCGCAACGGGTTAATGTCGTGCAGCGGCTTGAACTCGCTGGTGGGGTCCCACCAACGACTGGCCAGCGCTTCAAATTTAGCGATTTCATTACGGTCAACGTTCTGGTTTGTCATGTTGCGTTCTGCCTGATCAATCAGTCGGAATTCGGTTAGTCAGCCTGCTGCTGGCGGATTTGCCTGGCCCAGCCCTCAACACGAAGCATAAGGTCGGGAACATCTATGCGCGTCAGTTTTCCTTCCTGTACCTGAGGTACGCCGTTAATCCAGCTATGGGTTACTGCCCGGCCATGATTGCTGTAAACCAGGTGAGAGGCTGGGTCATAAACCGGCTGAATAAAAGGATCGCCAAGATCAACGGCGATAATGTCGGCCAGCTTGCCGGCCACCAGTGAGCCTAGTTCGTTGTCCCGGCCCAGAGCCTGGGCGCCATTGAGCGTAGCCATTTTAAGTGCTTCATGGGCAGAGAGCGCTGCGGCATCATTGGCAACGACTTTGGCCACCATAGCTGCGGTGCGGATTTCGCCAAATAAATCCAGGTCGTTGTTGCTGGCGGCGCCGTCGGTTCCTATTGCGAGGTTAATTCCATGCTCCATAAGCTTGTGGGCAGGGCAAAGGCCGCTGGCAAGCTTGAGGTTGGATTCGGGGCAATGGATAACGTGCGTTCCTGTGTCTGCAAGCAAGGCGATGTCTGAGTCACTGACCTGGGTCATGTGAACGCATTGGGTTCTGGCACCAAGAACACCAAGCCTGGCAAGCCGCTCAGCAGGGCGTTGACCTTGTTTGTCCAGAGCTTCCGCTACTTCAAATTCTGTTTCATGCAGGTGAATCTGAATGCGGGCGCCTGTTCTTTCAGAAAGCGCGACAGCCTCGCTCAGGGGGCCGTCAGAGACGGTATAAGGGGCATGGGGGCCAATGGCGGGCATTATATAGTCGTTGCCCCTCCATGCCCCGATCAACGCCTCGCCCTTATTCAGGTATTCCTCTGGACCGGAGCCCCATGCCGTCGGGAAGTCCAGCAGAGGAAAGCAGATCTGCGCCCGCATGCCACAGTCGTGGGCGGCCTGAGCCGCAATCTCCGGGAAGAAATACATATCCGAGAAGGTCGTTGTGCCTGTCCTCAGCATTTCTGCCATGGCCAGTTGGGTACCATCGGCAATAAATTGCTCGCTAATAAACCGACCTTCTGCTGGCCAGATATGATCGTTCAGCCAGGTCATCAAAGGCAGGTCATCGGCCATGCCACGAAACAGTGCCATAGCTGCGTGCCCGTGCATATTGATCAGTCCGGGCATAACCACATGGTGGGGCAGGTCAATCGTTTCCCGGGTGCGGAATTTGCGATCCGCATCCGCGACGGATAGAACTGCCGCAATTCGGGTGCCCTGAATAATCACCGCCTGATGCTCAAGCACAACTCCGGACGGTTCAATCGGAATCAGCCAGCGGGCGTTGATGCGAATATCGGCTGCGGTGATGGTATCTGCCGTCATTAACCCTGCCTTGCAGTGCCGGCGACAAAGCGATTGCGCACAAAAAGCGTGCGCAGGCCCGCCGGACAATGGAATGTAGCCGGGAAGTATAACCGTTATACTGCTCGTTTTCAGCGTTATGAAAGCGGAGCCATACGATGAATAATTCCGAAGAATCCCGTTCTTTACCTACCCCTTCATCTGGCCCCCGCTCAACAGGCACGGTTGCCCTCCGGTGGCACGGTGCCAGCCTCGAGTTGTTGGATCAGCGTCTGTTACCGGCGGAGGAACACTGGATAACTCTCGAAGGCGCATCCGGTGTTGCGCAGTGTATACAGGACATGGTGGTACGCGGTGCCCCAGCCATTGGCATCAGTGCAGCCTACGGCGTTGCCCTTGCTGCACGGCATGCGGGAGGCGGTGACTGGAAAACCGAAATCAAAGAGGCTATCCGCGAATTGTCCACCTCAAGGCCAACGGCAGTGAATCTGTTCTGGGCCTTACAGCGCATGGGGCGGGTGTTCGACGGCTGTGGTGTGCTTAGTGACGCGCAGACACGGTTGGCAAATGAGGCGGTTGCGATTCATCAGGAGGATCTTGCAGCTAACCTTGCAATGGCTGATCACGCCCTTGAAGCGATGGGGCTTTCTGCAGATCTCGAGAATGCCGCTCCAATCTCGGTTTTAACCCACTGCAACACCGGCGCGCTGGCGACGGGTGGTTATGGTACGGCGCTGGGCGTTATTCGCCGGCTTCACGAAAACGGCCTTCTCACAAAGGTTTATGCAGATGAAACCCGGCCCTGGCTGCAGGGCAGTCGGCTTTCCGCCTGGGAGTTGGTGCGTGATGGCATTCCGGTGACACTGAATGCCGATGGTGCGGCGGCGGCTATTCTTGCAGCAGGAGAGGTGCGGTGGGTCATCGTGGGCGCAGACCGAATTACTGCCAACGGCGATGTGGCGAACAAGATAGGCACCTACAGCCTTGCCGTTCTGGCGCGTTATCACAACGTCGGATTTATGGTTGTAGCGCCATCCAGCACCGTGGATATGTCGCTGCAATCAGGTGCGGATATCCCCATCGAAGAGCGTGAGGGCACAGAGGTCCGGGAGATACGTGGTATTCCTTTGGCTCCGGAAGGCGTGCCGGTCTTCAATCCGGTTTTCGACGTGACACCTGCAAGCCTGATTGATCTGATTGTTACGGAGAAGGGGGTGGTGCGGAACCCGGATGTCAAAGGGATGCATGCATTATTCGGGTGATCGTTTCTTTCCGGTGGAGGCTTTGCTCTCCGGCAGCGCTTTCGGTTTCTCTTCAAAGCTTGCGCGGAGTTCCGCTACCTGCCTTTCCTGATCTTCCACGAAGTGCAGTGACATTTCGAAACTTTGCCGGGTGAACTCCAATACCTTGCGGAAGCCTTCATCTGAAAGCGTTCTCGCAGAATCATGACGGCGGAAAATGTTGATGAATTCCCGCTCCCGCTCGAATTGCAGGGGCACTCTGGCTATGCCCCAATCGTTCAGGATCTGCCAGACCTCGGGGTTGTAATTCCGGGTGGTGCGCATGATGAACGGAATGGGGTCGTTTCGTGCTATCAGGGCTGTCAGACGGAGAATGAGCTCAAAAGAGAGCGTGGTGGTACCGTTCTCGATAGCTTCAAGTACAGATTTGTCGCGGAGATCGAGAGCGTCGCTCATTTCCGACAATGTTAACCCTGCAACCTCCCGTATGTCCTTCAAAGACTGGCCAGCTGCCAGCATGGCACGGAGTTGCTCCTGGGAGTTGATCAGCGCCTTGCCTACCCGCAAGGATGTGTCCGTGGCACGCGCTCCCAGTCGAAATGCCGACCCGGTCAGGCTGGCGAGCCGGTCAATGATGCCTTCTGGTGCTTTTTCCGACGCCGTCGGTTTGCGCAGGTCATCAACTTCTTCCAGCGAACGCATAGCGTGAAGCGCATCAAGCAACATGTCCTGCAGGGCGCGTGCCTTGTTCTGGCTTTCCTGGTCTTTGCTGACCTGCTTGGCGTCTTTTTCGCCCATTACCGAGCTTCAGCCTGAGCCGCGAATTGTTGTGGTGAAAGAATGGAAGCCATGCGGTTATCCAGCTCAAGCATATCAGCCATAATGTGGCCACCTTCGCGAATCACAAAATCCAGTTCCTCATCAGTAGAGTTGAGGTCGGCCGCCTGGAGATCCTGCCAGTCCTCAAGTTCATCCAGAGACTCAAAAAGCTCCTCGCCCCGCAGTTCCCTGCGCGCATTGGCAATGGTCAGGCGAGTTCGTTCGATCTGCTCCTGGTCAGTAGTGCGCTCACCGAGGTTAAGGCTCACGGTGTCTCTCTGACGCTGCTCTTTGAGGAAATCGATTTCCTGCTGAAGAAGGCGGAATTCCGGGTTGGTGGCAAACCGGTCATCATGGCGTTTGCGGAGTTCGTCAATAATGCCGCTGAAATCAAAATACCGGGTGTGCGGTACAGCATCGATCTGATCCCAGGGCAGCGCATGATCCAGCGCATCTTCACCGATACGGGTTTTATCAATACGTGAAGGAATCTCAATGTCGGGGATCACACCTTTGTGCTGGGTTGACCCTCCGGATACACGGTAGAACTTCGACTGGGTAATTTTGAGCTGGCCGTGGTTCAGCGGTCGAACGGCTTGAACTGTGCCTTTGCCGAACGTTTGCGAACCAACCACCAGGCCGCGGCCATAGTCCTGAATGGCGCCGGCAAAGATTTCCGACGCTGAGGCGCTCATGCGATTTGTGAGCACGACCAAAGGGCCGTCGTAGGCGACCGATGCGTCGTCGTCATTGAGAACCTGAACCTCGTTACTCGAATTGCGGATCTGCACAGTGGGGCCCGTATCGATAAACAGGCCTACCAGGTCGTTGGCTTCGTGCAGCGCGCCGCCGCCATTATTTCGCAGATCCATAACCAGGCCATCGACGCCATCTTCCTCGAGCTCTGCAATCAATTTCCGGACATCCCGGGTAGTGCTTTTGTAGTTGGGGTCTCCGGCCTGCATAGCGCGGAAGTCCGCGTAGAAGGTAGGGATGGTAATCACACCAACGGTGTATTTCTCGCCATTGCGCTCAAGCTCGATGGTATCTTTGCTGGCACTTTGCTCTTCCAGTTTGACCTCGTCGCGGCTGATGGCAATGGATTTGGTGAGGGTTTCATCCGTCGAGCTGGCGGGAACCACCTCGAGTGTGACGACTGAGTTGCGTGGGCCACGAATAAGATCGACCACTTCATCAAGGCGCCACCCAATCACATTGACCGGTTTTTCGTTTTCCTGCATTACCGATACGATTCTGTCTGCGGGCTGGAGCTGGCCTTGCTTGGAGGCCGGCCCGCCCGGAACGAGCCGGACGACTTTTGTGTACTCGTTATCTGACTGCAGCACTGCACCTATGCCTTCGAGTGAAAGGCTCATGTTGATGTTGAAATTCTCGGAGGTACGCGGTGAAAAGTAGGAAGTGTGTGGATCCCACATGCCGGTAAAGGCATTCATGTATGCCTGGAAAGCATCTTCGCTACGAGCCTGGTAGGCGCGCTTGAGCTGACCTTCATAACGTCGCTTCAGGCTGTCGGTGATTGCTTCGTCGTCGGTGCCGTTGAGCCTTTGTGCGAGCACTGCATTTTTGATGCGTTTTACCCAGAGTTCATCAAGCGCTTTCTGGTCAGGCTCCCATTCTGCTTCTGAGCGGTCAAGCAGAATGCTTTCATCGGTGTTGAAGTCCAGATTACCAATGCCATCGTCGATGGTTTTCAGCGCAAACTGAAGACGTTCGATAATACGCTGCTGAACCAGGTTATAGATATCAAACCCCGGTTGTAGCTGGCCCGTTTTGAGGGCTGACCCTAGTCGACTTCTCACGTTATCGAGTGCCTGGACATCATTGCCGGTCAGATAGACCCGCTGGCTGTCGAGATAGTTCAGATAAGCATCAAATACATCACCGGAAAGCTTGTCGCTAATGCCGAGATCGCGGAAGTGAGTAAACTGCAGTTGCCTGGCTATAAGAATATTGGCTCGAGCCTGGTCAATCGTAGGCGCAACCGGAGAATAGGCTTCTGGCTCGACCACTTTCGCCTGTATTCCGAGCGGTGCAGACAGCAGCAATGCAATGGAAAGCGCTTTGCACACGCCCATTCTGCCAGCTTTGTTTGGCGCGCGACGGACAGATGTTTTTTCCGCGATGGTCATATAGGCATACCTGGTGATGCTGGGTACCTGCCAGATGTAGCTGTAGCGGGTTAACCCGTGGGCTGTTTAATTTATTGTAGGCAAGGGCTACACCCGTTGCTATAGGCATAGCGTATCGGTTCGTGACAATCTGTCCATGAATTCGGCGGGCTGCTGCTAAAGATATATTTAATATCAGTATGTTAGTGTCGGTTTGGCAGGCAATTCTGTTCCGTAGCCGGGGGCTCGCCCCCCGGCCATTCAGAGAGGTCAGCTGAAGGGTTTTTCCGTTTCCGCGTGCTCCAGCAGCAGGGCCGGTGGCGAAAAACGCTCGCCGTAGGCTGCAGCCAGCTCGGTTGCTCGCTCAGCAAAGGCTTTCACACCGTATTGGTTGACGAATTGTACGGCACCGCCAGTCCAGGGCGCGTATCCGATACCGAAAATACTGCCAATGTTGGCATCTTCCACCGTACGTAATACGCCTTCTTCCAGGCAACGAATGGTTTCGATAGCCTGGATAAACAGAATCCGGTCTTTAAGATCTTGCAGTTTCACACGGCGGGCTTTTTCGCTGTCCACATAGAGTGTTTCAAGCTCTGGCCAAAGGTACTTCTTGCCTTTGGCGGGGTACTCGTAGAAACCAGCACCAGCAGCCTTGCCCTTGCGCCCGTGATCGTTAACCATCTGATCGATGATCGCTTCTGCCGGGTGTGGTTGCCAGGTGCCACCCGCTGCCTCCAGGTCCTTTCTACTCTGGCTGCGGATGTGCTGCATCAGGGTGAGGCTGACTTCATCGGAGATCGTAAGGGGTCCTACCGGCATGCCTGCGAGCAAACCGGCATTATCGATGCTGGAGGGGTGAACTCCCTCGGCCAGCATGCTGATTCCCTCGTTCACGAAGGTACCGAAAACGCGAGAAGTGAAGAAACCGCGACTGTCGTTCACAACCACCGGAATCTTGCCAATTTGCTGAACGTAATCGAACGCGCGCGCTAAAGTCTCATCGGAGGTTTTTTCGCCCACAATGATTTCCACTAGCATCATTTTGTCGACGGGTGAGAAAAAGTGCAGCCCGATGAAGTTTTCCGGCGTGGCGGAGGCCTCTGCCAGTTGAGTTATCGGAATGGTAGATGTGTTGGAGGCGAAGATACCGTTGTTGACCAACTTTGGTTCGGCCTCGGCCGTAACCCTGGCCTTTAGTTTGCTATCCTCGAATACAGCTTCGATCACCAGATCGCAACCTTCCAGGTCGGCGACAGAGTCGGTCGCTGTGATTCGGCCCAGCACTTCCATTTTTTTCTGTTCGGTCATACGACCGCGGCTCACTTTTTTCGCCAGCAGGTTTTCGGAGTAGTTTTTGCCTTTTTCGGCGTTTTCGAGAGAGACATCTTTAAGTACGACCTCGACACCGCTACTTGCAGTGGAGTAGGCAATGCCCGCTCCCATCATGCCGGCACCCAACACACCAACCTTTTTGAAGGTTTCTCTTTCTACGCCTTCAGGGCGGCTTCCGCCTGCGTTGATATCGTTCAGCTGGAACCAGAAAGTGCCAGTCATGTTTTTGGCCACCTGGCCAATCGCCAATTCAGCAAAGTAGCGGGTTTCAATCAAGCTGCCGTTATCGAAGTCTACCTGGGCGCCTTCAACTGCTGCGGCCATAATGCGCTCAGGCGCTGGGTAACAGCCTTTGGTTTTTTGTTTCAGCATTGCGGGTGCAATCGCCAGTTTTTGTGCCATGGCCGGATGGTGGGGAGCTCCACCGGGGAGTTTGAAGCCCTTCTTGTCCCAGGGTTGTTGGCACTTGGGGTTTGCATCGATAAACGCTCGTGCCTTTGCCATCATGTCTTCTGGTGAATCGGCCAGTTCGTCAATAATACCGGCTTTCAGTGCGCCAGAAGGGCGAAGCTTTTTACCTTCCATAAGAAGCGGGAACGCTGCTTCAAGCCCAATCATGCGAGGCAGGCGTTGAGTACCTCCGCCGCCGGGTAGCAGGCCGAGGGTGACTTCCGGAAGTCCCAACTGAATGCTGTTGTTGTCCAGCACTATTCGGTGATGACAGGCGAGGGCAATTTCAAAACCACCACCAAGCGCCGTGCCATTGATGGCTGCGACCACTGGCTTACCGCAGGTTTCCAGCGCACGCATCTGCGCCTTCATGCCGTTGACCATGTCTTCAAAAAAACCGGCATCGTCACGAGTGACTTTGTGGAGTTCGTTGAGGTCGCCACCGGCAAAAAATGTGTTTTTGGCGGAGGTGACGATAATTCCGCGAATGTTTTCCAGGTCGCCCTTAACCTTGGTGACGGTCTTTTCGAGAGCTTCACGAAAAGCCTTGTTCATCGTATTGGCGGACTGGCCCGGCATATCGATAGTGAGGGTCAGAATCTGATCTGAACCCAGTTCGTAACGGATGGCACTCATAATCGGTTCTCCTGTCAGAAAAAGTGTGGGTTTCAGACCCGCTCAATGATGGTGGCAATACCCATGCCGCCGCCGACGCAAAGCGTCGCCAGACCAAAGCGCAGCTCGCGGCGCTCCAGTTCGTCCAGCAAGGTGCCCAGAATCATTGCGCCCGTAGCTCCGAGCGGGTGGCCCATAGCGATTGCTCCGCCATTCACGTTTACTTTTTCATCGGGAACCGAGAGTTCCTTCTGGAAGCGCATTACCACGGAGGCAAAGGCTTCGTTTACTTCAAACAGATCAATCTGATCAACGGTCATGCCAGCTTTCCCCAGTGCTTTCAGGGTTGCTGGAGCCGGGCCGGTGAGCATAATGGTTGGGTCGGTGCTGGTAACCGCCGTAGCAACGATCCGTGCGCGGGGTTTCAGGCCGAGGGCCTTCCCCTTCGCTTCACTGCCAATCAGCATGCCGGTTGCGCCGTCGACCATGCCGGAGGAGTTGCCTGCATGGTGCACGTGAGTGATCCTTTCAACATAGTGGTACTTTTCACGAGCCACGCTGTTAAAGCCCATCTCGCCCATCATCTGGAAGGAGGGCTTCAGGCTGGAGAGGGAGTCAACGGTGGTGTCGCCGCGTACATGTTCATCGCGATCGAGAATGACAACGCCGTTCTGGTCGGTCACAGGGACGATGGATTTTTCAAAGTACCCATTTTTCCAGGCATTTGCGGCTTTTTGCTGGGATTTTACGGCAAATCCGTCAACGTCTTCCCGGCTGAAACCTTCCAGGGTTGCGATAAGATCAGCGCCAATACCCTGGGGCATGAATCCGGTATGCATATTGGTATGTGGGTCCATTGCCCAGGCGCCTCCATCGGAACCCATAGGTACGCGTGACATGGATTCTACGCCGCCGGCAACAACCATATCTTCCCAGCCCGAACGGACTTTCATAGCAGCGAGATTTACGGCCTCCAGGCCTGAAGCGCAGAAGCGGTTGAGAGTAACGCCGGCTACTTTCTCGTCCCAATCTGCTGCGAGCGCCGCTGTTTTGGCGATATCTGCGCCCTGGTCACCAACGGCTGAAACACAACCGAGAACAATATCGTCTACCTCGGAGGTATCCAGGTTATTTCTTTGCTGCAGCGCATTGAGCACCGTGGTCAGTAACGTAACGGGTTTGACACTGTAAAGTGAGCCGTCTTTTTTTCCACGCCCTCTCGGAGTGCGGACCGCGTCGAAGATGTACGCCTCGGTGGTCATTGCTTTTCCTCTCGTGATTGTTGCTTTGTGATTTATCTTATAGAAACACCACCATAGCCCTTTGACTGCACTGTGTGTAATGACGCGGCCTGCCAATCGGATTGGCGAAATTGCTCAGGGGCAATGACAGGCGAGGCCAGGAGTTCTATGTTTAAGAGATGGCAGGGGCTTATCTACAGCTCCCGCGCTGATGGAGGAGGCGCAGAATCATGTCTTTCAGAGATGCTATTGATAATTTTTACGAACGCCTGGTGATGGACGCTATCAACGCGACGAGAGAGCCGGGTGATACCGCGGACTTCTTGACCGATGTTATGTGTGTCGCTCTGAATCGATTACCGCCCCGGTATTACAGGCACACCATTGATATGATGTTTTATCTGGCGGATGAAGAGCTCAGGGGAATGAAAGACAGATCCCTGGTCGCCGTTCGGGACGCCAGGGAGTTTGTCAGAGAGCATCAGCGGGAATAACGATCAGTTCGTGATCAGTTTGTCCAGGGCATGACTCAAGCGGCTTGCGAGAGACGGGTCAGCTGGGTGGTCTGCTGGTTGAGAGCACCAACTTGCGACCAGAGCTTCAACACTCTGGAGGGCGTTGTCGGTTTTTTCGCCCGAGCCGATTCCCTGTGCCAGGCGCTGAACCTGGATCTCCATGCGTTTTTGTTGATCTTCCTCAGGCGATGGCACACCTGCAAGGATCTCAGCTCGAATGACCAGTTCCTGATCGTTCAGGTCGCCCAGCCTTTCTGCGAGCCCGGCCCATGAGCCTGGTAACGAGCCAGGTACAGGAGCCGTGGCGTCTGTCCGTGCAAGCACAAGCGCTTGCCATTCCGAAATGCCCGCTTTGAGTTCTTGTGCAGAAACGGCCTGGCTAAGCCTCTGTTTTTCCCTCTGTATCTGTTCTTTTACTGTTGCGGAAACCTGAGCCTCATCAAGGCTACGTAGTGTGGCGGCCGCCTGCTCCAATGCTGCAGCGTCTTGGTCGGAATCCACGCTGACAACTTGTTGCAACACGTCCTCTGCTGCTGTGTCAGCTTCTTTTGTTGCCTGTTGCTGCTCCGAGCGCTCAGAGTCCCGGCGCGCAAAAATTTCATCACAGGCTTTGCGGAACGCTTGCCACAGCTTGCGGTCTTCCCGATGGCGGGTGATTCCGACGGCTTTCCAGTCTGATTGCAGCGCCTTGGCCTTGTTCATGGCCTCTTGCAGAGGCTGGTGTTCGGTCAACGCCTGAGCCTGCTCTACGATTGCTTGTTTCAGAGCCTCGTTTTTCCGTTGTTCTTCGTTAATTGGCGCTTCAAGTTTTTTGAGTAGTTCGTCGAACTGTTTTTGTACTTGTCGGTTGTCCCGGAATTCTATGGGCCAGGCCGCTTTCCATTCCTGGCGGGCGGTCTGCAGAATGCGATCGACAGCTTTCCAATCTATCGTGCTCCAGTCTGCACCGTTAACAAAGAGCTCCAATTCGGCACAAATTTCTTTGCGCCTTTCGAGGTTCGCCTGTTTCAAACCAGATTTGGCCTTGAAGTAGGCTTTGCAGGGTTCATAGGCCTTGTCTGATGCCTTTTTAAAGCGAGACCACAGTGTGCGGTCTGAAGACCCGCCCAGGTCTCGCCACTCCTGTTGCAGCTCTTTTATGCGTTCGGATTTTACTTCTGGTTCAATGGGCTGCTCTGCGAGGTGTTCCATTTGTTCGCAAAGAGCTACCTGTTTTGGCTCGGTCGCAAATCCCTGCCAGTCAGTGAGATCTCGGAGTTGTGCGGTAAGCAGTTGCATACGCGCCTGAAAGCCCTTGCTCAGGCGATGGTCGAGAGCTTTGAAATGCTGCTGTGCGGTTTTCATAAGTTGCCTGGAGTCTTTAAGCTGTTTGGCCTCAAGAGCCTCTTCCAGGTGATCCAGTGTTTTTTGCAGGCTGTCCGCTGAGGCCTGTTGCTGTTTAAGATCATCGCTTTTTTCAATCGGGGCCTTGGGTTTTCCAGCCAGTTTGCGCGCGGGCTCGAGCAACTCCGGAGCAGGGAAGCCCTGGGGCCAGTTTATTTCCTTCAGCAAGGCCACGGCATTTTCCCGGTCTTCGGGGCCGGCCTTTTCCTGCTCAACAGCTGACGATAGGGCGAGCAGTGACTCTTTTGCCTGATTGATATGGCGAATTGCAGCAATGTAGTTGCGCAGAGCCATCATGGACGTTTCGTAGGTCTTTTGCTGCTGCTTTTCGACCTGAGTATCGCGAGTTGCTTCCAGCCACCGGTTTTCCTGGGTTTTCTGGAGGGCGTCAAGTGAGGCAAGGGAGGCAATCTCTTCAGCAGGCTGATGGCGGAGGTCTTCAAGGGTCTGGGCCATAAGTGCCAGAGTTTCTTCCTGCTGAAGTTGTTTTTCCCGTTGTCGCTCTTCTTCCAACCTGGCTGCCTTCATGCCGGCAATTCTCTCCCGACAGCTATGTACCGACTGAAGGAACTCGCTGAGCTGATCTGGCGTTGCACCGGGCTCCACGGTCGCCCATTGACTCAAAAGTGTGTCCAGACGGGCGGAATAGAGCTTTGTATCTTCGCTTTTGGCCTGGTCGCGGGCATTGCTGATCAGTGTCGCGATGGTTTCGGACACTGCCTCCTGGCGAGCCTGTTCATCCCGGATCACCTGCAGCTTTTGCCGCACCACCTGGTATACACCTTTGTCACGACCTTTTGCTTGCTTTTGGACGCGCTGAAGAAGCTCAGCGTCCTCAAGTTGGCTGACGGCTTTGAGCCGGATGTCCGCAGTCAAGCCTTCAATCGCCAGGCCGGCAACGGCTTCTTGAGTCTGTGCCGCGTTTAATGCCTTAAGCTGTTCTTCCCTCAGTTCTGCTCGCTTATCCTCTACCGGGGCAGCAACTGGTTGCGCCTGAGCTTTTGCCTTGCGGTCGGGTGCGGAAGTGGATTTGCGGGATTTAAATAGTTTCTGGAGGAATGCAGCCATGAAGATGTCCTTTGGGATTGAAACCAGTCAACGGTGTCGGGCAAAGTGAACCCGGCATCGGCCATCGGCGCTCTGTATCCGATCGGCATATTTGCATCGCCGGTATCAGAAAGCCGGATACTGTCGTCTAGGTGATTGAGGCATCGACCCCGACGGCATTAAATCGGGGCTAGTCTAGCGTTTTGTGAGCGTTTGCGGGAAGGGTTGAATGGCAAAACAGGAAAATAGTGACGACCAGGAGTATAAGGCACGCTCGGTCGCTTTAAGGCTGCTTGCCCGCCGCGAGCACAGTCGGCAGGAGCTAACGCTGAAATTAAAGCAGCGCAAACTTGATGGCTCGCTTATCTCGATGGTTCTGGATGACTATGAGAATGAGGGTTGGTTGGATGATGCCCGGTTTGCGGATATATACTCGCGGCAGCGTATGGATCTGGGTTACGGGCCTTTGAGGATTTTGTCGGAGCTGCAGCAGCGTGGCATTCATCAGGCTCCCGGTTGCCTTGATGAACTCTCTGACGCCGACTGGGTTCGCAATGCACTTTTACTGCGGGAAAAACGCTTTGGCCTCTTTGACCTGGCCGATGACTGGGACGAAAAAGTACGCCAGGCTCGGTTTTTTACTCGGCGCGGATTTACTGGAGGTCAAGTGGATCGCGTGCTTGCAGTCAGCGAGTCGGACTCTTTGGAGGGCTAGGCGTCAGAGCGTTGGTGGTATTATTCCAAGCTCTGACGGCAGGCTGGCTCGCATGTCGGCACCTTCTGCAGACAGCCCGTCTGCTTGATCCCCGCTAGATCCCTGTTCTATGCCGACGAATGGTGAATCTGTGGCGGCCGCTATATCTTCGGTTGACTCCATCATCCGTGCGAGCACATCGTAGTAACGCCGAATGTTCTGCACATACAGCACCGGCTCGTGCCCTCGGGCGTAACCGAAGCGGGTTTTTTTGTACCATTCTTTCTGTGCCAGTAGTGGCAGAAATTCCTTTACGTCCATCCAGCGATCCGGGTTTTTGCCGGCGCCTTCGGTTAGCTTGCGGGCGTCTTCAAGGTGTCCGTATCCCACGTTATAGGAGGCCAGAGCGAACCAGGTGCGGTCGGGTTCCGCAATGCGTTCGGGTATTCTCTCGTGAACCATACGGAAATATTTGGCGCCGCCCTGAATGCTCTCTTCAGGGTCTAACCGGTTATTGATCCCGATGTAGTTTGCCGTATTACGCGTCAGCATCATCAGGCCGCGAACGCCGGTTGGTGATACCGCGTTGGGGCGCCAGTGTGATTCCTGGTAGCCAATGGCGGCAAGCAGGCGCCAGTCCATGTTGAATACAGAGGCGTTGTCCATGAACAGCGCTTTGTAGTCGGGCAGGCGGTTTTCGACATGATGCATGAAGGTGCGTGCACCCACGTAGTTCAAGTGGTCCAGATGACCGTAGAAGCGTTCGGACAGTTGCGCAACGGTCCCGTCTGCCGTCACCTTTTCAAAGAATGTTTTTGCAGCATTGACCAGCGAGTCGTCCTGGTTTGCCGGGAATAACCATGCCAGCTCCGTGGCGTCACCCAGCGCAAACGCTTGCTTAACCTGGGGGAAAAATACGTGATTGAGCTCGAGTTCGTTGGAGGAGACTACTGCGTAAGAAACTTCGCCGGTTTCCACCCGAGCAAGAATTCCAGCGGCATCCAGACCAGGATGAACCTCCCAAAGAATATCCGGAACTGCGCCTGTGAGGGCTTGCAGTTGGTATTCGTGATTGCTGTCGGAAACCAGGTGCAGGGTTTGACCGATTAGATCTTCGAGGGCCTCGGGGCGTTCTAGATCGCGATTGTAAACAACGACTGACTGGGCTTCGATGCCGGTAGGAAGGGCCTTGAACTGACGTTCGAACAATGGCTGAGCAGAGAGACCTGCCAGCCCGATGTGGGCGAAGTCTCTCGAAAGTACAGAAAGCACATCTGTGTTGTCATCGGCCACCCGCAGCCGCAGTTCAACACCGAGTTCTTCAGCGAAAAGTTTGACCAGCTCGTAGTCATAGCCGGTTGGTCCATTGCGACCTTCATAATAAATAGACGGCGCAACCCGGGTAATAACGTGCAACACGCCCTCGTTACGGATTTCCTGCAACGTACTTGGCTGGCTGCACCCGGTCAGGGTCAGCAGGGTCAAGGTCAGTGTGCAGGCGAGCATGGATGTATATGCCGTCGCTGCTCCATATGCAGTCAGAATTCTGGGCAAGTCCCTGTTCTCCGTTACCGCTGGATCATCGGGATGCACGCATACTGGCTGGCGGCATCCGGTGTCTATTCGGGTGTGGTCTCCTTGTCCACGCTCTAATAATCCCCGCTGTGCAGAGGGGGGTCAATAAAGTTGATCAATTGTTATGCAAAACAATGTCAATTGTACGCACGGGGAATAACGTTTCCGAGCTGTATCCCGGCATCGCTTTCAAGTATGATATGCGCCTTCTCAGAATGCACCCGGACTTCCCCGTTTCGCGCGATACAGGTTGATATCATGCTTGAACTTCGCGGCGCACCCGCGCTTTCGCCATTCCGCTCTCATAAACTGTACGCCAGAATTCAGGCCATCGCGCCCGAGATTGAGCATGTTTATGCCGAATTTATGCACTTTGTGGACCTTGATGGTTCACTTTCTGACTCCGAGCAGGCCATCCTTGAACGACTCCTGACATATGGCCCCAGTGTGCCAAGTGAAGAGCCGGACGGCGTACTGTTCCTCGTTGTGCCTCGACCGGGAACACTTTCTCCCTGGTCCAGTAAGGCAACTGATATTGCCCGAAATTGCGGGTTGCGCCAGATTCAGCGCATCGAACGCGGCACAGCCTTTTATATCAAGGCCAGCAAGAAACTCGGCCTGGATCAGCGCGAAAAAGTTGCTGCCCTGCTGCATGATCGCATGACTCAGAAAGTCTTTCATGAAATGGGTGGCGCCCAGCTGCTGTTCAGTCATGAAGAGCCGCGCCCCCTTGAGCGGGTTTCAGTTTTGGCGGGTGGGCGCAAAGCGTTGGTAGATGCAAACCGGCGTTTGGGCCTTGCGTTGGCAGACGACGAAATTGATTACCTGGTGAAATCGTTTGTTGGCCTTGAGCGCGATCCGACCGATGTTGAGTTAATGATGTTTGCCCAGGCAAACTCTGAGCACTGTCGGCACAAGATATTCAATGCTTCCTGGGACATCGATGGCGAAGGCCAGGAAAAGTCCCTGTTTGCCATGATCCGTAACACCTTCGAAATGAATAGCGAAGGCGTTCTGTCTGCTTATAAAGACAACGCATCAGTTATTCGGGGTAGTCGTGGCGGCCGCTTCTTCCCGGACCCTGAAACCGGTATATACGGTTATAATCAGGAAGACATCCACATTCTTATGAAGGTGGAGACGCACAACCATCCCACTGCGATTGCGCCGGCTGCAGGCGCAGCAACAGGCTCTGGCGGTGAAATCCGTGATGAGGGAGCAACAGGTCGCGGTTCTAAACCGAAGGCAGGGCTTACAGGCTTTACGGTCTCCAACCTCAATTTGCCGGATGACCCCCAGCCTTGGGAAATCAATTACGGTAAGCCTGACCGGATCGCTTCCGCTCTGGATATCATGATTGAGGGCCCGATCGGGGGAGCAGCATTCAATAATGAATTTGGTCGCCCCAATATTGCTGGCTACTTCCGGACTTTCGAAGAGAAGGTTGCAGGCTCGGCGGGTAATGAAGTCCGGGGCTATCACAAGCCCATCATGATTGCCGGTGGTCTTGGTAATATTCGAGCGGAGCATGTGGAAAAAGGCGAGATACCAGTGGGCGCCAAACTCATTGTGCTGGGTGGCCCCTCCATGCTTATCGG
This sequence comes from Marinobacter sp. 1_MG-2023, assembly GCF_030549045.1. Taxonomy (NCBI): domain Bacteria; kingdom Pseudomonadati; phylum Pseudomonadota; class Gammaproteobacteria; order Pseudomonadales; family Marinobacteraceae; genus Marinobacter; species Marinobacter sp. 1_MG-2023. The sequence goes on along the minus strand of NZ_JAUOST010000009.1, from coordinate 6,930 downwards.
CCTTGGGGGCAGCGCCGCTTCTTCCATGGACTCGGGCACCAGTAACGAAAATCTCGACTTTGCTTCCGTTCAACGGGATAACCCTGAGATGGAGCGCCGGTGTCAGGAAGTGATTGACCGCTGCTGGCAGATGGGGGAGAAAAACCCCATGTGCTTTATCCACGACGTGGGTGCGGGCGGCCTGTCTAACGCTATGCCGGAACTGGTCAAGGACGGTGGTCGTGGCGGAAAGTTCGAGCTGCGGGATATTGCCAGCGACGAGCCAGGCATGTCTCCGTTGGAGATCTGGTGTAACGAATCTCAGGAACGCTACGTTATGGCCGTAGCTCCTGAAAACCTGGAACTTTTCGACGCACTGTGTCGCCGGGAACGTTGCCCGTATGCCGTGATTGGTGAAGCAACAGAAGCTCACCATCTGGAACTGAGCGACTCCTACTTCAATGACAAACCGGTCGATCTGCCGATGGAAGTGCTCTTTGGCAAGCCCCCAAGGATGCATCGGAGTGTTAAACGGTCATCGTTCACCAAGCCGGTCTTTGATTCCACTCAAGTCAATCTTGACGATGCTATCCGCCGGGTACTTCGGCTGCCTTCGGTAGGCTCCAAAAGTTTCCTTATAACGATTGGTGACCGCACGATTACCGGGCTTGTTGCCCGCGACCAGATGGTTGGTCCTTGGCAGGTTCCTGTTAGCGATGTTGCGGTGACTGCAAGTTCATTCGATGTGCTTGCGGGTGAAGCCATGGCTATGGGGGAGCGCACACCGGTAGCAACCATTGATGCGCCGGCTTCTGGCCGGATGGCAGTGGGCGAGGCAATTACGAACCTGGCTGCTGCGGCGATTGGCAAGCTGTCCGATATTCGCTTGTCGGCTAACTGGATGTCGGCAGCAGGCCATCCGGGTGAGGACGAAAACCTGTACGAAACCGTGCGAGCTGTTGGTATGGAGCTGTGCCCGGAACTCGGAATTACGATTCCCGTGGGCAAGGACTCCATGTCCATGAAGACCATGTGGGAGGAGGATAACGGAGAACAGAAGAGTGTTACCGCACCTCTGTCGTTGATCATTAGTGGCTTTGCTCCGGTTACCGACGTTTCACGTACGCTAACGCCCCAGCTAATCAAGGATGCAGGCGAAACCGACCTGATCCTTATTGATCTGGCTGCAGGGCAGAATCGCCTGGGCGGATCGGCACTTGCTCAGGTATACAGCCAGGTTGGCGCTGTTGCGCCAGATCTTGACGATCCGGAAGACATCAAAGCGTTTTTTGCTGTCATTCAGGGGCTGAATACAGATAACAAGCTGCTCGCGTACCACGATCGATCCGACGGCGGCCTTTATGTGACGCTCGCGGAGATGTGCTTCGCCGGTCGTACCGGTGCAGATATCAAGCTGGATGGTCTGGCAGACGAACGCAGTCAGTTTGCACGGGAACTGTTCAATGAAGAACTGGGTGCGGTTATTCAGGTGCGCAGAGAGGATACCGACTTTGTGCTACAGCAGTTTTCGGGTGCCGGCTTGGGTGACCATGTCAGCGTTATCGGAACGCTCAATAACCAGGATTGTCTGCGTTTGGTGTTTGGGGGTGAGACTGTCGTAGGTCACCCTCGGGCAGAGCTTCAGCGCATCTGGTCAGAGACCAGCTACCGTATCCAGTCTATCAGGGACAATGCTGACTGCGCCCTTGAGGAGTTTGACAATCTGCTGGATGCAGACGATCCGGGGCTTCACGCCGAGCTTTCGTACAATTTAAATGAAGATATTGCTGCACCTTTCATTAACAAAGGTGCCCGCCCTAAAGTTGCTGTTCTGCGTGAGCAGGGTGTCAACGGTCAGGTTGAGATGGCTGCAGCATTCGACCGGGCCGGTTTCGAATCTGTTGACGTGCACATGAGTGATCTACTGTCCGGTCGGGTTAGCCTGGAAGCGTTCAATAGCCTCGTAGCTTGTGGCGGATTCTCTTATGGGGATGTGCTAGGCGCCGGTGAGGGTTGGGCAAAGTCCATACTGTTCAATGATCGTGTTCGTGATCAGTTTGCAGCATTCTTTAATCGTCAGGATACTCTTGCCCTTGGGGTGTGTAATGGCTGCCAGATGCTGTCCAATTTGCACGAACTGATTCCTGGCAGCGAGGGCTGGCCACGCTTTGTCCGTAACCAGTCTGAGCAGTTTGAAGCACGATTGGCAATGGTTGAAGTGATGCCATCACCGTCAGCTTTCCTCGAGGGTATGGCAGGTTCGCGTATGCCCATCGCCGTTGCTCATGGCGAGGGCAGGGTAGAGTTTCCGGCAAGTGCGTCTGCCGCGGATTTGGCAGAAAGTGAACGAGTAGCGCTTCGCTTCGTGGATAACCGGGGCGAGGTAACGGTTCGTTATCCATACAACCCGAACGGTTCCCAGGATGGTATCGCCGGGGCGACCACTCGCGATGGGCGCATCACGATTATGATGCCGCACCCTGAACGCGTGTTCCGCGCAGTTCAGCATTCGTGGCGCCCGAAGGACTGGCAGGAAGATGGCTCCTGGATTCGCATGTTCAGGAATGCAAGGCGTTGGTTCGGCTAGCCGAACCCTGTCTGAAAAAGCCGACTTTGGAGGGGCCTGAAAGGGTGACTTTCCTGAGTCGGTTTTTTTATGGCTGCGAAATGGAAAATTTTGGGTTTTTCAAGTGAAAAAAATCGTCATATTGCAAAAATAGCCCTTGACTCAATTTGTTTATGCACATTTCAGGTGCTTCTCTGTGTGTTCCGTGAACAATGAGAATCATAAGGGTGCGTTTTTTGATCGTCTTGCATAACCTATTGAAAACGTTTATAAAAAGATATCGGGTGAATTTGTCGCCAATTTAACGTGAGGGCAGTAAATACGGGGTTTAGCGGGGGGTTCCCTAAAACTTTCCCCAGAGTTATCCACAGATTCTGTGGGTAAGTAGCTAACCTATTAATCTGTACAAAAAATATCCTCTTTTAACGGTGGTTTCATGTACAAAATTTGTTATTTCGTCCCGGAGACGCATCTGGAAAAAACCAAACAGGCGCTATTCGATGTTGGTGCCGGGTGCATCGGCGATTACGACTCTTGTGCTTGGCAGTGTCGCGGGCAAGGACAGTTTCGCCCCTTGGATGGAAGCGACCCTTTTTTAGGAGTACAGGGTGAGCTGGAGACTGTTGATGAGTTCAAGGTTGAACTTGTCTGCAGCAATGATCTGATCAGTCAGGCAGTTGTTGCGCTCAAGAAGGCTCACCCTTACGAAGAGCCTGCATATGAGATTTACCGGATGGAGTTGTTATAGATCGTCCTTGCTTCGGGTAGCTGCCATCGGATGCCGAATGGCACTTACGTGAACGCCGAATGAATTGTTTTTCAGGTCATTAATAAAAAATTCCAGAGTCTTGCGTACCGTCGGGAATGAAATGTCTTCCCATGGGATGTCATCCAGGGCAAACAGGCGGCTCTCAAGGGATTCTTCACCAGCACCAAACTGTCCGTCTTTAAGGGTAGCCCGATAAAACATATGAACCTGATTTATATGCGGAACATCAACAATGGAGTAAAGCCCCTCAATATGCACGTCGGCCAGAGCTTCCTCCAGGGTTTCACGCTCCGCAGCTTCCACTGTGGTTTCCGAATTCTCCATATATCCCGCGGGAAGTGTCCAATATCCATATCGGGGCTCAATAGCTCGGCGACAAAGTAGAATCTGCCCTTCCCACACGGGCACAGTCCCCGCAACGATGCGCGGGTTCTGGTAGTGAATCGTGCTGCAGTTCACGCACACATAGCGGTGGCGGTTGTCTCCCTCGGGGATGCGTTGTGTAACCGGATGGCCGCATGTGCTGCAGTACTTCATGATTTTCCCCGTATACTTGAATTGGTAAAGCATTCAGTTTAATGATCCTAGCTGTTTCTGTCTCATTCAACACCGGATTTGCTCAGGAGTTCCGATTTGCGCGACTTACTTGTTCAGCGTTTAACAGGCTATGCACCGAGGAGTATCGATCTCGATTATCCCGAAGCCGGCATTCTCGTGCCTGTTACGGATGACCCCGGCAATCCTGAAATGATATTTACGTTGCGCTCGTCAAATCTGAGTACTCACCGCGGGCAGGTGGCCTACCCAGGTGGGAAGCGGGACGCCGGTGATGCGTCTTTGGCTGCAACCGCGCTGCGTGAAACCCACGAAGAAATCGGTCTGCCACCGGATCAGGTTGAACTCATTGCGCCGCTTGGCCAAGTGATGTCACGTTACGGCATTCTTGTGTCCCCTTATGTTGGTATTGTGCCTGAGGCGCATCCGCTGGATCCTAACCCGGATGAGATTGAAAGTGTGTTTCGTGTACCACTCTCCTTCTTTCTCGAAGACCGTCGCGAGCGAACAGATGCCTTACACTTTCAGAACCATACCTTTCATGTTCCGTGCTATCGGTGGGAGCGTTATGAGATCTGGGGTCTGTCTGCAGTGGTTCTGGTCGATTTTTTGAATGCTGTGTACGATACCGGCATAGATTTGCTTGAACCCCGAACCTGATGAGGAAAATACAATGCTTTATGAGCTCGAAGGTCGTGCACCCGAATTATGCGGAGATCGCCAGTTTGTTGCTGATAACGCAACCGTGATCGGAAACGTCGCCCTTCACGATAAAAGCAGTGTCTGGTTTAACGTTGTGATCCGTGGAGACAACGAGCTTATAACAATTGGCCCCGAGACAAATGTGCAGGACGGATCGGTTTTGCATACAGATCCGGGAATACCGTTAACTCTGGGCAGAGGTGTGACTGTTGGCCATAAAGCCATGCTTCATGGCTGTGAAGTGGGGGACTATTCACTGATCGGTATTAATGCCGTGGTTCTCAATGGCGCAAAAATAGGGAAATATTGTCTGATAGGTGCAAACACTTTGATCCCTGAGGGGATGGTCATCCCCGATGGGTCATTGGTGATGGGTGCTCCGGGCAAAATCAAGCGAGAGCTTTCAGAGCAGCAGCAGAATATGCTTGAGCTGAGCGCTGCACATTACGTACACAATGCAAGCCGCTATGTGAAAAGCCTGAAGCCCGTAAAAAGCTGAGACAGACTCGATATGGCTGATGAAGATAAAGTTCGCTCGCCCTGTGTGAGTATATGTGCTCTGGATGAGCATGATGTATGTATTGGATGCCAGCGCACCAGTGACGAGATTTTGCGTTGGACCTCAATGTCTAGTTGTGAGCGCAAAGCCGTGCTTGTAAAGGTTGCTGAGCGGGAACAGAAAATTGCACTTTAGAATCAGGCGCGAAGATCCCTGATATGGATCGGCTCCTGCTGGAGGATATAGTTTGAATAATGTTGCCAGTGTAACCATAGGCACACCGCTGAAAGCGAATGCCTATAAGGTACTTCTATGTGGCTCGGGTGAGCTTGGCAAAGAAGTGGCTATCGAATTGCAGAGATTTGGGGTTGAGGTCATTGCAGCAGATCGCTATCCCAATGCGCCGGCAATGCAGATTGCTCATCGCAGCCATGTGATCGATATGCTAGATGCACAGGCGCTGCGTGCCATTGTTGAATTGGAAGAGCCCGACCTTATTGTCCCGGAAATCGAAGCAATCGCCACAGCCGAGTTGGTTCAACTTGAGCGGGAAGGCTACAGAGTCATTCCTTCGGCCAGAGCAGTTGATCTCACAATGAATAGAGAGGGGATCCGGCGCCTGGCTGCAGAGGAGCTTGGGCTGAGCACTTCCCCTTATCGGTTTGTCGACACGAAAGAGTTGTTTATTGATGCAGTCAACGAGATTGGCTTGCCTGTTGTTGTAAAACCGGTGATGAGTTCCTCCGGCAAAGGCCAGTCTACGGTAACGGATAAGAGTCAGATTGATGCAGCCTGGGACTACGCGCAGACGGGTGGTCGTGCGGGCAAAGGCAGGGTTATTGTAGAAGGATTTGTAAAATTTGATTATGAAATTACGTTGCTGACTGTCAGGCATTCGGGTGGGGTCAGTTTTTGTGATGCCATTGGCCATCGCCAGGAAGACGGTGATTATCGCGAGTCCTGGCAGCCGCAGCCGATGAGTGTCAAGGCGCTGGAGCGGTCTCGTGAAGTTGCCTTGAAAATAACGGAAAATCTCGGCGGCTATGGCGTATATGGAGTGGAATTGTTCATTCATGGTGATGATGTTTACTTCTCGGAAGTGTCTCCCAGGCCTCATGATACGGGCTTGGTGACGCTGGTATCCCAGGATTTGTCAGAGTTTGCTCTACATGCGAGAGCCATACTCGGTATTCCGGTTCCTGCAATCCGGCAGCTGGGCCCGTGTGCCTCTGCAGTAATCCTGCCTGAGGGGGATTCCAAGGAGGTGTCATTTTCGGGTTTGGAAGTGGCGCTCTCCAAGCAGGATGTACAGCTGAGGCTGTTTGGTAAACCGGAACTTTCGGGCCGGCGCCGGATGGGCGTTGCTCTGGCTTTGGGGGCTAACATTGAAGAGGCCAAGGCTAAAGCCGTCGCAGCAGCCAATACGATTGATGTCCACCTATAACTGGGTGGTTTGATGCCTCATCGGGTCTGGGCTTTTCACAGGGTGGTGTTTCCCAACAAAGTAGAGTGATGAAACAATTTGGAAATAGTTTCGTAACTCCGTTGACACCATTACTCAGGTCTGTAGAATGCGCATCTCGCTTGAGGGGTGCACCGGAACAACGGAGTGCTTTAAGAGAGTTAACTGTTTAAAAATACTGAAGAAAAACGATTTAATCTTTCTTTAGAATAACGGTTGACAGGATGGTGGTTCGATGTAGAATACGCCTCCTCGAAACAAGCAGTACCAGCCGGCGAGTATCGGTGATTTCAGAAGCAAAGCTTCTGAAACAAATCGAAAAAACGGTTGACAAGGTGGCGAGACGATGTAGAATACGCCTCCTGATTGAGCAACGGCTCAAACGCTCTTTAACAAAT
>NZ_JAUOST010000008.1:0-128186 GCF_030549045.1 Marinobacter sp. 1_MG-2023 | reverse complement strand
CGAGTCTGGGCTACCAATCCCCGGAGGATTATGAAAAGCTCAGTGCATAAAGTGTCCATCAAAGTGGTACAAGATCAGGCCCATTACGCCAGCGTTATGCACCAGCAGAATCAATTCAGTGGTATTAGTGAGGAGTACAGCCACTAAATGAATCAAGACACCCTCTATAGGTTGACGCCCGCTGAATTCGAGCAACTCGTGGGCCGATTGCTCAAGGCAAATGGCTTGGGGAGCGTTACAGACGTTGGTAGCCCTCAAGATCAAGGCGTTAACTTTACAGGTGAACAAGAAGGCGAAACGGTCGCTGTGCTAGTGAAGCACAGGAAAACGCCGCTGACGGTAAGTGAAATTCGGAATATCGTCGGCAGACTCAAATCTAGCAGGTGCACCCCTAGCCGACTAATAATCGTTACATCAGCCAAGGTTACAGATGCCGTAGCGTCGTCGCTCGCTAACGGCGAGTCCGACCTTCCTGTGCAAATCATTGATCGGGACGCAGTTCTGCATATGCTGAGTGCAGACCCGAGCCTACAAAAGGGTCCAGTTACCAACGCTGAAAAGCGAGCGCGTCGTCAACGTCGGGAATTGTGGTATGGCACTTTGGGGGCTATTGCATCAATCTTGGGCGTTATCGCCTCTGGTGTTTCGCTATTCGTTGAACCAACTCCTCAGCCCTTGCAGCAGCGCATCGAAACTGTTGAGAGCGCAATCGACAACCTAAAGAATCTCGAAAACGAGCTTGTAGATATAAAGGAAGAGATGGCGCAGACAGAAAAGGCGACTAGGGCGATAGAACAGGAATACGAAAAAGCAAAACAACTTCAGCAATTAACCGAAGAGCAATTCTCGGCTGTTAAATCAGCGCTTGAGAAGAAGTCTTGGTATAAGACTCTGCTGGATTACTTTCTTGGGTTTGTGCTTGGTGTCGCTGGATCTTTGACGGCCAGCGTCATCTATTCGCGCGCTAAGCAAAAGCGGGCACTGGCCGATGTGGACGCATAATTAGCTGTTATGCAGAATAGGATTATGAAAAATTTCTTGGTTAATCAGTTTGGTATTTTTGAGAGGGCTGATTTCGTTCCTGGAGAAAATCTAAGGGAAGCTGTAACAATTTTTCTGGCGTGGGCGTTGCCAGCGTTTTTATTCGTCGTTTGGGCGGATAAATATTACCCAGATGTCGAGTTTTACCAAGCAGCAATTACAGAAGGTATTGGGCCAAATCTGTGGAATGCCATCGGCTCCTTTGGTTTTTTCACTTTCGGAGTGGCGGTATCGCTTTCTTCTTTTTTCACTCCATCTTTAATTGCTAGGCAGATACTCACAAACACCTACGCAATAGGTTGTCTGACCTTTGGTTTATTGGTTGGGCAGTGGTGTCTACTGCCCTTCAGCGAATTAACTTGGTGGCAACAGGGCTTATTCGGCGTCACCTCGGTTTTCCTACTATTAGTAGTCTTTCTCTACAACATGGTTGTCTGGTACTTGAGTTTTTTAATCCAAAACTCGCCAGAGAGAAAATCCAATTTTTTGGTAAAGCTTGAGAAGAAGCATTGGCTGTGGCGCACGGGAATAGGTTTATCTGTCGCCTGTGTTGCCCTTCTAGCATTTTTAAGTGCATAACAATGCCAGGCACGGCGACGTCTACTACATTGCGGCTTCGCCTCCATTTCGTAGCCGCGCATGCTGGCGGCGTTATATTTGGAGAGAGCTTGAGAGTAGGTCTTAAAATCGCAGCATTGGTTTTTTTTGCTGTGTTTACCCCCGTTACTCTCTGGAACGCTGGTCACCTCTATCTGGCTCAATCATGTGACCCAAAGTTTGGGTGTATCGATGTCTTCCAGCTTTTGACTTTCGTTGCCAGTATTTGTGCAGGAATCTCAGCTCTCTCGGTTTTCGTCGCACACTATATTTTTGTAGTCCGCCGCGGAGGCAACGCTACCCACCGAGAAATCGCTTCGACTTTGCTATGCTTTGCTGGTGTGAGCATTGTAAGTGGAAGCGTTATTGTTCTTGCGGAGGCTTTGGGGGTTGCGGCGTTGGCCTCGCTTTGGACGCTTGTGTCGTTTCTCATTGGTATAGCAAATTTCAAATTTGTTAGGAAAATATAACCTGTGCATTAAGTTCGTTCTGCACTTCCCCCACCTCATTCGCCAGAGCGCATACAAGCAGGGCCGCCTCGCTATTTTTTTGCCTACGTGTCTGCGCCCGTCACTGGAAAGTTACAGGCACCGGATATCACAAAAGGAGAACTAAAATGGAAGCTTTCGGAATACTTGGTTTTTTGCTTGCTGGTTTTTGTTATTTCAGAATCGATGCGTTAGAAAAGAAATTAAAGGAAATGAGCGTCCTCGACAAAGATTTTGACTCGAAAAATGAAGTTGATAAATAACTATCGATCAAAAGATTACTGATGGCGCCCCCGCCCGCAATTCCAAACAAACGCAGCCGCGAATGCCGTTGGCACAAGCATCAATCAAGGAGTCAGATTTGAGATCGGGAATCCTCATCGTATTTATTGCTTTGCTGGTTGGATGTGCAACATATGAACAACCCATTCCAGCAGCAACAAGTTCAGGCGAAATCGTCGAGCCTGCATTTGAGCATAAGGCCGTTGGAGAGGCCTCGATCATGACGAACCAGGCCTTGAAGTCTTACCGGGAGGACTATGTCTATGCAACCCAACATAAAGCGTTTGCTCAATCTGATGTAGGTGCCTGGTCCTGGAAGTCCAATAGAACCTCAATAAAGCACGCGATAGAGAACTCTTTGATAGATTGTCAAAGAAACAATAAAAGACACGAAGCTGAATATCCGTGCAAGATTATCAATGTTGACGGGAAATGGGCCGGAGAGCGCTAGATGCTAACAAGGCACACCCTGCTATGGCAGAGTTAATAGAATTTGAGACCGAACGGCTGTGTTTGCGGCAATGGCAAGAAAACGATTTCAAGCCGTTCGCCACGCTGAACGGCGATCCAAAGGTCATGGAGTACTTTCCCGAACCGCTGAGCGGCCAGGCAAGTATTGAGATGGCGGAGAAAATTGGCTCACTCATAGAACAGCGCGGTTGGGGATTCTGGGCAGTCGAGGTCAAGGGTGCCGAGCCGTTTATTGGTTTTTGTGGACTACACGTACCCACTGCAACGCTGCCTTTTTCTCCCTGTGTCGAGATAGGTTGGCGGCTATCGGCAGCTCACTGGGGAAAAGGCTATGCATCAGAGGCTGCTCGTGGTGCGCTGCATGTTGCGTTTCAACATTTAGAGCTTCCCGAGATTGTCTCCTTTACCACAGTTGGCAATCAGCGATCGCGTCGGGTCATGGAGCGCATAGGCATGGAGTGCAGTGGCCAGTTTGAGCATCCTGGCGTGCCTGAGAACAACCCCTTGCGGCCGCATGTACTTTACCGGTTACGACGAGAGCAGTGGGGTATAAAAGCCTAGCCATTGCATTAAATTCGCTCCGGCCCGATGGGCCTACACCGGACGTCCATATCGGACCGCCGCTAAACCAAAGCGTTAACTGTCATGGAAGACATCAGTGAAATTTGAAGTATCGAGCAATCTGAAAATCAGTCCCGAAGATGTCGATGGACTTCTCACCATGAAGGGTGTGAATTGGGAATTGAGTCCTCTCATCTACATGACGGCACCCTCAGGATGGTCATGTAAGCCAATCTTTGAATGGCCTACGGGCAAGGTGCCCTTCTCAAGCTGGATACTCCTTTTCGGCATCCTTCCCATCGATCGGCACACATTCTTTTTTAGCTCTATTGATCGCCAACGGGGTTTTATGGAATCGTCGAGCTCCATAACCAATAAGGTGTGGCACCATCGTCGAGACATCAGGATAAATGAGGCGTTGCCCCAGATCACAGATACCGTCGAGTTCCAGTGCAGGTTGCCGATACTGGAATATGTTCTGGCACCTGTTTACCGCTTAATCTTCACGCATCGTCATCGGGTGCTAAGGTCTTATTATGATGGCAGCGCCAGTCAACCAGTCAATTAGGTTCGTGCCGGCCTGCTGCCTCCACCGGACGGCCCTGTCGGGCCGCCGCTTATATCAGCGCTATGGGGCACTGCTACCAAAAGGAGTTTCGAATGAAATTTTTGGTTTTCTTGGGCACCGTACGCGATAGCACCCCTCCGAAGCCGGCACGCCTGGGTGTTCGGGTTACAGAAGCGGTTCTCGAATGCCTGAACAGTCAATATCCCGAATATGAGATAGAGCTGGTTGATGCTTTGGATTATCCAGCAGAACCCGTCTTCAAACCGCACTTCGCTTACCCACGAAGCAAAGCGCCTGCGGAGCTCACCCAATTGGCAGAGAAGATAGAAAGTGCCGATGGATTTGTTATGGTCAGCCCTGAATATAATCATTCGATGAGCCCGGCGCTTGCTAACCTGTTGAACCACTTTGGTAGCTCCTTGTTCTCCTACAAGCCAAGTGCGATTGTTACCTATTCAGCAGGGCAATGGGGCGGGATGCGTGCAGCGGTCGCAATGCGTACGTTTCTCTCAGAGCTCGGCTGCCTGCCAGTTTCTGCAATGATACATGTGCCCAAGGCACAGGAAATCTTTACGGCGGATGGCTCGGTGCAGCCCCATGAGGATCAAGGCTCTTGGTTCGATTATTTTGGTCGAACGTTCACCCAATTGATTTGGTGGGCTCAGGCTGCGAAGGAATATCGAGCGCAGGTTGATCCGCATAACCTGGTAAGGGATTTTAAGACGGATCCATCCGAACGCAACGCGCCTTAATGTGATTCAAATAACAACCGGCTCCATGGCGACCGGTTTTCCACCACCCAGCGGCGCCAAACCTGCGTGTGAGCCGGGGGTTATATCTAAAGGATTTGCCCATCATGAGTGAGTTATTCGGGTTTGGTAAGGCTATATTGGCCAGTCAGCCGTTCAGCGTCATGCTCGGTACCGAGCTTGAAATATTTGAGCCGGGCACGGCGGTTCTTACACTGCTTGTGCGTGACGAGCTGAAGCAGCAACACGGTTTCGTTCATGGAGGCGTTGTCAGTTACCTTGCCGACAATGCATTAACTTATGCGGGTGGTTCGGTTTTGGGAGACTCGGTGACTTCCGAGTACAAGATCAACTATCTTCGACCAGCTTTAGGTAAAAAATTAATAGCCAAAGCCAGCGTTCTGTCTTCGGGGAAAAACCAGGCTGTTTGCCAGTGCACAGTGGTTGCTGTTGGCGACGATGGTGGTGAACGTACGATTGCAGTTGCCCAAGGTACCATCAACAAGGTCAGCCCAAAAATATAACAATCCTCACCAGTACGCGCTTGGTGGCCGCCGCTGTGTTCAGCGCTATACGACGCTTCAGGAGCGTGCGCAGTAACGGGGTAAAGCCCGCGACAACATCAACCGCACTAACAAAACACAGGAGTATCAATGTTTGTCTCTCAGCCCACGTTCGATTCGATTCTCCGAGGTGGCGTTCTTGCGACGTTGGCCATCGTTTGGGTCGTTACATTGGTACGTGTCAACGGCCTAAGATCGTTTTCAAAGATGACGAGTTTTGACTTTGTGATGACCGTGGCCATGGGTTCCCTTGTTGCGAGTTCTAGTCAATCAACGAATTGGAATGCGTTTCTTCAGTCATCAGTTGCTATGGCCGCTCTTTTCGTAGTTCAGTTCTCTGCGGCGTTTGCCCGCAAATCGTCTGACAAGCTCAAGAGCATAATGCAGAACGAGCCAGTTATTCTCATGCGGGACGGAGTGATTTTTGACGATGCCCTAGCCAAGACGCGCGTATCAAGAGATGACCTTATAGCAAAGCTACGGGAAGCAAATGTATGTAATTTCTCATCCGTCCACGCTGTAATTCTTGAGACTACCGGTGATATTTCTGTACTCCACGGAGGTAACTTCTCCGACGATTTGCTCCAGGGGGCAAGGTTCATCAAGTAGCCAATGGCATCGTATTTGAACATTTCTCACACGGGAGACATCCGCATATCAAACGGCTCAAATCGACTTTGCACTCCCCGGCCTGGCGGCCGCTGCTTCACGGCTCCAAATGGGAGTCTGCCCTCCTCTTACACTGCCTTTGCCCTCAACGAAAGCAGCAATGCAGCACTGGCAGGGAGCAATAGCCCCAGAGCCATTGGCAGGGGCGAATCACTTCCACCCAGTGCAACACTGGAGGAGACCGTGAAAGCAATACCAAACTGGATTGCACCCAATACAGCAGAACCTATACCTGCGCTGTGTCGTGCAGCCCCCATCGACAGGGCCATGGCGTTGGCGGAGAGCAAGCCCACCATGCCGATGGCCAGCCAAAGTGGTGGAATGAATACCCACAACTCACGGGTACCTGAAAGCAGAGTCAGAATAAGCGCAAATGCCACATAGCATGGCAAACCTGTTTTTAATATCTGCCGCGCAGAAAAATGGTCCAGCAACCGGGTATTCACTTTCCCAAACACAAGCAAAGCCGTCGCGATTCCGGCAAACACACCCGCGTATGCCAGGGGACCCAAATTGAACACGCCCTGGAATACACCCGAAGACCCTGTAATAAAAGCAAACATCCCCCCTTGCACAAGGCCCGCAATCAAGGTTGGCACTATGAAATCCCGCTGTCTCAACAATTTAACTGCAGTCCGGCTACCCGTCCGAAAGGGTGCTGCAATACGGTTTTGAGGTGCCAGTGTTTCGGGCACGATAAACAAAGACAGTACCAGCGCTAACAAGCCGACAAGAATCATGACAACAAAATTCGAGCGCCACCCATAGGCCTCAAGCAACAGGCTACCCAGAATTGGCGAAACTATGGGGCCAATGGTTAGCAGCATCACCAGAACCGTCATCACCTTGGCCGCTTCACGCCCTTCGTATAAATCATTGACTACAGCTCTACCAACCACCATCCCACCACAGGCACCGAGCGCCTGTAAAAATCGCAACACATTAAACACCTCAATGTGCTTGACCAGCGGCAGAGCAACAGAAGTCACAACAAATAACGCCGTTGCGCCCAGTAGAGGCCCTTTCCGCCCATGGCTATCGATCAATGGCCCTATAATCAACTGCCCCACACACAAGCCGAGAAAAAACACAGACAGTGACAACTCTGTAGCAGAGGAGGTCGCGTTCATCGCCTCAGCAATATCACCAAGAGCAGAAAGGTACGTATCAGTGGCGAGCGGTGGAAAAAGCGAGAGCAAGCCAAGCACTGCGGTTATGCCGGCAGCGTGCCTGGAGGTAAGTGTTGGTTTCAGCATATTTAATTACCAGAAAAGCGGGAAATCAGCCCCACTCTGAAGTTCGGAGTAGGTTTTTAGACTGCAGTCTATCTAGATAGTAGACCGCAGTCTATAAACTTAATACACTAGCACTTGAGCAATCCCATTCAGGCGACGAGAATGAGCGAAGAAAAACACTCAGGGGGACGGCCACGAGACGCAGACGCGGCGGCCTCTATCAAGGCGGCGACACTCAAATTGGTGCGTGAGCGTGGATATAACAAGGTCAGTATTGCTGCCATTGCCAGTGCCGCCGGCGTGGCGCGCCAAACGTTATACAATCGCTGGAGCACCAAGGCGGACCTGGTCCTTGAAGCCGTATTCGAAGAAACAGGGCACTATGCTGACGCCCCCCTCCATAACCCGAACAAAAGCTGTAAATTGCAGCTTGAGGCCTTCCTGATCCAGGTATTCACACACCTAAAAGAGAGTGGCAGCCCTATTCGCTCATTAATCGCTGCTGCACAGGACGACCCGGCATTTCGTGAAGCTTTGAGGGAGCGCTTCGTAAAGCCGAGGGAAGTCCTGGTGATCGATTTGTTACAACGGGCGCAAGATCAAGGCGAGCTTTCCCGCACCCGTGATGTCAAAATGCTATCCAACTTCATTCACGGGGCATTCTGGTATGCCCTACTCAATGGTGAGCCTGTGGATGCACGCCTTGCCCGGGACATTGCGAATGAAATTTTTGTCGCTTGACTGGCTCAGGGACAGTTTTTTAGGAGAAACCCGATGAAATCGCGACCAGTCACTTTTATGCCTCGCGTTTATGCCACTACCCTTCTAGGCCTGGTTTTAGTCCTCACAGGTTGCATGGGCAGTTCAGCAAAACCCAGTGCTGTACCTGACGCAACCGCCGGCTGGCCAAGCCTCTTTATGCCAGGCGCACTGGCGAAAGACGTATCCATAGTCGATTGCACCCTCTCCGATGGAACGGAAACATCCTGCTACGAGATCACCGTTGCGGGTACGCCTGCCGACCATGAAGTAGGGCCTTTTTGCCCTAGAACCACAACGGCCACGGAAGAGGAGGTCGGTATCTGGCTGGACGGTGAAAACCTTTACGATGTCACAGGTGAATTTATCCTCGACCTGCCATCCATCTACAACGATGACCAGTGGATGCTTCACGATGGCCATGGCCATGTGCACGTCACCGACACCAGGGAAGCTTTCGAAGCAGCCGCGCGCCCTGATGTGGCGGAAGAATACGAGAACTACTGCGTTGAAGGGCGCATGGAATGGCTCGAAGACGGCGAACCTGTCACAACGACCGTACAGATCCCTGTCTCCCCGGTGCGACAGGATGAAGCGATTCCCGCCAGAGCGCCGCTCGGCGTATCTTTCAATGGCGTCCGCATTGATGCGGCTGCGCCCGTGGATGCAATTTTGGGCGCGCACACCATCGCCGCATTTGATGACTGTGGTGGCCACGTTAATCCGTTCGAGGGTTACCACATGCACGCTGCGACCGGTTGTGGCGAGGTTGGTGAGGCACCCGATGGCGAAACGGCCCCCTTCGCAGTTGCCATGGACGGGTATTTAATTCACGGCGTTCTTGATAGTGAAGACATCGGCAAAGTTGGCGACCTGGATGCCTGTAACGGCCATACCACCGATGAATATGGCTACCATTATCATGCCAGGTCTCCCGAGCTGAACGGGGTTTTAACCTGCTACATGGGCGCAACCGTCAAAGGCGGCCCCGGTGGACCACCCGGTAGAGGAGGTCCCGTCGGCCCCCCTCCCGGAGGCGAGGGTCCGCCACCGCATGATCACAATTAATAAGAATATGGGCACGCAAATTTTAGGGGTCAGTGTATGAAATTAAGAGTTATTGGCACCATCGCAACGTTTCTCTTGGTTGTATTTGGGCTAATGCATGAAGTTGGCGACTACAGCGCCGCAGAATTTTTCGCTTTTCTGGGCTTCGGTACGACAGCGGGTTTAATCGCATGGTTTAAACTTTTCAAGCCAGGCCCTCGACGCGAAAGCAACTAACTGCGCACGCTCGACCTGCGTCTGAAAGGGACTTTTGGAGATAGTGTTTTGGGCTTGTTTCTCAAATTTGCGATTCTTTTACTCTGCATCAAGCACCTGCTCGACCATGGTCGGCCTGTAACTACCGCGTTTATTTATGCCGGAAGCTTCCTGGTGCTTGGCCTGCTTGGTGGCCTCTTCTTTGGTTGGGCCGACTATGCCCTCTTGGCACTTCTTATCAACTTTCTCGTTGATGCGGCGACCGGCCTTCTGTTCTTTTGGTTTCTTCAACGCTACCGGGATCGGTTCTTTTGGTTTTACGGGGTTATCGTTTTCGTCATCGCTGTCAACATCGGTGCTCATTTTTGGATGTCGGAACTTACATGGCCTAACTTCAAGAGCGAGGAGCGGCCAGCTACTGCATCAAGTTCATTCCCGGCAGGCTCCCCCGGTTCACCGCCCAACTTATGGTCGCACCATGAAGTGCTGAACGTCTCAGCAGCAGTCTGCGCTCAAAGAGGCGTAGCGGCTCTTGATTCACTCAGTTTTTCATCGGTTGTTCGAAACGGAACCTACGTTTATGGCAACTCAGGGGCTAACAGGGCCGCTGTAAAATGCGTCGAAATGGATAACGGGGGCTCGTTTCTTTATCTTGCAGTTGCGGGCCGTGATAAAGACTCTGTTGAAAAGCTGCGCAACGAAATTGCGTGGAATATGTAAGCCTGCATGAGAACACACAAAGAACGTAACCTTTCGAGGTTTTACTAAAGTTACGTCAAGAGGTAACCCTCCTTAAAAACCATCAAACAACTCTGAGGCCCGTCGTGACACCATCTTGTGATGATGATTTTGTTGTAGTGACCACCGCCGAGGCTGCGGTTGATCGTCTTGCTGCCCTGTATGAGCAAGCTACCAGCGAATTGCGTGCGGCGCTGAAGCAGTACCTTGTTGACCGCCAGCTACCGCAGGACTCCCAATGCACCTTCCGGTACCCGGAGCTGCGCCTGACGTACCAGTCCCAGGGCGAAGTACCCAGTAGCGTACGTGCCTATGCCCGGCTGCAGGTGCCCGGCGTCTACAGTATGACAGTGACTCAGCCAGGGGCCTTCAGGCGTTACCTGGAGAGACAGCTTGGGCACATAATGCGGGATTTCACGGTCGTGGTGGAGGTAGGACGGAGCCAGGTCAACATTCCCTACCCCTATGTTGTTGATCGGGGTGACGAGCTGGGCGGTTCGGGCGTCACCGCCAGCGAGTTGGCGCGGGTATTCCCCAGTACAGATCTTTCCGCCACCGACGATGGCGTTGCCGACGGCCTTTACGACTGGCAGGAACTGGAACAGATGCCGCTGGCTCTGTTCGATGCTGCCCGCACGGATTTTTCATTACGGCGCCTGGTGCACTACACCGGCAGTGACTGGCAGCACGTGCAACGCTGGATACTGCTGACCAACTACCATCACTATGTCGACCAGTTTATTCGCCATGGGCTGGACATGCTGCAAGGCGAATCGCGCTTTCAGAGTATGGTATTGCCCGGCAATGTGGTGATTGAGCGGGGCATGGCCGATGAAGAAATGCAGGCGCTTGTCGATTCTGTGGTCTGGCACAAATTCCAGATGCCAGCCTACCACCTGAAAGCATCCGAGCCTGGCCAGGGTATTACCCTGGTCAACATTGGCGTAGGGCCTTCCAACGCCAAGAACATTACCGATCATCTGGCCGTAACCCGCCCGCACTGCTGGCTGATGATCGGTCACTGCGGCGGGCTGCGGCAATCACAGGTAATTGGTGATTACGTGCTGGCCCATGCTTATATGCGCCGGGACGGCATTCTTGACCGGGTGCTGCCACCGAACATTCCATTACCCGCATTGGCCGAGGTACAGCAAGTATTGCAGCAGGCTGCTGCGGAGATCACTGGCGATGAGGGTGACACGCTCCGGCGCCGGCTGCGAACCGGCACGGTATTAACCTACGACGACCGGAACTGGGAACTGCGCTGGGCACAGGAACGCCCGCAGATAAACCTGGCCCGCGCCATCGCGGTGGATATGGAAAGTGGCACTATTGCCGCGCAAGGCTATCGGTTTCGCGTACCTTACGGCACTTTGCTGTGCGTCTCCGACAAACCATTGCACAGTGAAATCAAGCTACCGGGTGCCGCAAGCGCGTTCTACGAAAGTGCGGTTACCCAGCATTTGCATATCGGCATCCGCGCGCTGGAGCTGATGCGCAGTGAGCGTTACACCTTGCACTCGCGCAAGCTGCGCAGCTTTGACGAGCCGCCGTTTCGCTGAGTACAGGCCTGGCGCTTACCAGCGCCCTTGCAGCGTAGCGACTATGCGGCGGCCATCGGCGCTATCCCGGTGTTCGCACAGATAGATGCCCTGCCATGTCCCTAGCGCCAGGCGCCCATGGTTCACTGGCAGGGTGAGCGATGGGCCTATAAGAATGCTCTTGATATGGGCCGGCATGTCGTCCGGCCCTTCCATCACATGCTCATAGTGCGGTGCCCGCTCGGGCACCATCACGTTAAAGTGGCGTTCAAGATCACCGCGCACGTCCGGGTCTGCGTTCTCATTAACCGCCAGTGAAGCGGAGGTGTGCTGGATAAACAGATGCAGCAGCCCCACTTCGCAGTTGGTCATGTCCGGCGCCTGGGCAAGAATTTCATTGCTTACCAGATGAAATCCTCTTGGCAGGGGTGCCAGGTCAATAAACGTCTGATCCCAGATCATGAAGGCTCCTGTGGTTTATTTCTGCAATTCGTCCCAGGGGTGCATGGGTACAACGGCTTCGCTTACTTCCGCCTCGAAAGAACTACGGAAATAGTCCATGGCTTTCTCGGCTTCGTTCAGTTCGTCAAACCGGGCGATGTGATAGATCGCCTCACCTTCATTAACCAGCGGCAGGTTGTTCACACAAATAACAATGCCCGAGCAGGGTGACATAATCGCCGTTTCAGACTCGCCGAAGGGGTCAGCTACCATAGCGAGTTTCTGGCCCTTACGTACTTTTTGCCCGAGCTGCGCAACGGGGCGCATGATGCCATCGATCTCTGCCCTCACCCACTGCGAGCTGGCAGCGATTTCTGAACGTTTTTTCGTTGTGCTACGGCCCTTGCGTGGAGGAACCATTTCCAGTTCCCGCATGACACGCATCACACCTTTAGCACCACTGCCGATTACAACATCATCAAAACGAAGTGCTTCACCGCCCTCGTAAGTAATGACAGGAATATCCAGGGAATCTGCGTAGGCACGCAAACTGCCCTCCCGCAGGCCTGCATCGATAATGACCGGTGCTCCAAAAGCTTCCGCCATGCGGGCGGTTTCGGGGTTTTTGAGTTCAGCCCGTACCTGAGGCAGGTTGAAGCGGTGAATGGCACCCGTGTGCAAATCGATGATGTGCGTTACGTGCTCCATAATCTGCGTGCGCAAAAGGTACGCAATGCGCCCGCCAAGCGAACCTCTCTCACTGCCAGGAAAGCAGCGGTTCAGGTCGCGCCTGTCTGGCAGATAACGTGTGCGGTGTACAAACCCGAAGATATTCACGATAGGCACTGCTACCAGAGTGCCGCGCAGATGGCGAAGCGCCGAATTGGTAAGCACACGGCGAACAATTTCCACGCCTGCAATTTCATCACCGTGTATGGCTCCGCACACCATCAGAACGGGGCCATCCCGGCGCCCGTGCACAATTTCCACAGGTACGTGCAAAGGTGTGTGGGTGTACAACTTTGCGACCGGGATTTCTATGGTTTGCCGGGTGCCCGCCTGAACTTTCACACCGGCCATTTCAAAGGGCGCGCGCGCCATCGATTATCCTCTGCCTTTGGTTTTGGTGCGCCAGGGCGCCTGATTCTTTTCAATCCAGTTCACAATCATACCCGCCACGTTTTTACCCGTGGCGTTTTCAATCCCTTCCAGGCCGGGCGAGGAATTTACTTCCATCACCAATGGGCCACGGCTGGAGCGCAGCAAATCGACACCCGCCACATTGAGCCCCATGGACTTGGCTGCGGTAACGGCTGTTTTTCGCTCTTCCGGTGTAATACGCACCAGAGAGGCGCTGCCGCCGCGATGCAAATTGGAGCGGAACTCACCCTCGGCACCCTGGCGCTTCATGGCAGCAATGACTTTGTCACCGATAACAAAACACCGGATATCCGCGCCACCGGCTTCCTTGATGAATTCCTGCACAAGAATATCCGCTTTAAGGCCCATGAAAGCCTCAATCACACTTTCAGCCGCCGTGCGGGTTTCCGCCAGCACCACGCCAATGCCCTGGGTGCCTTGGAGCAACTTGATAACAACCGGGGCACCGCCCACCATTTTCAGCAGTTCCGGTACGTTATCCGGCTTGTTGGCAAAGCCGGTTATGGGCATGCCGACGCCTTTACGGGCGAGCAACTGCAAGGAGCGCAATTTGTCCCGTGAACGCGTGATCGCAACCGATTCGTTCACCGGAAAGGTTCCCATCATTTCAAACTGGCGCAGAACCGCTGTGCCATAGAAGGTAACGGAGGCACCGATACGGGGAATCACAACGTCGAAGTCTTCCAGCACTTCTTCGTGGTAGTGAATCCGCGGATTGGCCGATGTAATGTTCATGGAGCAGTGCAGGCAGTCGATAACCTTCACTTGATGACCACGGTTGATACCCTCTTCCACCAGGCGGCGGGTAGAGTACAAATGCCGGTTTCGGGATAGAACTGCAATCTTCATTTTTCAGACCTTAAAGCCGGTTCCCCGGCGAGATAGGATGCTTCGGGATAAACCATCGTGCGGCCCGCCATCGCGGTACGCCCGATCAGCATGCGAAACCGCATGGTATCCCGGTTTGTCAGGGTCATTTCAACGGGCCAGCTCTGGTCGCCAAGCACCAGAGTCGTCTCGATTACCAACCGCAATTCCTTGTGGCCACCGGAGTCTGATACATCACGCTCATCAAGAACACGGGCATCACACTCCACTACCTGATGCATATCATTCTGAACCGGATGAACCCAGAACCGGACCCGGCGTTCGCCATCCTGTGTGTAGGGCTCCGTGCGAAACGTATGCAGGCAGGAGGTACGTGCGCCCGTATCCACCTTTGCCTTGATACGGCTGATATCCAGATCAGGCAGTGCCACCCACTCCCGCCAGCCCAGGCTGAGTTTGTTGTCAGCAGGGGTCGGCTCTACAGTTTTGATGGCTTCAGCTGTCTTTGTCGACATCCAACGGTTCCTTTTCAATGGCTTTTTCCGGCCCCATCAGCTGCACGCGGAAGGGCTCGGAATGACTACCGGCATAAATACTGGTATGCGGGAAAGGTATTTCTATACCCGCTTTATCCAGAGTTTTCTTTATGGCAACCAACATACCGCTCTTACCTTCAAGCACCCTGTCTTTCGGGACCCAGAAGGAAAACTGCAAATCCACTGAAGAAGGGCCGAATGCAGTTACCAGCACCAAGGCTTTAGGCTCTTCCAGGCAGATGGGGTTCTTTTCTGCCAGCTCCAGCAACAGCTCCTCTACTTTCTCTGCATCTTCAGCATAGGCAATCCCAACCTGAAGGTCGATTCTACGAATCGGAAAGCGTGAACGGTTAACAACCGGCGTTTTGATCAGGGTTTCGTTGGGAATGCGCACGTACAGGTTGTCTCGGGTGCGTAGCTTTACGCTGAGCATATCGATTCCGACCACTTCCCCCATGATGGCTTCCACTTCAATGAAGTCACCGATTTCAAACGGTTTTTCGACAAGCAGGAAGAGGCCACTGATCATATTCGAGGCAGACGTCTGCGACGCAAAACCTATGGCGACGGTAAGAATACCGGCCGCGCCCAACACGACGTCCAGCGAAAACCCGGCTTCCCTGAGCGCCGCCACGCCAAACAGTAAAAAGATGACGTAAAACACCAGCCGCCGGACCATAACGGTGTGATGCCGGGAACTGCGACTGGCCATCACCTTTGTCACACTGCGCGCAGCCAGCGAGGCGAGGACTATGCCAAGCACCAACAAAAAGCCAGTACTGATCCACTGCCCCCAGGCTACGCCGGAAAAGAAATTCATCGCACCCGTTTTCAGCCCTTCAGCCACAATGATTACTCCGCAGAATATGCATTAACCAAACACCCGGTCGATGGCTCGCACCAGGCGCCCTCTGCTGGCTCTTTCCCGGGCCGGCGCCACTTGCTGGCATGGACCCGCAGACTTGAGTAAGCCCTCATCAACATGCAGGCTTGCTGAACTCATATCGGTTGCTACTTCTACCACCACACCCGGTGTCCAGAGCTCCCCGCGCTCACTCCGGTGTAGCGACAGCAGTGGCGTGGGCAGGCTGAAGCGTTCCAACATCAGGGGCTCGGTCCTGCGATTAATAATCGTGACCGGTGTCACCGCCCGCCATGGCCGCTTTGGCACTGCCTCCAGCACTAGCCGGCCAAAGTTTGACGACGCATAGCACAGCTCGCCTTCCATGGTGTTTCGCCCCACCCAGGTAAGAGAAGGAACCTCTAGGGGAATTTCGGTGAGAAGCGTCTGACTCTGCCCGACACAGACTTTCATCCAGACAACCGTTCCCACGTAGATGGTACAGCGGGCACCGCCGGGAATGGTCAATGGGTGATAAGGACGAATGACCGTCGGAAGGTTAGCCACCGCCGGTACGAAAGTAACCGTTGACGAATCGCCCTCCCGGATAAAGCGCTGCAAAGATGCGCTTGTATGTGGCAGGTGATGGCCTATGGACTCGGTCCAGCCCACTGGGTCGGTTTCCGGCTCCCGGGTTTCCGTGCGCACTTGCCATTCTTTATCCAGTAGGGTGACCCACAACCGAACATGCCCAAGCCTATGGTGCTGGGTTTGGCCAGACAAAAGCTGATAGGGTTGAGCCCATTCACCGTCACACCGGCTTTCGGTTTCAGTATCCATAAACGCTGTAAATCTCCGACGAATACTGCAGGTAAAGTTGGAACAACTATAATCCAATCAGCGACCCCGGGCGAATATCCAACTATGTGATTTTATTGCCTCAGTGCGATGTAATTACCCTTACATTCAAAGCCGGAAACCGATACGGAACAGACTATGACGCAACTGGTATGGTTCAGAAACGACCTGCGAATAGCCGACAACGCCGCCCTCACCGCCGCCTGCAAAGAATCCCGAGCAGCGAGGGGTAACACAGGCGTTCGAGCCTGTTTCATTCTGACGCCCGCGCAATGGCAGGAGCACGACTGGTCACCGGCGCGGGTTCAGTTCGTTGTTGCCCACGCCAACGCTCTGGCTGAGCAATTGGCAGAGCTCGGTATACCGCTTACGTTTATCGAGGCTGAACGTTTCAGTGACAGCATCAACGCCCTTGAAAGCCATTGCCGGGAACACAGTGTCAGCACGCTACACTTCAATGAAGAGTATGGCATCAACGAGCGCAAACGCGACAAGACTGTGAAGCAGCGCTTTGATGAACTGGGTATCACTACCCGCAAGTACCGCGACCAGACGGTAGCGCCTGTAGGTGAAATACTGACCGGCCAGGGCGAACCCTATTCCGTGTTTACACCCTTTTCCCGTCGCTGGCGTGCCTGGATTGATGAAACCCATCCCACGCTATACCCGGTACCTGAACCCCAGGGCAAGGCCATTCAGCCTGAACGTATTACAAACATTCCTGAAGGCTTTGAAGATGCCCCGCCAGCTCTGGTAGAAACCGGTGAGGATGCTGCTCACTCACAGCTGGAGCACTTCCTCAGCGAGCATGGTGGCACCTACAAGGAACGCAGAGACTTCCCTGCTTTTGATGGCACCAGTCAGCTCTCCCCTTACCTGGCAAACGGCGTACTCTCCGGCCGACAGTGCCTGATTGCAGCGCGCCAAGCACAGGGAATGGGGGGCAACCAGGAAGGCCTGGTTACCTGGGTTAATGAGATCGCCTGGCGGGATTTCTATATCCATACCCTTTACCACTGCCCTCGGGTGAGCATGCACCGCGCCTTCAAGCCCGAAACCGAAGCGTTACAATGGAATGATCCAGATGAGCATTTCGAGGCGTGGAAAGCCGGCAAAACCGGCATCCCTCTGGTAGACGCCGCCATGCGCCAGCTCAACCAGACCGGCTGGATGCACAACCGTTTGCGTATGGTCACGGCGATGTTTCTGACGAAAAATCTGTTTATCGACTGGCGGCTGGGAGAGGCTTATTTTATGTCAAAACTGGTGGACGGCTTCCTGGCCTCCAACAACGGCGGCTGGCAGTGGAGCGCATCGACCGGCACAGACTCAGCGCCTTACTTTCGGGTGTTCAACCCGGTTACCCAGAGCGAGCGTTTTGATCCAAAGGGCGAGTTTATCCGCGAGTGGGTACCTGAGTTGGCGAAGCTGGATAACAAGCGCATTCACGATCCGTCAAAAGGCGGCGTTATTCCTGGCGGGTATCCCCGGCCTATTGTTGATTTGAAAGAGAGCAGAAAAGAGGCAATCGCGAAGTTCCAGGCACTAAAAGACTAGACTGACGAACAGTGTAGAAGCGGGCGTGGGAGGGGAGCTTCCAAAACCGTGCGGAGCCATGGATGGCGGAGCCGAGCGTACACGGACGTATTCACAGCGTGTTTTGGAGGGTCCCCTCCCGCACCCGCTTCGGCCAGGCTGTTACTGTTTCGAGCCACAAACCGGACAATCGGGGTCTTTTGTAAGCTTCATTTCACGCCACTGCATTTCCCAGGCATCCAGAATCAGCAACCGGCCCACAAGTGGCTTGCCTACGCCGGAAATCACCTTGATAGCCTCCATGGCCTGGGCAGAACCGATCATACCAACAAGCGGCGCGATCACGCCTGCCTCAGAACAGGTCAGGTCTTCATTGCCTTGTTCTGGATATAAACAGTGGTAACACGGGGATTCGGGATCACGGCTGTCGTAGACGCTGAGCTGGCCCTCACCCCGGATGGCTGCGCCTGAAACGAGCGGAACGCCCGCAGCTACACAGGCGCGGTTCAGCGCAAACCGGGTGGCGAAATTATCGGAACAATCTAAAGCAAGACTGGCCTCGGCAACTTCCCGAGCAAAGTCGTCCTGCTCAAGGCGACGGTTAACCACAGAAATGGACACTGCCGGATTGATACTGCGCACCCGGGCAGCCAGGGTTTCTGCTTTGGATTGACCAATCTGGGCCGTCTCAAACGCTATCTGCCGCTGCAGGTTGGCCAGTTCAATAACGTCATCATCTACCAGTGTTATGTGGCCAACTCCCGCTGCACCCAGATAAAGCGCAACCGGGCAGCCCAGGCCGCCGGCGCCGACCACCAGTACTCGGGCGGATTTCAAAGCTTCCTGGCCGGCGATATCAAAACGCGGCATCAAAATCTGGCGACTGAAGCGCAGGAGTTCTTCATCATTGAGCATGGAGGGCTCCTTTTCGGGGCCACTGCCCCAGGGTCATGCGGTCGTTACCGCCGTAGTCTTTCCGGCTTTCCACCATAGCAAACCCTCGGGTGGTGAGCAGCCCTCGAACAGCGTCGGCCTGATCAAATCCGTGCTCCAGAAGCAGCCATCCTTCTGCATTCAACCAGTCAGGCGCTTCACTCACAATCAGGCGGATATCATCAAGTCCATCCGCTCCGGATACCAGCGCAGTGGCCGGCTCAAAGCGAACATCGCCTTCGCCGAGGTGATGGTCGCCTGAAGCGATGTAAGGTGGATTGGAGACAATCAGGTCAAAACGGCCAGCGGGCAACCCGGCAAACCAGCGGCTTTGAAAAACGTCCACCTGCAACTCCAGCTGGCTGGCATTTGCCTGAGCCAATGCCACCGCATCGTCCATCAGGTCACAGGCGCTGATTACCCAGCCAGGCCGCTCGCTGGCCAGTGCCAGAGCGATGGCCCCGGTACCAGTACCAAGATCAACAACTCGGGCATTGTCGGGCAACGGCAAATCCAGTGCCTGCTCCACCAGACATTCGGTATCCGGGCGTGGAATAAGAGTGCTGTTGCTGACTTTGAACGGAAGTGACCAGAACTCCTGATGACCTAACAGGTAGGCGACTGGCATCCCCTGCACACGCTTTTCTACAAGGTCTTCAAATTCTGTCGCCAGCGGAGCACTCACTTCGCGCTCGGGAAAAGCCCGGAAGCCAGAGCGGCTCAGGCCGGTTACCTGGGCAAGAAGCAACTCGGCATCGAGCCGGGCAGTATCACCGGCAATCCGGGACACTGCACGGTCCAGTAACTCGCCGCAGGTAAGTGAGGATTTACTCGTCATCAGAAAGCGTGGCCAGAAGCTCCGCCTGATGCTCTTGCTGAAGCGGCACAACCACGGCATCCAGATCACCCGCAATCACATCATCAAGCTTGTAAAGGGTGAGATTGATCCGATGGTCCGTTACCCGGCCCTGAGGGAAGTTATAAGTGCGGATACGTTCAGAGCGATCGCCGCTGCCCACAAGGCTTTTGCGGGTTTCGGCCATGGTTTTCTGCTGCCGCTCAGTTTCAACATTCTGTAGCCTGGAGGCCAGAAAGCTCATGGCTTTGGCCCGGTTTTTATGCTGCGAGCGCTCTTCCTGACACTCCACCACAATACCGGTTGGCAGGTGGGTAATCCGGATGGCGGAGTCGGTTTTGTTAACGTGCTGGCCACCCGCACCCGAGGAACGGAACGTATCCACGCGCAAGTCGGCTTTGTTGATCTCGATTGCTTCGGCCTCATCGGCTTCTGGCATAACGGCAACGGTACAGGCAGAGGTGTGAATACGACCCTGAGATTCGGTTTCGGGCACCCTTTGTACCCGGTGTGCGCCGGATTCAAATTTCAGCGCACCGTAAACAGCGTCACCCGCAACGCGGGCAATCACTTCTTTGAAACCACCGTGCTCGCCCTCGTTCTCACTCAGTACTTCGACCTGCCAGCGCCTGCGCTCAGCATAGCGGCTGTACATGCGAAAAAGATCTCCGGCAAAAATGGCGGCTTCATCACCACCGGTCCCCGCACGGATTTCCAGGAACACGTTTTTGCCGTCATTGGGGTCTTTTGGCAGCATCAGGCGCTGCAGTTCTTCATCCAGCTCTTCGGTTTTCTGCTCAGCAATTTCGAGTTCTTCTGCGGCCATTTCGCGCATGTCCGCATCGCCGTCTTTGGCCAGCTCCTTTGCCTCGCTGACATCCTCCAGCGATTGTTTCCACGATTTGAAGCACTGCACCACCGGCTCAATCTCGGAATACTCCCGGGACAATTCCCGAAACTTGTCCTGTTGGGCGATGGTTGCCGGATCGCTGAGCAAAGCGCTCACCTCCTCGTAGCGTTCAATTAGTTGCTCGAGGCGGGACTGTATCGATGGTTTCATAGTTTTTCCGGGGTGGTCGTCGCGTCTGCGTCCAACACATCAAGCTGATGCAGCTCTCTGAGCCATTCAGTCACCTCGGCGCGCCCTTCGGTGGTGGCCTTGCGAACCTGTATCGAAGGCTCATGCAGGAGTTTGTTTGTAAGGCCTCGCGCCAGGCTGCGCAACGCTGTTTCGGGATCGCCGCCATTACGCAATGCGCGCAGGGCTTTTTCGGTTTCCAGATCTCGCAACACTTCCGCACGCTGCCGGAACTGTTTCAGCGTAGAAACCGCATCCAGTGCGCGGAGCTGGCTGAGGAACTCCTGCACACCGGCAGTTATGAGATTTTCCGCTTCACGGGCCGCGCCCTCGCGGGTACGAAGATTTTCTTCGATCACCTGGCGCAAATCATCAACGGTATAGAGATAAACATCCGCCAGGGAAGCCACTTCGGGCTCAATATCCCTGGGCACAGCAATATCTACCATGAAAAACGGCCGGTGCTTGCGTTTTTTAAGCGAACGCTCAACCGCGCCCTTGCCAAGAATAGGCAGTGGGCTGGCAGTGGATGAAATAATGATATCGACATCCGCAAGATAATCCGGAATCTCCGATAGGGTGATACCCCGGCCGCCTCTGGATTCTGCCAGCGCCTGAGCGCGTTCCAGGGTGCGGTTAGCAACAATGAAATCCTTTACGCCGGCATCGGCAAGGTGGCGTGCAACCAATTCGATGGTTTTGCCTGCGCCAATCAGCAGCGCCTTATTCTTCGACATATCCGCAAAAATACGATGGGCCATGCTCACGGCGGCATAAGCCACAGAAACCGGATTCTCGCCAATGGCGGTCTGTGTTCGAACGCGTTTGGCAACGGAGAAGGTTTGCTCAAACATGCGGGACAAGAAGGATCCACTCCCGCCGTGTTCCCGGGCCAGAGCATAGGCATCCTTCAGCTGGCCGAATATCTGGGGCTCACCCAAAACCATGGAATCCAGCCCGGCGGCAACCCGCATCATGTGCCGCACCGCATCTGCATCGCGATGAATATAGAGCACTTCTTCGAGCTCGGCTGCCTCCAGATCGTGGAAGCCTGCCAGCCAGCGCAACACCAACGGCGCGCAGTCGTCATCGCCCGCCAGGTAGAGTTCAGTGCGATTACAGGTAGAAAGAATGGCCGCCTCAGTGGCGCCAGAAGCCGCACGCAGCTCAGAAAACGCCTCGGACATACGCTCAGGCGTAAAGGCAACTCGCTCCCGTAACTCAACAGGGGCGGTGCGATGGTTGATTCCCAGCGTTAGCAGTGCCATTTAATGGTTATACAATCCTTTAACGGTGAGCTGTGTAAACAAGCGCCATTTTGCAGGCATTTTAGCCGCCAGAGCCTTCAGCTGCCACCCCAAACAGCCAGTGCTTCGGGAAGTGCGGACAGGTTGGGCAAGAACAGGAGCTTATGCCATTATAGGGAACCGGTCCCCGACTCAGCTCAATAAAACGAGAGATCCCGGGTTATTCAAGATGCGTAGTCGACAAATCACGGGAAGTTGCATGCACAAATCCGCACTGCTTTTGGTTACCTGCCTGTTCGCCCTCTCACTGGCAGGTTGCGCCAGTATAACCGGTTCGGGGGACACAACCGCCCTCGACGATACAACCCCCAAGAACGAACAGGAAGGTATCGGGCAAGCAAGCAGCGAGCCGCCCGTCGAATACGCTGATTTTGAGCCGGAAACCCTTTATCTTCTCCTCTCAGCTGAAATTGCAGCACAGCGGGGCAGGTATGACGTCACGCTGGTCAACTACCTCCGAGCCGCGCAGCAGTCCCGGGACAAGAATGTTATTGAGCGCGCCATGCGTATTGCCCAGTCGCTCAATGGCGACAACGCCCAGAAGCAGCTGGCAGAGTTATGGCTCGACGTGGACCCCGGCAACCTCCAGGCGCTGAGGGTTTCGGCCATTCAATCCGTAAAACGCAATGACCTCGAAGCTGCGCTGGGCTACATGGAGCAGATTCTGGACCAGGGCGGCGACGCAGATTTTGACAGTCTTGCTGCCATGGCAGCAAACCTTCCTCCGGAACAGCAGGTGGAGTTGCTGGGGCTGTATGAAGAGATGGCAAGTCGCCACCCGGACACACCGGAACTGGAATACAGCATCGCCTTGTTGCTGAAAATCACCGGCCAACCTGAAGCCGCCCTTCGTCGCCTGGAACCTCTGCTGGCAAACAAGCCCAATTTCCAGCCTGCCATTATCCTCAAAGGCGACCTTCTGTATCAGGCCGGGCAAACGGTCGAAGCCCTCGACCACCTATTGATAAATACCCGACGGTTCCCGGCAAACCGGCAGATGGGCACTCTGTACGGTCGCATGCTCATCAGTGAAGGTGAACTGCAGGCCGCTCAGGATGAATTCAACCGTCTGGTGCAACGTTACCCGGACAACCCCAGCCTGAGGCTTTCGCACGCCCTTGTTGCGCTCGAAAATGGGCAACCGGAACTAGCGAAAGAAGAACTTACACAACTCACAGAGCAAGGCCATCACACCAGCGAAGCCAGCTATTATCTCGGGCGAATTGAAGATGAAGCTGGTAATACTGAACAGGCCATCGGGTACTATCAAAGCGTGGAACAGGGCAACTACTATCTGCCATCCCTGGCCCGGGCCAGCACCTTGCTGGCGACGGAAGGCAGGCTCGACGAAGCACTTGAAAATATTCGCTCCCTGCGGGATGCCAACCCTGAGGCAGCAGAAAATTTCTGGCTGCTTGAGGTAAACCTGCTGCTCGATCAGGGGCTGAATCAAGAGGCGCTCGAGGTTGGCTCCAATGCACTTGAAGACTTCCCCGAGAACATACAACTGCGTTATGCGAGGGCTATGCTTTTCGACACTATGGAGCAGCCAGGCAAAGCCGAAGAAGACCTCAAACAAATTATTGCAAACGACCCCGAAAATGCCGTGGCGCTTAACGCCTTGGGATACATTCTCGCAATCCGCACCGAGCGGCTTAAGGAAGCCCGCGGCTACATCGAAAAGGCGCTAACGCTGGACCCGAACAACCCTGCCATTCTCGACAGCATGGGGTGGATTCTGTTTCAGGAAGGCCAGATCGAGCCCGCGCTGGATTATCTGTCCCGCGCGTGGGCTGCCTACCCCGATCCGGAGGTCGCTGCCCATTACGGTGAAGCTTTGTGGATGAGCGGCGCAGAGGAGCAGGCGCAGATTATCTGGAAGGAAGGGCTTGAGCAGGATTCGGATCACACCATATTACGCGAAACGATTGAGCGGCTGACCGGCAATGGTGACCAGTGATGGGGCGGCTCATTCGCTCCTGGGCAGCCTTATTGCTGATTGCAGGGCTTAGCGCCTGCACCACCATCCAGCTTGAACCTCTGCCGGATGGCATGACAGATCAGCCGCCCGCCGACTGGCAGGATCGCTCAGTAAGGCTCAGCCAGTTTGATCACTGGCAATTATCAGGAAAACTGGCTGTGCGCCAGCCTTCGGACAGCGGCACCGCCATCATCAACCACTGGATACAAGAGGGCGAGGCATACGACCTCGCCTTATCGTCATCGTTTCTCGGGATGGGCAGTACAAACCTTAAAGGTGTGCCTGGGTTCATTGAACTTACACTTCCGAATGGTGACAACTACAGTTCCGGCGACCCGGACGCGCTGATGCAAGCGGCCACTGGCTGGCAACTCCCCCTGGAGAGCATGACCTGGTGGATACGCGGCCTCCCGGCACCTGGCGGTGACTTCCGACTGCTGTTTAACGACCGTGGTGAATTGACCCTGATTCGCCAGGCTGGCTGGGAAATCCGCTACGACCGCTGGCATGCGCTGGAAGGCAACACCCCTGCTCTGCCTGCACGGATTACTGCACTTAAAGAGGATAAACGGGTGCGTGTGGTGGTGAGCAGTTGGCAGGACCTGACGCCGTGACAACCAGCATTACCTTACCCTCGCCCGCCAAACTGAACCTCTTTCTGCACATCGTTGGCAGGCGCCCGGATGGCTACCACGAGCTTCAAACGCTGTTTCAGTTCCTGGACTACGGTGATGACATCACACTGAGCCTGAGCCCTGCGCAAACCGGCGTGCGGCTGGAGAACCCGGTTCCGGGCGTCCCTGATGAAGACAACCTGATCATGAAAGCTGCGCATGCTCTTGCAGAAAAGGCATCAGGAGAGCTACCAGGGGTAAGCATAGCCATCGAAAAGCGCCTACCCATGGGTGGCGGTCTGGGCGGCGGAAGCTCCAATGCGGCGACAACCCTGCTTGGGCTCAATCATCTCTGGAAGCTCGGACTAGGGTTGGATGAACTCGCAGAGACAGGGCTGGCTCTTGGCGCTGACGTGCCGATTTTCGTACGCGGCCACGCTGCTTTTGGCGAAGGGGTTGGCGAAAAACTAACCCCCGCGTTCCCACCAGAAGACTGGTTTGTGGTGCTGAAACCTGCCTGTAACATCAACACAGGAAAGATATTTTCAGCGCAAGGGTTGACAAGGAACACCCCGAGAATCAAAATAGCGCCCGCTTTTGAGGGAGACGCCTCGAGGTACCGAAACGACTGTGAAGATGTAGTCAGAAGGCTGTATCCTGAAGTCAATCAGAGCATGGAATGGCTCACAAAATTCGGACCTGCAAGATTAACCGGAACCGGGGCTTGCATATTTGGACGTTTCCCTACAGAATCCGCAGCCCGGATTATCTGGGAAAGCAAACCCTCCGGCATCACCGGGTTCGTAGCTAAAGGGGTGAACGTATCACCTCTTCACCAAAAGCTGACAGAGCTGGAATGATGCCAAAAAAGCACGATACTGGGGTGTCGCCAAGTGGTAAGGCAACGGGTTTTGATCCCGTCATGCGCAGGTTCGAATCCTGCCACCCCAGCCAACTTTCTCCCGCTTCTTCTGACTCAACCGCCGAAAATGAGAAGGGTCCCGTCGTGTCCAAACTGATGATTTTCGCAGGCAATGCCAATCCAGAGCTTGCCCACGCTATCGCCAAAAAACTCCACATCCCCATGGGAGAAGCCACTGTAGGCAGCTTCAGTGATGGCGAAACCACCGTTGAGATTAATGAAAACGTACGCGGACACGATGTATTCATCATCCAACCCACGTGCTACCCCACGAATGACAACCTTATGGAACTGATCGTGATGGCTGACGCCCTGCGTCGCGCTTCCGCATCACGCATCACAGCAGTCATTCCGTATTATGGCTACGCTCGCCAGGATCGCCGTGTGCGCTCCAGCCGGGTTGCCATCAGCGCCAAAATTGTTGCCGACATGATCTCCAGCATTGGCGTTGACCGTGTACTGACCGTAGACCTTCATGCCGACCAGATTCAGGGCTTTTTCGACGTACCGGTTGATAACATCTACGCCACACCGGTACTGCTTGAAGACATAGAAAGGCAGCGTTTTGAGAACTTTGTCGTGGTCTCACCGGATGTGGGCGGTGTTGTGCGTGCCCGCGCCGTGGCCAAGCGACTGGATGATGCCGACCTGGCCATCATTGATAAGCGCCGCCCGAAGGCGAACGTCTCTCAGGTTATGCACATCATTGGTGATGTAGACGGCAAGACCTGCATCCTGGTTGACGACATCGTGGATACCGCCGGCACTTTGTGCAAAGCGGCGAATGCTCTTAAAGAGCGTGGCGCATCCCGGGTAGTGGCCTATATCACTCACCCTGTGCTTTCCGGCCCGGCTATCGAAAACATCGAGGCCTCCGACCTGGACGAATTGGTGGTCTGTGACACCATTCCACTGAGTGACAAAGCCAGAAACTGTGATAGAATCCGCCCCCTCAGTATGGCTGGACTGCTTGCGGAATCTATTCGTCGCGTTAGCAACGAAGAATCCATAAGCGCCCTGTTTGAGAATGTCTGAGTAGGCTAAAAGCCGCAACACTCGGGAAAACAACAGGTTACAGCAGATACAAGAAAGTTACCGAGTCGGGAGCCTAATCAGGCTCCCGACTCTTTTAGTCAGCCGGAAAAATCCGGCTTTTCGAAAACATCACCTGTCCCAACGCCTGGTCGCGGGCAGTTCAGGTGACGATTGAGGTACAAACCATGTCTCAGGACTTTGTTATTGAAGCATTTCCTCGTGACGACAAGGGGAGAGGTGCGAGCCGCCGCCTGCGTCGCGAAGAGCGTAAAATTCCAGCCATCATTTACGGTGGTAACAAGGAAGCTACTCCGATTTCCATCTGGCACAACGAGCTGAAAAAAGCTCTGGAAAACGAAGCCTTCTTCTCGCACATTCTGACCATCGAACTGAATGGTAAGAAAGAAAGCGTAATCATGAAGGATCTTCAGCGGCACCCGTACAAACTGCTGCTGACTCACGCTGACTTCCAGCGCGTAGACAAGGATCACGAAATCGTTGTTCAGGTTCCTCTGCACCTGCTGAACGAAGATGTAGCTCCGGCAATCAAGACCTTCGGCGGCGTTGCATTCCGTCTGATGACCGAGATTGAAGTCGCCTGTCTGCCCCAGAACCTGCCCGAGTTCATCGAGCTTGATCTGGCAGACGTTGAGATGGACCAGGTTGTCCACCTGAGCGATCTGAAACTGCCAGAAGGCGTTCGTATCCCGGCTCTCCAGCACGACTCAGAGCACGACCAGGCTGTTGTATCCATCAACAAGCCAAAAGGCGTCAAGACTGACGAAGCTGAAGACGAAGCCGAAGGTGAAAGCGAAGAAGGCGAAGACAAGGAGTAATTACTCCGGAGGCGTTGGCAGATGGCACAGGATATTGTCATGGTGGTTGGATTGGGTAACCCCGGTCCGGACTACGAGAATACCCGCCATAATGCCGGCGCCCTCTTCGTCGAAGCACTGGCCCGCGATGCGGGCCAGTCGCTCCGCCCCGAAAAGAAATATCACGGGCACTATGCCCGCATTCAGTGGCAAGGCCTTGAGCTTCACCTGCTGAACCCCGCTACTTTTATGAACCGCAGCGGCTTGTCCGTAAAAGCTCTCGCGGACTTTTTCAAGATCCCCCCAAGTCAGATACTCATCGCTCACGACGAACTCGACCTGCCCCCCGGCACCGCCAAGCTGAAAAAAGGCGGAGGACACGGTGGACATAACGGCTTGCGAGACACCATTGCACACCTGGGCACCAACGAATTTCAGCGTTTGCGCATTGGCATCGGACATCCCGGGGATAGCCGCAAGGTAACAGGCTACGTATTAGGCCGCCTTGGCAAACGGGAAACCGAAGACCTGAACGCAGTATTCAACGAAACTATGCGTGTGCTGCCCGACGCAGCTTCCGGAAAGCTGGCCACTGCAATGAATCGTTTACACAGTTTCAAGCCGGACATTGCCTGAACCTCCACAGCGAAACGCTCAGCTCTTCAGCCCCCTGAATATCCCTTACTCGCACACACTGCCCGACACCGGTATAATCCCGCCAAATTTTCTCGTACCAGCAGAGGCATTCCATGGGTTTTAACTGCGGCATCGTCGGCCTTCCTAACGTCGGCAAATCTACCCTGTTCAACGCACTGACCAAAGCAGGCATTGGCGCGGAAAATTTCCCGTTCTGCACCATCGAACCGAACGCAGGCGTGGTTGCCATGCCAGACCCCCGGCTGGATAAACTGGCGGAAATTGTAAAACCGCAGCGCACCGTGCCCACGACCATGGAATTTGTCGATATCGCCGGCCTTGTCGCAGGCGCATCCAAGGGCGAAGGCCTGGGCAATCAGTTTCTCGCCAATATTCGCCAGACCGAAGCTATCGCACACGTAGTGCGCTGCTTTGACGACCCCAACGTTATTCACGTTGCCAACAAGATAGATCCGGCGGCCGATATTGAAATCATCAATACGGAGCTTGCACTGGCCGACATGGATACCGTTGAGAAAGCCATCAAGCGTGTTCAGCGGATTGCCAAGGGTGGCGATAAAGAAGCCAAAGCCCAGATCGAGATCTTTGAGCGCTTGTTGCCCGTGCTGAACGAAGGCAAGCCCGTGCGCGGCATGGGGTTGGATAAAGACGAATTGCAACTGATCCGCGAACTGTGCCTGCTGACCATCAAACCAACCATGTACATCGCCAACGTGAGCGAGGATGGTTTCGAAAACAACCCGTACCTGGATACCGTGCGTGAGATTGCGGAAAGCGAGAACGCGGTTGTCGTTCCTATTTGTAACAAAATCGAGTCTGAGATTTCCGAGCTGGAAGATGATGAAAAAAGCATGTTCCTGAGCGAAATGGGCATGGATGAACCAGGGCTTGATCGCGTTATCCGCGCCGGCTACAGATTGCTGGATCTGCAGACCTACTTCACTGCCGGAGTAAAAGAAGTGCGGGCCTGGACCGTTAAAATCGGTGCCACTGCACCTCAAGCCGCTGCTGTTATCCACACCGACTTCGAGCGAGGCTTCATACGTGCGGAAATCATCAGTTATGAGGATTTCGTGAAATATAACGGCGAGGCCGGGTCTAAAGAAGCAGGAAAATGGCGCCTGGAAGGCAAGGAATACATCGTTGAAGATGGCGACGTCATCCACTTCCGTTTTAACGTTTAACGCATACTCGCCCCTCTTTTCATCTTGAGGAGGGGCCTTGCAATAACACTTCGTTAAACGGCGGCCAAGCCTCACCTATGCCCTCTCCACTGAATAACATTGTATTGATCGGTATGCCAGGCTCAGGCAAGAGCACTGTGGGCGTTGTGCTGGCCAAGGCCGCAGCACTGGCGTTTGTCGATACGGACCTTTTGATTCAGTCACAGGCCGGCGACAGCTTACAGAGCATTGTTGATAATGCAGGCTACGAAGCCTTGCGCAGCGTTGAGGAGCAAGTGCTGTGCAACCTGGACGTTACCGGCCACGTCATTGCAACCGGTGGCAGCGCGGTTTACAGCGAACGTGCGATGCAGCATCTCAAGCGCAACAGTGTGGTTGTTTTTCTGGACATACCTCTTGCAACGGTGTGCCAGCGTATTGGCGACTTCAGCCTCAGAGGCATTTCAAAACGCCCTGAGCAGACAATGGAAGAACTGTTCGCCGAGCGGCGCGCGCTCTATACCCTCTACGCCGACCTGACCGTCAACGGCGAGCACAAAACCCAGGACCAGGTGTGCGAAGAGATCCTCAGGAAGGCTTGCTGACCGGATTTCCTGCGATATAACGCTGAACCCTTCTGAAAAGATAGTCCAGAAACATCGGATCCAGAGGTAGCAGATGCCCGCTTTCCGGCATTATATCCAGCGAAACGTCGGGAATTTCCCGAGCCATGTGTCGCGCGAACTCCACGGGAACGAAGGTATCCCGCTCACCCTGATAGATATGTACCGGCACATGGATCTGTGCCAATTCAAAAGGCCAGGCCTTCCATTGCACTTTAAGATCCTGAATAGCCCCCTTCACACCTTGTGCCAACGCCTCCTGCTGATTACGAACAAACAGCTCTGAGCGCGCCTTGTCCTGAAGTAGCGCCTGATCAGATGGGGGCATCTCGCCTTCTGCGACAGCCATATAGACTCCCGGCAAAGCCAGATCGG
This sequence comes from Marinobacter sp. 1_MG-2023, assembly GCF_030549045.1. Taxonomy (NCBI): domain Bacteria; kingdom Pseudomonadati; phylum Pseudomonadota; class Gammaproteobacteria; order Pseudomonadales; family Marinobacteraceae; genus Marinobacter; species Marinobacter sp. 1_MG-2023. The sequence goes on along the minus strand of NZ_JAUOST010000008.1, from coordinate 98,101 downwards.
CCCATCGGGCCACTTTGAGAGCCTGTCTGAACAACACGGGATGCTCTTCAGACAGTTCAGGGCCACGCAGCCCGTATTCACTCATCAGCGCTCGTGCCTCAGCGTACTCGCCAAAGTTGGTGTAACCGGATATGGAGATCGCAAAGCGGACTCTTTGGGGTAGGTAGTAAGCTGCCGCCAATACCGGTGGACCGCCGCTCGACCAGCCCATCAAACCAAAACCCTTAATCCCTTTCTCATCCGCCAGCTTTTCGATATCTCTGGCAAAATCCAGCAGCCCATAATTGGAGACAAAATCGGACCCGCCTATACCGGGCCTGTCCATAACAATTAGCCGGACCCCGTATTCCCATGCCTTGGCATCCATAAACAATAATTCCAGGCGGGAACCAGGATTGCCGTGGGCGTAGAATACTGGATAGCCCTGCGGGTCTCCGCGCTCCAGCCATGCGACCCGACGTGTACTCCAGAGTAAAAACCGGGGCTCTCCTTTATCAAGCTGCTGTGACATGGTGACGTCGCGGTCCGCTTTCATCGACATACAACCGGGCAGCATCACGCACACCGCCATCACACCAAGCAAGTTCCTGAGCACTCTGTACAACCCGACTGTCCACCTTACTTCCACGCCCCCCTGCGTCATACTCAACTACAGGTTAGTCTAACTCTGGCATTAGCAACAACGCCCCTGACCTCATGACAGAACCATGTTAAATCCGGATGAATTTGTGCAGATCAAAAATCTCATTCAAATCATTGTTTTATATTATCTTATACGGCCTTGAACCGACCAAAAAGACGGACAAATGATCAGATTTTCCAGCCAGCTATTGACACCTACGTCCTCCGTACATAAGATACGCGCCGCTTCCTTTGGTGAAGCGAAGTGGCAAGGTAGCTCAGTTGGTTAGAGCACAGCACTCATAATGCTGGGGTCGGCGGTTCAACTCCGCCCCTTGCTACCAGTATTCGAAAAAGGTCGCGACTCAGGTCGCGGCCTTTTTTTATTTCCGGGCAACGAAAAGGCGCTAAGCCCTGCCCTTGCGGAGAGTTCTGATGAGATCCACCGGCGACAGAATCCGGCAAGCGATTTCTTTTGAAGTTGTCGGGCTGCTGATTTCCGTACCCCTCGCAGCCGTCGCCTTCGGCTTTTCCCTCGAAAAGACCGGTGTGCTTGGGCTGATCGGCGCCACCCTGGCCACGACATGGAATTACATCTTCAATCTGGGCTTCGATCACACGCTTAAAAAGCTGACAGGCTCAACACGCAAGTCCTTCAAGGTTCGCATTCTGCACGCCTTCAGCTTCGAGCTGGGATTGTTAATTGCCTTCCTTCCGATTATTGCCTGGTGGATGGGCATCGGATTGCTCGAAGCGCTGTTGGTCGATGTTTCATTTGCACTGTTTTATCTGGTGTACGCCTTCGTGTTCACCTGGTGTTACGACACGATCTTTCCTGACCCGGATACAGCTGAAACAACCCAAAAAACTTCATCATCGCCAGCGCCCGAAGCCCGTAAATAAGGCTCCATACCGCGAAGGACTACCCGGTACCAGCTTGCCTCACCATGTACATATGACCTTCCGGCATGTCTCGATTGCATACCGTTATAAACCCCGCTAAATCTATATGGCATACTGACGTCCGAAACCGATAACAACGACTATCCATTCGCAAGGAAGTTAACATGAAATTCGAGACGCTCGCCCTCCACGCCGGCTTCAAAGGCGACCCGACTACCAAGGCAGCTACCACACCGATCTACCAGACCACGTCCTACACGTTTGACGACACCCAGCACGGTGCAGATCTGTTCAACCTGAAGGTTGCGGGCAACATTTATACCCGGATCATGAACCCGACCAACTCGGTCCTTGAAGAGCGCATGACGGCCCTTGAAGGCGGCGTTGGCGCTCTCGCAGTTGCCTCCGGCATGTCTGCCATTACCTATGCCCTGCAAACAATCTGCCGGGTTGGTAACAATATTGTCAGCACCAGCCAGCTCTATGGCGGCACCTACAATCTGTTCGCCCACTCGCTGCCCAATCAGGGCATTGAGTGCCGCATGGTCCGCCACGACGATTTCGACGCCATCGATAACGCTATTGATGACCAGACCCGCGCACTGTTCTGCGAATCCATTGGCAACCCTGCTGGTAACGTGGTGGATATTGCCCGTTGGGCCGAAATCGCACACAAGCACGGTATTCCGCTGATCGTGGATAACACCGTCGCCACGCCCTATCTCTGCCGGCCGTTCGAGCACGGGGCAGACATCGTGATTCACTCCCTGACCAAGTATATTGGCGGCCACGGCACAACCGTAGCCGGGTGCGTGGTCGATTCCGGCAAGTTTGACTGGAAGGCCAACGGTGCCAAGTTCCCGATGATGAACGAGCCAGACCCGTCCTATCATGGTGTGGTTTATACCGAAGCCCTCGGCGCCGCTGCGTTCATCGGTCGGTGCCGCGTTGTGCCTCTGCGCAACACCGGCTCTGCTCTCTCGCCATTCAACTCGTTCCTGATCATGCAGGGCCTGGAAACTCTGAGCTTGCGCATGGAGCGTCATTGCGAGAACGCCGAAAAAGTGGCCGACTTCCTGCAGAATCACCCGGCTGTAGCGTGGGTGAATTACGCAGCGCTGGCGAACAGCCCATACAAAGCCACTTGCGACAAGATTTGCGGCGGCAAAGCATCTGGCATCGTGAGTTTCGGCATTAAGGGCGGACGTGAAGCCGGCGCCAAATTTATCGATGCGCTGGATATGATCTACCGCCTGGTGAATATTGGTGACGCCAAGTCTCTGGCCTGCCACCCGGCAACCACTACTCACCGCCAGTTAAATGCGGAAGAGCTCGAAAACGCGGGTGTCAGTGAAGACCTGGTGCGTCTGTCGATCGGGATTGAGCACGTAGACGACATACTTGCCGACATCACTCAGGCACTGGAAAAAGCCCAGGCCTGATTGCTCCTGGCCACTAGCTCCCAACCGGGTACGACGAATGTCGCACCCGGTAACTCTTACCGCACCCAGTGATTGCCCTTACCCGCCTTGTAACTGCTCCGCCGCCCCATTATTCTCTAAGGTTCCCTATAGTCTTGATGAGAGTCCGGTTGCAATGAGCGAAAGCGCAAAGCCCCGCGTCACCAGTGGTTCCAAATTCCGCAATGAGCATGGCTTTTCGGCTATCAAGGATGGCGTAAAGCGATCGACGCATCAGGAGCCCGTAAAAGTTGAACGTAAGCCTAACTGGCTACGAGCGCGCATGCCGGGTGGCGAACGCTACGAAGCGGTGCGCAAAAACGTTACCGATAACCGGGTAAGTACCGTATGCCAGGAATCTCACTGCCCCAACATAGGCGAGTGCTGGACAGCCGGCACAGCGACCATCATGGTGATGGGCTCCGTATGTACCCGCGCCTGTCGCTTCTGTGCGGTAGATACGGGCAACCCGAACGGATGGCTGGATAAAGACGAACCGGAGAACACGGCCAAGTCTGTCGAGCTCATGGGGCTGCGCTACATCGTGCTTACCTCCGTAGACCGGGACGATCTGGATGATGGTGGTGCTGCCCATTACGCCGCCTGCGTCTCAGCGATCAAACAACGCACACCCGACGTCGCTGTGGAAGCGCTGACGCCCGACTTTGATGCGGTCATGTCCAACGTAGAGAAGGTGGTGGATTCCGGCCTTGAGGTGTTTGCCCAGAATGTAGAAACCGTGGAACGGCTTACGCGTCGCGTGCGGGACCCTCGCGCCGGCTATCAGAAGACTCTCAGCGTGTTGGCCCATGCCAAACAATATCGACCCGATGTACTTACCAAAACCAGCCTGATGCTGGGCCTGGGCGAGACCGAAGAGGAAATTCTCGCCACAATGGACGACCTCCGCGCAATCGGAGTGGACATTCTGACTCTTGGCCAGTATTTGCGCCCGACACCGAATCACCTGCCGGTCGAGAAATATGTAACACCGGAAGACTTCAACAGGTATCGCGAAATTGGCCTTGAAAAAGGTTTTATGGAAGTGCCTTCCGGCCCCATGGTGCGTTCCAGCTACCGGGCAGACAAGGTATTCGACAAGAATAATCTCGGGCTTGCAGTGCCCAGTGTCCCCAGTTCTAACGCCATGCAGATTCCGGTAAAAGCGCTCGACTGAGAAGACAACCAACCTGCGGTTAAAGGATAGCCGCCCCACCGTGGCATGTGGGACGGCCTCAGTCAGCCATCAGGCCATTACTGACCCTGCTGCTGCATCATCTGACGCTGTTGCTGCATCTGTTGACGCATCTGCTGCATTTTCATCTCGAGCTCGTCACGCTGCTCCTGAGTGAATACGCTGTCTACCTTGGCTTGCATCAGAGTTGAAAGCGCGGCGATTTCACCTGTCACATCACCCAGATCTTCACCGTGTTCGCGAATGGCGTCTTCATCGTAATCCGCTTTGATTTCACTCTGCATCTGCTCTTGCAGCGCACGGGCCTCCTCGCGCAATGTTCCAATTTCGCCCTGCATTTCATCAAGAATTCCGCGGATCTCTTTCTGTTGATCTTCCGAAAGACCAACCATCTGTGCCAGTTGGGCAACCTGATCCGGCTGACCACCTGCTGCTTGCTGGGCCAATACCGGTGCGGACAGGCTTACGGCAACAAGAGCGGTACCGAACAGTTTTGCTAGCTTCATGAAAATCTCCATTAACAAATTGATTATGCGATTTGATCTCGATAGATACCTGAGGTGACACCCTAAAACATCCCGGCCCTGATTTTCACCCCGGTATCCCCTGTTTTTATACATATTGGTCACCATGCCCGCTCAAACCCCGCCCCACCAGCGAATCGAAACAAATGTGAAAGTTTGGTCATTCCCCTTCATAATGGCGCGATTCACCAACGCTGGAGCAGAGAAATGGCTATTAACTGGTTTCCTGGGCACATGCACAAAGCCCGCAAGGAGATCAAAAAGATCATGCCTCAGATGGATCTCATCATTGAGGTACTGGATGCCCGCATCCCCTTCAGCAGCGAAAACCCGCTGGTGCCGTCCCTGCGTGGGGAAACGCCACTGATCAGGGTTCTGAACAAGCGCGACCTGGCCGATCCGGACATCACCACACAGTGGCAAACGTGGCTGGAGAAAGAGCGCGGGGTAAGAACCATTACCCTCACCCACAACCAACGGGGCGAGGCACTTGATATCCTCAGTCTGGCCGCAGAGATGACGCCAGACCATGATCGCCAGAAGAGCGCTCTTCGGGTAATGATTCTGGGCATACCAAACGTGGGCAAATCCACGCTGATCAATACGCTGGCTGGGCGCCCGGCCGCAAAGACAGGCAATGAACCGGCCGTGACAAAAGCGCAGCAGACCATCAAGCTGCCGGACAACATTCTTCTTTACGATACCCCGGGGTTCCTGTGGCCAAAGCTCTCGCCTGAGGCTTGCGGTTATCGGCTGGCCATTACCGGAGCCATTCGCAGCTCGGTTCTGGATTTCGAAGATATCGCTCTGTTTGAAGCCGAATACCTGCGAGAGGCTTACCCTGAATTGGTCAAAGCCCGCTACGGTTTCGATAAGCTGCCCGTAGATGGCCTGGCCGTAATGGACGAAATTGCAGCCAGGCGCAGGTTCCTTGGCCGTGGCGGCATTCCCGACCTGAACAAGGTCTCTGAAGTACTAATCAACGAATTTCGCGCTGGCACTCTGGGGCGAATTTCTCTTGAAACGCCTGCGATGGTAGAACGGGAAATACAGGAAACCGCCGCTGCCGAAGCTGAAAAAGAGTCTAAACTTGCAGAAAAGAAGGCCGCTTCCAAAGCATCCCGTTCTGGCCGCCGGCAATAAGGAGAATATTATGAGACGAGTCGTCGTTACCGGCATGGGCATCATTTCCTGCCTGGGAAACTCACTTGACGAGGTTCTCGCAAGCCTCAAGGACGGAACCTCGGGCATCCGCTTCAATGAAACCTATAAAGAGATGGGGTTTCGCAGCCAGGTTTCTGGCTCTCCGACTGTTGATACCACCGTTATTGATCGCAAAGTGCGGCGTTTCATGGGCCCCTCTGCCATGTACAGCTACCTCGCGATGGAACAGGCTATTGCCCAGGCAGGTCTGAGTGAAGAGCAGATTTCCAACGATCGCACTGGACTGATTGCAGGCTCCGGCGGCTCTTCCTGCTCAAGCCAGGTTGAAGCAACCGATATAATGCGAGCAAAAGGCGTCAAGCGTATCGGGCCCTATATGGTGCCACGCATCATGACGAGCACGGTTTCTGCCTGCCTGGCCACCGCTTACAAAATTCGCGGCGTGAACTACTCTATGTCCTCAGCGTGCGCCACCAGTGCGCATTGCATCGGCCATGCCATGGAGCAGATCCAGAACGGCAAGCAGGATATTGTATTCGCGGGCGGGGGTGAGGAGGAAGACTGGAGCCTCACCATGATGTTTGATGCCATGGGCGCACTTTCCACAAAATACAATGATGCGCCGGAAACCGCATCACGCCCGTTCGATTCCGGGCGCGATGGTTTTGTTATCGCCGGCGGCGGCGGTATGGTGGTACTGGAAGAGCTTGAACACGCACGTAAGCGCGGCGCGAACATTATTGCAGAGCTGACCGGCTACGGCGCCACCTCAGATGGCTACGATATGGTGGCGCCCTCGGGTGAAGGCGCAAAGCGCTGTATGGAGCAGGCTATGGCAACCATCCGCGGCAAGATTGATTACATCAACGCCCATGGAACCAGCACTCCTGTCGGCGACGCCGCGGAACTTGGCGCGGTAAAAAACACCTTCGGCTCAAACATTCCCGCTATTTCATCCACCAAATCCCTCTCCGGGCACTCATTGGGTGCCGCAGGTGTTCATGAGGCCATTTACTCTCTACTCATGCTGCAGAACGGGTTTATTTCCGGCACCGCCAACCTGGCCTCGGTAGATGAAGCCATCGGTAATATGCCCCTTGTAGGCCCTCAGGGCCGCGAAACAACGCTCGACACCGTTATGTCCAACAGCTTCGGCTTTGGGGGAACAAACGCCTCACTGGTATTTGAGAGGCTGCCCGCCTGACGAAGGTCAAGGTAGGGCCTGGCACCAAGCCTTACCTTTTATTTTCGATATATGCACATGTCCTTAAGTTTGGTCATTGGCAAACGGACTTCTGCGTATTAAAGTAGTATTTTGACTTACATCAATCTGGACGGTTTATAAGCGATGGCCCAAGCACTACGATTCCGCCAAGCCCCTTCTCCGCTGAAAGCGTCCTGTCATCAGTGCAGCCTGAGCAACCTGTGCTTGCCACTCGCCGTTCAGGATAATGACCTGGACAGCCTGGAAGACATTGTTCAGCAGGGACGCATGTACAACCGTGGCGAACACATTTTTGACCAGAGCACGCCCTTCCGCTCCTGCTTTGCTGTGAAGAGCGGTTCAGTCAAAACATCGATTATTACCGAAGGTGGTGAGGAACAGGTTACAGGCTTCTTCATGCCTGGCGAGCTCGTCGGTCTCGACAGCATGAGCGGTGAATCTTATGCCTGCACTGCCAAGGCCCTGGAGCGAACCAGCGTATGCGAGTTCCCGATAGACAAGCTGGAAGAGCTCACCGGCAAGCTACCTGAACTGCAACACCATATGTACCGCCTGATGAGCCATGAAATTCAGAACAGTCACCAGCTCGCCATGCTGTTAAGCAAAAATACAGCTGAGGAGCGTATCGCCTCTCTGCTGCTTTCGCTTTCCAGCCGGTTCCAGCGCAGGCGCATGTCGGGGACTAATTTCAGTCTGCCGATGGCAAGGAACGACATCGCCAACTTCCTGGGACTTGCGGTTGAGACGGTAAGCCGTGTTTTCACACGCTTCCAGAATCAGGGCATCATCCGTGCACGTGGCCGTGAAGTGGAGCTGCTTGATATCGAAGCACTGCAGCTGGTAACCCGGGAGTTTTCCCGCCAAGGCTGCCAGCAATAACATGGTTTAACCGGGAACAGCCGGCATTATTCGGCCGGCGTTCGTTTTTTTACATGCGTCTCATCGCGCCTCAGTAATTCCAGCTCATCAACCAGCCCTGAGCGCCAGGGACACTGCTTGATACCGAAGGTATTGCGAATTTTCGTGCAGATCAAAGTGGTATTTGGCGGCTCCACCGCTCCCCATGCCGGCATTCCATCCACCACGTGAAGAACCTCAGGAATACCTGGCAAACCGGCAATAGCCAGCCCCAGCTCATACAGACTGATAACTTCCGCGCCAGCATACTGGAATGTCCCCCACACTTCGGCGCCGCAATCCAGCTGCTGTATAACGGCGGTTATTACCCGCGCAAGATCTCTTACAGAAACCGGCTGCCCCACACACCTGCCAGGCAGTGACAGAGCCTCCTCCGAAGCGGTGCTCGCCTGAACCTTACGAATAAAGCGGCTGAGGCTCCAGCCAGTGCGTAAAATGATGTGTCGAGGCAAAAGCGTACGCAACGCCTGCTCACACTCCCACTGCCAGTTGCCAAGCTCATTTACTGGCTGGCCCGGGTTGGAGGCTATGTAACCACTCTGCTTGCGGCCATCAAACACATAGCACGACGAGAGCTGGAACAGTGCCATACCTCGGTCAAGGGCATGCTCAGCAATTGCCAATGGCATGGAAAACGCGGTTTTTTTCGTGCCCTCAGGATCTTGCTCTGCAGCCTCAGGGTCTGCCAACCACAGCGCATTGACGATCAGATCCGTGTCTTCGGGGATCCAGCTTTCCAGAGCACTGAGGTTTGCGTTTGCCGGGTCACTGACCAGCAAAGGACTGACATGCAACGATGTCTCCCGAAGCAGCTCAAGCAGAACTTTCCCCAAGGGACTGTAATCGTGAACAACAAGAACATGCACTAGAGTTCAATGCCTCCGGATAAAACTGATTTGAAACGCGATACCTGAACACACTATCGGCAGATGCGAGGAACCCTGCTGGTGATGCCTGTCAGCAATTCATAAGAAATGGTGCCAGCACAGCTCGCCACTTCATCCACTCCAACGGTGCGCCCCCAAAGCTCAACCAAATCGCCTTCCCGGGCCTCTGGCACATTACTCAGATCCACCGCCAACATATCCATGGATACCCGACCAATCAGCCGGATGCGACGACCACCAATTGCGGCCGGCGTACCCGTGCCAGCATGCCGTGGATAGCCGTCTCCGTATCCGATAGCCACCATACCCATCAGGGTGTCGCGCTCCGCCACCCAGGCAGCGCCATAACCAACGCTTTCACCGGCCCTGACCGTCCGGGTGGTTATCAAAGGCGCTTCAAGGGTCATTACGGGCTCAAGCCCCAACTCAGGACCTGTCTTGCCAACTATAGGTGAACCGCCGTAAAGCATGACACCCGGACGACTCCAGTCAAACAATGGCTGGCCAGGAATAAAATGGGCTGCAGAATTGCCAACACTTCTCATCAGCGAGGGCCAGGGCAAGGTTGCCGCCTCAAAGTTGGCTGTCTGTACAGAAGTCATTGCGCTTCCGGCGTCATCGGCACAGGCAAAATGACTGACAAAACCCTGAAGCCCATGAAAAGCTGGCATTTTCTCAAGTCTGGCCATAACCTCGGAGAGTTCTTCTGACCGAAAACCCAAGCGGTTCATGCCGGTATTAACCTTCAGCCAGAAAGCGGGCAATTGGCCACTCTGTTCCAGCCACTGCAACTGGTGCTCCCCATGCAACACGGGTTCGAACTGACTTTTTGCGCAATCCGCCAGATCTTCCGCAGCATGCACACCCTGAAGCAACACCACGGGCTGAGCATGACCTGCTGCACGAATGGCAAAAGCTTCTTCAATGCAGGCAACGGCGTACTTTGGCGCCATATCCGCAAGGGCGGATGCAATCCTGGCAATACCGTGGCCATAGCCATCAGCCTTCACAACAGCCATCACCCTGGCATCTCCCGCACGCTCGCAAGCCGTGCGATAGTTCGCGCGCAAGGCATTCAGATCAATGTATGCGGCCGTGTTACGCGGCATCAGTAATCACCACCATAGTCGCCGTAGTCACCGTGAGCCAAGTCTTCAAACTTAGTGTATTTGCCGATAAACGCCAGGCGAACCGTCCCGATCGGACCATTACGCTGCTTACCAATAATAATCTCTGCAATACCTTTGTCTTGCGTATCTTCGTTATAAACCTCATCACGATAGACAAACATGATAACGTCGGCGTCCTGCTCGATCGCACCGGACTCACGCAAATCAGAGTTGATCGGGCGCTTGTTCGGGCGCTGCTCCAGACTTCGGTTCAGCTGTGAAAGCGCAACCACGGGGCAGCTTAGTTCTTTGGCAATGCCCTTCAGAGAGCGGGAGATTTCAGAGATTTCAGCCGTCCGGCCTTCCGTGTTGCCCGGAACTCGCATCAACTGCAGGTAGTCGACCATTATCAAGCCGATTTTACCTCCGTTCTCACGGGCAATCCGGCGAGCGCGTGAACGCAGTTCGGTTGGGCTCAGGCCAGGGGTGTCGTCAATATACAAAGGTTTATCTTTAAGCAGGCTTACCGCAGATGTCAGCCGAGGCCAGTCATCCTCTTCCAGCTTGCCACCACGAACTTTGCTTTGATCAATCCGGCCCAGAGACGAAAGCATACGCATGGCAAGCGCGTCTGCCGGCATCTCCATACTGAACACCAGAACCGGCGCTCCTGTGCTTATAAGAGCGTTCTCGACGATATTCATGGCAAAGGTGGTCTTACCCATTGAGGGTCTGCCTGCCACGATGATGAGATCTGCCGGCTGCATACCGGAAGTTTGCTCATCCAGATCCCTGAACCCTGTGGTCATGCCTGTCGTCTGCTCACCAGACTCGAACAGCTCTTCTATGCGGCTCAGGGTTTTGGTCAGGATAGGGTTAATCGATTGAGGGCCGGAACCTTCTTTAACTCTGGATTCGGCAATCTGGAATACGTTGCGCTCAGCCTCGTCCAGAATTTCATTACTGTTTCGCCCCAGGGGATTAAAGGCCGAATCTGAAATCTTACCCGAGACTTCCACAAGCTGCCTCAGAATAGAGCGCTCGCGAACGATTTCCGCATAGGCCCGGATATTGGCCGCTCCCGGAGTTTTTTCTGCCATCTCAGCCAAATAAGACAACCCGCCGGCATCTTCGATATCTCCGGCACGCTCGAGAAACTCAGCCAGTGTAACGACATCAAGCGGCTCATTCTCGCTGGCCAGGCGCTCAACAGCCCCAAAAATCAGCCGATGATCCTGGCGATAGAAATCACCAGCCGAGATCACCTCGGTAATTTCATCAAATCGCCGGTTGTCCAGCATCAGGCCACCCAGAACAGCCTGCTCGGCTTCAACGGAGTGGGGAGGAACCTTGATTCGGCTGGTTTCGGGATCAGTACTCGCGGGCTTCAGATTAGGCTTTGCCATGAACACATCTTCAGTTGAACGTCATAACCACGACAGTGTAAGCAGATAGTCGCAGCAATGGGAGGGGGTTTGGTTCTGACAGCATACCAGAAAGCAACAGGCCCGAAAGCCGTATTAAACGGTTCGGGCCTGTTAGCTTGGCTAGCAATGAGCTCCAAAAAGCTCACTGTTTGCCACTAGCGTGCTACAGAGGTCGGGGCAAGCCCGACTCCACTTTCAGAGAAAGCGGATTACTCGGCAACAACCGCCAGCTTAACGGTAACTTCAACGTCTGAGTGCAGGTGAAGCTCGATTTCGTACTCACCGGTAGCCCGCAGCGGGCCTTCTGGCAGACGAACTTCACTCTTCTCAACGTCAGTGCCCGCAGCAGTAATAACGTCTGCGATGTCACGAACACCGATGGAGCCAAACAGCTTACCTTCGTCACCCGCTTTGGAGGTAACTGTGAAGGATGCACCTTCCAGAGCCTCGGCGCGAGTCTGAGCCGTTGCCAGCTTGTCGGCTGCAGCTTTTTCAAGCTCAGCGCGACGCTCTTCAAACGCCTTCAGGTTCGCTTCAGTGGCAGGCGCAGCCTTGCCATACGGAAGCAGGTAATTACGGCCGTAGCCGGACTTAACATTTACCTTGTCGCCCAGGGAGCCAAGGTTTGCAACTTTCTCGAGCAGAATAACTTCCATCTCGTTAACCTCTTCGTGCTTTATTCAGCCGGCCCGGCAGGCTTTATTCGCCTCCGGATATCCAGCCAGCTATCCACAAAAGCCAGAACCACTAACAGAATCATCAGACTTGGGCCCAGAAGCACCAGTGCAATGTAAAACATTACCAGCCACTGCCCACTCAACTTTTTACGCCCAACAATGCCATGAATCAGTGCAAGGCCAGCCAGGAACATAGGCGTTCCCGCTACCCAGGCCAGTAACATGGAGTTCAGCCCGAGAAAGGGACCTATAACCATGGTGGCGACAAGAATCACAGCAACTGCGGGTGACAACCTCAAACCATGGAATTCCGTTCGGAATCCGCCGGGATTATACAATCCCGCCTGCCATGATCTTGCAAGCATTGTCATGCCCACACCTACTGCCAGATAACTGCCCGCCATACTGGCGTTCATGGTGTCCCGTATAACCGTCTCGAGGTCTTCTCCGAGCGAACGAGCCACTTCAGCATTGTACTGTTCGTAAAAATTGACACCGGCGCGCACGAGGTCGTCCAGCAACCCGGGATAAATCATGGGCAGTACAAGCCCCATAATTATCGCCAGAAAGCTCCCTCCGAGAAGGGCTCTTTCCCAGGACAGTGTTGCTCTGAGCAATGATGCCATCAGCATCACTTGCAGCAACACCCCCAGGGCCGTCGGGTCACCTCCAAACACACCCCAGCCAAGCGCCGGGAGCAGTGCCCAGAGACCGATTGTAAGTCCCTGACTGATGCCAAGCCTGAGAATAACCAGACCGACAACCGCTGCGCCAATCCAGAACAACAAAGGTATCGCAGTCGTAACTGCTGCTACCCCGCTGGCCTGCAGGGGACCGCGCATTACAAATTGTGCCAGTGCACGCATGGTCCCAAGTCCTGTAAATCTGTTACTTAGTTATCGTGGCTGTCCGAGTACGGCAGCAGTGCCAGGTAGCGGGCACGCTTGATAGCGGTTGCCAGCTGACGCTGATAACGTGCTTTGGTGCCGGTGATACGGCTGGGCACGATTTTGCCGGTTTCAGTGATGTAACCTTTCAGGGTGTCCAGATCCTTGTAATCGATCTCTTTAACACCTTCTGCCGTGAACCGGCAGAACTTGCGACGTCTGAAAAAACGAGCCATAACGTAACTCCTCAACTCCGGTTAATTACTCTTCTTCGTCCTGGGTTTCAGCTTTCTGACTGTCGTTTTGACGATCATCAGAAGATTCAGCTGAACGACGCGGGCGATCATCTCCGCCTGAACGACGGTCCTCACGGGACTCAGCGGCTTTCATCGGAGAGATATCAGCAACAGCTTCATCGCGACGCAGGATCAGGTCGCGGATGATGGCATCGTTGAACCGGAAGTTGTGAGTCAGCTCGTCCATTGCTGCCTGTGAACATTCTACGTTCATCAGCACATAGTGAGCTTTGTGAATCTTGTTGATCGGGTAAGCCATATGACGACGGCCCCAATCTTCCAGGCGATGTACCTTGCCGCCATCTTCAGTGATGACGCCGGTATAGCGCTCGATCATAGCGGGCACTTGCTCGCTCTGATCCGGGTGTACCATAAACACGATTTCGTAGTGACGCATGAGTTCTCCCTACGGATTGAACAGCTTTCTTTCTTCACGGACGGACCGGGAAGCATGAAAGCAAGGAGGTGGCAGCCTGAGCCGCCGGTTTTTTTTGCTTTATCGATAAGGCTTTACGAGAAAGGCTTGATCAAAAGCGAGGCGTTGCCTACCTGATTAAAGACAATACAAAACCTCCCCCTACTAAAAGGGGTGACGTATTCTAGGCGCACACAACGTTCTGTGCAAGAGTTAACCAAGACGCTGACGCAGCGCTTCGTATAGACAGACGCCGGTTGCCACCGAAACATTAAGACTATCGACATGGCCAAGCATGGGGATATTAATGAGCTGATCGCAGTGTTCCCGCGTGAGCCTCCGCATCCCCGCACCCTCAGCTCCCATCACCAGGGCAATCGGGCCTTTGAAATCAGCCTGGTACAACGTGGCATTCGCCTCACCAGCGGTACCAATCAACCAAACGCCCTGATCTTTAATCGTGCGAAGAAAACGGGCCAGATTGGTCACACGCACAAAAGGAACCGTTTCGGCTGCGCCACAGGCTACTTTACGGGCCACCGCCGTTAACGACGCTGACTTGTCCTTGGGTGCAATCACAGCTTGCACGCCCACAGCATCACAGGTGCGCATGCAGGCCCCCAGATTATGAGGATCCGTCACGCCATCCAGCACCAACAGGAACGGGGGCTTTTCGCTCGACGCAAGATGGGTCAGAAGATCATCTTCTGTCCATTCCCGGCTTTCACTGACTGCCGCAACGATTCCCTGGTGAACACCGGCAACACGCCCGTCAAGCTCCCGACGATGGACAACGGCCCACCTTACTCCGAGCTCATCCAGAGCATCCGTAATAGTACCTACCCGCTTATCCTGCCGCCCGGTCTGAATCCAGACCTGCTGCAACCTTCCCGGCTCACGCTTGAGAACGGCCTCAACCGCGTGCCAGCCAAATACAAATTCTCCGGACACTGGTTCGGCTTCCTGTTATTTATCTGTCTTGCGTGCTTTTCGGGGCTTGCTGGCACCCCCGGGCTTGCCCGAGCTTTTCTTCGGTTTTTTCCCAGCCTGCTGGGCGGCCTCAGCCACTAACTGCGCTTTAGCGCTGCCCGGCTTACCCGCTTTACCAGGCTTACCCGCCTCGCGGGGTTTCCTGGCTTTTCCGGATTTGTCCGCGCCTGGCGCACGGCCACGCCCTTTATCTGCACGCTTACCACTCTTTCCACGGCTATCCCGCTTGGGCACATCAAGTGCATCCCGGTCAGCCTGGCGGCGTTTTGGCGTACTGATCAACTCCAGATCAATCTTGCGATCTTCAAGCCCTACCCGCACAACGCGAACGCGCACTTCGTCACCGAGTCGGAAACTTACAGCAGTTCGCTCACCTATCAGGCGATGCTTCGCAGAGTCATGATGGAAGTAATCGCCACTGAGCGTTGAGATGTGGACCAGACCCTCAACATAGACATCCGCCAATTCAACAAAAAACCCGAAGGGCACAACTGAGGCAATCACCCCGTCGAACTCTTCTCCAACGTGCTCACTCAGAAATTCACACTTGAGCCACGCCATAACATCACGGGTTGCATCGTCAGCCCGCCGCTCAGTCATGGAAACGTGCTCACCGAACTGCTGCATGCGCGCGTAATCGTAAGGATAGTGCGCCAGTTCCTCGTCGAAAACCGTGGGCGACACAATATCTTTCGTCACTTCCGGATTGTGAATCCGGGACTTTATCGCCCTGTGCACAATCAAGTCAGGGTAGCGGCGAATCGGGGAAGTAAAGTGAGCATAGCTTGGAAAACCAAGACCAAAGTGGCCACTTTCTTCCGGGCTGTAGACCGCCTGACTTAACGAACGCAACATGACAGTCTGAATCACATTGGCATCCGGCCGGTCCACTATCTGGGACAGCAACTCCTGATAATCCGCCGAAGTCGGCTGATCGCCACCGCCCAGCTGTAAACCCAACTCACCCAGGAACAGGCGAACGGCATTGAGCCGCTCCTCGGAAGGGCCATCGTGCACCCGGTAAAGCGCTGGCACTTTATGCTTCTTGAGGAAGCGAGCAGCAGCCACGTTGGCACACAGCATGCTCTCTTCGACAATCTTGTGGGCGTCATTACGATGCACCGGCACGATTTCTTCTATCTTGCGCTCTGCATCGAAAATAATTCGCGTTTCAGTGGTTTCAAAGTCAATGGCGCCACGGGCTGTTCGCGCCTTGCGCAATAATTTGTATAGGTCGTACAAATTATGCAGGTGCGGAAGCACATCCGCGTACTGGGCAGACAACCGATAACCGGGCTCTGAATCCGGTCTCTCCAGCATGTCACTGACTTTGGTGTAGGTCAGCCGGGCGTGGCTGCGCATAACCGCCTGATAAAAGGTATATCCGCTGATATTACCCGCTGCGCTGATGGTCATATCGGCCACCATGCACAACCGATCAACATCCGGGTTCAGCGAACACAAACCATTGGACAGCTTCTCGGGAAGCATGGGCACTACGTGGTCCGGGAAATACACCGAGTTGCCGCGACGTAACGCCTCATCATCAAGGGGAGAGCCTGCACGCACATAATGGGACACGTCGGCGATTGCCACGACCAATCTATACCCGCCGCGACCTCGAGGCTCACAATAAATAGCATCATCAAAATCCCGGGCAGTTTCACCATCAATGGTTACAAGCCGCATATTGCGGATATCCACCCGGTTCTTTTTGTCTTTTTCTTCCACCTCGCCTGGAATAGCTGCGGCCTGGGCCCCCACTTCTTCAGGCCAACTGTGAGGAATATCGTAAGAGCGAATAGCTACGTCGATCTCCATACCGGGAGCCATGTGCTCGCCCAGAATCTCAACAATCTTGCCGGTGGGTTGAGTACGGATGGTGGGCTGGCGCAAGATATCTACGACAACGTATTGGCCATGCTGCGCCCCGCCCGCGTGCTCTTCGGGAATCAGTACTTCGTGGTTGATTCGTGCATTTTCCGGTACCACGAAAGCAATACCGCTTTCCTTGAAAAAGCGACCGACAGTCTGATGCGTGTGATGCTCGGTAACGTCCACAATAACGCCTTCGCGCCGACCACGATCGTCCACCCTGTCTACTCGCGCAACCACCCGATCGCCATGAAACACCTGGCGCATCTGTCGGGCGGTAAGAAACAGGTCAGACCCGCCATCGTCCGGTACCAAAAAGCCAAAACCATCCTTGTGACCAATAACCCGGCCACTGACCAGATCGGCCTCCTCAATCGGAAGGTAAGCGTCGCGACGGTTACAAACAAGCTGACCGTCCCGGCACATCGCAATCAAACGGCGCCTCAACGCCTCGATGCCTTCAGGAGAGGTTTGACCGAGTTCAGAACACAACGTTTCGTGTGTTGCCGGCGCACCCCGGTCTTTGAGGTGCGCGAGGATAAATTCCCGACTCTGAATCGGGTTCTCGTAATTCTGGGCCTCACGATTTGCGTGAGGGTCCTTGTGCTTTTTATTCCTGGAAACCATTCAAATCCTTGCTCTTAAATGCGGCGCCACAACGGCGCTATTCAGATTCATTTTCAATACAGTATACGTTGGTACGGGTAGACTGCCTAACAACCCACCATTTATAAGCACAATTACTTGCCGCCCAACGACGGAAAAAACGTTTGACAGCTACAGTTGAAATTATTAAAGTACGCGCCATCTGATGAAGCACACCTTCATCTATGGCAGAAACACCCAGTTTTCAACAAACTAACGGTAAATTCTGCAAATCACCTGCCGAGGTGGTGAAATTGGTAGACACGCTAGCTTCAGGTGCTAGTGCTCGCAAGGGCGTGGAGGTTCAAGTCCTCTCCTCGGCACCATTTCTTTCCCCAGGAAATGGAACAGCATTTAAATTACCCGCAGCGCTTCGCATCCTTGTACACACTACTCAAACCGCTCCACAAGATACTCGGAAAGATTCCTGTATTCGTAATCTACCCGCGCATAAACACCCGACGGCACTCCCTCGAACTCACGGCCACATGAGCGGCTTCCAGCGTAGCTTTTGAGATAAGCTTCCCGAATGAGGTTGGGAGTGCCGCCAGGAGAAGTGACCGTGCTTCCTGCAGGATAATACAGCGCCCACTCGAACCCGCGATCGGCGTCCACGTTGCCAAGCCCAGCCGTTTCGGGCGACAAAAAGCTGTATCTGAGCGGGCGGTTGAGGTCGCCTCGTACATCGAACTCCCATGCACCCCCGTTAAAACTTGCCGGTTGAGGCTCATATCCTGAGAACGCATAGTTCTGATACCCGGTTACCACTTGTGCCGTATTCTGAGCATCAACACCGTTCTCAACTGCGCACCCCTGGAACGCTCCGGTGTAAGCCAGGGATTCCAGTTCTACGCCCTCTTCCAGAAGCCGATACCCCGGGAACCCGGAGGGAGCACTGGAAAACAATGGCTCCAGCGCCCGGGTGAGAGTGCCGGTTTGTTGCGGAATCCGAGCGACCAACTCCGCTAACTTACCGCCGTTCAAACTCCAGCTATAGGTTATCTCGGGGTTTCCGCCCAACTCGGTGGAGCCTGGCTGAATGCCCTCGTGCAGGTGGCACGTCGTGCCAGTTTCAAAACGGGCCGTGCCGGCGGCCCAGTCAAACACGAGTCGCTCATCGACCCCCGAATCCAGATACGCAGTTCTGCTTCGGGGTGAAAGAGAGACTTCGGGCAACCACTGGGTACTGAGCTTAGCCATATAGCCGTTAACGTTGACCAACCTCGCAATCTCTTGCATAGACGGCGCAAGGCAACCTTCAGCGCTGACGGATTGCAAACGCCCATCCTCGCTGTAATCAAACATTAACTCAGCCGAAATCAGCAGGTCTGAACGATTGGCGGGGAGCGTATCCGACCGCTCAGGCTGAGCATAGATTCGCTGGTTTGTCAGCAGCACGGGATCACTCAGCTCCAGCGGTACCTCAGGCAAATCGACCAGATCGACGTCCAGGTTTGCATAGCTGCCCTGAACTGCCGAATCAACGCCCGCAACCACGTCACCGACGTTCCGTACCAGGGAGATACCCAGAAGGAAGGCACTCTGAGGGCTGAGGTAACGTTCTGTGCCATCGCTGTCGGGCCTGGCCAGTTCATCGTTGTACGCATCCGGGAACTGGCTCGCCATGAAGCGCGCCATAGCGCGGGCATACGCATGAGCCCGGTCATCTTCGGCGAGCACATAGTCCTTCCAAAGGTTGATACCAGCCAAACCAGACAGCGATGCATCTGTCGACTCCAGCAATGGCCCCAATGCCGCCAAGCCGCGATAACGGGCGAGGGTTGTCAGAGGGGTAATATTGCGTACGCCGGGTTCAGCAGAGAGCATGAAGGCACGCAGAACCGGTACATCTCCACGGTATGTCTGCTCCAGGGTTTTCTCCGGAAGGGCCAGGGCATATAAAGGAAAACTGCGCGGGTCGATATCCGGCCCCACTTCCGGGTCCAGCGACAGTTCAGAGGTATCCAGCGAGAACCGGCCACCCTCACCGCTCATGGCAGTGGGCTCCCCAGAAAACAGCGTTACCTTCCGCCCAGAGGGCAACTCGTAAACGAACGGCCCGGGGGTGTACTGGCTATCACCATCCATATCCAGCCAGACCCTGGCATTTTTCAGGTACCCGTCTATCACCCTGCCTGTATAGGGTGCAGGCTCGCTGTATTGTTCACCATCAAAGTCACGCCCATCGACTGGCAACTCATCAGATTCTTTACCGCAGCCGGCAATGGTGAGTAAAAGAACGGAAACAGGCAGGCTAATCAGACGATTCATCACGGCAACCATTTATCCTTGTTAGAGGTTGTGCCGTTACTTTAGGGGAAGTGAGTTTCGGAGACCTTGATAGGCTTGGCAATTTGTAAAGTTTGGTAACAGGCAAGCCCGGGAGCTGCCCCCCGGGTGTTTTGCAACTTACTATTTAAAATGCGCGTGCAACGATCTCTTTCATGATTTCGTTGGTTCCACCGTAAATACGCTGAACCCGCGAATCGGCCCAGGCGCGGGCTATCGGGTATTCCCACATATAGCCGTAGCCACCGTGCAGCTGAACACACTCATCCATCACACGACACTGAAGATCCGTTGTGTACTGCTTAAGCATTGCTGCGGTCGGAATATCCAGTTTCTTATCAAGGTGAAGTTCAAGGCAGCGATCAGTGAATACCCTGGCAGCCGTAATCTCTGCCTTCATCTCAGCCATTTTAAAGCGAGTATTCTGGAATTTGATGACCGGCTTGCCGAATGCCTTGCGTTCTTTTACATAGTCGAGCGTCCACTGCCAGGCTGCTTCTGCCGCAGCAATCGCGGTGAGACCGATCTGCAATCGCTCAGCAGGGAGCTCTTGCATGAGCTGAAAGAAGCCCTGACCTTCCATCTTGCCCAGCAGGTTGGTAACCGGAACCTTTACATCCTGGAAAAATAGCTCCGAGGTATCCTGAGCTTTCATGCCGACTTTATTCAGGTTCTGGCCTTTTTCAAAGCCTTCCCAAGCGGTTTCAACCAGCAGCAGGCTGATGCCTTTAGCACCTTCTTTCGGGTCTGTTTTAGCAACGACTATCACCAGGTCTGCCATCTGGCCATTGGTTATAAAGGTTTTGGAACCGTTCAGGATATAGTGGTCGCCATCTTTCAGCGCTGTCGTTTTGACTCCCTGGAGATCAGAGCCGGCGCCTGGCTCACTCATGGCAATAGCGGTGATTATCTCTCCCGAGGCCATTTTGGGCAGGTAGTTCTTTTTCTGCTCTTCAGAGCCGTGGTTCAGAATGTAGGGTGCGACAATATCCGAATGCAGGGTCCAGCCAATGCCAGAAAGCCCTGCCCGTGAAACTTCCTCCATCACGACCGCACTGTAACGGAAGTCAGCGCCAACGCCGCCGTACTCTTCCGGCATGGTTGGGCACAAAAAACCAAGCTCGCCGGCTTTCTGCCACAACTCGCGGCTGACCTGTCCATCTTTCTCCCACTGTTCATGGTAAGGCGCGGCTTCCTGCTCCAGGAATTTCCGAACGGAATCCCGAAAACCATCAAGGTCAGCGTCGAAGAGCGTGCGTGGAATCATGGTGAACCTCAGTCAGTGAACAATATTGTTTTTAGCGTTCACCAAGTCTCTGCCGGCAGGCAGTTTTGCTCAATGGTTAAAACCATCAATCATGCTGACCAAAACCATCGTCACGCTCCGCTTTTGCGTTGACGCGCGCCTCGCCCCAACGGGGCATGAGATCCTGAGCAACATCCAAATGGTCGAGGATGCGGGCGACAATAAAGTCCACAAGGTCCTGCACCGAGCCCGGCTGGTGATAAAACCCGGGGCTGGCCGGCATAATCACCGCACCCATTCGGGTGAGTTTCAACATGTTTTCCAGGTGCACTTCTGAATAAGGTGCTTCGCGAGGCACCAGAATCAGCTGGCGCCTTTCTTTGAGTGCCACATCGCCGGCACGTTCAATCAAATTATTGCTGGCACCGGTGGCCAGGGCAGACAGGGTTCCGGTGCTGCAGGGGCAAACCACCAGAGGCGCTTTTTCACCTGACCCGGATGCGGGGGGCGAAAACCAGTCTTCGCGGCCAAACACCAGAACCTGCCCGGGCTCGGCAGACGCGTACTCAGAAAGACTTTTCTGCATTGCCGGTGGGGTTCCCGGAAGTTTCAGATCGGTTTCCGTCGCAATAACGATTTGCGCGGCCTTGCTGATCATCACGTTAACCCGGCAACCAGCCGCCACCAGGCACTGCAAAAGGCGAAGGCCGTAGTGGGCACCGGAAGCGCCCGTAAAAGCCAGATTAATCGTTCTGGCGTTCGACAGACTGGTGGCTGTGGTTTCTGTCATCGTTTTGGCTCCCTGAGTGTCGGATCAGCCATGAATACGCTCAAGTTCCGCAATAAGCTTACCGTGAATTCCGCCAAAACCGCCGTTACTCATGATGACTATCTGACAAGGGCTGGGCAGCTCTTTCACGACGCGCTCAATTAACGCCTCTACGCTGGACTCTACACTGTGCTGCCCGGACTCGGGGTTTTCCGTCTGCCATGCTGATACCAGCTCCGGCAACCAGTCCATATTGTTGAGGTTGGCCCAATAAACCCTGTCGGCCAACGCGGCACTCGGCAGCAGCGTATGCTGGTGAACGCCCTGTTTCATGGTATTGGACCGGGGTTCAATAAGTGCAACGACCGGTTCGTCCCCAACCTGATTGCGCAGACCTTCCAACGTAGTCGCAATGGCCGTCGGATGGTGGGCAAAGTCGTCATACACCCTAATTCCACCGATATCGGCCAGCAATTCCATACGGCGCTTCACACCAGAGAACCGACACAGGGCCGCTACCGCATGATCCGGTGTTACGCCTACGTGCTTCGCGGCGGCAATCGCGGCCAGGGCATTGCGTACGTTATGCATCCCGGCCTGCCCCCACTTCACTACCGCAACCGGTTGTTCATGATGGATAACCATAAACCGGCTACCGTCTTCCGATAAGAGCTCGGCGCGCCAATCTGCAGACCCGGCTATCTCGCTGCCGATGGCCGTATCCTGCACCGGGCTCCAACACCCCATGGCCAACGCCTTGTCGAGATGCGCATCGAGGCTCGGGCGAATAATCAGTCCCTGGGAGGGAACCGTGCGTACGAGGTGATGGAACTGACGCTCAATCGCTTCGACATTGTCGAAAATATCCGCATGGTCGAATTCGAGGTTGTTCAGTATCAGAGTGTGAGGGCGGTAATGAACAAACTTGGAACGTTTATCGAAGAAGGCGCTGTCGTACTCATCGGCTTCAATTACAAAAAAATCACTCTTCCCTAGACTGGCCGAAACCGGGAAATCCTTGGGTACACCCCCGACCAGATAACCGGGCGCCAGCCCCGCCTGCTCAAGAATCCAGAGCAGCATGGCGGTAGTCGTGGTTTTTCCATGGGTCCCTGCCACAGCCAGCACCCACCTGTGCCGCAGCACTTCGCGAGACAACCATTCCGGGCCTGACATGTAATCGATGTTGCGATTCAGAACCGCCTCAACTTCGGGGTTACCCCGAGACATGGCGTTGCCGATCAGCACGAGGTCAGGCCTTGGCTCAAGGTGGTCTTTATTGAAGCCTTCCATCAGGCTGATGCCCTGCGCCTCTAACTGTGTGCTCATGGGCGGATAAACACCCTGGTCGGAACCGGTCACTGTGTGGCCCAGTTCCCGCGCCAGAACAGCCAGGCTGCCCATAAACGTGCCACAGATTCCTAGAATATGAATGTGCATTCGCCGACTGTCCTCTCCGTTGAAACCCGACAAGCCTCCCGTATCCGCCCCACCCCGTCAAGAGCGCAACCATTCGCATTTCCCGCCATGAAAATCGTCTGCATTTAACGTATCATCTGCGCCATTATTGAAACTGCAGGAGGCTCCACCCCGACATGGCCATCAAGAACGCATTCTACGCTCAGTCCGGCGGTGTTACCGCCGTTATTAATGCCAGTGCCTGTGGGGTCATTCAGACCGCCCGCAAGCACTCGGACAAGATCGGCAAAGTCTTTGCCGGGCGCAACGGCATTCTGGGTGCCCTGAACGAAGAGCTGATTGATACCAGCCTTGAAAGTGATGACGCCATTCAGGCGCTTATCCACACGCCGGGCGGCGCTTTCGGTTCCTGTCGGCACAAGCTGAAAAACTTCTCGGAAAACCGCCGGGAATATGAGCGGCTTATCGAAGTATTCCGTGCCCACGACATTGGTTACTTTTTCTACAACGGTGGCGGTGACTCCCAGGACACCGCATACAAGGTCTCGCAGATGGGTGAGAAAATGGGTTATCCCATTACTTGTATCGGTGTTCCCAAAACTGTCGATAACGACTTGCCGTTTACGGACTGCTGCCCGGGCTTTGGCTCAGTAGCCAAATACATCGCCACCTCCACCCTGGAAGCCAGTCTGGATATCAAATCCATGTGCGAGACTTCCACCAAGGTATTCATACTGGAAGTCATGGGGCGCCACGCTGGCTGGATTGCGGCTTCCGGTGGCCTGGCGGGGCAGGAAGAGGGCGAGCCACCTCACATCATTCTGTTCCCGGAAATCCCTTTCAACCGCGATGCGTTTCTGGCGCGGGTTGATTTTTGCGTCAAAGAATACGGCTACTGTGTTGTTGTCGCTTCTGAAGGTGCCCAGTATGAAGATGGCCGTTTTCTGGCCGATGCCGGCGCTAAAGATGCATTCGGCCACACCCAGCTCGGTGGCGTAGCGCCGGCACTGGCCAACATGGTCAAGCAGGCACTGGGACACAAATACCACTGGGCCGTCGCTGACTATCTCCAGCGCAGTGCTCGTCATATTGCATCAGCAACAGACGTTGAGCAGGCCTATGCGGTAGGAAAAGCAGCAGTGGAAATGGCTCTGAACGGTAAACAGGCACTTATGCCCACCATCGTACGAGAGCAGGCAAAGCCTTACACCTGGAAGATTGGAGAGGCACCGCTGAGCGAAGTTGCAAACCAGGAAAAGAAAATGCCGATCCACTACATTACGGATGATGGTTTCGGTATTACAAAGGATTGCAGGGACTACCTCGAACCATTGATTGCCGGCGAGAGCTTCCCTCCTTTCGACAACGGCTTACCCCGGGTTGCCAAACTGAAAAACACGCTTGCAGAAAAGAAGCTGAAAACAGATTTTCAGCTCTGAATGACAGCCTGACCGCCCGGAATTTTTTGGGCACTCAAAAAAAGGCCCTGCAGCTTTTTGCAGGGCCTTTTTTACATCTCCCGAACGTGCCTCAGTGCACTTTACCCGCTTCCAACTCGCGCACATAAGCCGCAAATTCGTCATAGCCGCCAATGTATCTGCTGCCCACAAGAATCTGTGGAACGGTATGCACGGCGCGGCCAATCTTGTCAGCTATATCCGCTTTCGTCATACCCTGTTCGATCATATCAATCCAGGTATACGGCATGTTACGAGACTCACACAGGCTTATTGCGCGCACACAAAATCCGCAACTCGAACGACCGTAAATAGTCACCTGCTCCATAAAAACCTCCGGAAGAGTTAACCCGGAATAATTCCGGGGTGATATTTAAAAGGGGTGTCAAAAGTTCTTAAAACATGATGACATGATTGTGGAAAATTAAAAATTGATGCTTTGAATGGCCGCTATAGTACAGGACCATACGTAGATCAATTTCATTGAACTCAAGGAGCAATTACTTATCACGACAAGGAGAACTTTGTGGTCTACCTGACCCTGTTTCTGACCTCGTTCGCCGCGGCAACGCTGTTGCCGGCCTATTCAGAAATACTGACAGGCACGCTGGTTGTACAGGGATACTCAGTATGGTGGCTGTGGGTCTGGGCCACATTGGGCAACACTTTGGGATCCGTAGTTAACGGCATTATTGGCAGGCAGGTTGATCGTCTGAAGCATAAACGCTGGTTTCCTATCAGCGAAGCCCAGCTCCACAAGGCCAGAAACCGCTTCAATCGTTACGGCCAGTGGTCTTTGCTGCTGGGCTGGTTGCCACTGGGCGGCGACGCTCTGACACTGGTCGGCGGAATCATGCGCGTGCCCTGGCTCAACTTTGTTGTGCTCGTGGGTATCGGAAAAGGACTGCGTTACGCCTTTGTGATCTGGCTGGTTGCCGAAGCGTCGGGCGTGTCGTCGCCCTCGCCGTAAAGGTATTTGCGCAACAACGTCTCACCGTTAAACTCAGAGTGCAGCACGGCTATAAAGGTATACACACCGATCAGTTTGCGGTTAAGAAAAACAAATTCGCTCGGTGGCACCCTGAAATAGCGACTGATGGCCGATCGCGCGGCTTGCCGGGCCACCCTAGATGGCAAGTCGCTTTGCTTCCAGCGATACTGACCCTGGCTGTTAACTGCGTAGTCGGGCCAAGATTCATGATCACTGGATAAAGGCTCCAGAACTGACATACATACCTGACCAAACTTCTCGAGCACTTCACTGGGCCAGTCCTTGCTCATGAAGCGCAGCTTTACCCCACCATCGATTACTGCATCAAGGTCATCTTCATAGGAGGCCCGGATCATCTGCATGACTGGATCAAGAAAGCCCCTTGAATAGGCCTGAACTGCGCCAAAGTCCAGCAACACAATGCGGTCATACTCCACATCCGCGCCGTCTTCTCCGGCAATACGAATACGGTAGTTTCCGAAATTAGGGTCTGTCTGGATTTCGCCCCAAACAAACAACTCCCGGAAGAAAAGCTCAAGGGCCGCTTCTCCCAGCGCGCTGCGGCGTTGAAGAGACAACTCCCGAACCGCACCGGAGCTGACCGAATGACCATGTTCAAAAGTTGAGGCGATAACCTGTGCACTGGAATACTCCGGCAGCACCCTGGGCACCACAAAGCGCGGATCATCTGCCAGCATCTGGCGAAACTTCTCGGTGGTGCGTGCTTCGAGCCGGTAATCGACTTCCCGGTGCATCATTTGACGAACTTCTTCCAGCCAGTCATCAAACTCTGGCCCAAAACTCACCAAACGAGCCACTTTGAGCAACTGGGCCACAGAATTCAGGTCGCTATCGACAGCGTCTGCAACGCCCGGGTATTGCACCTTAAGCACAAGCTCCAGTCCATCACTGCGCCGAAGTGCGCGATGGACCTGCCCTAGAGAAGCGGCGCCTATAGGCTCTGGGTCTATATCCAGCTCAGCAAGCTGCTCACCGCCCAACTCTGCCTTGAGCACCCGCTCTATGGCTGGCCACTCCAGAGAGGTCGTCTGATCCTCCAATGTATGCAGCGCTTCGGTAACCTCTTCGGGCAAGAAATGCTCGCCATAAAGCGCCATCACCTGCCCGATTTTCACTACGCTGCCTTTCAGCTTGCCGAGCTCATCCACCAGCAAGCGAGCCTGCTTGGAGAGCATGGCGCGATGGCGCTCATCCCGCCGCTCCTTGCTGCTGAACCAATTGGTCGCCATGTGCGAAGCCACACGTGTTCCGGCAAAGAGCCCCGCACGAGTCAGGCTCAGCCGGCGTTCAAAACTACCTGTCTTGATGCGTGAGACGGATTTACCTGAGTGTCTGGATGACATGTACACCTGTCCGAATCGGAGAATTTAACCACCTGGTTCAATCTCTTTAGCGTAACAGCAACAGGTGGCTTGAATCATTATACGAATACTGTAACCACCTGACCCACCCGATTCGAGCTGTATTTAGCGGTTCTGTCGGTAGCTCACACTGGAGTCACCCAGGCCCGAGACCAGCTCGGCCACCAGGCGCTGTTCAACATCATCAATGGTCGCGGAGGCAACAAAATCGCTAACCTGGCACATGGCCAGTCCGGCATAACCACAGGGATTAATTCTCTGAAATGGCTCCATGTCCATGGCGACATTTAGTGCCAGGCCATGAAAAGAACATCCACGGCGCACACGCAGGCCGAGGGATGCGATTTTTGCAGCATCAACATATACGCCCGGGGCATCTGGCCGCGGTTCAGCAGTAATGTCCAGGCCTGCTAATGTGCGCACAATAGCCTGCTCAATGAGATCAACCAGCGCTCTCACGCCCATCTTGCGGCGCGATAGGTTAATCATCAGATACACCACCAACTGGCCCGGGCCGTGGTAGGTCACTTGCCCGCCCCGGTCAACCGGAATAACCGGAATATCGCCGGGCGCCAGAATATGCTCGGCTTTTCCGGCCTGCCCCTGTGTATAGACCCTGGGGTGCTCAAGGCACCAGAGCTCATCTTCTGTGTCATCGCCTCTGTCGGCCGTGAAGCTTTGCATAGCTTCCCAGGTTTCCAGATAGGGCTGGCGCCCCAACGACCTGACAATCAGCTCAGGCATCGGATTTACAACACCATGTGTATGCGGCCACTGGCCTTAAGTTCTTCGAACAAGGCTTTCAACTGCGGTTCGCCAGTCGCGACTATGGTCATCCGGATCGAGCAGAAGCGCCCTTGGCTGCTGTCTTTAACGGAAACATCCGACTCACTGATTCCCGGTGCATGCTGCTCAACAACCCCGATCACAAATTCCGTGAAATCCGGAGCGGAGTCACCAATCACCTTGATGGCATAGTCGCAGGGAAACTCAATTTTTGGTGCTTTCGGCTCACTCATGCCGTTTTACTCCCGGGTTCAAATCGCCCTTACTAGAATAACTGAATGAAAAAGAGCTTGATGGCATCCCAGATACGCTTGAACAGGCCACCCTCGGGTATGTCCGTCAAGGCCAGCACGGGCTGGTCTATCAGCACTTCTCCGTTGAACGACACCTTCACTCGGCCGAGCTCATCACCTGCACTGATGGGCGCTTTGATTACCGAATCGAGATCCACACTGGACTCCAGGCTTTCCCGGGATCCACGGGGGATGGTCACGTGAGCGTCTTCAAGCATGCCCACAGAAAGTGTATCCGACTGGCCACCCCATACCTTGGCTTCAATCAGCTCCTGACCCGCGCGAAATAAGCGCTCGCTCTCATAGTAGCGGAAGCCATAGTTCAGCATTTTCTGGATTTCCTGGGATCGGGCCTGGGAACTGTTGGTACCCATTACCGTCGCAATAAACCGGGTATCATTGCGTTTTGCAGAAGCAACCAGGCAGTATCCAGCTTCTTCAGTATGGCCGGTTTTCAAGCCATCAACACTGTCATCGCGCCACAACAGGCTGTTTCGGTTAGGCTGTCGGATGTTGTTGTAGGTAAAGTGCTTCTCCGCGTAAATCGGATAATTTTCCGGGTAATCATTGATAATCGCACGTGCCAGAACAGCCAGGTCATAGGCCGTGGAAAAGTGATCCGGGGAAGGCAGACCCGTTGCATTCTCGAAGTTGGTGTCCTTCATGCCCAGCAGCTGAGCCTGCTGGTTCATGATATCCACAAATGCTCCCTCACTGCCTGCGACAAACTCTGCCAACGCGACAGACGCATCGTTACCGGACTGAATGATAACGCCCTTGAGGAGATCCTCTACGGATACACTGGTACCTTCTTTGACAAATGTCCGTGAGCCTTCCGTTTTCCAGGCCTTTACGCTGATGGGCACCATGTCGGTCATGCTGATCCGACCTTCGTCCAGCTCACGCTCAACAATGTAGGCCGTCATCATTTTGGTCAAGCTGGCCGGCGGCAACCGCTCGTTACTGTTCTCCTCCATAATGATGCGACCACTTGTCGGATCCATCAGCACGTAAGAGCTGCCAGCAATTTGTGGCGGGGAAGGAATCAGCACTGTCTGCGACATGGCTTTGGTTGATACAGAAAGCATCAACACCAGGGCGAAAGACGCAAAAATAGGGGAAATCGAGCGAAAAACTGATTTTAATGCCATGGGTCCATTCATTCGTCGTTAAGTGTATTTTTAAGTTTGGCCTGACGCCTAGTGTGAATCGGTCAGCACAATTGACTGAGAAAATCCTCTTGCCTCCAGCAGACTCTGGGTCTTTCTCGCGCTACCCTCATCCTCGAAAGGTCCAACCTGTACCCGGTGAAATCGCCCGGAGTCAGTGTCTACAGAACGCACCCGTACGGGATTGCTGAGCACGCTTTTCGCGCGCACCTGCAGCTGTTCTGCGGGATCACGACTGCTGAACGACCCGAGCTGAACAAACAGCCCACCACCGTCACCCTCGCCATAGTTTACGGCTACAGTACTTTCCTTTGTGGGTCCAGCCTGCTTCACTACCGGCTCTTCGCCTGGCGCAAAAGGCTGACCTGCGATAAACATGCGGCCATCCGACTCGACCGTAATCGCTTCAACTTCTACCCGGGCAGTTCCGCGTGATTGATAACCCAGCTTCTTGGCCGCAGCGTAAGACAAGTCGATGAGTCGGTCACCATGAAATGGTCCGCGATCATTAACCCGGACGATAACTGTACGACCATTATCCAGGTTGGTCACCCTTGCATATCCGGGAATCCGCAGTGATTTATGGGCCGCCGACATTTTGTACATGTCGAACGTTTCACCGTTGGATGTTTTGTGACCGTGAAACTTCTCGCCGTACCAACTCGCTGTGCCACGGGCAACATAACCGTCATTGCTATCCATGACAGAGTATTGCTTGCCCCAAACCGTATACGATGACATGTTTCCGGCTCTGGCAGGCTCGTGATAAACCGGCACGGCATCTGACAACCCGGAGGCATCAAAGTTTCCGGAAGGAGCTCTGTCCTGGCTTATGGTGTAGCGCGACGAATGATCGGTGCCGACCGGTGTCGGGGAGGAGGCGCAGCCAGCTATTACCAGAGCTGCCGATACCGCCAGCCAAAAACGAAAACAATTTGATATCACTGTCCAGACGCCCTCTGAAATAGTCGCCGAAAAATGAATAAAACACCGCGGCGTATACTATTGTAACGGGTTCCCTACACGTATCACCATTACCAGCCTGACATCAGGCCGTGATCATCCTGCGATGGGTGTGTATGGACATCAGAATTCCAAACGCGGCCATCAGCGTGACTGTCGATGTGCCCCCATAGGACACCAGCGGCAAGGGCACCCCGACCACGGGTAGCAAACCACTCACCATGCCGACGTTTACGAATATATAGATGAAAAAGGTCATAGTCAGCGCGCCCGCTACCAGCCTGCTGAATGAATCCTGAGCGGTAACCGATATAAAGAGACACCGTAGAATAATCAGAAAATATACGCTGAGCAGCGCCAGAACCCCAATGAAGCCGAACTCCTCCGCCAGCACGGCGACAATAAAGTCCGTGTGGCTCTCCGGGAGAAACTCGAGATGCGACTGGGTACCCTGAAGCCAACCTTTTCCATCAAAACCACCGGAGCCAATGGCCGTTTTGGACTGGATAATGTTCCAGCCTGCACCCAACGGGTCGCTTTGGGGGTCGAGTAGTGTGAGCACTCGCTGCTTCTGATAGTCGCGCATACCAAAAAACCACATCACGGGTGCGGCGACAGAGACCATAACAAAAAATGCGCTGATCAGCTTCCAGCTCATGCCAGCGAAAAACACCACGAACAACCCCGCCATACCCACCAACAGGGAGGTTCCAAGGTCCGGCTGTTTCACAATGAGCACCATGGGAAGCAGCACTATCGCGAGGCCTACACCGATGCGGGAAAGCCTTGGCGGTAAAAAATGCCGCGACAGGTACCAGGCAGCCATCATGGGTACGACCAGCTTCATCAGTTCTGAGGGCTGAAACCTGGGCAACCCTGGCAGTGCAAGCCAGCGCTGAGCTCCTTTCGCGCCGACACCCACGACCAATACTGCTATCAGACCCACCAGCCCAAGGCCATACAGCCAGGGTGCCCAGCGACGAAATACGGAGGGGTCAAGCTGGGCAAAAACCAGCATCACAATAAAGGCAACGCCAAAACGTAGACCTTGCGCTTTGACCACATCAAAATTGCGGTCTGCGCCGCTATAAAGCACAAACAGGCCGCCGGAAACCAGGATTAAAAGCAGCAGAAGCAGTATCGGATCGACGTGCAGAGCTGACCATAACCCCCTTGGACGCCCTAGAGGGTTGCTTGCCGTTGAACTGAACACTTCCCGAGTGGCCATTAACGAACCTCGTTCTCAATATCGGTCTGGCTGACCAGCGCGCCGTCGCCAGATTCAGAAAACTCCTGTATCCATGCGTCGAACAGCGCCCGGGCAACAGGCGCTGCGGTACTGCTGCCCCCGCCTCCGTTCTCGACAATTATCGCCACTGCAATCTGCGGGTTTTTCAAGGGCGCGAAGCCAACAAACAAAGCGTGATCACGCAACCGCTCCCGCACCTCTTCAGCATCGTATTCTTCATCTTCGGCAAGACTGAAAACCTGGGCCGTGCCGGTTTTCCCGGCCATACGGTAAGACGCCCCGCGGCCCGCTCCGCGCGCTGTTCCCTTCACGCCATGCATAACTTCGGCCATGGAATCGGCAATAAAATCCCAGTCGCTGGGATCTTTCAGCTGCAGGGGCTCATGAGTTTCACCCGGCAAAAACTCCTCTGGAGATCGATCCCCCTGTATACCCTTCAAAAGCCGGGGCTCGACCCACTCCCCTCGATTGGCGATCAGTGCTGTCGCGGTGGCGAGCTGCAAGGGCGTTGATAACATGAAGCCCTGACCGATCCCGAGATTGACAGTGTCGCCCGGGTACCAGGGTTCATTGCGCGTGGCCCTCTTCCAGTCGGGAGACGGCAGAAGGCCACTCAAAGCCCCGGACACATCCAGGGTTGCGTCTTCTCCAAAACCGAAGCGGGATAAATAGCTGACCATGGTATCAACGCCCATTTCCACAGCAGCTTCATAAAAATAAACGTCGCAGGACTGGGCCATTGCATAGGTTAGATCAACCCAACCATGCCCCCCTCGCTTCCAATCTCGCCAACGACGGCCGACGGAGTTGATCTGGAAGTGTCCAGGGTCCCAAATGGTGAGATCCCGGGTTACTGCGCCACTATCAAGTGCTGCAATTGCCAGCATGGGCTTCAGCGTGGAACCGGGAGGGTATTGTCCACGCAGTGCCCGGTTAAATAGAGGTTTGTCTTTGCTGTCACTCAACTCGCGGTAATCCGATACACTGATACCAGTGACAAATTTGTTAGCGTCGAATCCCGGTACGCTGGCTAGCGCCAGTATCCCGCCGGTTGCAGGCTCAATGGCGACGATAGCCCCCCGACGGCCATCCAGAAGCTCATGCGCCCGGTTCTGCAACCGCAGATCAATGTGCAGTTCAAGATCTTCACCTGGCACGGGATTTTCCCGCTCCAGAACCCTCAGAGTTCGTCCACGCGCATTGGTCTCTACGTGCTGATAACCAACTCTTCCGTGCAACAATTCTTCGTAAAAGCGTTCGACACCGGATTTCCCAATGTAGTTAGTGCCGGCGTAGTTGACCGGATCAATCCGTTGCAACTCATCGCGATTAATACGACCAACAAAACCCAACGCATGGGCCGTCAGCTCACTATGGGGATAATACCGAACCAGCTCAGCTTCAACTTCTACGCCGGGCAGTTCGTGCCGATGCACCGCCAGGCGAGCAATCTCGTCTTCGGTCAGGTCATAACGCAGTGGAATTTCCTGAAAAGGGCGCCGGGGCTCACGAAGACGGCGTTGAAACCGCTCCATATCCTCTTCGGAAACATCGAGAATCCTGGCCAACTGCTCTAGTGTCGCTTCCATACCGCCAACCCGTTCTGGCACTACGGTTACACTGAACACCGGGCGATTTTCCGCCAGTAACACCTGATTCCGGTCGTAAACCAGCCCCCGGGGAGGCGGCACAGACTGGACCTGAACACGGTTTTTATCGGAGAGAGTGGTGTAGATATCGTGCTCCACGACCTGGAGCTGATACATCCGCGCTACGAGCGTTGCCAGGAGCAAAAACACGACCACGAGCATAACCATTGCACGACGCTGGAAAAGCCGGCGCTCGGCGGCTGTGTCCTTGAATTCACCCCACGGCATGGATGCTTCCTAGGCCCGATGATACGGGTGGTTACGGGTAATCGACCAGGCCCGATAAAGCTGCTCCGCAAGCAGGATTCGAACCAGAGGGTGGGGCAAGGTAAGCGGTGAGAGCGACCACTGCTGATCGGCACGTTGACGGCATGGCTCTGCCAGGCCGTCAGGGCCGCCTACAAGAAAGCTCACATCCCGACCATCCTGCTGCCAGTTTTCGAGCTGGCTGGCCAGTTTTTCGGTGGACCAGGGGCGGCCAGTCACTTCCAGAGCAACAACTCGGTCTCTGGAACCTGTAGCCGCTAATACAGCGTCGCTTTCGCGCTGCATCAACCTCGGGATATCGGCATTTTTGCCACGATGAGGCATGGCGATTTCAACCAACTCAAGCGGCATTTCCGGGGGCATACGCCGAGCGTAATCGTCGTAGCCCTTACTGACCCAGTCGGGCATTTTCTGCCCCACGCAGATCAGACGCAACCGCACGGTTACTCGCTGCCCGCAGCACCGACATCCGGCGCATCGCGCCAGAAGCGCTCCAGGTCGTAAAACTCGCGGGTAGCAGGCAGCATCACGTGGACAACGACATCTCCCATATCCACCAAAATCCAGTCACTGCCACCACCACCTTCTACACTGCTGACACGGACACCCTTCTCTTTGGCGTCGACGACAACAGAATCCGCAAGGGATTTTACGTGGCGGTTGGACGTTCCGGATGCCAGAACCATAAAGTCGGTAACGCTGGTGCGGTCCCGTACATCAATAACGCTGATGTCCTTTGCTTTTACGTCTTCAAGTGCATTCACTATCAGATCTTTGAGTTGCTCTGCCTGCATAATCACCCTGTTGTCCGGGTGCCGGCCGGAATGGCCACCCGAAAAGTCGTATTCAAACGCGATTGTAACACTAAAAGTTCTTTACGGGGCATGCCCCGTAAAGCCCCATACGCTGAATCTCCACCCAGACCCTATCGGGCATAAGATAACGAGGGGATCGCCCGCTACCAATGCGCTCACGGATACCGGTTGCGGAGATGTCCAACCAGGGCGGATCCAGCTCCAGAATGCGGCCGGACACCTCGCGACTCAAGGCTTCGATGTTCCCAGCTTCACTGCCGGTATCATTCCCAACGCCACGTTCCGCCAGCAATCTGGCAGGTTCACCAACAGGATCCAGCTCAGCACCCGGGCGCCGCACAACAATAATGTGGGCGAGACCTGATATCTTCTGCCACTCTTTCCACTTGTCAAAACCGGCGAATGCATCCGTACCCACAACCATCACCAGAGGTATATCTGCACCCAGTTCACCGCGCAGCTGACGCAGCGTATCTGCCGTATAGGAGGCTCCTTCGCGGCGCAATTCGCGGTCATCAATGCTCAGGCGGGGTTCGCCCTCTATTGCCAGCTCCAGCAAGCGCAGCCGTTGCGCGGCCGTGGCGCCGGTCTGCCCCCGGTGCGGCGGAATATGACAGGGAACAAGGCTGACCGGCACATTTCCCAGCCGCTCGCTGACCTCAAGCGCTAGACGCAGATGCCCATGATGCACCGGGTCGAAGGTACCGCCATAAATCACATGCATCGGCATCAGGCCCGGATATGGCCATCGCCAAAGACAACGTATTTCTGCGATGTCAGGCCCTCAAGCCCAACCGGGCCGCGGGCGTGTATTTTGTCGGTGGAGATACCGATCTCGGCCCCAAGACCATACTCGAATCCGTCAGCAAAGCGCGTCGATGCATTAACCATCACCGAGCTTGAATCAACTTCTGTAATAAATCGTCTGGCGCGAGTGTAGTTCTCCGTGATGATGCTGTCAGTATGCTGGGAACTGTACCGATTAATATGGGCGATGGCTCCGTCCAGGCCTTCTACCACGCGGATAGCCAGCACTGGAGCCAGATACTCTTCCTCCCAATCTGCTTCCGTGGCTGCTGTTATATCTGTAAGAATTTCCCGGGTCTGCTCGCACCCACGCAGCTCAACGCCCTTTTCGATAAAAGCCGGGCCCAGCAGAGGCAGCATGTCAGCAGCGATTTCCTTATCCAACAACAGGGTTTCCATGGTATTGCAGGTG
This sequence comes from Marinobacter sp. 1_MG-2023, assembly GCF_030549045.1. Taxonomy (NCBI): domain Bacteria; kingdom Pseudomonadati; phylum Pseudomonadota; class Gammaproteobacteria; order Pseudomonadales; family Marinobacteraceae; genus Marinobacter; species Marinobacter sp. 1_MG-2023. Next base: position 62,920 of record NZ_JAUOST010000008.1, on the reverse strand, counting down.
CCGTACCGGTGAGTTTTGGCATTAACGGCAACTTTCACTGCCTTTTCCGGATCCGCATGGCTGTCGATATAAACATGGCACACACCATCAAGGTGCTTGATAACCGGAACCCGTGCGTCACGACTGATTCGCTCGATCAATCCCTTTCCACCTCTGGGCACAATGACATCCACATATTCCGGCATGGTAATCAGTTCGCCAACAGCCGCGCGATCGGTGGTTTTGATAACCTGCACCGCCGATTCCGGCAAGCCGACCTCCGCAAGACCTTGTGCCAGGCAACGGGCAATAGCCTGATTGGAATGAATGGATTCAGAACCGCCGCGCAAAATAGTGGCGTTGCCGGATTTGAGACACAGACTCGCGGCCTCGACGGTTACATTGGGGCGGGATTCATAAATAATGCCGATAACACCCAGGGGCACACGCATCTTACCGACCTGGATGCCGGACGGGCGGTAGGCCATGTCGGTAATTGCGCCAATGGGGTCCGGCAAGCCGGCTACCTGACGAAGCCCTTCGATCATAGTGTCGATCCGCGCTGGTGTTAGCTCAAGCCGGTCCAGCATAGCGTCATCCAGACCACTTTCCCTTCCACCGGCAAGATCCAGGGCATTCGCCTCGGCGAGTTCACTACGAGCCGCATCCAGCGCTTCGGCGGTTGCCAGCAGCGCGCGATTACGTGTTTCTGTCGTCGAACGGGCTACAAGTGTTGCCGCTGCACGGGCTTGCTGACCGACTTCGGTCATATAAGCTGCAATATCCATCCCTTTACCTTATGTATTTTCAGTCAGAATTCAGGAATAAGACGCTAACTTTACCTTTCCCGTTTCAAGTACGCACCCCAAACAGATATTATACCGCTGCGGTACAACGGGAACCCCGGAAAAGGACGAATACCATGGCCCAGAAGGCCGAAAAGTTTTTGCTCAGCCGGCTATCACGCGCCAGCCTTGCATTTTTTGTGGCCGTGGCTGTTGCGTGCGCCTTACTTGGAGAGCCGCTTACCGCGGCATGTGCTGCAGCTGCCGCGGGAATAATCATCAGTGGGCGCAGTTTCCATCCGGGGCGCGCAGCCAGCCCCTGGCCAACCGTTCAGAAACTGTTTTTTGCGACCCTGATACTACTACTGATGATGAGTTTCTGGACTGGCCCCTGGGCACTCAGTCACTGGCTTTATGCCCTTGTATTGATTGCATTTGCGCTGGTCCCCAGGGGAATTGCCACCCTGGTAACGGTGATCATGGTCGTTCTTGCAATGGCCGCGGCACACTGGGCCGAAGGCATCGCTGATCGCCACCAGATGATCAGCGCTTTTCTTCTAACCATTCTACTTTCTGCCCTGCTGATCTTTCTGCGCGAATACAAAACTCGCCAGCTGGCACCTTTGAGGAGAACAGATGAACTCACGCAGGCCGCCAGCCGCGAATACCTTTCTGCAGACCTGCACAAGGAAATCCAGCGCAGCGAACGCGAGGGAACGGACATGTCCATCATCATGATTGGTCTCGACGCCCATGCCAGCGACAATGATCCGGACGAGGATATCCGCTCGATTCTTCCGCGAATCGGCCGCTTCCTGCACTCTCAGATAAGGGATTTCGACACCTACTACCGGGCGGCAGATCTGCAATTTCTGGTGATACTACCGGGCGTAGCCACCCATGAGGCCATCACACAGGCAGAAACGATCCGCAAAGGGCTTGGTAAGCTGCTCGAAACTCACGGCATGAACTTGACCGTCAGCACCGGCATTGCCGGGCTCAATATCGGCGATGATGCAAACAGCCTGCATCAGAGCGCAGCCAACGCTCTACGTCGTGCACAGCAACAGGGCGGCAACCGATCTCAAGCCTATAGCACCTGGGCACCCAACAACACCCAGCCACGTGCGGAAGGATCTGCGCCATGACAGAAACCCGGCTGAGAACCTGGACACACAGCATTGGCTACAGCCTTGCCAGCCTGTTTATCTTTACTCTGGCACTACAAAACCTGCGCTATGGCTTTTACGAACTGTTTTATCTGGCAGCTGGCATGGCAGCTCTGACGCTCGCGGGCGTTGCCTATACTTTTCTTAGCCGCCGACACCAACTCTCCGCGCCCGGCCACCTGGTTATTCTCTCGGGTCTGAACAGTGGGCTTCTGGCGGCCATGTTAACCATGAACAGCCCGGGCATCTCCCACTGGGCCATGCCGCTACTTGTGCTCAATCTGCTGATACTGCCGCTCCGCCAGGCGCTCATGCTGTCTCTGCTTTTGCTTGCCCCAATGGCCATTGTGCTCTTTGTAAAGCAGTCTCCCGCCGACGCTTTGACGGCGATTAGCGGTCTGCTCATTGTCCTGACGGTCGCAGCCCTTTATATATGGCATTACGACCATATGGCGCAGTCGGCTGAAGACCTTGCTATTACCGACCCGGTTACGGGCGCGCACAACGCTCGCTTTCTTGATGAAACGCTACAAAAAGAAATCAGCCGGGCCATTGCCACCGGTCACAGCCTATCAGTCATCAACCTGACCATAGATCACGCCGACGAGGCGGCTGACCTTCACGGACAGCCGGGTATACAGGGGCTGTTTTACAATATGACCCAGCACCTGTTCGACGTGATCCGGGCAGGCGACACCCTGTACACACTGAATGATTCGGAATTCTTCCTGATTCTTCCATTTACACCCGAAGAAGGCGTTCGGGTAATTTCAGAACGCATAAGGCGCACAATCTCGGAACATCATTGGCCTGTGATCGGCAAAGCCACTGTCAGCCTGGGCTGCACAACCCGCGGCAGCAGTGACACTCGTACGGATACTCTGCGCAACCGCGCACACCAGGCCATGCTCGAAGCCCGCAGGCGCGGGGCTGACACTGCCTGGTACAGTCCGGGAGAAACGCTTCGTTCATGAACAGCGTCTGGCTTACGGATCTTACCGCGTGGCTAAGTGCCAACCCGGGATGGTTGTCGCTAGCGCTGTTCAGCACCGCATTTGTTGAATCCCTGGCAGTTGCAGGCATTATCGTTCCAGGTGTCGCACTGCTGTTCGCCATTGCCGCACTGGCGGCGCAGATCGGCATGCCTCTGATGACTGCACTAATGTGGGCCGGAATGGGCGCGGTCGCAGGAGATGCAACAAGCTTTGCGATCGGCAGGCTTTTTCAGGGCCGGCTGACAAACGTGTGGCCTTTGAGCCGCCACCCCGAACTGATCAGAAAAGGTGAGCGCTTTTTCCGAAGTCACGGCGGCAAAAGCGTCATTATCGGGCGCTTTGTCGGGCCTGTCCGACCGATAATCCCACTCATCGCTGGCGCGCTTCTGATGCCCTGGCGCCGCTTCCTTGCATTCAATATAGCGTCAGCCCTTGGCTGGGCACCGGTTTATATTCTGCCGGGGTTTCTGGTGGGTAGCGCATTGGCGAGCGAAATTCAGCCACCTCCGCATTTTTACCTGGTTACTGGTATCAGTCTTGCGATTCTGGCGACAATCTACGTCATACTTTTTCGCTTTCAGCTGGGACTCGCTGAAGATGGCAGGTTTTATCTATGGCTACAGCGGCAAATGGCCCAGTATGAATCAACCCACCGTTTCTGGCGCCTTTACACCAATGAGCGCCCGGCACATGAGGGTGAGTTTCCGTTAGCCTCGCTGATGCTGGCGTTCGGCTCCATTGCCCTGCTGGTTGTCTGGGGGCAGCTCACAGCCATGACAGACCTGATTACGCCGTTCGATCAGCTGGCACTACAATGGTTCAGCGATTTACGCCGGCCACTCTTTGATGCCCCGGCAATCGTTGCCACCCTCATGGGCGACTCACCGGTGCTTTTCGCGGCAGCCGTGCTGGCTTGCCTGGTACTGGTATTTCGTGGGCACTACGCAGCCGCCATTCATATACTGCTGGCTGCTGTTACGGCTACCGTGCTGGTGTGGGGCCTGAAATCTGCCATTGGCATTGTGCGTCCAGATCAGGTTATCAACCCACCCTTTTCCGGCTCGTTTCCCAGCGGCCATACCACAGGCACTACGGTGCTCGTAACGCTACTGGCCAGCTTTGTGGCAGCCGAAGCTCGCAACCGCAAGCGCTGGCAGACATACATCATGTTATCGTTACCACTGATTCCGGTAGCCCTCAGTCGGCTTTATCTGGGGGTGCACTGGTTCAGTGATATCGTCGGGGGATTGTTACTGGGCTTGGCAATCACCGGCGCAACAAGGGCCAGTTTCAGCCGGTTTGACCGGGTTCCCATAGCTCCGGATATATTGACTTTTCTGGCGGCAATAGCCTGGCTGACGTTCAGCGGCTACTACATCTGGCTCATGTGGCCGGATGCCATACAGCATTACACGCCAGCTTCCTGATTTCCTCAGCCCTCTTCGAGCGCTTCCAGCAATTCCTGCAGCCGACTCAAACGGGCCAGAGGATCCTGCATCTCAAGCAGATGCTGCTTTTCCTGCTTGTCCAGGGGTAGCAGCTCAGTCAGCCGCCAGCTGACATCTCGCGCCTCTGCATAATCAACGCTCATACCCAGCTCCTGAATAACCGGATGCCGGAAAAGTGCGCGCAAAACGGATGGCAGCTCATGAAAAACGGAAGGAATATCCCCAGAGGACTCTACCGGCAGAAACTCCATCTCACCAAGATTCAACCCGTCATCCTGGCGCCAACTTTGCGTGATAGCGACCTTGGCTTCACCTTCTACCGTGATCCCTAACAGCCCGTTCTCCAACTGCTGAAAATCAATAATGCGCACATAAGTGCCGATATCGTAAAAAGACGCCACGCGCCCGGTTTCTGCGCCATCACGCAGCAGGGTTATAACAAAGCCCTGATCATCCTTCAGGCAACGGGTCAGCATATCGATGTAGCGAGGCTCGAACAGCTGAAGCGGAATTCTGCCGCCTGGCAGTACAACTGAATTGAGAGGAAAAATAGGAACTGTCATCGAATCGACAGCAATTGTTGAACCTCATTGACCCGCGCACGCGCTTCGGTCAGAAGTTCAAGGCTGCGGGATGCGTTCAATTCAAGATCGCCCAACCTGCGATAAGCCGGCACCTTGTCGAACGGCGGTAAGCCTGCGTTCTGGCTCGAACCTATCATGGCATGAAGCTGGGCCACGATCACGACGTCCACCAGTTGTGGCTCCTCCTCCCGACTCTCGTAATCCCAGTCTTCTGCATGCCGAACGGCATCGATAAAGGCGGGCGGGAAAGACCAGCTTTCCATAATCGCTGTACCTACATCTGCCCGGAGCTCGCTGACCGCATTCTGCAAGTTCGCGTCGTCGGCAAACAGATTTACATGGTGCTCTGCCTGAACCAGAATTGGCACCACACCGATATCGTGAAGCAGGCCCGCCAACAGCGCCTCTTCCGGGTTGAGTCGCGTGGCATGATCTGCCAGTACCCAGCACAAGGCTGCGACTTCACGGGAATGTCGCCACAGATTTTCCATTTCGTGCTGCAAAGAGGGTTGGCGGCTTTTGAACACCTCTCGCATGGAGAATACCGTAACAAGCTGCCGCGTTGTTCTCATGCCCAGGCGTATAACCGCCTCACGCACATTGCGCACATCGCTGAACCCGCGATAAAGGGGGCTGTTACAGGCACGAACCAGTTTCGCCGCTATGGCGGGGTCAGCTGATACAGCGGTGGCAACCTGGTCTGCCGTTGAGTCTTCTTTATCGACGGTGCGCCGCACTTTCCAGGCAACATCCGGGACGCTAGGCAGCTTGAGCTGGTTCGAGCGCAGCTCGGCGTAGAACTCCATCAAAAGATGGTGTTCTTCACTCTCTCCGCTATCACTGCTCTCCCCCGAATCCATCTCAACCTGGGCAACCGGAGCAGCTCGCAGCAGCTGGTTGAGAACATCCTGCTCTATTACCAGGAACTCACAGGGCTTTACCGCAGTCACCTCATACATTCGTGGCTGCAGCCTGGCAATGGGGTTCAGCGCCTTTTCGGTTTCGGCTTCAACAACCGTTTTGCGGCCATCAACCGATTCAAGCTCTACTTTCCCTGTAACCAGAAAATAGTCCAGACCATCACGCACACCGCGCTCCAATACTCGCTGGCCCGGCCCGTGAGATCGGCGCTCGGCTCGGCTGGCTAGCAATACCAACTGGTCATCAGTCAACCGGTTCAGTGGCTGAAACTCTTTCAGACGACGTAGCGGCAAGCTCTCCTGGCTAGCCATAGGCATTCTCCTTAGTAAGCTCAAGGCGGGAGTTAATTCATGATATCTGTAAGCTATTGTAACCATGGCGCAGCAAAACAACCATGCGCAGGGTGTCTAATCTGGTATCCTTTATCTCTTCATTAAAGTTACAACCAAGCATCCACCAAGAGAGATCAGAGCACCATGCCTCAGTATCGTTCGCGGACTTCTACCGCAGGCCGCAATATGGCCGGCGCCCGCGCCCTCTGGCGCGCCACCGGTATGAAAGACAATGATTTCGGCAAGCCGATTATCGCCGTTGTCAATTCCTTCACCCAGTTTGTACCCGGGCACGTTCACCTTAAAGACCTGGGACAACTTGTCTGCCGCGAAATTGAGGCTGCAGGTGGTGTAGCCAAGGAATTCAATACCATTGCAGTGGACGATGGTATCGCCATGGGCCATGACGGCATGCTCTACTCTCTGCCTTCGCGCGAGATTATCGCGGACTCCGTTGAGTACATGGCGAATGCTCACTGCGCTGACGCGCTGGTATGCATTTCCAACTGCGACAAAATCACCCCAGGGATGTTAATGGCTGCCATGCGCCTGAACATTCCCGCAATTTTTGTCTCAGGCGGCCCCATGGAAGCCGGGAAGACCAAGTTATCTGAGCACAAACTGGACCTGGTGGATGCCATGGTCATAGCCGCAGATCCGACTGCCAACGATGAAGCTGTCGCAGAGTACGAGCGCAGCGCCTGCCCGACCTGCGGCTCATGCTCCGGCATGTTTACTGCAAACTCCATGAACTGTCTGGCTGAAGCCATCGGCCTGGCGCTGCCCGGCAATGGCTCAATGCTGGCAACCCACGCCGACCGGGAACAGCTGTTCCTGAAAGCCGGACGCCAGATTGTGGAGAATACAAAGCGCTATTACGAACAGAACGACGCCAGCGTCCTACCCAGGAGCATTGCCTCCATGGCGGCGTTCGAGAATGCAATGATTATGGATATCGCCATGGGCGGATCCACCAACACCATCCTTCACCTGCTGGCAGCTGCGCAGGAAGGCGGTGTTCCGTTCACTCTGAACGAGATTGACCAGCTTTCCAGAAGGGTTCCACAACTTTGCAAAGTGGCCCCGAACTCACCCAAATACCACATGGAAGATGTACATCGCGCCGGCGGCATTATGGGAATCCTGGGTGAGCTTGAACGTGGAGGCCTCATCAACACCGATCTGCCCACAGTTCACAGCAAGACCATGAAAGAAGCGCTGGAAACCTGGGATATCATGCGTTCTCCGCCTCCGGAGGTTGTCGAGTTTTACAAAGCTGGCCCCGCCGGCATCCCGACCCAGACCGCCTTCAGCCAAAGCACACGCTGGCCAAGCCTGGATGGCGACCGAGAGACAGGCTGCATTCGTTCCGTTGAGCACGCCTATAGCTCAGAAGGCGGCCTTGCCGTCCTCTACGGCAACATTGCCGTAGACGGCTGCGTGGTAAAAACCGCAGGGGTCGATGAAAGCATCTATGTTTTCGAAGGCAAAGCCCGGGTATTTGAAAGCCAGGACTCCGCCGTTGCCGGCATTCTCGCTGACGAAGTCAAACCCGGTGAAGTGGTTATTATCCGATACGAGGGACCCAAAGGCGGCCCAGGTATGCAGGAAATGCTCTACCCCACCAGCTACCTTAAATCCAAAGGGTTGGGTAAAGAGTGCGCACTTTTGACTGACGGACGTTTTTCTGGCGGTACCTCGGGCCTCTCCATCGGCCACGCGTCGCCCGAGGCTGCAGCCGGCGGCGCAATAGGGCTTATCGAAACCGGTGATCCTATCCGCATCGATATTCCGCAACGCTCCATTAATGTCCTACTGGACGAACAGGAACTGGATCGCCGTCGTGAAGCGCGAGATGCCCAAGGCTGGAAGCCCGAACTGCCCAGACCGCGAGCCGTGTCGGCGGCGTTGAAAGCGTACGCTCTTCTGGCAACCAGCGCTGACAAGGGCGCAGTCAGAGACCTGGAAAAACTCGGCTAATTCGGGCTCTTAAACAAAAAAGCTCGCGCAGATGACCTGCGCGAGCTTTTTTGTATTACCTGGTTTAGAACAGGGACCAGCCACCGTCGTCTTCTTCCTCAATGGCATCTTCTTCAACAGGCTCGGGCTTGCTGACTGTTTTAGGCTTGGATTCAACCGGGCTGGAAGTATTACCAGCGGCCGCCACCTGCACGCTGATCATTCCCAGAGCCTTTTTGGTTGCCTCATCCAGAATCCCGCTCGCCTGAAGCCCATTGTCTTTCTGAAAACGGGACAACTCAGACCGGGTGGCATCATCCATTGTTGAATTAACGTTAGTGACATCGTACCCGGCGCCGTATAAGGCATTCTTGAGCGATACTGTCTCGTCAGCGAAGGCAGCGGGTGCGAAAAACAACATAGCTGCTGTAGCGGCTGTGAGCGCAAGGCGGCCCATGCGGATGGTCGCGTTTTTCATGATACTCACCTGTTTTACTCCTGATATCTCAGCGATATCCGTTTCTTTCTTGTTATGTGGAGCCCATCTCCACAGGCTGGGGCGAACGGCAAAAGCCTAACATACTTTTGTATCCTGTCGCTTTAATCTACATCACGGTCGTGATCCGCAGCTCTCTGGGACTCTTCGCTGAACTCCCGGATAAAAATTCCCCAGAAGGCCATAAACAGCGCGGCGACAAGCGGCCCCATCACAAAACCATTAATGCCAAACATCGCAAGACCGCCCAGAGTGGAAAGCAACACTATGTAATCAGGAAGTTTTGTATCACGCCCGACCAGAATCGGGCGCAACACATTATCCGCAAGCCCTATCACGACGACTCCGAATATTGTGAGCACAACGGCCTGAACAATATCACCCACAGCGGCCAGATAAATAGCAGCTGGCACCCAAACCAATGCAGCGCCCACGGCAGGTAAAAGTGAGAATATGGCCATCACCACCCCCCACAGCAAAGCCCCGCCAATACCCAGAATCCAGAAAATAATGCCCCCCAAAGCCCCCTGGATAATGGCGATGAGCAGGTTGCCTTTCACCGTTGCACGGGTTACTTCCGCAAACTTGGCAAACAACAGGCGCTCACGTTCATCCCCCAGCGGAAGCGCACGGATCAGCAAATCTACCAATGCGCTGCCGTCACGCAGCAAGAAGAACGCCAGGTACACCATAAGAGCCAGCCCGAGGAAAAACTGGAATGTGTTCTGGCCGACGCCAAGTGCCTGCTTGGCAAGAAACTGGCTACCGCCCACGAACAGGCTGACAACCCGGTCGCGGATTTCACTGAAGCTGATATCAAATTGCGCCAGAAGCGACTGGATAGCAGGGAAAGACTTGTTCACCTGATCAATATACTCGCCGGGCTTTATCTCTCCTTCCTGAATCTGCTGATAGATTCCCAGCCCTTCGGCCGCAAGGGATGTGATCAGCACTAATACAGGAATGACCACAATCAACATACATACAGTCAAGGTAATCAACGCATTCACGTTTGGCCGCTCTCCAAGCCGGCGCACGAGAAGCATCTGGAACGGATGAAAAATCAGTGCAATCGCAATCGCCCAGAAGATCGGTCCGAAAAAGGGCTTCATAAGAAACACGAAAGCCACAGATACTCCAACCAGCAAGGCAAGAAAGGTTCGTGTCTCAAGTTTTGCGTACATAATTCCGTTTATCCCAGTGAAGTTCAGACTCGCATTAGCCTAACACGACCAAATGGCCACTGGTGCATGCTTCAGGTTATAGTGGAAGGTTGTTGATCAGCAATTAGACAGGTCATGGTATTGGAACAGGAAACCTTTACTACGGAAACTGCTCTGGACGCTGCGGCGGAACTACGACGGGTGCTGGCTGCCAGAACGCATCGCCGAAAGGTAATGGGCCAGGAGGTTCTGGTTCCGGGGCAGCTCGGCGAGGCGCTGCAGCTGCCCCGAATTCTTAATCGGCTCCAAAGCAAGCAGCAGCGTTTTCGCGAGCAGGGACTGGACGACTTCCAGGAACTCTGGCCAACCCTTTCCGCGACGACCCGAGAGAAGGTGCTCAGAGCTATTGGCTGGTACGATCCAAAAAACCTTGACTGGGAAGACAAGCGCTCAAACCGGCGACCCAAAGTCGACCCTGGCAAGGCCTGATTCAAAGCCGCAACGCTCTGTTACGCAATACAAACACAGGAAACCGCCAACTGATTTATCCTGAGCACGCAACCAATCAGTCAGGACAGTCGATGGCATGCGTATTCTGAGAACCGACGAAGACCGTTTTTCAGGTCTTCCGGACTACCCTTTTCTCCCTCATTATCTCGATGTTGAGTCAGGCCTCAGGATGCACTATGTCGACGAAGGCCCAGCCGCAGCATCCCCCGTTCTGATGCTCCATGGAGAGCCGTCCTGGTCATACCTGTACCGTCACATGATTCCATTGGTAGCCGAGGCCGGGCACCGTGTACTGGCACCAGACCTCATTGGCTTCGGGAAGTCGGACAAACCGGCATCCATCGACGATTACAGTTACGATCGCCACATGACATGGCTGACACACTGGCTTGAAGCTCTGGACCTAAAAAACATCACTCTGGTCTGTCAGAACTGGGGCTCACTTCTGGGCTTGCGGCTTGCGGCGGAACTTCCAGACCGCTTTCAACGGATCATAGTCGGGAATGGCATGCTGCCAACCGGCGAAACCTCGGCACCTGCTGCGTTCAGCCTATGGAAGGCTTTCGCTACCCACAGCCCCTGGTTTCCGGTTGGCCGCATCGTACAGTTTGGCACCGAGCGAACATTGAGCAAACATGAACTGGCAGCCTACGAGGCGCCCTTCCCCTCGGCTGAGTACAAAGCAGGCGCGCGGGCATTCCCGAAGCTGGTGCCAATATCGCCTGGCGACCCGGCAAGTAGCGCAAACAAGGCCGCATGGAAAGTCCTGGAAAACTGGCGAAAGCCCTTTATTACCTGTTTCAGCAGCGGCGACCCGATCACCCGTGGCGGGGACCGCTACATGCAGCGCCGCATTCCAGGCGCCCTCGGCCAGCCTCATATCACCCTGCGCGGCGGACACTTCCTGCAGGAAGACTCCCCCGCAGACTTCGCCCGAATCATTATTGATGCGTTAAAAGCTGAAATGGCGGCCTGAGCCGCCATTTCTTTTCAATGTCTCAGATACCCCTAGCCAAAGACGGTCGCGGTCTGGCGACTGATCGCCAGCAACTCACCCCTGGGTGTCCAGATTCCGGCATTGAAATGACAATAGCCGTCTCCTGCCTGCTCAATTGTCGCCTTGTACAATAGCCAGTCATCTGGCTTCAGGGCCGGCCTTGGGTGAATAATATCGAACGCCCAGGACAATGAACTGGCGGGCACCTGGGACTTGAAGTGCTGAAGAACCGGCGCTGGCCAGGCGTCGATAAGTGCAACAATATGCGCATCGGTCATAACCTCGGGCACGTCCCTGAACCGCATCCAGCCACCCATTTCACGCCCACTTCCACCCGTAAACGGCATAGTTCCGTATGCCCAGCGCATATCTATGTACCCGATAAATCCCGGAGTGACACCTTCGATATACGGAAGCCCCTGGCACTGATCCACTGGTTTAACCTCCGGAGCTGGCATTCCATCGATGCGCACAACCGATTCCCGGTCGCCTGCAAATGCTCCAATACAGATTAACCGCGGTTCCCCATTCTGGATAATCCGCCCTTCCACCTGGCTGACCGAGCCGCCCTCGCGCAGAATCTGTGTATCGAAAACCGCGGGAACCTCTGCTTCTACCGGCCCTATAAACGACACGTGCATGGACCGTACAGGCCTGTTATCAGCAACCGTTCGCTCCATACGGTCGAACAACAGACCAGTCACCAAGCCGCCAAAGGTCGCTCGCCCTTGAGACCAGGTCGCAGGCATCACCAACTCGTTGCTGGCACGGCCAGCGGCAATCAGTTCATCAAAGGTCATAGCGCGTTCCTATTAGCAACCTATCAGTAAAACAGGAGATTGCCGAAATTACGGGCACAACGCAATCCCGGTGCTCCGGCAACTACCTACAGACTGGATTCGATTTTACGTATTAAAACCGTCAAAAAGCGTTTATAATATGTTCACATAATGCATTGCCCGGCAATGCTCTACCTCCCGAATTCCGAGTAAATCAATGTCTGAATTGTCCTTCGCCGAACTGGGGCTTGATCCAGCCGTACTTGAAGCTGTATCCGCTATTGGCTATGAAACCCCGACGCCCATCCAGGCCCAGTGCATTCCCGCGCTGCTCGCTGGCAAACACTTACTGGGCGTCGCCCAGACCGGCACGGGTAAAACCGCCGCCTTCGCTTTACCGTTGCTGAGCCGTATTGATGCATCCGTAAGTGAACCACAGATTCTGGTTCTAGCCCCCACACGGGAGCTGGCCATTCAGGTGGCAGAAGCGTTTACCTCCTACGCCGCCAAGTTCAAGCACTTTCATGTACTGCCAATTTATGGTGGGCAAGACTTTTACCCCCAGATCAAAGGCCTTAAACGCGGTGCCCAGGTTATTGTCGGTACGCCCGGCCGTATGCTGGACCATCTTCGCAAAGGCACACTGAAGCTGGGCAATCTGAAAGCGCTGGTTCTCGACGAAGCTGACGAAATGCTCCGCATGGGCTTCATTGACGACGTAGAAGCCATACTGGCCAAAACGCCGGAAAATTGTCAGCGCGCGCTTTTCTCGGCCACCATGCCACCGCAAATCAAGAAGGTCGCCAGGACCTACCTGAGCGATGCGACCGAAGTAAAGATCGAAAGCGAAACCCGCACAGTTGAGCGCATTTCGCAGTTTGTTCTCCCGGTATACGCAGAGCGCAAGCTGGATGCCCTCACCCGCATTCTGGAAGTAGAGCCTTTCGAAGCGTCGATTATCTTCGTCCGAACCAAGGCCGAAACCACACTGCTGGCTGAAAAACTGAGCGCTCGCGGACATGCTGTCGCCCCGCTGAACGGTGATCTGAATCAACGCCAGCGTGAGCAGACGGTTGAGGATCTGAAGCGTGGCAAAAAAGATATCATCGTGGCCACAGACGTAGCGGCGCGTGGTCTGGACGTACCAAGAATTACTCACGTCATTAACTATGATGTGCCCTACGACACTGAAGCCTACATCCACCGGGTTGGGCGTACCGGCCGTGCCGGGCGCACTGGTAAAGCGATTCTGCTGGTTACTCCCCGTGAGCGGAGCTGGCTTCGCACGCTTGAGCGCGCCACTAACTCGCCAATGGAAGCTTACGAGCTGCCGTCGCCAGTTGAACTGAAGAAAATGCGCGAAGAGCAGTTCGAAAGCCAACTGCTTGGTTTTGCTGAAGACAAGAAGCTTGCGAAGTCTATGGCATTGCTTGACGATATCGCTGAGCGCAACGAGATGGATATCGCCATGGTTGCCGGCGCCCTGGCCTGTTGGATGGAAGCGCTTCAGCCAGGCACTTTCCCGCTTGAACAGCCGGAAGCCCTGCCCGTTGTGTCTGCAACAGCACCTCCCCGTCGTGATCGCAAGGGCGGCCGCCCGGGCGAGTACCGTAAGGGACCGCCTAAAGGTGGATACAAAGGGCGCGGCGGCCCAGGTGGCTCAGGTGCCCGCGGCAAACCACCGGGCAAAGGTGGCAAGCCGGGCGGTAAGCGGCCTCCCCGTCAGTCAGACGCCAAGCGCTGATAGACGACGAAGCTGTAGTCGTAAGGATTGTTATCGGACGCGGAGAAATCCTCCCGTCCGATCTCTTCCCACTCATCCCAGTTCACTTCCGGAAAATACGCATCGCCATCCACCTCGGCATGCACCTGCGTAATGTAAATACGATCTACCATGGGTAGCGCTTCTGCGTAGATTTGCCCTCCCCCGATAATCATTACTTCGTCACCACCTTCCAGCTCAGCCTGTGCTTCTGCCTTTATCAAAGCCTCTTTCAGTGATTTGGCGGTAACCGTTCCTGCGGGCGCTTCACGATCCGCATTCCGGGAAATAACCAGATTCATCCGGCCCGGCAAGGGTCTGCCAATGGAGTCCCAGGTTTTCCTGCCCATGATGATGGGCTTGCCCATGGTGGCTTGCTTGAAGTATTTGAGATCGCCCGGGAGATGCCAGGGCAGGTTGTTGTTTTTGCCGATTACCCGATTTCGGGACATGGCTACTATGAGGGCTTTACGCATGCTGGTTCCTTTGACTCGGGGCTTTTTGCTTTGGGCTTCGGGGCTGCAAGGATGCAAAACGGCTCTCCAAAAACCGCTGTGAATACGTCCGTGTACGCTTGGCTCCGCACATTTTTGGAGAGCCGTTTCGCACCCTTGCGATCAAACGTCGCGCGAAGCTTGCCAGGTTTATATTGCTATGGGCGCTTTAATGCCTGGATAAGGGTCGTAGCCCTCGAATTCGAAGTCTTCCAGTTCGTAATCAAATATTGAGTCTGGTTTGCGCTTGATCACGAGTTCAGGGAGCGCCTTCGGCTCACGCTTGAGCTGTTCGAAAACTATGTCATCGGTGAGGTGATTTTGATAGAGATGACAGTCGCCAAAGGTATGCACAAACTCGCCAACTTCCAGGTCACACTGCTGGGCGATCATGTGGGTCAGCAACGCGTAGGAGGCAATATTGAACGGTACCCCCAGAAACAGGTCAGCGCTGCGCTGGTAAAGCTGGCAGGAGAGCTTGCCGTCGAGCACGTAGAACTGGAACAGGCAATGACAAGGAGCCAGCGCCATGCGCCCTTCCCGGGCGTTTTCCTGGGGGCCAACGGATTCATCCGGGAGTTCAGCCGGGTTCCAGGCAGAAACGATCAGGCGCCGGGAGTTTGGCTTGTTGCGGATCTGATCAATGACTTCGCTGATCTGGTCCACCACGCGGCCATCAGGGCACTGCCAGCTACGCCATTGTTTGCCGTAGATAGGGCCAAGGTCACCGTTTTCCAGCGCCCATTCGTTCCAGATCGAAACCTTTCGCTCTTTCAGCCAGTTGTTGTCCGTTGAGCCTTTCAGAAACCAGAGCAGCTCGTAGATAATGCTGCGCAAGTGTACTTTCTTCGTGGTTACCAGAGGAAAGCCGTTTTGAAGATTAAAACGAATCTGCCGCCCGAAAACAGAGCGGGTGCCGACACCGGTGCGGTCGCCCTTGTCGAATCCGTTATCCACTACGTCTTTCATGAGATCGAGATAGGCTTTCATTCCGCGTTTCTCCGATAAGCAATAAACATCAGGGCTGCGCCTGCAAGCGCCATCGGAAAGGAAAGTACCTGCCCCATGGTGAGCCAGTCAAACGCCAGATAGCCCAACTGGGCGTCTGGCTGCCGCACAAACTCCACCAGAAAACGGAAGATTCCGTAGCAAATCAGGAACAGCCCTGACACCGCCATTCGCGGCCGTGGCTTGGCAGAAAACCACCAGAGGATGACAAAGAACAGCACACCTTCCAGGGCAAACTGGTAAAGCTGGGATGGATGTCGAGCCAGCGCATCCGGCGCCTGGCGGAACACCATGCCCCAGGGCAGATCCGTCGGCTTGCCCCACAGTTCGCCGTTGATAAAGTTACCAATCCGCCCGGCCCCCAGGCCTACCGGTACCAGAGGTGCGACGAAATCCGCGAGCCGCCAGAACCCGGTGCCAATTTTGCGCCCGTACAACCACATGGCGAGCATGACGCCAAGCAGCCCGCCGTGGAAAGACATACCACCTTCCCATACTCGTAGGAGCCACATGGGGTCGGCCAGAAAAACACTGAAGTTATAGAAAATAACATAGCCAAAACGCCCGCCCAGAATAACGCCGAGCGCCAGGTAAAACAGAAGGTCGCCCATCTGCTCCTCTGTAATCGGAGACCCCGGTTTGCGAGCACGCAGGCGGCCCAGCCACCAGCCGGCAACAAAGCCTACGAGGTAAGTCAGCCCATACCAATGAATTTTTAATGGCCCGATGGCAATGGCGACCGGGTCTATCTGTGGATGCTGAAGCATCAATAACCTCTCAGCTTAGAAGAAAACGAAGGCCAACCAGCAAAAGCATGATGGCAAACACCCGCTTTAGCACTTTGGCGTTCAGTCGATGCGCCAGGTTAGCGCCGACACGTGCGAACAGAACGCTGGTGAGAATAATACCTACCAGAGCCGGCAAATAGATGAAACCAAGGCTGTATTCCGGAACAGCGGACTCACCCCAACCCGTCCAGGCGTTCCCGAGGGTGCCCGCAATGGCAATAGGCAACCCGCATGCGGCAGAGGTGCCCACAGCCTGCTGCATCCGCACATTACACCAGTTCAGGTAGGGTACCGTCAGTGTACCGCCGCCTATTCCGAAAATAGCGGAGGCCCAGCCTATTCCTGCACCGGCCGCACCAAGGCCTGAACTCCCCGGCACGTCTCTGCCCGGAGAGGGGTTTACATCGAGTAGCATCTTGAAACCCACGAGGATGACAAATATTCCAATGATCAGTTCCAGAGCTGGGCCACTGAGTAGTGACGCAGTCCAGGCCCCCACAAGGGCGCCAAGCACTATACCTACAGTCATAGGGCGAAAGATGTCCCAACGAATTGCACTGTGTTTCTGGTGCGAGCGGATAGAGCTGAAGGAGGTGAATACGATGGTTGCCAGTGAGGTGCCCACAGCCAAATGGGCAGCAATCTCAGGGCTGAAGCCCTGCGCCCCGAAGCTGAAAATTAGCACCGGCACAATAATAAGGCCGCCACCAATGCCAAAGAGGCCCGCAAGGGTACCGGCAAAGGCTCCCAGCACCATATAAATCACAAACACGGATAACAGGGACATAAGTGCTCACACATACGGGAAAATAAGGCTGGTATGATACACACCAGCAAGTACTTCATCACCCAGGAATACCCCCTTAGATCCGGAGAACAACCTGGCATGTGTCTGATCGCATTTTCTATTGGCCAAAGCGCCCGTTTCCCCCTGGTGGTTGCCGCCAACCGGGATGAATTTTTCCGGAGACCCACAGCGCCTCTCGACTGGTGGGAAACGGAATCCGGCGAACGGATTCTGGCCGGCAGGGACCTTCAGTCCGGGGGAACCTGGCTGGCAGTTTCCCCGGAAGGCCGGGTGGCTGCAGTAACCAATGTTCGCGAAGGCACCCCAGAAGCCGGCCAGGCAAGCCGTGGCGAGTTGCCCTTACGGGCGCTCATTGAAGCTGAATCGCAGTTGCAGGGAAGCCTGGAAAACACAGCTGCCCGGTACGCCGGCTTCAACCTTGTCAGCCTCGGCGAAACGAGCGGCTGGTACTTCAGCAATCGGGATGCGCACCCCGGTCGAGCCATTCATCGCGGAATATATGGCCTGAGCAATCACCTGCTTCAAACGCCCTGGCCGAAACTGCTGCGCCTCCGGGAAGCCGTAGGCCGAACCATAAAGTCGGCAGGAAACCATGCCCGGGACTTGCACACAGACCTTGCCCGGCTGCTGAAGGATACAACACCGGCGCCGGATCACTTGCTACCCGATACCGGCATAAATCTTGATACTGAACGCTTTCTTTCGTCGCCTTTCATAACCGGTGCTGAATACGGCACACGAGCCACCACAGTCGTCAGCGTCTCCCATATTGGCGAAGTTCGCGTTACCGAGCAGAGCTGGGGACCAGAAGGCCGCCCGGAAGAGCACCGGGAATTCCACTGGCAGCGATAGCGCTCAGCCTCTGATATACTCCGCGAAATTCGTTCACCCGATCGGAGGGCCGCCGATGGCCGGTCAACAAGACGCCACATCTATTGCCGACTTTGAGAAGTCTCTCGATGAGCTGGAAACGTTGGTACGCAACCTGGAACAGGGAGAGCTGTCCCTCGAGCAATCGCTGTCAGCCTTCGAGCGGGGCGTGAAGCTGACCCGCGCATGTCAGCAGGCGCTCAAGAGCGCTGAACAAAGGGTTGAGCAATTGGTGCAAAACGACGATGGCACCCTTGAAACCCGTCCACTTTCGCCGGGCGATGCCGACTGATGCATAACGGGAGGTCGCCGACCATGGATTTTCTGGAAGCCTGCCGCAGCCGCGTAGACGACGAACTGGATCGCCGCATAAAATCCGGCTCGGTGTCTGAGCAGTTGCAGGCAGCAATGCGTTACAGCGTACTTGGCGGAGGCAAGCGCATCCGCCCGGCATTGGCCATTGCTGCCGCGAATGCCCTCGGCCAAAACCCTGATGCAGCATTGGTTCCAGCCTGCGCAATAGAGCTGATCCATGCCTATTCGCTTGTGCACGACGATCTCCCGGCGATGGACAACGACGAGTTGCGTCGTGGTCGGCCGACGGCACATATTGCCTTTGATGAGGCTACGGCAATCCTGGCGGGCGACGCCCTGCAGGCACTGGCATTTGAATGGTTGGCAGAGGCTCCCGGCATTGAGGTATCAGCGCGGCTCGCCATGATTCAGGAACTGGCCCGTGCAAGCGGACATAGCGGCATGGTAGGCGGCCAGGCGATTGATCTGGAATCCGTGGGCAAAAGCCTGACACTGGCACAGCTCGAAACCATGCACCGACACAAAACCGGGGCGCTCATTGAAGCCAGCGTGCGAATCGGAGCATTGACCGTGCCCGGCATCAGTGAACACTCACTGAATTCCCTGACGCGTTATGCCAAAGCGCTCGGGTTGGCATTTCAGGTTCAGGATGATCTCTTGGATATTGAGGGAGACACAGAAACCATCGGCAAACCCCAAGGCTCCGATATTGCCCGCGCAAAACCGACGTACCCCGCCCTGCTCGGACTTGCAGGAACACGGAAGCATCTTGCCTCACTGCTCAGCAACGCGCTTGAGAGCCTGCAGGATTTCGGCCCGGAAGCCGACCCCCTGAGGGCTATGGCAGATTATGTGGTAGCCAGAACTCATTGAGTACGCTTCTTAAATCAACATTGCGCCTCTCGGTGAGCCTTTCGTTGAAATCAGGCGCCGCGAAGGCGCACACTGAGCAAGTACAATTTCGTAACATATGGCCCGACATGTGTGAAACAGGCACCCCTGTTCCCCTATAATGGCAGCCAGTTACCGAACATTCCGGAAAAGACCCGAGTAGATGCAGGACACTTATATTTTCAAGGAAATCCCGTCACAGCGGCCAAATACGCCCTTGCTGGACAGGGTTGACGTGCCCGCCCAATTGCGGGAGTTGCCGGCTGAACAGCTTGTTCAGTTCGCCAGAGAACTGCGCGCGTTTTTATTATGGACTGTCGGGCAGACTGGCGGCCATTTCGGCGCGGGGCTTGGCGTGCTCGAGCTCACGGTGGCCCTGCACTATGTCTTCAACACACCCGAAGACCGCCTTGTATGGGATGTTGGCCACCAGGCTTACCCACATAAAATCCTGACGGGCCGCCGTGAACAAATGGGTAGCATCCGCCGGAAAAACGGCCTGGCCGGCTTCCCTAAACGGTCTGAAAGCGCCTATGACACCTTCGGTGTAGGTCATTCCAGCACCTCAATCAGCGCAGCTCTGGGCATGGCCGTTGCCGCCCAACAGCAGAAAACCGGCCGCAAGAGCATTGCCGTTATTGGTGATGGCGCCATGACGGCAGGCATGGCCTTTGAGGCACTGAATCACGCAGGGCACCTGCATGCTGATATGTTGGTGGTCCTGAACGATAACGACATGTCGATTTCACACAATGTCGGTGGCCTGTCTAACTATTTCGCCAAGCTGCTTTCAAGTCGCACCTACAACCAGGTTCGTGACAGCAGCAAAAAGGTCCTCCAGGGCGCGCCCAACCTGATGGCATTGGCAAAGAAAACTGAAGAACATTTCAAGGGTATGATCGTACCAGGCACCCTGTTTGAAGAGCTGGGTTTCAATTATATCGGCCCCATCGACGGCCACGACCTGCCCTTACTGATCGAGACCCTGGAAAACATCCGTGAACTGGAAGGGCCGCAGTTCCTTCATGTGGTGACCACCAAAGGCAAGGGCTTCGCGCCGGCCGAAGCAGACCCCATCGGCTACCACGCCATCAACAAGATTGAGCCGGTGCCTCCAAGGAAACCTGAGCCGGTCAAACCCAAGCCCGCGAAGCAGAAATACGCGAACGTGTTCGGGCAGTGGTTGTGTGATGCCGCGGAACAGGACGAACGGGTAAACGGCATAACGCCCGCCATGTGCGAAGGTTCAGATCTGCTGGAATTCTCCAGGCGCTTTCCGGACCGCTATTTTGATGTTGCCATTGCCGAACAGCACGCCGTAACGCTTGCCGCAGGCCTTGCCTGCGATGGCGGCAAGCCAGTGGTTGCAATTTATTCGACATTTTTGCAGCGTGCGTACGACCAGCTGATACACGATGTCGCTATCCAGAACCTTGATGTGTTGTTTGCGATCGACCGGGCTGGCCTG
The DNA here is from genome assembly GCF_030549045.1 of Marinobacter sp. 1_MG-2023. Lineage (NCBI taxonomy): Bacteria > Pseudomonadati > Pseudomonadota > Gammaproteobacteria > Pseudomonadales > Marinobacteraceae > Marinobacter > Marinobacter sp. 1_MG-2023. Next base: position 42,399 of record NZ_JAUOST010000008.1, on the reverse strand, counting down.
GTTGGCGAGGACGGCCCGACTCACGCAGGGGCTTTTGATATCAGCTATCTGCGTTGTATCCCGAACATGGTGTTGATGACGCCGTCTGATGAAAATGAAACTCGCCAACTGCTTCATACCGGCATGCTGTTTGAGGGGCCCGCAGCTGTTCGTTATCCCAGGGGAACCGGACCAGGGGCGGTGATCCAGAAAGCACTTACCCGCCTGGAAATCGGCAAGGGACGAAAGATCCGTGACGGCAATGACGTCGCCATTCTCAACTTTGGCACCTTGCTAAGCCCGGCCCTGGAAGCCGCAGAAAAATTGGGCGCAACGGTGGTCGACATGCGTTTCGTAAAGCCACTGGACGAAGCTCTGGTTCTCGAGCTCGCAGAGCAACACGAACTACTGGTCACACTGGAAGAAAATGTCATAGCCGGGGGCGCAGGCAGTTCTGTTACCGAATTCCTGAACAGCCAGGAGGTTTCCATGCCAGTGCTACACCTGGGGCTCCCCGACACTTTCATTGATCATGGCAAGCACGAAGAACTGCTGAAAGACTGCGGGCTGGATGCTCAGGGCATATTCGCTGCAATAAGTGCCCGCATGGAGCGGTTGCAACACCAGAGACTTAAAGCAGTGAAATAGACCTGTCGCCAAACCAGTATGCAAAAAGCCCGCTCAGGCGGGCTTTTTTAATATTAACATCGGCTCTCAGTGCTGCATTTATATCGCAGGATCATCGTCCTGATGGGTTTCCAGCCAATGCCCGAGTTTGCTCTGCTTGGTGTCCAGGTAGTGCTCATTATGAGGGTTACGCCCGACATGCAGTGGCACACGCTCCACAATCTCGATGCCATAGGACGTCAGAGCTTTAACCTTGCGAGGGTTGTTCGTCATCAGGCGCAGGCTTTTGATGCCGAGATGCTCCAGCATGTCTTTACACATGCTGTAATCGCGCAGGTCAGCCGCAAATCCAAGGCGCTCATTGGCCTCTACGGTATCAGCCCCCTGATCCTGCAGGTGGTAAGCCCGGATCTTGTTGAGCAACCCGATACCACGACCTTCCTGGCGCAGATACATCAGAATGCCGCGCCCCTCACGGGCAATGCTTCGTAACGCTTCTTCAAGCTGGTAGCCGCAGTCACAGCGCATACTGTACAGGGCGTCGCCGGTCAGGCATTCCGAGTGTGTGCGTGCCAACATGGGTTCGTCACTTTCAAGCGACCCCAGAGTCAGTGCAACGTGCTCCTTTCCGGTGTCCAGCTCTTCAAAACCGTGCATATCGAACACCCCAAACGGGGTCGGAAGTCGGCAGGTCTGGATGTAACGAACAGCCACAGTGTTTCCTCGTGGTTCAGTAAATCGGGGTCCGGATTCTAACATGGGTGAGCTATCAGGCGGTATTTACGAGCCCAGTTACCATGCAGATCACGCCTTATTGGTTACCCGCAACCCAATGCCCACTGCGTCCGCCTTTTTTCTCCAACAGGCGCACGGCGCTGATCTCCATACCCTTATCAACGGCCTTGCACATATCGTACAGCGTCAGCGCAGCAACACTGGCCGCCGTCAGAGCTTCCATTTCGACACCCGTCTGGCCTGAAAGCTTGCAGCGCGTCAGTATATGCACTGACGCACCATCCGCCCCAGGGGTGAGCTCAACTTTCACAGAGGTGAGGTTCAAAGCGTGGCACAAGGGAATCAAATCGTGGGTTCGCTTGGCCGCCATAATTCCGGCAATACGCGCCACCGCCAGCACATCGCCTTTCGGATGCTCACCGTCCGTGATCATCCGCAGGGTTTCAGCCGCCATATGGATAGTTGCTTCTGCGCGCGCTTCGCGTTCCGTTACGGCTTTATCCGTAACGTCCACCATGCGGGCTTCACCTTTGTCATCAAGATGGGTCAGTTTACTCACAGCGTCTCCCCAGGTGCGTATTTGAGAATAACCGCCAGATCACTAGCGATATAAGTGAAATTCCGCCGGCGAGCATATCAGATATACCCGTCAGCGCGGCTGATCATGCGCAACTTGCTGGCCACCAGTAACCTATCCCGGCAACCCCCTGTCCTCCGGACTGCTTTACCTGATCAAGATCTGCAGGTTCAAGACCGCCCAGAGCAAAAACCGGAATCGTTGCACGAGATACCAGTTCACGGAACTCCATCCAGCCCATGGCTGGTGTATCCGGGTGTGTTGTCGTCTGTTTTACCGGTCCCAGCGTCACATAATCCGCACCAATGACAACGGCATGGTCGATTTCGTGAGCATCGTGGCAGGAAACCCCAAGCCAGACGCCGCTCGGTACGGGCCTCGCATCAAGCTTTTCTGCTTCTCGCCAGGGCAGGTGAAGCCCAGCTGCGTCCGGATTCTCATCAAACACTGAGACCGACCCGTGGACCAGAAGACCAACACCTACCGTCTCGCAAAGGTCTGATGCAGACTCGGCCAGGCTACAGTATTCCTCTGCAGCCATACCCGGAGCGCGCAACAGTACAAGGCTTGCACGATCACTAGCTGGCAACACGGCCGGCAATTTAGAAAGCGCATTGCTTAGCTGCCGGACGCCAGCATCTCCGGCCTGAATATCTCCTGTTATAGCAAGCAGGAAAGGAAGCCTCAGAGCGCGAATAATGGGCCGGTTGGCCGCTGGAAAGTCTTCGTCGCGCAGTTGTTCAGGGCACATCCAGTCTATGGTCTGCCCCTCACGGCCATGAGCCTTGCCACGCGCCTGATCGGTTCTCCAGACATCCAGAAATACCCGTTTGTCACCATAATCGTGGCGAATGCCAATAACGGGCTGAAGGCAATCGGCCGCTATCTGTAACCCGGTTTCCTCAGCGATCTCACGCACCAGAGCGTCCTGCACGGATTCTTCTGGCTCAACCTTGCCGCCGGGAAATTCCAGCAAACCTCCCTGATGCACATGATCTGGCCGGCGGGCAATGAGCACACGCCCTTCCCGGACAATAACTCCGACTGCTACATGTACCTCTCGGACGTGGGTTCCTGTACCAGCCATAGTTAACTGCGGTAGTCCGCGTTAATTGTGACGTAGTCGTGGGAGAAGTCGCAGGTCCAGACCGTCTCGCTGATATCACCCCGTTTCAGGTCAATAGCAATAGTGATCTCTTCCTGATCCATGACCGCCTGCCCCCGCTCCTCGGAATAATCCTCGGCGCGGCCACCATTCCTGACAAGACAAACCTCTCCGAGATAGATTTCGAGCGCACTGACGTCCAGATCCGTAACGCCGGCTCGACCGACCGCCGCCAGAATCCGCCCCCAATTAGGATCAGATGCAAACAGCGCCGTTTTTACCAGAGGGGAATGGGCGACCGTATAGGCCACATCCAACGCCTCTTGCCGGGCAGCTGCGCCGCTGACGCGAATGGTAACGAACTTGGTTGCGCCTTCACCGTCGCGCACGATAGCGTGGGCGAGATTCATATAAACGTTCTTCAACGCATCCCGCAGCGCCGGCAAATGCTCGCTGTCCAGAGTAATTTCCGGCCCGCCGTACTGGCCGCTGGCTATCAGCATGCAGGCGTCATTAGTTGAGGTATCACCATCAATTGTGATGCGGTTAAACGACTGCTCTCCGAGTTCTGATGCCAGCACCTGCAACGCGTCTGGCGCAATAAGGGCGTCTGTGGCAATGAAACCCAACATAGTAGCCATGTTGGGGCGAATCATGCCCGCACCCTTACTGACACCAGAGATGGTGACAGTGTGCCCGCCCAGAACAACCTGCGCGGATGCGCCCTTGGGGCGCGTGTCGGTCGTCATTATACCGCTGGCAGCTTCCACCCAGCGATTATCACCAGCGCTCGCCAGCGCATCTGGCAGCGCGCTCAGGATCTTCTGAACCGGCAAAGGTTCACCAATCACCCCTGTTGAGAATGGCAAGACCTCAGAAGCGCTAACACCTGCTTGCTGCGCTAAAGCCTCGCAGCAAGCCAGTGCGTCTTGCATTCCTCGCTCACCGGTTCCTGCATTAGCGTTCCCGGTATTGATCAACAGATAGCGTGGAGCCTTTTCCGCTAAATGCCTGCGACTGATAGTAACCGGAGCGGCACAGAACTGGTTGGTCGTAAACAATCCCGCTACCCGGCTGCCTGGTGCCAACTCAAACACCACCACATCTTTACGCCCGGGCTTTTTGATACCTGCGCTGGCAATACCCAGCCTGACACCTGCTACCGGAAAGAACTCGGGTAAGGTTCCTGGTCCAACCGCCATCTTTGCCACTCCTTCTGAATTGAATATGCCTGAAAACGAAAAACCCGCAGTCTTCCAGTCAACTGGTCGATTGCGGGCTCCTTACTTTAGCTTTTCCAGTGAGGGTTGGTCAGTTCACCTTTCCACAACACTGTTTGTACTTTTTGCCAGATCCGCAGGGGCAAGGCTCGTTACGGCCCACCTTGCGCTCCTGTCGCACGAAGGTGTCAGGCGTAGTCTGCCGGGAACCCTCACCACCGCTATCGCCTTGCTCAGCCTGACTCTGCGCGGTCGCGCTGGTCTCGTCATGGCGCAAGCGCGCCTTGGCAAGCTCAAGCTCAAGGGCTTCTTTACGGCGACGCTCGACCTCTTCCATTTCCTCACGGCTTTGAACCCTGACATGGCAAAGCACGCGAGTTACATCACGCTTCATATTCTCAAGCAGGCCCTCAAACATGTTAAATGCTTCGCGCTTGTACTCCTGCTTGGGGTTTTTCTGGGCATAGCCGCGCAGGTGAATACCACGGCGCAGGTGATCCATATTCGAGAGATGTTCTTTCCATAGCGTATCCAGAACCTGCAGGAACACCTGCTTTTCGAATTTACGCATGGACTCTGCGCCGGCCACTTCTTCCTTGGCTCGATAGGCTGCCACAATCTCATCCAGAATTTTCTGGCGCAGACTGTCTTCGAAAAGCTTTTTGTCTTCTTCCAGCCAGGCCTGGATTGGCAGGTCAACAGCCATTTCCGACTGCAACTGAGTCTCCAGCCCTGCCACATCCCACTGCTCAGGCATGCTCTGGGGCGGGATGTGTTCGCTGATCAATGCGTCAACAACGTCTTCACGGATGGTGTTAACCATCTCGGAGACATCCTCTGACGCCATAACCTCGTTACGCTGGTCATAAATCACAGTACGCTGATCGTTAGCGACGTCATCGTACTCGAGCAGCGTTTTACGCATGTCGAAGTTGCGACCCTCAACCTTACGCTGGGATTTTTCAATGGCATTCGTGACCATGCGGTGTTCAATGGCCTCGCCCTTCTTCATACCCATCGCCTGCATCAGGCTCTTGACACGATCCGGCGCAAAGATGCGCATCAGGTTGTCTTCCAGAGACAGGAAGAAGCGTGAAGAACCCGGGTCGCCCTGACGGCCGGCACGACCACGCAACTGGTTGTCTATACGGCGGGATTCGTGGCGCTCGGTACCCACAATATGCAGGCCACCGGCTTCCAGAACCTGATTATGACGTTCTGTCCATTCAGCTTTGAGGCGCGCAACCTCCTCCTCTGACGGGTTGTCCAGCCCGGCGACTTCGTGCTCCCAGTTGCCGCCCAGCACAATGTCCGTGCCCCGGCCGGCCATGTTGGTGGCAATAGTAACGGCACCCGGACGCCCGGCTTGGGCAATAATCTGAGCTTCTGATTCGTGCTGTTTGGCGTTAAGGATCTTATGCTCTATACGCGCCTTTTTCAGCAGCATCGAGAGTAGCTCCGATGCCTCGATGGAGGCGGTGCCCACAAGAATTGGCCGACCCTCACCGGTCACATCCTTGATCTCATCGATGATGGCGTGGAACTTTTCATCCTGAGTCAGGTATACGAGATCGTTGTAATCAATCCGCTGGATGGCTTTGTTCGGTGGAATGACCACAACATCCAGTGCGTAGATCTGACGAAACTCGAAAGCTTCGGTATCAGCCGTACCGGTCATACCGGCAAGCTTGTCATACAACCGGAAATAATTCTGGAAGGTTGTTGAAGCCAGAGTCTGACTCTCAGCCTGAATCTTCAGACCTTCTTTGGCTTCCATCGCCTGATGCAGGCCTTCGCTCCAGCGACGGCCTGGCATGGTGCGGCCTGTGTGCTCATCAACAATGACAACCTGGCCACCCTGAACAATGTAATCCACATCTTTCTGAAACAGATGGTGGGCACGCAGTGCTGAATGCACATGGTGCAGCAGGCTCAGATTGGCCGCGGAATACAGGCTCTCACCTTCCTGCAGAAGTTGGCGACTCAGCAGCAGCTCTTCAACCCGTTCATGCCCCGCCTCGGTCAATTCAACCTGACGTGACTTTTCATCGATGGTGAAGTCGCCGGAGGGTTCGCCCTCCTCACTGACTTCGCCTTTTTGCAGACTGGGGATCAATTCATTAATAGCAATATACGCTTTCGAGCTGTCTTCAGCGGCACCAGAGATAATAAGCGGAGTACGGGCCTCGTCGATGAGGATCGAGTCAACTTCGTCCACAATCGCATAATGGAGACCGCGCTGTACCTTGTCATCGGCGCTGAACGCCATGTTGTCACGCAGATAATCAAAACCAAATTCATTGTTCGTGCCGTAGGTAATATCGGCCTGATAAGCGGCTCGCTTTTCCTCCGGAGCCTGACCGGCGACTACTACACCTACCTGCATACCGAGAAAGCGGTACAGCTTGCCCATCCACTCGGAATCACGGCTGGCCAGGTAATCATTCACAGTTACAACGTGTACCCCTTTGCCCGGCAAGGCATTGAGATAAACAGCAGCAGTCGCGACCAGCGTTTTACCTTCACCGGTCTTCATCTCCGCAATCCGACCCTCATGCAGGGTTATGCCACCGACTAACTGTACATCGTAGTGGCGCATGCCCATGACACGCCGCCCCGCTTCACGAACGGTCGCAAACGCTTCGGGCAGCAATGCATCCAGACTTTCACCTTCATCAAGCCGGCGACGGAATTCCGCCGTTTTGCCCTGCAACTCGGAGTCCGCCAGATTGCCAAACTGCTCTTCAAGCTCATTAACACGCAAGGCAAGCTTACGCATTCTCTTGATTTCTCGGGCATTTTTACTGCCGAACATCTTGGTTGCAAACATTGAGAACATAGACCACTACTTCTTTGATTAAACGGAGGAAGCCGGCATTCTAACCTTATTTTGTAACAGTACAAAAGGCAGGGCTCACATAGCCTGAGTTCCGTGACTATCCTGTGCCAAATACCGGGAGCTGACAAACCTGACGAAACTGGCGGGAACAAGGTTAACGTCAGGCAACGCCTGAGGTTCTAGCGACTGGCTCTCTTGATATAGGTTTCCGGGTTCTCGCTTTTTCCATTGCGAATGACTTCAAAGTGAACATGAGGCCCAGTGGAGCGACCCGTGCTCCCCATCAGCGCCAGCACCTGCCCCTTCTGGATCACATCCCCTACTTTAACCTTGATCGTTTTGCTGTGCGCATAGCGGGTAACCAGGCCATCGCCATGGTCGACTTCAACCAGATTACCATAACCGGAGCGCTCACCTGCGTATGATACAACGCCACCAGCTACAGAGATAATATCACTACCGTCCTTACCTGCAAGGTCGACGCCGGCATGCCAGGTACGCTTTCCAGTGAAAGGATCTGAGCGATAGCCATAACGTGAAGATAACCAGCCCCAGGTAATGGGACGACCTTCCAGGTACAATTCGTCTTCAAGTTTCTGGCGCGATGAAACCTGATCCAGCAACCGAAGTTGCTGCTCACGATCCAGCATCTTGCGCTCCAACTCATCAATCATCCGGGTCAGTTCCGGTGCCGTGAAGGAATCCGCAGAAAGGGCGTCTTCAGGGCCACCTACAGCCGCTGGCTGATTAAAATCAAATTCATCGCTGGCTACCAAGCCAGATTCCACAAATCGCTGACCCAGTGCATCGAGGCGCAGTAATCTGCCCTGAATCTCGCCAAGGCGCAGGGTCAACGCGTCTACCTGATCCTGCACATTTTGCTGCAACCCCGCCAGTTCAGCTTTCTGCTCACCCAGCCTGCTTTGCCATTCGGCTACAAGTTCAGAGCTTGATGGCTCTCTTGCTTCCGCCTGGTTCATTGCGATGGTGTACCCACCCCAGGCCGTCGCAACCAGCAAGGCAGCTACGAAAAATGCCAGAACAAGAGCGACTGTGCCGTTAAGGGCAAACACACGAGATGCTCCGTGGCGTTTGCCAACGAGAATGATGTTCATATTGTCTTCTGGTTTCATCAATGAGCTGCAATCCTGTCCTGTAGTGCTGCAGCTCGAAATGTTCCGAGTGGGTCTGCCCTCCTTAGCAACAACTACGTACTGATAAATCGCAGCGCCCGGTAGACATACTCATTTACAACAAGGTAAAACAAGAGCAGTGGAGGCACCACGCGTAAAACGTGCAGAAGTGTAACCAATCGTTATCGCGGCCGTCGAGAAGAAAGCACCTTATGAACCGAAAAAATGATCAAAAAATGACCTTTGACAACCTTGGAAAAACCCCGGTTCTGAGAGAACTGGTCGCCAAAGCCAACACACATCGCATGGCGGAAGAAGAGGTCATGGCAGCCTTGCCACCAACGCTGGTAGCGGGTACCCGGTTCGTCTGTTGTCAGGAAGGGGAGCTGACTCTCTCAGCGGAGAACGCGGGAAAGGCCAGTCAGATTCGCTTTCGGCAACACGAGATCATGGAAAAATTGCGGGAAAACGAGCTCTTCCGGTTCGTATGGAAGCTCAAGGTGAAAGTTGCGCCCCCAAGATTTCATGACAGGCCGCCAGCAAAAAAAATACCTTTAAGTAAAGAAAATGCCCGACTCCTCAAAGAGGAAGCCGGGCACACGAAGGATAAAAAACTACGCGAGGTTCTCGAAAAACTCGCAAGCCATGTCCGGGATTAAGGCATCCAGCCTTAAGCCGGCACCGCCAACACAGGCTTCATGTAAGAGATAGGTGCAGTTTCTTCGTTATCGAAGGTAACCACTTCCCATGAGTCCTCTTCCGCCCTGAGTTTACGCAACAGCTTATTGTTCAGGTCGTGACCAGACTTGATACCGCGGAACTCACCGATCAGGCTATTGCCCAGCAGGTAAAGGTCTCCGATTGCATCCAGTACTTTGTGCTTCACGAACTCGTCGTCATAGCGCAGACCATCCTCGTTCAGGATCTTGTAGTCATCTACCACTATGGCGTTGTCGACACTGCCACCCAGGGCCAGGTTCATCGCCCGCAGCTTTTCAATATCGCGCATGAACCCGAAAGTCCTGGCGCGACTGACTTCCTTCACGAAAGACGTACTGGAAAAATCAACGGTCGCTGTCTGGGCACGACCTTTGAACACAGGGTGATCAAAGTCGATGCCGAAACTCACCTTGAAGCCTTCGAACGGCAGGAAGGTTGCCTTCTTGTCGCCCTCTTCGATGGTCACTTCCCGCTTGATACGAATGAATCGCTTTGCAGCTTCCTGCTCAGCAATACCGGCGGACTGCAGCAGAAACACGAATGGACCGGCAGAGCCGTCCATAATCGGTACTTCTGAAGCGCTCAGTTCAACATAGCAGTTATCGATACCGAGACCAGCCATAGCGGAGAGCAAATGCTCGATTGTCGCCACACGGACACCGTCTTTTACCAGCGTCGTGGACAGCATGGTCTCACCCACATTTTCAGCACAAGCAAGAATTTCGACTACCGGGTCGAGATCCGTGCGCCGGAAAATGATTCCCGAATCTACCGGAGCTGGCTTCAGGGTAAGGTAAACCTTTTCCCCTGAGTGCAAGCCAATCCCGGTAGCACGGATCGTGTTTTTAAGTGTCCGTTGTCTGATCATCGGTTCGTTATTCCGTAAAAAATGGCGATATTCAAAGCAAAAATCTGGGCGCAGAATATCAAAGAATACGTCTGAGTACCATTTGCCCAACCTGAAATTGCCTAAAAAATAAGCAACACCGGCTATTGGTCATCAGCGCTTCATTGTCCGGAATTATGGTCTATCTCTTCAGATATGAACCTGCACCGGACATCAATTGCAACAGATTATCAGTCAGCCTGCCTCCGAAGGAATGCGGGAATATCGAGATAGTCGACTCCCTGCTCTTCGCTTTCTTTGCTCTGATCTACCGCAACGTTTCCGTGTGATACCGCACGGCGACGCAGGATTGCAGGGCGGTCCAGCTGGTTGTAGTCCGTTTTACCGTCCAGAGTTCGCGTGTTATCAACAACCTTGGTCGGCTTTTCACGATCGCCACCAAGCCCTGTTGCAACAACGGTTACCTTCAGCTCATCAGTCATTTCCGGATCAATAACGGTGCCGACGACCACTGTGGCAGTGTCTGACGCAAATTCACGCACAATGTCGCCAACCTCGGAGAACTCGCCAAGGTTCAGATCCATACCTGCGGTGATGTTGACCAGAATACCTTTGGCGCCCTGCAGGTTGACATCTTCCAGCAGCGGGCTGCGAATAGCGGCCTCTGCAGCTTCCTGCGCGCGATTCTCACCGGAAGCACGGGCTGTACCCATCATCGCCATGCCCATTTCGGACATAACCGTTTTAACGTCGGCGAAATCGACGTTGATCATGCCGTTCCGGGTAATCAGATCCGCAATGCCCTGAACCGCTCCCAACAGAACATCATTAGCTGCGGCGAAAGCGTCCAGCAGGCTGGTCTTTTTACCCAGCACTGCAAGTAGCTTTTCATTTGGAATGGTGATCAGCGAGTCAACGCTTTCTTCCAGTTCCTTGAGCCCCTGATCAGCCAGACTCATTCGTTTGCCACCTTCAAAGTTGAAGGGCTTGGTCACTACGGCAACGGTCAGTATGCCCATTTCCCGAGCAACCTCCGCAACCACCGGCGCAGCACCAGTGCCCGTTCCGCCACCCATACCAGCGGTGATGAACACCATGTCCGCGCCTTTAATGGATTCAGCAATGCGGTCACGGTCCTCGAGAGCAGCCTGGCGGCCTATCTCAGGGTTGGCTCCGGCACCCAGTCCTTTCGTGATATTTCCGCCCAGCTGAATGATCTGACGGGCATCCATATCAGCCAATGCCTGAGCATCTGTGTTGGCGCAGATGAACTCCACACCTTCGATGTCACTGTTAAGCATGTGGCGCACAGCGTTACCGCCGCCGCCGCCAACACCCACTACCTTGATGACAGCGTTTTGTTGGACATTATCGACAAGTTCAAACATTCCCCTTCTCCTTCGTGCTGTTTCAGCCTTGTTCCAGGCTGTTTATTCGAGTTTGTATTTTCGAGATACCTTCGTTTACTGCCTGCCCGGAACCGTCAGAAATGACCGGTAAACCAGGCCTTCATGCGCTCAAACAGCGAGGGTGCATCCTCGCCCTTGAGCACCGGTGCCCGGCCAAGATCCATCTGCCGGAAACCGTGAATCAACAACCCCACGCCCGTGGCGTAAACGGGGTTATTAACAACTTCTGTCATACCGGAAACTGCATGCGGACAAGCTAGCCGCACCGGCATATGGAAGATTTCTTCAGCCAACTCCACCACACCCTCCATGGTGGAGGCGCCCCCGGTAATCACGATGCCCGCCGGAACCAGATCCTCAAAACCTGAACGGCGCAGCTCCGATTGCACGAGGGTAAACAGCTCCTCGTATCGAGGTTCAACAACTTCCGCCAGCGCCTGTCTCGACAGATCACGGGGCGCCCGGTCGCCAACACTCGGCACCTTGATGGTCTCATCAGCTCCCGCCAACTGCGTCAAGGCACAGGCGTATTTGATCTTGATCTCTTCGGCGTTCTGCGTGGGCGTTCGCAATGCCATGGCTATGTCATTGGTAACCTGGTCGCCGGCGATAGGAATAACGGCCGTGTGACGGATGGCACCGCCGGTGAACACAGCAATATCCGTAGTACCACCTCCCACATCCACCACGCAGACCCCCAGTTCCTTCTCGTCCTCTGTGAGGATTGCGTGGCTGGAAGCCAACTGCTCCAGAATGATGTCATCAGCCTCAAGACCGCAGCGGCGAATGCATTTTTCAATGTTTTGCGCTGCGTTAACGGCGCATGTCACCAGGTGCACCTTCGCTTCGAGGCGCACACCGGACATGCCCATAGGCTCCTTGATGCCTTCCTGGTTATCGATCACAAACTCCTGCGGCAGAATGTGCAGGACTTTCTGATCCGCAGGAATAGCCACGGCCTGGGCTGCATCGATGACCCGGTCAATATCCGCCTGCGTTACTTCACGGTCGCGAATCGCCACAATGCCGTGGGAGTTGAGGCTTTTTATATGGCTGCCTGCAATCCCTGCATACACTGAGTGGATTCGACAACCCGCCATCAGCTCAGCTTCTTCAACCGCCCGCTGGATCGCCTGAACCGTAGTTTCGATATTGACCACCACGCCCCGCTTCAGTCCCCTTGACGGATGGGAGCCAATACCCACCACTTCAATGGTTCCGTCCATCTTGCGTTTGCCGACTATCGCAACCACCTTCGAGGTTCCGATATCGAGGCCGACAATCATGTTTTCCGTTTCAACCGATGACATGTGTTCCACCAAACCGTAGGTCTGAATTTACTGTTTCTATGTTTTCGGGCCGGAAGCAGCCAGAGCTGGCTTCCACTGAACCGCTACACCGTTGGTATAGCGGGCATCTACCCGGCTAACTTCGTCCGACCGCGATATAAGCCGGTTTTCATACACAGTGATAAAACGTTCAAAGCGCTTCGCAACCTGGTCCCGCCCGAGTACCACTTCAATTCCATTCGAGAGACGTAGGGTCCAGGCACCTCGTCGCTCCAGTGAGAGCCCGGAAAAACCCAGCCCGTGCCCCACAAGCTTGTCACTCATGGTACGGGCCATGCTGATCACATCCCGCACCCGCTCATCCGGCCCCGAAAGCTGCGGCAAGCGCCCGGCCACTTCGGGGTTGGGTGGCATAAAAAGCTCTCCGGTGCGGCTCACCAGGCGACCGTCGTTCCAGTACGCCAGGGGCTTTTTCTCCCGGATATTAATCTCCAGGCGATCCGGCCAAACCCGGCGCACCGCTACAGTCTCTATCCATGGCCGCTTCTCCAGATCAGCCTTGATTTCCGAAAGATCCGTCGAAAAATAGCTCTTACCGATCCAGTTCCCGGCTTGGCGTTCAATGGCAACGCGGCTGTCGCCCACAAATTCACCGTTTACATCAATGGCCATAACCTGCTGATCCATGGCACCCAGAACCTTACCCGTTGCCCAGGGCACCAAGCCCGCCAACAGCAGTACCGCGATACCCATACCGGCCTGCAGCCAGGGCACGGCAGCCAACACTGCCTTCAACACTCCAAACCGGTCCTTCTCCGGCCCGAGGGAGGTTGCCCCCCTGCGCCGGGGAGGGTCGGACGGTACCGCCCGGCTCCGGATGAGTAGTGTTTCAAGCATCGGCAGTCTCCAGCGTGTCGCAAAGAATCCTCACAACAAGCTCTTCAAAGCTGATACCGGCAGCTCTTGCCGACATAGGTACCAGGCTATGGTCGGTCATACCCGGCACCGTATTTACTTCCAGCAACCAGAATTCGCCGTCCCTATCCTGCATGATGTCTACTCGGCCCCAGGTGCGGCAGCCGACGACGCGAAAAGCCTCAAGCGCAAGTTTCTGTAATCGCACTTCATCCTGGGGCGCTAAACCACAGGGAATTCTGTAGCGGGTGTCATCTGCCAGGTATTTCGCGTCATAGTCGTAGAACACATGGTCCGTGCTCAGCCCTATCGCTGGAAGCGCGCTATCCTGCAGCAAGCTGACGGTGAATTCCGGACCTTCAATCCACTCCTCTACCAGAACCGAGTTATCCAGTGCCGCAGCTTGCTCGTATGCTTCAGCCAGTTCTGCGACGTTATTTACCTTACGAATACCGATACTGGAGCCTTCGCGAGATGGCTTTACACTCAATGGTGTGCGCAACTCACGAACAATCTGTTCAGCCTCATCGGCAGCCGACATGGTTCTGAACTTTGGTGTCGGCAGACCACAACCCGCAAAGACATATTTGGTACGAAGCTTGTCCATTGCCAAAGCAGATGCCATCACTTCGCTGCCGGTGAAGGGAATACCAGCCTGAGACAGAATCGCCTGCAAGATGCCGTCTTCCCCACCGCGGCCGTGTAACGCTATGAAAACCCGATCAAACTCAGGGCTCTCGACGGTCTTCAGAAGACACCCCTGAACATCAATGCCAAACGCATCAACGCCGGCAGATACCAGAGCAGCAAGAACGGCCTTGCCGCTCTTGAGAGAAACATCACGCTCCGCGGAGTCTCCCCCCATAAACACAGCCACGCGTCCCAACGACCGAACCAATGCTGGCTCGGCCTGATACGCTGGTATCCCGGAATGCTGCATATCACTCACCTGCAAATACTCCTGCTGCTGCCAACCGATTCGCCACACCGCCAATATCGCCTGCACCTTGCGTAATAAGGAGGTCACCGTCCTGTAGCACACTGCCCAGCAAGCTCTCAATTTCACGGTTATCTTCTACAAACACCGGCTCCACCTTGCCACGCTGCCGTATGCTGCGGCACAGGGCTCGCCCGTCTGCGCCCGGAATGGCCGGTTCGCCAGCGGAGTACACATCCATCAGCAGTAGGCCATCTACTTCCGACAGAACCCGTACAAAGTCTTCGTAGAGATCACGGGTTCGCGTGAACCGGTGGGGCTGATAAAGCATCACCAGGCGCCGCCCGGGCCATGCATCGTGAGCTGCGCGAATAACCGCTTCAACCTCAGTCGGATGGTGACCATAGTCGTCCACAAGGGTAACCGTGCCGCCCTTGGGAATTTTATATTCTCCGTTGACCTGAAAGCGCCGGCCTACACCGGCAAACGCTGCCAGACCCTGGCAAATAGCGGTGTCCGCAACTCCCTCATCGGTTGCAACCGCTATGACCGCGAGTGCATTCAGCACGTTATGGCGCCCGGGCATTTTCAGCTCTACCGTCAAATCACTGCGCCCGCCGGGGCGCTTGACCACAAAGTGGGTTCTCAGGCCGTCGGTAACGATATTCTCGGCACGATAATCCGCTTCTGGGTTGCTGATGCCATACGTAATGATCGCGCGGGAAATGCGCGGAATAATTTCTTGCACATAGGCATCGTCGACACACATAACCGCAACGCCGTAGAACGGCAGGTTATGGAGAAAATCGACGAACGTCTGCTTGAGCTTTTCAATGTCGCCGTCATAGGTATCCATATGATCGGCTTCAATATTGGTGACGACAGAAATCACCGGCGTCAGGTGCAGGAACGAAGCATCACTTTCATCCGCTTCTGCCACCAGATAGCGTGAGCCACCCAGCTTGGCGTTGGTACCTGCACTGTTCAGCTTTCCGCCGATCACAAAGGTCGGGTCCAGCCCGGCTTCGCCAAACACCGATGCGATCAGACTCGTCGTAGTAGTCTTGCCGTGGGTACCGGCAACGGCGATACCATGGCGATAACGCATGATCTCAGCGAGCATCTCAGCCCTGGGCACAATCGGAACCCGCCGACTGCGAGCAGAGACCACTTCAGGGTTTTCAGAACCGACCGCAGAAGACACCACAACCACATCCGCTTTGGCGCTGTTCTCTTCCCGGTGACCGATCTGAACCTCAATTCCCATGGCCTTGAGGCGAGCGGTAACCACACCCTCTTTCAGATCTGACCCTGAGACGTCGTAGCCCTGGTTTTTCAGCACTTCGGCGATCCCGCTCATGCCGGCCCCACCGATACCCACGAAATGAATGTGGCGAATCCGGCGCATCTCCGGTACCTGAAAAACAAGTGGCGGATTGGTTATATCAGCCATTAGCGGCCTCCAGACAATAATTCACGACTCTCTCCGTTGCGTCAGGGCGAGCCAGTGTGCGTGCAGCCTTTGCCATATCCATGACCCGGGCACGATCCCTGGCAATATCGCCCAGGGTTTCTGCCAGCACGGCCGGCGTAAGCCGTGACTGTGGTATTAGTACGGCCGCCTTGGCGTTCACCATTTGCTGACCGTTTTTCGTTTGGTGGTCATCCACTGCATGGGGAAACGGCACCAACACTGCTCCGATACCTGCTGCGCAAAGCTCGGAAACCGTCAGGGCACCCGCGCGACACAAAACGATATCGGCCCAGCTGTAGGCCTCCGCCATGTCTTTGATGAACGACTCCACAGCCGCATCAACGCCGTGCTGTTGATAAGACGCACGCGCGGCCTCAAGATTCTTTTCACCACACTGATGCCTGACCTGCGGCCGTTCCTGTTCGGGCAGCATTGCCAGTGCTTCCGGCAGCTGCTGATTGAACACCTGGGCTCCGAGGCTGCCGCCGATCACGAGAAGGCGCAGCGGCTTGTTCTTTTCGCCGGGCTGAATCGAGCGCCCGGACATTCTCTGCTCTGGCGACGGCAGAGTTGCCAGATCTTCGCGCACTGGATTTCCGGTACACCGGGTGATTACATCCGGACCGAAACTCCCTGGAAAAGCTTCGAGAACCGTTTTCGCAAACCGCACAAGAATGCGATTAGTCATGCCTGCGATGGCGTTCTGCTCGTGAATCACCAGGGGCGTTCGAGTTAGCCAGGCAGCCAAACCGCCAGGGCCGGTTACAAATCCGCCCATACCAACCACGCAATCCGGGCGAACACGGCGCATGATCGTGAAGGCCTCTCCCAATGCCCGCATAAGCCGGAACGGCGCCATAACCAGAGCCAACTTGCCTTTGCCCCTAAGCCCTGAGATATGGATCAGCGAGAGCGGAATTTCAGTATCCCCAATCAAACGCTCCTCCATTCCCCCACTGGCGCCCAGCCAGTGCACTTCATGCCCTTTGGACTCCAGTGCCCGGGCAGTGGCGAGTGCAGGAAACACATGCCCGCCTGTACCTCCAGCCATCATCAGGAACCGGCGTGACTCAGTCATAGCTAGCCCCTCCCCGCTTACGGGAGCCGGTCTTTTCGGTAGCCTGTTTTTCCTTGTCCAGCCTTTCCATCTCAACCCTGGCCAGAATGCCAATACAGACACAACTGATCATAAGGCTGGAGCCGCCGTAGCTGACCAGAGGCAAGGTGAGCCCCTTGGTGGGCAGTAACCCGGTACTGACCGCCATATTGATCCCGGCCTGCAGGCCGATCAGTAGCGTAATGCCGTAAGCGAAACAGGCACCAAACGGCATCTCTGCCTTCTCAGCGCGGCGGGCAATCACAAAACCAGTGACAACCAGCACCGTAAACAGCCCAAGCACAATCAATGAACCCAGCAACCCGAACTCTTCTGCAATAATCGCGAAAATAAAGTCTGTATGAGCTTCCGGCAGAAAAAACAACTTCTGTATAGAGTTACCCAGGCCAACACCACCCCACTCACCCCGACCGAAAGCAATCAGGGACTGAGTTAGCTGGTAGCCGCTATCGAACTGGTCTTTCCATGGGTCGAGGTAGCTGACAACACGCTTCAGGCGATAGGGCTGAGTCAGAACCAAGACCACTCCGAGCACGACCAGCGTTGCAATCAAGGGCATAAACCGACTTAGCCGCACACCGCTCAGGAAAATCATGCCCGCGGCCGCTGTAACCAGAACCACTGTGGCACCGAAATCAGGCTGAATCACCAGCAATGCAGAAGCCACACCCAGAACAACCAGAGGCTTCAGGAAGCCAGGCCAGGTGTTCAACAACTCATCACGTCGACGAACAACGTATCCCGCCAGATAAGCAATCAGGCACAGCTTTGCAATTTCCGATACCTGCACATTGAACAGGCCAAAGGGAATCCAACGGGTTGAACCGTTCACCGTGCGACCCAGAGGGGTCAGCACCAGAACCAGAGACAACATGCCGATACCCAGCAACAACCAGCCACTGCGCTCCCACCAGGCAACAGGCACGTTGACCGCCACCAACGCCAGCACGCAGCCCATGGCCGCGAACATGAGCTGGCGAATCACATAGTGATAACTGTTGCCCATGGTTTCTACCGCCATATCCATAGAAGCGGACGAAATCATTACAACCCCAATAATCAGCAGTGCAACCGAACTGATCACCAGAGCTGACAGGGGCTGAATATCACTCAGCCACTGGGTTCTGACGGGAGATACGGACAATCCTGCCTGCATCACAGTATCTCCCCCAAAGACTTGACCAGGGCGCCGAATTGCTCACCACGGTCCATATAATCCCGGAACATATCAAAGCTTGCGCAGGCAGGAGAAAAAAGCACCCGATCGCCTTTCAACGCAAGCTCTGACGATTTTTTCACAGCATCAGCCAACGATGTTGCCTGGTATACCGGGATACCATTACCAACTGCCTCAGCAATGCGGTCTGCGTCATGGCCGATCAACACCACTGCACGGCAGCATGCTGTAATCGGTGCTTCCAGGTCAGAAAACTTTGCCCCTTTGCCTTCTCCACCGGCAATCAGCACTATTTTCCCATCACCTTCCGGCACCAGGCTTTTTATAGCTGCGACGGTAGCGCCCACATTTGTGCCTTTTGAGTCGTTGATATAATCAACATCACCAAACGTGCGTATGAACTCACACCTGTGAGGCAAACCGCTAAACTGACGAGCGGTATCCAGCATAACGTTCATGGGCAGCCCCGCAGCCTGACCCAACGCCAGCGCTGCCATAACATTGCTGAGGTTGTGCCAGCCAATCAGCTTCAGCTCACTGGCGTTCAGTAGGTTATCGAACCCAAAGGTCAACCAGATGCCCTGGTCATCTTCCCGGGTGCTGAACGTCTGCGGATTAACACGGTTGAATCCGAAGCACAGGAATCGAAGATTATCCCTGGCCATCGGTGTGCTCAGCGCATCATCCAGATTCACAATGGCGTTCTTGCAGCCCCGGAAAATTCTCTGCTTGGCCTGGAAGTAAGCCATCTTGTCTGGATATCGATCCAGGTGGTCATCACTGACGTTCAGCACCGTAGCCGCCAGCGCATTCAATTCCCCGGTTGTTTCCAACTGAAAACTGGATAATTCGAGTACATAAAGCTCTGTATCAAGCCCCAGCAAATCCAGTGCGGGTGTTCCGATATTTCCGCCCACCTGAACTTTGCGACCGGCGGCCCTTGCCATTTCACCGAACAGTGTAGTGACCGTGGTCTTGCCATTGGAACCGGTAATCGCAACTATCGGCGCATCGGCAGCCTCTGCGAACAGATCGATGTCGCCTCGGATACGCGCCCCCTGTTCAGCGGCGTGAGCAATTGCCGGCTCAGCGATGTTTATGCCCGGGCTGACGACCAACTCGCTGAAGTCAGCGAACAGCTCAGGATCAAATGGACCCAGATAGACAGGAACATCCGGCCACCCCGCACGCAGGTCATCAATGCACGGGGGAGCTTCGCGGCTATCAGCCACGACAACCTTTCGCCCCTGTGTAGACAGATAGCGCACGCAGGAGAGCCCGGTTTTACCGAGCCCCACTACCAATATGCGGCGATCTGACGTGATGACACTCATAATCAGTCCGTTTTCCTAACGTAATTTCAGACTGGCCAGGCCAATCAGAACGAGAATGACGGTGATAACCCAGAAGCGCACGATCACTCGCGGTTCCGGCCAGCCTTTGAGTTCAAAATGGTGGTGCAACGGCGCCATCCGGAAAATCCGGCGACCGGTTAATCGGAATGAGGCCACCTGAAGGATCACTGAAACAGTTTCCATCACGAACACCCCACCCATGATGAAAAGAATTATTTCCTGGCGCACGATCACCGCAACCACACCCAGAGCAGCACCAAGTGCAAGTGCGCCAACATCACCCATGAACACCTGAGCGGGATAGGTGTTGAACCAAAGGAAGCCGAGACCGGCGCCGACCAATGCGCCACAAAACACAATAAGCTCACCGGTGCCTGGCAAATAGGGGATCAACAGATAGTTGGCGAATTGAACGTTGCCGGAAACATAAGCAAAGATAGCCAGCGCACCGGCGACCATCACCGTAGGCATAATGGCCAGACCATCCAGACCATCCGTCAGATTCACTGCGTTGCTGCTGCCGACGATGACGAAATAGGTCAGCAGGATGAAAAGTACCGGCCCGAGGGTCAGCGATACGTTTTTTACAAACGGCAGGTAAAGCGAAGTTTCCTGAGGCAAGACCGAGCTGAAGTACAACACTATGGCTGCACCAGCACCGATCAGCGATTGCCAGAAATACTTCCAGCGGGCAGGCAGACCGCGAGGGTTGCGCTCAACCACCTTGCGGTAATCGTCAACCCACCCAACGGCGCCAAACATCAGGGTAACCAGCAAAGTAACCCACACATAACGATTCGTCAGATCCGCCCACAACAGTGTGCTGATGGCGATAGATACCAGAATCAGAGCGCCACCCATAGTCGGGGTACCGGCTTTACTCAGATGGGTCTGGGGCCCGTCATCACGGACCGCCTGGCCAATCTGGTACTGGCTTAGCTTGCGAATCATCACAGGCCCAATAACCAATGAAATCAGGAGAGCGGTCAACGTTCCCAAAATTCCACGCACGGTCAGGTACTGAAACACTGTCAGCGCTGAAAAATACTGTGATAGAACCTCTGTCAGCCAGAGCAGCATGCGTTATTCACCTTGTTTTTAATCCCTTCCACCACGAGATCCATGGCGGCGCTCCTGGACCCTTTCACCAGCACGGTCATCGGCAGCTCATTAACAAGAGCGATGGCTTGCACTGCTTCTTCGTGTGTCTGATACGTTTCAGTTGTTTCGCCAAAACCGTCGGCATAGCCGTCGCATCCAGCTCCCACCGTCAGCAGGCGGTCGATTCCGAGTTCGGAAGCCAGTACTCCGACCTCCTTGTGCAGTTCACGGGCAGTTGGCCCCAGCTCTCCCATGGCACCAAAAACCGCAACACGCTTGCCATCGCGTGTTGCCAGAACGCTCAGCGCAGCTTTCATGGACGCCGGGTTAGCGTTGTAACTGTCGTCGATGACTGACAGCCCTCCCGAAAAATTGACAACCTGCAGTCGGCCGCGAACCGGTTGCACCCCGGCGAGGCCTTCGATAACCGCAATATCTGTTGCTCCCAGCTCACGAGTCGCTGCAATAGCAAGCAGAGTGTTCGTTACGTTGTGCTCGCCTTCCAAAGGCAGTGGTAACTTACAAGTCCAGCCGCCCGGCCCTGTAACCACGATTTCCGGCTTTTGGTCTTGAGGCTGTTTTACAATGGCGTTGTAGTCCGCATCCGGGTTCCCACAGCGGCTAACGCTCGCAACCCTGCGACTGCCGGCACGCGTACGCCATAGCTCGAAAGCCGGGTCATCGCGATTCAGAACAACCAGGCCGCCCTCAGCGACACCCTCAATAATCTCGCCCTTGGCCTGCACAATATTTTCATAGCTGCCAAAGCCTTCCAGGTGCGCTTGGCCAGCGTTTGTGAGAATTGCCACCTGTGGGCGAGTGATTGCCACCGTATGTGCGATTTCACCGAGCCCGCTGGCTCCGAGTTCGATAACGCCATACCTGTGGGCTGGCCTGAGGCCAAACAGAGTCAGCGGAACACCAATGTGATTGTTCAGATTGCCGCGGGTCGCCAGCGTATCGCCCATGCGAGTCAGAATGGCGGCAGTCAATTCCTTAACGGTGGTTTTGCCGCTGCTACCAGTGATTGCAACCAGTTTTGCGTCACTCTCGTTGCGGTTGCCTGCGGCGAGGCCTGCCAGCGCGTCAACGGTGTCAGCCACAACCAACTGGGGCATCTGGCGGGAGTTGTCCGGATCGTTATCGATGGCGCTATCAAGATTGCTATCAAGAACGCTATCAAAGGCATCGACCACGACAGCACTGGCTCCTGACTGCTTCGCCGCCAGCAAAAACTCATGGCCATCAAAGTTCTCACCACGCAGGGCAACAAACAGGTCACCCGGTTTCAGTGCACGCGTATCGGTGGAGATGTCAGCAAACGTGGTAGCGTCGAGCCCCGTGGATTTGCAGACAGCGCTGGTAAACTCCATGGCTTCAGCCAGTGAAAAAGCGCGCATCATGCTGCACCTCCCTCAAGTCTCAGCACCTGGCGAACCTGAGCTGCATCGCTGAAGGGAAGCTTCTTACCAGCAATCTCCTGCCAGGCTTCATGACCTTTGCCTGCTATAAGAACGATATCGTCCGGCGTTGCCATACTCACCGCAAAACGAATCGCCTCCGCTCGATCATGGATCACCGTTACAGCGCCCGCCTCTGAAAAGCCCGCCAGAATATCCTGAACAATTTCTGCCGGGCTCTCTGTACGCGGGTTGTCATCTGTAACAACGATCACATCGGCACCCGCTTCTGCTTCTTTCGCCATTTCCGGGCGCTTTCCGCTGTCGCGGTCGCCTCCGCACCCGAAAACACAAATCAGCCGGCCAGTTACATGCGGCCTCAGAGCCGCCAATGCATTGGTCAAGGCGTCCGGGGTATGGGCATAGTCCACAACAGCAGAAATTCCATCCGCACCAACAAACTGTTCGAGCCTGCCAGGAGGCGGAACCAACTGTTTCACAACCTGCTGAACCTGCTCTACCGGGACGCCCAGTGTCATGACCGTCGCAACGGCCGCGAGCACATTACTGGCATTGAAGCTGCCCATCAGAGGCACGGAGAGCTCAAATGCCCCCCACTCACCGTCGACCGTTGCATGAAAACCGGAGCCCGTGGGATGAAACTCTTTCAACCACAGTTCCGTCTCGGACTCGTGCAGGCTGTAGCGGACGCGATCGCTCCGACCTTCGAGCTTTTCATACAACTGACGACCGAAAGGATCATCAAAGTTGATCACCGAAAAATGCACATCTTCGCGTTCGAAAAGCCTAGCCTTGGTTGCCCCGTAGGCTTCCATGGAGCCGTGATAATCGAGGTGATCCCGCGTCAGGTTAGTGAATATCGCTGCGGTTATGTTCAGTCCATCCACGCGCCCCTGGTCCAGACCATGCGATGACACCTCCATCGCTGCAGCACGGCCGCCCTTGGCGAGAATAGCCGACAGCACACGATTTATCTGAACAGCATCGGGCGTCGTATGGGTAGCGCTTTGCAAAGCTCCCGGCATGCCGTAACCCAGAGTTCCCAGAACTCCACAAGGTGTCCCCGTCTGGGTCAGCAACTGGGCAACATAATGACTCACGGAGGTTTTACCGTTGGTACCGGTAACACCTATCAGGCGAAGCCGACGGGATGGGTGCTCGTAAAAACGGGCTGCAATTTTTCCCGTTAACTGCCGCAGTCCCACAATCGGGACAATCAGCGCACCGTGGTGTTCCGAGCACTCCTGATCTGCATCAGACTCCATAAGCACAACCGTCGCACCGGCGGCTATGGCCTGATCCACATAATAGTCCGCGGGGGTAGCTGCCCCCGCCAGTGCAACAAACGCATCGCCAGAACCAATCTCACGGCTATCAGTCTGCAACCCGTGAATCGTTACATCGAACACTGAGGGAACAGTAACAATACCTTGCAACAGAGTGCTGAGAGACGTTATGCACATAGGCTTACCCCCTCTCCCCTGTTTTTTGCGTTTGCGGGCCTGCGGTGCCTACCTCAAGCTCCGGCTTCACGTTCAGGAGGCGAAGCGCATCACTCATTACCCGTGAAAAAACCGGCGCCGCTACTTCGCCGCCGTAATATTCACCGGACTGGGGCGCATCGACGGCCACGACCGTGACAATTCTGGGATTATCGATTGGCGCCATCCCGGCGAAAATCGCTTTGTACTGGCTGTCCTCGTAGCCTTGAGCCCCTACCAGATGAACGGTACCTGTCTTGCCTCCGGCGCTGTAGAAGCCGGGCTGAGCCCGCTTTCCTGAGCCCCTGGAAACCACCTCTCCCAGCATGAGCCTCACATCGCCCGTTACTTGCTCGGACAACACTCTTTCGCCAACGGGTTTTTCATTCAACTTGAGCAGGCTTAGCGGATACCGCACACCACCATTTGCTATAACCATGTAGGCTTGAGCCAGCTGAAGGGCATTGACGCTCATGCCGTAACCGTATGAGAGCGTTGCCTCTTCCGAGGGGCGCCATTTTGGTCGCGCCGGCAATACACCCACTGCTTCTCCCGGGAAGCCGATGCCGGTTGGCTGACCAAACCCGAGCCGGGCGTACAAATTACGGATGGTGTCACCACCCAGCTCGGTCGCGATCTTGCTGACACCGACGTTACTGGACTTCACTATAATGTCGGTAAGACTGATGACGCCGTAGTTCCTGTAATCACGAATCGTAAACCGACCAAAACGGCGATAACCGGGAGAGGTATCGATCGTTGTGTTGGCAGAGTATTGCCCCGACTCGAGCGCGGCGGCTATCGAGATCGGTTTCATGGTTGAGCCTGGCTCAAACAGATCCGTGATCGCCTTATTGCGGAGATTTCCCGGCGCAAGCTGACTGCGGTCATTGGGGTTATACGAGCCCTGATTAACCATAGCGAGGACCTCACCGGTCTCGACATCGAGCATCACGAGCGTGCCACCACGCGCGTCGTGGGCTCCGACCACGGCTTTCAACTCGCGATAAGCCAGGTATTGCAGGCGCAGATCAATGCTCAGCTCAAGGTTTTTCCCAGGGCTGGCATCCCTAATAAGCGTAAGATCCTTGATAATGCGCCCGCGATTGTCCTTCAGCACGCGTTTGCGGCCAGACTCTCCGGACAGCCAGTCGTTATATGCCAGCTCCATGCCTTCCTGGCCGCGCTCATCAATGTTGGTAAAACCGACAACATGAGCGGTCACCTCTCCCGCCGGGTAATAACGCCGGTATTCCTGGCGTGTATAAACACCGGGAATATCCAGCTCCATAGCCTTTGCGGCCAGTGCCGGCTGTATCTTGCGACGAAGGTAAATGAATTCTCGCCCAGCGTAGGTCGCAAGACGCTCACGCAGCTTGGCCTCACTGATGTCCAGCACCCGCGCCAGATTAGTCAGGCGGGGTTCGTCGGGATCGGTCTCTGAAGGATTGGCCCAGAGCGTCTGTACCGGGGTGCTCACTGCCAAAGGCTCACCGTAACGATCCGTCACCACGCCCCGGTGAGCATCGATGGCCTCTACGCGAATCGTGCGCACATCACCCTGTTTTCGTAGAAAATCATTATCTACAACGTGTAGATCAACCAGCCGCCAGCCAATCGCCAGCACAACGACCAGAAATACGCCCAGCACGGAGCCAAAGCGCCAGGCTTTCAAGCCTGCCGCTATCTTCTGGCCCAATGTTCTTGCTGATTCCTGGCTTGACAATCAGATCACCCTGATAAGGTTATTGTCATGAATTACTGCAGTGCTAACGCGACATCAGCGGCACCAGGACAATGTCCTGACGCCCTGGGACCACCATACTGAATCGCTCTGCCGCAAGAGTTTCTACGCGACCATGGGCCCCCAGAGCACTTTGCTCCAGAAGCAACTGACTCCACTCCGCCTGAAAACGATCACGCTCGGCCTGAAGTTGGGAAAGCGTATTAAATAGCCCGCGGTTCTCGTGAGCGCTGACAACAACGCCGATCGATGAACCTACAAGTAGCGCAGCGAGAGCCAGTGACACCAAGACCTTTTTTTGCCGGGTGGCATCAAAAACGCGCCGCGAAATCCTGACAGCAGCGACAACGCCACCACGAACCTTTTCTTTATTCAGCTTCGCCGTCTTTACCGTCGGCTCTATGGCTACCGCGCCCATAATTACGCGCTCCCCTGCGATTTCTGTTTGCTGTCGTCGATACGCTCCAGAACCCGCATAACAGCGCTGCGGGCTCGAACATTTTCACTGACCTCGCCGGCACCGGCTTTACTGGCCTTGCCAATCAACCTAAAGCCAGAAGCCTCCTGCTCAGCCGTTACCGGTATTCCTTTCGGCAATCTGGGGCCACGAGCAAGGTCTCGCATAAAGCGCTTTACCAGCCGATCTTCCAGCGAATGAAAACTGATAACCACGAGACGCCCACCAGGCGCCAGCCGGCTTACTGCTGCTTTCAGCCCGACCTCCAGGTCCTCCAGTTCGCGGTTAATAAAAATCCGAACTGCCTGGAACGTGCGTGTTGCCGGATGCTTGTGTTTCTCTTTTTTCGGCACGGCTTCGCTCACCAGCGCGGCCAATTGAAGCGTGGTTTCAATAGGCGCTTCCTGGCGACGCTCGACTATCAGTCGGGCGATACGGCGGGAAAACTTTTCCTCACCGTAACGAAAAATCACATTAGCGATTTCATGCTCTTCCGCGTATGCCAGCCACTCAGCCGCACTTGGCGACTGCAGCGGATTCATGCGCATATCCAATGGACCATCACGCATAAAGCTGAAACCTCTCGACGCATCGTCAAGCTGCGGTGAAGACACACCCAGATCCATCAACACGCCATCAACTTGTTCCCAGCCAGCATCGGATACCGCGCGACTGAGCTCAGCAAAGGAACCATGGAAGTATCCAAAACGAGGATCATCTGCAGCCAGACCTTCAGCTACAGAAATGGCTTCAGGATCCTTGTCGATGCCCAGCAAATGTCCAGACGCGCCCAGGCGCCCGAGAATAAGCTTGCTGTGGCCACCCCTACCAAAGGTGCCATCTACATATTTGCCATCGGGATCGCTGACCAGATAGTCGACCGCCGAATCCAGAAGGACCGAGCGATGCGAAAAATCTGCCCCGACCTCCTGAGTGTGATCGGTGGTCATAGGGAGAGCGCCTCCATCTCAGGTGGCATATCATCATCACCAGAGGATTCATCCAGCCACTCGAACCAGCGCTCCTCACTCCACAGCTCCAGTTTCTTACCCTGACCGATGAGCATCAGTTTTTTCTCAAGATGGGCATAACTGCGCAATGTGGGCGGCACCAGAATGCGCCCAGCGGAGTCCATCTCCATGGGCGCCGCGTTACCAAGCAACAGCCGCTGGAGGCGACGCGCCGCCTTATTCATATTGGGAAGCGCCTCAATTTTAGGGCGAAGAATCTCCCACTCGGGTTCCGGATAGACCAGCAGACACCGCTCTTCATCGGCATTCGCAGTCAATACAATGCGCCCACCACAGGTCTGCGCGAGGCCTTCGCGCACCTTGGCGGGGATCGCCAGGCGACCCTTCGCATCCATATTGATGGCATGACTGCCGAGAAAATTGCTCATTTACACCGTCTCTGAGTACTCAAAAACCACAAATAACCACTAGAAACCACTTTTTCCCACTTGTGCACACTATAGAAACACGCAATTCACAATGCAAGCGCCGTAAACAGCGGCCCTCTTGGAAAAGTTCCTTTTACGACAACAAGTTACGGGCGACAGCGTGAGAAAAAGGTAATATTACGGATAAGAAAAGAAGGAAAATCAAACACCTGCAAAAGTGTTTGAAGAAGACAAGTGAGGTATAAGATTTTTTGGCTATAAGAAGCGCGCCATGAGAATGAACGCGCTTCACAACCTGAAGGAAAAAGGCGAGCTCGCCGATAAGCCGGGTTCTGTCGTGGACAGTCATTCATCTAGGGCCTGCGTCACCACAGGCCTCAAGCAACCTACCCGAATCCAGCGCGGGCCACGCCATTGGATTCCTATTTGGTCTTGCTCCAGGTGGGGTTTACCATCGCCGTGGACTGTTGCCAGCCACGCGGTGCGCTCTTACCGCACCGTTTCACCCTTACCGGCACCCGCGAACTGGTCGCGGGTACTTAGGCGGTCTGCTTTCTGTTGCACTTTCCGTCGGCTCACGCCGCCCAGGAGTTACCTGGCACCTTGCCCTGCGGAGCCCGGACTTTCCTCCCCCGGTCATACCGGCGGCGACTGTCTGGCGAGCTCGGGCGAGACAATACTCCTGCACTACGCACCATGCAAGAAAAAGCACCGCCCCAGGGTGTTAGCCGTCTTTAAGTTCCAATGCTCGCTGATACAGCTCGTTTTTACCCAATCCCGTTAAACCAGAAGCAATCTTCGCAACTTTCTTGACCGGCAGCTCCGCCATTAAAAGGTTTAGCAACCGGTCCACATCCAGCGCACCAGCCATCAACCCGCTTTCAGATTTATCAGCACCCCTTACCATAACAACGAACTCGCCACGACTGCCGTGAGGGTCGTCTTGCAGTGCAGAAAGAACCTGTGAAGCTTCACCGGAGTAAAAAGTCTCGAATGTCTTGGTGATCTCCCTACCCAGCACAATCTCGCGATGCGCACCCATAACGTCCGCTATGTCGGACACTGTATCCAGTATTCTGTGGGGTGACTCATAGAAGACCAGTGTTGCTGTCTCCTTTTGAAGCTCTCCCAGCTCCGTGCATCGACCTGTGCGCTTTGCAGGCAAAAACCCGACAAACAGGAAGCGGTCTGTAGGCAGGCCCGCAGCGCTAAGTGCAGCAACCAATGCGCAGGCCCCAGGGATCGGACTCACCCGCACCCCCTCAGCCCTCGCTTCACGAACGAGCACATAGCCCGGATCAGAGATCAGTGGCGTTCCCGCGTCTGAAATCAACGCAACATCAGCACCCGCCAATAACTGATCCAGTATGCTTTTAACTCTGCCACGCTCATTGTGATCATGTAATGCAATCAGGGGCTTGCTGATACCCAGATGTTGAATCAGACGCCCACTATGACGGGTATCCTCTGCAGCAATCACAGCAACCTCCGAAAGCACCCTGACTGCACGCGGCGAAAGATCCTCCAGATTCCCAATGGGGGTGGCAACGATGTATAGCGTTCCACGGCCATCACCTGGCTTTATGGCCTGTATGGCAGATTGATCCGATTCAGATTTCAAAATGTAAGCCTCGCGCACAGGGACATGGTTACCATGACACCTGCGTCATGTGAATTAGCCCGGGAGCTGTTAAACTTGCCACCATCAGATCGGCGCCACAAGCCCAAAACTCCGGAATCTATAGAGCTTGCCATGACCAAAAACCGTATTAACCACCGCGCCCTGGCCGGGATATTCGCCATAACTCTGTTATTTGCCGGTTGCGCCAGTGTCGATCTGGCGTCACACGTTGCAGAGTCGCCAGCCCAGGCGCTAGAGCTCGCCGCAAAGGAGCGCGACACTGAAACGGCCCAGAAGTACCTGCTGAAAGTAGCCAGCCGATTCCAGGAGCGCGACCAACACCGGGCCGCCCGCACATTACTGCAGAGCGATCAATTGGCGCAACCTGCACCGGCACTGCTCGCACAAAAGCAATTGCTTGCCATGGCAGGCGCAGTGGCACTCGAAGATCGGGAGTGGGCCGACACCATCGTCAAGACGCTCTCACCGGATAACTTCAGAAGCTACAACGCAGATCTTGTTAACCGAGCCGCCAGTCTTCAGGCCCAAACCTACGCACTGGTCGGCGACCGCCTCTCAGCAGCCATGACGCTGATGCTGCTTTCACAGACGGACGGCACGGTTAATCCTCAAGAAATCCATGACCAGATCTGGGCATTCCTGAAAGCCGTTCCGGATGAGAAACTTTCCACCGCAAATGAGGGCGCCATTGGTTTTGAAACCGAGGGATGGCTTGAGCTCGCTGCCAGCGTACGCGACCCGGGACTAAGCATTGATGATCAGGGCCGAGTTATCCGTCGCTGGAAGAATAACTGGCCCAGCCACCCGGCAGCACAGATACTGCCATCAGAGCTACAGCTGATCGCCAGCCTATCAGAAAACCGGCCTGAAAAAATTGTATTGGCTTTACCTCTACAAGGGGCCCTCACCAGCGCGGGCAAAGCTATCCGTGACGGCTTTCTTGCAGCCTACTACCAGGATGAATCGGCGGACCGCGACAAAACCGACATCCGCATCGTAGACACCTCTAGCCAACCATTTGATGAGCTTTATAAAGAGCTCGCCGCTCAGGATATCGACCTGATTATCGGCCCCCTTGAAAAGGAAGCCCTGGCGAGTCTTACCAATATGCAGGCTCTTCCGGTACCCGCTCTCGGGCTCAACTACCTGGCTGCCGGCAAGAAGGCCCCAGACGGCCTCTATCAGTTTGGCCTCTCAGCAGAGGATGAAGCCCGGCAGATCGCAGACAGGCTTTCGGAACAGAATATCAATCAGGTCCTGGCACTCATCCCACAAGGTGAGTGGGGTGACCGGGTTGAAGCGGCGCTACTGAATCGCATGCAACGCAATGGGTCCGTTGCACTGGATATCGAGCGATTCTTCCGCGAGGATAACCTACGCGCCGTTACTGCGGACTTGCTGGGCATAACCGTATCCCGTGACAGGGCCATACAAGTAGAAAGAACCATTGGGCTCAATGTCGAATTTGAGCCTCGTCGGCGCCAGGACGCTGAGGCAATCGTAATGGTGGCCGAGCCAGCGATTGCACGCCAGTTCAAGCCGCTGTTTGCCTTTTACTTCGGAGGTGACCTGCCGGTCTACTCACCTTCCATCGTTTACGAGGGCACGCCAGACCCCGCCCGCGACCGGGATCTGAATCAGGTTATATTTACTGACATTCCATGGGTTCTCGACAGCGAAAACCCTTTGCGCGAAGAAGCGTCCAAGACCCTACCCGGCACTCAGGGCCAGCTTGGCAGGTTGTTTGCGATGGGCGCGGACGCTTGGCAGCTAAGTAAACGTTTACCCCTGTTGCGACAGGTTCAAACTGCAACCATTGATGGGCAAACCGGCGAACTTACCATGACCTCTGAAGGCAGCATCCACAGGAGCCAAC
Source organism: Marinobacter sp. 1_MG-2023 (assembly GCF_030549045.1). Classification (NCBI taxonomy): domain Bacteria; kingdom Pseudomonadati; phylum Pseudomonadota; class Gammaproteobacteria; order Pseudomonadales; family Marinobacteraceae; genus Marinobacter; species Marinobacter sp. 1_MG-2023. Next base: position 11,823 of record NZ_JAUOST010000008.1, on the reverse strand, counting down.
TCTGGGCCCAATTCGGCAGCGGCACTCCGAGCCTGCTACCCGAACAGTCCGATCCTGCCAACGAAGAGGATTAACGCCTCCAAACACTGATCGACTGAACAAACCTCGCAAAAGGACAAGCAGAGCCATGGAAGGCCGCAAAGCTGTTGGAGCACACTTTGAAGGAGTCGCTGCACGGTACCTCACCGCCCACGGCGTGCACATCAGGGAGCGCAATGTTTATAACCGGGGCGGTGAAATCGACCTGATAGGAGTGGACAGCGATACACTCGTCTTCTTTGAGGTGCGCTACCGCGGGAGCGGCAGCCTTGTCGACCCGGCGGGCTCCATTTCATACCCGAAACGACAGCGACTACTGAAAGCAGCCGCATTCTATCTACACCGCCACAACCTGTGGAACACAATCAGCCGCATAGATGTCGTGGCAATCAGCCCGGGAACCGTAAAAAAATACCGGGTACAATGGATCAAAAATGCAATCCAGGCGGACGTATAGATTCTGATGAGCGAAACGGAGAACCTGATCAACCAATTGTTTGCAAGCCACATGGAGCACACAGCCCAGGCAGCGAGCACCGCAGGCCCCGCCATTGAGCAGGCAGCAGATGCCTTTGTAAATGCTCTTCTCAATGATGGAAAGATTGTCACCTGTGCCAACGGCAACGCCAATGTCATCGCCCAGTATTTCTGTACCGCATTCCTGAATCGCTTTGAGCAGGATCGGCCCGCACTACCGGCAATCAACCTGGGAGCCGATGCCACGACCTACTCGGCCATTTGCCGCGACAATCGCTTCAACGACACCTTCTCGCGTCAGGTAAAAGCGATCGGTAAACCCGGCGACCTGTTGTTCGTGATCGTCGACGACGGCCACAAAGCGAACCTGATTCAGGCGATTCAGGCAGCTCATGACCGGGAAATGAACGTGGTAGTACTGAGCGCACGGGAGAAGTCCGACATTACCTCTCTTATGCACGCGGAAGATCATGAAATTGCCCTCAACGATCTCTCGCCAACAGAAGCAACGCCCCTGCTGTTACTCGTGATTAACGCACTGTGCTCCCTGGTAGACAGCAAACTGTTCGGGGGCTAACAAAAACGCCGGCAAATGCCGGCGTTTTTGATTAGTTCAGCTATTGGTTATAGCTTATTTCACAACTTTGAGAGTGGGCCTGCCCGATGGGCGATCGTCCTGATTTCCCGACTGCCCGGCACCTTCCCGATCATTAGTGCCGTCAGGATCTGGCGAGCCTGGCTCACTGCCAAATACCATACCCTCACCATTTTCCTTGGCATAAATAGCCATCACAGCCTGAAGCGGAATAAACACCTGCATTGGCACACCGCCGAAGCGGGCACTGAATTCCAGCGCGCCATTTCCCACTACCAGACCGCGTACAGCTCCGGGACTGACATTCAGAACGATTTGTCCGTTCGCCACATGCTCAGTAGGCACCTGTACACCCTGAACGCCCACATCCACCACTATGTAGGGTGTGCAGTCGTTATCCAGTATCCACTCATTAAACGCCCGCACCAGATACGGACGACTGGATGTCATGGTGATCTTATTATCAGACACAGCTTGCCTCCTGTTCCGTAAAGCGAATGCCCGCCAAATCAGCTCCGGATATCTTCTTCAAGATCAGAGAGGCTCGCCTTGAAACCTTCGCGCCCAAATATAGTTTCCATATACTTGTGCAGCGGCTTGGCTTGTTTGTCATTGAGCTCTATCCCCAGTGACGGCAGACGCCAGAGGATGGGGGCAATGCAGCAATCTACAATAGTGAATTCCTCAGAGAGGAAAAACGGCATTTCGCCAAACAGAGGCGCCGTTGCAAGAAGGCTTTCACGCAGCTCTTTGCGGGCGGTTTCTGACGCCTTGACGTTTGGCTGGTTCAAGATCTGATCCACCAGACCACACCAGTCCTTTTGAATACGATGAATCATCAGCCGGCTGTTGGCACGGGCAACCGGATAGACCGGCAGCAACGGAGGGTGAGGAAAGCGCTCATCAAGATATTCCATCATGATGTTCGGCTCATACAGAACCAGATCACGATCTACCAGAGTCGGCAGGGCGTTATACGGATTCAGGTCAGCCAGCTCGGCTGGCGGATTGTCCGGATCAACATCAACGACATCAACGGTAACACCCTTCTCCGCCAACACAATGCGCACCCTGTGGCTATAGTGACTGGCTGGATCCGAGAAAAACGTCATCGATGACCGCTTGGTCACAACGCCCATAGAACTACCTCACGAGTAAACAAACCGAATTGGCCCTGAAAAACGCAAAAATTCCAGCGGGCCGGTTAACGCCCACTGGAACTCAGGGAACAGGATTATACCCTATTTCTCAGTGTACGTCCTTCCAGTACTCACGATTGAGCAGGTAGGCGAATACAAAGAAAATAGCCACGAAGATTAAAACGAAAATCCCAAGGCGCTCACGCTCTACCTTGATCGGATCCGCCATGTAAGACATGAAGTTAGTCAGATCGTACATGGCACGATCGAACTCTGCTCCGGTCATACTTCCTTCCGTCGCGTATTCAGGGCAAGCGCTTGCGTTATTAATGTTCCCACTTAATGGCTCTACGCTTGCTGCATGACCAATATTGGGCTCAACCGCACACAAACCCTGAAGATCAACAAGCACATGGGGCATCCCCACCTTATCGAATACCACGTTGTTTACGCCAAGCGGGCGGGTTTCATCCTTATAGAAACCGCGCAGGTAGGAATAAACCCAGGATTCGCCGCGCAGACGACTTTCCAATGTAAGATCCGGTGGCGGTGCACCAAACCAGTTCGCAGCCATTTCCTTGTCCATGGAGTTCTTCATCAACTCGCCTATCTGGGCGCCAGTGAAGATCAGGTTCTCCTCGTAGAGCTCAACTGGAACCTCAAGATCCTCGGCCACACGCTTGTAGCGCGCATACTCCATGGAGTGACATCCCATGCAGTAATTCGTAAACATGGCCGCGCCTCGCTGCAGAGACGCCTTGTCGGTGTGATCCGTCTCAATATGATCGAGCGGAACGCCAGCACCGGCTGCCAGCCCGAGAACCGGCAGGAATGCGATGAAAAGACCAAAAATCAGCTTTCTCATTATCCTGTCACCCTCTCTGGTACTGGCTTGGTTTTTTCCATGCGCGTATAGAACGGCATCAGAATGAAGTAGAGGAAGTACACAACGGTCAAAATCTGAGCCAAAGTGGTACGACCCTCGGTTGCAGGCACAAGCCCCAGATAACCAAGAATAACAAAGCTAACTGTAAACAGTGCCAATGCAATTTTGCTCAACCAACCTTTATAACGAATCGAGCGAACAGGGCTTCTGTCCAGCCACGGCAGGACAAACAGAATGGCAATCGCGCCACCCATAACAACAACACCCCAGAACTTCGCGGACAAACCGAACAGGTCAACCGTGACCGCACGCAGCATCGCGTAGAAAGGTGTGAAGTACCAGACAGGCGCAATATGCTCAGGTGTCTTCAGCGCATTTGCAGGCTCAAAGTTCGGCTTCTCGATGAAGAGTCCACCCATTTCCGGGAAGAAAAACACCACAATAAAGAAGATAAAGAAGAACACTGCTACGCCCACCAGGTCGTGCACAGAGTAGTAAGGGTGGAACGGGATGCCGTCTTTCGGAATACCGTTTTCATCCTTGTTCTTCTTGATATCAATACCGTCCGGGTTGTTGGAACCCACTTCGTGAAGGGCAAGAATATGGAGAACAACCAGGCCAAGCAGCACGATCGGCAGAGCAACCACGTGTAACGCAAAGAAACGGTTCAGAGTGATTCCCGAGATCAGGTAATCACCACGAATCCACAGAGACAGATCTTCACCAATAACGGGGATGGCACCAAACAGGTTGACGATAACCTGCGCGCCCCAGTAGGACATCTGACCCCAAGGCAGCAAGTAGCCCATGAAAGCTTCCGCCATCAGCACCAGATAAATCAACATACCGAACAGCCAGATCAACTCACGGGGCTTCTGGTACGAGCCGTACATCAGACCACGGAACATGTGGAGGTAAACCACAATAAAGAAAGCAGACGCACCTGTAGAATGCAGGTAACGCAGGAGCCAGCCCCACTGCACATCACGCATGATGTATTCAACCGAAGCGAACGCACCCTCGCCAGTCGGATTGTAGCTCATAGTAAGCCAGACGCCTGTTACCAGCTGATTGACCAGAACAAGCATTGCCAGAGAGCCGAAGAAATACCAGACATTGAAATTTTTCGGCGCATAATACTTTGCAAGATGCTTATTCCAGGCATCAACAACGGGTAGACGCTCATCTACCCAATTCAATAATTTCTGCATTACGCTGCCTCCGGATCAAGTCCAATCGTAAGAGTCACGTCATCGTCGTACCGATGAGGCGGAACCTGAAGGTTCAGCGGTGCAGGCTGCGCCGTGTAGACCCGTCCGGCCATATCATAGCGGGAACCGTGACAAGGACAGAACAAGCCACCAAGCCACTCATCCCCCAGATCTGCAGGCGCAATCTCAGGACGATAAGAGGGCACACAACCCAAGTGAGTGCACAAGCCGACGAGAACAGCCATCTCAGGCCGGAGCGACCGCAGTACGCCGTCAATGTAATCTGGTTGCTGAGGGGCTTCGGATTGAGGATCTTTCACCTTATCGTTGAGCTTTTCTATATTACCCACCATTTCGTCGGTCCGACGGATAAGCCAGACCGGCATACCCCGCCACTCAACAGTGATTTGCTGACCCGGTTCAATCTTACTGATATTGACGGTTACCGGCGCACCAGCCGCTTCCGCTTTGGCACTGGGATTCCAGGATGCCACGAAAGGGACTGCCGCACCGACGACGCCAACTCCACCTACCGCAGCCGTAGCACCGATAAGGAAGCGGCGTCGACCTTGGCTCACGTCGCCATTATTCATTATGGTTTTCTCCCATCAGGCGATGTCACAGCCCGCAAGAAAGCCGACAGTGTGCATCGAAAAGGACTTCACAATCCAAAATTATAAGCGCTCAAATGGTAATGAAATTACCATGTCCTTACAAGTCAGAAAGACGCCACCAGAGCCGGTTCTCTGCTCCAGATCAATTTGACTATCATTGACCCGGAAACAAAAAAACCCGACCAAAATAGCCGGGTTTTCTTGAGATCTGCTCCAGCGAAACTTAACGCTTGGAGTACTGAGGACGCTTACGCGCCTTACGCAGACCAACTTTCTTACGCTCAACTTCACGAGCATCACGAGTTACATAACCCGCTTTGCGCAGCGCTGGGCGCAGAGTTTCATCATAATCCATCAGAGCGCGTGTCAGGCCGTGACGAATAGCGCCAGCCTGTCCACTGATACCACCACCTTTAACCGTGATGTTGATATCGAAACGATCTGCAGATTCGGCAACAACCAGAGGCTGACGCACGATCATCCGCAAAGTCTCACGACCGAAGAAATCTTCGATAGTGCGACCGTTGATAGAAATATTACCGCTTCCCGGCTTGATGAACACCCGAGCCGTGGACGTTTTGCGGCGACCAGTACCGTAATTTTGTGCTACAGACATATCCGCCTTCCGTTAAATGTCGAGTTCTTTGGGCTGCTGGGCTGTATGAGGATGCTCAGCGCCTGCATAGATTTTCAGCTTCTTGAACATGGCACGACCAAGCGGGCCCTTCGGAAGCATGCCTTTTACAGACTTCTGAATCACTTGCTCAGGCGCCTTGTCGACCAGCTTCTCGAAGCTGATAGATTTGATCCCACCCGGAAAGCCGGTATGACTGTAGTACATCTTATCAGATGACTTGTTGCCGGTAACCCGCACCTGGCCCGCATTGATCACAACAATGTAATCGCCAGTGTCTACATGAGGGGTATACTCAGGCTTATGCTTGCCCCGCAGACGACGGGCGATTTCGGTTGACAGACGACCCAGCGTCTTGCCGGCTGCGTCTACAACGTACCAGTCACGTTTTACGGTTTCTGGTTTCGCACTCAGAGTCTTCATTGATTCCGCCTTGAACGCTATAAAAAGAAACGTTAAAAACCGCCACCGGAAAGTGTAATACACCCGGAGGAGGTTCAGTACCTGTTATTTAGTTGGCAGTGACACTATTCGGGGCTGAGATAGTGGCATCGCCTTGAAAAGCCAGGGCGCGAAGTATACTCGAACGATTTCAGGAATCCAACCCTGTAGCACAGTGTTTTATTATTCCTGCACTACCATAGCGAGTGACCATATAACTCTTCCGTATTGGAGAATAACACAGAAGCCAGATATTCCGGTTGCTCAGACCGGATTTCGGCAAGACATTCCAAAATTCTGGGAAGGTATGCAGGCGAATTATTTCCGGCAACTATGCCTTCAGGGGCCATATCGGGCGCATCGGTTTCCAGCACGAGAGATTCCAGAGGCAGGCGCGCAACAGTCTCGCGGGTTTTGCGTGCCCGAGGGTGCGTAATCACTCCCCCCACGCCTATAAAGCACCCCTGCCCTACCAACTTGGCAGCCTGCTGATAGCTTCCGGAAAAACCATGCAATAGAGCCTTACCGTTCCAATTGTGACGCCTCAGAGTGGCATGCACCTCATCATGCGTTTTTACCGAATGGATAATCAGAGGGAAATTCAACTTCGATGCCAGTTCAATCTGCGCCTCAAACCAGGGGTACTGTGAGGCCAAATCGCCATGCAAACGGTCCAGCCCACACTCACCAATGGCTATGCAGCGCTCAGGGCGAGCGCTCAGGAGTGACTCAAGGGCTTCCAGATCCCTTTCAGAGTGCTCACCGATGTACCACGGGTGAATACCTAGACAGTAAAACAACCCAGTGTGAGCCTGGGCAGTGCTCTTAACGCGGTCCCAATCCGAACTGCGCACACCTGGAATAACGAGGCCGACAACGCCATTGTGCAGAGCGGCCTCCAGCTCACCGGCTCTGCAACCATCGAACCGGGGAAAGTCGAAGTGGCAATGGGCATCAACCAGTTTCAAAGCTTCCTCCCGGCCTACCGGATCAGTGCTCCCGGGTTTTGTGGAATTCCACATCAGGATAACGCTCCTGAGCGAGGTTCAGATTTACCCTCGTCGGTGCAATATACGCAAGCCGGTCACCACCATCGAGTGCAAGGTTATCGGCGTTCTTGCGCTGGAATTCATCCAGCCCACGCTCATCCGAACATGTTACCCAGCGTGCAGTGGCGACGTTGATGGGCTCATAGACAGCCTCAACCTTGTATTCGGTCTTGAGACGACTAACAACCACGTCGAACTGCAGCACACCAACCGCGCCCACAATCAGATCGTTATTGCGCAGCGGCCGGAAGACCTGCACAGCGCCTTCTTCCGACAGCTGAATCAGGCCCTTCTGGAGCTGCTTCGCTTTCAGCGGGTCTTTGAGCCGGATGCGACGGAACAGTTCCGGAGCAAAGTTAGGGATACCGGTGAACTTCATATCTTCACCGGAAGTAAACGTATCTCCCAACTGGATCGTGCCATGGTTATGCAAGCCAATAATATCGCCCCCATAAGCCTCTTCAGCGTGCTCACGATCCCCTGCCATAAACGTCAAGGCATCGGAAAAGCGCACTTCCTTGCCAATTCGCACATGACGGGCCTTCATGCCAGGACTGTATTTACCGGATACGATGCGCACAAACGCAACTCTGTCCCGGTGCTGGGGATCCATATTGGCCTGAATTTTAAAGACAAATCCGGTGAAGGCTTCATCATCAGGCTGCACAAGCCGCTGGTCTGTTTCGCGAGGCTGTGGCGTCGGGGCCCACTCAACCAGACCATCCAGCATATGGTCTACACCAAAATTACCTAATGCCGTACCGAAAAATACTGGAGTAAGCTCACCCGCTAGAAACGCATCAAGATCGAATTCGTGAGAAGCCCCCTTTACCAGCTCAACTTCATCTCGCAAATCCTCAGCGTACCCACCAAGCGCAGAGTCGAGTTCCGGGTTATTCAAACCACTTATTGTCCGGACATCCTGAATAGCATGGCCCTGCCCGCTTTGATACAGGATCACTTCGTCACGAAGCAGGTGGTAAACGCCTTTAAAACTTTTCCCCATACCGATAGGCCAGGTGATGGGCGCACAGGCAATTTTGAGAACATCCTCCACTTCATCCATCAACTCCACGGGATCACGCGTATCACGGTCGAGCTTGTTCATGAAGGTCAGGATGGGGGTGTCTCTGAGCCGGGTCACTTCCATCAGTTTGATGGTGCGTTCTTCGACACCTTTGGCACTGTCGATAACCATCAGGCACGAATCTACGGCTGTCAGGGTACGGTAAGTATCCTCAGAGAAGTCTTCGTGACCCGGAGTGTCCAGGAGGTTCACCAGCTTGCCACCGTATGGAAACTGCATGACAGAGGTAGTGACCGAGATGCCACGCTCCTTTTCCATTTCCATCCAGTCGGATTTCGCATGCTGACCAGACTTTTTGCCTTTGACCGTGCCCGCCTTCTGTATCGCGTGCCCGAATAAAAGAACTTTCTCGGTAATCGTGGTTTTACCAGCGTCCGGGTGGGAAATAATCGCAAAGGTGCGGCGTTTAGCCACTTCCTGGGAAAGGTGAGCCATAATCGAAAAGCAACCTGCGTCAGATATTCAAAAGAGGCCGCCATTATAGGGGCTAAGAGGTGATTACGCGAACAGAAGCAGCAACCATCAGGGTTGCAACAACAGCGCCATTACTCTGGCATCCTCCCATCCGGAAGCTGCAGGATAATAACGAGGGCGACGGCCTATTTCCTCAAAACCCTCGCTGCGATAAAGCTTGCTTGCGGTGCTGTTACTGAGTCTTACCTCCAGAATCACCTGGTTCATGCCCTCCCGATTTGCCTCCTCAACGAGATGGCGCAATAGAAGCCGCCCAGCCCCTCGGCCTCGACACCCGGGGTGGATACAGAGGTTCAGGAGATGGACCTCATCAAGTATATAGGAGACCACAGCGTAGCCTACCAAAGAACCAAACTGGCAAATGCCCCACAAACGGTAGCTCGGTTTGAAACAGTCCAGGAATACGCCTTCAGACCAAGGGTGAGAATAGCCCTGAAGCTCGATATCAAGCATCTCAGGCAGATCCTCGGGTTCCAATGGCCTTATAGCCAGATCCAGCCCCTTGGCAGAACAATCTGCACTCACTTTTTTACGCATCAGGCACTGACCAGCGGCCTTAGCTGTTGCCACAAGGAGCGTTTGGCCCCAGGGTTGCTGGCCAACTCTGCAAGAGAATATTCACACTCGATATCCGGACAACGCTCAAGCGCCTCTGATAGCCAGCCACCAGCACCTCCTTGCACCGCATCAGCCCCGTCAATATTACCCAGGACAACGACCTTTTTGCCCCCCGCATCGCGAAAAACATGCTGCAAAACTGACATCAGGTTGGCAATAGATCCACCAGCCACAAGAGTATTATTGAACACTGGCCATTGAACCCATTCGACCAACCTCGACTTCTCCTCTCCAAGACTCTTCAGTATGTTCGCTGCCAGGATCTCCTGCAAACGAAGGCTCGCTTCTTTGGAGATACCTGCAACCAAAAGATGATGCTCGCCTGAAAAAACGGCAAGGTTAAGTTTGAAGGTCTTGTCTTCCGGCACCTTTGGCCGCGTTTCTGACGTTGCGCTGTCATGGGAATCACTTGAGGACAGAGCTTCATCTACGGGGACCTCCGCAGCTGGCAACTCCTTCTCCGACACCCCTGCACTCTTCTCCATCAACGCTTGGAGACTGGCAATTCGCTGGCCCCCTCGCTGATTAGATCCGGACAGAGCTGGGGCAGGGTTCGGCGTACCTGGACCTCCCGGCTTTCGGGCAGCCATAGTATGGCCTGGAATCGGTGCCTGCTCCGGCTCGCCCGGGTCCGCAAATTCCAACTCAGGGCTGGGTGCCGCACCCGGCAGGGGTTCACGGGCATACCACAAGCGAATGCCGGCGACACCGAGATAGAACTGTCTCTGGGCCTCAGTCTGGATCATCCAATCAACCTATTGACTCGCTGAACCCCATAGGTAGCCTCAGGCCTAGCTCAAACATCCGCCACCTGTGGATGTTGCCTGATACCACCCCGACTAATCAGGTTAAGAGCTTCTATATAGGCTTTCGCTGAAGCAATAATAATATCTGTGTCAGCACCAACCCCATTGACGATTCGGCCACCACGCTCCAACCTCACTGTGACTTCCCCTTGAGCATCAGTACCGCTGGTAATGTTGTTCACAGAATAGAGTTGTAAGTTGCAGCCTGAATCGACAAGAGACTCGATGGCTTTGAAGGTTGCATCTACGGGGCCGCTACCCTCGGCTTCGACCTTATGCTCTTTTCCATCCATGGTCAGCGTCATAATCGCCTTGGGGACGACGCCCGTTTCAGAGCAGACCTGAAGACAGACCAAACCAAAGCGCCCGTCCTCATCTTTCTGTCTGGTGTCGCTTGCAATGGCTTGCAAATCTTCATCAAAAATTTCGTGCTTCAAGTCAGCCAGCGCCTTGAAGCGTGTAAACGCCTCATTAAGCTCCGTTTCAGTCTCAAACTGGATTCCCAGTTCAAGTAACCGGGTACGGAAGGCGTTACGACCTGAGTGCTTGCCCAACACGAGGCTGTTGGTGTGCCATCCGACGTCTTCCGCCCGCATAATCTCGTAGGTCTCGCGGTGCTTAAGTACTCCATCCTGGTGAATACCAGACTCGTGGGCAAATGCGTTTGCGCCAACGATAGCCTTGTTGGGCTGCACTGGAAAACCGGTAATAGTGGACACCAGACGTGAAGCCGGGACGATATGACGAGCGTCTATACCGGTATCAATATTGAAGAGGTCCTGGCGAGTACGGACTGCCATCACGATTTCTTCGAGAGAGGCGTTCCCTGCGCGCTCGCCCAAGCCATTGATTGTGCACTCGACCTGTCGGGCTCCCCGCGTTACGGCAGCAAGCGAGTTTGCAACTGCAAGACCAAGGTCGTTATGGCAGTGCACAGAAAAAATCGCCTTGTCCGCATTGGGGATACGAGTCAGCAGTTGATGGATAGTTTCAGCAAACTGTTCCGGAATCGCATAACCAACAGTGTCAGGAATATTGATTGTGTTGGCGCCAGCATCTATCGCCGCTTCGATGATACGACAGAGAAAATCCAGCTCCGAACGGCCGGCATCTTCACACGAGAACTCAACGTCATCAACATGGCCTCGAGCCCGTTTCACGGCCCGCACTGCCTGCTCAACAACCTCATCAGGTTGCATTTGCAGCTTGTGCTTCATATGAATAGGCGAGGTTGCGATAAAAGTATGGATCCGGCCCCGGGCAGCAGGCCGGATGGCCTCAGCCGCACGATCAATATCTTTATCCAGAGCGCGGGCGAGACTGCATATCGTTGACTCTTTTATGGTCTCTGCAATTGCCTTCACCGCCTCAAAGTCACCTTGGCTGGCGATTGCGAAACCGGCTTCTATGACATCAACCTTCAGCTTCTCAAGTGCCTTGGCAATACGGAGCTTCTCCGTCTTGTTCATGGTGGCGCCGGGGCTTTGCTCACCGTCACGGAGAGTCGTGTCAAATATGACCAGATGATCGTTGCCAGACATTGAGGTACTCCATATCGCATTAGGTTTTATTGCAGCAGTATATCACCGGGACGTATAAGGAGCAGCGTCCCCCGGCGTCTTAGATGATTTTCGAACAAAAAAAAGCCCCGGCAGCGAAGCTGTCGGGGCTTTTCGGTATTAAGAGTCTGACGATGACCTACTCTCACATGGGCAATGCCACACTACCATCGGCGCAGGCCTGTTTCACTTCT
>NZ_JAUOST010000007.1:0-172409 GCF_030549045.1 Marinobacter sp. 1_MG-2023 | reverse complement strand
CGAGGCGTTGAGCTAACCGATACTAATTGCTCGTGCGGCTTGACTATATAACACCCAAGACAATTGCGGATATCGCAGCGAAAGAATCAGCATCACAGCTCTATCTCATCCCCCAGTGATCGACCGTTTTGTCTGACGACCATAGCGGCCTGGTACCACCTGATCCCATCCCGAACTCAGAAGTGAAACAGGCCTGCGCCGATGGTAGTGTGGCATTGCCCATGTGAGAGTAGGTCATCGTCAGACTCTTAATACTGAAAACCCCCAGCGGAATACCGTTGGGGGTTTTTTCGTTTTGTCTTTTCACCAATCCTGGTGTTTAATCCCCGCGTTACTAATTCTCCTGGCCGGATGGTGTGTCATGAAAACCAAAGTACTTGTATCACTGCTCAGCGACGGGCAGGTTCATTCTGGAGAGCGACTGGCCGAGGAGCTTGGTGTTAGCCGCACTGCGGTCTGGAAGCAGGTGCGTCGAGCGGCTGCAGAGGGTTTCGAGATTGAAACCGTAAGAGGGCGAGGTTATAAGCTGGTGACGCCCGTGGACTTGCTTGACGCAGGCGTTATTCTGGACGGGCTTGTTGAGTCTGCTCGTAATAGCATTTGCTTGACGGTTCTGGACGAGGTGGATTCGACAAACACCGAGATCTTGCGGCAGATATCGGATGGGGTAAGCGGGGTGCCGGTTGCTATCGCAGATTGCCAAACCATGGGCCGTGGGCGTCGTGGTCGACCGTGGCGTAGTCCTCGGGGTGAGAACCTCTATTTAAGTGCCGGTTTGACGTTTCATGGGGACTTTTCCGTTCTTGACGGTCTCAGTCTCGTATTGGGTGTTGCCGTAGCCGAAACTCTTGAAGAGCTGGGTTTGCCTGGCGTGCGCTTGAAGTGGCCCAATGACATTTTTATGCCTGATGGAAAGCTGGGCGGGATTCTGGTCGAGCTTCAGGGTGAGTTGCAGGAAGGTGTTATCCGGGTTATTGCCGGTATTGGCATAAATGTTCATATGAGTTGTGCTGATGATGTCGACCAGGCCTGGTCGAGCCTGGATCGCGTTTCCACCCAGGCAGGCTGGTCAAGGAATCGAATTGCGTCCGCTCTTATTGGCACACTTTTGCACAGTGCCGATATCTTTGCCCAAAAAGGTTTTGGTGCGTTTCAGGATGCATGGCAATCCAGGGATCTTTTTAATGGTCAGCAGTTGATAGCGAAAGGCGGGGAGCTCGCTGGTGTCGGTCGTGGTATTGATGGGCAGGGTAACTACCTTGTCGAGGGCGAGTCTGGGGTTGTACCAGTTCGGGCCGGGGAAATCAGCTTGCGGGTTGCGCGATGAGATTGTTGATAGATGCGGGTAATACCCGTCTGAAGTGGCGCCTCGAGCAGGGCGGTATCATTGCTAGGGAGGGTTCTGCATTGCTGGATTCGGCGAACCCCCTTGCGCATATAGAAGGCAGTCTGAACTCTGTGTCCAGGGTGGCAGTGTCGACAGTTATTCACGAGGATGCAAGGCAGCGGCTTCTATCCTATCTGATGCAAAGAGTGCCTGGCCCGGTTAATTTTTACTGGGCTGAAGGACAGCGTTGCGGGTTGTTGAACTCGTATGAGGATGTGAAGACGATGGGGTCAGACCGTTGGCACGGGATGTATGGCGCCTGGAGGCATTACAGATGCGGTTGCGCTGTTATAGATGCAGGCAGCGCGATAACTGTGGACTACGTGAGTAAAGAGGGCAAACACCTTGGCGGGTATATCCTTCCCGGATTGCGGATGATGCTGAGAAGCTTGAGGAGTGACGCTGCACGAATTGCATTTGAGCCGGCACACGTGTCCCGAGTCGAGCCGGGAAACAATACGGCAGAGTGTGTCAATCAAGGTCTGTCATGGTTGTCTCAGGCAATGATCGATCGGATCAGGAGTGACGCCTCTGAATTTGAACTTCGTCAAACGCTCGTAACCGGCGGAGATGCGGAGCGCCTGTTTACGCTTGGGGTAGATGGAGTGCATCACCCTTCATTGGTGTTGGATGGTCTCGGCTATATCGACAGTGAGGCACATGGCGAATGAAGTGGTTTGCGTTGGCTTTGCTGTTACTGAATGCCTCTCTCTGGATTGTCTTGAGCGAACCGCGTGATCAGAGTCGGTACGGTAGCTCAGAGTCTGGAACTCTTCCGAGGGTGGCGAGCCTCAAGCCCCCTGAAGTGCGTGTGCCGGAGCATTCAGAGCTGGAAGGTTTTGAGTTTAATATAGCACCGGGCGAACCGTCAGCGATCTACTGTGTGACGTTTGGGTGGTTCGAGTCCCTTGCTGCGGCCGAAGCACTTGCCAATGGAGGGGGCATGGCCCGGTTCAGTGCTTACCAGGTAAAAGAAAGAGAGCGTCAACTGGCGCCTTTGCATTGGATTATTATTCCTCCGCAGCCGGGGCAGGTGGCCTTGGATCAGCTGAAAGACCTTCAGGAAAGGGGTGTCGATTCTTACCTGGTTGCTCAGGGAGAAAACCGCAATGCTATCTCATTGGGCTTGTTCGAGTCGCGTGAGGCCGCAATTTCCGTGCTAGAAGAAAAAAAACAACAGAATCTCAATGCAGTACTGGTCAACTTCCCCCGAAATCAGCTAAGCTACGCGCTGTCTTTTGAGGTGAGCCCAGGGCTTGTTGAAGAACTGGTTAGCGCGGCAAAAGCGGATTATGGCAATAATTTCGATTTCATCGAAATCAACGCTTGTAAGGGTGTTGCAACGCCAGTCAAAAATCCGTAGTATACCGCCCTCGCTGAAGAGGCGATTGTGAGCTGGCGTAGCTCAGTTGGTAGAGCAGCTGACTTGTAATCAGCAGGTCGGGGGTTCGATTCCGTCCGCCAGCTCCACTTTTTGTTTTTGACAGGTGCGAAGGTTGCGCCTGACTCGGAGGGGTTCCCGAGTGGCCAAAGGGATCAGACTGTAAATCTGACGCGAAAGCTTCGCTGGTTCGAATCCAGCCCCCTCCACCACTTAATTGCTCGCGGGCATCGTATAGTGGCTATTACCTCAGCCTTCCAAGCTGATGACGCGGGTTCGATTCCCGCTGCCCGCTCCAATTTGATGTATGCAATGCTCATGTAGCTCAGTCGGTAGAGCACATCCTTGGTAAGGATGAGGTCACCGGTTCAATTCCGGTCATGAGCTCCACTATTTATCCGGTCAGCGTTACGATCCAGGTTGATCAGGGAGATTGGTCGAATGTCTAAGTCTAAGTTTGAACGTAATAAGCCGCACTTGAACGTGGGCACTATTGGTCACGTAGACCATGGTAAGACGACTCTGACCGCTGCTCTGACTCGTGTATGTCACGAAGTATGGGGTACGGGTTCTGCGAGTGCATTCGATCAGATCGATAACGCACCGGAAGAGCGTGCGCGTGGTATAACCATCGCGACTTCTCACGTTGAGTACGATTCTCCTAACCGTCACTACGCACACGTAGACTGCCCGGGCCACGCCGATTATGTGAAAAACATGATCACAGGTGCGGCTCAGATGGACGGCGCGATCCTGGTTTGTTCAGCAGCAGACGGCCCCATGCCGCAGACTCGCGAGCACATCCTGCTGTCTCGTCAGGTAGGCGTTCCTTACATCGTTGTGTTCCTGAACAAAGCGGACATGGTTGACGATGAAGAGCTGCTGGAACTGGTTGAGATGGAAGTGCGTGATCTGCTGGAAGCGTATGACTTCCCAGCTGACGACACTCCGATCGTTACTGGTTCTGCGTTGATGGCGCTGGAAGGTAAAGATGATAACGAAATGGGTACTACCGCTGTTAAGAAGTTGGTAGAAGCCCTGGATTCGTACATCCCTGAGCCTGAGCGTGCGATTGATCAGCCGTTCCTGATGCCGATTGAGGACGTATTCTCTATCTCGGGTCGTGGTACTGTTGTGACCGGTCGTGTAGAGCGCGGTATTGTCAAGGTTGGTGAAGAAGTTGAGATTGTTGGTATCAAAGATACCGTCAAGACGACTTGTACCGGTGTTGAGATGTTCCGTAAGCTCCTCGACGAAGGTCGTGCGGGTGAGAACGTTGGTGTACTGTTGCGTGGTACCAAGCGTGACGACGTTGAGCGTGGTCAGGTTCTGTGTAAGCCGGGCAGCATCAAGCCGCACACCAAGTTCGAGTGCGAAGTATACGTACTGAGCAAAGATGAAGGCGGTCGTCACACTCCGTTCTTCAAGGGCTATCGTCCGCAGTTCTACTTCCGTACCACCGACGTAACCGGTTCTTGTGAATTGCCGGAAGGCGTAGAAATGGTTATGCCAGGTGATAACGTGAAGATGGAAGTAACGCTGATTGCTCCGATCGCCATGGAAGATGGTCTGCGCTTCGCGATTCGTGAAGGCGGCCGTACCGTTGGTGCCGGTGTGGTAGCGAAGATTATCGAGTAATTTGCTCGATAGAAAGTGCACTGAGTAGTTTCGGTGCAGGCCAGTAGCTCAATTGGCAGAGCAGCGGTCTCCAAAACCGCAGGTTGGGGGTTCGATTCCCTCCTGGCCTGCCATTTTTTAACATCCGGATACATAAGTTGATTCCCATGGAGTCAAAAGCCGTTCAGTCAAACAGTCGTTTCGACCTAGTGAAGTGGCTGGTTGTTTTTGTGCTGATTGCCGTTGGTGTAGTTGGTAATCAGTATTTTAGCGCCGAATCTTTGCTGTATAGGGTTCTGGCTCTCGTTGGTCTTGCTATTGTTGCGGCTTTGGTTGCACTGCAGACTTCGCGTGGGCAGCGTTTTGCGACCTTGCTTAAAGAAGCGCGCGTTGAGATCCGGAAAGTGGTATGGCCCACCAGGCCAGAGCTGGTTCAGACTACGGTTATTGTTGTAGTTTTTGTGCTGGTTGTGTCCCTGTTGTTGTGGGGTATGGATTCTATAATTAGTTGGCTGGTCGCCGGTTTTATCGGCTAACAGGAGTGGGCAATGGCTAAGCGCTGGTACGTGGTTCATGCGTATTCTGGCTACGAAAAGCATGTAATGCGCACTCTGGCGGAGCGCGTTGCGCTTGCGGGTATGGAGGACAGGTTCGGTGAGATCCTTGTTCCTACCGAAGAAGTCGTCGAAATGCGTGACGGGAAAAAGCGCAAGAGTGAGCGCAAGTTTTATCCTGGATACGTGCTTGTTCAGATGGAAATGGACGACGGCACCTGGCACCTTGTGAAGAATACGCCGAGAGTGCTTGGCTTTATTGGTGGAACAAAAGATAAGCCAGCTCCGATTACTGAGCGTGAGGCGGAAGGGATTTTGCGTCGCCTGGAGAGTGGTGTGGACAAGCCCAAGCCGAAAACGCTGTTCGAGCCAGGCGAGGTTGTTCGTGTTGTTGAAGGTCCTTTTGCGGATTTCAATGGCGTGGTAGAAGAAGTTGATTACGACAAGAGTCGGGTCAAGGTTGCTGTTCTGATTTTCGGTCGCTCAACTCCCGTGGAGTTGGAGTTTGGTCAGGTCGAGAAAGACTGACCAGCGGCTTTTAACCGGAAGGCTCGCGCGCTCAGGCGTCGCGGGCTTTTTGTGTCTGCAACGGGGAGCCGAAAGGCGTTTGAACCCAAGGGAGTATTAGCATGGCTAAAAAGATAGAAGCATATATCAAGCTTCAGGTTGCTGCCGGTAAGGCCAACCCGAGCCCCCCCGTAGGCCCAGCTCTGGGTCAGCGCGGCGTTAACATCATGGAGTTCTGTAAGGCGTTCAATGCCCAGACCCAGGATATGGAAGCCGGCTTGCCGATTCCAACTGTTATCACAGTTTACAGTGATCGCAGCTTCACATTTATTACCAAGACTCCGCCGGCCCCTGTTCTTCTTCTGAAGGCCGCGGGCGTTAAGAGTGGTTCTGGTCGCCCGAATACCGAGAAAGTAGGCAAGGTAACTCGTGAGCAACTCGAAGAGATTGCCAAGGCCAAAGAGCCGGATTTGACTGCTGCTGATATGGACGCAGCGGTTCGTACCATTGCTGGAACTGCCCGCAGCATGGGCCTAACCGTGGAGGGCGTATAACATGTCAAAGATGAGCAAGCGTCAAAAGCTGATTCTTGAAAAGACAGACTCCACTCGCTCTTACTCCGTTGATGAAGCGGTTGCGTTGTTGGTTGAGCTTGGCCAGAGCGTCAAGTTCAAAGAGTCTCTGGATGTTGCAATCAACCTTGGTGTTGATGCGCGTAAATCTGACCAGGTAGTTCGTAGCAGTACTGTTCTGCCTCACGGCACTGGTAAAACCGTTCGCGTCGCCGTGTTTACTCAGGGCGCCAATGCCGAAAAAGCAACCGCTGCTGGTGCCGATATTGTCGGTATGGATGACCTGGCGGACGAAGTTAAGAAAGGCAACATGGATTTCGACGTGGTTATTGCCACTCCGGACGCCATGCGTGTTGTTGGTCAGCTGGGCCAGATTCTTGGCCCCCGTGGCCTTATGCCGAACCCGAAGGTGGGTACTGTGACGCCTGACGTTGAGACTGCGGTCAAAAACGCCAAGGCAGGTCAGGTTCGTTACCGCACCGACAAAAACGGCATTATCCATGCCCCGCTGGGTAACGTTGAGTTTTCTGCACAGAACATCAAGGAAAACCTTGAAGCTCTGGTGGCAGACCTGAAAAAGGCCAAGCCGTCGTCGGCGAAAGGTGTGTATCTGAAGAAGATCACCGTTTCCTCGACTATGGGTCCTGGCCTGACTATCGATCAGAGCGGTCTCGTTATTTGATCCTTTGATCGGTGGTTGCTTTGTAGTCTGGGCGGAAGCCAAGGCTGTCAAAGACCGCAGGCCCCCGAGGCGCTCCCGGTTTGACCGGAAGTGCTACAAGGGTTAAAGCAACGCCTGCGCAGACGGTGTGAAGACGTTCTCTCTGAACCCAAACACCGTTAAGGCGCCCGTCGGAAGCAGGTTGTAGTCGCTTCCAGGGCAATGATGGGTTTGCCGGGATACCCCCGGCGAAATCGAGGAGAAATCCAGTGGCAATTAGACTCGAAGACAAGAAAGCGATCGTCGCTGAAGTCAACGAGACTGCCGGTGGTGCTCTGTCTGTGGTTCTGGCTGACTACCGTGGTGTCACCTCCGGTGATATGACGGCTCTTCGTGCCAAAGCTCGTGCTGAGAATGTGCATCTCAAGGTTGTTCGTAACAACCTTGCCAAGATTGCTATTCGTGGCACCGAGTTTGAGTGCATCGATGAAGCCTTGGTCGGCCCGACAATTTTGGCATTCTCAATGGAAGATCCGGGAGCGGCAGCACGCCTGCTGAAGGATTTTGCAAAAGAGAAAGACGTATTCGAGATTAAAGGACTGGCAGTCGGCGGTGAGCTGATGGGCGCAGACCAGATCGATCGTCTTGCCAAGCTGCCAACACGTCACGAAGCGTTGACAATGCTGGCCGCTGTTACACAGGCACCAATCACCAAGCTGGCACGGACACTGAACGAAGTTCCTTCGAAAGTGACCCGCGCCGTAGCGGCAGTTCGCGACCAGAAGCAAGAAGCTGCTTGATTCTGTTGAACACCATTTTTATATTTTTGGGAGAAAGTCATGGCTCTGTCTAACGAAGACATTTTGAACGCAATTGCAGAAATGAGCGTTATGGACGTTGTAGCGCTGGTTGAAGCAATGGAAGAGAAATTCGGCGTATCTGCCGCTGCTGCTGTTGCTGCTGCTCCTGCAGCCGCCGGCGAAGCTGCTGCTGCCGAAGAAAAGACCGAATTTGACGTTGTTCTGACCGGTGTCGGTGAGAAGAAAGTTAACGTTATCAAGGCTGTTCGTGAACTGACCGGCCTGGGTCTGAAAGAAGCGAAAGAAATGGTTGATGGCGCGCCTACAACTGTTAAAGAAGGTGCGAGCAAAGACGACGCAGAAGCGGCCAAGACCAAGCTTGAGGAAGCAGGCGCTTCTGTTGAGCTTAAGTAAGAGTCGGCTGTTGATCGAAACTGCGCTTCAAGCGTAGACAGGCTGGTGGCTTTGTGCCACCGGCCTTTTTCTGTTGTATATGCTATAGAGTCTGGTGTGCACTTGCAGGTTGGTTTTCAAAGCCGCAAATAGCTGCCGGAGTCTTTGTTCAAGACGGCGCGATAAGCCGAGCAATTCGGCCCCGAAGCAAAACATTGGTTGCTTCTTGATACCAGGTATCAGGTCTAAAGCTGGGGAATGCAGATGACTTACTCCTATACTGAGAAAAAGCGGATTCGCAAAGATTTTAGTAAATTGCCTTCCGTTATGGATGTCCCCTATTTGCTGTCTATTCAGCTGGATTCATTCCGGGACTTCCTCCAAATGGAAGCCGCCCCTGGAGACCGTCGGGAAACCGGTCTTCACGCAGCATTCAAATCCGTATTCCCGATTGCCAGCTACTCTGGCAATGCGGCGCTCGAATACGTGAGCTACCGCATTGGTGAGCCGGTATTCGACGTCAAGGAATGCCAGCTTAGGGGCGTGACTTATGCGGCGCCGCTGAGAGTTAAAGTCCGTCTCATCATTTATGATAGAGAGTCGTCCAACAAGGCGATTAAGGACATCAAGGAACAAGAAGTCTACATGGGCGAAATGCCCCTGATGACCGAGAATGGTACCTTTGTTATTAACGGTACCGAGCGAGTTATTGTTTCCCAGCTCCACCGCTCTCCCGGTGTGTTCTTTGATCATGATAAAGGTAAGACCCATTCATCCGGCAAGCTGTTGTATTCGGCACGGGTGATTCCTTACCGTGGTTCGTGGCTCGATTTCGAGTTCGACCCTAAAGATTCCGTTTTCGTTCGTATTGACCGTCGACGCAAATTGCCGGCTTCAATTCTCCTGCGGGCGTTGGGTTACACCTCCGAGCAGATGCTGGAGATGTTCTTTGATACCAGTAAATTCACCCTGGGCGCGGAAACCTGCAAGCTTGAGTTGGTCCCAAGTCGTCTCCGTGGTGATATTGCAACATTCGATATCAAGGACAACGAAGGCAAGCTAATCGTTGAAGAAGGCCGGCGGATCACTGCTCGCCATATCAAACAGCTAGAAAAAGCCGGCATTAATGAGCTCGAGGTTCCTACCGAATATCTGTACGGCCGCGTCCTGGCCAAAGATATGATCGACCAGGCGACTGGCGAGGTTCTGGTAGAGTGCAATACCGAGCTCAGCGATGAAGTCGTAACCAAGATTCTGGATGCTGGTGTAACCGACATCGAAACGCTCTACACGAACGACCTGGATTGTGGTCCGTTCATGTCGGACACCCTGCGTATCGATCCGACCCGTAGTCCACTTGAAGCTCTGGTTGAAATCTACCGGATGATGCGTCCGGGAGAGCCACCAACAAAAGATTCAGCTGAGAACCTGTTCAACAATCTTTTCTTCTCTGAAGAGCGCTACGACCTGTCGGCTGTCGGTCGAATGAAGCTTAACCGTCGCCTGCGCCGCGAAGAAAGCACAGGCGAAGGTACGCTGACCCACGACGACATCATTGATGTTCTCAAGACTCTGATCGATATCCGTAACGGTCAGGGCAATGTGGATGATATCGATAACCTCGGCAACCGCCGCGTGCGTTGCGTGGGTGAGATGGCTGAAAACCAGTTCCGTGTAGGCCTGGTTCGTGTAGAGCGTGCGGTTCGTGAGCGCCTGAGCCTGGCCGAAAGTGAAGGCCTGATGCCTCAGGACCTGATTAATGCCAAGCCGGTTGCTGCTGCGGTTAAAGAGTTCTTTGGTTCGAGCCAGTTGTCCCAGTTCATGGATCAGAACAACCCGCTGTCCGAGGTGACTCACAAACGCCGTATTTCGGCACTTGGGCCAGGCGGCTTGACTCGTGAGCGCGCAGGCTTTGAGGTTCGTGACGTGCATCCGACGCATTACGGTCGTGTATGCCCGATCGAGACGCCGGAAGGACCAAACATCGGTCTGATCAACTCACTGGCGACCTACGCACGAGCCAACTCTTACGGCTTCCTTGAGAGCCCGTACAGAAAAGTGGTTGATGGCGTAGTAACCGATGAGCTGGTTTATTTGTCAGCGATCGAAGAAAGCACCTACGTAATCGCTCAGGCCAGTGCCGCGATGGACGATGGCAAGCGTCTGATGGACGAGCTGGTAACAGTGCGTCATCAGAACGAAACCACGGTCATGCCTCCTGAAAGTGTTAACTTCATGGACGTATCGCCGCGCCAGGTTGTATCCGTTGCTGCCTCGCTGATCCCGTTCCTGGAGCACGATGATGCTAACCGTGCCCTTATGGGTGCGAACATGCAGCGTCAGGCGGTGCCGACACTGCGCTCCCAGGTGCCTTTGGTAGGTACTGGTGTTGAGCGCACAGTAGCGCAGGATTCCGGCGTCTGTGTAACTGCCCGTCGCGGCGGTGTGATTGAAAGCGTTGATGCGGCACGTATTGTTGTTCGCGTGAATAACGAAGAAACCGAGGCAGGTGATGCCGGTGTGGATATCTACAACCTCACCAAGTACACCCGCTCGAACCAGAACACCTGTATCAACCAGCGCTCCATTGTGCGCCAGGGTGATGCCATTGCCCGCGGTGACGTGTTGGCAGACGGTCCTTCTGTGGACCTCGGTGAGCTGGCTCTGGGTCAGAATATGCGTATCGCATTCATGCCCTGGAACGGTTACAACTTTGAGGATTCCATCCTTATTTCCGAGAAGGTTGTTCAGGAAGATCGCCTGACCACTATCCATATTCAGGAACTGACCTGTGTGGCTCGTGATACCAAACTTGGCAGCGAAGAGATCACTGCGGACATTCCTAACGTTGGTGAGAGTGCGCTGGCCAAGCTGGATGAGTCCGGTATTGTTTATATCGGTGCTGAAGTAGGCCCTGGCGACATTCTGGTTGGTAAGGTGACGCCGAAAGGTGAAACCCAGCTGACACCGGAAGAGAAGCTTCTGAGGGCAATCTTCGGTGAGAAGGCGTCTGATGTAAAAGACACCTCCTCCCGTGTGCCGACAGGCACTCGCGGTACGGTTATTGATGTGCAGGTCTTTACCCGTGATGGTATCGAGAAAGATCAGCGCGCCCAGGCGATCGAGAAAGAGCAGCTGGATCAATACCGCAAAGACCTGAAAGACGAATATCGTATTGTTGAGGGCGCTACCTTTGAGCGTCTCCTCAATGCGTTGAAGGGTCAATCTGTGATCAGTGGTCCGGGCCTTAAGAAGGGTGCAAGCCTGGATGAAGGCTACCTGGCGGAGCTGCCACGCCCAGACTGGTTCAAGTTGCGCATGCAAGACGAAAGTCTGAATGAGTTGCTGGAGAAGTCGGAGCAAGGTCTTGAAGAGCGTAAGAAAGAGCACGAAGCGCGCTTTGACGACAAGAAAGGCAAGCTGCAGCAGGGCGACGATCTCGCGCCGGGTGTCCTGAAAATTGTGAAGGTCTACCTTGCCATCAAGCGTCGTATTCAGCCTGGTGACAAAATGGCCGGACGCCATGGTAACAAAGGTGTTATCTCTGCCGTTATGCCGATTGAGGATATGCCGTACGATGTGGATGGGCGCACTGTTGATATCGTCCTGAACCCTCTGGGTGTTCCTTCGCGGATGAACGTCGGTCAGGTGCTTGAGACTCATTTGGGTGCTGCAGCTAAAGGGCTTGGCGAGCGCATCGGCAAAATGCTTGACGAGCAACGCAAAATTGCGGAGCTGCGCAAGCTGCTTGATGAGATCTACAACCACTCTGACGAAGTGTTCAAGGTTGATCTGGATTCCCTGAGCGACAAAGAAATTCAGGAAATGTGCCACAACCTGCGTAGCGGTGTTCCTATGGCAACGCCGGTGTTCGACGGTGCTAAAGAAGCCGAGGTCAAGCACATGCTTGATCTGGCAGGGCTAAGCACGACCGGTCAGACCAAGCTCTATGATGGTCGTACTGGTGATGCCTTCGATCGTCCGGTCACTGTTGGGTATATGTATATCCTCAAGTTGAACCACTTGATCGATGACAAGATGCACGCACGTTCGACCGGCTCGTACAGTCTGGTCACTCAGCAGCCGCTGGGTGGTAAGGCTCAGTTCGGTGGTCAGCGCTTTGGTGAGATGGAAGTGTGGGCCCTTGAGGCTTACGGTGCAGCTTATACGCTGCAGGAAATGCTCACCGTTAAGTCTGATGACGTGAACGGCCGTACCAAGATGTACAAGAACATCGTCGATGGTGATCATCGGATGGAGCCCGGCATGCCGGAATCCTTCAACGTTCTTGTCAAGGAAATCCGTTCGTTGGGTATCGACATCGAGCTGGAATCTGAGTGAGCCGAATTGTTTTTGGCAGCGTGAGCGGGCACCTGGGGTGCCCGCCCGAGATTAACGCCATCCGGAGCTTTTACTGATGAAAGATTTGCTGAATCTTCTCAAGAGCCAGAACCAAAGTAAGGAATTTGACGCCATCCGTATTGGTTTGGCATCACCCGACATGATTCGTTCATGGTCCTTTGGTGAAGTTAAGAAGCCTGAGACTATTAACTACCGTACGTTCAAGCCAGAGCGTGACGGCTTGTTCTGCGCCAAGATCTTTGGCCCGATCAAGGACTACGAGTGTCTGTGCGGCAAGTATAAGCGCCTGAAGCACCGCGGTGTTATCTGTGAAAAGTGTGGCGTTGAAGTTGCACTGGCAAGCGTTCGCCGTGAGCGCATGGGGCATATTGAGCTGGCCAGCCCGGTCGCTCACATATGGTTCCTCAAGTCTTTGCCATCCCGTATCGGTTTGATGCTGGACATGACGCTGCGTGATATAGAGCGTGTTCTCTACTTCGAGTCCTTCATTGTGATTGACCCGGGTATGACAACGCTTGAACGTGGCCAGTTGCTGAACGATGAGCAGTATTACGAAGCTCTGGAAGAGTTTGGCGATGAGTTTGACGCCCGCATGGGTGCGGAAGCTGTGAAACAGCTGCTTGAAGATATCGATCTTCAGGAAGAAGTTGACGCTTTGCGCGAAGAAATTCCGCAGACCAACTCCGAAACCAAGATCAAGAAATTCAGCAAGCGCCTGAAAATTCTTGAGGCCTTCCTGTACTCCGGCAACAAGCCGGGTGACATGGTGATGACTGTACTTCCAGTTCTACCACCGGATTTGCGTCCGCTGGTACCGCTGGATGGTGGTCGCTTTGCAACATCGGATCTGAACGACCTGTATCGCCGAGTAATCAACCGGAATAACCGCCTCAAGCGCCTGCTGGAACTGAACGCTCCAGACATTATCGTGCGTAACGAAAAGCGGATGCTTCAGGAAGCTGTAGATGCATTGTTGGACAACGGCCGTCGCGGCCGTGCCATAACCGGCACCAACAAACGTCCCCTGAAGTCTCTGGCAGACATGATCAAGGGTAAGCAGGGTCGTTTCCGTCAAAACCTGCTCGGTAAGCGCGTTGACTACTCCGGTCGTTCCGTAATTGTTGTAGGCCCATACCTGCGCCTGCATCAGTGTGGTCTGCCTAAGAAAATGGCACTTGAGCTGTTCAAGCCGTTTATCTTTTCAAAGCTTGAGCATCGCGGCCTGGCTACCACTATTAAAGCCGCCAAGAAGATGGTTGAGCGCGAAGAGGGCGTCGTTTGGGATATCCTGGACGAGGTCATTCGTCAGCATCCGATCATGCTTAACCGTGCGCCGACACTTCACCGTCTGGGCATTCAGGCGTTTGAGCCAGTACTGATCGAAGGTAAGGCGATCCAGTTGCACCCATTGGTTTGTGCAGCCTACAACGCCGACTTCGACGGTGACCAGATGGCGGTACACGTGCCGTTGACTCTGGAAGCTCAGCTTGAAGCCCGTGCGCTGATGATGTCCACCAACAACATTCTGTCGCCTGCGAATGGTGAGCCGATTATTGTTCCGTCCCAGGACGTTGTACTCGGCCTCTATTACATGACGCGTGAACGTAAAAGCGCGCTGGGTGAAGGCATGGTGTTTGCCGACATCAAAGAAGCTCACCGTGCATACGGTGCTGGCCAGGTAGACCTGCAGGCAATCGTCAAGGTGCGCGTGAAGGAAGTTGCCATTCTTGAAAATGGTGAGCGTACTGAAGAGTACAAGATCGTGGACACCACGGTCGGTCGTGCTCTGCTGTTTGATATCGTGCCGGATGGCCTTTCTTACGACCTGGTGAACAAGCCAATGGTCAAGAAGGCGATCTCCAACCTTATCAATATCTGCTATCGCGATGCCGGTCTCAAAGAGACGGTTATCTTTGCTGATCAGCTGATGTACACCGGCTACCAGTACGCGACTGTATCGGGCATTTCTATCGGCTTTAACGACTTTGAAATCCCACCGGAAAAATATGAGTTGGTGGACGCTGCTTCCCAGGAAGTGAAGGACATCGAAACCCAGTATGCCTCCGGTCTGCTTACTCAGGGTGAGAAGTACAACAAGGTAATCGACATCTGGTCACGAGCCAACGACAAGGTCTCCAAGGCCATGATGGAGCGGTTGGCGAAGGAGCAGGTCATCGGCGCTGATGGTAAGCCCATCAAAGGTGAAGATGGCGAAGAGTTGATGCAGGAGTCTTTCAACTCTGTGTACATGATGGCGGACTCCGGCGCTCGGGGTTCTGCAGCCCAGATTCGTCAGTTGGCGGGTATGCGTGGCCTGATGGCCAAGCCGGATGGCTCCATCATCGAGACGCCGATTACAGCTAACTTCCGTGAAGGCCTGAACGTACTTCAGTACTTTATCTCGACTCACGGTGCTCGTAAGGGTCTGGCCGATACTGCCTTGAAGACCGCTAACTCCGGTTACCTGACTCGTCGACTGGTCGACGTATCGCAAGATCTGGTTGTTACAGAGGAAGATTGCGGTACCGAAGAAGGTCTGCTGATGACGCCGCACATTGAAGGCGGTGACGTTGTTGTGCCACTGGGTGCTCGTGTGTTGGGTCGTGTTACTGCCCGGGATGCGTTTACACCGATCGATAAGGACAATGCCGTAGTTCCTGCTGGCACTTTGCTGGATGAGAAAGCGGTCGAAACACTGGAAGGTGCTGGTGTGGACGAGGTATGGGTGCGCTCTGCGATCACCTGTGAGACCCGTCATGGTATCTGCTCCAAGTGTTACGGTCGCGATCTCGCCCGTGGGCATCGTGTGAACGTAGGTGAAGCAGTGGGTGTTATTGCTGCTCAGTCCATAGGTGAGCCGGGAACCCAGCTTACCATGCGTACGTTCCACATTGGTGGTGCTGCGAGCCGGGCGTCTGCGGTGGACAATATTCAGGTCAAGCATGGTGGTACGGTTCGCCTGCACAACCTGAAGTCGCTTGAGAAAAAAGACGGCTCACTGGTTGTTATTTCTCGTTCATCTGCTCTGGCGATCGCCGACGATCAGGGGCGTGAGCGTGAATGGTATAAGCTCCCTTACGGCGCAGTGCTTTCTGTGAAGCACGGTGACAATGTTGAGGCGGGCGTTGTGGTTGCCAAGTGGGATCCACACACTCACCCGATCATCGCTGAAGCTGAAGGTACAGCCAAGTTCGTTAACATGGATCAGGGCATTACCGTTCGCACCCAGACCGACGAGCTCACCGGCCTGTCGACCATGGAAATTATCGATCCGAAAGAGCGCCCGGCGGCTGGTAAGGATATCCGCCCGGCAATTCAGATGGTTGATGAAGCGGGTAATGACGTTGATTTGCCTGGTGGTGGCGCGGCGATATTCTTCATGCCGGCCAATGCTCTGGTGACTATGGCCAATGGCGCACGTATTGAGCTGGGTGATGTAGTTGCTCGTATTCCCCAGGCCAGCTCTAAAACGCGTGACATCACTGGTGGTCTGCCACGGGTTGCCGATCTGTTCGAGGCGCGCCGACCTAAAGAGTCGTCTATCCTCGCTGAGATCAGCGGCATGATTTCGTTCGGTAAGGAAACCAAGGGCAAGAAGCGCCTGGTGATCACTCCGAAAGACGCAGATCCATACGAGGTGTTGATCCCCAAGCATCGCCAGATGAACGTATTTGAAGGCGAAACCGTTGAGAAGGGCGAGGTTATTTCAGATGGCCCGTCCAACCCGCACGACATTTTGCGTCTGCTAGGTGTGGTTGCGTTGGCTAAGTACATTACCAACGAAATCCAGGACGTTTACCGTTTGCAGGGCGTAGTAATCAACGATAAGCACATTGAAGTAATCGTGCGTCAGATGTTGCGCAAAGTTGAAATCACTGATCCGGGTGAGACTCAGCTGCTTTCTGGTGACTCGGTTGAGATCAATAACGTGCTTGAAGCCAACGAAGAAGCTAACGCTGCGGACAAAGAGCCAGCACGCTTTGATCGCTTGTTGCTGGGTATCACCAAGGCTTCTCTGGCAACTGAGTCGTTCATTTCTGCGGCTTCGTTCCAGGAAACGACACGGGTTCTTACCGAAGGCGCGGTTACAGGTAAGCGCGATTATCTACGCGGTCTGAAGGAAAACGTGGTGGTTGGTCGTCTGATCCCGGCGGGAACAGGCCTGGCCTATCACGCCGAGCGTCGACGCAAGCGCGAACTGGAAGAGCAGGGCGTTACTGCGGCTGATGTGGAAGAAGCTCTGAGCGCCGAACTCAACCGCGGAAGTTGAGCCAGGCAGACCATCTCCGTGTAGTTACTTACGCGGAGGTGGTTAAAAAGAGATCAGTCATCTTGACTGACAGGGGGCGCGGGCTTAAACTTGCGTCCCTTAAATTTTACCCCCTTCACTGGGGGTAAGTTTCATTGATATGGTTTTTTGGAGTTTGCTTACATGGCAACGATTAATCAGTTGGTGCGTAAGCCTCGTAAGCGCAAGGTAGCCAAGAGCGATGTTCCTGCTCTTCAGGCCTGTCCTCAGCGCCGTGGTGTTTGCACTCGTGTATACACCACAACGCCGAAGAAGCCGAACTCAGCACTGCGTAAAGTGTGTCGTGTTCGTCTGACCAACGGCTTCGAGGTTTCCTCATACATTGGTGGTGAAGGTCACAACCTTCAGGAGCACAGTGTTGTGCTTATCCGTGGCGGTCGAGTAAAAGACCTTCCGGGTGTGCGCTATCACACTGTTCGCGGAACACTGGACACCCAGGGTGTACAGAGCCGTAAGCAGGGTCGCTCCAAGTACGGTACTAAACGTCCCAAATCCTGATATCCCTAGTGGGTGTCTTTTATCGTTGCTTGTCAGAACGGTAAGAGTAAGGCTGAGTGGCGAAAGGCCATCTCAGGGGTTCCTGAAGACCTTTTAAATAGATAAGGGCTTATCGATGCCTAGAAGAAGAGTTGCAGCTAAACGGGAAATTATCCCGGATCCGAAGTTCGGTAGTGCGCGTCTTGCCAAGTTCATCAACCATGTGATGGAAAGCGGCAAGAAAGCGGTTGCAGAGCGCATTGTTTACGGTGCTCTGACAATTGTTGCCGAGAAGTCCAAGGAAGAGCCGATCGACATGTTCGAAAAGGCCCTGGAGAACATCCAGCCGATGGTCGAGGTTAAGTCCCGTCGTGTGGGTGGTGCTACTTACCAGGTGCCCGTAGAAGTACGGCCTTCCCGTCAGAACGCGCTGGCTATGCGCTGGCTCGTGGAATTTTCACGGAAGCGCGGTGAGAAGTCTATGGCGCAGCGTCTGGCCGGTGAAATTCTTGACGCCGCTGACAGCAAAGGCGCCGCTGTTAAGAAGCGTGAAGACGTACACCGCATGGCAGAAGCCAACAAGGCGTTCTCTCACTTCCGTTTCTAAACAGTCGAGGTTTACACAGTGGCACGTAAAACGCCGATTAAACGTTACAGAAACATTGGTATCTGTGCGCACGTTGATGCGGGCAAAACCACAACGACTGAGCGTATTCTTTATTACACTGGTCGTAGCCATAAAATGGGTGAGACCCACGATGGCGCATCTACCACTGACTGGATGGAGCAAGAGCAGGAGCGTGGTATCACCATCACCTCTGCTGCTGTTACTACCTTCTGGCAGGGCATGGACAAGCAGTTCGACGAGCATCGTATCAACGTAATCGATACCCCGGGACACGTTGACTTCACCATTGAAGTTGAGCGTTCCTTGCGGGTTCTCGATGGTGCAGTTGTTGTATTCTGCGCGTCCTCGGGTGTTGAGCCGCAGTCTGAGACCGTATGGCGTCAGGCTAACAAGTATGAAGTTCCGCGCATGGTGTTCGTCAACAAGATGGATCGCGCCGGTGCAGACTTCCTGCGTGTGGTCAATCAGATCAAGAGTCGTCTGGGCGCTACCCCGGTACCGCTTCAGCTGCCGATTGGTGCAGAGGATCAGTTTGAAGGTGTAGTAGATCTGCTGCGCATGAAAGCGATCCACTGGAGCAACGACGATATGGGTATGACCTACGAGTTGGGTGATATTCCTGCCGATATGGCAGACGAAGTTGCTAAGTACCGGGAGCAGTTGGTGGAAGCTGCTGCGGAAGCCAACGAAGAGTACATGGAAAAGTATCTCGAAGAAGGTGAGCTCAGCATTGAGGAAATCAAGAAGGGCTTGCGTTCACGTACTATCGCCAACGAGATAGTTCTCGCAACTTGCGGTTCCGCTTTCAAGAACAAGGGTGTTCAGGCTGTTCTTGATGCTGTTATCGAATACTTGCCTGCTCCGGATGAAGTAAAAGCGATCCGTGGTGAAGTAGACGAGGACGGCACAGAAGAGACTCGTCCTGTTGATGACAAGGCTCCGTTTGCTGCGCTGGCATTCAAGATCGCTACTGATCCGTTTGTTGGGTCTCTGACGTTCTTCCGGGTTTACTCGGGTACGCTGGAATCTGGTAACGCAGTATATAACTCGGTTAAAGGTAAAAAAGAGCGTGTGGGCCGTATGGTTCAGATGCACGCTAACGACCGGGAAGAGATCAAGGAAGTTCTGGCTGGCGATATTGCTGCGGCGATCGGTCTTAAGAACGTCACCACTGGTGACACCTTGTGCGATGAAAATAACAAGATCATCCTGGAGCGTATGGAGTTTCCGGAGCCGGTAATCTCGGTTGCGGTAGAGCCCAAGTCCAAGGCTGATCAGGAAAAGATGGGTGTTGCTCTGGGTAAGCTTGCTCAGGAAGATCCGTCATTCCGTGTACGTACAGACGAAGAAACCGGTCAGACGATTATCTCTGGCATGGGCGAGCTTCACCTGGATATTCTTGTTGACCGTATGCGTCGCGAGTTCAAGGTTGAGGCTAATATCGGTAAGCCGCAAGTTGCTTATCGTGAGTGTATTCGTAAGTCTGTAGACGTTGAAGGTAAGTTTGTTCGTCAGTCTGGTGGTCGTGGTCAGTATGGTCACGTAAAAGTCAGAATCGATCCTCTGCCGTTGGACGAGGAAGATGCTGAGAACTTTATCTTCGTGAACGAGATCGTTGGTGGTGCTGTTCCCAAGGAATACATCCCGGCGGTTCAGCAGGGTATCTCGGAGCAGATGCAGAATGGCTGTCTGGCCGGCTATCCGCTGCTGGGTATCAAGGCAACCTTGTACGATGGTTCATACCACGACGTGGACTCCAACGAAATGGCGTTCAAGATCGCGGGTTCCATGGCGATGAAGAAAGGCGCTTTGGAAGCGAACCCGGCTCTGCTTGAGCCGATGATGAAGGTTGAGGTTGTAACGCCTGAAGACTATATGGGTGACGTGGTCGGTGATTTGAACCGTCGTCGTGGCCTGATTCAGGGTATGGATGACGGCGTTGCGGGCAAGATTGTTCGTGCTGAGGTTCCGTTGTCGGAAATGTTTGGTTATGCGACCGACCTGCGCTCTGCGACCCAGGGTCGTGCGTCATACGCGATGGAGTTTGCGCGTTATTCGGAAGCACCAAACAACATTGCCGAAGCAATTATTAAAAAGGGTTGATGCCCAGGACTTAAGTAACAGGAAGAGGTGTAACTGTGTCTAAATCTAAATTTGAGCGTAATAAGCCGCACTTGAACGTGGGCACTATTGGTCACGTAGACCATGGTAAGACGACTCTGACCGCTGCTCTGACTCGTGTATGTCACGAAGTATGGGGTACGGGTTCTGCGAGTGCATTCGATCAGATCGATAACGCACCGGAAGAGCGTGCGCGTGGTATAACCATCGCGACTTCTCACGTTGAGTACGATTCTCCTAACCGTCACTACGCACACGTAGACTGCCCGGGCCACGCCGATTATGTGAAAAACATGATCACAGGTGCGGCTCAGATGGACGGCGCGATCCTGGTTTGTTCAGCAGCAGACGGCCCCATGCCGCAGACTCGCGAGCACATCCTGCTGTCTCGTCAGGTAGGCGTTCCTTACATCGTTGTGTTCCTGAACAAAGCGGACATGGTTGACGATGATGAGCTGCTGGAACTGGTTGAGATGGAAGTGCGTGATCTGCTGGAAGCGTATGACTTCCCAGCTGACGACACTCCGATCGTTACTGGTTCTGCGTTGATGGCGCTGGAAGGTAAAGATGATAACGAAATGGGTACTACCGCTGTTAAGAAGTTGGTAGAAGCCCTGGATTCGTACATCCCTGAGCCTGAGCGTGCGATTGATCAGCCGTTCCTGATGCCGATTGAGGACGTATTCTCTATCTCGGGTCGTGGTACTGTTGTGACCGGTCGTGTAGAGCGCGGTATTGTCAAGGTTGGTGAAGAAGTTGAGATTGTTGGTATCAAAGATACCGTCAAGACGACTTGTACCGGTGTTGAGATGTTCCGTAAGCTCCTCGACGAAGGTCGTGCGGGTGAGAACGTTGGTGTACTGTTGCGTGGTACCAAGCGTGACGACGTTGAGCGTGGTCAGGTTCTGTGTAAGCCGGGCAGCATCAAGCCGCACACCAAGTTCGAGTGCGAAGTATACGTACTGAGCAAAGATGAAGGCGGTCGTCACACTCCGTTCTTCAAGGGCTATCGTCCGCAGTTCTACTTCCGTACCACCGACGTAACCGGTTCTTGTGAATTGCCGGAAGGCGTAGAAATGGTTATGCCAGGTGATAACGTGAAGATGGAAGTAACGCTGATTGCTCCGATCGCCATGGAAGATGGTCTGCGCTTCGCGATTCGTGAAGGCGGCCGTACCGTTGGTGCCGGTGTGGTAGCGAAGATTATCGAGTAATCTACTCGTTTGATCTGGAAAAAGGGGCTGATTTGATCAGCCCCTTTTTCTGTTTCAGTTGCAATGTATGATCCTGGTCAGTCTTCCAGTAAGGCTGTTGACAGGGTTGTTTATTATGCATACAATGCGGCTCCTTTTTTTGAAGGTCAGCGAACGGTTTCGCTACTACGAGTGGAGTTTGGTGCAACATGCAAAGCCAAAAGATTCGGATCCGGTTGAAGGCGTTTGATTATCGCCTGATCGACCAGTCCACACAGGAGATCGTCGATACCGCCAAGCGGACCGGCGCTCAAGTGCGTGGGCCTATTCCTTTGCCGACGCGCAAAGAGAAGTTCACTATTCTGGTTTCTCCGCACGTCAACAAAGACGCGCGCGACCAGTATGAAATTCGTACCCACAAGCGTTTGCTTGACATTGTTGAGCCGACGGAAAAGACAGTAGATGCTTTGATGAAGTTAGACCTGGCAGCAGGTGTAGACGTTCAGATTAGCCTCGGTTAATACCGCCAGGTATTGACCTGTGTAACTGTCCTAAGGCCATAGAGGGTGAGAGCCCCGTACACTTAGAGGTGAAACATGGCAATTGGTATTGTCGGTCGTAAGGCCGGTATGACCCGTATTTTTACGGAAGACGGGCAAGCGCTGCCCGTAACAGTGATTGAAGTTGAGCCTAACCGCATCACTCAGCTCAAAACTCTTGAAAGCGATGGCTATCGCGCAGTTCAGGTAACTGTGGGATCGCGTCGTTCCTCTCGCGTTAATAAGAGTGCAGCAGGTCATTTCGCTAAAGCCGGCGTTGAAGCTGGTCGTAGCGTATGGGAATTTCGTCTTGCGGATGGTGAAGGTGAAGACCTTGCCGCCGGTGGCGAAATTACTGCGTCAGTCTTTGAAGACGGCCAGGTTGTTGATGCTACCGGAACATCCAAGGGTAAGGGCTTTCAGGGCGGTGTAAAGCGCTGGAATTTCTCTATGCAGGATGCCACTCACGGTAACTCACTGTCTCACCGTGCGCCGGGTTCCATTGGTCAGAACCAGACTCCGGGCAAGGTATTCAAAGGCAAAAAGATGGCAGGGCAGATGGGTAATGTTCAGGTGACTGTTCAGAACCTGAAAATTGTCCGTGTCGACGCTGAGCGCAACCTTCTGCTGGTTAGTGGTGCCGTACCCGGCGCGACTGGCGGCGATGTTGTCATCAAGCCTGCTGTTAAAGCCTGAGGAGCGGTTCGATGGAATTGACTATTACAGGTAGCGGCAAGGGAATTACGGTTTCCGAGGCTGCTTTCGCGAAAGATTTTAACGAGTCCCTGGTTCACCAGGTGGTTACTGCTTATATGGCAGCTGGCCGTCAGGGTACCAAGGCTCAGAAAACCCGTTCAGAAGTCAGCGGTGGTGGTAAAAAGCCCTGGCGTCAGAAGGGCACGGGTCGCGCTCGTGCCGGTACTATCCGGAGCCCGATCTGGCGCGCCGGTGGTGTAACCTTTGCTGCCAAGCCGCGTAGCTTCGAGCAGAAGGTTAACCGCAAGATGTACCGTGCTGCGATGTGCTCCATTTTTTCCGAGCTGGTTCGTCAAGAGCGTCTGGTCCTGGTTGACGACTTCGCTGTCGATGCGCCCAAGACTAAGACCTTTACTGCCAAGTTGGCAGATATGGGTATCTCAAACGCATTGATCCTGACGGAAAGTGTTGAGCAAAACCTGCACCTGGCCTCTCGCAACGTTCCTCACGTCGATGTGCGTGATGTTGCTGGCCTGGATCCGGTTAGCTTGGTTGCCTTCGAGAAAGTCGTGGTGACTGTTCCCGCTCTGAAGAAGATCGAGGAGATGCTGGGATGAATCAGGAACGTATTTATAAGGTCCTTCTGGGGCCGCACGTATCGGAGAAGGCTTCTCTGGTTGCCGAGCACGGTCAAGTCGTTTTCCGGGTTGCCCCGGACGCTACCAAGCCGGAGATCAAGAAGGCTGTTGAGCAATTGTTCAACGTCACCGTAGAAGGTGTTCAGGTTCTGAATCGTAAGGGCAAGCTTAAGCGTACTGCCCGCGGGTTCGGCAAGCGTAATGACATTCGTAAGGCTTACGTAAAGCTGGCTGAAGGTCAGGACATCGATTTTCTGGATGTGGAATAAGGTAAAGGGGTCGTAATATGCCGATCGTCAAAACCAAACCAACATCTGCCGGACGCCGTCACGTTGTAAAGCTTTACAACCCGGATTTGCACAAAGGGCGCCCTTACGAACCGTTGGTTGAATCACAAAGTAAGTCGGGTGGTCGTAACAATGCTGGCCGCATTACCACTCGTCACGTTGGTGGTGGTCATAAGCAGCACTACCGAATCATCGACTTCAAGCGGACAAAAGATGGTATTCCTGCGACAATAGAGCGCATTGAATACGATCCTAACCGCTCTGCGCACATCGCGCTGATCAAGTATGCCGATGGCGAGCGTCGTTACATTATCGCTCCCAAAGGTATGCAGATTGGCGAGCCTGTGCGCTCAGGAATCGACGCGCCTATCAAGGTAGGAAGTACATTGCCGCTGCGGAATATCCCGGTTGGTTCTGTGATCCATTGCGTTGAACTCAAGCCTGGAAAAGGTGCACAGCTGGCTCGCTCTGCGGGTGCATCCGTACAGCTGGTTGCTCGGGAAGGCGCTTATGCGACTATCCGCCTCCGTTCAGGTGAAATGCGTAAGGTGCTTGTAGACTGCCGTGCCACGTTGGGAGAAGTTTCCAACAGTGAGCACAGTCTCAAGCGGCTTGGCAAAGCGGGTGCATCACGTTGGCGTGGCAAGCGTCCAACAGTACGTGGTGTTGCTATGAACCCAGTTGACCACCCGCATGGTGGTGGTGAAGGGCGTACCTCTGGCGGACGTCACCCGGTTACTCCGTGGGGTGTTCCGACCAAAGGGCATAAGACTCGTAAGAACAAACGTACTGATAAAATGATAGTACGTCGTCGTTCAGCCAAGTAAACGACTACATAGAGGTAATTGCTGTGCCACGTTCTTTAAAGAAAGGTCCTTTTATAGACCTGCATCTGTTGAAGAAGGTCGAGGCAGCTCTGGAAGCAAACGATAAACGACCGATCAAAACCTGGTCCCGTCGTTCGACGATCTTTCCAGAGTTCGTAGGCCTGACCATCGCAGTCCACAACGGCAGGCAACACGTGCCGGTTTATGTGACCGAAGATATGGTCGGACATAAACTGGGTGAGTTCGCGGCGACGCGTACTTATCGTGGCCATGCGGCCGACAAGAAAGCTAAACGCTGATTGTGAGGGGAATAGAAATGGAAGTAGCAGCCAAGTATAAGGGCGCTCGCCTCTCAGCTCAGAAAGCACGTCTTGTCGCCGACCAGGTCCGCGGCAAGGCTGTTGAGGACGCCCTGAACATTCTGACTTTCAGCCCTAAGAAGGCGGCGGTTATTATCAAGAAAGCTCTTGAGTCTGCCATCGCCAACGCTGAGCATAACGAAGGTCTGGACGTTGACGAACTGCGGGTTTCCACCGTTATGGTGGATGAGGGCCCGACGCTCAAGCGTATCAAGGCTCGAGCCAAGGGGCGCGCTGATAGAATTATGAAGCGCACCTGCCATATCACCGTCAAGGTCGCCGACAAGTAGGAGATGCTCAGATGGGTCATAAAGTAAATCCAACCGGCATGCGACTGGGTGTTATAAAAGAACACAACTCAGTCTGGTATGCCGATAAAAAGGAATACGCCAAGAACCTGTTGAACGATATTCAGGTCCGCGAATTCCTCGACAAGCGTCTGGTTAAGGCGTCTGTTAGCAAGATTGTGATCGAGCGCCCTGCTCAGAACGCCCGTATCACGATTCATACTGCCCGTCCCGGTATCGTTATCGGTAAGAAGGGTGAAGATGTTGATCGTCTGCGTCGTGAAGTCGGCGAGATGATGGGTGTGCCTGTGCACATCAACATCGAAGAAGTCCGCAAGCCGGATCTGGATGCTCGCCTGGTAGCGCAAAACGTTGCCGGTCAGCTGGAGCGTCGTGTGATGTTCCGTCGCGCTATGAAGCGTGCGGTTCAGAATGCCATGCGCCAGGGAGCCAAAGGTATCAAGATTCAGGTTGGTGGTCGTCTCGGGGGTGCTGAGATTGCGCGTTCCGAGTGGTATCGCGAAGGTCGTGTTCCTCTGCACACACTGCGTGCAGATATTGATTACGCAACCTACGAAGCGCATACCACTTACGGCGTAATCGGCGTCAAGGTATGGATCTTCAAAGGTGAGATTCTTGGTGGTATGGAACAAGTCCGTGCTGACAAGAAAGCCTCTGGGAAGAAAGGTTCTAAGTAAAGGGGCAATCTTATGCTGCAACCAAAACGCACCAAATTTCGCAAGGTAATGAAAGGCCGTAACACCGGTCTTGCTCACCGCGCCAACAAGGTGAGCTTCGGTGAATACGGATTGAAAGCGACAAGTCGTGGGCGTATAAATGCGCGCCAGATTGAAGCGGCGCGTCGTACGATGACTCGTAAGATCAAGCGTGGTGGTAAGATCTGGATCCGGGTTTTCCCGGATAAGCCGATCACCGGTAAGCCGCTTGAAGTACGTATGGGTAAAGGTAAGGGTTCTGTTGAGTATTGGGTGGCGGAAATTCAGCCAGGCCGTATGCTCTACGAGATGGAAGGCGTTGCAGAAGATATCGCACGCGAAGCCTTCACACTCGCAGCGGCAAAGCTGCCGGTACAGACCACCTTCGTAACTAGGACGGTGATGTGATGAAAGCAACAGAGCTGCGTGAAAAATCAGCCGCGGAGCTGAATAAGGAGCTGATCGACCTCCTGAAGGAGCAGTTCAACCTGCGCATGCGCAAGGCAACCGGTCAGCTCAATCAGTCTCACCTTCTCGCCGGGGTGAAGCGTGATATTGCTCGCGTGAAAACAGTATTGAACGAAAAGGCAGGACAGTGACATGACCGAAGCTACCCAAACTGCCAGAACTCTTAGCGGTAAGGTCGTGAGCAACAAGATGGAGAAATCCATCGTGGTGTTGGTTGAACGTCAGGTAAAGCATCCTCTGTACGGTAAGTACATGAAGCGTTCAACCAAGATCCACGCTCACGATGAGAGCAACCAGTGCAACATCGGTGACAAAGTTACCATCCAGGAAACCCGTCCGGTCTCGAAGACCAAGAGCTGGGCCCTGGTTGAAGTCATCGAACATGCATCCAAGGTGTAAATCGCCCGGAGAACAACCATGATTCAGACTCAGACAATGCTTGAAGTCGCGGATAACAGCGGTGCGCGTCAGGTGATGTGCATTAAGGTCCTGGGCGGTTCACACCGGCGTTATGCCAGCGTTGGGGATATCATCAAGGTAACCGTTAAGGAAGCCATCCCCCGCGGAAAGGTGAAAAAGGGCCAGGTCCTGAAGGCTGTAGTAGTACGCACCCGCAAGGGTGTTCGCCGTCCCGATGGGTCGCTGATCCGTTTTGACGGCAATGCGGCGGTACTTCTGAACACTCAGGACGCTCCCATTGGTACCCGTATCTTCGGACCGGTTACCCGTGAACTGCGAAATGAGAAGTTCATGAAAATTATCTCACTGGCACCCGAAGTACTTTAAAGGACCAGAGGCCGGTTATGAAAAAGATCAAACGAGATGACGAAGTAATCGTCACCACGGGGAAAGACAAAGGTAAACGTGGTAAAGTCCTGAAAGTGCAGGACGATGGTAAAGTGATTGTTTCTGGCATCAATATGATGAAGAAGCACACTAAACCAAACCCGATGCTGGGCACCCCAGGTGGCATCGTCGAAAAAGAAGCACCTATCCAGGCTTCCAACGTGGCTATTTTTAATCCGCAGACCGGCAAAGCCGATCGTGTTGGCTTCCAGATCAAGGAAGACGGGGCGAAAACGCGGATCTTCAAAGCTACGAAAGAAGCTGTCGATAACCAGTAAGCGGTGGTGGTTACGATGCTTAACATGAAAGAGCAGTACAGCAAGGAAGTGGTACCCGCCCTGCAGAAAGAGTTCGGTTTCAAGAACATTATGCAGGTGCCGCGTATCGAAAAGATTACCCTGAACATGGGTGTTGGCGAGGCGGTCGGTGACAAAAAACTGATTGAGAATGCTGTGGCGGATCTTGAGCGCCTGGCAGGTCAAAAGGTTGTTGTTACTACGGCACGTAAATCCGTTGCGGGCTTTAAAATCCGCGAAGGCTGGCCAATTGGTTGTAAAGTTACCCTGCGCGGTGAGCGTATGTGGGATTTCTTTGATCGCCTGGTTCACATTGCGGTTCCCCGCATCCGTGACTTCCGTGGTCTGAATCCCAAGTCTTTTGACGGACGCGGTAACTACAGCATGGGTGTGCGTGAGCAGATTATCTTCCCGGAAATCGAGTACGACAAAGTCGACAAGATCCGTGGTCTGGATATCACCATTACCACCAGTGCCCGTACCGACGATGAAGGTCGTGAGCTTTTGAAAGCTTTCGGTTTTCCGTTCAAGAAATAAAGGAACGAGTGTAATGGCTAAGGTTTCCATGAAAAACCGTGAGCTCAAGCGCGAGCAAACCGTTGCAAAATTTGCAGCGAAGCGCGCCGAGCTCAAGGCGATTATCAAAAACCCGAATACCAGCGATGATGACCGCTGGGATGCACAGATGAAGCTCCAGCAGCTTCCTCGCGATGCATCTCCTTCGCGTCTTCGTAATCGTTGCCAGGTGACTGGTCGTCCCCATGGCGTTCTACGCAAGTTCGAACTTTCACGGATTAAGCTCCGTGAGTACGGCATGCGTGGTGACGTCCCGGGTCTGACCAAGGCAAGCTGGTAAGATAGGTATCCTGGCTTCGGTCAGGTGCCTGTTGGTAAGCGGTGCGGCAAGCCGCTGCACAACTAAAAAGATCAGGAGCCTCATACCAATGAGTATGCAAGATACGCTTGCGGATATGTTTACTCGTATTCGTAATGCACAGATGGCATCGAAAGCAGACGTTACGATGCCCTCTTCAAAGATGAAGATCTCCGTAGCCCAGGTCCTGAAGGACGAGGGTTATGTCGACGATTTCTCCGTTACAGCCGATGCAAAGCCCGAGCTGACGATCACTCTGAAGTATTTCGGTGGTAAGCCGGTTATTGAGTCGATCAAGCGGGTTAGCCGCCCGAGCCTGCGCCAGTACAAGGGCACAGGGGAGCTGCCGAAAGTATCCGGTGGTCTGGGAGTCGCGATTGTTTCTACGTCCAAGGGCGTAATGACAGATCGTGCTGCACGTGCTGCCGGCGTAGGTGGCGAAGTCATCTGCACCGTATTCTAGGAGAATCACATGTCCAGGGTTGCCAATAATCCTGTCGTGCTGCCTTCCGGTGTTGAGGTTAAGCTAAACGGACAGGAAATTAGTGTAAAGGGCTCCAAAGGAGCACTTGAGTTTTCAATTCACCAGGCGGTTGAGGTAAAGCAGGAAGAAAATCTTCTGCGTTTTGCAGCCCGCGATGGTGCCCAAAAGTCCCGCGCTCTTGCTGGTACAACTCGTGCGCTGGTCAACAATATGGTGACCGGTGTATCCACAGGCTTTGAGCGTAAGCTCCAGCTGATCGGTGTAGGTTATCGGGCCCAGGCGCAAGGTAAGAAGCTTAATTTGACGCTGGGTTTTTCTCACCCGGTAGAGTATGAGCTGCCCGAGGGGATTACCGTTGAAACTCCGTCCAATACGGAAGTAGTCATTCGCGGTATCGACAAGCAACAGGTTGGCCACGTCGCTGCGGAAATCCGCGCGTTCCGTCCGCCCGAGCCCTATAAAGGCAAAGGTGTTCGGTATGCGGATGAGCAGGTAAGACGTAAAGAAGCCAAGAAGAAATAAGGCGGGACTATGAGCGCGAATAACGAAAGATTGCGTCGCGCACGCAAAGTGCGCATGAAGATCCGTGAACTGGGTACGACACGTTTGTGCGTTCATCGCACCCCGCGTCACATGTATGCTCAGGTTACGTCCGCAGATGGCAGCAAAGTTATTGCCACTGCCTCCACGTTGGATAAGGAACTGCGCCAGGGTGCAACCGGTAACGTGGACGCCGCCAAAAAGGTTGGTCAGCTGATTGCTGAGCGTGCCAAGGCGGCAGGTGTTGAGCAGGTCGCTTTTGACCGCTCCGGTTACCGTTATCATGGACGCGTTCAGGCCTTGGCCGACGCTGCCCGTGAAGCTGGCTTGCAATTCTAAGAGGTGGAGAAGATGAGCGTTAATGATCAGAAGGCGCCTGAGCTCCAGGAAAAGCTGGTTCAGGTGAATCGTGTCGCCAAGGTAGTCAAGGGTGGTCGCGTTTTCGCGTTCACCGCACTGAGTGTCGTTGGTGATGGAAAAGGACGCGTTGGCTTCGGTCGTGGCAAGGCACGTGAAGTGCCGGTCGCCATCCAGAAGGCAATGGAAGCTGCACGCAAGAACATGGTAGATGTGCCGCTTGACGGTACTACCCTGCAATACGCAGTTCGGGCCCAGCATGGTGGTTCGAAGGTGTACATGCAGCCAGCTTCAGAAGGTACAGGTATCATCGCCGGTGGCGCGATGCGTGCAGTACTGGAAGTCGCAGGTGTTCAGAACGTACTGTCCAAGTGTTACGGGTCTACCAACCCGGTGAACGTGGTACGTTCCACCATCAAGGGTCTCCAGGCCACTCAGGCGCCTGAAGATATTGCAGCCAAGCGCGGTAAATCCGTCGAAGAGATTCTGGGTTGAAGTCATGGCGAACGCAAAAACGATCAAAGTAACTCTGACCCGCAGCCCAATCGGCTGTCAGCCTAAGCACAAATTGTGTGTGAAAGGCTTGGGTCTTCGTAAAATCGGTCACACCGTTGAGGTGGAAGATACACCTTCTATTCGCGGTATGATCAACCGGGTAGATTACCTGGTTCGGGTTGAGGAGAACTAAGATGCGTCTGAACGAACTTAGTCCGGAACCCGGTTCACGTCCGGCCGCAAGGCGCGTAGGTCGTGGTATCGGAAGTGGTCTCGGAAAAACCGGTGGTCGCGGTCATAAAGGTCTCAAAGCCCGTTCCGGGGGCAGTGTAGCTCCTGGTTTTGAGGGTGGTCAGCAGCCTTTGGCCCGTCGTCTGCCGAAGTTTGGCTTCACATCGCGTCAACAGCGCTATGTTGCCGAGGTTCGCTTGAACGAACTGGCGAAAGTTGAAGGCGATATTGTGGATCTTGCTGCCCTTAAAAAGGCGGACATCATCCGCGACGAAATTCGCGAAGCCAAGGTTATTCTGTCCGGAGAACTTGACCGTGCAGTGACCGTTAAGGGACTTCGGGTAACCAAAGGCGCGCGCGAGGCAATTTCTGCCGCGGGTGGTAAAGTCGAAGACTAAGGCGAGTCGAGGACTAAATGGCCAAGAACGCATCATTGCCTGCGGGCGCGGGAAAAGGACTTGCAGAGCTTAAGTCACGGCTCTGGTTTGTTTTCCTGGCATTGCTGGTGTACCGGATCGGTGCCCACATTCCGGTGCCAGGTATAAATCCCGACCGGCTGGCAGCACTGTTTGAGCAGAATCAGGGAACGATCCTGAGTATGTTCAACATGTTTTCAGGTGGTGCGCTCGAGCGCATGAGTATCTTCGCTCTCGGTATCATGCCGTATATCTCGGCCTCGATTATCATGCAGCTCATGACTGCGGTAAGTCCGCAGCTTGAGCAGCTGAAAAAAGAGGGTGAGGCGGGCCGTCGAAAGATTAGCCAGTATACGCGGTATGGTACGGTTATCCTGGCCCTGGTGCAGGGCTTCGGGATTTCCGTTGGATTGGCATCGCAGGGTGTGACCTTTAACGACAGTTTCAGCTTTCACTTTGTGGCGGTTGTGTCTTTTGTTAGCGGTGCAGTCTTCATGATGTGGCTGGGTGAGCAGATTACTGAGCGGGGTGTCGGGAACGGCATTTCACTCTTGATCTTCGCTGGCATTGTTGCCGGACTTCCCGGTGCAATAGGTCAGACTCTTGAGCAGGCCCGAAACGGCGAAATGAGCTTGCTGGTTGTTCTGGGTATCGGCATTCTTGCGGTCGCAGTGGTTGGCTTTGTGGTTTTCATGGAGCGTGGGCAGCG
The DNA here is from genome assembly GCF_030549045.1 of Marinobacter sp. 1_MG-2023. NCBI lineage: Bacteria > Pseudomonadati > Pseudomonadota > Gammaproteobacteria > Pseudomonadales > Marinobacteraceae > Marinobacter > Marinobacter sp. 1_MG-2023. The sequence continues at coordinate 141,382 of NZ_JAUOST010000007.1, read as the reverse complement.
TCGTCTGACCATCAACTACGCCAAACGGCAGCAGGGGCGCCAGGTATTTGCGCAGCAATCCAGTCATTTGCCGCTGAAAGTAAATATGGCCGGCGTTATTCCGCCCATCTTTGCTTCATCCATTCTGCTTTTCCCGGCGTCGCTGGGGCAGTGGTTTGGTCAGGGCGAAGGCATGGAGTGGCTCAGCGACGTTTCGCAGGCTTTGGCGCCAAGCCAGCCGTTGTACATCATTCTGTTTGCGGCAGCAGTTGTGTTCTTTTGCTTCTTCTATACAGCGTTGATGTATAACCCGAAAGAAGTTGCGGATAATCTCAAGCGCTCTGGCGCGTTTATTCCGGGCATACGTCCGGGCGATCAGACTGCCAAGTATATTGATGGTGTGCTGACACGTCTGACATTGTTCGGTGCAATGTACATTGCAGCAGTCTCCCTGTTCCCTCAGTTTTTGATGGTTGCCGGGAATGTGCCCTTCTATTTGGGAGGCACCTCACTGCTGATTGTTGTAGTCGTCGTGATGGATTTCATGGCCCAGGTACAATCGCACCTGATGTCGCATCAGTATGAATCGCTGATGAAGAAGTCCAATCTCAAGGGCTATGGTCGGAACAGCTAACCCTGTTCCCCTTGAAAACTGGAGTCGACAATGAAAGTACGCGCTTCGGTAAAGAAAATTTGCCGTAACTGCAAAGTAATTCGTCGCAATGGCTCAGTACGAGTCATTTGCCCGGAACCTCGCCATAAACAGCGCCAGGGTTAATTCCTTCGGGAAATAGCCAGGCCTGTAAAAGGTGTCGTGATGATAGCGCTTGACTCGATCACGGGTCAGGCGTTATTATTTCGCGCCCCTTTTTTGTGGCGGACAATTCACACAGCAAAGCTTTGAACGCGGAGTAATTTGGATGGCACGTATAGCCGGTGTCAATATACCCGATCACAAACATGCTGTTGTCTCTCTCACCTATATTTTCGGTGTTGGCAAGACAACAGCCCAGAAGCTTTGCGATGCAACCGGTGTTAAGCCGGACGTCAAGGTCAAAGACCTGTCCGACGAGCAGCTTGAGACACTTCGTACTGAAGTGGGTAAAGCTATCGTTGAAGGCGATCTGCGTCGTGAAGTACAGATGAACATCAAGCGTTTGAAGGATCTCGGATGTCACCGTGGTCTGCGCCACCGTCATGGACTTCCAGTCCGTGGACAGCGCACCAAGACCAACGCACGCACCCGTAAAGGTCCACGCAAACCTATTCGTAAGTAACAGGTAGGCAAACATGGCAAAGCCAGGTACACGTACCCGTAAAAAGGTGAAAAAGACAGTTGTTGATGGCGTCGCGCATATTCACGCGTCCTTCAACAACACTATCGTGACCATTTCAGACCGTCAGGGCAACGTCCTGTCCTGGGCCACTTCCGGTGGTTCCGGTTTCCGTGGGTCACGTAAAAGTACACCTTTTGCTGCGCAGGTAGCAGCTGAAAGAGCCGGTAACGCGGCTGCTGAATACGGCCTTAAAAACCTGGACGTAGAGGTTAAAGGACCCGGGCCCGGACGTGAGTCTGCAGTTCGCGCGTTGAACTCGTGCGGCTACAAGATCACAAACATCACAGATGTGACGCCGATTCCTCATAACGGCTGTCGTCCGCCCAAAAAGCGCCGCGTCTAACACAGGAGACAGTGAAATATGGCTCGTTATATAGGCCCGAAGTGCAAGCTGTCTCGTCGTGAAGGGACAGATCTTTTTCTGAAGAGCGGTGTTCGCGCGCTGGATTCAAAGTGCAACATCGAGACCCCGCCGGGTATGCACGGCGCGCGTCGCAGTCGTCTGTCCGAATATGGCGTACAGCTTCGTGAAAAACAGAAAGTTCGTCGTATTTATGGCGTTCTTGAAAAGCAATTTCGCAACTATTACAAAGAGGCTGCCCGTCTGAAGGGTGCAACTGGTGAAAACCTGCTGCAACTTCTCGAAACGCGCCTCGATAACGTTGTATACCGCATGGGTTTCGGTTCTACCCGTGCAGAGTCCCGTCAGCTCGTGTCCCACAAAGCGATCCTGGTGAATGACAAAGTAGTGAATATCCCTTCCTACAAAGTCAAATCAGGTGATGTTGTGAGTGTACGTGAGAAGGCTAAGAACCAGTTGCGCGTTAAAGGTGCACTGGATTTGTCTTCAAGCCGCGCACCAGTGGGCTGGGTAGAGGTCGACGCCACTAAGATGTCTGGCGTTTACAAGTCAGTGCCTGAGCGTACTGAACTGCCGGCCGACATCAACGAGAACCTCATCGTCGAGCTTTACTCCAAGTAAAGCCCAGTTAGCAACGATAGTAGATAGGGGCGTCTATGCAGCGTTCAGTACAAGAGTTATTGACACCTCGTACCATTGACGTGAAAGAATCTGGTGCCACGCGCGCCAAGGTAACGCTGGAGCCTCTCGAAAGAGGTTTTGGCCACACTTTGGGTAGCGCGTTGCGTCGAATTCTCTTGTCTTCGATGCCGGGCTGCGCCGTTACTGAAGCGCAGATTGACGGTGTTTTGCACGAGTACAGCGCAATCGAGGGTGTCCAGGAAGACGTCATTGAGATTCTTTTGAACCTCAAGGGCGTTGCGGTAAAGATGAACGGTCGGGACGACACTGAGCTTACGCTCAGCAAGAAAGGCCCGGGCGTCGTTACAGCCGGTGATATCAAGCTGGACCACGATGTTGAGATTTCCAACCCTGACCATGTGATTTGTCACTTGAGTGAAAAGGGCGAAGTTAACATGCGTTTGCGTGTGGCACGTGGCCGCGGCTATGAGCCGGCGGATCAGCGTGGTCTCGACGAGGATGAAACCCGTGCAATCGGACGTCTGCAGTTGGACGCAACCTTTAGCCCGGTTCGTCGTGTTGCTTACTCTGTGGAAAGTGCACGGGTAGAGCAGCGTACCGATCTGGACAAGCTGGTTATTGATCTGGAGACTAATGGCACTATCGATCCGGAAGAAGCAATTCGCCGGGCGGCCACGATTCTTCAGCAGCAGCTGGCAGTGTTTGTTGATTTCGATCATGAAAAAGAACCAGAGCGTGTTGAAGAAGAGGAAGAAATTGATCCGATTCTGCTGCGTCCGGTAGATGATCTGGAATTAACAGTGCGTTCAGCTAACTGCTTGAAAGCTGAAAATATTTACTACATCGGCGATCTTATCCAGCGCACAGAAGTTGAGCTGTTGAAGACGCCTAACCTTGGTAAGAAGTCGCTCACCGAGATCAAGGACGTTTTGGCGTCCCGTGGTTTGTCTCTGGGTATGCGTCTTGATAACTGGCCGCCGGCTAGCCTTCGTGGCGACGACCGGGTTCTGGGCGGTTGATTGCCGATTAGTTTAAGGTAAGGAATCAGAGCAATGCGTCATCGTAAGAGTGGTCGTAAGTTCAGCAGGACCAGTGCGCATCGCAAGGCCATGTTTCGTAACATGACTGCGTCACTGGTTGGTCATGAGCTGATTAAAACAACGCTGCCGAAAGCCAAAGAGCTTCGTCGGGTAGCCGAGCCTTTGATCACGCTCGCCAAGAAAGATTCGGTTGCGAATCGTCGTCTGGCGTTTTCTCGCCTGCGCGACGACGCAGCGGTAGCCAAGCTGTTTAATGAGCTTGGTCCCCGTTACAACGAGCGTCCGGGTGGTTACCTTCGTATTCTGAAGTGTGGCTTCCGTGCTGGCGACAATGCCCCTATGGCATTTGTTGAGCTGGTAGGTCGTCCGTTGGACATCGAAGCAGAAGACGTGGACGAAGGCGACGAGTAATTTCGTTCTTTGGTCTGCAGAAAAAACCGGGTCCCGTAAGGTTCCCGGTTTTTTTGTGTCCTGGATTTGAGTTGGTTCTCTGTAGCCTGCCTGAGTGTGGGTTTAGCCAGAGGTGGGGACGCTTTCAAAACTGAAAAACAACTCGCTTTGCTCAGACATTTTTTCAGTTTTGAAAGCGTCCCCACCCCCGGCCTTTGTGCTCCGGAATATATCCGATCTATCTATTCAGCAGTGGCTTCAAATAACGGCCTGTATGGGACGCTGGACTCTCTGCAACTTCTTCCGGAGTGCCTTCCGCAATGATCTGACCACCCCCAGAACCACCTTCGGGGCCCAGGTCGATTACCCAGTCCGCCGTTTTGATTACGTCCAGGTTGTGTTCGATGACCACAATGGTGTTGCCGTGGTCTCGCAAGCGCTGCAAAACGTTCAACAGTTGCTGAATGTCGTAGAAGTGGAGTCCTGTCGTGGGTTCGTCGAGTATATACAGCGTTTTGCCGGTATCCCGCTTGGAGAGCTCTTTGGCTAGTTTGACTCGTTGAGCTTCACCACCGGACAGGGTCACGGCGCTTTGCCCAAGGCGAATGTAGGATAGCCCCACATCAATCAGGGTTTGCAGCTTTCTGGCCAGGAACGGCACGGCATCGAAAAACTCCCGGCCTTCTTCCACCGTCATGCTCAGGACTTCGTTGATGTTCTTCCCTTTGTAGCGTACTTCCAGTGTCTCACGGTTATAACGCTTGGCTTTGCATACATCACAGGGAACGTAAACGTCGGGCAGAAAATGCATTTCTACCTTGATCATTCCGTCGCCCTGGCAAGCCTCACAGCGCCCACCTTTGACGTTGAAGGAGAAGCGCCCCGGTTTGTAGCCTCTCGATCTTGCTTCCTGAGTGCCTGCAAACAGTTCCCGAATCGGGGTGAACAGCCCGGTATAGGTGGCCGGGTTCGAGCGGGGTGTTCTCCCGATCGGGCTCTGGTCTATATCGATCACTTTGTCCAGGTGATCAAGGCCTTTCAGCGAGCCATAGGGTGCGTGGCTCAGGCTGGTGGCTTTATTTAGCTTGGCGGCTGCGACAGGATATAGAGTGCTGTTAATGAGAGTGGACTTGCCTGAGCCTGATACTCCCGTTACACAGGTCATGATGCCCAGGGGCAATGTGAGTGTCACATTCTGCAGGTTGTTGCCGGTTGCTCCGGTCAGCGTCAGAGTTTGTCCGTTTCCCTTGTTTCTTACTTCGGGAATGGCGATTTCTTTTGTCCCGCTCAAATACTGGCCGGTCAATGAATCCGGATTCTCCAGGATTTGGGCAGGGGTTCCCTGAGCTATGATTTGCCCGCCATGAACGCCAGCGCCAGGGCCGATATCAATTACGTGATCTGCCGCGAGGATGGCGTCCTCGTCGTGTTCGACCACGATGACAGTATTACCCAGGTCACGAAGGTGGGTTAGGGTACTCAATAACCTGTCATTATCTCGTTGATGAAGCCCAATGGAGGGTTCATCAAGAATGTACATAACTCCTACCAGGCCTGCCCCTATTTGGCTGGCGAGCCTGATTCTCTGTGCCTCACCGCCAGACAGTGTGTCGGCACTGCGCTCGAGAGTCAGGTATTCGAGGCCGACATTTACCAGAAACTGGAGCCTCTGGCGCACTTCCTTTGTGATCTTTTCGGCGATCTCGCCTCTGCGCCCAGGCAGTGTGAGTGTCTCAAAGTAGGCATAAGCTTCACCGATCGGAAGATGGGTAAGGTCCGGCAGGTTGTGATTGTCGATGAAAACGTGCCGTGCGCTGCGGCGAAGGCGGGTACCCTTGCATCCCTTACAGGCCTGAGTGCTGAGATTACGCGAAAGTTCTTCTCGCACGCTTTGCGAGTCCGTTTCCCGATAGCGACGTTCAAGATTTGGGATGATCCCTTCAAAAGAATGGGATTTTTCCATGATGTGACCACGGGAGTTCACGTAGCGAAATGGAATCTCTTCTGATCCCGATCCGAAAAGGAGAGTGGTCTGAAATTCTTCCGGGAGCTCCTCCCAGGGCGTCTCCAGATCGATGCCATAGTGTTCGGCGACACTGCTCAGTATCTGGAAATAGTATACTGCCCGGCGATCCCAGCCTTTAATGGCACCAGCGGCAAGAGTTGCTTCAGGATGCTGGACGATTTTATCCGCATCAAAAAACTGTTTTACCCCCAGTCCGTCGCAAGTAGGACATGCCCCTGCCGGGTTGTTAAATGAAAACAACTTTGGCTCGAGTTCGCTTAAAGCATAGCCGCACTGAGTGCAGGCGTATTTTGCGGAAAAAGTGCGTTCTTCTATGTCGCTGCTGCTATCGCCGTCCATCGGAGCCACAAGGGCGATACCGTCAGCGAGACCCAGGGCGGTTTCAAAACTCTCGGCAAGACGCTGTTCCAAGCCTGGCTTAACTTTGAAGCGGTCAACCACCACGTCAATCTGGTGCTTGCGCTTCTTGTCCAGCGTTGGTACATCGTCGATATCGTAAACTGTGCCATCCACTCGAAGTCGAATAAAGCCCTGGCTACGCATGGTCTCCACGACTTGAAGGTGTTCACCTTTACGGTCACGGATAACCGGAGCAAGGATCATCAGCTTGCTGTCTTCGGGCATAGCAAGCACCTGATCAACCATCTGGCTGACAGTTTGCGCTACCAGTGGTTGGCCATGATCCGGGCATCGAGGCTCACCAGCCCGGGCGAACAACAGGCGCAGGTAATCATAGATTTCGGTGATGGTGCCAACTGTGGAGCGGGGGTTGTGCGATGTGGATTTCTGCTCGATAGATATGGCAGGGGAGAGGCCTTCGATGTGGTCTACATCGGGCTTTTCCATCATGGAGAGGAACTGGCGCGCATAGGTGGATAGAGATTCCACATAGCGTCTCTGACCTTCGGCATAAAGTGTATCAAAGGCCAGGGATGATTTGCCTGATCCGGATAAGCCGGTAATGACAATCAGCTTGTCCCTTGGGATATCCAGGTCGATGTTCTTCAGGTTGTGGGTCCGTGCCCCTTTGATCTGGATATGATCCATAACACCTCGCTTGGAGAAAAAACGGAAATTATACCGCGTTACACCCGCCGCGGCGAAAATGTAGATAAAGTCGTACCTGTCCCCCGGCGGAGAACCTTCTGATACAATGCGCCGCCGGCGACAGATATGTTCTTTCGCCAGGCCACGCATTCAACCCCGGGAGAGGAGCCGATTGCCATGAATACGCTGGAAAAACGCTCCGTATTTGCGCTGGCGTCGGTATACGCCATACGCATGCTCGGGTTGTTCATGATCATGCCAGTGTTCATGTTGCTGGGTGACAGCCTTGAAGGTGCGACTCCGGCGTTGCTCGGCTTCGCCATTGGCGCCTATGGCCTGAGCCAGGCATTGCTCCAGATTCCCTTTGGCTTTCTGTCAGATCGTGTTGGCCGCAAACGAATGATCTATATCGGCCTGGTTCTGTTTGCTGCAGGCAGCATACTGGCAGGCTCTGCGGATTCAATATACGTTGTTATCGCAGGCCGGATTCTTCAGGGGGCGGGCGCTATTGCCAGTGTGCTCATGGCGTTGCTCAGTGACCTTACCCGGGAAGAAGAGCGAACCAAGGCCATGGCGACGGTAGGTATCTCTATCGGGCTTTCCTTTTCTGTCTCGCTGGTACTGGGACCTCTGGTGGGTTCGGTATGGGGGCTGTCTGGGATTTTCTATGCCACGGGCGTATTGGCAATGATTGCCCTGTTCATCGTCAGCCGCGTGGTGCCTACTCCGCATCAGCATAAAGTCAGTGCCGACACTCATCCTGCGAAAGCCATGCTCGGAAAGGTTTTGTCTGACAAGCGATTGTTACGACTGGATTTCGGTATTTTCGTGCTGCATCTCGTTCTTACTTCGTTGTTTCTGGTGTTTCCATCAGTTCTTCAGAACCAGCTCGGATTGGCCAGTGGCTCCCATTGGTGGTTTTACCTGAGTGTGATGGTTACTTCATTTTTTGCCATGGTGCCCTTCATCATTATTGGCGAGAAAAAGCGCATGATGAAGCCTGTGCTCGGCGGCGCAATCGCCTTACTTGCAATGGCGACGGCGGGACTTTCGGGTGTATCCGACAGCCTCGCTTTCGCGTGGGTGGTGATGTTTTTCTTTTTCATGGCGTTCAATCTGCTGGAAGCCAGCCTGCCTTCCCTGATCAGTAAAGAGGCGCCAGCGGCCAGCAAAGGAACGGCTATGGGCGTGTACTCCACCTCCCAGTTTATGGGAGCCTTCCTGGGCGGAGCTTTTGGCGGTTACTTGCTGCAGCAGGTAGGTATAGACGGTGTTGTCTGGTTTATGGTCGCCGCCCTCGGATTGTGGTTGCTGGTCGCTCTGACTATGCCGGCGCCGGGCCACACATCAGGTTTCGTGGTACAGTTGCGGGATATGGTCGGCAATCAGTACGATGATGTTGATGGCAGTCTGCGCCGCTTGCCGGGTGTGCAGGATGTGGTCATTATTGAAAACGCGTCTACCGCCTACTTAAAGGTGGATCGACAGCACTTTGATGAGGCGTTACTTGCGGACTTCCCGTTTGTCCGACAGGGTAGCAGTTCTTGAAATCCGGAGGCTCGCAAGGAATGCGAGTGTCGCTGAAAACAGAATCAGGAGCAGAACATGGCAAGAGGTGTTAACAAAGTTATTCTTATCGGAAATCTAGGGCAGGATCCAGATACCCGTTATACCCCGAACGGCAATGCCGTGGTGAACCTGAATCTTGCTACTGACGAGAGTTACAAAGATCGCCAGACCGGCCAGATGGTTCCAAAAACCGAATGGCATCGAATTGTCATGTTTGGAAAGATTGCCGAGATCGCAGGCCAGTACCTGCGTAAAGGCTCCAAAGTCTATATTGAGGGCAAGCTTCAGACGCGTAAATGGCAGAACAAAGAAGGCCAGGATGTTTACACCACAGAGGTGGTTGTCGATATAAATGGTCAGATGCAGATGCTGGACAGCCGCGGCGGTGAAGGTGGTATGGGCCAAGGCGCTCCTGCCGGGCGTCCACAGCAGCAATCTGCGCCTGCTGCACCCGCCCAGAATAACCCGCAGCCTCAACAGTCAGGTGGTTACAATCAGAGTCCTGGCCAGCCAGCTCAGGGTGGCAGTATGCCTGAGCCAGTTGACGATTTTGATGATGATATTCCGTTCTAGGATATACCTGCGACATAAAGTCTTTAAAAATGGCTGCCTTACTTGGCAGCCATTTTTTTGAGTCGGTGATTCAGCTATTCATTGCCCTGCTCAGGCCGGTCACACGCAGCGGTTTCATAGCTTGAGCTCTGTCCGAACCTCAGACCATAATCGCCGATAAGAAGCCGCTGGTTCGGATCGTGGGCTCAGTAATTCCAGGGGAAGCCCTTCCTCGCCCATTCTTTCTACTGCACTGGAATACGGGATTCTTGTCTTTGATGGTTTATCAAATAGCGACGAGTTTTGTTCTACGAGTTCCCTATGAAGTTTTTTGCGCCTATCTACCAGCGTGAAGAAGGGGCGAAGCTTTTTGACGCCCAGCTTTTTGTCGCGGACAAAATCATGAAACTGTTTCCAGCTGTTTAGTGACAGCCAGGTAGGGACCAGGGGCACGTAGACCAGATCGGCGACCTTCAAGACTTGTTCCGTCAACCTGGACTGGCCAGGTGGGCAATCCAATATAACAAGGCTTGTCTCCTCCGCCAGAGGAGCGAGCATGTCTTTTAGAGGCTGGCTGCGTTCATCTTCTTCAAGCCGGATATCGAGGTGCCTGAAGCTCTTATGAGCAGGGATGAAATCCAGGTTTGGGTAAACGCCTTCCTCTATGAAATCTGCGATTGGGGTACGACCTTCAAGCAGTTTCGTTATTTTCTTTCCTTCGCCTGGAGCTCCTCTTGACAGGTAGAAGCTAGCAGAGCCCTGAGAATCCAAGTCCCAGAGCAGGGTTGATAGCCCGCTGAGACTTGCCAGATAAGCAATGTTTACGGCAGAGGCAGTTTTTCCCACGCCTCCTTTTGGACTGTAAAACGCAACGGTCCTCATGTTCTTGGCGTCCTTTCTAGTCAGACTTCATGTCTTGTGCTCAAACCAACTTATACTCTATCAGGGTACCGAAAACATATTTCAATTTGGAGCTCACTCTTCCTCCGTGCTTTCCATGCCCAGTTCATTAATTTTACGTGTAAGAGTATTGCGCCCCCAGCCAAGAAGAATTGAGGCATCCCGACGGCGGCCTCCGGTGTGTTTCAGGGCGGTCTCGATCATGATTCTTTCAAACTCTGGCAGAGCCGATCCGAGTATTGCCCTTTCTCCTCTCTTTAATTCTTGTTCAGCCCAGTTTTTAAGCCCCTCCTGCCATGTTATTCCCGTAGTGGGGGCTTCGCTCTGGTGTAATAGCTCCGGCGGCAGGTCATTAATGTGTATCTCTCGTCCGCTGGCCATCACCGTGAGCCATCGACACGTGTTTTCAAGCTGACGCACGTTGCCGGGCCAGGGCAGGGTTGTGAGGTAGTTTTCGGCTTCCGGACGAAGAATCTTGGGCTCTACGGATAGTTCCCTGGCGGCTCGTTGCAAAAAGTGCTGCATTAATCGGGGGATGTCCTCACTGCGTTCGGACAGCTTCGGCAGATGCACGCGAATAACATTCAAACGATGAAAAAGGTCTTCCCGGAAGGAGCCAGATTGCACGAGCTTTTCCAGATTCTGGTGCGTGGCTGCGATGATGCGGACGTCTACCTTAATGGGGGTTGTGCCGCCAACGCGGTAGAACTCTCCATCCGCCAGTACCCTGAGTAGTCGGGTCTGGGTGTCGCCTGGCATATCACCGATTTCATCAAGAAACAGGGTGCCTCCATTCGCTTGTTCAAACCGTCCTTGACGGACCGCCGAAGCACCGGTGAATGCGCCTTTTTCATGGCCGAAGAGTTCTGATTCTATAAGGTCCCGAGGGATGGCAGCCATGTTGAGGGCTATGAAAGGATGTCGCGCTCTGGGGCTATGGTTGTGTAGCGCCTGGGCGACAAGCTCCTTTCCTGTGCCGCTTTCACCGTTGATAAGCACGGTGATATTCGAGTGGGAAAGCCTGCCGATAGCGCGAAAAACTTCCTGCATGGCGGGCGCCTCACCGATGATTTCGGTGCTGCGCTGCATGGTTTCTGCTTGTGGCTGAGAGGCTGCCCGTTTTTCCTGGCTATGAGCGACGGCTCGCTTCGCAAGGCCTACTGCGTCGTCTACATCGAACGGTTTTGGAAGGTACTCGAATGCCCCCGTCTGATAACTTGTAACGGCGCTTTCCAGATCTGAATGCGCGGTCATTATGATGACAGGTACGTCTGGGTGTGCTTCCACAATATGTGATAGCAAGGTGATGCCATCGACCCCTGGCATGCGAATATCACTGATTATGGCATCTGGTTGTTCGTGCTCCAGTCGCCTCATGATATTTTCACCGCTTTCGAAAGCGGTGGGCTGCATGCCAGCCTGGCTAAGGGCGCGTTCCAGCACCCAGCGTATGCTGCGATCGTCGTCGACGATCCAGATGTTTGCGGGTTGTTGGCTCATGGTGTGCCCTCCAGGGGTAAGAAGATGATGAAATCTGTCCGACCCGGCTCGCTCTCACACTCAACCAGCCCGTGATGTTGGCTGATGATGCTCTGGGTAATGGATAGCCCGAGCCCTGTGCCATTGGCGCGGCCGCTGATCATGGGGTAGAAAATATTCTGTCGGAGTTCCGGGGGGATTCCCGGGCCGTTGTCGATGATGTCTATCCGGCACACAAGCCGATGCCGCCTTGGGCCGATGGTGACCTTGCGCAGTGCACGGGTGCGGAAAGTAATCGTGGGTGCTTTCTGGCTTTCTGAATGGATGGCCTCGCTTTCAAAGGCCGCCTCCATCGCATTTCGAGCAATGTTGAGAAAAGCCTGAATGAGCTGCTCTTTATCGCCTAAAAACTCTGGCAGACTCGGGTCGTAGTCGCGCTGCAGGCGTACCCTGCCTTTGGACTCGGCTTCCAGCAGGGTGCGCACCCGTTCAAGGATTTCATGAATATTGACGAGTGCCGGCTTCATTGCCTTGTTGGGGCCCAGCATGCGATCAACAAGGCTGCGTAGCCGATCGGCTTCTTCAATGATGACTCGTGTGTATTCGCGTTGATCTGCACTGGATAGTTCACGATCGAGTAACTGGGCGGCGCCGCGAATGCCCCCGAGAGGATTCTTTATCTCATGGGCCATGCCGCGCACCAGGATTCGTGTGGTTTCCTGCTGGGATATCAGGTCTTCTTCTCTGCTTATCCGCAGCAGGCGGTCCCTAGGTTGCACCTCCAGAAGCAAAACCGCAGGGTCCTGGTCAAGGAGTGAAACCGAGTAGTCCACAACTCTCTGAGAGCCGCCGGCAAGAAGGAACTCTGTTTCCCTGCGAGTGTAAGACTGGCCTGACTCTGCTGCAGTGCGAAGGGTATTAAAGGTGCTTTCCGCATCCAGAAGGATATCGCTGAGATGAAGCCCGGAACTGCGGGTCAGGCTGGTCTCAAAGAGACTTTCGGCAGCGGGGTTCAGGTAGCGGATTATAAGATCGCTCTCCAGTACCAGAACTGCGGTCGTAAGATGCTCCAGCATGTTCTTGTACATGTTTGCGTTGGCGAATGTGTTTGCCATACGTGCTTCCTGTTGGTGTTAAGCCGGAAGAGCGGGGTTTGGTGTTTGCTGTAACAGGAATCAGCAAAAATTGAACCAATTTCAGAGTGCGGCCGTGTTGTTTGGCCAAACAAAGGAGAAGCTGGCCGGCGGCGCGTCATTTCAGGGCGGGATTGCTATGAAAAGGGTCGGGCAGCCCGAAGCATTGCTCCGTTGCTGCCTGAAGTTTCGCACAACCATGAATCGGTTGCACTATAATGGTGCGGCTATCGAGAGTTAATTCTGAACAGAAGGGCGGTGAACGGTGAATCGAATCGAACTGCCAGTTTTAATCTGAACGCCATTGCTGTCCACAATGTGGATACCTGCCTCGTGCGTTCCCCGAAAAACATTGCTGACGGTAACCGTGCCGGAAGAGCTCTGGCCAACTGGCTGGCCATCCAGCGTTACCTCATATTTGTGCCCGGCTTCAAGTCCTGGCGTGCTGCGCATTTCGAACCGCACGTCTCCACTGCCGGAGTGGAATGCCTGTTCGTCTTCAGGATAAGAAAACGAGACGCTCTCATAGATCGAGCCTTCACGTTCCACTTCTTCCCGGAGTTTGTCGGTTTCCCGGACATTTTGGGGCTTGGGGAGCGTAATCGTAGTAACCGGCTTAACCTTTACCGCCTCTGCGCCTTTCGAGGGCTCGTCAGAGAAGGTTACATTGCCCTGGGCATCTACATTACGGTAGACCTCTGCAGCCGCGGGGCCCGCGACCAGGAGCGATAGCCCTGCGATGATTCCAAGCTTGCGGTTCATAATCACAACCTATGTAATGTTTGCATTGATTATCAATGGCGGGGCGGGCCTTTTCAATGCAGTAGAGGGAGATGTTGGTTACATATCGTTAAGGGCTGCGGCAGTGTGCGGAAGATCACAAATGCGGCCCGAAAAAAAGCCCCGCTCTTTGAGAGCGAGGCTTTTGGGCTGCTATTCACCGCAAAGGCGGTTCAAGCAAAAACTGCTGGTGCAGCTTTAGCAAGAATAGTACAGCTCGAACTCAACCGGGTGGGTGGTCATGTTGATGCGTTCAACTTCGCCACGCTTCAGGTCGATATACCCTGCAATCATGTCTTCGGTAAATACGCCGCCCTGGGTCAGAAATTCGTGATCTTCTTCCAGGCAGTCCAGCGCTTCTTTCAGGGTTTCGGCAACCTTTGGAATGCTGAGAGCTTCCTCTTTGGGCAGGTCGTAAAGATCCTTGTCCATGGCATCGCCCGGGTGAATCTTGTTCTGGATGCCGTCAATGCCGGCCATCATCATGGCTGCGAATGCCAGGTACGGGTTAGCTGCTGCATCCGGGAAGCGTACTTCCACGCGACGGGCTTTCGGGCTGGTGACATATGGGATGCGGATAGATGCAGAACGGTTGCGTGCAGAGTAAGCCAGCATGACCGGCGCTTCGAACCCGGGAACCAGGCGCTTATAGCTGTTAGTGGCCGGGTTGGTGAAAGCATTGATGGCTTTGGCGTGCTTGATGATACCGCCAACGTAGAATAGAGCCATTTCACTCAGGCCAGCATAGCTGTCACCTGCAAACAGGTTCTTGCCATCTTTGTTCAGGCTCATGTGTACGTGCATGCCGGAGCCGTTGTCACCGACTACGGGCTTGGGCATAAAGGTGGCGGTCTTGCCGTAGGCATGAGCCACGTTGTGCACGCAGTACTTCAGAATCTGAACTTCGTCTGCTTTTTTGGTCAGTGTATTGGGTCCAACACCGATTTCACACTGGCCCGCAGTGCCTACTTCGTGGTGGTGTACTTCAATATCCAGACCCATGGATTCCATGGCCGCGCACATAGCTCCACGCAGATCATGCAGGCTATCTACCGGTGGTACCGGGAAGTAGCCGCCTTTCACGCCAGGGCGGTGGCCTGTGTTATTGCGGTCGAAATCGTCGCCGGAAACCCACGCTGCTTCTTCGGAGTAGAGCTCATACATGGAGCCCTGCATATCGGTTTTCCACTTGGCGGAATCGAAAACGAAGAACTCGGGCTCGGGGCCAAACAAAGCGCCATCTGCGATACCTGTGGACTTCAAGTACTCTTCGGCACGGCGGGCAACGGAGCGGGGATCACGCTCGTAGCCTTGCATGGTAGAAGGCTCAACAATGTTACAGGTAATGTTGACGGTGCTTTCTTCGGTGAACGGATCAAGAACTGAACTGCTGTCATCCGGCATCAGGATCATGTCGGATTCGTTAATGCCTTTCCAGCCAGAGATGGAAGAACCGTCAAACATCTTGCCTTCGGCAAAGAAGTCTTCATCGATATCTGTTGCAGGGATGGTGACATGCTGCTCTTTACCCCGGCTGTCGGTGAAGCGCATATCAACCCATTTGACTTCGTGTTCTTTAATCAAATCAACTGTCTTGGACATTGTGACTGCTCCATAAGTAACCCCGCACCGCGGGTGTATTCGTGATCATACTCCGGATTGCTCTTTTAGAGTTGAGTTCCGGTCTTTTGTTCAGGTTTGCGCAGCTTAGCAAAAGCTGTTGGTTGTTACCTTCACATTTCGGCTTTACAGATAATCGAAAAACCTGATGAGGGGATCAAAGCAATGTGCTTGCCAGTTTTGATTGTTTTCCGGTGTCGGTGGTCATCTGGGTCCTATAACAGGTGGCTAGCACGGTTTGTGCAAACGAGTTGTGCCGGTCTACATATCGCGATGGTGGGGCGCCGCACTGTAATGGGGCGTGCAAAGGGCGTCATTGGCAACATTGCTCTGATTTGGTGCGCAACCTTGTCTGGGCGAGATTGATTAAGAAATAGGCGTTCTTCTTCATATAAACGGCGAAGAGTTTTCGATATACTGCGCGCCGCTTCATTTTCTCCGCACGTGCCCGGGTTAGAGACCTGCCAGGCACATGTGAGGCGCCGGGCCACCAGGCTCCGGTGGATGAGTTCATTTTACGGATTTGAGATGGCATGTGCGGGCGTTGCCCGTGAACGACCCTCTCAGGTCATTGAGTGCATGCCGCAGGAATAATTTTGTGATTGAGAAACTTCGTAATATCGCCATCATCGCCCACGTTGACCATGGTAAGACCACCCTCGTAGATAAGCTTTTGCGCCTTTCTGGTACGCTGGATCGCAAAGAGCTCGAGAACGAGCGCGTCATGGATTCCAATGACCAGGAAAAAGAACGTGGCATTACCATTCTGGCCAAGAATACCGCACTGAAGTGGAACGGCTACGACATCAACATCGTAGATACCCCGGGCCACGCGGACTTTGGTGGTGAGGTAGAGCGAGTAATGAGCATGGTCGATTGTGTGCTTCTGGTGGTCGATTCCATCGACGGGCCCATGCCGCAGACTCGCTTTGTAACCCAGAAGGCATTCGCGGCCGGGCTGCGCCCGATCGTTGTGGTGAACAAGATCGATCGCCCGGGTGCTCGCCCGGATTGGGTTGTGGATCAGGTATTCGACCTGTTTGATAGCCTGGGTGCCACTGACGAGCAGCTGGACTTTCCTATTGTTTACGCCAGTGCCTTGAATGGTATTGCCGGTCTGGATCATGAAGACCTGAGTGACAATATGGATCCTGTTTTTCAGGCGATCGTCGACCACGTGCCTGCGCCTGCGGTGGATATGGATGGCCCTTTCCAGATGCAGGTCTCGCAGTTGGACTACAGCAGCTTTTTGGGTGTGATCGGTATTGGACGTATCGCACGCGGGAAGATCAAAACCAATTCGCCTGTGGTGGCTATCGGTGCAGATGGCAAGAAACGCCAGGGGCGGATTCTGAAAATCATGGGCCACTCGGGCTTGCAGCGGGTTGAGGTTGATGAGGCTCAAGCGGGCGACATTGTGTGTGTCAGTGGTCTGGATCAGCTGTTTATCTCCGACACTCTGTGCGATATGAACAATGTTGAGGCCTTGCCGCCGTTGACGGTGGACGAGCCTACAGTGTCTATGACCTTCCAGGTCAACGACTCACCGTTTTGTGGCAAAGAAGGCAAGTTTGTCACCAGTCGGAACATTAAGGACCGCCTTGAGAAAGAGCTGTTGCACAACGTTGCTCTGCGCGTTGAAGAAGGCGATTCGGCGGACAAGTTCAAGGTGTCTGGCCGCGGTGAGCTGCACCTGTCGGTACTCATCGAGAACATGCGTCGCGAAAACTTTGAGCTGGCGGTAGGTCGTCCCGAAGTCGTTATCAGGGAAGTGGATGGCGAAAAACAGGAGCCATACGAGAACGTTATCGTCGATATCGAAGAGCAGCACCAGGGGCCTTTGATGGAACAGATGGGTCTGCGCAGAGGCGATCTGACCAACATGGTTCCGGATGGAAAGGGTCGTATGCGCCTGGAATATACCATTCCGGCTCGCGGTCTGATTGGTTTCCGGAATACTTTTCTGACCATGACTTCCGGCACAGGTATTCTTACCTCAACCTTCAGTCATTATGGCCCGATCAAGGTTGGAGATGTGACCAATCGTCAGAATGGCGTTCTGGTGTCTATGGCCAAGGGCACCGCGTTGACTTATTCCCTGGAAACACTCCAGAGCCGTGGCAAATTGTTCCTGGAGCCGGGTCAGGAAGTCTACGAGGGGCAGCTTTGCGGTATCCATAGTCGTGACAACGACCTGGTGATTAACCCGACCAAGGGCAAGAAACTCGATAACATGCGTGCGTCCGGCAAGGATGAAGTCATTGCGCTGGTACCGCCGATTAAGTTTACTCTGGAGCAGGCGCTTGAATTTATTGATGATGACGAACTGGTTGAAGTAACGCCTAAGTCTATTCGTCTGCGTAAGAAGCACCTTACGGAGAATGAGCGTAAGCGCGCCACCAAGAAGTAATCTTTATGTTCTGAATCAGGCCGGCGCTGGCAACAGCCCCGGCCTTTTTTATGCTCGTGCTTTGTGCATGGCTCACACACCGACTATTCAACTCCGCTACAATGCTACCAAACCCTATCGAATCGGCGGACTGGTCATGCTTAATTTGTACCCGGATATCAAACCCTATGCCAAACATCGGCTGGCAGTTGATGTGCCCCATGAGTTGTATGTTGAAGAGAGTGGGAATCCTGATGGTATACCTGTGCTCTTCGTTCATGGAGGCCCGGGGGGCGGGTGCGAAGACTATCATCGCCGTTTTTTCGATGCTGAGCGTTTTCGGATAATCTTGATGGACCAGCGCGGTGCCGGCCGTTCCACGCCTCTTGCCGAGCTGGAAGGAAACAGCACTGACAAGCTCGTAGAGGATATGGAGACCATTCGCACGTTTCTGGGCATTGATCGCTGGCTGTTATTCGGTGGGAGCTGGGGCTCTACTCTTAGCCTGGTATATGCCCAAGCGCATACCGAGAGAGTGCTGGGGCTTGTTCTTCGCGGTATTTTTCTGTGCCGGCCGAAGGATATTTCCTGGTTCTACCAGGATGGTGCAAGCCGGATCTTTCCGGATTATTGGCAGGACTTTGAAGCGCAGATTCCCGAAAGTGAGCGTGGGGACATGGTAAGTGCCTACTATCGCAGACTGACAAGCGATAACGAGCTGGAGCAGATTCAGGCTGCAAAAGCCTGGTCGGTCTGGGAAGGCCGTTGTGCGACTCTGCAGCCTAATCCGGGCGTTGTTGAGCATTTTAGCCATCCTCATGTTGCAATCGCGTTGGCGCGTATAGAATGCCACTACTTCATGAATGCCTCGTTTCTCGAGGATAATCAGATTATCCGGGATGCCCACAAACTCCAGGAGATACCCGGTATTATCGTTCATGGTCGCTACGACATGGTTTGCCCGCTTGATAATGCCCTTGCGCTTAGCAGAGCATGGCCGGAGGCAGATTTGCGCATTATTCGCGATGCTGGTCATTCAGCTTCCGAGCCCGCCATTGTGGACGCGCTCATGCGCGGTGTTGATGAGGTCTTGGCTAAAGCTCGCCAAAATGCGGGCTGATATCTTCTGGCCTTAAAGGGTTGCGAGAATCTGTGGGCATGGATACACTCTTACCAGATTTTAATTCTCGTTTGGTCGGAGCGGTCAGAGCGCCAGATGAAAGGGCTTGTTCAGCGGGTATCGGAAGCGAGCGTCGAAGTCGATGATCGTGAAGTTTCAAGGATAGGCGCAGGTATCCTTTTGTTGCTGGGTGTCGAGAATGGAGATGGGCTGGATGAGGCAAAGGAACTGTGCCGCAGAGTTCTTACTTATCGTATTTTTCCTGATGAAGCCGGCCGTATGAACCGAAGTGTACTTGACACTGGTGGCGCCCTTCTTGTTGTCCCTCAATTTACGCTTGCTGCAGATACCTCCTCTGGTACTCGTCCGGGGTTCTCTTTGGCAGCTGGTCCGGATATTGCAAGCGAAATGTGTGCTGGCTTCATAGCTTTTTCCCGTGCGGAAATGGGTGCGGAGAGAGTTAAAGCAGGGCTTTTCGGCGCAGATATGAAAGTGAGCCTGATCAATGACGGTCCTGCTACGTTTTTGCTCTCAACCCGGAAAAGGTAAGTGTGCCTCGAAGATACTCAGGACGAAGGTTCTCAGGAATAAGGGTTGAATGTTCTGCTGCCAAATGAGCTAAAAGGCGAGCATTAAATATTTGCAAAAAAGGCTCTGTTGTATTAAAACAGTGTCATCATCCAGTGCTTTAAGAGAGTGCTGTAACTAGCTGAACTATATGGATCTGGTTTATTCCAGGTCCCAATAATAAGAAAAGTTGCTGTCATGTCATCATTCTGACATGCGGAAGCAATACAGTCGGAGCCATCCAGTTGTTCTGGGGCGCCTTACAGAAACCGGGATTAGCCCGTTGTTATTACCTGATAAAACTCGCAAAAGGATATACAACATGAAGAAAACACTCATTGCATCGGCTATCGCTGCAGCCACTATTTCTGGCACTGCGCTGGCTCAGGAAAGCAACATGCCGACTGTGTACGGTAATATCCAGTACGCGGTGACCTACAGTGACGTTGAAGGCGGAGCCAACGGCCTCGATCATCGCGACAACGGCAGTACCCTTGGTATTTTGCACGACCACGAGATTGCTCCTGGTATCACTGGCTTCTTCAAAATTGAACTTGAAGGTATCAATGCTGATGACAAAGCTAACAGCAGCGGTATCGATAAGCTGGACGAAGCCTACATTGGTGTGAAAGGCGACAGCTTCGGTCAGTTGTGGGTTGGTTCTGACGACTCTACCTATGAGCGTGCGATTGATACCATTGCCAACTTCTACGAAGCTGCCGACCTGAGCATTGGCGGATCGTACGACACAGGTGAAGGCGATCTGGTTCAGTACTCTACTCCGTCCTTCGGTGGTTTGACTCTGGGTGCAGCGGTTCAGGTAAATGGCGACGGCACTACTGGCGGCAAGTCCTACCCGTACCAGTTGGCTGCGATCTATGCAGTGGATAGCCTGGAACTGGCGTTCGCTATGGACTCCAACGACGGTACTACTGGGTATTCCAGTAATGGCGCCGATATCAACAACGAAAACACCTATGGTCTGCGCGGCACTTACGACGCGGGCGATTTCAGCCTGACCGGTGAGTACCAGACTCGCAAAGACGTCGGTGATACCTATGGCGTTATGGGTGTTTACGCACTGGGTGCTAACCAGTTCGCTCTGTCATACGAAATGTTCAGCTCTGACGTAACTGGAGGAGCAGACAGTGACACTGTGACTCTTCAGGCTCTGCACAACCTGTCTGACAACATGTATGTGTATTTCGAAGGCTACCTTGGTGGTGGTGACGACGGCGCATACGGCGTTCCTACAGAGAGCGAAGCCTCTGTTGCAGCCGTTGGTGCGGTATACTACTTCTGATCAGCTGAAAAGCTAATCAGAATTCCGAAAAACCGGCAGCCCTTTGGGCGGCCGGTTTTTTTATGGGATGTATCATCGTTTGACGAGACGGTAAGATAGCGAAGTTAGAAATCGAACTGCCTGTACCTCAACTCGGCCTGGTATAGTGCTTTGAAGTGTCGGTCAGTAAGGCTATGATTTGCTGTGATAAACGTCGCCCGAGAAGATGCTCAGGGAGTTTTGCTGATTTCGGAGGTATGGAAATTAGAGCCCAAATCCTCTTCGCCAAAACCGAGACCATTTAAAAGGAAGATATAGAATGAAAAAAACACTCATAGCATCAGCTATCGCTGCAGCCACTATTTCTGGTACCGCACTGGCTCAGGAAAGCAACCTGCCGACTGTTTACGGTAACATTCAGTACGTGCTGACACACACCAACGTTGACGGTGCCGGTTCAGATGTTGAGCACTCTGACAACGGTTCAACCCTCGGCGTCAAGCATGATCACGAAATCGCTCCGGGCATCACTGGTTTCTTCAAGTTGGAGCTGGAAGGCATCAACGCTGATGACAAAGCTAACAGCAACGGTATTGATAAGCTGGACGAAGCTTACATCGGTGTGAAAGGCGACGGCTTTGGTCAGGTTTGGGTGGGTTCCGACGACTCCATGTACGAGTCAGCGATTGACGAGATCTATAACTTTTACGAAGTCGGCTCCAATCTCGGTGGCAACTATGACACAGGTGAAGGCGATTTGATCCAATACCTGTCTCCGTCTTTCGGCGGTTTGACCATAGGTGCAGCTGTACAGGTGAACGGCGACAGCACTCCAGGTGGCAAGTCCTACCCGTACCAGTTGGCAGCAATGTACACCGTTGATGCTTTGGAACTGGCGTTCGCTATGGATTCCAATGACGGTACTACTGAGTATTCAAGCAATAGCGCCGATATCAACAACGAAAACACCTATGGCCTTCGCGCCAGTTTCAACCTTGATGACCTGCGCCTGACCGCCTCTTACGAGACCCGTAAAGATGTGGCAGACGTTCTTGGTTTGATGGGTGTATACACGCTGGGCGCAAATCAGTTCGCGTTGTCTTATCAGTTGCGTGACAATGATGTTTCCGGTGACAAAGACGACACTCTTGCTCTGCAAGCTTTGCACAACCTGTCTGACAACATGTATGTGTATGTAGAAGGCTACCTGTCGAACGCTGACAATGCTGCTCAGTACACTCTGGAAGGCAACTCAGGTGACGAGCGCACCATCGCAGCCGTTGGTGCGGTATACTATTTCTGATCAGCTAACCAGCTAATGAGTTAGTATTGAAAACCGGTGACCTGAGGGTCGCCGGTTTTTCGTTTTTGGATGAGAAAACTTTATAGGCGGTAGAGTGATGGCTGAGGAGCTGGAAATAAAACTGAGTCTTGAGCAGAATTGCCTCAAAAGTGCGCTTGATTGGCTGCTGGCGCAGAATGAAGCCTCAAAAGGGTGCAAAAAGTCCTTGGTTAACTGCTATTACGATACCCCGGATGCGCAACTCAACCGGCAGCACGCAGCCTTGCGTATCAGGCACTCGGGAGAGAAATATATACAAACGCTCAAAACCCGGGGCGAACTGGTTAACGGGGCGCACCGTCGCGGCGAATGGGAGTGGGAGCTTACCTCGCCGTCACTGTCTTTGTGCTTGCTGGCAGATACGCCGCTGAAAAAAAACATAGACCTCTCTCTGCTGGCGCCGGTATTTGAAACCAATTTCACCCGACAAGTTGTGATGCTTGATGATGGTGAAGCCGTAATCGAATGCGCCCTGGACAGCGGTGTTATTGTTGCCGGCTCACGCCAAAAACCGCTTCATGAGGTGGAGTTTGAGCTTAAATCCGGCAACCCTTCCCGTCTTCTGGTCTGGGCTGAAAGGCTCGCTTGGCAGTGCCCGGTCTTTCTCAATCTGATCAGCAAAGCGGAGCAAGGTTATCATCTTGCAGGGATACAGGAAGCAACACCGAGAGAAACTGAAAATGATGGGATGGCACCCGACAGTTTTGATGAAATCGATCGCTTGTTAAAGCGGCTAAGTGACGCATGGCTAGAGCAGAGTGCAGTGTCGCTGGAAGGACTTGACCTTCCATTGCTTGGTGCTCAGGCTGAAGCTTGCGGCCTGGGAGAGATCTTCTCTGGGTTGGTCAAGGATCTGGCCTCGGGCGGCGATATAAGCCATTTGCTCGGTAAACCGGAGCTTGGTCAATGCCAACTCGGTTTATTGGCGAGCAGGGCAAGGCAGTCGCCAGGCCCCTAGGATTATGGTGGCGATACCGAAATAAACTTTCACTGCGCTCGCGTCGGTAATTGTCGCGATAAACGCTGTACTCGCGTTAGAGCAAGTGCTCAGCTAGTGGTTTTGCTTGAGTCAGTTGCGGTCGCATCATCCTGCATATTCCTCCATTTCTCCATAAATTGCCGGTATCGCTCCAGAGCTTCTTTGACCACCTCAAGCTCCGGCGGCTCGTTGGATTTGACCAGCACAATAAGCCCTTTACCCTCAATTTCCTTGTTGACTTCCGGATGGCAGATAACTTCGTCGTCGTTATCGATGTAGGCCAGCGCAGTGCCAATACCGTGCCGAATCAGCGCGCTGACGATATCTGCCCAGTTAAGGTCGTCCAGTTCCAGATCGTAACGGTGTGGGTGATCCTGTTCGTAATTGAACATGTCTTCCAGAACTTTTTCCGAACCGGGGGCAACCACGGAACGCACCATGATTTCAGGGTAGGTCCGAACGGGACGTATAACGGCCCGCACCCCGAGTTCCTTGAAGCGGCTACGGTTGGCATCCGTAACACACTCAGTGGTGGTTTTCTGGCCAAGATTTAGCTCGCCAAGGCGATGGGATATATCGAAAGTCAGGCTGTCTGAGTGAGGGTCAGATTCATCGGCAGCCAAGACAACAATGTGCTTTGCGCTGCCTGCGTGCACTGCCTTTAACGCATCCGGGTCGAAACCGGAGCCATGATAATGGACGATACCCAGGTCAGACAGCTCGGCTGGTAGGCCGCTCGGAAATTGACGAGTCAGCAGCATGATAGGAATGGTCTCATAGCCTTGTACAGCGCGGATCTGTGTTGCAAAGCGCATAAAATAGGTCATGCCGCCGTGTTTCGGAGTATTGATAATGACAATGTGGTTGTTCATTTTATAGATCCAACGTCCGGTGAGAATGCGTTCCCGGCGGTAGAACCGGTACTCGATAAAATCACTGACAATCAGGGTCAGTAGAGTGATGGCGCCCACGAACATGAGGAGGATAGTACTGATCCGGCCAATGTAGGTTACAGGGGCGAAGTCGCCGTAGCCCACAGTAGCGATGGTAGTCATCGACATCCACAGCGACTCGAACAGGGTCAGGTCTTCAACGGCCCAGATAATCAGTATCTGCGTCGTCAGCAACGCTATCAATATCATGAACAGGCGCTTCACCCGCTTCCTGATGAGCCCCCCCATGGGGATTTTGCTTTTCTCATGTTCGGCGTTGAGGGGAAAGCGGTTTCTCAGCATCCGGTATTGGCCTGTTCAGTCTCGGGTAAGTTCGTTATACAGTAATGGGAATATAACAGAGAGACAGGGGTTTGCATTATGTCCGAGCCATGGAGTTGCCTTCCGTCACCGCTGGCAGATGATGTTGCTGACGGCTGGGCGTCGGTTTTTCCGGAAGGTGTGCCAGATTGGCTGCAGGAGGACGCCAGTATATCGGCCGCAACCATTGCCCAGGCCATGGCCCGGAGCCCGTTTCTGCGCCAGACGCTGGAAAGACACCCGGAACAGGTGCGAACCTTGCTCGAGTCACGGTTGCTGAATGAACCGACCACGCCGGAATATCTGCAGGCGCGCTGGAATGAGTATCTAGTAGATGTGGAGGATGAGCCTGGCCTGCATGCGGCGTTGCGCCGTTTTCGCCGAGAAGCGCAGTTCCGCATCATATGGCGGGACCTGATGCGCTGGGCCGATTTACCCGAAACCATAGCTGCAACCAGTGCGTTTGCGGAGGTATGTATTCAGGGGGCCCTCGACTGGCTCTATAAGTCAGCTTGCGAACAATTTGGCACGCCCTGGGGCAAGGATCCGGTAACAGGTGTGGAAGCGCCCCAGTCGCTGATCGTGATCGGAATGGGAAAGTTGGGGGGGCGCGAGCTGAACGTCTCCTCGGATATTGATCTCATATTTGCTTTTCCCGGCAAAGGTGAAACCCGGGGCGGCAGTCGTTCTCTGGATAATCAGCAGTTTTTCATCCGGCTTGGACAGCGCCTGATTCAGGCTCTGGATCAGATCACCGCTGATGGCTTCGTGTTCCGTGTGGATATGCGCTTGCGGCCCTATGGGCAGAGTGGCGCTCTTGCACTGAGTTTCGCAGCCCTGGAAACCTACTACCAGGACCAAGGAAGGGACTGGGAGCGTTATGCCATGGTCAAGGCACGAGTGGTTGCCGGTGACCAGAAGGCGGGCCAGGTTCTTATGGAAAGCCTTAGGCCGTTCGTGTATCGCAGATACATAGATTTCAGCGCTTTCGAGTCTTTGCGAAGTATGAAGGCGATGATAAGCCGTGAAGTTCGCAGGCAGGGGCTGGAAAACAACATAAAACTTGGCAGTGGTGGCATCCGGGAAATCGAGTTTGTTGTTCAGGCGTTTCAGCTCATTCGTGGCGGCCGGGACAGAGAGCTGCAGCAGAGGGAGTTGCTGATCATATTGAAAGAACTTGAGGCGCTGGAATTGCTGCCTTCACAGGTTGTTAACGAACTCCGTGACGCTTATGTATTCCTGCGTGATCTTGAGCATGCCCTGCAAGGTATGGAAGACAAGCAGACTCAGCTATTGCCTGAAGACGAGCTTTCCCAGGCGCGCGTTGCACTGATCATGGGGTTTGATGATTGGCAGAGCTGCCAGCAAGCGCTGATTCAGCATAGGGAGAAAGTGGCTACGCACTTTGCCAACATCATTACCACGGAAGAGGATGAGGAAGGCGCGCAGACCTCTCTTGATGAAGGCTGGTTTGAGCTCTGGCTGGCGGAGGCCGATGAGGTTTCAGATACTCAGTGGCTGGAACAAAACGGGTACGAGGATCCCTCGGGTAGTCTCAGTCTGCTTGGCAGCTTGCGCGACGGTCGTACTGTTCAGACCATGCAAACTCAGGGGCGTAAACGTCTTAATCAGTTTATGCCGGTGTTACTGGAAGCATTGACCGAAGTAGATAACCCTTCAGAAACCCTGTCTCGTGTTTTACAGCTGGTTGAAGCCATTTTGCGCCGAACGGCCTACATGGTGTTATTGCTGGAGAATCCGGGGGCCCGAACGCAATTGGTCAAGCTGTGCAGCGAAAGTCCCTGGATTGCAAGGCAGCTTGCGGAAACACCACTACTGCTGGATGAGCTGCTCAACGCTGAAAGCCTGTACAGCCCACCTGCACGAGACGAATTACAGGATGATCTGCGTCAGCAAATGTTGCGGATCTCCTATGACGACCTGGAAAACCAGATGGAGTCGTTGCGGCACTTCAAAAAGGCTCACACGCTTCGAGTCGCCGCTTCTGAGCTGAAGGGCACCCTGCCATTGATGAAGGTGAGTGACTATCTAACCTGGATTGCCGAGGTTGTTCTTGATCACGTGGTGGACGTGGCCTTTGCCAACCTGGTGGTGCGCCATGGACACCCGGGGCGTGCTGATGACGTCCCCGGTGAAACGGATTTCGCAGTCATCGGGTACGGAAAGCTGGGCGGAATCGAACTTGGCTATACCTCGGATCTTGATCTGGTATTTGTTCACAATGCAGATCCCGGTCTGGCCACAGATGGCGACAAGCCCATTGATAATGCGGTCTTCTACACTCGTCTGGGACAGCGAATTGTGCACATCCTTAATGCACAGACCCCCTCTGGCCAGTTGTATGAGGTCGATATGCGTTTGCGTCCCTCGGGCAATTCGGGGTTGCTGGTAAGTACACTGCAGGCTTTCGAAAAGTATCAGTGCAACGACGCCTGGACCTGGGAACATCAGGCGTTGGCCCGGGCCAGAGGCGTCGCAGGTTGTCGCGAAACACTCGCGGCCTTCGAATCTGTGCGGCACAACATACTTTGTCAAAGTCGTGAAAAGGACAAGCTGCGCCAGGACGTAGTGGAAATGCGTGAAAAAATGCGTGCCAGTCTGGGTACGCCGGAAAGCCAGCGGAAAGAAACCTTTCATATCAAGCACGATGCGGGCGGTATTGTGGATATGGAGTTTATGGTGCAATACCTCATGCTTGCATGGAGTGAGGATCATCCAGAGCTTACCCAGTGGTCTGACAATATTCGGCAAATGGAGGAGTTGGGCCGAGCTGGCGTATTGCCCGTGGAGGACGCAGAAAAACTGCGAGAAGCTTACATTGCTCTGCGTTCAAGCATTCACCGGCGGGCGCTGCAAAACCTGAACAGCCAGGTCGCAGGCGATGCGTTCACAGAGGAGCGGCGCTATATACAATCCGTTTGGAAGAAAATTATGGAGGTATAGTGAGCCTGGTGTCGTTCTATCAAAATTTCCTGCTAGAATGCTAAATCCCCGAAAACCGCTTTTTTAGGAGCAATAAAGAATGTCGATGGCTGATCGCGATGGCGTTATCTGGCTGGATGGTGAAATGGTTCCCTGGCGTGAAGCCAAAACCCACGTCCTGACCCACACCCTGCACTACGGCCTGGGCTGTTTTGAAGGGGTGCGAGCCTACAACACTGCGAATGGCCCGGCTATTTTTCGCTTGAAAGACCATACCGATCGTTTGTTCAGGTCCGCCCACATTCTGAACATGAAAATGCCGTTTAGCAAAGAAGAGCTTAACGAGGCGCAGTGTGCAGCGGTTCGTGAGAATAATCTTGATGAAGCTTACCTGCGCCCAATGGTCTTTCTGGGCTCCGAGGGAATGGGGCTGCGAGCAGACAACCTGAATGTTCATGTAATGGTTGCAGCGTGGAGCTGGCCGTCTTACATGTCGCCAGAAGCCAAGGAAATCGGCATCAAGGTGCGTACCTCCTCCTACACTCGTCACCATGTCAACATCACCATGTGCAAGGCCAAGGCGAACGGCAACTATATCAACTCCATGCTGGCATTGAACGAAGCCATTGCCAGTGGTTGTGAAGAAGCGCTGTTGCTGGACAACGAAGGCTATGTGGCGGAAGGCTCCGGCGAGAATATTTTCATCATGCGCAACGGTGTTTTGCACACCCCTGAGCTGACATCTTGTTTGGAAGGCATTACTCGACAGACCATTCTGGATTTTGCGGCCGACCTTGGGATTCCAGTGAAAGAACGGCGTATTACTCGTGATGAAGTGTACATTGCGGACGAGGCGTTCTTTACGGGTACTGCCGCCGAGGTGTTGCCAATTCGTGAACTGGATGGTCGGGCTATTGGCGCTGGCAAGCGCGGCCCGGTTACAGAGAAGCTCCAGGCTATGTATTTTGATGCGGTCAAGGGCAGGCTCCCACAGCATAGCGAGTGGTTGACGCCGGTCAAAGGCTGAGCGTAAGTATTTTGTAGCCGTCCTCTGTTAACTGGCAGTCGGGCGGCTTCTTTGTTTTAAAATCCATAAAATTGACAGGTGCAGAAAATGACTGATGTCATTAAAGTTCCGGTTTCGTTCGGCGAAGTTCTCGACAAAATCACCATTCTGGAAATCAAATCTGAACGCATCAAAGATGAAGCCAAGGTTCGAAATGTCCGGCTTGAACTGGATGAGCTCAGCTCGACCTGGAACGAGGCAGTAAAGGACCAGAGCGCAATTGCTGAGTTGCGGAAGCAATTGAAAGCGGTCAATGAAGAACTTTGGGTAATCGAAGACGATATACGGGATGAAGAGGCAGCGCAGAACTTCGGCTCAAAATTTATAGAGTTAGCTCGTGCAGTTTACGTTACAAACGACAAGCGGGCGGCCCTGAAGAAAGACATCAACCTGGCGCTTGGCTCCCGATTTGTAGAAGAGAAATCCTATCAGGATTACACAGCACGGAAGTAAGCCTCTCCAGGCTTGTGTAAGGTAATCTTTCCCAGGCTGCACGAAATACCCCTCGTCCCGAACTGAATAGAGGTGGGAAGCGAGGGGTCCTATGGGTTAGCTGTCACCCACAAATCCAGCATCGTTGTAGCATCTTCAACCGTCACCAACTCCATGGCACCTTCGAATTCTGCCCTGGCTCCCCAGCGGGCCTCCGCCACCGTTTTTCCGGTGAATTTCTGTAATGCCTCCGGGTAACGATTAACGCACCATTTGAGCGAGTTATATGGGCCGGACCGGTTCGGGTTGCTGGCGGCAAATATTCCCAGCACATCTGTACCAACAGCGCTGGCAATGTGTGCGGGGCCGGTATCTGGCGCAACCACCAGGTCGGCATGGGACATCAATGCTGTGAGTTGCTTCAGCGTGTCTTTGCCACAGATGTTGTGAGCTTTCTCTTTCATGGCAGTTTCGATGGCGGCGCAATAGTCGGCTTCAAACGAAGCTGGGCTACCAACCAGGATAACCTTCATTCCATGCTGTCTCGCAGCATGATCCGCGAGTTGAGCGTAACGCTCAGGTGGCCAGTTTCTCAGCGCGTGGCTCGCACAGGGGCTAATGATCAGATTTTTGCGTTCACGGGTGAGGTGTTGATTGGCGAACTCGTGGTCGCTTCCGGTAAGGGGGATTAACCATTTTGGCGGAGCGGCTCGCAGGCCTAGTGGTTCCAGGAAGCTGGCCAGACAGTCGCGAACATGCTGATGTTGAGCAGGCTTTATGCGGTGACCTACAAACAGACTGTGGAGGTCTTTACTGCGTGCTTTGTCATAGCCCACTCGAATTTTCGCGGGAATACAGGCGGACGCGAGGTTCGCGCGAAAGGCCACCTGCATATGCAGTAGCGCGTCAAACGAGCGGCCTTTCATTTTCTTCCGTAGGTCTGAGTAACCCTGACGCCCAGCGTTCTTGTCAAAGATAATAAACTCGACGCCGGGCATATCACCAACCAGCTTTGCTTCGATCTTTCCGATCACCCAAGTGATTTTGATGCCTGGTACCTGTTCCTGAAGGCTTAGCACGACAGGGATCACATGGGTAACGTCGCCAATAGCGGATAGTCGGAGAATACAGATGGAGTGAATCAATTTACAGCCTGTTTTAATTCTTTTACTGCTGAATGTAGAGCCTGGCGGGGCTCGTTGGTAAACTAACCGCCATTTTAGCCTATTGGGCTCCCAACGTCTTTACCCGGGAATTTCGGGTTGCCGGATTAGAGGCATCAAACTTTTGACACTGATTACGGACAGCCGGACACAACCCAGAAAATCGTTACTGCTGGTGTCATCTGAGTATGAGGCCGTATTAACCCCGGTCTGGTTTTGCCCGGACTTCTGGGCGGGCGATGCACAGCCTGTAAGCACGGGCGGGCGAGGTAGTGCCTGGTTTATCAGTGAGGAGAAAGGCAGCCTTGTTCTTCGTCACTATCGGCGGGGTGGGCTCATGGCGAGGCTGGCCGAGAAAACGTATCTGTTTACGGGTTTTGATCAGGCCAGATCGATATCAGAATTCCGTTTGCTGGAAAGCTTGTTGTCGGCTGGGTTACCCGTGCCGGAACCTGTTGCAGCGATTGCTTGGAAAACCCGCGTGTTTTGGTACCAGGCTGCAATTTTGATTAAACGTATACCTGATGCTGTAACCTTTGCGGACTCGTTAATGCTTGGCGAAGAACAATTGTGGCGGAAATTGGGGAGAGTGATACGCGAGTTTCACGATTTCGGTCTGGATCATGTAGACCTGAATTGTGACAATATCCTTGTGACTCGTGATCAGATATACCTGATTGATTTTGACCGCTGCAGGCTGCGGAGTTCGTCTGTCAGTGGAGGTGAACCCTGGAAGTCTCGTAATCTTTTGCGTTTGCGGCGATCGATGCGTAAACGGATATGCTTTTCCGAGCCAATGCTTGAACAATTTTGGGAAGTTCTCGTTGACGCCTATCAATCCGGCTCCTAGCGCCCAGCCTGGCTAAATTAAGAACCTATTGCTTGATATTAAACCCCTCGCCAAGGCAGCGATTCAGTAATTCCTGAGTCGTTGAGCAAAGTTTGAGCGTGCTTATCTAAGGCACGCCTCGATACTGGGCACACACTTTATAATCTGAGTTTTTACATGAATGATACGTCAAGCATTCGCTCCACGACCTCCCGCGTAATTTGGCAAGGGAGTGATATGTTGGCGATACCGAAACCTCTTTTTGCTTTGCTGGCTGGCCTGGCGCTACTTTACTCCATACTGCCGCTTACCGCGGTTCGATTGCCCAACTGGATCGAGATCTTATTTGCGTTGGTAGGCCTTTATACCCTGTTTCGCTTCGGAAGCGGACTGAGATGGAGTAGCCCCGTAAAGTTAATGGTGGCATCTATCGTTGTGTTGACGCTGAGCTGGGTATTCATGCTGCGGGATCATCCGGACCTCGCGCGCTCAGGACCCTCATTAGAGGATTTTCTGGATAAATTCTTTTTTCTTTTTATATCCATTGTACTTGCAGGTCGTGTTAGAAATGTTTTGGTTTACCTCAGCCTCATAGGACTTTTCATTATAGCCATGCCATGGCTGTCCGGTGACGGTTTCGAGGAGCTGGTTCAGGGCCTGCATGGCCAGCGAGCAAACTTTGGAATTAACCCGATCCGGACCGGCATATTGTACGGCGTTGTTTTCCTGGGGCTTTGCTGTTTCGCAGGTAAGTTTTTTTTGAACGGCAGGTTTTCACCTCTGCGATTCTGTATGTGGCTGATGCTACTCATTTTTACGCTCATGGCGATTGTGATAACACAGTCGCGTACTGCGATGGTGGCTCTGGTCCCTGCGCTATTCATTGGTATGGTTTATCTCTTTGCTGTTGTCAGATTATCGTGGGCTGGGAAGCTGCAGCTGGCCGTCGTGCTCGCCTTTGTATCGTTACTCGCCATTATTGCAAGCTATCAGGTGGGCTTGCTCGCTCTCGTAACAGACCGCTTTGAGAGTGAGTCAGTCGTTGTGGCTGATCTCATGAGTGGAGATTTGTCGGATATCCCTAAGACTAGCTGGGGATTGCGGGTTCATTTTCTCATTGAAGGTTCAAAGGGTATCACGGAGCGACCTTGGACCGGGTGGGGCTACCGGGCAGGGGAATTGATCCTAGACCAGGAGGGGCTTTTAAAGGGCAATAGCGACGCTTTCAGCCAAGTTCATAATGGGTATTATGAGGCTGCATTAAGGTACGGTGTTGGTGGGGTGATCATAGTTTTTTTGCTGTTTGCTTGGGGGTTCCGGGGGCTTTGGAATGCGCGGCAAGCTGGGTTGGTGGAACCCGATATGTTTGGGTTTTTGATAGTGACGCTTGTATTCTTTATGGTCACTAACCTGTTCGATGGAATATTGTTCCAAACAGAAGGTGTGCTGTTATTTAACATGCTGATGGGGGTGACAGCCTCGTTTATTTTCCTCAACAGGTGTCAGCGACAAAAAGTCAGGACGGATAGTGATGATCACACAGCTTGATTGCACCCTTAGAGACGGAGGGTATTACAATAATTGGAACTTTGAGCGGGGCTTGGTTGAGAACTATTTAGGCGCGATGGTAGAGGTTGGTGTGGGGGCCATCGAAATCGGTCTCAGGTCACTCCGAAATCAGGGTTTCAAAGGAGCCTCTGCGTTCTGTAAGGATGAATATTTGAAAACCCTGCCACTTCCGGACGACGTTCTGATTGGCGTAATGGTCAATGCTAGTGAGTTGGTAGATGATGATGCCCTTGAATATAAATTGGGGCAGCTTTTTCCGGTTAATTCAGCCGCTTCACCCGTTTCGTTGGTACGTATTGCGTGCCACGTTCACGAGTTTTCGTCAGTGTTGCCGGCTACTGAATGGTTAAGGGAAAGGGGGTACATCGTCGGCTTTAACCTTATGCAGGTGGCCGACCGAACTCGAGATGAAATTCGGTCGTTGGCTCAAGCTGCGACACAGTATCAACCGGATGTTCTTTATTTTGCGGATAGCATGGGCTGTATGGATCCGCGTCAAACGGCCGAGGTGATTTCCTGGTTGCGGGAAGGCTGGCAAGGGCCGCTTGGAATCCATACTCACGACAATATGGGGTTGGCTTTGCAAAATACTTTGTGTGCGATAGACCAAGGTGTTACCTGGGTCGACGCCACCGTCACCGGAATGGGGCGAGGCCCTGGCAATGCTCGTACCGAGGAGTTGGCAATCGAAATGGCCGAGCGCAAAGGCCAGGACGTAAATCTTATCCCGTTAATGCAGTTGATCCGGACTCATTTTCGGCCGATGCAGTACCATTACGGTTGGGGGACAAACCCTTACTACTTCTTGGCTGGCAAGTTCGGAATCCACCCATCCTATGTCCAGGAGATGCTGGCGGATTCTCGTTATCTGGAAGAGGATATCCTGGCCGTAATTGAGCACTTACGCAAGGAAGGTGGCAAGAAGTTCAGTCGTGAAGCATTGGACTCGGCTCGCCACTTTTACCGTGGCGAGCCTGAAGGTAGCTGGTCTCCAGATGCCCTCCTGGAGGGAAGGGAGGTGCTGTTGCTTGGCTCCGGGCCGGGGGTCAAAGAACACAATGGCGCAATTGAGCAGTACATCCGCGAGTATCGGCCACTGGTTATGGCGCTCAACACTCAGTCGTCCGTTGATTCGGCGCTGATTGATGTGCGTGTGGCCTGCCACCCCGTGAGGCTGCTGGCGGATTGCGATGTCCATTCACGACTTCCTCAGCCATTGATTACACCCGCGTCGATGCTACCGGATCATGTTCGAAGCGCTTTACGAGGAAAAGAACTACTGGATTATGGTTTTAGCGTTAGAGGCGGTACCTTCCGGTTTGGTGACAGCTTCTGCACGGTCCCGGTTTCGTTGGTAATTGCATATGCACTCGCTATAGCGACTAGTGGAAAGGCCTTACGCATATTGATGGCTGGTTTTGATGGATATGGTGCTGATGACCCCAGGAGTGCCGAAATGCAATCACTATTGTCGCAATACCAAGCCTGTGCAGAAGCGTTACCTTTGCTCGCCGTGACGCCGACACGGTATTCAGTGCCGGTTCAATCCATATATGCCATGTAAGGGCCCTCTCATGCGCAGTGTTGTTTTAATTCCAGCCCGTTACGCTTCAAGCCGTTATCCCGGAAAGCCACTTGTGCCTTTGCTAGGCAAGCCGATGATCCTTTGGGTGGCTGAGTTGGCGGCCAGAGCGGTATCGGCGGAAAATGTCTATGTCGCAACAGACGATAACCGTATCGCATCGGTGGTCGAAGGAGCTGGTTTTCAAACTGTTATGACTGAGAAAACAGCGTTGACCGGCACAGATCGTCTTGCAGAGGCAGCTGAATCGATTGAGGCGGATATTTACATTAATGTTCAAGGTGATGAACCTTTGGTAGACCCTCAGGATATCCTCAATGTCCGAGACGCTAAAGCCGCAAATATGGATCAAGTAGTCAATGGCTTTAGCTGGCTATCCGAATCGGAGGAGCCTTCAAATCTGAACATTCCCAAGGTGATTACTAACGAGTCCAGCCGTCTCATATACATGTCTAGAAATCCGCTTCCGGGCTTCAAAAGCTCGGAGAATGCGCCTTCGCGGTATCGCAAACAGGTTTGTATCTATGGTTTTACTCGTGATGAATTGTTTGCCTTCCGTGATTTTGGCCGTAAAAGTACCCTCGAACACAGTGAAGATATTGAGATTTTGCGTTTTTTCGAGCTTAGGAAAAACGTGCTTATGGTCGAAACCAAACCTGGCAGCTTGGCGGTTGACGTTCCTGAAGATGTTGCTGGCGTCGAGGCCGCGCTACTAGCTGCTGCAAACAGTTCTCCTGTCGTAAAAGGTTAATGTCTATTGTGATCAATAAGCTACTGTTTGCAAAAAAGCGCCAAGATCGCTGGTGGCGCTTCAATACACTTAAAGCGGCTTTCTGTCAGGCCCAACATGCTGGTGATTATGCGCTGGAAGCGAGAGTGCTCTCCAAGGCATTTAGTCGTATGGGCTATAAAAGGCCTCCTACTGATATCATGAAACTTTGGCATGAGCTCGTTGACGTTGGAGCTACGCGAAGGGCAGTTATTGCCAAAACTGACATTGATCGCATCGAAGTGATTGTTGAAAATATCGATCCACTGATTTTGCCCTACTTGTGTTGGCTAGACCTCTATCATCTGTGCATAGGGTTAGGTCTATATTCACCTGCTGAAATCATGCGCAATCAGGCACTATCCAAGGCCACGGCACAAGCAGCTTCTGAAGGTTCTCTTAGCCAGCTCTATGTTGGGTTTTACGCAGAAATAGAGGTTGGGCATTTCGGAAGTGCTTGGAAGTTTTTACAGGAAATGAGACGCCAGGGTTGTTCAGATGATCGGCTGAGACAAGCGGAGTGGCTCTGGCAGGTCCTTTCCCAAAATAGTGAAGGTGAGATCGTTGGATATAGCCGTTCAGAAGAGCCTTCAAATTCGGAATTCGCGCGGTTCATAGCGGGGCGGCAGGTTGCGTTGGTTGGACCAGTGGCCAGTTCAG
The DNA here is from genome assembly GCF_030549045.1 of Marinobacter sp. 1_MG-2023. Classification (NCBI taxonomy): domain Bacteria; kingdom Pseudomonadati; phylum Pseudomonadota; class Gammaproteobacteria; order Pseudomonadales; family Marinobacteraceae; genus Marinobacter; species Marinobacter sp. 1_MG-2023. Next base: position 106,582 of record NZ_JAUOST010000007.1, on the reverse strand, counting down.
TTGACCAGGGAGCTGAAATCGACAGCCACGACGTGGTCGTCAAGTTTAGCTATCGGGGGGGCGACAAGGGCAGGGACCCAGTGACTCAAGGGCGTCGTTTAGATGTCAGTTACTACAACAATACCCAGGCAAAGGCATTGGCAGAGGGTGATTTTGATAGCGTCCTGTCCAGCCTTCGATGGGCAGTGTGTATTAACCGAAAGGGCCTCGGCCAACTTCCAAAAAACCAAGCCAATATTCGCCAGTTGGCCTCGTTCGACTGGATGTTGCCGGATACTCACTTCAATGCAGGCCCAAATGCTGTTCTCGACCTCCTAAGGTTCAATCCGGCGGATATCCGTGTCTTCAATACAGACCTTATGCTATCGGCAGGACGTTTTGCGGGTTATAACCCGGCGGGAGCCAAGCCTATCGACTACACGCGCTCTTTTATAAAAACACATGATCCGATTCTCCAATACAGGTTCATGGAGCGGCTTTGGAGCATTGGTTTGATACATGGTGATGCTCGCTTCAATGAGGTGATGGCGCTGGGTGAAAAAAAATATATGAACCTGCTTCAGAAAGCGCATGGTGCGAACACGCAGGCACTGTTTTAGACAATTTCCTGGAACTGGCAGCACCACGCTGGAAGAACTTAGCGATAGCCAATGGTGTTGAGTGTGTTTCTAAGTGTATGACAATGAGCTCGATTACGTGTGAGTTGTCATCTCCTGGTTCTTCTCTGATCGGCGGAGGAACCATTAAATAGTTTACAGTGGGGTTGAACGGAGTGGCTTTCCCGAACAAATATAAAACCTGGGTTTTCGATTGTGACGGTGTCTTGCTGGATTCGAACAAGGTCAAGACTCAGGCCTTTTATCAGGTAGCCAAGCCCTATGGCGAGGCGAAAGCAGACGCATTGGTTAGCTATCATGTCAATAATGGCGGTATATCTCGATATGTGAAATTCAACATGTTCTTGACGGATATTATTGGCCGATCCACGGTTGACCAAGAAGAGTTACAACGATTGTTGAACGGCTACGCAGCATATGTTCGTGATGGGTTGAGATCGTGCGAAGTAACGAAAGGTCTGGATGAACTGCGTAAGTTGACTCTCGGAGCAAACTGGCTGGTTGTTTCTGGAGGAGATGAACAGGAGTTGCGAGAGGTCTTTGACGACCGGCAACTCAGTCATTATTTTGAAGGAAATATTTTCGGTAGTCCTGACACTAAAGATGAAATCCTGGCAAGAGAGATCGGCTCGGGGTTGATACGTCACCCTGCGGTCTTTGTGGGCGATAGCGAGTATGATTATGTAGCGGCATCACGGGCGAATCTGGACTTTATTTTTGTTCGCCGGTGGAGCGAGTCTGGCTACGCGTTTTCGGAAGCATCGATGGCTGTGGATGGGCTAGACTCTCTTGTTCAGTTGGCTCAATGAATGCCTGGAATGCCCTTGGCGGGCCAAAAGATACAGCATATGAACAATGTGTCGCTGTTGTGCCTAGACCCTTGCTTCCCAAGCCTCAGCACAATTCCCATTGTCGATTTATTTTGAAAGTCTTTAATTAGGAATACTTCTTGGCTTTAAAGTACTGGCTCAGAGCTCTAAGAATTGACACCTGGAACCGCGTTCGCTTTGGTGAGGGTGCGCCTTGCTACGCGGAGCGCATTTGGGTTGATCCTAGTCAATGCGAAAAATATATTGAGGCGGAAGATCTGGGGCATTACTTTGGAGCGAGCATTCGCCAGATGTCAGGGCGGGTTGTAGGCACATGGCCAGTACCTATGGAGCAGCCATGTGATCAGCACCCCAAACTCGCGTACTGTTGGGCTCACTGGCAAAAGGGCGACAACTGGGAGCAGTCTGGTGCGATTAGTTATATGTTAAGAGAAATTTCTGTGTCGAAAACCGGGGTGGTTGACGATTGTCGCACGCCTGAAGATGTTATCGAACGCTATAGAAAGCTGGATTCAATCTGGTCTGACGTAAAGCAGCGCGGTTCACTGCCGTCACGAGCGACTTTGGATGCGAATAACTTCCGAGAAGTTGGTGGGGTTTTGATGCATATCGGGCCGGGCGGTGAGCCAATTTTTTCAGGAGCAGGCTGCCATCGTTTTGCGATGGCGTTAATGCTCAAAACACCTTTCCCGGCGCAGATTGGAATTGTTCACCGGTCGGCCCTAGAGATCCTACCGCAACTGCGCTCTTGCCCACGCCCCTGAATGATGGCGTTTCAGGCATTGGGGTCAATATGTAGAACATCGTGATACGCCATTAATGTATTTTGAAAAAAAGCCTCAGGCGAGAACTTTTCGATCAGGCGGGTCTTGGCGTTTACCCCCAAACGTTGCCGCAAATGAGCATCGCTCGCCATGCGCTCCCAAGCTTGAGTAAGTGCGTCAGCATTTCCTGCCTCAATGACCAGTCCGGATTTTTCGTGCTCAATCAACTCGGTTGGCCCTGGAATGTCGGTGATGATAATAGGCAGTGCTGCTGCCATGGCTTCTTTTACAGAGCGGGGCAAGCCTTCTCTTCCAAGTGAGGGCTGTATATAAAGGTCAGCATGACAAAGCCAGTCAGTTGCATTCTTGACTCTCCCGATCAAAAATATTCGCTGGTGCGCCGGCCCTTCTGAGGCCAGCCGCTCCGCTTCAGGACTGCTATTGCCGAGAACGATGAGAATATTTTTTGTGTCGTTCAGCTGATGGAATGCTTTAATCAGAATTTCAAGCCCTTTATGCGGACGTCCAGCGCTGCTACCCAGAAATATGCCGATAAACCTGTCTTCCGGTAGCTTCGGAAAGTCGGCCGGTTGCGGGCTCTCAACGTTGATCCACGAAGGGTCAAACCCCTTGTAGTTCAATCGAAGCTTATGCTCAGGCAGCCGGGTCTTCATATACTGATAAACTGACTTGCTAACACAGAACGTTAATGAAACCTTCGGGTGGAGCGCACCTAGCCAATAGGTTGGGTCAGTCTTGCGAATGCGGGCACTGGTGCCACGGTAGGCAATAATTTTAACGTTGGTAAAGTACGTTGCCCAGATTGCATTGGCGAGTGCAGTAGAATCGGTTGCATGAATCAAGTTGATATCGAATTGCTTTACGACCGAGCGAATCTGGCAAATAAATGGGACATCAAACTTCCCCTTTTTACGCACGGGGTTGATAAGTATTTCTTCTTTCTCCAGGAAGTCCAGGCTAGTGCCGCTGGCCCAGCAGATTACTTTAATGAACACGCCGTGGTTGTGCAGTTGCCGAATCAGATCGAGCTCTGCTGCATCCAGCCCTGTTTTGATAAATAAAACGCGGATGGGCGTTTTGGTCTGATCGGCTGTCATTCTCATGCTCTTAACGGAGGTGGAGTGGCGAGAAAAAGATCAACAATTCGTTTTTGGTCGAAGTCCGAGAGCCATTCAGCTTTGATAGTCACCGGCAGCTCGCTCAGTACCCTATTCATTAAATCTGCCAAACTACCAGCAGTCATCTGAGATAAGTAGCACTCCAGTTCACCTTTAAATACGTCACGGATTCCGCCAGGGCAGTCGACTGATATAACTGGCGTTCCGCAAGCAAGCGCCTCCGTCAAGACGATCCCTAAGCCTTCAAACTCAGAGGAAAGCACGAAGAGGTCTGCGTGTCTCATCCAGTTATAGGGGTTGCGCCGCTTACCCGCGAAGATTACATTCGCCGAAATTCCTAGCTCACGTGCTGTTTGTTCTAAAGATTCGCGAAGAGCACCGTCTCCCACAATAACCAGTTTTTGACGAGGCTGGGCGAGAGCATATGCGCGTAATAGCAAATCATGCCCTTTCTGAGGCACAAGGCGCCCCACGTTTAAAATATAGGGTTCCTCGGGAATATCCGGGTCAGATAGTTCTGCCAGAGCTTGAATTTCTTTGATTGGGCAGGGGTTTGTAATCACTCTGAGGCTTTTGGGTGCAATACTGCCTTGTTTAAACGCGTCGGTCGCCGATGCATACACCCCTGATGACACGCACGCCAAGTGACGGTTTTTGAAAACCAGCCTCCACTCCAGCTTCTTTTGCCAGAGGGGGCGGTCATGATGGATTACGTTTTCCAACACATAGATATTACGGTCATCGTGGAACGACCAGAAATACTTGAAGGTGCCCAATCCGCGAAATATTATCCGGTCGAATCGACCATGCTGCTTTTCCAGAACACGGACTTTGTGTTTTAGTAGCCAGCCGCTCAACCAGCCAACCCATATGAAATGAGACTTTGGCACTATAATTCCCAGAAAAAGCCGGGATAACAAGAATACTGGAATACCAATAACGGATTTCAACAATGCTTTTAACTGATCATGGTGGTGGAGGTGAACGTCCGGGTGATTCGGTTGCAGGTCATTCGGGTGGTTTCGACAGGACAGAATATGGCTCTCATGGCCCTCTTCTGCGAACGCATCGGCAAGATTGACGGCCACACGCTCCATGCCACCCATCTTTAGGCTGTGAATGACAACAAGGGTTCTCATTTGGGTGAGCCCTTCTGGATGCCGTGCTCGGTTCTGATGGTTTTATTGTCCTTAACCGCTTTGCGAATGGCCTTATTTTTTGCCCAGATTTCGGGTTTGGCATAGCCCCTAGCATGATCGAGGTGCAAACAAACCGTACTGTACCGTATTTGTCGGGACTTGTGACCATAGTTCCATAGGCGTTCACCCAGCTCCCGATCAAGTCCGCCATATTGCATGTCTTCATTAAATCCGTTTACTGCAATCAGGTCTTTTGTCCAGGTTGAGCTGTTCATGCCATTCCAGCTTGCAGCCGCTGGAGTGATCCGGTTCATCAGGTTTCTGAAGGCGCGGGATTTCGACAGTTTCCATAGTTTGTGGGTTTTCGGCTGTCCGCATTTTATAAGCCAGGCTGCATCGAAGATCCGGCCGGAACGTATATCTTGCTCTGTAATGGCTTCGGAAACAGGCATTGTCAGTTTAATGTAACCCCCAGAAAGAAAGGTGGAGGGTGCCGCGAGTAAACGGTGTGTTTCAATCAGGTCGGGTGCGGGGATACAGTCTCCATCAGTGAAAACAAGATAATCGCAGGAAGTGCCTGCAATTGCCTTGTTCAATATCTGGCATTTCCGAAACCCTTTATCTTCATGCCATATGTGGTCAATCGAAAGTAGCTTCCGGGCTTTGAAGGTTTCGACAAGATCGCGAGTTTCGTCGTTGGAGCCATCGTCGGCGATGATGACGCGGAAGTCTTTGAACGACTGGTTTTCATAACCGGTCAGGACTTTGCTAAGCCACAGGGGCGAATTATAAGTGGTGATAACTACACCGATGGATTGAGGAGCGATACTCATATTCGTGTAACCACTAACGAAGGGTTTAAATGATGGATAGCACTGCGTTGCGCGGTTGGCCGCGAGTGATTACCCACGGCAGACCCTGTCCGGGTAGTAGGGATTGGGCTCGCCCTTGGGTCTATGCCGAAGCCGCTTGTATTCCCATTGATACTGTTCCGGGCTGAGGCGTATTACGCTTTCGATCGATTTGTTTAGTGCAGTAGCGGCGACCACAGGATCCGGGTGGGCGAGGTCTGGATGGGCTTCCTTAACTACAATGCGAAACCCCTTTGAACTTGGCAGCCGTTCCGCATATGTGACTAGGGCGTTAGCACCTGTCTTTTGCATCAGCTTGGCTACCAGTGTCATAGTTCTGACCTCTGTACCAAAAAATGGTGCATAAGCATTGGTTTTACCACGCGGAGACTGGTCCGGAAGAATGCCAGTTACACCCCCCTCCTTGAGAATCGACATTAACCTCATTAATCCCCGCCGGTCTCCTCTGACAAGTTCCGCCCCAACTCGGCTGCGGACCTTGATCATATAGTCTTCAAATTCTTTCATGTTGGGCGGGCTATATAGAGAAGCCATTTTATATTTGGATGAAAAATACAATCCTGCAAGCTCCCAATTACCGATATGGGGAGCCAGCAATATCAGCCCATTGCCAGTCGACAGTGCCTTTTCTACCAACTCCACGCCCTCGCATTGCTGAATGAGGTCGAGACATTTTTGAACTGGCCACTCCCACATCAGCGGAATTTCAAGAGCCGTCATGCCCGTATGACGCAGGGAGCTATGAGAAAGCAGGTCACGTTTCTCGTTATCCAACTCCGGCAGGCACAATTCCAGGTTCACATCCGTTACTCTTCGGGACTCTGACCTGAATTTCCAAGCTGCGCCGCCGAAAAACCTGCCAATGTGTTGAGCTGCTTTTAAGTTCAGCATGCTCGAAGCTCTGAGGACAAATTTAAGGAGGTGGGATTTTAGTTTTTTCATGCGCGCCCGTACTTGTCTTCGTAGCGAACGATGTCATCCTCACCAAGATAGGAGCCGGATTGCACCTCAATCAGCTCCAGATCGATAACTCCGGGGTTTTCCAGTGAGTGCACCTGGCCTATCGGGATGTAAGTAGACTGGTTTTCGGTGACCAGATAAGTCTTTTCACCGTTGGTGACTCTTGCTGTGCCGCTGACGACAATCCAGTGTTCAGCGCGGTGGTGATGCATCTGAACGGATAGTTTTGCGCCGGGCTTTACAGTGATTCGTTTTACCTGGTAGCGAGGGCCGCTGTCGATGGAGTCATAGATGCCCCAGGGCCGGTAAACCTCCCGGTGATTCATATGCTCATGCCGACCATCGCTGCGTATTTGCTCAACCACAGCTTTTACGTCCTGCACTTTGTCTTTATGGGCGACCAGAACCGCATCCTTGGTTTCGATGATAACTAGGTCATCGACGCCGATAGTTGCGACGAGTCTGCTGTCTGCGCGAACCAGTGTGTTCCGGGTTTGATGGGCTATCACGTCGCCGTTGAGATTGTTGCCGTCCGGGTCTTTTTCGCTGACATCCCAAAGGGCGGACCAGGATCCTATGTCGCTCCAACCAGCGTCCAGAGAGACAACTGCTGCGTGATCGGTTTTTTCCATAACCGCATAGTCTACGGATTCCGACGGGCAGTTTGCGAACAGCTCAGAGTTCACACGGATAAAATGAAGGTCTTCGCTGGTATCTGCCATTGCTGCACGGCAAGCGGACAGAATGTCAGGGCGGTGTACCTCCAGCTCCGTCAAATACTGTCGCGCACCAAAGAGGAACATGCCGCTGTTCCAAAGATACTCTCCGGACTCAAGGTAGGTTTTGGCAGTCTCAATATCGGGCTTTTCCACAAATCCATCAACCGAGAAACAGTCAGTCGCCAGTTCACTGCCGCGATGTATATAGCCGTACCCGGTTTCTGGCTGATGGGGCACAATACCGAAGGTAACAAGCTTGCCCTTTTTTGCCAGAGGTACAGCTTTTGCCACGCCTGCCTGGAAAGCCTCGACATCCTTGATCAGGTGGTCGGCGGCAAGAACCAGCATAAGCGGGTCATCGCCATCGGCGCTCTCACATAGTTGAAGTGCCGCCAGTGCAATGGCAGGTGCGGTATTGCGACCGCAAGGTTCAAGGATAATGCAGCTATCCTCATGGCCGGATTGCCGCATTTGTTCCGCAGCCAGGAATCTGTGCTCTTCATTGCAGATCAGGAGTGGTTGTTGAGCGCTCATTCCGTCAAGCCTGGCCACCGTCGATTGCAGCATCGAGAGCGGGCTATCTGTCAGTTTCAGAAACTGCTTCGGGTTCAGTTGTCGTGACAACGGCCAAAGTCGTGAGCCGGTACCGCCAGCCATAATGACGGGATGAATCATGAGCATACTCCGGGCTTGATTGCGTTTATGAGAGCGTTCCTGAACACTGCATTCGAAGGTTGGATCTTACCATATGGGCTGAGCATCGACAGTGCTGTGGGCCCGGTGCAGGTTTCATAACTGTTGTGAGTCCTCCCAGGACCGTTTTCTGTCACTGAGCTCCCATGCGATGCGCTTGTAGAAGCGATTGATTCGTCTCGTTATATAGCGCTTTCGCCATGCCGGAATCGCCGCTAGCTTGTTCTGAGCGCCGGGTGCTCCCAATCCGTCGACCAGGAAAAGCTCTGGTTGGTCATTTCGTAGGGTGACCACCAGATTGTGAGGCAAGAGGTTGCGAGTCAATATTCCTGTATTTTCAAGCCATTCACAGAAACGCTCTGAAGCAGCTTTTATAGGTGTGTCAAAGCCGTGTTGCTGCAGGTAGCTCTCAAGCGTCTGAGCAGGTTCTCCGTGGTCGTCCAGGAGAAGCTCACTCTCATTGGCGGAGCCGAGCGAAGTTGATGTTTCACCATAGAATCGCGGGAGATGTTTCCAGACGCAGCTTTCGTGGCCCCGTTTGATCAACGATACTATGGCACTCTGCTGGTGAGCACGCTGTTCCTGTGTGTTGTCGTTGATTCTGGATTTGCCGAGCAGTTTCTTCAAAGGCATCTGCCGCTGGTAGCGGGCTTCTATATTTTCAGGGCGAATTACTTTCAGGCAGCGGCCAGGAATGCCGGGGTGCCGGTAACAGTGTCGATTGGATCCCGAGGCAAAGGGCTTCTGGTCTGAAAGATTGATCATGGCGGCGCCTTTCTCCTTGGTGGTACATGCATAAATGCAGGGGCATTAATCGTATGCGACAGTGTTGTGAGAGTGAATTCAGAGTGCTTTCAGGTATGGATGCTTTCTTGAAGCTCGTAATAGAAAGCCGCTGTTCGGGTCGCCATAGCCTCCAGTGTCAGCTCCCGTGAAGCAAACTCAAAACACGCTGTCTGGCTTTTTTTAAGGCTTTCGGGATCTGCAAGCTGTGCTGACAACAGTGTCTGTAACGCGCTCACATCTGTAGCGGTGGCCAGGCTTTCGGCGGGAAGCATCTCAAGGGAGCCATTGACCGGCGTTGAGAGCACGGGGCAGCGCACCAGTAAGGCTTCGACAAGAGTATACGGAAAACCCTCACGCGCGGAACTGATTACGCACACTGATGCTTGCTGAAGCCAGGCCGTCGGGTTGTCTTCGTAGCCAGGCAGTTTTATGAAGCTTTCAGCGTCCAGGCGCTGGAGCTGAGCCTTCAGCTTTTGGGCCTGGGATCCCTCGCCAAGTATATAGAGTGGCAGCGCCGGCTTGATCGACGCCCATGCAGAAATCAGGCAGTCGAACTGCTTGACTGGCTCGAGGCGACCTATGGCCACTGCAAAGTGCTGGTTTCCGGGTACCGGATGAGTTGTTTTTTTCTCTTTGTTCTGGAGCTTGAGCCCATTGTGAATCAGGGTCTTAGCGGGATGTGACAGTGACTTCAGAATGCCTTTGCTTACGGCAATGACGCCATCAAGTTTGTCGAAATCCTTATGGCTGGATTTGGTGCCATGTACTGTGCCCACCGTTATGCTTCCCGGGATTTCCATCCCTGAAATCAGCGCCGCGGCCTTGTTGCCCTGGGCATGGATTACATCGGGTGAGAGTTTGCGAAGCATTTGCCTCAAAGGGAGCTTTAGCAAGGGATTCCGTCTTCCCCACTGAACCGGTAACGGATGGAAAGTGATTTCGTGTGAAAAGCGATGTCGGTAACCCGGGTGTGCCAGAACATGTACCCTGTGGCCGGCGCGCGCAAGTTCTTCCGCAAGGTCAGCTGTGTGCTTCTCCATGCCGCCCCAATTACCTCCCGGAGTGGCGATTAATTGGGCAACGGTGAGGCGGTTGGTTGAGTTCACGGTGAAGGAGGCGCTTTGGTGAGAACTTTGCGGTAAACCTCCAGTGTCGACTCTGTTTGTGCCTCGAGACGAAATCTGAAGGGAATCTCGATATTCGGGGAATAATCGCTCAGCAGCCTGAGCGCAACCCCTGCAAACTCTCGGGTATCGTCGGGCGTTACCAGCCCGTCCCGAAAACATGCTTGCAGCGTTTCTGCTGCGCCGCCACGGTTAAATGCGACGACGGGCGTGCCGGACGCAAGTGCCTCGGTAACTGTGCGGCCGAAGGGCTCGGGTTTTGTCGACATGTGACAAACCAAGTCGGCAAACAGATAGAGCTCCGCCATGTCATCTCTCTGGCCGAGAAAGGTGACTTTATCGTTGAGGCCGAGCTTCGCACGGTGCTGTTCAAGCTCCTCCATGAAATGTTCTTTGCCTGGTTCTGCACCGCCAACAACAATGCCATGGCAGTCGGGCTTCGCACGGACGATTTCTTTCATGGCCTCAAGAAACTCCAGCTGGCCTTTCCAGCGGGAAATGCGTCCGGGCATCATGAGGATTCGCTTGTTCTCGAGCTGCGGAAATTGCACAAATAGAGCCTTTAGCCATGCTTCGCTCAAGTCTCGGTGCTGAAAATAATCCACATCCACGCCGCGCTGTATTACGGTGAGTTTGTGTTCGGGAACCTGAAAATTATGGAGGACGTAGTCGCGCACGCAATTTGAAACTGCAATTACGTGATCTGATTTCGCCATGATCGCGCTGTATCGGTTAACGGAGTACATCCCGTGAAACGTTGAAACGATCGCGGGGCGCTGATACGCCGGTAAGCTCTTCCACGCCAGGCGTACAATCCACGCAGGCATGCGTGAGCGGACATGAATGATGTCTGGCTGCAGTTCCCGAATCAGCTTTCTCATAGGGCGAATCTGGCCGAATGACGCAGGCGATTTACGGTGAATGGGCATCTGAATGTGGGTCGAGCCTTGCTTCTCGAGGCGTTTCGCCAAAGGGCCACCGTTGGACACGACATAGGATTCATGGCCGAGACGCACCAGGTCAGACGCAAACTCGACAGTTCCTCTTTCTACACCGCCACTGTACAGGGCGGGCAGCGCCTGAAGAATTCTCAAGAAGCCTTCCCCTTTTGCTCGTTTTGTTTTTTTCCAGCGCCCTGTGCTAGCCACCGGTGGATGACCCAGTTTGCGGCCCTATCTGCTTCCCAGATATGTTTTTCCTGGCCTGTTTTGCCGCCCATAACCGCAGCATGATCGCTCCAGCGGGCCACATAACCTGCTTCGACGAGTCGTTGAACGCCGCTGGCGACCCGGCTGCCCGGATGCTCAGGCAGCTGAAACAGGCCGGTTGGTACGCCGGAGGTTGCAGCTTCGCACACCATGGACATGCTGTCGGGGGTTACCCATATTGCCCTGGATGCGGCAACTCTATGGTTGAGCCAGTCTTCGTAAGTGTCGTCTGGGTTGACCACAGTGACTCGCGGGCCAGAAAGTTCTTCAAGTCTCGCCCTGAAAGCCTCCGGAGTTCTTCTTGAGCCGCTGATCGTCCAGCGCCATTGCGGGTACTCACCCATCAGGTTGGCAACTTGTCCAAATACAACGTCATCATCCCAGTCAAAATGTGGAGACGGCCCGCCAAGTAACAGCAGGGCTTCCGGTTTGTCCGTGATTTTCGCAAGTGGGGTGATCGTGTTGATAACACCGTCGGTAATCAGGGTGTCCCGGTTTTGAGCAATGTCATCGTGGGCCGGGATAATTGAGCCACTGATCCAGGTTCGAGGGAATCCGGGCTTCATTAGGACGAGCGTTGTGGCTTTCTTTAACCGCCTTAATGATAACAAGAGCCCGTGCGTACCCGAGCCTGCCGCGATGATCAGGTCCGGGTGGGGGAGTGCACTATCCAGGTTCGGAGGTATTGCCAGTAGTGCGCGCCAAAACGGAACCTTGGTGTCGAGCGCGTTTATCCAGAACAGGCTGGCGCCAGCTTTCACGCGCAACCGGTTGCCCAGGCCTTTCAGTTGGTTCTTGTGCCCTGGTTTGTTGTCTGTGAGCAACCATATTACAGGCGCTGCCGATGCTTTATTTATTGCCATAGAACCCTGGGTCGTCCTTGTCTGGTCGCGTTTTGAAGCGTCGGTGCATCCATAGGTACTGGTCGGGAGCGCGCCGGATTTCCCTCTCAAGTATCCGGTTGATCTCGGTTGCGTCCTGCAGGTCGTCACCGCTTGGAAACGATTCCAGCGGAGGGTGGAAATAAATGTCGTACCCGGGCTTATCCTCCCGCCGGAAGTGGCTGAAGGGAACCACCTTACATTTACTGCGCGCCGCGATTCGTGACGTTGCGGTTATGGTACCGGTTGGTATGCCAAAGAAGGGTGCAAATACAATATCTTTGCGCCCGTAGTCCTGATCGGCGGCGTACCAGACGGTGCGATTATTGCGCAGGCTTCGGAACAGGCCCCTAAGATCTCTGGCGCCAAGCACTGTGTCATATCGGCGCTCACGTGCCCGGGTCATGATGGCGTTCATCAGCGGATTGTTGTGATCACGTTGCATCACATCCGCTTCAATATACTCAGTAACGAGGCTGCCACCGAGGTCCAGTGTGCTGTAGTGGCCGCCCAGCAGCAATACGCCTTGGCCTTCGGCGAGTGCGTTATCAAGGTGCTCCTTCCCGTGAACTTCCGTTATACCGGTAAGCTTTGCAGGGTTTCGAAACCATGCGATACCCAGTTCCATCAGGCCAATTCCATTGGCGATAAAGGCATTGCGGACCAGAGCAGCCTGCTGCGACTGATTGAGCTCCGGAAAGCACAGCCGGATGTTGACTTCGGTTATGTGGCGGCGCCTGCTGGCAAAGCGCCAGGCGAGAAGTCCGGCCAGCTTGCCGAGCCACCATTGAAAGCGGATAGGAAGTTGAGCCAGACACCACATAACTGCAATCCCGGCCCAGGTCGACCACCAGCGCGGATGGAGGTAGGCGGTGTAGTCGGTATTGCGTGGTTGCCTGCGGTATTTCTTCTTCACGTGATACAGGTCCCGGGTTCAGTAAGTTGCTGGGCAGACTATGGTGCCCGGCTGGGTCAGTCGGAAGCAAATCAATAGGCTTTGGGATATGATAGCGCACTGATTTGCCAGGAGTCCTGCGTGCTTCAATTTATCTACTCTCAACTTATACGGTTGCTGCTTCCCTTTATTCTTCTGCGGTTGTGGTGGCAGGGCCGGCAGGCCCCCGAGCTGCGCCGCAATTGGGAACAGCGCTTGGGCTTCGTGCCTGGAACCCAAGGCACTGTGGTGTGGGTGCATGCCGTTTCGGTAGGCGAAACCATTGCGGCGGCCCCGATGGTGCGGCGCCTGCTCGCCCGTAACCCCGATATTACGATACTGATGACAGCCATGACGGACACAGGCCTGACACAGGCCATGAAAATGTTTGGTGATCAGGTTCAATACGCCTACGCTCCCTACGATACCCCAGGCTCAATACGCCGTTTTCTGGACCGGACCAATCCCCGGATTTTAGTCATAATGGAAACTGAAATCTGGCCGAATATGATACGCCAGTGCCGCGCCCGTCGTGTGCCGGTTTTCCTGATCAATGCGCGGCTTTCCGAACGGTCTGCCCGGGGTTATGAGCGAATCAAAGGTCTTGTGGCGCCAATTGTACGCAGTATCAGTTGGGTAGCTGCCCAGGCCGAAAAAGACGCGGAGCGGTTTCGTCGAATTGGTGTTGCGCCATCCAAAGTTGCGGTAACCGGGAGTGTGAAGTTTGATGTGGATATCCCGGAAGTTGTGCGGCAGGCTTCGCTTGAACTTAAAGCATCTTTTTCTGCGCGCCCGGTATGGATTGCTGGTAGTACCCATGAGGGAGAGGATGCCCAGTTGCTGGCGGCGCACCGGCAGCTTTTAAAAAACCATCCGGGTGCCCTGCTGATTCTGGTACCTCGCCACCCGGAACGCTTTGAATCGGTAACGGATAAAGTGGGTAAACAGGCGTTTACTCTTGCACGGCGATCTCTTGGCGAAGACCCTTCGGGTGCAGATGTTTATCTCGGAGATACCATGGGTGAGCTGATGATGCTTTACGGTGCCAGCGATGTGGCGTTTGTCGGCGGCTCTTTGATTGAACGCGGTGGTCACAACCCTCTGGAACCAGCGGGTTGGGGGATTCCTGTCATTTCCGGGCCTCACGTTTTCAACTTTGAAACTATTTACCAGAGACTTCTTGATGACCGTGGCGTGACGATGGTTAGCGATGCTGATCAGCTTTGTCGTCGTTTGGTGGTTCTGTTTAGTGATGCTGGAGAGCGCAAGGCCAGTGGTCAGCGTGCCTTATCCGTGGTCAATAAGAATAAAGGTGCTCTGGACAGAGTGGTTGACGGAATTATCGAGCGGGTGTGAAGTCTCGTGAAGCCATGGTGTCTTCAGGACAGGATTCGGGTGGGGAGGCTTGCTCCCCACCCTTTCTCGGTCAGGTATTTGGATGACGGGCCTGTGCAGGTTAGCGGGAAGGGTCGTCCAGAGTCTTGTTATCGTTTGCCAACGCTTCTATACCGGGGGCAGTGGCGCTGATCCAGTTGTTCAGTTCAATAAGGTCCCTCGGGCTGAGCGTGCCGGCAGCCTGCTTTAGTTGAAGTGTGTTGGTCACATAGTCATAACGGGCGTTGGCGTAATCATTCAGTGCCACGTAGTAGGCGCGTTCCGCATCCAGCACCTCGACTATGTTACGGGTGCCCACGTCATAGCCTGCACGGGTTGCATCCAGTGCACTGCGGCGGGAAACAATGGTTTGCTCCAGAGCGGATGCGGTTTCAACGTTATTATTAACGGTCAGGTACAGACTGCGAGTCGTCACTTGTACGTCACGGCGCACGGTGGTCAGAGTCTCTTCCGCGACGGTCACCTGTGACCGCTGCTGGCGAACACCGGCCTGAATGCCACCACCAGAATACAACGGGACATTCAAGGTCAGCCCAACGATGCCTTGCGTGCCGTCGAACTGACTTGTGGTGCCGTTTGCAATGTTGGTATCACTGTAGGACGCACTCAGGTCCAAAGTCGGATAATGTCCGGCTTTTGCTTCTTTCAGGACGGACTCGCTGGCATCAAGCTGGTAAAGGGCAGATTGAATCGACCAGTTCTGTTCCAGTGCAGTGACTTCCCAGGCTGCCGGGTCCATCGGTTCCGGACGGCTGAGAGGAAAGTTCTGGCGCAGGTTCTCCAGATCCTCGGAATATTCGCCGGTAAAACGGGCCAACTGCTCCCGGGCAATGTTTGTCTGGTTTTCTGCGGCAATTCGCAGGCTTCGGCTATCATCGTAGCTGGCACGGGCTTCGTAGACTTCTGTAATGGCGATCAGACCCACGTCAAATCGCTCCTGCGCCTGTTCATACTGGCGTCGGATTGCGGCTTCGCCTGCCCGTGCGGTCGTCACTGTGTCCTGCGCGCGGAGAACGTTAAAGTATGCAGTTGCGACATCAAGAATCAGTTGCTGTTGAGCCAGGTTGTATTCGGCCCGGGCAGATTCTGTCTGAAACTGGCTGGCGTCATATCGGAACCAGGTATCTGCGCGAAATAGTGGCTGGGATAGCTGGATACCGTATGACAGTTCACGGTAGCTGTAATCCGCAGTTGGACCGCCGTCGAGGTCGACCATATTGCCTTCACCGAAGGCGCCGATCTGGGGTAGCAGGAAGCTCTGGCTGACGTCACTGGCTGCTTGTTGGGCCTCAAAGCTGGCGCGGGCGGCAGCAATACCGGAGTCATAGGAGAGTGCTTTCTCATAGGTCTCTACCAGGTCCATGGAAAGGGCAGGTTGTGCTGCCAAGAGGCCCACGAGCCCGGAAAGCAGTCGTTTCTTCATTGTTTCTCCTGAATTCATATGCGCTTCTGCACCCTCCCGGGGCGCTGAAAAGGAATGCCGTATCGTTCCTAGTGAGATGGTGGTGAGGCCATTAACAGCAAGGGTACGTCAAGCCGACCGAAACAGACGGGCCATTATGGACAATTATTGCTCTCAGCTCTACATTTGCAGATTGCATCTAGTTAGCATCCTACCCAGAAGGGCTCGCGCTTGCAATAACTGACTTCAAGCGGCTATCGTTCGAAATCCGATTCTAACCAGGATGAACAATGGCCGAGCCGTTTCAGTTCAAAGTCAGTGATGTCAAAATCGAAAAACGCGAAACCGTCTTTCAGGGCTTTTTTCGAATGGACAAGTTGTGGCTGACGCATCCTCGCTTTGATGGCAAGAGCATGCCCGAGTTTACTCGCGAACTTTTCATCCGTGGTGACGCGACCTGCGTACTTCCTTATGATCCCGGTCGCGACGAGGTTGTTCTGCTTGAACAGTTTCGCCTGGGCGCACTCGGTCGAGACCAGTCTCCGTGGTTGTTGGAGTTAGTCGCTGGAATGAACGAAAATGGCGAGAGTAGTGAGGAGGTTGCTCAGAGAGAGGGTCAGGAAGAGGCAGGCCTTACCTTCAGCAAACTCGAAAAAATCTGCGATTACCTGGTTTCTCCGGGTGGAAGCACAGAAATGATCTATCTCTATTGTGGCCAAGTCAGTACGGAGGCAGCAGGAGGCCTCTACGGGCTTGAGCATGAGCACGAAGATATTCGGGCCCACGTGGTTTCTGCAGACGACGCCATAGCCATGATCAGTGATGGCCGAATTAATAATGCGGCTGCAATCATTGCCATCCAATGGTTGCAGCTTAACCGGGACAGATTGCGTGCAGGGTGGCAGTGATGGGTGAGTGGACAATGAAACCCAAACGCTATGTTCCGGATTTGCGCCAGTTTGCGGCTCTGTGTGAGGGGAACTACCATCGCCTTCGCAGGCTGCGCCAGTTGAGGGTGGAAGATAAGCCCTTGTGCGAAATCGAACTTTACCGGGAAAGCGAGTATCTGGGCCGTGTTCGTATCGAGGTACTGCAAACAGCCCGGTTCACTGAAACCCTCCTTCTCGAACAGACTCACAATAACGGTCGCTGGCTCAATAATCCGCAGATGACCGTTCGGGTGTATCACGATGCGGTTATGGCAGAGGTCATCAGCTGTTATCGTGATGCCCGGATTGCACCGGTTAATGACTACCCGAATCGTTTTATGCATCACCCGGACGAAAAAGTTCAGGTGAATGGGTTCCTCGCCGACTGGCTCGAATACTGTCTGAAGTTCGGCCACCTTCCTCTTGAGCATGCCGCCTGGACAGCGGGAGAAGGCGCCGATTGAGGTTAATGCCGTCTGGCTGGCTGAAAGTCTGCACGCACTGAGCGTGCGAGTTTGGTTGTTAAATAATGCAATATATTGCCCGGCGCATCTTCAGAATGTGACGCCGGTTCCAGTGGCAGGTGATAAATCCAGGAGCAGACAACGTACACTTGTTCTGAAACCACGGGAACCGGCTTGAAGCGAAAGCCTGTAAAACAGTTCCTCAAGTGATTGCAGCGAGAAGACCAAGGGCATAATGACTCCAAAGGTAACCACCCGTCCGCTTCGGGTACTGCAGTTAACGGATCCGCACCTGATGTCCAGTGCCGATGGCGCGTTGCTGGGTGTGAATACCCGTGACAGTCTTGATGCCGTTATTGCTGAGGTGCTCAGATCCCATGGGCAGCCGGACCTGATCCTCGCCACCGGCGACCTTGCTCAGGATGGCTCGGAAGACGCGTACCGTGTTTTTGGTGACCGGCTTGCTGCGTTCAGCTGTGATTCGGCATGGATCGCAGGTAATCATGATCATGCGACACGCCTGAATACAATTGCAGCGAACTATGGCGCGGATCACCGGCATATTGTCCAGGGCGGCTGGCAATTCATTATGTTGGACTCGTCCGTGCCCGGGAAAGTATTTGGAGAGCTTGCCGAATCCGAGCTGGAGTTTCTGGCACAAACGCTGGAGCAGCACCCGGGCTTGCCGGCTCTTGTCACCTTGCATCACCACCCGGTGGATATTGGTGCTGAATGGATGAAAGAAATCGGCCTCAGGAATCGTGAAGAATTCTGGAAAGTGGTTGATCGTTTCCCGCAAGTTAAAATAGTGCTGTGGGGCCATGTTCACCAGACCCATGAGCAACAGAGAAATGGCGTGCAGCTACTGGCGACGCCTTCCACCTGTATTCAGTTCACTTCCGGTTCCCGCAAGTTCTCGGTTGAGGATCAGGCTCCGGGATATCGCTGGTTCGAGTTCCAGGCCTCCGGCAGTTTCACAACGGAAGTTTGCCGGGCCCTGGATTTCGAGTTTGAACTCGATCAGAACAGCTCCGGTTACTGAGTCGTTTCTGCGAGCTCTGTTGCCATGACCTCTTTGCCCTTGTTTTGCGTCCGCAGCTCACGTGCTGCTGCCACCATGGCTTTGAGTGCTGGAATTACTTCCTCCCAGCGTCGGGTTTTTAGGCCGCAATCCGGGTTGACCCATAGACGTTCCGCCGGAATCCGCTCCGCAGCCTTTTCCATTAGATTTGTAACCTGCTCCGTTTGCGGGATGTTTGGTGAGTGGATGTCGTAGACCCCCGGGCCGATATCATTGGGATACTCGAAGCCCTTGAACGCATCAAGCAGTTCCATAGCCGAGCGTGACGTTTCTATGGTAATGACATCCGCATCCATGCGGGCGATCGCGCCAATGATGTCATTGAACTCCGAATAACACATGTGGGTGTGAATCTGGGTATCGTCCCGCACGCCGTTTGCGCTGATGCGGAACGCCTCTATGGCCCACTCAAGATAGGCGTTCCAGTCTGATTCACGTAACGGCAAGCCTTCGCGCAAGGCGGCCTCATCTATCTGGATAATCCCTACGCCTGATTTTTCCAGGTCCTGCACTTCTTCACGTACGGCCAAAGCCAACTGCAAGCAAGTGTCTCTGCGCGGCTGATCGTCGCGCACGAACGACCAGTTCAGAATGGTTACGGGGCCGGTAAGCATGCCTTTCATGGGCTTGTCCGTCAGGGACTGCGCGTATTTGATCCAGTCTACAGTCATGGCGTTAGGACGGGAGATGTCTCCAAATAGAATCGGAGGTTTCACGCAACGGGAACCGTAGGATTGCACCCAGCCAAAACGGCTGAAAACATAGCCCTCGAGTTGCTCGCCGAAATACTCCACCATGTCGTTACGTTCGGCTTCGCCGTGTACCAGTACGTCCAGTCCAAGCGCTTCCTGTTGCTTTACACAGTAGGCGATTTCTTCATGAATTCGCGCGGTATAATCCTGCTGGTCCAGGTTGCCTAGACGGAACTCTTTGCGTACCTCACGGATTTCTGGTGTTTGGGGAAAAGAGCCAATGGTGGTCGTTGGGTAGGCTGGCAGTTGAAATCGCTCTTTCTGCAGCCGGGCGCGGGTGCTGAACGGGCTCTTGCGCTGGCCATACCCCGGTGTAACAGCCGACAGGGCCTTGGTAACAGCCGGGTTGTGAACCCGTGGTGACTGGCTGCGGTTTTCGATGGCTTTCTGGTTGGTCTCGAGTTCTTTTGCGACAGATTCACGGCCATTATCCAGAGCCTTCGCCAGTATGCTCAATTCCTGCAGCTTTTGGCGCGCGAAGGCCAACCAGTTGCGGACTTCAGGGTCCAGTGTGGTTTCACTTTCCAGGTCAACGGGTACATGTAGAAGAGAGCATGAGGGGGCGAGCCAGAGGCGTTCGGCCAGCTTTTCTTTTAATGGCTCCAGCAGGTCGAGTGTGGCGTTCAGGTCGGTTTTCCAAATATTCCGGCCATTGATAACACCGAGAGAAAGCACTTTATGGACCGGTAGCCAGTCAGCCAGCCGGGATACTTCGCTCCGGGCGCGGATCGCATCCAGATGAATGCCCGCCACAGGCAGTTCACAGGCAAGTTGCAGGTTCTCCCTTAGTTCTCCGAAATAGGTTGTCAGCAGCAGCTTCACTGGCGCTGTTTTCAACTCGTGATACGCAAGTATAAACGCGTGTCGCCAGTTCGCATCGAGTTCGGTGACCAGTGCTGGCTCATCAATTTGCACCCATTCGGCACCTTGTGCAGCAAGCTTTGCCAGTAGCTCGGCGTATACCGGCAGTAGCTTGTTCAGAAGATTCAGGCGATCGGAGTCGTCTTTGGCTTTGCCGAGCCAGAGATAGGTAACCGGGCCGATGATGACCGGTTTGGCGCTCACACCCCGCGTTCGAGCTTCGGCTAGTTGGTCCAGAATGCGCTCCGCGTTCAGGCTAAAGCTAGTATCAGCGCTGAACTCCGGCACTATGTAGTGATAGTTGGTGTCGAACCATTTTGTCATTTCCCCTGCATGCACACTGCAGCAGGTGCTGTCGCTCGGGGAGCGGCCCCGGGCCACACGAAAATATTCATCCAGCGCGGAGCCGTCATAGGCGCGGGCTCTTTCCGGTAAATTTCCGAGCGTGACTGTCATGTCCAGTACCTGATCGTACAGCGAAAAATCGCCCACAGGCGCAAGAGCAAGCCCTGACTGTTCTTGCCAGTTCTGCGCTCGCAGCCCGGCGGCCGTTTTTTGCAAGGCCGGTTCGCTGGCTTTGCCGTGCCATAACGATTCCAGGGCAAATTTGAGTTCACGACGGGGGCCGATGCGGGGGTAGCCAAGGTTATGGGTGGTAGTCATCCGGAACTCCATTTTGTAGGTGTCAGGTTGTTAGCAGCAGCGGCAAGATTAGCGTTCCGGATTAATGAATAATAATGGTATTATTTCAGGCTTCCATTAATTCTACTCATGGTTGGCAGAATGATTGAACGTAGCCACCTGGAAGTGCTCCGGGCTGTTGAAGCAGAAGGGTCTCTCACTGCAGCGGCCAACTGCCTCCATGTGACGCAGTCAGCTCTCAGCCACTCGATTCGTAAACTCGAGCACCAGCTGGGGACTCCCCTTTGGTTGAGAGAAGGGCGCCAGCTCCGGCTGACTCAGGCTGGTAGTCACCTGCTGGCGCTGGCGAATCGCTTGTTGCCCCAGTTTGAGCATGCGGAGATGCTTATCGGTCAGTTCGCCAGAGGACAGGCCGGCACCCTTCGTATAGGAATGGAATGCCACCCTTGCTACCAATGGTTGCTGAAGGTTGTTGGCCCTTATCTCGAGCAATGGCCCGCGGTAGACGTGGATGTAAAACAGAAATTCCAGTTCGGGGGTATTGGCGCGCTGTTCGGCCACGACATCGACATGCTGGTAACTCCCGACCCGCTGCACCGGCCCGGCCTGGTATTCGAACCTGTTTTTGATTACGAACAGGTTCTGGTGGTTGCAGCTAATCACCGGTTGGCAGGTCAACCCTGGGCAGAGGCGGTGGATCTGGAGCCGGAAACTCTGATTACTTACCCGGTGGCAATCGAGCGCCTGGATGTATTCAATCATTTATTGGTTCCCGCAAACCTGCGCCCGGCTCGTCACAAAACCATTGAGACCACGGATATCATGCTGCAAATGGTCGCCGCTGGGCGCGGAGTGGCAGCGTTACCCCGCTGGCTGGTGCACGAATATCGTGATCGATTAGGGGTGGTTCCTGTAAAAATTGGAAAAGAAGGTATTTCCAAGCAGATTTATCTGGGCTGTCGTGAGCGAGATGTCGGGGTACAATATCTGGATTCATTTATGCAGTTGGCGCGAGAGGTTAGCTGGCGCTAATCTCTTCGGTTACACTGCGCAAAAAATTTCTCAGGAACTTCACTTATGAGCGACACTCCCTCTGATCTCAAATACATCGATACTCACCAATGGGTGCGCGTGCACGCTGATGGCACAGCAACCGTCGGCATCACAGACTTCGCCCAGGAGCAGTTAGGCGATGTGGTATATATCGGCGTGCCCGAGGTAGGTGAAACGGTTAACGGTGGTGAGGAGGCCGGAGTTGCTGAATCGGTTAAATCGGCCTCCGACGTGTTCAGCCCGGTAACGGGAGAGGTTCTCGAGATTAACGACGCTCTTGAAGACGAGCCGGAAAAGGTCAACGAAGACCCTTACGGCGACGGCTGGTTGTTCAAAGTGAAGCTGGCTGATGAAGGTGAGATTGATGGCCTGATGGATGCTGTGGCTTATGCGGAGCATGTAGCGGCTGCTGAGTAAGCCGATCAGGGATCGTCGGGCACAGCTTTCCAAAACTGTGCGGAGCCATGGGTGAAGAGCGAGAAACTCTTCACGGGCTGGCCAAGGACGGCCAGCCCAGGACTCTCACTGCGACGCAGGAGCAATAAGCAGTGAGAGGCGGAGCCCAAGCGCCACATGGATGTGCCGCAAGGAGCGTGTTTTGAAAAGCTGTGCCCGACGGTTCCATACTCCCAGCTCAGGTGCGCCCACACTTCCTTCATGTATAATCCCCGCCCTGAATTCCTTTCCCTAGGTGGTCGCAATGAATTTCCCGGTTTTATATCTACGCAAAGGCGCGGAACGCAGGCTTCGCGCAGGCCACCTTTGGGTTTATAGCAACGAAGTCGACACCCGGCGATCACCGCTGGCTGCCTTTGAAGCCGGTGCCCAGGCTGAACTGAGAGCCTCCAATGACAAGCCGCTCGGTGTTGTGTTCGTGAACCCGCACGCCCTCATCTGTGGCCGTTTAATCAGCCGCGATGCGGCGCAGGGTATGACGCCGAACCGACTGACTCAGCGAATGGAAACGGCGCTGGCATTGCGAGAGCGGCTGTTTGACAAGCCGTTCTATCGCTGGGTATTTGGCGACAGTGACGGACTGTCCGGGCTGGTAGTGGATCGGTTTGGCGATACTGTAGTCGTGCAAATCTCCACTGCCGGCATGGAGCAGATGAAAGAATCGATTATTAGGGCGATTCAGCGCCTGGCGCACCCGAAGGCTATTTTCCTCAAGAACGATGGCAAGATGCGCTCAGTCGAAGGGTTGGGCTCCTACGTTGAGCAGGCGCACGGCCCTGAGGCAGAGCTCCTTCAAGTAGAGGAAAACGGTGTTCGCTTTGAGGTGCCCCTCGAAGGCGGCCAAAAAACGGGCTGGTTCTACGATCACAGGATGAACCGCCAGCGCCTTCAGGCCTATGCACCGGGCAAAAGGGTGCTGGATGTGTTCAGTTACGTGGGCGGTTGGGGGATTCAGGCTGCGTGCGCTGGTGCAACCCAGGTTACCTGCGTGGACAGTTCCGCAGGAGCCATTGATTCGGTTCATCACAATGCGAACCTCAACGGTCTGGATAACGTCGAAACCATTGAGGGCGATGCGTTCGAGGCGCTGAAAGCGCTGGCAGATGAGAAAGAGAAATACGATATCGTTGTACTTGATCCGCCCGCACTTATTCCCCGCCGGAGGGACCAGAAAGCTGGTGAACAGGCTTATGCGCGATTGAATCAGCTAGGGCTGCGACTGCTGGAGCGAGATGGCGTATTGGTTTCTGCTTCCTGTTCCATGCACCTCTCTCAAGAGAAGCTGGTTGATATTATCCGTGGCAGCGGCCGCAAGATTGATCGGTTCGTCCAGCTTCTCGAGCAGGGGCATCAAGCGCCTGATCACCCGATTATTCCGGGAATTCCGGAGACGGACTACATCAAATCCTGCTTTGTTCGCTCACTGACCGGCTTTATGTGAAGGTGAGCGGGCCCCAAAAGCGGGGTCCACTCGTTTTCAGTGCTCATTCGTCGCGAAGCGTCATAACGCTCCACCCCTGACTTCTGGCGTACTTTTCCAGCCTCGGGTCCGGATCAACTGCAACCGGATTGGCGACTTTCTCGAGCAGTGGCAAGTCATTGTGTGAATCGCTGTAGAACCAGGCACCTTCAAGACTTTCGCCGTGAGCAGCCAACCAATCGTTCAGCCTGGTGACCTTGCCTTCCTGGAAACTGGGAACGCCGGCAATCTCTCCGGTGTAGCAACCGTTGATCATTTCCGGCTCAGTGGCAATCAGGTGCTCAATGCCCAGGAGTTCCGCGATAGGTTCGGTTACGAACCGGTTGGTGGCTGTGATGATCATCAGGGTGTGGTCGCGCTCCCTGTGGCTTTCAAGAAGTTCACCGGCTTTTTTCAGCAGCATGGGGTGCACCTTCTTGTCCATGAAGATGGCTCGCCACTTCAGCAGCTCTTCCATGTTATGGACCGAAAGAGGCTGAAGCGCAAACTTGAGATAGTTCAGTATGTCCATCTCACCGTTCAGGTATTCCTGATAGAACCGGTCGTTGGTCTTGCGATAAATCTCGGCATCAACGATACCTTCCTCCACAAGAAACTCACCCCAGGCGTGATCACTGTCACCGGCGAGCAGGGTATTGTCGAGATCAAAAATTGCTAGGGTCAAGCGTTTACCTCCAGGGACACAGGGCTTCGGGAAGGGCAATATCCTACCATGAGTGTCCGCGCACAGCTGCGTTTGCCGAAGCCTTGGGATTCTGTAAGAATGAGCGCAACTTGGAAAAATCCGACCGGTAAATATCTGACCGGTCTGCCGACTTTATTAAGAGGACTGTGCCGTGATCGATTCAGACGGTTTCAGACCCAACGTCGGAATCATTCTGGCCAACCACCGGGGAGAAGTTCTCTGGGCAAGGCGAATAGGGCAAGACTCCTGGCAGTTTCCCCAAGGCGGTATCAATACTGAAGAATCGCCGGAAGATGCACTGTATCGGGAGCTTGGAGAGGAAGTTGGCCTGGGCGCCAATGATGTTGAAATCATCAGTTGTACCCGGGGCTGGCTGAGATACCGCCTTCCCCGAAGGATGGTACGGCATAACTCGCACCCCGTCTGTGTGGGCCAAAAACAGAAATGGTTCCTGCTGAGGATGTTATCGCCGGACGCGCAAGTACGCGTTGATGGCACGGATTCACCGGAGTTCGATGGTTGGCAGTGGGTAAGCTACTGGTACCCGTTGGGCCAGGTGGTTTCCTTCAAGCGTGAAGTGTATCGACGTGCGCTGAGAGAGCTCGCGCCAAGGCTGTTCCATAACATGGAGCAGTGGCACCGGAGCGAGCATAACCGGCGTTTAAAGGAACAGGCGAAATGACGGACTGACACCCCATGCTGAGCATTCTGCGAAGTCTTGTACAAGAGGTAAACAGTGCCCGGGATCTGCAAGAGGCACTGGGTATTATCGTGTCACGTGTGC
The DNA here is from genome assembly GCF_030549045.1 of Marinobacter sp. 1_MG-2023. NCBI lineage: Bacteria > Pseudomonadati > Pseudomonadota > Gammaproteobacteria > Pseudomonadales > Marinobacteraceae > Marinobacter > Marinobacter sp. 1_MG-2023. Next base: position 81,932 of record NZ_JAUOST010000007.1, on the reverse strand, counting down.
AGAAAGCCATGGGGACTGAAGTCTGTTCTGTTTATCTGCTGGATCCAGCGTCCAACCGCTACATTCTGATGGCAACTGAAGGTCTGTACCTGAAGGCCGTAGGCGTGGTGAGCCTAGCGCACTCAGAAGGACTGGTCGGGCTCGTGGGCTCCCGCGAAGAGCCTATCAACCTTGAAGACGCGCCGTCTCACCCCCGCTATCGTTATTTTCCTGAAACCGGAGAAGAGCGCTTTCGCTCGTTTCTCGGGGTTCCCATTATTCATCATCGCCGGGTGCTGGGTGTCCTCGTGGTCCAGCAACGTGAGAGTTCACGGTGTTTTGACGAAGGGGAAGAGGCGTTTCTGGTCACGGTTTCGGCTCAACTGGCGGGTGTGATTGCGCACAGTGAAGCGACCGGAGCCATCAGCGGCCTTTCGCTAACCGGTGAAGAGGCTCACGATGTCAGCTTCGATGGTGTGCCGGGAGCGCCTGGTGTGGCAATTGGCCATGGTGTTGTGGTCTACCCGGCCGCCGATCTGGACGTGGTTCCCGATAGGCCGGCAGAAGACGTTGAACAGGAACTTGAGCTGTTCCGGTCTGCTGTGCAAGCCGTTTGCGAAGACATCGAAAAGGTTGCAAAACGGCTGACCTCAAGGCTTCGTCCTGAAGAGTTAGCGCTGTTTGATGTCTACCTCCGTATGCTCGGCGACGAAGCCTTGCCTGGGGAGGTCAATAACAGAATCCGTGAGGGGATCTGGGCTCAGGGGGCGCTGAAACAGGTGGTTCAGCACTATGTCCGTCATTTTGAAATGATGGACGACCACTACCTCCAGGAAAGGGCGGTAGACGTTCGCGATCTAGGTCGTCGTCTGCTTTCCTATCTTCAGGAAGGTGAGCAGAAGGACTTGAACTATCCCGAGCGCACGGTTCTGGTCAGTGAGGAACTGACTCCCGCCATGCTGGGTGAAGTGCCCCGGGGGCAATTGGTCGGGCTTGTGTCCGTTAAGGGCTCCAGTAACTCTCATGTTGCCATTCTTGCCCGTGCAATGGGCGTTCCCACCGTTATGGGCCTGGTGGATATTCCAGTTAATCAGCTCGATGGTAAGGAGCTTATCGTCGACGGTTTTGAAGGCCAGATTTTCGCATCACCCTCGGCGGATCTCCGTACATTTTTCCAGCAAATTTGTGACGAAGAAGATGAAATTGATCGTGGATTGGAAGCGCTCCGTGACAAGCCCTGTATAACAACGGATGGCCATCGGGTGCCCCTGCTGGTTAATACCGGGCTGATGACGGATGTGGTGCGCTCCCTGTCTCACGGGGCGGAAGGGATAGGCTTATACCGCACCGAAGTGCCCTTCATGATAAAGGACCGCTTTCCATCGGAACAGGAGCAGCGGCAGTATTATCGTGAACAGTTGGAGGCTTTTGCGCCCAATCCTGTGACCATGCGCACCCTGGATATCGGTGGTGACAAGGCGCTGACCTACTTCCCGATTGAAGAAGAGAACCCTTTCCTGGGCTGGCGGGGTATTCGGGTCACGCTGGATCACCCTGAAATCTTTCTGGTGCAGGTGCGGGCCATGCTGAAGGCGAGCGAAGGCCTGAACAATCTCCAGATCATGCTGCCGATGGTCAGCAATATTTCTGAAGTTGAGGAATCCCTGCACCTGATATACCGGGTTTATCATGAAGTTCGGGAAGAGGGGTATGACATTCATATGCCCAAGGTGGGTGTAATGGTGGAAATACCGGCTGCGGTATATCAGATTCGCGAGCTGGCTGACCGTGTCGATTTTCTCTCGGTTGGCTCCAACGATCTGACCCAGTATCTGCTTGCAGTAGATCGTAACAACCCTCGTGTTGCCCAGCTATATCACTCGTATCACCCGGCAGTGTTGCAGGCACTGGTAAGAATTGCGCAGGATGCCCATTCGGTTGGCAAGCCAGTGGGTATCTGTGGCGAGTTGGCGGGAGACCCGGGTGGCGCCGTGTTGCTGATGGCCATGGGCTTCGACTCTCTATCGATGAACGCGGCCAGTTTGCCGAAGGTGAAATCTGTCATTCGCAGCGTCAGCCGGGAATGGGCGGTGAAACTTCTTAAAGATGTACTGTTGCTGGATTCGCCCCATGTGATTAAAAGCTGCGTAGAGCTTGCATTGCGCAATGCTGGCTTTGGGCGCTATCTGCGGCCAGGTAAATCCACGTCCGCGGCATTGGCCGAACAGGCTGCTTCCTGATGATGCCAGTTCGGGGAGCTTTTAAATCTAGGGTGCGTACTCTAAACCCTGTTGCTAACTTGGTGTGTGTGCCGTCGAGTAGCCTCGTTAAGGCTGTTTACCCGGAAAAGGAAAAGTTATGACAACGCCAACCGGAGTAAAACCCACTCCACGCATCGGGCTTGCGCTTGGTGGCGGTGGTCCCTTGGGCGGGATATACGAAATTGGCGCGCTCAGAGCGCTGGACGAGGCGTTGGATGGGTTGGATTTTAACAACCTTGATGTCTATGTGGGCGTTAATGCAGGCTCCTTTGTAGCGGCGAACCTGGCTAACCAGATGACCACAGCGCAATTGTGCCGGATTTTTGTCCGGAATGAGGCCGAGGTTCATCCTTTTCACCCGGATGTCTTCTTCCGCCCGGCGCTGAAGGAAATGGGGGGGCGGCTACTCGCAATACCCGGGCTATTTTCCACGGCCCTCCGCCGCTTTATCAATAATCCCTACGATCAGAGCCTGCTTGAAGCTCTGACTCTTATGGCGCAGGCGGTTCCCGCCGGGCTTTTCGATAACGAAGGTCTGCATGAATACCTGAAGCGGGCATTTTCAATGCTTGGGCGTTCAAACGATTTTCGGCAGTTGAAGCGCAGTCTCTACATTGTTGCTGCTGATGTTGAAAGCACCGAGGCCGTATGTTTTGGTGCTCCAGGGTTTGATCATGTGCCGATTTCCAGAGCCATTCAGGCGAGTACGGCATCACCCGGCTTGTACGTGCCTGTTGAAATAGATGGCCGCTACTATGTGGATGGGACTCTGCGCAAAGGCCTGCATGCGTCGGTAGCATTTGAGGACGGCGCGGATCTGGTTTTTGCTGTAAATCCCCAGGTCCCGATCGACGCCAGCGCAGCGGTTCGTGCGGGAAGCATGTCGCCAGGGGAGTTGACTCGTTCGGGTATGCCGAATCTGCTGTCACAGATGTTCCGGACCATGGTGTACTCACGGATGAAATCCGGAATAGCGCATTACGCGACGGCCTATCCGGATAAAGATATTTTGTTGTTTGAGCCCACCAGAGACGATGCCAAGCTGTTTTTCTCAAATGTATTCAGCTTTCAGTCACGCAGGATGGTATGCGAACACGCTTATCAAATGACGCGCCGGGATCTGCTAAACCGGGCTGACGAACTGGAGCCAAAGCTGGCGAAGTATGGCATCAAGCTGCGCCGGGACAGGCTGGAAGATGAACAGCGTACAATAAGCACCAGCCTATATGGTGAAATGCTACCGCTGTATGTAGCCAAGAGCCGGCAGAAAAAGGCAGCAGGGAAGGGCAGGCTTGTGACCGGGCTGGAAAATGTCACGCAGCTGTTTTCAAAAGCCGAATAAATAACCGGGCCAGAGGTAGTTGAACCCCTTGGCCCGGTAGCCTCTGGTCCCGCGTGCGGGTCAGAGAATGTAGCGGCTCAAATCCTCGTCTTCCGACAAGTCTCCAAGTTTTTCATCAACGTAGCCTGCAGTTACTTCAAATGTTTCTGTTACGCCGTCTCCTGCATCGAAAGACAGGCTTTCCAGAAGTCGTTCCAGTACCGTATGGAGGCGTCGCGCACCGATGTTTTCGGTAGTTTCGTTTACCTTCCAGGAAATCTCTGCGATGCGTGCGATGGCGTCTTCGCTGAACGTCAGTTTCACACCCTCGGTGGCCATCAGCGCTTCGTATTGCTGAACCAGTGAGGCATCAGGCTCCGTAAGAATGCGCTTGAAATCATCGGGGCTGAGGGCCTGTAGTTCCACGCGGATTGGCAAACGGCCTTGAAGTTCCGGAATCAGATCCGATGGCTTGGCCAAGTGGAACGCACCGGAGGCGATAAACAGGATGTGGTCCGTGCGCACCGAACCGTATTTTGTGCTCACGGTACTGCCTTCAATAAGGGGCAGGAGATCCCGTTGGACGCCTTCACGGGAAACATCCGATGAGGTGTTCTCCGAGCGCTTGGCAACCTTGTCAATTTCATCGAGAAACACAATGCCATTTTGCTCCACAGCGAGTATGGCTTTCTGCTTGATCGACTCTTCATTGACCAGCTTGGCCGCTTCCTCTTCTTTCACCCGTTTGAGGGCTTCAGATACTTTCATTTTTCTCGGCTTGGACTTTTCAGAAGCCATGTTGGAGAACATGCTCTGCAGCTGGTTGGTCATCTCCTCCATGCCCGGGGGGGCCATGATTTCAACACCGGCGCCGGAGTTGCGCAGGTCAATTTCAATTTCCTTATCGTCTAGCTCACCTTCCCGCAGCTTTTTCCGGAACAGCTGGCGGGTGGAGGAGTCTTGAGAAGACTTTTGGCTGTCTTCATCAAAGCTTCTGGCTGGCGGGATCAGGGCGTCCAGAATACGGTCTTCAGCTGCGTCCAGAGCCCTTTCTTCATGAAGTTTCATTTCCTTCACCCGCAACATCTTGACGGCCATATCGGCGAGGTCACGAATGATGGATTCAACATCACGCCCAACGTAGCCTACCTCGGTAAATTTGGTGGCTTCCACTTTAAGGAATGGTGCATCAGCCAGTTTGGCAAGGCGACGCGCAATTTCGGTTTTACCAACGCCGGTCGGGCCGATCATCAAAATGTTCTTGGGTGTGACTTCGTCGCGAAGGGTGGTGTCCAGCTGCATCCGGCGCCAGCGATTTCTGAGGGCAATCGCCACGGCCCGCTTGGCCTCTTGCTGGCCCACGATGTGTTTATTGAGCTCGTGAACAATCTCACGGGGAGTCATAGCAGACATGGTTACTCCGGATCAGTGGTTTTGGAAGAGGCTTCTTTGGAGAGCAGTTCGATGGTGCGATTATGATTCGTATAGATGCATATGTCCGCTGCTATCTCCAAGCCTTTTTCCACAATCTCGTGGGCGGAAAGTTCGGTATTTTCAAGCAGTGCGCGGGCGGAGGCCTGGGCGAACGGACCACCGGAACCAATCGCGATCAATCCTTGCTCGGGCTCAATTACATCGCCGTTCCCGGTGATGATCAGAGACGCAGTTTTGTCCGCCACCGCCAGCAGTGCTTCCAGCTTGCGCAATGCTCTGTCTGTGCGCCAGTCTTTGGCAAGTTCAACGGCTGCTCTTGTTAGGTTCCCGTTATGCTTCTCAAGTTGAGCCTCAAATCGCTCGAATAGAGTAAATGCATCCGCAGTACCACCTGCGAAACCCGCGATAACCTGCCCGTTGTATAGCCGGCGGACCTTGCGGGCGTTGCCCTTCATCATTGTGTTCCCCAGAGAAACCTGGCCGTCGCCACCCATGGCAACTTCGTCATCGCGTCGGACGGAAAGTATGGTAGTCATTTGGGCTCCAATTGCCTGATAAAAATCGGTATTGGGCAGTTATGGAGGCAGGATAGGAGAATTCAAGTAGTTCGGGGGTAGAGGCTGTGGCGCAGAGCTTTCCAAAACACGCTGTGAATACATCCCTGTACGCTCGGCTCCGCCATCCATGGCTTCGCACGGTTTTGGAAAGCTCTGCCCCTTAGCCTCCAGTAGCCTGCGGAAACGGTTAACCCTGTTTAGGGACCTTGCGGATAAGCGGCTGAATGTTAATAGACACCAGCTTGTCGATCGCCGAACTCATCTGGCTGCGCGATGTGAATGGGCCTACATTCACGCGATACCAGACCGAGCCACTATCTAGCTCTATACGTTGCACGGCGGCTCGAAGCCCCTGGAAGGCAATCTGGGCGCGTTGGCGCTCGGCGTCTTCCTTGCTGCGGAATGAGCCGGACTGCACTAGATAGTCGAAATCCTGTTTGGCCGGACCCGGCGTGTATGCATCCACTTTCGGAGGTATGACTTCCGATTCGGGAAGCATTTCGTAAAACCGGAAACCTGGCTTTTTCTCGACTTGCTTGGTGGTTTTTTCTGGCCGCTGCTGCACCGGTTGTTCGAGCACAGGCTGTGGCTGTCGTGGACCCTCGCTGGGTGGTATGGAGTTCAGGTACACAATAAAACCGATAAAGCCGCCGACCGTAGCCAGTGAAAGAATCCACTTCAAAGAAAGTCCTCCACGTTGGGAGCTGGCCGGTGCTGCTGGCTTCGTGCGCTTTTTCTGGGGGCGCGCAGGTCCGGCAGGTTTTTTCTTTGCAGTTGCTGACGGTGAGCCTGATCGGCTTTTGCGAGCGTAGTCTCGGGACATGTTGCTATTTACATCTCTTCCGGAGCGCTGACACCCAGTAGATCCAGCCCGTTCGCGATTACCTGGCGCACGGCTAGGTAGAGGCTTACTCGGGCATCACGTACTGCTGTGTCTTCGATGAGCACCTTATGGGCGTTGTAATAGGTGTGGAATTGTCCCGCCAAATCCCTCAGGTAGTGAGTGAGGTGATGCGGTTCGCGTTGGGCTGCAGAGTTGGCAATCAGCTCAGGGTACTTTGCCAGTTGATTTGCCAGATCCTTTTCCTCATCCAGTGTGAGCACAGAAAGATCGCCCAGGCACTCGTTGAATCCCCGCTCAACGCCTTCCGTCGCCAGTTTCCTCAACACACTGCAGATGCGGGCATGGGCATACTGAACGTAGTACACAGGGTTTTCATTGGTCTGGGAACGCGCCAGGTCGATATCAAAGGTCAACTGGGAGTCGACTCGCCGTGCCGCAAGGAAGAAACGAGTGGCGTCCCGGCCCACTTCATCAATCAGGTCGCGAATGGTGACGTAGCTGCCGGCGCGCTTGGATATTTTTACTTCCTGGCCAGAACGAGTGACCATGACCATCTGGTGTAGCACGTAATCCGGCCATCCCTGAGGAATGCCCGCTTTCAGGGCCTGTAATCCTGCGCGAACCCGGGTAACTGTGGAGTGGTGGTCGGCACCCTGCTCGTTAATCACGGTGGTGTAGCCGCGCTGCCATTTATCCAGGTGGTACGCCACATCTGGCAGAAAGTAGGTGTAACCGCCATCTTTCTTGCGCATCACCCGGTCTTTGTCATCTCCGAACTCAGTGGTTTTAAGCCACATGGCGCCACCGTCTTCGTAAGTGAAGCCGTTGTCTTGCAGGCGCTTGACGGTGGCTTCTACCTTGCCGTCCTGGTACAGGGAGGACTCAAGGAAGTACACATCAAACTCAACACCAAACGCCTTCAGGTCCAGGTCTTGTTCCCGGCGCAGGTACGCCACGGCAAATTCCTGAATGGCTTTACGATCGTTGGGGTCTGCGCTGGCAGTTACTTCACGGTCATCTGCGGTGACGGTGTCACCAGCCAGATACGCTGTGGCAACATCGGTAATGTAGTCGCCGCGATAGCCGTCTTCCGGCCAGCCGTCGTCCTCAGGTGTCAGCCCCTTTACGCGGGCCTGCACGGAGAGTGCGAGGTTGTTGATCTGGGCACCGGCATCGTTGTAGTAGAATTCGCGGGTCACATCATAGCCGTTAGCTTCCAGCAACCGGCAAAGGCAATCGCCAATCGCTGCGCCCCGGCCATGGCCCACATGCAGCGGGCCGGTGGGGTTGGCTGAGACAAACTCCACTTGAACTTTTTCGCCCTTGCCGCCGTTGTTGCGACCGAACTGGCCTGCCTCGGCCAGAACCGTGTTAACGATCTCGAACGCACTGGCGGTGCTCATGAAAAAGTTAATAAAGCCCGGGCCAGCAATTTCCACTTTCTCCACGGCGCTGCTTTCCGGCAGTTTCTCTATCAGCAACTCAGCCAGTTTGCGGGGCGCGCAGCCGGCCGTTTTGGCGGCAACCAGCGCGATGTTGCAGGCGTAGTCACCGTGGGATTTGTCCTTGGTGCTGCCTACTTGCGGCGTGTACGCCTGGTCTGCGGGCAATGTGCCCTCTGACTGAAGAGCGGCAAGCGCGGACTGGATCAGGTCGGAAACGGTCTCTTTCATGCTGTGAGATGACTCGGTTTACTGGAAAATTGGATTGGGGCAGGGCGCCCTGTGAAAACAGAAGACCGGCATTATCGCGGAAAGTCCTCCTGCAAGCAAAAGCCTGGTGATGTTTAGCCTGTTTCCTGAGGGTCTACATCAATCATCCATTTGGTACTCTTCGGAAATTTTTCCTGCTCGAGCGTCTGACAAATGCCAGTCAAGAGTTTGTTGAGGCGCCGTCGGTTGTCGGTGTTCACGATCAGTTGCGCTCTGTGCCTGTCGGCGCGACGTGCTATCAACGCGGGCAGGGGGCCCCAGGTCTCAACACCAGGCGCGTTTGCGAGCGGTTTTATCCTGTCCAATACTTGCAGGCTTTGTTCCATGGTGTCCGCTTCGGCACGGAAGATGGCCATGGCGCGAAAAGGCGGAAGCTGGCCGCTTTCGCGTTCTTCCAGAAGTTGGTCTGCCATGTCCAGGTAGCGACCATGGCAGAGCGATTTCAGGAGGGGGTGGTCGCTATGGCAGGTTTGTACAACCACCTTGCCGGATTTAGCTCCGCGCCCGGCGCGCCCGCTTACCTGCAGTAGCGTCTGGACCAGTTGCTCCGGAGCCCTGAAGTCAACGCTGAAAAGCCCTCCGTCGGCATTGATTACGATAACCAGCGTCACGTTGGGGAAATCATGGCCTTTGGCGAGCATCTGGGTTCCGACGAGGATGCAGGGTTTTCCGCTGTTGACCTGTTTCAGAATACTCTGAATGCTACCTTTGCGTTGCGTGCTGTCGCGATCAACACGAACCACTGGCGTATCCGGAAAGCTGGCGGCAAGTATGTCTTCAGTCTGTTCTGTTCCCTGACCAACCGGCTTGAATGCTTCACTTTTACATTTAGGGCAGGTTTCGGTTGCCGGGGCCTGGTAATCACAGTGATGGCACCGCATAGCACGATCGCGGCGATGGTAGGTAAGGCGCGTATCGCACCGGGGGCACTCAACCATATGGCCGCAGTCAAAACACATCATGACCGGAGCAAAACCTCGACGGTTTACGAACACCAGTGCCTGATTGCCATCGTCAAGAGTCTGCTGAATCGCCTGCAGTGCCGGCCGTGAAAGACCGCCTTCAAGTGGCCGGCTCCGAATATCCAGCAGGCTGACTGCTGGAGGCTTCGCTTCTCCTGCACGTTCTTCAAGCCGTATGAGCTGATACTTGCCGGCCAGGGCGTTGTGGTAGGACTCAAGGGACGGTGTGGCTGAGCCCAGAATAACCGGGCACCGGTTCAGGTGTGCCCTATAGACCGCTACATCCCTGCCGGAGTACCGGAAACCCTCGCCCTGTTTGTATGAGCTGTCGTGCTCCTCGTCTACGATAAGCGTTTTCAGTGCCGTAAACGGAAGAAGTACTGCCGAGCGCGTGCCAATGAGAATGACGGGCTCGCCATTGCGAATTTTTAGCCAGGCGTGCAGGCGCTCGCTGTCATTAAGGGCCGAATGCCACACTAGAATACGTTCGCCGAAATAACGCTGGAAGCGGGCAACAGTTTGGGGTGTAAGGTTTATCTCTGGAACCAGTACTAATGCCTGATCTCTGGCCGAGAGGTTCTGCTTGAGGTAATGCAGGTAGATTTCTGTTTTACCGCTCCCGGTGATGCCATACAGAAGGGAGGCGCTGAATCCGCTCGTTGGTAGTGGAAGTTTTGAGGCCGCTTCGGTTTGCGCTGCGGAGAGTTCAGGGCCGCCGATGGTTTCGTCACATCTGTGGCTTTGTGTACTCTCTTTCGCTGGTGTTATCGCCCGGACCAGTTCTTTGTCTCTTAATGCCTTCAGCTGTGGACGGGTGAACCCGGCTTTGATTATGTCGCTGCTCTTTACGCCTTGCTTGTGCTGGGCGATCCAGTCCATCAGGGTTTTCTGTTTATGGGCGTTTGCAGGAAGCACAGCGCTACTGCCGAAAGCCTGCCACCAGTCTTCGCTTTTCTCGGTAGCGGAACGGCCCCGGCGCAATGCGGCTGGTAGAGCCGTGAACAGGCATTCTCCCAGCGGGTGCTGATAGTAGTCGCTGGCCCAGCTCAGGAGCTGAAAGGTTTCGTCTGGCAGGGCAGGCCAATTCTCCACTGCACTTTGGACGGGCTTGAGGGTGATACCTGCCGGAGGCTCGATATCCGTTTCCACGACCAGGCCGACCGCCTGTTGGTATCCGAAAGGAACCCTTACGCGTTGGCCGGGCTTCAGGGCAAGCCCTTCGGGTGCCAGATAGTCAAAGAGCCTTCTGAGCGGCCGATTCAGCGCTATGCGAACGGTGGATGGCACCAAGTGCTTCCTTGTAGTTTAGATGTTACGGTATCTGCCTATCCTGCTAACGCTTTGGCGCGGCCGGCCAGTTGGAAAAGCGCAGGGTCCGGGCGCGCGCAAGACTTGCCTGCTAGCATAATTGCAAGTAAGATTCGCGGTCTGTTTGCGGCAGGGCATGATTGTGCCCCGTCTTCTCCATTGATTCAAACATGCGGTGCCTGGCACCAGGGCTGTAATGATTGCCCCGTGATCAGGTAGCGGCATGACCCACAGAGGTTCGCCATGAAAGAAGGTATCCACCCCAAGTACGAAGAGATTACCGCAACATGTTCCTGCGGTAACGTAATCAAGACTCGCTCTACGATCGGTCATGATCTGCAGCTTGATGTTTGTTCACAATGCCACCCGTTCTATACTGGCAAGCAGAAAGTTATGGACACTGGCGGCCGCATCGACCGCTTCCAGAAGCGTTTCGGTGGTCGTATCGCGGGTAAGAAAGACTGATACATCTGCTGATTTTCAAAAAAAGCGCCTGCAGGCGCTTTTTTTGTGTCTGGTGAAAATTACCTGTCTTGTTTTTGATTATAGGCAATTTGCCGTATTGACTGGTCAGATTTTGCTCGACTTGCCCCTTGTCGTTTTGGGGCGAGCGAGCCATAATGGCGCGCTCCTTCAGGCAGGCGTCTGCCGTCTGGAGGTTTATTACCTTTAAACGTGACAAACGGAACAGTGGCAATGTCTCAAGATCTGAAAGAAGCAGCCCTTGAATATCACGCCAAGCCGCGGCCTGGGAAGATTAGTGTAGAAATCTCCAAGCCGACAGCGACCGCCCGCGACCTTGCCTTGGCATATAGCCCGGGTGTTGCTGAGCCGGTTCGTGAAATCGCGAAGGACCCTGAGAACGCCTACAAGTACACTGCCAAGGGCAACCTTGTGGCTGTTATCTCTGACGGTACGGCGATTCTTGGTCTGGGTAACCTGGGCCCGCTGGCGAGCAAGCCGGTAATGGAAGGCAAGGGCGTACTGTTCAAGCGCTTTGCTGGAATTGACGTGTTCGATATCGAGGTCAACTCTGAAAGCCCGCAGGCGTTCATTGAAACCGTTGAGCGTATCGCTGACACCTTCGGTGGTATCAACCTTGAGGATATCAAGGCGCCGGAGTGTTTCGAGATTGAGCGAGCGTTAATCGAGAAATGCAACGTGCCCATCTTCCATGATGATCAGCACGGTACTGCAATTGTTACTGCAGCGGGCATGATCAATGCCCTTGAGCTTCAGGGTAAGAAAATTGAAGAAGCGAAGGTGGTATGCCTGGGCGCCGGTGCAGCTGCAATCGCTTGTATGAAGTTGTTGATCAGCTGCGGTATTCGCTCTGAGAACATCTTCATGCTTGACCGCAAGGGTGTGATCCACTCTGGTCGTGATGACCTCAATCAGTACAAGGCAATGTTTGCCAACGAAACTGATAAGCGTACGCTGGATGAGGCGATGGAGGGCGCGGATGTGTTCCTCGGTTTGTCTGGACCTGACCTGTTGAGCGGGGATCAGCTAGCGAAGATGGCGCCAAACCCGGTTGTTTTTGCTTGCTCCAATCCGGATCCGGAAATTAACCCAGCGTTGGCTCATTCGGTTCGTGATGATCTTATTATGGCTACTGGCCGTTCTGACTACCCGAACCAGGTGAACAACGTGCTTGGTTTCCCGTTCATCTTCCGTGGTGCTCTGGACGTTCGCGCAAGCTGCATTAACGAAGAGATGAAAGTGGCTGCGGTAGATGCCATTCGTAAGCTGGCGAAAGAGCCGGTTCCGCAGGAGATTTGTGAAGCCTACGGTGCTGACAGTTTCGAATTCGGCAAGGAATACATCATTCCGAAGCCCATGGATGTTCGCCTTCTGGAAGTTGTTCCGGCAGCCGTGGCGCGTGCGGCAGTGGACTCAGGGGTTGCCGGTAAGGGGTACCCTGCACATTATCCGCTGAAGAGTATGGACGACATCATCTGACCGATGGCGTTGTGCGTTTACAAAAAAACCGGCGGTGATCCCGCCGGTTTTTTTTGTGGTTAAATATTCGTGTTGCGCCCTGATGCCGGGCTAGAAAATCTGTCGAGAAAGGTCGTCCCCGTTTCCGCGTGTACCCCCTGGGCCCGAGTCATCCGCTGACAGCGGTGCGGGCGCATCTTCTTCTTTAAATATCTCGAAGACGCCTTCTTCGCCGGGTCTGGCCCGCTTACCCGTGTCGGAGTTTATGCGGATGTTAACGATACCGTTCGGTCTGGGCATGAAAGCCGAGGGCGACTCACTCAGCGCTACCTTCATGTAGTCGACCCAGATGGGCAGGGCAGTGCTTGCGCCAAACTCTCTGCGCCCGAGTGGGGCTGGCTGATCAAAGCCTACCCACACGGTAGTGGCAAGGTTGTGATTGAAGCCTGCAAACCAGGTGTCTCTCTGTTCGTTGGTTGTGCCGGTTTTGCCGGCTATATCATCCCGCCCCAGTGCTAGCGCGCGTCGCCCGGTTCCACGCTTGACAACATCCCGAAGCATTGAGTGCAGAACATAAACGGAGCGTTCATCTGCCAGTCGTCGCATGACGCGGGTTTCCGGCGTGACTTCTGCTGTGGTCGCTGGGGATCTTTCGGCTTCGTTGGCGATATTTGCTGGTTCAGTCTCAACCGTGTCGCAGTTCTGATCGCAAAGCACGACGTCCGGGGCTTCGTAAACTGTTTCGCCGTTAACATCCGTAATGCTTTGAATAAGGAAAGGCTCCACGTCGTAGCCGCCATTGGCTATAACAGCCAGGCCGCGGGCCAGTTCCATCGGGGAAAGTTGGCCGCTACCCAGAGAGAGGGAGAGGTCTTTGGGCATGCTCTCCACCGGAACCTTCAACTGATTGAGGTAGTCGAGCGTCTGGGGGATGCCGATATCCCTCAGTAGCCGGATAGAAACCAGATTGCGGGAGCGGTAGAGCGCTTCTCGCAGTGTGGTTGGGCCATAGAATTGTCCGGACGAGTTCTGTGGGCGCCAGGCGGTTTCGAGCTCCGAGTCGTCAAATACGATCGGGGCGTCGTTGTAGATGGTTGCGGGTGTGACACCGCTTTCCAGGGCGGCTAGATACAAGAACGGCTTGAAGGTGGAACCCGGCTGCCGCCTCGCTTGCATGGCACGATTGTATTTACTTTGTCCGAAGCTGTACCCACCGGCGAGAGCTTCAATCGCCCCCGTTTTAGCCTCAAGGGATATAAGAGCTCCCTCTGCTTTCGGCACCTGCATCAGCGAAACCTTGACGGGCTGGCCTATTCCGGATGTAGTAATCCCTTCTTCCTGCTCGCCATTCTCTGGCGTTGTTGGGGCTTGCGGTAGTTCGTCTATGCGAACGTAGACAACATCGCCAACGCTTACAACATCAGAAGGCTTTTCCGGCTTGGGGCCGGTCAGGTTTTCTGTTTTGTAGCGCATGGCCCACTGCATTGATTCGAACGGCATAACCGCAGGGCCAAACCTTCTGACGTGAGCAAGTACTTCCTTTTTCTCATCGCTAACGGCCGTTACAACTGCAGGCATCAGGGATTCAATTCTCGGATAGTTCAGCATGGCGTTGGAGAGGTTCTCTCCCGCCAGGGTCTCGGCATCGAGTTGGCCGATGGCGCCCCGGAACCCATGTCGGCGATCATAGGCTTCAAGGCCGCTCCTGAGGGCGTCCGTAGCCGTTTGCTGGTCTTTGCTGTCTACCGTCAGCGTGACGGTGTAGCCATCTGTGTATGCTTCCTCACCGAAGCGCCTGACCATCTCGGCACGGGCCATCTCGGCGACGTAGTCGGCATCTACTTCGGTCTCCGTAGCATTGTATGTGGCTGTTAGAGGTGCCGTGATGGCGAGCTCGTAGGCATCTGGGCTGATAAAGCCGAGATCTTTCATTCGGCCCAGGATCCAGTCTCTGCGTTGCATTGCGCGCTGGGGGTTGGCCAGGGGGTTGTAGGCTGAAGGCGCCTTGGGCAGGCCGGCAAGCATGGCCATTTGAGCAAGAGAAAGCTCGTTGACGGGCTTGTTGTAATAAACGCGGGCAGCGGCGGCGATGCCATAGGCACGATTGCCCAGGTAAATTTTGTTCAGGTACAGCTCGAGAATCCGGTTTTTATCTAGTTCACGCTCTATCTGAACTGCCAGGAGTATCTCGTTGAACTTGCGGATAAAGGTGCGATCACGTGACAAAAAGTAATTTTTTGCAACCTGCATTGTGATCGTACTACCGCCGGATTGGATCGAGCCGGTAGAGACCAGTTCGATTGCAGCCCGCGCCAGGCCTTTGATGTCGACCCCGAAGTGCTCGTAAAATCGTGCGTCTTCCGCCGCCATAAAGGCTTGTAACTGAATTGTTGGGATCTGTTCTATTGTGATCGGTGCCCTTCTCTTTTCTCCGAATTCTGCTATTAATCTGTTGTCTTTGCTATACACCCGCAGCGGCGTCTGGAGTTTTATGTCCAGAAGTTGCTCGACAGGGGGAAGGCCCGGACGGAGGTAAAGGTAGAAGCCTGAGCCGACGATAACGGCGACACTCAGTCCGGTGAGAAATAACCATGCAAAAAGGCGAGAAGTACGCAACAAATGAGACATTTTTTTCTGACAACTGTTGGATATAGGTCTATCATTTGAGAAATTGCTTTAGGAAGGATGAGTCGCTTCACCGTTGCAATTGTTCTCAGCTGAATAAGAGCGAACATTGTAAACGGAATAATGAAGAAATTCTCTTAAATAAAAAACACATAACACATGTAACCGGGTGCATCTAGCCAGGTACCAGGTATAGGGTGAGCGCGTGTTCGGATTGTTGGGAAAGAAATCCAGTGCAGTACTGGGCGTGGATGTGAGCTCAAGCTCTGTCAAGCTCCTTGAGCTGTCGAAACAGGGCGACCGCTATAAGGTCGAGAGCTACGCCGTTGAGCCGTTGCCGGCCAACGCCGTCGTCGAAAAAAATATTACGGATGTAGAAGCCGTTGGTGAAGTTCTCAAGCGAGTAGCTTCCAAGTCCCGGACCAGTGTTAAACAGGTTGCGGTGGCAGTCTCCGGTTCTGCAGTCATTACCAAGGTCATCCAGATGGACGGGGGGCTCAACGAGTTTGAAATGGAAGATCAGATTGCTCTTGAAGCTGATCAGTACATTCCGTACCCGCTCGATGAAGTTGCCATAGATTTTGAGGTTCAGGGCCCCTCGGAAACAAACCCGGACCAGGTAGACGTGCTCTTGGCTGCATGCCGTAAAGAGAACGTCGACATCCGTGAAGATGCCCTCGAAATTGCGTCGCTGAATACGAAAGTTGTCGACGTCGAAGCCTATGCTCTGGAGCGTGCCTACGCGCTGATCGAGTCCCAGCTGGACTCGCAGGGTGAGGACCTCGTGGTCGCCATCGTTGATGTTGGCGCGACAATGACCACTCTGAGCGTTCTCGCGGAAGGTAAAACCGTTTACACCCGGGAGCAGATCTTCGGCGGCAAGCAGCTTACCGAAGAGATTCAGCGCAGGTATGGGTTGTCTGTTGAAGAGGCAGGCCTTGCCAAGAAGCAGGGTGGGTTGCCGGACGATTATGAGTCCGAAGTGCTTACACCATTTCGGGAGGCTGTTGTTCAGCAGGTTGCACGTGCGCTTCAGTTCTTTTTCGGAGCCAGCCAGTACAACGCGGTGGATTACGTAGTACTCGCCGGTGGTACCGCTTCGATTCAGGGGCTGACAGAAATGGTGGAAGAGAAAACAGGAACGCCGACGTTGGTCGCGAACCCCTTTGCAGAGATGGCGGTCGGTTCGCGGGTTAACGCATCTGCTCTCAGCAACGATGCGCCCTCGCTGATGATTGCCTGTGGGTTGGCGATGAGGAGCTTCGACTGATGGCAAGAATTAACCTCAGGCCCTGGCGCGAAGAGCTTCGGGCAGAGAAACAAAAGCAGTTTGTTGTGATGGTTGTGGGTGCGGCTATTATTGCTGGTGGCCTTACGTTCCTTTGGAATACTCACCTCGACAACAGCATTTCGTATCAACAATCCCGAAATGCTTATATCGAATCCGCTGCTAAAAAGCTGGATGAACAAATCCGGGAAATAGAAAGCCTCAAGCGCAAACGTGATGAGCTTTTGGCCCGTATGAAGGTTATTCAGGATCTGCAGGGTAAGCGACCTGTGATTGTCCGGGCCTTTGATGAGCTGGTGCGCACTTTGCCGGATGGGCTCTTCTATACCGATTTGAAACGGGCAGGTGATCGGGTGAGTATTGTGGGTATGGCAGAATCAAACAGCCGTGTCTCGACTCTTATGCGGCAGTTTGAGGAGTCCGACTGGTTCACGAGTCCGAACCTCTCGAATGTGTCATCGGCAGACAGTCGGCGGGCTGGTTACAGCCAGTTCAATATGACTGTCAAACAAAAAACACCTGAGCCCGAAGGGGAGGATAAGTAATGAGCCTCGCGGACTCGCTGAAAAGCCTCAATGAATTTGATATCAATGACCTTGATATAAATAATGCCGGTATCTGGCCAGCTCCCATCAAAGCCATTGTTGTCCTGATTGTTTTCGGCCTGATTATGGGTGGCGGTTACTGGTTCTTTATCAAGGATCAATACGTGCAGCTCGACAGGGTTGAGAAAACGGAACAGGATTTGCGCAAAAAGTACGAAGAGAAAGCCTATCAGGTGGCTAACCTGGAGGTTTTTAAAGCGCAAATGGTCGAGATGGAAGAAACCTTCGGCGCGCTTGTGCGACAGCTTCCAAGTGAAACGGAAGTGCCGGGGCTTTTGGAGGATATTACCAATACGGCTCTGGGTAGTGGTCTGGCCCTCCAGGAGGTCAAGCTCCAGGCTGAGCAGAAACGTGATTTCTATTCTGAATTGCCGATTAATATCCGTGTTTCAGGTACATATCACGAACTGGCTACGTTCGTAAGCAGTGTTGCAAGTCTCCCACGGATTGTCACTCTGCACGATTTAACCATTAAACCAACTGGCGGAGACGGTGAGCGACTTGATATGCAGGTTGTTGCCCGTACCTACCGCTACCGGGCTGGAGAATGAGCATGGCAGCAAAGCATGCGGGAAAAGCCTGGCTGGGTGTTTGTCTGGTATCACTCCTGACCGCCTGTTCCCAGGGCAGCGGATTTTCCGATCTGGACAAATTTATGGCAGACACACGAGCCAAGCCTCGGGGTCATGTCGAGCCATTGCCGGAATTCAACGCTTACGAGGCGTTCAGCTATTCTGCGGCGGATAGGCGCGCGCCATTCGAGCCGCCGATAGATGTCCAGCTGACTATGGTTGATGAAAAACCGGTCAGTGACATTGAGCCAGATCTGGATCGACCTAACGAAGTGCTTGAGAATTTCGATCTCAAGGACTTGGGCATGGTTGGTACGCTTCAGGGTGTTTCGGGCGGTCTTTATGCACTGATTCAGGACAATGCGGGTGGTATTCACCGCGTTCGTACCGGGAACTTCATGGGGCAGAACTACGGCCGAATAATTGGCGTCAGTGAAACCCGGATCGAGCTAATCGAAATCGTTCCTAATGGCCGGGGTGGTTGGGTAGAGCGTCCTCGCTCTCTGACCCTGGAAGAAGACGCAGGGTAAGGAGCGGCTGGATGAAAATTGAAAGAAAAATGCATATACAAAAAAGTTCGGGGTCGAGGCTAGCGATGTTCAGAAAACTCAATCTATACGTCAGCGTGATTGCTTTTGGGTTGTTCTCCGGCCTGGCCAGTGCGGTCACGCTGGAAGACGTGTCGTTTTCGTCGCTACCGGGGGAACGCCTGGAAGTGACACTTCAGTTTGATGGTCAGCCACCTGAACCGTCGGGATACACTATTGAGCGCCCCGCACGAATTGCGGTTGATTTGCGCGATACGACCAGCGGCCTTAACAGTCGCAGTATTCCTTTGGGATCGGGCAACGCTCAAAGCATGACTGTAGTGGAAACCAAGGATCGTACCCGCCTGATATTCAACTTGGTTGAGCTGGCGCCATACGAGACGGTTCGCAATAACAATTCTTTGGTGATGACCATTGGCGGGGAGTTCAGCGGCAGTGCGGTGGCAGCCAGCACCTCGGGAAGCTCTGCTTCCGCGAAGCCCGCAGTATCTCCGGACACGCTCGCTGGTGTAGATTTCCGTCGCGGCAAGGATGGCGAAGGTCGCGTAATTGTCGAGCTGGGCAGCTCTGCTACCCAAATCGACCTGTCTGAGCTTGGCGGAAAAATTCGCCTGACGATGGATGGAATCGCTGTGCCCGCAGACCTGCGTCGCCGTCTCGACGTAACTGACTTCGCAACGCCGGTCAGCCGCATCGATACGTTTGTTGAAGATGGCAATGCGGTGGTCGAGATTCGTCCCGAAGGCAACTACGACTATATTGCCTACCAGTCTGGTAGCCAATTCACTGTCAGTGTTGAAAAGTTGAGTGAAGAAGAGGCTGAATCTCGCCGGGAAGAAAAGTTCCCATACACCGGCGAAAAACTGTCTCTGAACTTCCAGGATATAGAAGTTCGCTCCGTTCTTCAGCTGATTGCTGACTTCACTGGCTTGAATCTTGTAGCAAGTGACACGGTCGGCGGAAGCATAACTTTGCGCCTGCAGAATGTGCCCTGGGATCAGGCTCTGGATCTGATTCTGAAAACCAAGGGTCTGGATAAACGTCAGATTGGTAACGTGCTTCTTGTTGCACCGGCCGATGAAATTGCCGCCCGTGAGAAGCTTGAACTCGAAACGACCAAGCAGATTGCTGAGCTTGCACCCGTTCGCCTCGATATCGTTCAGGTCAATTACGCCAAAGCAGCGGACATTGTTGCATTGATCCAGGCGGACGCAGAGTTGATATCGGATCGCGGTTTCGTATCTTCTGATGTTCGGACCAATACCATCAGCGTTCGTGAGACATCTGAAAAGCTGGAAGAAATTCGTCGCCTTGTTTCCACCTGGGACGTTCCCGTGCGTCAGGTTTCGATTGAGGCCCGCATAGTGCGCGCTCAGAACAATGTTGCCGAAGAGCTTGGTGTGCGCTGGGGTGCTGCTGGCCAGGGCGATGCGAATGGCGGGTCCAACAATCTTGTAATTGGTGGTTCTCAGAGTGGCTTGGGTGGAGCTCTCGGCTTTCCTTCTGACCTGAACGTAGACCTTGGCACCACTCGGTCACCAGCCGGCTCCGTGGCCTTTGGCTATATTGGTACCGACTTCCTGATCGATATGGAGCTTTCTGCCTATGAGAGTGATGGTCAGGCCGAAGTTGTTTCGCAGCCCCGTGTGGTTACCGCTGATCGCCAGACTGCCTCGATCAAGTCAGGTGAAGAAATTCCCTATCAGGAAGCTTCTTCAAGCGGTGCGACCTCTGTGTCGTTCAAGGAAGCTGTGTTGTCGCTTGAGGTAACTCCTCAGATTACGCCCGATGACAAAATCATTATGGATCTGGTAGTCAATCAGGATTCCCGTGGTGAGGTTACAGAAGGTATCCCGTCGATTAATACCAACGAGGTAACGACTCAAGTGCTCGTAGGGAACGGTGAAACGGTTGTGCTGGGCGGTATTTTCCAGTCTGAGGTTGCGACTACTGTGGTCAAGACCCCAGTGTTGGGCGATATCCCTTATCTTGGACGCTTGTTCAAGCGCACAGAGAAAATCAATGAGCGCAGTGAGCTATTGATCTTTATTACCCCCAAGATCATCAAGAACGACTTGATCCAGTAATCTGGGCTAGATAGGAAAAGCCGCCGCGCCAAACCGGCGGCTTTTTTGTGTCTGTATATCTCTCGGTACTGACGCTTATGCAATCTTCAGCCCTGTGATATTCTCACCCGCCTGAACTCTATTGAGCGGAAGTTATGTCTTTGCCCAAACGTGTAGTCCTGGTTGGCCCCATGGGTGCTGGTAAGAGTACGATTGGCCGGATGCTCGCCCGGGAGCTGGGGTATCGATTCCTTGACTCTGATCGAATCATTGAGGAGCGTTGCGGGGCGAATATTCCTTGGATATTCGATGTTGAGGGTGAGGAAGGCTTCAGGCAGCGAGAAACAGCCATGCTGGAGGAGTTGGCTGCAGAGCCAGGTACGGTTCTCGCAACTGGCGGTGGTGCAGTCATGCGTGTCGACAACCATTCGGTGCTGAAAAAAGATGCGGTGGTGGTCTATTTGAGAACCTCGATAGAGCAACAGGTAGAGCGCACTCGTAAGGACCGCAATCGGCCGCTGCTGCAGAACGATGACCCCGAGGCCGTACTGCGCAGGTTGTTTGCGATCAGGGATCCGTTATACACCGAGCTTGCTGACATCGTTATGCACACGGATCGTAAGAGCCCCCGATTGGTGGTCCGCCAACTCGTTAATCGTATTAATCCCAAAACGCCGCGACAACAAAGACAGGTGCGAAAGGAGGGTCGTAACCATGTATAACCTGCTTCACGAACTTAATGTCAGCCTGGGAGATCGCAGTTACCCCATCATGATCGGCGAAGGCATGTTGGGTGCGTATGATCTTTCCGGTTACGTTGGCGGCTCTCAGGTAATGATCGTAACTAACGATGTTGTCGGCCCTTTGTATCTTGAGCAGGCCAGAGCCTGTTTCCCCGGCAAGAGTGTGGATACCGTTGTGCTGCCTGATGGTGAAAAGCATAAAGACTGGCAAACGCTGAACCTGATTTTTGATGCCTTGCTGGAAAAGCGGCACACGCGTAAAACTACGCTTGTGGCCTTGGGCGGCGGAGTTGTCGGCGATATGACGGGTTTTGCTGCAGCATGCTATCAGCGCGGCGTACCTTTCATTCAAATACCGACGACTCTTTTGTCTCAGGTTGACTCCTCGGTGGGTGGGAAAACAGGCATCAACCACCCGCTTGGAAAAAATATGGTCGGTGCTTTCCATCAGCCCGAAGCTGTACTGATTGATACGGATACCCTTCAAACCCTGCCGCCGAGAGAGGTGTCTGCAGGGCTCGCAGAGATTATAAAGTATGGCCTGATAAGGGATAAGGACTTTCTCGGCTGGCTTGAACTTGTGATTGATAAGCTAGTAACTCTCGACCGCAAGGCCCTTGCGGAGGCCATCTTTCGGTCATGCGCATGCAAAGCGGATGTCGTCGCTCAGGATGAGCGCGAAAACGGGCTCAGAGCCACACTGAACCTTGGTCATACCTTTGGTCATGCTATAGAGACCTATGCTGGCTATGGTAACTGGTTGCATGGAGAGGCAGTGGGGACGGGCATGATTATGGCGGCGGACCTGTCTGCGCGTGAAGGCTCTATCACTCAGGCTGATTATGACCGCATCCTGCGGCTGGTTAACAGAGCCTGCCTGCCTGATTTGCCTCCGGCGGATATGACAGCTGCTGACTTCATGAACCTGATGGCGGTTGACAAGAAAAATGTCGATGGGCGCTTGAGATTGGTATTGCTACGCTCTGTTGGGGACGCCGTGGTGACGTCTGATCCATCTCCGGAAAATCTCGCTGCAACGCTGAAGTCCTTCTGCCGGCATGAACGCTGAGCAGAGGTTGAAACATTGAACATCAGGGGTTTTTTGTGACCGACGAAAGCTTCAGTAGTCTTGATGGTGGTGGGCTGTTCCCCCGGTTGCAACAGCGATACGGTTTGAGAGCCAATCCCCTGGAAATGGAGACCCCGTTTTTTCCGGATGGCATGCGCCACCATGCTCTGGAGGCGCTTCGTCATCTTTGCGGGTTTGGTGATATGGCGCTGTTGCTCACGGGCGCACCTGGCTCGGGTAAGAGCAGGTTGCTGGCTGAATTGGTTCGCAGTGAATCCTCTCGCCTGGGCTTTCATCGTTTGTCCGCTGCGGCTATGACAAGCTCAAATTCGCTGGCAAGAGACCTCAAGCAAGTTGGCCGCTCCGGTTCGGGTGCGGATGATAACCCGCGAGAGGCCGTTTACCGTTTTTTTCGGTGGTCGGAGGGTATGGTTGGAAAGGGGCAGCGCATGGTGCTGCTCATCGATGACGCAGACCGTGCGCCGCCAGATCTTCTCAGGCTGATCCTTGACGGTTTTCTGGCGGCTGATCGTGCCAAGGCAGCGGTTCCGGTGTTTGCTGGAGAAGATCGGCTTGTGACGCTTCTGGGTCTTGAGGACTCTTCAGTCTCCATTCACCAGATTCATTTGCGCCCGCTCACCAGAGAGGAAGTGTTCTCCTACCTTGAGCCGCGTGTCCATAAAGCGGGCGGCAAGGTCAACGAGCTTCTGAGCCCGGCCCGGTTGGCGAGAATACACGACCTTAGCCAAGGTAGCTTTTCTCGTCTGAAAAGAGTAACGCCCGGTATCTGGATGGATATTGTTTCCGGTGCCTCGAAGCAGAAGCGCCCTCCGGGTTTCGATTTCAGGCAGCTCCGTCTGCCTGCCCTTGTGCTTCTGATGTTGGGTGGCTCCTGGTGGTTCGTATCCCAACAGTACGACGAAACAGTGGCTCTTGAGCAGGAAACCTCTCCTGAGCCTGAACGGGTTCGCAAGAGCATTACGATTGGTCCCAATATCTCCGACGAGTCGCTGGAAGATGAGGGAGCCGATGAGCTGTTTCCGCCATTGACGGAGCCTGCAGCCTTGCCGGATCCTGTTTCTGAGCCTGAGCCTGAGCCTGAGCCTGAGCCTGAGCCTGAGCCTGAGCCTGAGCCTGAGCCTGAGCCTGAGCCTGAGCCTGACTTTATTCCCAAAAGTGCCGACAGGTACGTCGATATTGGTCAGCTGCGCAGCCGCGGCAAGGGCTGGACCATTCAGTTGGTCGCAGGGAACCTTGAGCAGACTGCGCTGAATGTCATTTCCCGTTACCCGGCCCTTGATGAGATGGTTTATACGTTGGGGGAACGCAACGAAGAGCCATGGTTCATGGTGTTCTATGGAAACTACGCGTCCAAGGAAGAGGCTCGGGAGGCAGTGTCTCTGCTTCCTGAGTCACTGGCCGCTGGTTTGCCCTGGGTACGCTCAACCGACGGTTTGTGACAGGCCTGAAAACGCGAGACCGTTTCTTGTAACCCTTTGTCTTGTATGTTTAAACGTTCGGATTTTCGGGAATCCGTCGTTGGAAATAATATCAAATCTGTTTGAGTACGTGTTTGTACGTGTGTAAAATGATCAGCCCATTTTTTTTGATGTTGGCTGCTTTTTGCACTGTTTTGGTGCATAAGTCGCTGATTAAAAAGCATTTACATGCGAGAGAGCGCTTATGAAGTCAGGTTTGTATCATCCCGACGAGTTTAAAGACAACTGCGGCTTTGGACTGATCGCTCACATGAAAGGCGATGCCAGCCATAAGCTGCTACAGACTGCTATCGAGTCGCTCACGTGCATGACTCACCGGGGTGGTATCGCGGCAGATGGAAAAACCGGGGATGGTTGCGGTCTACTGATCCAGAGTCCAGTTGCGTTTCTGAAAAAAGCGGCGAAAACGGCGTTTGGCAAAGAGCCAGGTAAGTTGTTTGCGGTCGGCCAGGTTTTTCTTAGCCCGGACTCGGATAAAGCGGCCAACGGGCGTGTCACCCTTGAAAAACGGTTGGTTGAGCAGGGGCTCGAAGTCATGGGCTGGCGTGAAGTGCCAGTTGACGATAGTTGTCTTGGCCCAATGGCACTGGATTGTATGCCTCGGATCGAGCAGGTGTTCGTAACGCCTGCAACCAAATCGGAAAAAGAATTCGCCATCAGCCTGTTTGTCGGTCGCCGCCATGCCGAGCGGGATATGGAGGATGATTCCGAGTTTTATATCTGCAGCCTCTCCCACCGCACGCTCGCCTACAAAGGCCTGATGATGCCGGCGGATCTGGCGAACTTTTATAAAGATCTGGGCGACCCCGATTTCGCCACGGCTATCTGTGTATTCCATCAGCGCTTCTCCACCAACACTATGCCTCGCTGGCCTTTGGCTCAGCCTTTCCGCTATCTCGCGCACAATGGCGAAATCAACACCATTGACGGCAACAGAAACTGGGCTATTGCCCGGGCAGCCAAATTCAGCTCTCCGGATCTGCCCGATCTTCAAACCATGCAACCACTGGTTAATCTGGCGGGCTCAGATTCATCGAGCATGGACAATATGCTGGAGATTTTGTTGGCCGGTGGAGTGGATCTGTTCCGCGCTACTCGAATGATGATTCCGCCAGCCTGGCAGAATGTCGACACCATGGACTCGGAGCTCCGGGCCTTCTACGAATACAACTCCATGCACATGGAGCCCTGGGACGGACCGGCCGGGCTAGTTATGTCGGATGGCCGTTATGCGGTCTGCATGCTGGATCGAAATGGCTTGAGGCCGGCCCGCTGGGTGGTTACTAAGGATGATTTCATCACCCTGGCGTCTGAGATTGGTACATATGGCTACAAGCCAGAGGACGTAGTGTCCAAAGGCCGTGTAGGTCCTGGGCAGATGCTCGCTATTGATACCGAATCCGGCGAAGTGCTACACACTGGAGATATCGACCAGCGACTCAAGACTGCGAAGCCTTACAAGCGCTGGTTGCGCGAGAATGCCCTGCGTGTGGAAACAACGCTGAATCAGGACACGCCGGAATTCCGCCTGATGGATGCGGATGAGCTGTTAATTCACCAGAAAATGTTCATGGTGTCGTATGAGGAGCGCGACCAGGTTTTGCGCCCACTTGCGGAAAATGCTCAGGAGGCCGTCGGTTCCATGGGTGACGACACCCCCATGGCGGTATTGTCCAGCAAGATACGACATGTTGCAGATTTCTTCCGGCAAAAGTTTGCTCAGGTGACCAATCCACCGATTGATCCTCTGCGGGAAGCGATCGTGATGTCCCTGGAGACTTGTCTGGGTGCAGAGCGTAACGTTTTTGAAGAAACTGCAGAGCATGCGGACCGGATTATCCTGACTACACCGATTCTGTCACCGGCCAAGTTTCTTCAGATATCCAATAACGAGCGCCCGGGCTTTGCAGTCGAACGGATTTCCCTGGGGTACTCTCCGGAATTGGGCCTTGAGCAGGCTATTCGTCGCGTCTGTGATGAGGCTGAACAAGCGGCTCGTAACGGCAAGTCGCTGTTGATTCTCTCAGACAAGGATCTGAAGCAGGGCGAGCTGCCTGTCAGTTCTTTGATGGCAACGGGAGCGGTCCATCACCATTTGGTGGCAACCGGGCTGCGTTGTGATTCAAACATCATAGTAGAAACCGGTTGGGCCCGTGATCCGCATCACTTTGCTGTGTTGTTTGGCTTTGGCGCAACGGCTGTCTATCCGTACCTGGCCTATCAGCTGCTGAACGATCTGATTCGCACCGGCGAATTGCTGATGGATCCTATTGAAGCTAAAAACAACTACCGCAAGGGCATTAACAAGGGCCTGCTGAAGATCCTGTCCAAGATGGGTATCTCGACGATTACTTCCTATCGTGGGGCTCAGCTTTTTGAGGCTATCGGGCTTGCTGATGAAGTGGTCGATCTTTGCTTCAAAGGCGTGCCTAGCCGTATCCAGGGTGCAGGATTCTTCGAGTTTCAGCAGGATCAGGCGCAGTTGGCCTCCACCGCCTGGAAACCTCGCAAGCCGATATCTCCAGGTGGCTTGCTAAAGTATGTCCATGGCCAGGAGTACCATGCATTTAATCCCGATGTGGTGGGAAAGCTGCAAGAGGCAGTCACCACAGGTGATTACGGCCATTACAAAGAATACGCGGCATTGGTCAACGAACGCCCGGTTGCAACCCTCAGGGACCTTCTGGGTTTTCGTGAGGGTATCGAGGCTGTAGGAATATCTGAGGTTGAACCGGTCGAGCAAATTTTTACCAGGTTTGATTCCGCGGCTATGTCACTGGGAGCCTTGTCACCGGAGGCTCACGAGGCACTGGCGGTAGCTATGAATACACTTGGCGGCCGCTCGAACTCGGGTGAGGGTGGCGAAGACCCGGCCCGCTATGGCACAGAGAAGCGATCAAAAATCAAACAGGTCGCTTCTGGCCGCTTTGGTGTGACCGCGGAATATCTGCGTAGCGCTGACGTTATGCAAATCAAGGTTGCGCAGGGTGCCAAGCCGGGTGAGGGCGGTCAGTTGCCAGGAGGCAAGGTAAATGAGCTGATCGCGCGCCTGCGTTATTCAGTGCCAGGCGTCACTCTTATTTCACCGCCTCCGCATCATGATATTTACTCCATTGAGGATCTGGCGCAGTTGATCTTTGATCTTAAGCAGGTCAACCCGGAAGCGTTGGTTTCGGTAAAACTGGTTTCCGAGCCAGGTGTGGGCACGATTGCCGCAGGTGTGGCAAAGGCTTACGCCGATCTGATTACCGTCTCCGGTTACGACGGTGGCACGGCTGCAAGCCCGCTTGCCTCCATTCGCTATGCGGGATCGCCCTGGGAGCTTGGTTTGACCGAGACCCAGCAGGCCCTACGTGCCAATGATTTGCGTGGAAAAATCCGTCTGCAAACAGATGGCGGCATTAAAACCGGGCTGGATGTAGTGAAGGCAGCCATTTTGGGAGCCGAGAGTTTTGGTTTCGGCACTACGCCCATGGTGGCTTTGGGCTGCAAGTATCTTCGCATCTGCCACCTGAACAACTGCGCAACTGGTGTCGCCACACAGAATGAACACCTTCGTGATGAGCACTTCAAAGGCACGGTGGAAATGGCCATGAACTTCTTCCGGTTTGTGGCGGAAGAGACGCGAGAGTGGATGGCGAAGCTGGGGGTTCGCAGTCTGGAAGAGCTTGTCGGGCGTGTTGATCTTCTCGTTCGCCTGCCAGGCGATACTGAGCGCCAGAAAAAACTGGACCTGACACGGCTGTTATCCAACGATCATATCCCGGCAGACAAGCCTCAAACCTGCCAGGTTGAGCGCAACGTGCCGTTTGACCAGGGCCAGTTGGCAGAAGAAATGGTCAGGGCAACTGCATCGGCGATTGAAGGAAAAACCGGAGGCGCCTGGAGCTATCGCGTGACCAACTGTGATCGTTCAATTGGTGCCCGCCTTTCTGGTGAGATTGCTGCAAAGCATGGCAACCAGGGTATGGTTGACGCACCGATCACGCTGGATCTCGTGGGTACAGCCGGTCAGAGCTTTGGTGTCTGGAACGTGGGCGGGTTGAACCTGATCCTCGAAGGCGATGCCAATGATTATGTCGGCAAAGGCATGACCGGCGGCAAGCTCGTCGTCAGGCCACCCCGTAGTAGTGCGTTTAATACGCAGGAAACTGCCATTGTCGGAAATACCTGCCTTTATGGAGCCACGGGAGGCAAGCTGTTTGCGGCAGGTACTGCGGGAGAGCGTTTTGCGGTGCGTAACTCTGGAGCACATTCAGTCATTGAAGGTGCGGGCGATCACTGTTGCGAATACATGACAGGAGGTCTGGTAACCGTACTGGGCGCTACGGGTGCCAACTTTGGTGCAGGTATGACCGGAGGTTTTGCCTACGTGCTGGACACGGACAACACCTTTGTAGATAAATACAATCACGAATTGGTGGAGATTCAGCGCATTGCCCGCGAAGAAATGGAGGCCTATCGCAACCATCTTCGCAGCGTGATTAGAGAGCATATCTCGGAAACCGGTAGTGCCTGGGCAGAGCATATTCTTGAAGATTTCGACGATTACATCGGCCGTTTCTGGCTGGTGAAACCCAAAGCTGCGAATTTGCGCAGTCTGTTGGCAAGTACTCGTGCGCGCCCTGAATAAGTTCAGGGTGTTGAATCTGTTTACTTGTAAGGTTTCAGGGTTGCCGAAAGAAGCAGCCTTTGTCGATATTGAACTGATGAGAATGCCAACATGAAAGAACGACTCAGTAACGATTTTCAGTTTGTAGAAGTAGGTCGGGTAGACCCGAAGAAAGTACCTGCGAAAAAGCGCAAAAAAGAGTTTGGTGAAATCTATCGCCCGTTTACGGCCGATAATGCGTCCTCTCAGTCCCATCGATGCCTGGAGTGCGGGAATCCTTATTGCGAATGGAAGTGCCCGGTACACAACTACATTCCCAACTGGCTGAAGCTGGTTTCCGAAGGCAATATCATGAAAGCGGTCGAGTTGTGTCACCAGACCAACTCTCTGCCTGAAGTCTGTGGTCGTGTGTGCCCGCAGGATCGACTCTGTGAAGGGGCATGCACCCTGAATGATGGTTTTGGTGCTGTTACCATTGGCTCGGTCGAAAAATACATTACCGATACCGCCTTCGCTCTTGGGTGGAAGCCGGACATGTCTGCTGTAAAATGGACGGACAAGAAGGTAGCGGTTATAGGTGCTGGCCCTGCAGGCCTGGGCTGTGCTGATGTACTGGTTCGCAACGGCGTGAAGCCGGTAGTATTCGATATCTACCCTGAGATTGGCGGCCTGCTGACCTTCGGTATCCCGGAGTTCAAACTGGAAAAATCCGTGATGACTCGCAGGCGCCAGGTGTTTGAGGAAATGGGCGTTGAGTTCCGCTTGTCGACCGAGGTGGGTAAGGATGTTCAGCTGAAGGACATCCTTGATGATTACGATGCGGTGTTCATGGGCATGGGAACCTACACCTACATGAAAGGTGGCTTCCCGGGTGAGAACCTTCCGGGTGTTTACGACGCCTTGCCGTTCCTCGTATCCAACGTTAACCGCCGCCTGGGCTTTGAAAAAGATGCAGCGGATTTCATTGATATGAAAGGTAAGCGCGTCGTGGTGCTGGGTGGCGGTGATACCGCCATGGACTGTAACCGCACCTCGATCCGTCAACAGGCAGAGAGCGTGGCCTGCGCTTATCGTCGTGATGAGGCCAATATGCCGGGGTCGCGCAGGGAGGTTGCCAATGCCAAGGAAGAAGGTGTGAAATTCCTGTTTAATCGGCAGCCTATAGCCATCATCGGTGAAGACCAGGTTGAAGGTGTGAAAGTGGTATCCACTCAGCTTGGAGAGCCGGATGAAAACGGCCGCCGCCGGCCCGAGGTAGTTCCGGGTAGCGAGGAAGTTATTCCGGCTGATGCTGTATTGGTTGCTTTCGGTTTTCGCCCGAGTCCAGCCGAATGGTTTGAAGAGCTTACGATCAGTACCGACGATTCCGGTCGGGTAAGGGCGCCGGAAGAGGCAGAGTTCGGTTTTCAGACCAGCAACCCGAAGATCTTTGCGGGCGGCGATATGGTTCGAGGTTCGGACCTGGTTGTTACTGCCATCTGGGAAGGCCGCCAGGCTGCAGAGGGCATCATGGATTATCTGGATATCTGAAAAATCGTTTGATCCGGATCAGAAGGGCGGCTTACTAAGGGTAAGCCGCCCTTTTTTATTATGGCAAACGGGGTATGATTGCTTCCGTTCCATTACGACCATCTGAAAGAGACAATGCTGGAATCCTTATGACCGAGCTGAAGAATGACCGCTTCCTGCGCGCGCTGATGCGCCAGCCTGTTGATCGTACCCCGGTATGGATGATGCGCCAGGCCGGCCGTTACCTGCCCGAGTATCGTGCCACCCGGGAGAAAGCAGGTGACTTCCTCAGCTTGTGCAAGAATACGCCCCTGGCTTGTGAGGTAACCCTTCAGCCTCTTGAGCGC
The DNA here is from genome assembly GCF_030549045.1 of Marinobacter sp. 1_MG-2023. Lineage (NCBI taxonomy): Bacteria > Pseudomonadati > Pseudomonadota > Gammaproteobacteria > Pseudomonadales > Marinobacteraceae > Marinobacter > Marinobacter sp. 1_MG-2023. The sequence continues at coordinate 52,130 of NZ_JAUOST010000007.1, read as the reverse complement.
TTTCCGCTGGATGCTGCGATTCTGTTCTCCGACATACTCACTATTCCGGATGCTCTTGGTCTCGGGCTGTACTTCGAAACCGGTGAAGGCCCCAAGTTCAAACATACCATTCGCTCCAAGGCGGATGTTGATGCACTGCCGAACATCAAGGCAGAAACAGATCTCGACTACGTAATGAATGCTGTCTCCACCATCCGGGGCGCACTCAATGGTCGTGTTCCGCTGATCGGTTTCTCTGGCAGTCCCTGGACACTTGCAACCTACATGGTTGAAGGCGGCTCATCCAAAGACTTCCGTGAAGCAAAGAAGCTTATGTATGGTCAGCCCGAGGTCATGCATCGTTTGCTGGATCACCTTGCAGACGCGGTTATTGATTATCTCAACGGCCAGATCAAAGCCGGCGCTCAAGCTGTTCAGATTTTTGATACCTGGGGCGGTGTGCTGAGTAGCTGGGCTTATGAAGAGTTTTCACTGCGCTATATGAAAAAGATCGTTGATAACCTGATTCGTGAGAACGACGGTCGCCGTGTTCCGGTAATCCTCTTCACGAAAAATGGCGGTCAGTGGCTTGAGTCGATCGCAGACTCTGGTGCTGATGCTGTTGGTCTGGACTGGACCACAGATATCGGCAATGCCCGTGCGCGGGTGGGTGACCGAGTGGCTTTGCAAGGCAATATGGACCCCACCATGCTCTATGCGCCACCCGAACGGATTCGCCAGGAAGTCGGTGACATCCTGCGTCGCTACGGATCAGGCCCGGGCCACATATTCAACCTTGGTCATGGCATCACTCCGGATGTGGATCCTGAGCATGCCAAGGCGTTCATCGAGGCTGTTGTTGAGTTGAGCCCCGAGTACCACCGCTAATCCCTGCTTTCCCTCATTTCCTGGCCTATGAGCGCTGGGGGCGGGGGTTGAGTAACCGAGTCCAAAAACCGCTACGAGCACCCCTCCGGGGTCCGGCCAGCAATCACAGATTGCTGGCGCTCGGCCTTGCCCATGTACGCTTGTCTCCGGCCGTCCTTGGCCTCCGACATTTTTGGAAGGGCCCGCATGACGGCCTATATTAAGCTTAGGCATGGTCTGAACCGCGCAATAAAAATGCACCGCCTTAACCCCGCCCCTGTCTTTAATTCTTTACACGAAACACGTCTGGATCGGTATCTCCGCTCGGTCTATAGTCATATCAGGTGATATCAACAAAAAAGGAGTCGTCCCTTGCCCACCAAGGCCTCAGAAAAACGGAAGTTCCATCGCATAAGCTTTGACGCTCCTTGCGATCTGCATGCGCTTGATAGTGTGTGGACAACTGAGGTGCTGGATATTTCCCTGAAAGGTGTCCTGGTCAAGCGCCCCGAGGGGTGGGACGTGCCGTTGAGTCAACCTTGTGAGGTAATTGTGCACCTCGATAGTCAACAGGCTGGCATCGTTATGGCGGTTGAGTTGAAACATGTTGAAGCGCACAAGCTCGGCTTCAAATGCCAGTACATCGATCTGGAAAGTGCTGCGCATCTTAAGCGCTTGGTAGAGTTGAATCTCGGCGATCAGGTTCTTCTTGAGCGTGAATTTGCTCACCTGATCGATTAGCCAGCTTAAAGCTCCTCCAGAGCGGTAATCGCCTCACTAAGCTTGGTCACAGGAATCACCTTCATCCCTGCAATAGCCTTGCGTGGCGCATTGGCTTTCGGAACCAAGGCACGGGTAAAACCATGCTTCGCTGCTTCGTTAATCCTTTCCTGGCCACTGGGCACCGGCCGAATTTCCCCCGACAAGCCGACTTCTCCGAAAATCACCAGATCCTGGGGCAAAGCGCGATCACGGAATGAAGACACAATCGCTGCCAGTAGGGCCAAGTCAGCGCTCGTTTCATTAACCTTCACACCGCCCACCACATTCACAAATACGTCCTGGTCTGATACATGCAGTCCGCCATGGCGGTGCAATACCGCGAGTAGCATTGCCAATCGGTTCTGATCCAGGCCCACTGCTACCCGCCTCGGGTACCCGCCCTGGGCCATATCCACCAGCGCCTGAATTTCCACCAGCATGGGGCGAGTGCCTTCCCAGACCACCATGACAACGCTGCCAGGAGCCGCTTCTTCGCCACGGTTGAGGAAAATTGCGCTGGGGTTTTTCACTTCCTTCAGGCCTTGCTCCAGCATGGCGAATACGCCCAACTCATTGACCGCGCCAAAGCGATTCTTGATGCCCCTCAGGGTGCGGTAACGGCTATCACTGGAGCCTTCAAGTAGAATAGAGCAGTCAATCATGTGCTCCAGTACTTTGGGGCCCGCGAGGCTGCCGTCCTTGGTTACATGCCCCACCAGAAACAGAATGGTACCCGTTTGCTTGGCAAACCGAGTCAGAAACGCTGCGCTTTCGCGTACCTGGGAAACCGAACCGGGCGCAGATTCAATGTCTGCCACGTGCATTACTTGAATACTGTCCACCACCAGAATCCGTGGTTTTTCAGCCTCTGCCACCTGCATAACCCGCTCAACGCTGGTTTCTGACAGCATTTTCAGGTCTTTGGTGGGCAGGCCCAGGCGTTTGGCCCGCATGGCTACCTGCTGCAGCGACTCCTCACCGGTAACGTAAAGCGCTGGAACGCTAGCGGCCAGATGACATACAGCTTGAAGCAGCAGGGTGCTCTTGCCGGCGCCCGGGTGACCGCCCATTAGTACAGCCGAGCCTTCCACAAGTCCGCCACCAAGAACCCGGTCAAATTCCTGCATGCCGGTGCTGATACGTTCCTGCTCGGCGAGGCTTACATCGTCCAGGCTTTGAACGGCAGCGAGGCTGCCGGCAAAACCCTCGAAGCGAACACCGCGGGCGCCTTTGGCATTGCTGGCTACCCCACGGACTTCGCTGATGGTGTTCCAGGCCTGGCAGGCCGTGCACTGGCCCTGCCATTTGGAGTAGTCTGCACCGCACTCGGTGCAGACATAAGCGGTTTTGGCTTTTGCCATCAGGCCAGCTTCTTGTATTTCATGCGCTGGGGCACCATGGCGGAATCACCTTTACGCTTTTTGTGGTCTTCGTCGTATTCGGCGAAGTTACCCTCGAAGTACACCACTTCACCGTCATCCTCAAACGCAAGAATGTGCGTAGCTACGCGGTCAAGGAACCAGCGGTCGTGCGAGATAACCATGGCTGCGCCGGGGAAGTTCAGCAGGGCCTCCTCCAGAGCGCGCAGAGTCTCAACGTCCAGATCGTTGGTAGGTTCGTCCAGCAGCAATACGTTGCCGCCTTCCTTCAGCAACGCTGCCAGATGGAGGCGGTTGCGTTCGCCGCCAGAAAGGTCGCCAACGCGCTTCTGCTGATCCGAGCCTTTGAAGTTAAAGCGGCCGGCATAGGCTCTTGATGGGGTTTCGTAGTTGCCTACTTTAATAATGTCCTGGCCATCGCTGAGTAGTTCCCAGACGGTTTTCGACCCGTCCAGGTCGCGGCTCTGGTCTACGTAGGCCAACTTGACCGTTTCACCCACGGTGATGGTGCCCGAATTAGGTTGGTCGTGGCCGGCGATCATGCGGAACAACGTAGATTTGCCAGCGCCGTTACCGCCGATGATGCCGACGATAGCGCCAGGGGGTACAACAAAGGAAACATCTTCATAGAGCAGGCGGTCGCCAAAAGCTTTGCTGATACCTTCCACTTCGATGACCTTGTCACCCAGGCGCGGCCCGGGCGGGATATAGATCTCGTTGGTCTCGTTACGCTTCTGGAAATCCTGTGAGCTCATTTCCTCAAAGCGGGCAAGGCGGGCTTTGCTCTTGGATTGGCGGCCTTTGGCGTTGCTGCGAACCCACTCCAGCTCTTGCTTGATGGCTTTCTGGCGTGAGGCTTCCTGTTTGGCTTCGGTGCCCAGGCGCTGTTCTTTATTCTCCAGCCATTGGCTGTAGTTGCCTTCGAACGGAATGCCCTGGCCGCGGTCAAGTTCGAGAATCCAGCCTGCCACGTTGTCGAGGAAGTAGCGGTCGTGAGTTATAGCAACCACGGTGCCTTCGTAATCGTGCAGAAAGCGCTCCAGCCAGGCAACGGATTCGGCGTCCAGGTGGTTTGTCGGTTCGTCCAGTAACAGCATGTCCGGCCCCGACAGCAGCAGGCGACACAAGGCTACCCGGCGGCGCTCACCCCCTGACAGGTTCTTTACGGGTTGATCCCAGGCTGGGAGGCGCAGCGCATCGGCGGCAACTTCCATTTTACGCTCGATGTCGTGGCCATCGGTCGCCTGTATCAGAGCTTCCAGTTGCCCCTGTTTTTTCGCCAGTGCATCGAAATCCGCATCCGGCTCTGCGTAGGCTGCGTAAACCTGATCGAGCTCTGCAAGAGCGTTGTGAACCTCGACCACGGCTTCGTCAACAACTTCTTTAACGGTTTTGCTGTCGTCCAGTTCCGGTTCCTGGGGCAGGTAGCCTACATTGATGCCGGGCTGTGGCCGGGCTTCGCCGATGTAATCCTGATCCACGCCCGCCATAATGCGTAAAAGGGTGGATTTACCTGAACCGTTCAGGCCCAGTACGCCAATTTTGGCGCCCGGGAAGAAGCTCAGGGAAATATCTTTGAGAATTTCGCGTTTGGGCGGAACCACTTTGCCTACGCGGTTCATGCTGTATACGTACTGGGCCATAAAGGCATTCCCCTCTTTGAAGGCGAGATGTGACAGGGTTTGTAAGGTATCGAAACCCGGGAGCTATAGCAATTTCAGGAAAACGTACAATATGGGTATGACGGTATCTGCGAACCTCATAAAAGGTGATTTTTAACCCGTTAATGGGCTAGAATAGCGGCCCAAATTTTCAGGGATTCCGGGGGCTATTTCCAAGACTCTCCGGGCCAGCCAAGCACACAGGGGCAGCGCACCGATGTTTAATCGTGATATGAAGATCGCCGGTTTTGACGACGAACTCTGGAACGCCATGCAGGCGGAAAGCAAGCGTCAGGAGGCTCATATTGAGCTGATTGCATCCGAGAACTACACCAGCCCGCGGGTCATGGAAGCTCAGGGTAGTGATCTCACGAACAAATATGCTGAGGGTTATCCCGGTAAGCGTTACTACGGTGGGTGCGAGTTCGTCGACATCGCGGAGCAACTGGCCATTGATCGCGCCAAAGAGCTGTTCGGCGCAGCTTATGCCAACGTTCAGCCCCACTCCGGCTCACAGGCTAACTCCGCTGTTTTCATGGCGCTGGTGAAGCCTGGCGATACGGTTCTGGGGATGAGTCTGGCTCATGGTGGTCACTTGACCCACGGTGCAGGGGTGAACTTTTCCGGCAAGATCTATAATGCTGTTCAGTACGGCATCAACACCGATACAGGGCTGATCGATTATGATGAGTTGGAAGCTCTGGCGGTTGAGCACAAGCCGAAAATGATTATTGCGGGTTTCTCTGCCTATTCTCAAGAGCTTGATTTTGCCCGCTTCCGTTCCATCGCGGATAAAGTTGGTGCCTATCTGTTTGTAGACATGGCGCACGTGGCGGGCCTGGTTGCTGCTGGTGTATACCCCGACCCTATGCCCCATGCGCACGTGGTCACTACCACCACGCACAAAACACTGCGCGGCCCGCGTGGCGGCCTGATTCTGGCCTGTGACGACGAAGCCCTGCACAAGAAACTGAACTCTGCCGTCTTCCCTGGCGGCCAGGGTGGCCCTCTGATGCACGTCATTGCTGCCAAGGCGATCTGTTTCAAAGAGGCCATGAGTGACGAGTTCAAGGCTTATCAGCAGCAGGTGGTCAAGAACGCGTCTGCCATGGCTAACGTATTTGTTGATCGTGGTTACGACGTTGTTTCCGGTGGCACGAAGAACCATTTGTTTCTGGTGAGCCTGATCAAGCAGGATATTACCGGTAAGGATGCAGATGCCGCCTTGGGTCGCGCGCACATCACAGTGAACAAAAACGCGGTTCCTAACGATCCACGCTCTCCGTTTGTGACCTCTGGCCTGCGCCTCGGCACACCCGCAATCACCACCCGTGGGTTTGGAGAAGTAGAGAGCCGCGAGCTGGCAGGGTGGATTTGCGATATTCTTGATAACCTGGACGACGAAGCTGTGAGTAACCGTGTTCGCGAGCAGGTTGAAGCCCTGTGCGCGCGCTTCCCGGTTTACGGCTAAGCATTTTGCAAGATCTGCCGGGCACGGGGTGCACTCACCTCGCTGCCCGGCTCCCTCTCCGGAGTTCCTGACATGCATTGTCCTTTCTGTGGTGAAGCAGATACCAAGGTTATTGACTCACGCCTGGTGGCGGAGGGCGATCAGGTGCGCCGCCGTAGAGAATGTCTTTCCTGCCGGGAGCGCTTTACTACGTTTGAGTCGGCCGAGCTGGTGATGCCCAGAGTGGTTAAGCAGGACGGTATCCGTCAGCCCTTTGATGAAGAGAAGCTGCGGTCAGGGATCATGAAGGCACTGGAGAAACGCCCAGTCAGTATTGAGCAAATCGACGCAGCACTTAATCGCATCAAGTATCGCCTGCGGGCGACAGGCGAGCGTGAGGTCAAGTCTATGCAGTTGGGTGAAGAGGTGATGACCGAGCTACGTCAGCTCGACAAAGTTGCCTATGTCCGGTTTGCTTCTGTATATCGCAGTTTTCAGGATATCAACGAATTCAAGGAAGAGATTGAGCGGCTTTCTGCCAGCAATGGCGAGACGCCGGTTGATGTTGCGAAAGTATTGGCAGATAACCACGCCCCTGAAGGAAAAAAATGACCGCATTCCGGGACCGGTCCATGATGGCTCGGGCTATACAGCTTGCATGGCGGGGCCGCTATTCGACTCATCCCAACCCGCGAGTGGGTTGTGTGGTGGCCCGTGGTGATAAGATCCTGGGCGAAAGCTGGCATGAACGGGCCGGAGAGGCCCATGCTGAAATCCGCGCGCTCAGCCAGGCCGGTCCGTCTGCACGTGGTGCCACAGCCTATGTCACGCTCGAACCCTGCAGCCATTTTGGCCGAACACCGCCATGCGCGCGGGCGTTGATTGATGCAGGCGTGTCCCGCGTATTCGCGGCCACTAAAGACCCCAATCCGTCGGTCTCCGGAAGGGGCCTTGATATGCTTCGTGAAGCCGGTATCCGGGTCTACGAAGGGCTCTTGGCGGAGGAGGCTGCACGACTGAATCCCGGCTTCATGAAGCGCATGAATACAGGCCGGCCCTGGGTCAGGCTCAAGATGGCGTCCAGCCTGGATGGGCGCACCGCTATGGCCTCGGGTGAGAGCCAGTGGATTACCGGTGATGAGGCCCGCCGCGACGTTCAGCGGCTCAGGGCCATCAGTGATGCGATTCTTACCGGTGTAGGAACCGTACTTGCAGATGACCCCTCATTGACAGTCCGGCGAGAAGAACTTGGGGATATAGGCGATGCAACCGAGCCTTCCCGTCAGCCGTTGCGTGTGATTGCCGACAGGGACGCCAGAACGCCTCCGTCTGCGACAATTCTGCGTGGGGGAAAGGTTCAGGTGTTTTGTGCCTCGTCCACGCTTGCAACAGCGCCCGCACAGGATCTTGCCGCCTTGGGGATCCGCCTGAAGGGCGTGGCCTGGAAAGACAATGGTATAGATGTTGCCGAGCTTTTGGATTCGCTGGGTAAACTGGGTATTAATGAACTGTTGGTGGAAGCCGGGCCAACTCTGGCAGGCACATTCATCAGTGAAAAGCTTGTGGATGAACTCTGGCTTTACCAGGCTCCGGTATTTCTGGGAAGTACTGGTCGGCCGACGGCGCATCTGCCTCTGGAAACGATGGCTGACAAGATCGAGTGGATCGTACAAGACCGGCGACAGGTAGGGGATGACCAGCGTCTGATTCTGGTTCGCCGTTAAATGTCTAAATTCACAGTGCGTCCCGGTATGGCGGCCTGAAGCTGCAGCGGGTGCATTGAAAGGGTGCAAAACAGTATGGCACTGAACAGTGTTGAAGAAATCATTGAGGACATTCGCCAGGGCAATATGGTGATCCTGATGGATGATGAAGACCGGGAGAACGAAGGTGACCTGGTGATGGCAGCCGAGCATTGTTCTGCCGAAGCCATCAACTTCATGGCTCGCTTTGGCCGCGGCCTTATCTGCATGCCTATGACCCGGGACAGGTGTGAGCAGCTGGGTCTCCCGTTAATGGTGCAGCAGAACGCCTCGGGGTTTGGAACCAAGTTTACGCTTTCCATTGAGGCAGCCACAGGTGTGACGACGGGCATTTCGGCCGCAGACCGCGCTCGTACGGTGCAGGCTGCAGTGGCCCGAAATGCAAAGGCGTCAGACCTCGTTCAGCCTGGGCACATTTTCCCGTTGATGTCGGACCCCGGCGGAGTGCTGAGCCGTGCAGGCCATACAGAAGCATCCTGCGATCTGGCTGCTTTGGCCGGTTGCGAACCTGCCGGTGTAATTTGTGAAATCATGAACGATGACGGTTCCATGGCACGGCGGGAAGACCTTGAACGTTTTGCCGCAGAGCACAATCTTAAAATTGGAACAATTGCTGACCTTATCCATTACCGCACCACGCATGAACGTACCGTGGAATGCGTCGAAGAGAATCAGATCGATACCGAATATGGTGTGTTCAAACTTCGCACTTATCGGGATGTCATTCAGGGCTCTACGCATCTGGCAATGGTGTATGGTGAGCTCCCGGTGGATGAGCCGGTGCACGTACGTGTTCACATCACAGATACACTTCGGGACCTGCTTGGAGCCCGTCGCAAGGATTCCCGAAGCTGGCCGTTACACCATGCGCTTGAAAAAGTTGCAGTTGAAGGTAGTGGGGTTGTGGTTCTGCTGAACAGTGCGGAAGATAGCTACAATCTGGAAGACCGTATTCAGGAGTTCTTTGATCAGGGGCAGGGGCCTGCCGGTAAGGGTAGCTCTGGTGTTTATTTCACCGTAGGGACAGGCTCCCAGATTCTGCGGGATCTGGGCGTGAGCAAAATGCGTTTGCTTAGTCCGCCGGTGAAATACTCGGCTATTTCCGGATTTGATCTGGAAGTGGTTGAGTACATTCCCTACACCCCAGACTGATAAACCTGGCAGCAGCACTGTGGCTGCAGCCCGAGAAGGAGCCATCGATGGCAGATATTAAAGTAATTGAAGGTGATTTTACCCAGTGCAGTGGTCGTTATGCGTTGGTGGTTGGTCGTTTTAACGGTTTTGTTGTGGAAAGCCTGGTAGATGGTGCCGTTGATACCCTGCGCCGCCACGGTATTGCTGACAGTGATATCACCATTGTGCGTGTCCCTGGTGCATATGAAATGCCGCTGGCGGTGAAGCGCGTGGCAGAAGCGGGCGACTACGATGCCATTATTGCTTTGGGCGCGGTTATCCGTGGTGGAACGCCGCATTTCGAATATGTGGCAGGAGAAGCCTCAAGCGGCCTTGGCGCGGTAAGTCTGGAAACAGACGTGCCGGTGACCTTTGGTGTGCTGACCGTTGATTCTATCGAGCAGGCTATCGAGCGCTCCGGCACCAAGGCCGGCAACAAAGGCGCAGAAGCAGCTATTACGGCGCTGGAAATGGTCAGCCTGTTCAACAAGCTGGGTGAGTAATGAGCGATACTGAAGATACGACATCCCGCCCGGCGCCGTCCGGTCAGCCAAAAGCTGGCGATCGCCGCCGCGCTCGGGTTCTGGCAATGCAGGGGCTTTATCAACGTCACTTTACCAAGAGCCCGATTTCGGATATCGAAGCTGAGTTCATGGTCGATAACGACATGGCCAAGGTCGATACCCTGTACTTCCGGGATGTTCTGCGCGGTGTCCATCGCGAGCAGGAAGAACTTGATAAGCTGATTGAGCCGTTTCTTGATCGCCCGCTGCTTGAGGTGGATCCGGTGGAGTTGGCGATTGTTCGAGTTGGTGCTTATGAGCTGCGTCACCGGCTGGATGTGCCTTACAAGGTTGTGATTAACGAAGGCATTGAGCTAGCGAAGCGATTCGGTGGTACAGAAGGGCACAAGTTCGTTAACAGTGTGCTGGACAAGCTGGGCCGGCGTTTGCGCCTCGCCGAGACACGTTCGCGTTGACCGATGGGCGAATTTGAGCTGATTCGGCAGTATTTCGTGCCGTTAGCCTGCTCGCCCGGCTCCCAATCAGTCCTTGTGGGGCCGGGCGACGACTGTGCCATCCAGAGAATTCCCGCCGGTTCTGACCTGGTTTTTTCCATAGATACCCTTGTTGAAAGTGTGCACTTTCCCCTCAACTATCGTCCGGATTTTCTTGGTTGGAGGGCGCTTGCAGCTGCTGCCAGTGATCTTGCGGCTATGGGAGCTGACCCAACCTGCTTCACGCTTGCCCTGACCTTGCCGGAAGTTGATGAGAGCTGGCTGCGTGGCTTTGCCTTCGGGCTTGGAGAGGCTGCTAAAGCTTTCGGGTTAGTGCTCGCGGGCGGTGACACAACCCGTGGGCCTTTGGCTTTGAGCTTACAGGTGCATGGCCTGGTTCCTCAAGGAACCGCCATCCGTCGATCTGGTGCCGGGCCGGGTGATCTGGTCGTGGTGTCCGGTAGCTTGGGTGATGCTGGTGCCGCCCTGCAGTACCTTGACGTCCTGAGCCCTTCCGCCGACGAAGCTTATGTGATTGAGCGTTATCATCATCCTGAGCCGAGGTTGAAACTGGGCATAGCCCTTAGAGATTTCGCGACGGCTGCCATTGATGTATCAGACGGCTTGTTGGCCGATCTGGGCCATATTCTTGAGGCCTCCTCTGTCGGTGCGAGTATTGAGCGTTCCCGTGTGCCGGTATCGCCTTCACTCAAGCGGTTGACCGGCTCCGCAGCCTGCGATTATGCGCTGCACTCCGGAGATGACTACGAGCTCTGTGTCACCATTCCTGAGGCAAGCTGGGCCAGCGCGCCATTGTCACTGAAGCAACAGCTTACTGTTATTGGTGTGATAGAGTCTATGCAGGGTTTGCGCCTGGATGGTGCTGATGTAGGGTCGGGGTCTGAGACAGTAGGTTTTGACCATTTCAGGAGAGAATCATGAGTCAGGAAGATCAGTGGCCAGAGCCGGATTTGCCCCAGGCTATTCTGCCTCCGGGTTTTCTGAAAAACCCCGTACACCTTTTGGCCTTCGGGTTTGGTAGTGGTGCCGCGTCCCGCGCTCCCGGAACCTGGGGGAGCCTGGCTGCCATTCCTCTATGGTATGGCTTTGCGTGGTTGCCACCTCTCGCCTATTGGCTTGTGGTTGTCCTGGCCTTCCTGGTGGGTATCTGGTTGTGCGGAAAAACAGCCGCTGACCTGAAAGTTCACGACCACGGTGGGATTGTATGGGACGAGTTCGTTGGGATGTGGATTGCCCTCGGGCTCTTTCCCGATCAGATTTATGGTGTGTTGCTGGCGTTTCTGATTTTCAGGTTTTTCGATGTTCTCAAACCTTGGCCCATAAACTGGCTGGATGAGCGGTTGCCCGGCGGGCTGGGTATCATGGTGGACGACGTGGTTGCAGGTGGCATGGCGCTCCTGTGCCTGGTCGCGATTGATGCCTGGCTGGCGCCTTACATTCTTTAAAAGAAGCCTGGGCTGCTTAATTATACCTGGAGCGTTGAAGAGCCTTTAGTGCACCTGCTGCTCTTCCGGCAATAGCCTGACCACGTGCAGGAAGCGCTGTAGCCCGGTTTCCGCTCGATCCCTCGAGGCAAAGGGGCCACTGTCAAAACCCTCACGGGTTGTGAAATACCACTTGTTCCCGACGCAGAAAAACCTGCTGCTACGAAAGGGGATGCTGCCCTCTTCTCCTGATCTGACCTGAGTATTCATGGCCGACTCCTGTGCAAGCGCCAAATATCTGCCTTGCGGGCAGCGTGTAATGGATAGGCGTTTGTTTAAAATTAATACAGATTCAGGGGAATTCAACATTTTTTAACAATTATGTGTTAGCTAGTTAAACCGTGACCGAGCGTTGTTTTCTTTTGCGTATCCGGTTGCCCTCAACATTGGCTGTGTTCAGAATACAGGATAACTGACCACACCCTTCGCCCGTCGGTTCCTAACCTGTGCCCTTAAGGAGAAAAAATGAGTATCAGTCGCGTTTTGCGTGTTAGTCGTTCTGAGTTGCGTTATCCCGCCCGATGGTTGCAGTTGGTTCGGGCGTTGTTCCCCGCTTTGCTTCTTTCAGCGTTGGTTGGCTGCTCCTCTGCAGTTACCAAGCTCGAGACTTGGGAGGGGGATCCGGCGACTGCAGTGAATGCGGCTACGCTGAAAGCGCCAGGTGCTATTCAGGTCAGCCGAGTCAACGGGCGGAGCATGACTAACTATCTGATGGATGACCTGGCCCTGGATTATGCGCTACTTCCAGGTGAGAACGAGGTGGTGTTCACTTATAAAACTATCTGGGCCAAGTCTGGAGTAGTGGATAACGGTGAATCCAAAGTTCATGTGATTAAAAGCAAGCCCCAGGTCGCGCGATTTGAAGCTAGCCCTAACGAGACCTATAGATTCGAATTTGACAAGCCAGAGTCCCGTCAACAAGCCGAACAGGTCATGCCGGAGTTCTCTGCGGCGATCGTGGGGAGCGATGGTCAGACACTGGTACAGTCTTCAGACTGGTCGCCTGCGGAAAGCACTTCGGTTGGCCGGACCCCTCTGTCAGGAAGCACGGCCGCAGCGGGCGGAACTCTGTCTGAGGATGGTATGACGTCGTTGGAGCGCCTGAAAGCCGTCTGGGCAACTGCTACTGACGAAGAGAAGAAAACGTTTTTGCGTTGGGCGTTTGAGTAAGCGTCTGGCCCTTTGCTAGCTGTTATCGCCTGAAGCGGCCCGTAAGCCGCTTCAGTGCGCCTTCCAATAAACCCATTGCGTTGTCTGCCAGTGTCTGGCTCCGGGTCTCGGTTAGCGGAGTATGTAATTCCTCAGGGTCAAGCTCGCTGGCCGCTTTCTCTATGGCCTCAAGGCTGTCACAGACATGCTTCCGGAGCGAACTGCCCTGGGGCACGACATCGGGGCAAACAGTAAAGTTGAGTGTCAGGCTGCCTTGATAACTCATGGCAACCACCACCAGCCCCATGCTGTCGAACAGTGGTGCCGTATTATACTGCTGAGTCAACTTCGCACCCTGCAAATAAAGGGGTACCTTAGGGCCGGGCACGTTGGTAATCGCCAAATTGAAAACAGGCCGATAGCGTTGGGCAATCTGCAGTTCTGAATATAGTCTGGCAGACAGCGCCAACATATTTGATGGTAAAAGCTCTGTGAGCCGGTCTGCAGCAATCGCGTCACGATAGGGTTCCGAAGATACGGCGTTCCAGTGAATCTTCCTTATGCGCCGTGCCGGGTCGGGTTCGTTGGTGGCGAGGTCCAGCAGCATGGCTGACATCTGGTTTCCGGTGGTTCTGCTCAGAGTGCTTGAGCGCACTGAGATGGGCGTCATGGCAATCAGAGACTGGCGTGTATCTGCGTCTTGCGTTCCAAGGTATCGCTTCAGTGTTTCTGCACAAAGTCCAAGCACCACATCGTTAAGCGTGACATCTCCCAGTGCCGCCTTGATCGCTTTGAGGCGGGACAACTCAACTTTAGCGGGTACGATCTGCCGATTCGGGGTGATTTTCCGGTTAAACGGACTGTGAGGTGCTGAAAATAGGGGGAATGGAAGAGGAATCTTCAGCAGTTGTTTCTGGATCAGCCCTCGGGCAGTTGTCTCCGCAGCTCCCGCTGCCAGAGAGGCAAATCGCCAGGGCGTGCGCAGGATATTGGCTCCGGCCTGGATTATCACCCTCTCCTCGGACGGCTTTGGGCGCGCCTTCCAGGGACGTGGCGCATTGATGGGCTGCGGTTGCGGAGTATACTCGAGAAGCTTGCCGATAATTTCTTCGCCACTGAAGGCGTCGATGGCTGCGTGATGCAGTTTGACAATAAGCGCAAACCCCTCCCGACCTTTTTTGCTGCTTTCTTCAGCATTCTTTTCGCCCAACTGAAAGCCATCCACGAAGGTTATATGCCACAGCGGGCGGTCCCGTTTTAGGGGCTCTTCGAGGATTTTCGACGCAAGAGTCATCAGGTTTGACTCACGGCTGTTTACGCCGAGGCTTACATAGGCCAGATGCCGTTCGATGCTGAATTCAGGATCATCAATCCAGTAGGGTCGCCCCAGACGCAGAGGTATCTCTTTCAGGCGTTGGCGGAAAACAGGCACGACATGAAGGCGGCTGCGCAGATGCGAAATAAAGGTACTGAAGGCCAGAGGTGCGTCCCTTTCGCTGGCGTCGAACAGGTAAATGCTGCCGATATGCATTGGCGCATTCGCGGATTCGAGATACAGGAAGGACGCGTCCAGTTCGGATAGCTGCCGCATCAATGGGCTCCGTTCATTTTCCGGGTTTTTCGTAGTATAGATGAATGTGATCTAGCCTCGGTTGACTCATTTGCCTGTAAGCACTCTGCGCCGGAGGCATTATTCCGCCCGACTCGCCTCGAGGCCTTAAGCATCGAGCCATTCTGTTAGCGCTGAATCGCTGGTGAGTCGTTGCCAGAACCACATCAATGCTTTGCCTTTGTCGTCCGCATGCCTTGCTGCCTGCAACGCGACAGCCTGCCTTGGTTCGCACACCTGCTTTTCGATAAGTTGGCCAGAGGCAAGAAGCCCTTTCACTCGAGGCTTTGGCAGCCAGCCGACACCCAGGCCTGCTTTCTGTATGGCGATTTTATGGTCGATGTTTGCGCCGGTCAGCGTGCGCTGTCGGTGAAAAATTCCTGCGTGGCCGGCGGGTAGAGAACGGGAGGTGTCAGCCGCGACCGCGGCGGGAAAGCGGCAAATATCGTCTTCACTCAGCGGTTCTGGTGCCTGTGCCAGCGGGTGGTCAGGTGCAACCGCAAAAACAAAGCTCATTCTGCCAAGCATATGGCTGGTGAAGTTTCCGGTGGGCTTACTGATGTCGTCGGCACCAACAATAAGATCAGCCCTGCGGCCTTGAAGTGCATCCCAGGCGCCTGCAAAAACCTCTTCAGTAATCTGAACGTCAACCGGGATGCCCAGGGCGCAGAACTCTTTTATAGCCGGGAACAGACATTCTGCAGGCAGTAGCGAGTTGAACCCGATACGCAGTCGGGTTTCCCAACCCTGGGCAACTTGCCTGGTTGAATGTGCGAGGTTGGCGGCAGCATCAAGCAGCGTCCGTCCCTCTTTCAACAGGTAGAGCCCAGCCGGGGTGAGTGCCGCCCGGTGACCGCTCCGGTCGAACAGCGCAACGTTAAGGTCTTCCTCAAGTTTCTGCACGGTATAGCTGATTGCCGATGGCACTCGGAACAGCTCATTGGCGGCACCGGCGAAGCTGCCATTGCGATCGATGGCGTCGAGGACTTTTAAGGCGTCTATCGTGATGGCTGTTTGCATGTTCGAATTATCTGAGGTTGTTGGCCAGAATTGCTTGCTTGAGAGGGTAGCAGGGTGGCCGCTATTCTTCTTCGACTATTAGTATATTTATTGGAGTCAGTTATGGGTCTTCTCGTAGATGGTAAATGGCACGACCAGTGGTATGACACCGACAAGACCGGTGGTAAGTTCGAGCGCGAAGCCGCTCGGTTCCGCAACTGGGTGACTGCAGATGGCTCCCGGGGGACAGCGGGCGAGGGTGGTTTCAAGGCGGAGTCAGGTCGTTATCATTTATATGTCTCTCTGGCTTGTCCCTGGGCCCATCGCACCTTGATTTTTCGGAAGCTGAAGGGACTTGAGGCCCATGTGTCAGTGTCTGTTGTTCATCCGGATATGGTGGAGAATGGCTGGGAGTTCCGGTCCGGAGAGGACACGCACAGGGACGATCTGTACGACTTCCGTTTTATGCATCAGATCTATACCAGAGCCGCACCGGCGTATTCCGGTCGGGTGACGGTTCCGGTTCTGTGGGATAAGTATCAGCAGACTATTGCCAGCAATGAATCGGCGGATATTATCCGTATGTTCAACTCCGCGTTTGATAATCTGGAGGGAGTGAACACCGATCTGGACCTTTACCCCGATGCTCTTCGAGTAGAAATTGAGGCGGTGAATGAGCGGGTTTACAACACAGTGAATAACGGCGTTTACAAGGCGGGTTTTGCCACAGTTCAGGAGCAGTATGAAGAAGCCTACGCTGAGTTGTTTGATTCTTTGGACTGGCTGGAATCCAAGCTTTCCGACCAGCGCTATCTGACGGGAAGTCGTATCACAGAAGCAGACTGGCGGCTTTTCACAACACTGATACGGTTTGATGCGGTTTACTACAGCCACTTCAAGTGCAATCGACAGCGTATCTGCGATTTTCCGGCGCTTTCAGGTTATCTGAGGGAGTTGTATCAGGTGCCTGGTGTAGCCGACACCGTGGATATTGATCAGATCAAGCGCCACTATTACGTGAGCCAGCGCACCATCAATCCGACTCAGGTCGTGCCATTGGGGCCGCTCCTGGATTTCACAGCTCCCCACGGTCGGAACAGGCTTAGCTGACTCTCGCTACAGCGACCTGGGTCAATAGTTTCAGCGCGTCTTTGTGGGGTGAGTCTGGGAGGGTGGCCAGAGTGTCAGAAGCTTTGGTCGCTTCGGCTATGGCTCGTTCCATGGTGTATTCCAACGCACCAGAGGCTTCAACAAGTTTCAGAATCCGTGGCAAGTCGTCGAGCCCACCTTTGCGGATGGCCTGGCGAATGAACTGACGGTCTCCCTCGCTGCTGTGAGTCATAGCGTGGATCAGAGGCAGTGTGGTTTTGCCTTCGGCCAAATCGTCGCCAACGTTTTTACCCATGGTGTCGGCATCGCCACGATAATCGAGAACATCATCCACCAGCTGGAAGGCCAATCCCAGGTGTTTGCCATAATCTTTCAGTGCTTGTTCCTGAGTGTCGTTGGCGTTCGCTAGCAAGGCGCCGGAGTGGGACGCCGCTTCGAACAGCATGGCCGTTTTGTTATGTATCACGGTCATGTACTGATCTTCGGTGAGGTCCGGGTTCTTTACATTCATCAGCTGCATGACCTCGCCCTGAGCTATCACGGCCGTAGCGTGCGACAGAACCTCCATAATAGGAAGGCTCTTCAGCTCGACCATCATCTCGAATGCGCGGGCGTAGAGGAAATCACCTACCAGCACGCTGGGCGCGTTCCCCCAGTTTGCATTAGCTGTGCTCCGGCCCCGGCGCATATCCGATGTATCTACAACATCATCATGGAGCAGGGTGGCTGTATGTAGGAATTCGATCACCACAGCCAGTTTGAGGTGTTCGTCTTTACGGTAACCTGCGGCGCGGCTGGAAAGTAAAACCAGTAGAGGTCTCAGGCGCTTACCGCCGCTTTCAATAATGTACTGGGCTATTTTTTCTACCAGAGGGACATCGGAGGAAAGTCGCTGGATGATCAGGTCATTAACGCGGCTGAAGTCGTCCGCCACGGTGTCGTAAATGCGCTGGGCTGTCATGCGGCTTGTGGATCCCTTGCTGGTGTCTTGATTATGTAGTTGTCTAGTGTACTGATAATACAGGCAGGTTGCGGCAATGCTAGGTTTTGCCGCGGTTAGTGTCAACTTGGCTTGTATTGCGAAGCGCCTTTTCGTACAATCACGCGCCCAACTCATCCCAACCTGCGCTCCCTGCTATAGGGTCGCCAGAGCGCTTCCCTTAGAACCAGGTGGATAAGAGCAGGGATGGGTCAATCGCGGAGAATATTAATGTACGCAGTTATTGTTAGCGGTGGTAAACAGCACCGTGTAAAAGAAGGCGAAACTCTGAAGCTGGAAAAGCTGGAAGTGGAAACAGGCGGTAACGTCGAGTTTGACCGCGTTCTGCTGATTGCGGATGGCGACAACTTTAAAGTTGGCGCGCCGGTTGTTGATGGTGCCAAAGTGACTGCGGAAGTAGTCAGCCACGGTCGTCACGACAAGATTCAGATCATCAAGTTCCGTCGTCGGAAGCACTCGATGAAGCGTCAGGGCCACCGTCAGTGGTTTACTGAAGTAAAAATCACGGGTATCCAGGGCTAAGCTCTCGGAAAAAACCCCTTAATCAGGAGGCTTGTCATGGCTCATAAAAAAGCAGCAGGTAGTACCCGTAACGGTCGCGATTCCGAGTCGAAACGACTTGGTGTGAAGCGCTACGGCGGCGAATCAGTATCTGCAGGCAGCATTATCGTTCGTCAGCGCGGAACTCGTTTCCACGCAGGCGTAAATGTTGGCCTGGGCAAAGACCACACGTTGTTCGCGAAAGCAGACGGCCAGGTCAAGTTCGAAGTGAAAGGTCCGCAGAACCGCAAGTTCGTAAGTATCGTTCCGGCTGCTGCCTAAGCAGCGGCGATCCGGTTCTGTCGAACCTTGGGTAGTCCTGATATTCTGCTGTCACAGTTAGAAGTCAGAGCCACCCGGAGCCCCGCAAAGCTTCCTTGAGGCTGCGGGGCTTTTTAGTTTATGCGCTACGCGCAAAGGGTTGATTCATGAAATTCGTAGACGAAGCCACAATCATCGTTGAGGCCGGTAACGGCGGGCATGGCTGCCTCAGCTTTCGGCGTGAAAAATACGTTCCCAGGGGTGGCCCTGATGGGGGTGATGGCGGTGATGGTGGCTCCGTGTATCTCGAGGCGAGCGACTCGCTCAATACACTGGTCGATTACCAGTTCCAGCGTAAACACAAGGCGCCGGGCGGAGAGCAGGGTTCTGGGCGCAACTGCACCGGAACCAAAGGCGAGGATCTGGTGCTGCCGGTGCCGGTCGGTACCACAGTGGTTGATGTGGACACCCACGAAGTGCTTGGCGATCTTACCCGCGTTGGTCAGTGCCTGAAGGTGGCCCAGGGTGGGTTTCATGGCCTTGGGAATACCCGATTCAAATCGTCGATAAACCGTGCACCGCGCCAAACGTCCAAAGGCTCTGAGGGTGAGCTCCGGAACCTGCGCCTGGAACTGAAAGTTCTGGCGGATGTCGGTCTTCTGGGTTTGCCCAA
This sequence comes from Marinobacter sp. 1_MG-2023, assembly GCF_030549045.1. Classification (NCBI taxonomy): domain Bacteria; kingdom Pseudomonadati; phylum Pseudomonadota; class Gammaproteobacteria; order Pseudomonadales; family Marinobacteraceae; genus Marinobacter; species Marinobacter sp. 1_MG-2023. Next base: position 33,253 of record NZ_JAUOST010000007.1, on the reverse strand, counting down.
CGCCGGCAAGTCCACCTTTATTCGTTCTGTGTCAGCTGCGACACCTAAAGTGGCTGACTACCCCTTTACGACACTGGTGCCGAATTTGGGTGTGGTCAGTGTGCAGGCGCACCAGAGTTTTGTTATCGCGGACATACCCGGGCTGATTGAGGGTGCTGCAGAAGGCGCGGGCCTGGGTATTCGCTTTCTCAAGCATCTTGTGCGCACCCGTTTGCTGCTGCACCTGGTGGACGTGGCGCCTTTCGATGGTTCCTCGCCGGCTGAAGCTGTGACAACGATTGCCCATGAACTCGAAAAATTCAGTGAAACTCTGGCTGGCCGCGATCGCTGGCTGGTGCTGAACAAGGTGGATATGGTTCCGGAGGAGGACCGTGAGGCTCATTGCCAGGCTATCATTGATGAGCTCGATTGGCAGGGTCCGGTTTTCCGTATCTCTGCACTGAGCGGTGAAGGCACCAAGCCGTTGACGCAAGCGGTTATGCGCTGGATCGAAGAACGTGCAGAGGAAGAGGCTGAAAATCCCGAGATTGCCGAGCAGGAAGCTGCTAGGCGCAGGCGTATGGACGAAGAAGCCCGCATTGGTATTGAGGAAGAAAAGCTGGCTCGTCGTGCGGCCCGTGAGGAAGGTGACGATGACTTTGACGATGACGATTACGACGTTGAAGTGGTGTATGCGCCTGAGTAAATTCAGGGTTTCATAGCCGGGGCCATCCCGATAATCAGAAAGATACAGTGTCTGAATCATGACTGAACGCGCTCAGCTGCCCCAGGCTCGACGCCTGGTGGTAAAAATCGGAAGTGCTCTGCTGACCAATGATGGTCGTGGCCTGGATGTACCGGCGCTCGGGCTTTGGGTAGATCAGATGGCAGCGCTGGTTAAGCAGGGTGTGGAGTTGGTTGTGGTTTCTTCCGGCTCGGTCGCTGAAGGCATGAGTCGTCTTGGCTGGAAAAAACGCCCGGAAAAACTGCATGAGCTTCAGGCTGCTGCTGCGGTCGGTCAGATGGGTTTGGTCCAGACTTGGGAGGCTGAGTTCAAACGCCACGGTATTCATACCGCCCAGATTCTGCTGACCCACGATGACCTTTCCGACCGCAAGCGCTATCTGAATGGGCGCAGTACGCTCAGGGCCCTTCTGGACTTTGGTGTTGTGCCTATCGTAAACGAAAACGATACGGTAGTTACCGACGAGATCCGCTTTGGTGATAACGACACGCTCGGCGCTCTGGTTGCCAACGTGGTTGAGGCGGATGGTCTGATTATCCTGACCGATCAGCTAGGACTGTTCGATAAGGATCCACGCAAAAACCCCGATGCCCGATTGGTGACGGAGGGCCTTGCCGGTGATCGTGAGCTGGATGAGATGGCTGGCGGGAGCGCTGGTGCGCTTGGTCGTGGCGGTATGCAGACCAAGGTGCGCGCTGCGCGCCTGGCTGCGCGCTCTGGAGCCTTTACGGTAATCGCGGGTGGCCGTGAAGAAGGTGTGCTTGCGAGGCTTCGCCGGGGTGACGTTCTAGGCACTCTGCTGCTTCCCGAGCAGGGGCGTATTGCAGCGCGCAAGCAGTGGCTGGCCAGCCATTTACAGACCCGGGGTAAGCTGACACTGGATGACGGTGCAGTGAAGGTGCTTCGCCAGGGTGGGCGCAGCCTTCTGCCTGTTGGTGTCAAGGGCGTTGCCGGGCAGTTTCGCCGAGGCGAGATGGTGTCCTGTGTCGATCAGAAAGGGTGTGAGGTTGCGCGTGGGCTGGCGAATTACGACGCAGTTGAGGCCAAGGCAATAGCGGGCCATTCAAGCAGCAGTATTGCAGAGGTTCTGGGCTATATTTCTGATGAAGAAATGATTCATCGGGATAATATGGTGATTGTCTGAAATAAAAAAACCGGCTTGATAGCCGGTTTTTTTATCGCAACAAGAGCTTTTGGTTAGCGCAAGGCGCTATCAGGCACTCTTCAGCGCTTTGATCTTGGCGCTCATGCGGCTCTTCTGGCGAGCAACCTTGTTCTTGGTGAAGATGCCTTTGTTAACCATGCTGTCCATAATAGGCTGGGCAGTCTGAAATGCGGCTTGGGCTTCTTCGTAGTTGCCAGACTCAATTTTGGTCTGAACTTTTTTCATGTACGTGCGAGTCATGGAACGCAGGCTTGCGTTGTGCTTGCGGTTTTTCTCGTTCTGACGTGCGCGCTTTTTGGCTTGCGGGGTATTTGCCACCGTAAAACTCCTGAAAGTACTTAAAATTCGTTACTGAATGATTCGTACGGAAAACTCTGAACAAAACGTTAACCAGAGGCTTCCTGAAATCGCGGGCGCGCCCATAACCAGCGCGTCGAAATAAATGACGCGGAACTATGCCGCTCAAACCTGTAAATGTCAATACCAAAGCCCATTTGATCCCATGATCCAAAAGGGCTGTGGTAAACTCCCGGCTCGCTGGATACGGGTTCAGGAGGGAAGCAGGTAATTCCCGAAATACCCGGCCGAAAGAGTGCGCAACCCGGATAGAAGCCCGCATGCCATCGCAACCCGATAAATCACCGGCGCAGCCGCCGGAGAAACAGTTACCGGTCAAAGCCCCGGGCCTGCTCAGGTCATCCGGTTTGGTCGGGGTGATGACCATGTTATCCCGGGTGCTGGGTCTGGTACGGGATATGGTGATTGCGCGCTATTTTGGCGCCGGGGCCGGAGCTGATGCCTTCTTTGTTGCCTTCAAAATCCCCAACTTTTTACGCCGGCTTTTTGCGGAAGGTGCGTTTTCTCAGGCGTTCGTACCTGTGTTGTCATCCTATCGGGAGAATCGCCCGGCCTCTGACGTGAAGCGTTTGGTCGATGCGGTTGCCGGCTCTCTAGGCCTTGTTCTGCTGGGTATAACCCTGGTTGCGATGCTCGGTGCGCCGCTTTTGACCGCCGTCTTTGCTCCAGGCTTCCTGGATGATGACGTCAAATTTGCGCTGACGAGCGATATGTTGCGCATCACCTTTCCTTATTTATTGATGATTTCCCTTACAGCATTTGCTGGCGGCATTCTCAATAGCTACGACCGTTTCGCAGTGCCCGCATTTACGCCGGTTTTACTCAATCTAGCCATGATCGGTGCTGCTGTGTATCTCACGCCGTTGATGAGCGAGCCGGTCATGGCTCTGGCTTGGGGTGTGTTCATTGCTGGTGCGCTTCAGTTGTTTTTCCAGTTGCCTTTCCTGATGCGACTGGGGCTTATGCCGCGACCTCGTGTTGACTATCGGCACGAAGGCGTCAGTCGCATTCTCAAACTAATGGTGCCGGCGCTTTTCGGTGTCTCCGTCAGCCAGATCAATCTCCTGCTGGACACGGTTTTGGCGTCTTTTCTGCAAACGGGAAGTGTATCCTGGCTGTATTATTCCGACCGGCTTTCCGAGTTGCCCCTGGGTGTCTTCGGAATTGCCATTGCGACTGTCATTCTACCCAGCTTGTCACGTAAACATGCCGCAGCCTCTGCAGACCAGTTTGCCGCCACGCTGGATTGGGCTGTTCGCGCCGTATTGATCATCGGCGTTCCCTCTGCGCTGGCTCTGGGGTTGCTTGCAGAGCCGTTAATTGCAACCCTGTTTCACTATGGCGAGGTTACGGACAGAGATGTCGCCATGTCGGCTCAGAGCCTGCGGGCCTATTCTTCGGGCTTGCTCGCCTTCATGGTTATCAAGGTTTTGGCGCCGGGTTTTTTTGCGCGGCAGGACACCAGTACGCCCGTGAAAATCGGCATCATCGCCATGGTGGCCAATATGGTTTTCAATCTGGCACTCATCGTGCCTTTGGCCCATGCTGGCCTGGCGCTGGCGACGTCGCTGTCAGCCTGGCTTAATGCGGTTCTGCTCTGGCGCGGGCTGAGGCGGCAGGGAGCCTGGCAAAGCCAGCCCGGCTGGGGAAAATATCTTGTACAGATCGGTCTCGCGAATGCTGCCATGGTTGCCGTCATCCTCTGGCTGAACATGCCGGTCATGCGCTGGCTGTCGGCAGACGGAATTCAGCGTTCGCTCCATATGGGAATGATGGTCGTGGCTGCCAGTGGTACCTACTTCCTCGTTCTTGCGTTGGCAGGGGTGCGGGTAAGACATTTTCGGCAGAGGTAAGGTATAATCGCGCGTTTTCTCACCAGCGCCTTGCACACAGACAAGCGCTGAAAGCCAACTGGCAAATGAAGGTTCGCATTGCATGCGTCTGATCCGGGGTCTGACCAACCTGAAAATACTCTCCAGGCAGGTGGATTCACCGCTGGCAGAAGGCTGCGTCGCTACAATTGGTAACTTCGATGGCGTCCATCTGGGCCATCAAACCATTATTGACCAGGTCAAAAATAAGGCGCGGGTGCTGGATTTGCCCTCGGTTGTGATCATTTTCGAGCCTCAGCCCAGGGAGTTCTTTCAGGGGCTTGAGGCGCCGCCAAGGTTGATGGGGTTTCGACATAAGCTGGGAGCCCTGTTGGCGGCGGGCATTGATATCGTGCTGTGCCTGAAGTTCGATGAAACTTTTCGCGGTTATTCCGGTATGGGCTTTATCGAGGATGTGCTCATCGAAGGGCTTGCGGTGCGCCATCTCGTTGTTGGCGATGATTTCCGCTTTGGGTGCGATCGTGCTGGAGATTTTCGGTTACTTGAGGCGGTGGGGGCAATTGTCGGTTTTTCTGTGGAAAATACCCACACAGTATCCGTTGCTGATGAGCGTGTAAGCAGTACCCGTATCCGAAACCTGCTTCTGGAAAGCCAGCTGGAAAAGGCCGAGGCCCTGCTTGGACATCCTTATCACATAGTCGGACGAGTCGTTTATGGCAGACAGTTGGGGCGCAGTATCGGATCGCCTACTGCCAATATCCTGTTGCGCCAGATGCCGCCATTGCGTGGCGTTTATGTGGTCGGCGCAAGACTTGAGAGCGGTGAGACGCAGGACGGTGTTGCAAATATCGGCTTGCGCCCGACAGTGGATGGTAAACAGCCGGCATTGGAAGTGCACCTCTTTGACTTTACTGGCACACTTTACGGCCAGCATATTGACGTTGTTTTCCGCCACAAGCTGCGGGATGAAGAAAAGTTCGACTCCATCGATGCGCTGAAAGCGCAGATAGCCAGGGACTTCGACTCTGCCAGAGTATGGTTGACCGAACATCCCAGGCAGAACATCACTGACTCAAACTGACCAAAAGAGTACGCACACAAACCATGAGCGACTATAAGCACACTCTGAATCTGCCGGAAACTGCGTTTCCTATGCGCGGCAACCTGGCCAAGCGCGAGCCCGAGATGCTCAAGCGCTGGCAGGATCTGGACGTCTACGCCAATCTGCGCCAGCAGCGCGAAGGGCGTGAAAAGTTCATCCTTCACGATGGCCCTCCCTACGCCAACGGCAGTATTCACATTGGTCACGCGGTTAACAAGATCCTGAAAGATATGATCGTGAAATCCCGTGGCTTTATGGGCTTCGATGCGCCCTACGTGCCGGGTTGGGATTGCCATGGTTTGCCTATTGAACACAAGGTCGAACAGGAAATCGGCAAGGCTGGAGTGAAGGTCGACTACAAGACCTTCCGTCAGGCGTGCCGCGATTACGCGACCAAACAGATCGCTGGCCAGAAAGCTGACTTTATACGCCTTGGAGTTATGGGTGAGTGGGATAAGCCCTACCTCACCATGGATCCGAAAGTGGAAGCCGGCATTGTTCGTGCTCTGGGCAAGATCGTCGCCAAGGGCCATCTGGTTCGTGGTTTCAAACCGGTTTACTGGAGTGTGGTCGGTCAGTCCGCGCTTGCTGAGGCCGAAGTGGAATATCAGGACAAAACTTCAACGCAGATCGATGTTCGCTTCACTGCTGTTGATCAGGCCAAAGCCTTGTCGCTGTTTGGTACCGACAAAGGCGAAGGTGAGGTGTCCATCGTTATCTGGACCACTACACCTTGGACCATTCCAGCCAACCAGGCTGTGTCGTTGAACGCTGACCTGGAATATTCGCTGGTGCAGGTTGACGCGGGCAATGGTCCCGAGCGCATGATTCTCGCCGCCGCCATGGTTGATGGTGTGATGGCGCGCTGGGAGATTGCGGATTTTGAAGTGCTGGCCACCTGTTTGGGCGCAGACCTTGAAAATCTATCCCTGCAACATCCGATCTACGATAAGCAGGTACCTGCAATTCTGGGTGACCATGTTTCTATCGATGCGGGTACCGGTGCAGTACATACGGCACCGGATCACGGTATGGAAGACTTTGTCGTGGGTAAATCCTACGACATTGGTACGCTAAACATGGTGCAGGCTGACGGCACGTACACCAGTGCTGCCGGTGAGTTTGCGGGCATCCATGTTTATAAAGCGGACGATCCGGTCTGTGAGGCACTGGCTCGCGAAGGCAAGCTCGTGCGCAAGGAAAAGTTCCGCCACAGCTTCCCCCATTGCTGGCGCACTAAAACGCCGCTGATCTACCGCGCAACGCCGCAGTGGTTCATCAGTATGGATAAAGAGAATCTCCGCGCAGACGCACTTGAAGCCATCAAGGGCGTGCGCTGGGTGCCTGCCTGGGGGCAGAATCGTATTGAGGCGATGTTCCAGCAGTCCCCGGATTGGTGTATCTCACGCCAGCGCACCTGGGGCGTGCCGATTACGCTGTTTATCCACAAAGAAACTCAGGAATTGCACCCGGATACCCAGAGTCTGATTGAGACAGTGGCTCAGGCTATCGAAACCGGCGGCATTGATGCTTGGTATGAAATAGATGCCAGCGAACTGCTGGGTGACGATGCCGATCACTACGAAAAGGTTCTGGATACGCTGGATGTGTGGTTCGATTCCGGGGTGACCCACGAATCTGTTCTGCGGGTGCGCCCGGAACTGGGTCAGTTCCCTGCTGATATGTACCTCGAGGGCTCTGACCAACACCGTGGCTGGTTCCAGTCTTCTCTGAAAACCTCCATTGCCATGAACGGAGTTGCGCCATACCGGCAGGTGCTTACTCACGGTTTTACCGTGGACGGCAAAGGCCTGAAGATGTCCAAATCCCTGGGCAACGTGATCGCGCCTCAGGAAGTCATGAATGAGCTGGGTGCCGATATTCTCCGCCTGTGGGTTTCTGCTACTGATTACAGCGGCGAGATGACAGTTTCCAAAGATATCCTGCGGCAAACTGCCGACGGATATCGGCGTATCCGTAATACCTCACGCTTCCTGCTGAGCAATCTCACAGGTTTTGATCCGAAGCAGCACATGGTTGCTCCGGAAAATATGATTGCCCTGGATCGCTGGATGGTGGATCGCGCTCTCCAGTTGCAGAACGAACTGCATGAGGACTACCAGAACTACGCATTCCTGCGCATCTATCAGAAAGTGTACAGCTTCTGTGAAGCGACCTTGGGAGGCTTTTACCTCGACATCATCAAGGACCGCCAGTACACCACTCAGGCCGACAGCCTGGCGCGACGCTCGTGCCAGACGGCGCTATATCACGTGGCCGAAGCCCTGGTGCGCTGGATTGCTCCAATTCTGAGTTTCACGGCTGATGAGATCTGGCAGCACCTGCCGGGTGAGCGCGGCGATACCGTGTTCTACGAAACCTGGTATGAGGGCCTTACAGCGCTTCCTGACGATGTCGAACTTGGCAGGGATTACTGGCGCCGGATATACGGTGTAAAAGAAGCGGTGAATAAATGCATGGAAGAAGCCCGTGCCCGTGGTGAAATCAAAGGGTCACTGAGTGCTGAGGTTACGCTTTATTGCGAAGGTGAACTGGCGGCTGATCTGGAGTTTCTCGGGGAAGAGCTTCGCTTTGTCCTGATTACCTCCGAAGCAATCGTGAGGCCGGTATCGGAAGCAGGCGGGGCAGAGACGACCAGCTATGAGGGGTTGCTGGTGAAAGTGACTCCGGCGACTTACGCCAAGTGCGAACGTTGCTGGCATCACCGGGAAGATGTGGGAACGAATACTGCCCACGAAGACCTGTGTGGCCGCTGTATTACGAATGTTGAAGGGCCGGGTGAAACCCGCTCGTTTGCCTGATGGAATTGGCAATGGATGAGCAGGTAACGGGAAGCAAATTGAAGTGGCTCTGGCTGGCGGTTCTGGTGATTGCTCTTGATCTCGGCACCAAAGCCATGGCCACAGCCATGCTCACCTACGGCAATCCGGTGCCGGTGATTCCCATGTTCAACCTGACGCTCCTGCACAACACCGGCGCAGCGTTCAGTTTCCTGGCGGGAGCGGCCGGCTGGCAGCGTTGGTTCTTTGTAACGCTGGCGCTCGTGGTCAGCATGGTACTGGTCGGCTGGCTGAGAAATCTTCAGCGTCATGAGACCTGGTCGGCCATTGCTATCGTACTGATCCTCGGTGGGGCGCTCGGTAATGTATACGACCGGGTTGTGCACGGTTATGTTGTCGACTTCCTGCATTTCTACTGGCAGGACTGGCACTTTCCCGCATTCAATCTGGCTGATACCGCGATTACCATAGGTGCCGCCATGATGATCATTGATATGTTCCGCAAGCCTGCTGAATCCGGCACGCCTGAGAACGGGAGCGAATAAAGCCCATGAAAGAATTGCCTGTAGATAAGGGGACGCGCGTAACCCTGCACTTTGCGCTGAAGTTCGATAGCGGTGAAGTTATCGATTCTACCTTCGATAAAGATCCTGCAACGCTGGAAATCGGTGACGAAAGCCTGCCGGAAAACTTTGAGTCCTACCTGATGGGCATGAGGGCCGGCGACAAGGCCAGTCACCAGGTGCCACCGGAGAAGGCTTTTGGTCAGCGAAACCCCAATAATGTACAGACCTTCAAGCGGCACGAATTCAGTGCGGATATGGTGCTGGATCCCGGCGTTATGATTTCCTTTGCCGATGCGCGCCAGCAAGAGTTGCCCGGGGTGGTCAGCCGGGTAGAAGGCGATGAAGTGGAAGTGGACTTCAATCACCCGTTGTCCGGGCGTACACTGACTTTTGATATCGAAGTTATTGACGTAGAACCGGCAGGGCAGACGCACTGATTATGCAAATAAGACTGGCAAACCCCCGTGGCTTTTGTGCAGGTGTGGATCGCGCCATCGAGATCGTAAATCGCGCTCTGGATGTGTTTGGCGCGCCCATTTACGTTCGTCACGAGGTTGTGCATAACAAATTCGTGGTCAACAACCTCCGCAACCGCGGGGCAATCTTTGTAGATGAGTTGGATGAAGTGCCAGACGACAAACTGGTTATCTTCAGCGCGCACGGAGTATCCCAGGCAGTGCAGAGTGAGGCTGCCCGCCGTGGCCTGAAGGTATTCGATGCCACTTGCCCGCTGGTTACCAAGGTGCACCTGGAAGTCATGCGCTATAGCCGGGATGGCCGTGAATGCGTGCTGATTGGGCACCAGGGCCATCCGGAAGTGGAAGGTACTATGGGGCAGTACGACCACAGTAACGGTGGTAATATTTATCTGGTCGAGAACGAAGATGACGTATCGCGTCTGGAGGTAAGCGACCCGGCACATGTTTCCTATGTTACCCAGACCACGCTTTCCATGGACGACACCGCCCGGGTTATTGACGCACTGCGCGAAAGGTTCCCGGACATTGAGGGCCCACGTAAAGACGATATCTGCTACGCCACCCAGAACCGGCAGGATGCAGTAAAGCAGCTTGCCGGTGACTGTGACTTGATGCTGGTTGTGGGCTCACCCAACAGCTCCAATTCCAACCGCCTGCGTGAACTGGCGGAGCGCATGGGTACGCCGGCTTACTTGATTGATGAAGCATCGCAGATTGATCCGCAGTGGCTGGAAGGCAAAGAATCAGTCGGCGTTACCGCGGGTGCCTCGGCGCCAGAAGTGCTGGTTAACGATGTGATTGCCCGCCTGCAGGACCTTGGGGGCAGCGTGCCCGAAGAGATTGCCGGGCGTGAGGAGAATATTGTTTTTTCTATGCCTAAGGAATTGCGGATTGATGCCGTCAATGTTTCCTAACGATGCTTTCTTAGAAGCATTGCAATAAATGCGAGGCTAGGATTACAGAAAAATTGTGATGCAAGCCTCGTTTTGAGCGCCCTTCTACCGTTTATCCCCCCTGAGTGTCCGCTTATCACGCCGCACTAGCTTGATTGTGCCGGCCTGTTTATCCTCTGACTAAAAGAACAGGATGATGAGTCTATGTCTGTCAAGTTCAGAAATGGTTTTACTCTGATAGAGCTCCTCGTACTTATGGCGGTATTGGGAGTTGTCGCAGCTATTGCGGTGCCGAATTTCTCTCGGCTTATCGAAAGTAACCAGCTCACGACAACCACCAACGACTTGGTGGGCGCGCTGAACACCGCGCGTGCCGAGGCAGTTCGATTAGGTGGGCCGGTGTCTTTGGTGCCTAATCCGACTTTCACCGAAAGCTATCAGGTCACTGATGGTGGGTCAGTGATCAGTGAATTTCAGGGTGCATCAGGCCAGTTCACGATTGCTCTGACGAACGGGGGTAATCCAAGATTCGGTGCAACTGGTTTACTGCTGAGTGGTGGTTCGGAATTCAGTGTATGCAGGGCATCTGGTGAAGATGGGACCAGAGTAAGAATAACTGCCGGTGGCCAGATCAGATCGGCGCGGATCACTTGTCCATAATGAGGTTGTCACGATGATAAAACCCCTTTTGTCAGGAAAGCCTCAGCGTGGATTCACCATGATAGAGGTTCTGATTTCGATTTTGGTGCTCGCAATAGGCCTCCTGGGTGTGGCTGGTGTCCAGTTGGTGTCCATGCAACAAACTGTCAACTCGACGCTGCGCTCTGAAGCCACCATGTATGCTCAGACGGTTGCGGAACGATTGCGGTCGAATGGTGGTGCCACGCTTTCCACAGCCCAGATGGATAGCCTGAAAGCACAAATGCTGGCCGATCTTGGGGCGGGAGCCGATCTTAAGGTGACCATGAACGGAACCGCAACTTCCGCTGAGGTGGAGGTGACCTGGGTAGAGCGAGATTCCTTGAATTCAGCTGCTGCTGATGGCTTGGTAACCCAAACTTTGACTGTGGATGCGAGATTGTAAATGAAGCGCCTCTTCCGGTTTTCAGTGAATCCGGCAACCCAAACTGGGTTGTCGCTAATTGAGTTAATGATCGCGTTGTTGCTTGGTACATTGCTGACGGTGGGGCTTGTTCAGGTTTTTACATCCAACAGCCAGTCGTTTCGCCATAACGAGGCCGCAGCCAGATCTTTGGAGTCTGGGCGGATTTCAGTAGATATATTGTCCCGTGCCATTCGTAATGCAGGCTTTTTTGGTTGTTTCCCTGTAAATGGCATAACCAATAGCCTGGACAGTACCGATGGCGAATACGATGAGGTTCGGCATGGTTTTGTTACCTTGGGCGTATCGGCCACAGAAACCGGTGGTTATACCGAACGTCCGGGTGCGGCTACTGCAGGCACGGATTTTATTAATGTCACCGGGGTAAGGCGTCCTGGAGCAATTGTGAAATTGGGTGCTGATTTGACCGCTACCAATGACATCCAGCTTGAAGATAGCGATGAAGATGGTGCGGATGATCCTGGCAGTCTGGTCGTTAACGATCTGGCATACATCACTAATTGCGAGATGGGCGATATTTTCCAGATATCGGAACTTACCACCTCCGGTAACGACATCACACTGAAAGCTGATGACAGTGCAGGTGCCGATGGTAACCCGGGAAATGATCTGAGTGGGAATATTCCGCTCGCATGCACGTCAGTGGGATCATGCCTGAGCACTGTTTATGCGCAAGGCACGGAGATTTTTGAGCCTTACAGCGAAGCCTATTTTATTGGCACAGCTGCGGACGGTGGCAGTTCCCTGTTCATGAGACAGGCTGACGGAACAGATATTGAACTGGTCGCTGGTGTTGAGGATATGAGCGTGCGGTTTGGCGAAGGCACGGTTGCGGCGGGTGTTCAGAACTGGCGCGAGGCTTCGGCGGTTACTAGCTGGGATGATGTGCTCGCGGTGGAGGTAAGCCTCCTGATAGCTTCACCGAGTGATAACGTTATGGACAGCACTCAAACCTATTGCTTCCCAGGGTGGGAGGACTGTGTCACCGATACGAGCAAGCTGACAACGGCGGGAGACGAGCGGATGTATAGGGTATACACATTTTCCAATACTCTCAGAAATCCGTTCTAGAAGGATGGTACAAATATGCAAATAGCGAACAAACAGAAGGGTGCAGCGCTGTTGTTGTCACTGGTGATATTGCTGGTGCTGACTTTACTGGCGGTTTCGGGAATGCAGGGCAGTATCATGCAGGAGCGTATGTCGACGGCTCAGCGAGACGGTATGTTGGCATTGGAGACTGCGGAAACGGCCATGCGTGAAGCCGAAGCAACACTCGACGGCCTCTCTGATCTGGACGATTTTGGCTCGGTAACTGGTTTTCATGATGGAACCGATCCCAACGGTCTGGCGCCGTCTCCGTTCGCGTCGGAGAGCTGGGAGCTGGATGGCTCCGGTGATCCCAAGGAGGCAATTAAGGGGACTGCGGTGGGCGGTGTTACCCCTCTATATATGTTTGAGTACAAGGGCAAGGTTGTCGTGGATGCTGAAGCTCAGCTGCCACGGGACTTCAGCCAGTATGGTTCGGAGGGCTCCGCTGAATTTGATTACGCACGTATCCTTGTAAGAACCGCCGGACCTTCGGGTACGAGCATGCGCTTACTTGAGGGTTTTTATGTATTTCTGCCCACTGGGCTGGGAGGAGGTAATCCATGAGCACGTTAGATCTTAAAGTTATGGTGTCTGCTGCTTTACTCGTTCTTCCCACTGCGGGCTATTCTGCGCGGCCTGATTTTGCGCAGGAACCCTTGTTTATCGGGAGTGCGGTGGCACCGAATCTGATGTTTATTCTGGATGACTCAGGTTCCATGGCCTGGGAATATATGCCGGATGATATAAGTGGCTATTACAGCATACAGAGTGTAAACGGCGACCAGGATGGTGAAAATGCGAATTATCGATTTTACTATTCTTCGCAAGTTAACAAAATCTGGTACAACCCCGCTGTGACATACAGCCCCCCTCTTCAGGCAGACGGAACGGGAACTCTTCCTAACTCTTCTTACACCTCAGCACCCTATAATGGGTACAGCAGCGGCAGTGGCTCTACAGACTTGAGTGATAGATTTGCGATCAGAAACTACAACGTTGAGGGCGGTGGTTTTTACTGGCAATTCAATAGCTCTTCATCCTGCGATGCAAATCCCAGGCAGGATAGCTGTTATACCTATGTTTCGGTTAATGGCCTGTCCGAAAGCGAGAAAACGAATTTTGCAAACTGGTATTCGTATTACAACACGCGTGTTAAAGCCGCGAGGGCTGGCATCAGCACGGCATTCTACAACCTGCCAGAGAGCTTTCGTCTTGGTTGGGGGCGTATTAACCGAGGCTCTCATTCAGTGGACGACGCCTCTAGTATCCGTGCGGTTGAAGAGGGCGTAAGAGAATATAGCACCGACAGGAGAGAAGACTTTATCGACTGGCTTTATGATGCGCCCTCTAGTGGCGGCACGCCTTTGAGGCGGGCTCTGGAAGGCGCAGGGAGGTATTACGAACGCAGCGAGAAAGCCTGGTCGGATGATCCGAGTAAGAGCGTAAGTAACACCAACCCAGTTCGGGAATGCCGGCTGGCCTATACGATTTTGATGTCTGATGGTTATTACAACGGTAGCAATCCAGATGAAGATATTGACTGGGCAGATGATGAGGATGGCTCTCCAATATCGAACAACAAAGGTGATTCGTTCCAGTATATTAAGGGCGACCCGTTTGAGGATGGAAGCCGTCGCTCGCTAGCCGATGTCTCAATGTATTACTGGAAGCGGGATCTGAGAACGGACATAAATAATTATGTGCCAACCTCTGAGAAGAACCCCGCATTCTGGCAGCACATGTCGACTTATACCGTGGGGCTGGGTGTAGAAGGATCGGTTGATCCTGTTGCCGCGTTCAATGCCATAAAAACCGGAACCTATATTGACTGGTGGGGTGGATCATCAAACGAAGATAAAGTAAACGATATGATCCACGCTGCAGTTAATGGGCGAGGCGGGTTCTTTAGTGCGGCAGACCCGGAAAGTTTTGCCACAGAGCTTGCGGGAACTGTCGGAGATATTGTTGCTGAAGCTGGTTCTTCCACAGCGGTTGAGTTCGACGTTTCTTCTTTCCAGGAGGGCGCGCTGATTTTTGCATCCCAGTTCGACCCTAACGGATGGACGGGTGACCTGAAAGCGGCGGAGTTAGGTGGTACTGCGGCGAACCCTGTTGTACCTGACATGAACGACGCAATAGCGAACGGTGACGGCTGGTCTGCACGGACTATTCTCGATGACCGGGATCTGTCGACCGATGACAGGGTAATCGTTACCTTTGGCAATGGAGCAAAAGGATTCCGGTGGGATGATCTGTCTGCCAGCCAGAAAAATGACCTCCGGTATGGAAGTGTCGGCGATACCGTTGCTGAGCAGCGGCTTGCTTATATTCGAGGGGACTTGTCTTTTGATGAGACCACTGGATGGCGTAAACGTGGTAGCCGCCTGGGATCAATTGTTAATTCCTCACCGGAGTATGTTGCGGCGCCTCGAGGGATATGGCCTGATTCGGCGCCTTTCGGAACTACATCCAAGCGCTTCTCCGATTTTGTCGAAGATAACGAGTCACGTGCGCCGGTTGTGTACTCCGGTTCCAATGACGGAATGCTCCATGGTTTTAGCGGAACGGCGAGCGGGGGTAATGAAGTGCTCGCGTACATTCCAGGGTTTGTCTATAACTCGACTGCGAACAATGCCGGGTTGCACTTCCTGACAGATCCCTCCTATCAGCATCGGTACTATGTGGATCTGGAAATCCGTCAGCAGGACATCTTTACCAAGGGCAAGGAGATTGATGGCTCTCTGACTACGGATGAAGACTGGAGAAGTATCATCGTTGGTGGTGGTCGTGCAGGCGCAAAAGGTATTTTTGCTCTGGACGTTACCGATCCTTCCGGTTTTTCTGAAGCAAATGCCGAAAAAATTGTGCTCTGGGAGTTTACAGGTACTGATGACAGCCGTATGGGTTATGTTACTCAGGCCCCTATCATCGGTGTGACAAAATGGGGCACAGATACACGCTGGACTGCTTTTGTATCTAATGGATATAACTCCGATACAGCCAGTACCGGATTTTTCATGCTCGATATTGAGGGCGGAATGGACGGCACCTGGGATGCTGCTGATGTTCGTTATGTCGAGTTTGAAGGTGGCGGTGACGGCCTTTCTCCTTTGCTGGCCCTCGACACCACGGGTGACTATCTGGTAGATCGTGTTTATGCAGGTGACCTGGATGGCAATCTATGGGCCGCGAAACTGAGTGGCACCGGTACCTGGGCCTCGACCTATCAATCGGGTGGATCTCCAGAACCTGTTTTTACTGCAGGGTCTGATCAGCCGATTACAGCGGCGCCAGTTGCGGCGGCAAACAGTACAACTTCCCGTGCAGGTAACCTTCCGAACCTGATGATTTATTTCGGTACAGGTCAATACCTGGAGGCAAACGATGTTACTTCCAATGATACTCAGTCTGTGTACGGTATCTGGGACAGAGGTAGTTCTGGTCTGACGCGTAGCAGCCTGGAGTCACGCAGTATCACCCAGGGAACGCTGGAGGTTTCCGGTGTAACTACTGACGTTCGCTATTCGACTGGCGATGCAATGGACTTTACAACGGTCAAAGGCTGGTACGTTGATCTGCCTACGAACGGGGAGAGAGCTGTGGTCAGCCCTCAGGTTCGTGGAGAGTTCCTGTATCTGAACACTACAATCCCGGATCAAAACCCCTGCCTTGGCGGCGGCAGTGGTTGGTTGATGGCATTTGGTCTGGATGGCCGGACTCCTGAAAATCGTGCTTTCCTTAAATTCGGAGATAAGGTTGCGGGGTACCGGAGCAGCGGCTTACCGAACCAATCTACTATTTTGGGTAATTTCCGCTTCACTCCGGGCAGTGATGATGATGACGCGGTGGACGTTGTTGAGATTCCGCCTCTTAGCGGATCCGTGGCCAACGCAGGGCGACGTGGCTGGAACGAGCTGGTAAACGAATAGGCCGGCCGGAAACGTCACCGATCAGATAATAGAGGATAACTGCATGAGAATATTATTTTCGATCATTGTTGCAACGACTCTGGGCGTGTGGAGCCTGAGCTCAGTGGCCCAGGAGAGGGTGACTCCTGATTCCCAGGGTTATAGTGATTCAGGCGTCGAGGGAGCGCAGTACGCGGTACTCGACGCCGTCTATCGGGAAGATAGCCGGATCGTTATAGATGACCGTGAATACTTCCTCGAAGGCTCTGTCACCGTCAATAACCAGGTTATTTCAGCAGGTAGTGCGATGGCTATCCTTCGGGAGGGGCAACGCCTGTTAAATGTTGTTGCTGAGTACAAGGGTGATGATGGACGTTTGGTGTTGCAGGGAGTGGATACGTTTTGAACATTAATCTGGGCACGGGCTACCGGGGGCGAGCAGCCGGTTTTACGCTGATCGAACTGATGATTGTCGTGGCAATCATTGGAATCATTGCCGCAATCGCTTATCCCTCCTACGTGGACAATGTTCGACAGACTCGCAGGGCGACAGCTCAGGCGGATCTTATGGAGCTTGCGCAATGGATGGAGCGGCAATATGCGGCGGACTTCTCTTACCTTGAGGGTGGCAATCAGCCGGTATTGCCGTTTACCCAGTCTCCGCGAAACGGAACGGCTTTTTACAATTTCAGCTTGAATGGCGCTGCAACGGCAAATGCCTTTTCAGTGCAAGCCGTTCCGGCAGGCGATCAGGCGAACGATGATTGTGGGACATTAAGGTTGGCCCAGACAGGAGCAAAAACATCGACGTCCGGAACTAACTGTTGGTAGCGGTGGCCAGGCTAACAGTGAAGTGGTCGGCCTTGTGAGTCCTCAGGGATACCGTCATTATCCGTATCCCTGGCAATTCTTACCCGACCGCCCCGACTGATTATGATCTGGCCTGCTAACGCGGGATCTCGCGATTCGGGACACCATGTAATGTTACCCAAGTCGCTGTGTATGAATCCGGTAGGTCTGAATTGAAAAAAACTTCGGTTTAGCGAGCGGGCTATAAGGCGTCCGTTGCCGCTTGGGGAAATGGTTCTGAGAAGGTTTTCATTTGCGATTAGTTTTCTGGTGTTGTCAGAATCCAGAAAAACGTGAATGTTGCCATTCCAATCTCTGCCACAAGTGCGAGTGGCGTCAAGCGGGCATACCGTGATAATGGCCCCGTGCATTACAGCATGTTGCCTGGCAAACGCAAACACCCCCATCAGGTCATGCAAGGCGCCTTTTCGTTCCTGATTGCTGATGAGGGATGTGAATGAGGGTAGCGCGATATTTACGAGAATTGCAGCGATAACCACCACAATCATTAATTCCAAAAGTGAAAAGCCACGACTTTTGTGAGCAAGCATTGTCCAACATCCATGTAACAGTGATTAATTAGCGAACGCATCCTGCGTGCCGCTGCGATAAGGTATACAAGATACCTTGAAAACTACTCCATCCCCAACTTCTTCAACCGATACCGCAATGCTCTGAAACTAATCCCCAACCTCTTCGCCGCCGCCGTTTTGTTCCAGCGGGTCGCCTCCAGTGCTTTTTCAATAGCCTGTCGTTCGATTGACTCCAGGTAGCCCTCCAGATCAATGTCACCCTCCGGTACTAAAGCCGGGCTGGCGTCTGCAGTCGCTGCGCCATTGGCGCCGCCCCCTCCGCAGCCCAGGCCGTTGCCAAGATGCAGATCATTAGCGCTAATCTTATCGGCATCACACAGGGTAAAGGCGCGCTCGAGAATGTTTTCCAGCTCCCGTACGTTGCCAGGAAAATCATGCTCTTTCAGGCGATTGATTGCGGTCTCGGTGAGTGTTGCCGCATCGCACTCGTATTCCCGGGCAATGCGTTCAAGTATGTGGTTTGCCAGAAGCGCGATATCGTCCTTGCGATCCCGAAGGGGAGGTACAGCAAGCTCGATGACATTAATCCGGTAAAACAGATCCTGTCGGAAGCTGCCTTCCTGAACCAGCTCTGCCAGATTTTTGTGGGTCGCACTCAGTAATCTTATGTCGACGGACAGTTCTTTGGTGTCGCCTACCGGGCGCACCGCTTTTTCCTGAATGGCGCGCAGCAGTTTTACCTGCATGGCGAGGGGCAGGTCGGCCACCTCGTCCAAAAACAGCGTGCCGCCGTCGGCGGAGCGGAAGAGCCCGTCTTTGTTTTCGACAGCGCCCGTAAAACTGCCTTTTTTATGCCCGAAAAACTCGCTCTCCATCAACTCTGACGGAATTGCACCGCAGTTTACGGCAATGAAAGGCCCGGTGTTGCGAGGGCCCTGCAAGTGAATCATCCGCGCGACCAGCTCTTTACCGCTACCGGACTCACCACTGACAAAGACAGGTGCCTGGCTTCTCGCCAGTTTTCGGGTCTGGTTGCGTAACTTCTTAATGTGCGCAGAATTGCCTAGCAGAAGGCCTGGCTCATCGTTGTTGTCATCGATAACAGGGCTTGGCTCCGATAGCTTCAGGGCGCTGTTTACCAGTTCCCGGAGCCTGGAGAGCTCGACCGGCTTGGAGACGAAGTCAAATGCGCCGGCTTTCAGCGATTCAATTGCCGTATCCATGTTGCCATAAGCGGTGATAACAGCAACGGGCGTGTCCGGTCGGTGCTGCTGGATCCATTGCACCAGCTCTATGCCGTTGCCGTCTGGCAGGTTCATGTCTGTCAGACAAAGCTGGGGAGTGTGCTGCTCCAGTAGTCTGAATGCACCTGCGAGATCTGCAGCAGTCAGGGTTTTAATACCCATCCGTGTAAGGGTAATTTCGAGGAGGTCCCGGATGTCGGGCTCGTCGTCAACAATCAGAGCTGTATGGGTGGTCATCTTGTTCTATCAATTCCGTTTTGTCAGTTCCACGTCAAATCATGCGCCCAGGGTGGGCAAAGGTAATGCGGAAACAACAGCCGGGTTGGTCGTCTTCCACAAGGGATAAGTGGGCCTGATTAGACTCGCACAGTTCTCTCGCCAGATAAAGCCCCAGACCTGTGCCGCCCTTGTCAGTGGTGTAAAAGGGTTCGAACACCAGGTGGCTTGAGTCTTTAGCCAGGCCAGGGCCAAAATCTCTGACATCCACGTAGGCTCGCCCGCCATCTGCCGTAGCGCCTGCCCGCAATTCAATCTTGCGTTCACCGGTCTGCTGTTGGCTGTAACGCAAGCCATTGTCACACAGGTTTACCAGTACCTGTTCGATCTGGCTTTTATCAAATCGGGCCTCGGGCATATTCGAAGCTGTGCTCAATATCACGGTTGTGCTTGGTATGGTGTTGTCCTGAGTCTGGAGAAAATCCGTTCTGAATTCCTCCAGCCAACTATTTAAATCAACCAGGTCGGCACGGGCTGATTTGCGCCGGGAAAGGCTGAGCACATTCTCGATAATTCCATTTGCCCGCCGGGAATGGCGCTGGATAATGCCCAGCATTTGCTGATCTCCGGTGTCGAGATGGGGCGATTCCTCCATCAGCTGGGCCGCATGGCTGATGGCTCCAAGGGGGTTGCGAATTTCGTGAGCAATCCCGGCCGTCAGCCGACCGAGTGATGCCAGTTTCATCTGCTGGGCCTGTTGGGTCACTTTGCTCATGTCTTCGATAAATACGAGAATCTGGTCTCCGCGCTCCTGATCAAGCTGGGTAAAATTAACTTGCAGGAGCGGCGAAGTGGGGGCCGACTGGAAGGGCTCTATTCGCCGTGCGGGATTTTTAAGCCAGTCTTCCAAGCCGGATTTAAGAAGGGTGGGCAGGGTTCTCGGGCGAGTTGGAGGCGTTCCTTTATCGGTGGGGATGCCAAACAGCAGTTCTTCAGCCGCCGCGTTCGCGAGCCGTATTTGGCCGAAACGGTCAAGCACAAGAATACCTGTGCGCATGCGCTGAATAATCTGCTGATTGATTTGCTCGAGTTCCACAATGCTTTGTGCGCGGCTGCTGGCCAGAGCCTCGCTGCGCATCATTCGCCGCGAAATATTCTGCAAAACAAATGCAGTAGCGAAATACAGGATGCCAAGAGAGCCGGCGCGCACCATGTCATCGGCTGCCCCCCCGATTGTCAGCACTGCCCAGCCAGAAATACTGAGAGAGCATATGGCCGCAAGGGCCGCATAAAATGTTCCCGTGCGGCTGGGGTTAAGGATGTTGCCAGCGGCGACAGAAACAATCACGAGATTGGCCAGCCCGTTAGTGATGCCGGTGCTGACAAACAAAAGGCCGTGCAGAATTAGAATGTCCAGCAATATGGATAACGTGATGTGTCGCTTGCCTGGCTGAAAGCCTGCAAGCATCGTCAGCCCAATGAAGCTGTTCAGAGCGAGATAACCCATTACGCCAAACTGGTAGTAATCCAGAAGCCGGAAACGGACGTCAAAATTGACCGGGTCCACAAACAGCAGGGCGACCAACACCAGGCTGATCACAACCCGGTAATGATTGTAAATGCGGAACAGTTTTCCTTGCTGAAAGCCGGGAGCTCTTTTGCCGGAACTGACTGCTGATACCGTGTCTGTCGCCATGGTTTTCGGAAATCCGTTGTTGAGCAGAAGAAATCAGGGTCTGTGGGAGGTTATAATAGCCTTTTCGTGGCAATGAGTTACAGGAGCCAATCTATGTCTGTTTCCGGGAGTACCCCGCTTTCTAGTAAGTCGCACCGCAAATTGCGGGTTGTAATGGCGCAGATGGATTTTCTGGTGGGGGATATTCCGGGTAACACCGGGCTGATTATTGATGCTGTTAAAAGTGCCTGCTCTGTACATGATGCGGATATCGTTGTTTTCCCTGAGCTGTGCATTACTGGGTATCCGCCAGAAGATTTGTTGCTGCGTCCCAGTATGGATCTCAGAGTGAGTGAGGCGCTGGAACGTCTGCAAAATGCGCAACTCGGTGCAGCGATTGTCATAGGTGCCCCCCTCCGGAGTGAGGGCCTGCTTTACAACGCGGCGGTGGTGATCGAAAACGGCGAAATCACGGGGCGTTATTTCAAGCGCTTTCCGCCCAATTATCAGGTGTTTGACGAGAAGCGCTATTTTGCAGATGGTGCAGGTGCAACGGTGGTCGACATCTGTGGTGTGCCGGTGGGTCTCACGGTGTGCGAAGATATCTGGTCTGACGGCCCCGTGGAGGACTCTGCGGCGGCAGGTGCGCGTCTGATTATCAATCTGAACGCATCGCCCTACGACATCGGCAAGCAAGAGCGGAGAAGGGCGCTGCTTGAGCGTAAGTCTCGCGAGAACCGGGTAAGCATCATATATGTAAATTTGGTGGGTGCTCAGGATGAACTGGTGTTTGATGGCGGTTCGATGGTTTACGACCACTCTGGTGCGCCTGCAGTGGAGGTGCCCCAGTTTGCCGACGGCCTGTTCCCGGTAGATTTCCTGTGTGACCTGCATTGCCAGCCTACCTCACAGCCAGTGCCTGTCGCGCCCTCACTGGAGGCAAACGTTTACAACGCGCTTGTGACCGGGGTGCGCGACTATGTAAACAAAAACGGTTTCAAATCGGTGGTACTCGGGCTTTCCGGCGGTATTGATTCTGCTCTGACGCTGGCAGTGGCGGTGGATGCCCTGGGGCCGGAGCGTGTCCGCGCTGTAATGATGCCGTTCAGGTATACGTCCGGTATCAGCCTTGAAGATGCAGAAGGTCAAGCATTGACGATGGGCGTTCAATACGACGTGTACTCAATCGAGCCTATGTACGAAGCTTTCATGGCGACCTTGGCAGCACCGTTTGAGGGCACAGTCCCGGACACCACAGAGGAGAATCTCCAGGCCCGAATCCGTGGTGTTTTGCTGATGTCACTCTCCAATAAGTTTGGTTCGCTGGTGCTGACAACCGGTAATAAAAGCGAGATGGCGGTGGGGTATTCCACTCTGTATGGCGATATGGCTGGTGGGTTCGATGTGCTCAAGGATGTGCCTAAGACGCTTGTTTTTCGTCTCGCCTGGTATCGCAACTCCGTGTCGCCGGTTATTCCTGAGCGGGTTATTACGCGCCCGCCTTCAGCGGAGTTGGCGCCTGATCAGAAAGATGAAGACAGTCTTCCCGGTTACGACGTGCTGGACGAGATTCTGAACCTCTATGTTGAGCGGGATTTCAGTGCGGATGCAATTATCGCCGAGGGTTTCGACAAAGCGGATGTAAGTCGTGTCATTCGCCTGGTCGATATCAATGAGTATAAGCGCCGGCAAGCCCCGATCGGTGTTCGGATCACGGAGCGCGGTTTTGGGAAAGATCGCCGCTATCCCATTACCAGTGGCTGGAAAAGCGGCAATTAACGGAGAGGTGGCGGGTTTATTTCGGGTTATTCATCGCCCATGAGTCCGAAGGTGACCACGCTGGAGAGTGAGCGGTTCTCACGCTTCAACAGGCTTGCCTGAAACTCACCGTCGCTATTGAAGGCGCTGCTTTCCGGGAAGTTCTGGCGCAGCAGCGCGATCGCATCCTGAGAGCCTTTATTGAACTCCAGGAAGTCGAAAGTTTCGGCCAGGATAATCAGGGCCTCTTCAACGACTGGCGATGAGGGATAGTTCTCGATGATGTAGCGCGCTCTGTTGTTGGCGGCCACGTAGGCTTCCCTTTTGATGTAATAACGAGCAGCGTGGAGCTCCAGCTCCGCCATCCGGTTGCGAACTGCAATCATGCGCTGGCGGGCATCGGCGGCGTATACGCTGTCGGGGTATCGATTTAAAAGCTCGTTAAAATCCCGGAATGCCTGCTGCTGCTCGCCGGCATCGCGGGCAGACACATCAATCGGGAGGTAACGTGCGGCCAGGCCTATATCAAGGTTGTAGGACGCGAGGCCGCGCATATAGAGTGCATAATCAGAATGTTCACTCTGGGGGTTCAAGCGCAGAAAGCGGTCTGCTGCGGCCCGGGAGCCTTCAAGGTCCAGGTTTTGATAGCGGGCATAAATCAGATCAAGCTGCGCCTGTTCAGCGTAGCGGCCGAAAGGATAGTAGGTTTCCAGGGCGTCCAGATTTTGCTCGGATTCATTGAAGTTGCCGGAGTTCATTGCCTCGCGGGCATTGTCATAATAGGTTTTTTCCGGCAACACTTCCTCCTGCTTGTTGGATGCGCAGGCACTGATAAGAACAACCAGTGTGGAAAGTAGCAGTAAACGAAAACCTGATCTCATGCCGGAATCCCGTATAATGTCGATAAATTCGAGTGCGTCATTGTAGCGGGGAACTCGCCTCATGTGCAGTATCACATGGAGGGCTTACCCCGTTTGTTTCAAATTCTGACCGAAACGTAACACACACAGGCCCCGGGGGCTTAATGTCATCTGAAAACCGAATAACTGCCAGCTTTTCTGTACCGCCTGCTCTGAGTGACCGGCGCTTGGACCAGGCTGCAGCAGAGCTCATGCCTGAGCATTCACGTTCGCGCCTGCAATCCTGGATTCGCAGCGGAGCGTTAACAGTGAACGGAGAGGCTCGCAAGCCAAGAGACAAGGTAATGCTGAGTGACCGGCTGGAGCTCGATGCCGAGCCTGAGGCGCAGGTTACCTGGCAGGCCGAAGCGATCAGTCTGGATATCGTTTACGAAGATGAACATATTCTTGTGATTAATAAACCGGCCGGCCTGGTTGTGCATCCAGCTGCTGGCCATGCAGACGGTACGCTGGTGAACGCGTTATTGAACTATGCGCCGGAGGTGGAAAACCTGCCTCGCGCCGGCATTGTTCATCGCCTGGATAAAGACACTTCCGGCATCATGGTGGTGGCGCGTAGTCTGATAGCTCACACCTCTCTGGTTGATCAGCTGCAGACTCGAACCATGGGGCGCGAGTACGAGGCCGTTGTCGTGGGAACTCTGACAGGTGGGGCCACAGTGGACGCGCCCATTGGCCGTCACCCTCATGAACGTAAGAAAATGGGGGTGGTCAAAAGTGGCAAGCCCGCGGTGACTCACTACCGTCTGATTGAGCGCTTTGCCGCCCATACCCATGTGCGCTGCAAGCTGGAAAGCGGTCGCACACACCAGATTCGTGTGCACATGGCTTATGTAAAGCATCCTCTGGTTGGCGATCCCCTCTATGGTGGTCGGTTGCGACTGCCAAAAGGAACAACGGGAGAGTTGCGGTTAGTGCTCTCGGCGTTTCACCGTCAGGCGCTGCATGCGCGCCAGCTCACGCTGGAGCATCCGGCAACCGGGGAGACCCTGAGCTGGGATGTGCCTTTGCCGGAGGACTTCATAGGTTTGCTCGAAGCTTTGCGTAAGCATGTTCAGGAACTGGAGAGTAATGAGTTCTGATGCTGTCTCTGTGCCAGTGCTGATCCGCCCGGATTGGTCGGCGCCCGCAAACATTCGTGCTGTATGTACAACACGGGCGGGTGGTGTTAGTGAGCCCCCTTGGTCCAGTATGAATCTGGGAGATCACGTGGGCGATGTCCCGGAGCATGTGCGGGAAAACCGTATCAGGCTGGCTGGCGCTTGCAACCTTCCGGCCGACGCCTTCGGGTGGTTGAGTCAGGTTCACGGTACTGAGGTTGTCTGCTTGCCTGCCGGAGTTGCGGCTACTATCCCTGAAGCTGATGCGAGCTTCACTCGGACAGTTGGCAGAGCCTGTACTATTCTCACAGCAGACTGTTTGCCTGTTATTCTTTGTGACCAGAATGGGACTACGGTAGCGGCTGCTCATGCTGGTTGGCGTAGTCTGTGCGGTGGGGTGCTGGAAAACCTGGTGGCCAAAATGGAGGTGCCAGCCGATACCTTGATGGCATGGCTTGGGCCTGCCATAGGCCCAAAGGCATTTGAAGTCGGACCAGAAGTCAAAGCGGCTTTTGTGTCGCAAGCTCCAGGGTCAGAGGTTGCTTTCAGTGCTGTGGGTGCCCGAGGAGGGCGCTATATGGCTGATATATACCAGATTGCGCGCAAGCGACTTGAAGCCTTGGGCGTCAAAAATATCTCGGGCGGTAACTTTTGTACGGTTTCCGACAGTCAGAGGTTCTATTCCTATCGTCGTGATGGCCAGACTGGCCGCATGGCAACAGCTATCTGGAAAATCTGAGGTGTGTCAATTTTCTGACAGTTACCCTCTGTGTCGACCTTGAACTTCCCCCGATTGCCCCTACATTAGTTCTCAAAGAACACAAAATGCGCAATAACTGATCGCATTTTCTGACCGGGGAAACAAATCCATGAGAATCGACAAGCTAACCAGCCTTTTGCAAACTGCTCTGGCCGACGCCCAGTCGCTTGCTGTTGGCAAGGATCACAACTTTATTGAACCCCTGCACCTTATGCAGGCGATGCTGGACCAGCAGGGCAGCTCTATCAAACCGCTTCTGAAGCAAGCAGGTGCCGAACCTGGCCGGGTGCGCCAGGCTGTGGCGCAGGAAATTGAGAATTTACCGGAAGTAAGTGGCAGCGCAGGCGATGTCTCCATGTCCAATGACATGGGGCGCTTGTTTAATATTGCCGACAAACTCGCACAAAAGCGTAAAGATCAGTTTATCTCCAGCGAGCTCATGCTACTGGCCGCTCTGGAGGATCGCGGCACGCTTGGTCGTGTATTGCGTGAGCAGGGAGTGGATAAAGCAGCACTGGAAAACGCCATTAATGCGGTACGCGGCGGCGAAGCTGTGGATGATGCTGGTGCCGAGGAAAACCGTCAGGCGCTGTCCAAGTACACGATTGACCTGACCGAGCGCGCGGAGGCTGGAAAGCTCGACCCGGTTATCGGGCGGGACGATGAGATCCGTCGCACTATTCAGGTGTTGCAGCGTCGACGCAAAAACAACCCGGTGCTGATCGGGGAGCCTGGCGTGGGCAAAACTGCCATCGCGGAGGGCCTGGCCCAGCGGATTGTAAACGGCGAGGTGCCTGAGGGCCTGAAAAACAAGCGTGTCTTGTCCCTGGATATGGGCTCGCTAATTGCTGGTGCCAAGTTCCGCGGTGAGTTTGAGGAGCGTTTGAAGGCCGTTTTGAATGAGTTGGCCAAACAGGAAGGGCAGATCATTCTGTTCATCGACGAAATACACACGGTCGTGGGTGCCGGTAAAGCTGAAGGCTCCATGGATGCGGGCAATATGCTCAAGCCTGCATTGGCGCGCGGTGAGTTGCATTGTGTGGGCGCCACTACGCTGAACGAATACCGTGAAAACATCGAAAAGGATGCCGCTCTGGAGCGTCGTTTCCAGAAGGTGCTGGTGAACGAGCCTAACGAAGAAGACACCATCGCGATTCTTCGTGGCTTGAAAGAGCGTTATGAGGTGCATCATGGCGTCGAGGTTACTGACGGCGCCATCATTGCAGCTGCAAAACTCTCGCAGCGCTACATCACCGACCGTCAATTACCTGATAAAGCGATTGACCTCATTGATGAGGCGGCCAGCCAGATTCGTATGGAGATGGACTCAAAACCGGAGCCTCTGGACCGGCTGGAGCGCCGACTGATTCAGCTCAAAATCGAACGGGAAGCGTTGAAGAAAGAGACGGATGCGGCCTCGAAAAAGCGGCTTGAAGAGCTTTCAGGTGTTATTCAGGGCGTGGAGCGGGAATACGCTGATCTTGAAGAGGTCTGGAATACAGAGAAAGCCGCTTTGCATGGCTCCCAGAAGGTAAAGAGCCAGCTGGAGCAAGCTCGTATCGATCTTGAGACCGCTCGCCGTGTAGGTGATCTGGGCAAAATGTCGGAGCTGCAGTATGGCCGCATTCCAGAGCTGGAACGGCAGCTCGATATGGCGAGCCAGGCTGAAATGATGGAAATGAAGCTTCTGCGCAACCGTGTTACCGACGAGGAAATCGCGGAGGTGGTTTCCAAGTGGACCGGGATTCCGGTATCCAGAATGATGGAAGGTGAGCGCGATAAGCTGATGCGTATGGAAGATGAGCTGCATAAGCGGGTTATCGGTCAGAGCGAAGCAGTAGAGGCTGTGTCTAATGCCGTTCGCCGCTCGCGGTCAGGTCTCGCAGATCCGAACAGACCTAATGGTTCGTTTATGTTCCTCGGGCCAACCGGTGTGGGTAAGACCGAGCTCTGTAAAGCTTTGGCGTCGTTTCTGTTTGATACTGATGAGGCCATGGTGCGTATCGACATGTCGGAGTTTATGGAGAAGCACTCCGTTGCCCGCCTGATTGGCGCGCCTCCGGGTTACGTAGGTTATGAGGAAGGTGGGTACCTCACCGAGGCCGTCCGCCGTCGCCCGTACTCTGTGCTGTTGCTTGATGAAGTTGAAAAAGCGCATCCGGATGTATTCAATATATTGCTTCAGGTGCTTGATGATGGACGCCTGACAGATGGTCAGGGTCGTACAGTCGATTTCCGTAATACGGTGATCGTTATGACGTCAAACCTGGGTTCGGACATTATCCAGCAGAAGACCGGCGAAGAAAATTACGAGGCTATGAAGAGCGCGGTCATGGAGGTAGTGGGAACACACTTCCGCCCTGAGTTCATAAACCGGGTGGACGAAGTGGTTGTATTCCATCCGCTTGCAGGAAGCCAGATCCATGGAATAGCGAAAATCCAGATAGAGGTTCTTGGCAAGCGCTTGCAGGATCAGGATATGAAGTTGGAGTTGGACGACGCTGCTCTGGATCTTCTGGCGGAAGTCGGATACGACCCGGTATACGGTGCGCGGCCTCTCAAACGGGCAATTCAGCGAATGATTGAAAACCCGTTGGCGCAAAAACTGTTGCAAGGCGATTTTGTTGCCGGCGATACAATTCTCGCCACTGTGGATGGTGGTGAGTTGGTGTTCAAGAAGGCGTAACTGAAGTCTGAAAAAGGGGGGCGGAGTTGTAGTTCCGCCTCCTTTATTCATCTTATCTCTAGTTCGGAAATCAGCTACAGAGCTTCAGACTCACAGTTCTCAGCGGCAATTTTTTCCAGTTTTTCGCGCTGTTCGGAGACCTCCTCCGGGCTCAGGTAGCGCAATTCTCCGTCTTCCTCGATACGGATCCGTGCGTTGCTGTCGATCACCTTCAGGTTTTCTTGAGCAGTTTCACAGTTGGCGGCACGTTGCTTGCGTCGTGCGGCTTCAACTGCAGTCTCCTTTTCCCTGTCGGCTTCTTTCTGCTGTTGCTCTTGAAGTTTGCCAAGCTGCTCTTGCGGGCTTGACCGGTTGGTCGCGGCTGCAGAAGATGTCCCCGAACGAACGTTGACTGTTTCAGAGTTCGACCCCACAGGTTGGCGGTCACCAAAATGGGTTACGCCGTTTTCGTCCGTCCACTTGTACACCGAGGCGCCCATTGCCATGCAGGGTACTACGGCCATTAATAGTGTCAGTGTCAGGGTTTTTCTGTTCATGGCTCTACTCGTGGTGTGTAAACTGTTTCAGACAGGTCAGCAACCTGAATGCCTGGTACCGTTAGTCTGTAAAATATTTGCCTATGATGCCAGTTGTCCGAAGTATTTTCTTCTGCCTGGTTCAAATCTAGACATCTAAGTTGCGACTAAATTATGCCAGACCATTGGCCAGTACGCGCATAGAATACAGCAGAGCCTATTGACAGGGGATTTCGCGCTGTCAGAATTACTGATTGCCTGAAGACTGGGGTTAATTCGGCCGGCAATCCCGTGCACCTATTCCCCGTTATCTACCACACTGAGCGTCCCGCGCGTCTGTCGCGGAATGGTTGTTGCTTACGTGCAACCCATCGATTGGCCGTTCTCCGCAACCCTCAGGAGGGCGGCTGGCCAGGAGACAACCTCTTTGCAAGGTGTGAAGCAGCCGGTTCCGCTTTCAAAAGAAGCAGGGAAACCGTGAACCCAGGCGACCGGTCGGGCATGTGCCCGGCTCATTCACTCGTAGAAGAGGGTAGAAAATCGTGGAGTTATTGTCTGGCGCCGATATGCTGATCCGCTCCCTACAGGATGAAGGGATCGAGTACATATACGGCTATCCGGGTGGCGCAGCCCTGCATATTTATGATGCGCTGTTCAGGCAGGATAAGGTCAAACACATTCTGGTAAGGCACGAGCAGGCAGCTGTGCACATGGCTGATGGCTATGCGCGCGCCTCCGGGCAGCCCGGAACTGTGCTTGTGACCTCCGGCCCTGGAGCCACCAACACCATTACCGGTATCGCTACGGCGTTCATGGACTCCATCCCCATGGTGGTTCTGTGCGGCCAGGTAGCCTCTACACTGATTGGCGAAGATGCCTTTCAGGAAACCGATATGATTGGTGTATCCCGTCCTGTCGTTAAACACAATCTCAGTGTGCGGCACCCTTCAGAGATCCCGGAGATTATCCGCAAGGCGTATTACATAGCGTCGACCGGGCGTCCCGGTCCTGTTGTTGTGGACATCCCCAAAGATATGACTGCGCCGAACGAGCGCTTTGAATATGCTTACCCGAAAAAGGTCAAGCTGCGCTCTTATAATCCGGCAATTCGTGGCCACGCCGGCCAGATCAAAAAAGCGGTCGATATGATGCTGGCGGCTCGTCGCCCGATCATCTATGCCGGTGGTGGCGTCATTCTGGGCAAGGCATCCGGTCAATTGACCGAGCTGGTTCGCAAGCTGGGTTTTCCAGTCACCAACACTCTGATGGGTATTGGTTGTTATCCCGCCAGTGACAAGCAGCATCTTGGCTGGCTTGGCATGCACGGAACCTATGAAGCCAATATGGCTATGCATCATTCGGATCTTATTCTGGCAGTCGGTGCGCGGTTTGATGACCGGGTGACTAACGCAACTGAAAAGTTCTGCCCTGGTGCTCGAATTATTCACATCGATATTGATCCGGCTTCTATTTCCAAAACGATCGACGCTGATGTTCCCATCGTCGGACCGGTTGATGCAGTTCTCAAGGAAATGCTTTCACTGGTCAAGGAGAGTAAAGAAAAACCGGATGCAGAGGCGCTTTCGTCGTGGTGGAAACAGATTGATGAATGGCGTGCTTTCCACGGTATGCGTTACGAAACCAGCCCGGATGTTATCAAGCCTCAGGAAGTGGTAGAGATGCTGTGCCGCCTCACTAATGGAGATGCGTTTGTAACCTCCGATGTGGGTCAGCACCAGATGTTTGCTGCCCAGTACTACAAGTTCGACAAGCCTAACCGGTGGATCAACTCCGGTGGCCTTGGGACCATGGGCTTCGGCTTGCCTGCTGCGATGGGTGTCAAGTTGAACTACCCGGACGATGAAGTGCTTTGCATAACGGGCGAAGGCAGTATCCAGATGAACATTCAGGAATTGTCTACCTGCAACCAGTACAATTTGCCGGTGAAGATCATCAACCTGAACAACCAGTCCCTGGGTATGGTAAGGCAGTGGCAGGACATGAATTACGAGTCCCGTCATTCCCATTCTTACATGGAATCCCTGCCAGACTTCATCAAGCTGGCGGAAGCCTATGGCCATGTCGGCGTCCGGATCGACAGAAAAGAAGATCTTGAGCCGAAGCTCAAAGAAGTTCTGGCAATGAAAGACAAGCTGGTGTTTGTCGATATCCAGGTTGACCGCTTCGAGCACGTATATCCGATGCAAGTAGCCCGTGGCTGCATGAAAGATATGTGGCTCAGCAAGACGGAGAGGGTGTGATCATGCGTCGAATCATTTCTGTGTTGCTAGAAAATGAGCCAGGCGCTCTGTCTCGTGTAGTTGGTCTGTTTTCACAGCGGAATTACAACATTGAGACCTTGACCGTTGCGCCTACTGAAGACGAAACCTTATCCCGGCTTACGGTTACCACGTCTGGTTCCGATAGGGTTATTGAGCAGATTACCAAGCAACTCAACAAGCTGGTTGAGGTGGTCAAGCTGGTTGATTTGACCGAAGGCCCTCACATCGAACGGGAGCTGATGCTGGTCAAATTGAAAGCAACAGGTTCTCAGCGTGCCGAAATCAAACGTACGGTGGATATTTTCCGGGGCCAGATTGTTGACGTTACCAGCTCGGTCTATACGGTTCAGTTGGCTGGCGACAGCGACAAGCTGGATGGCTTTATTCAGGCTATCGGTACGTCGGGTGTTCTTGAAGTAGTGCGCTCTGGTGTTTCCGGAATCGCCAGAGGCGAGAAGGTTTTGAGCCTTTAAGTCTTTTTATAATTTACGAACGTTCTGGCTTTTTTATAAGGCCACCACATAAAAACAGAGGTTTGTCATGCAGGTTTATTACGATAAGGATTGCGATCTTTCTATTATCCAGGGCAAGAAAGTTGCCATCATCGGTTTTGGCTCACAGGGCCACGCACATGCGTGTAACCTGAAAGAGTCCGGTGTTGATGTCACTGTCGGGCTGCGCCCGGGGTCTTCCTCTATTGCCAAGGCAGAAGCCTATGGCCTGAAAACCAGTGATGTACCATCTGCAGTTGCTGCTGCCGATGTTGTTATGGTTCTCACTCCAGACGAATTTCAGTCCCAGTTGTACAAGGCCGAGATCGAGCCTAACCTGAAGCAGGGTGCAACTCTTGCGTTTGCTCACGGCTTCGCAATCCACTACAACCAGATTGTTCCGCGTAAAGATCTCGACGTTATCATGGTTGCTCCCAAGGCTCCGGGGCACACTGTGCGCACTGAGTTCGCCAACGGTGGTGGTATCCCTGATCTGATTGCCATCTTCCAGGACGCTTCGGGTAATGCCAAGAACTTGTCATTGTCGTATGCCAGCGGCATCGGCGGTGGGCGTACAGGTATCATTGAAACGACCTTTAAAGATGAGACTGAAACCGACTTGTTCGGTGAGCAAGCTGTTCTGTGCGGCGGCGCGGTTGAGCTGGTAAAAGCTGGTTTTGAGACTCTTACCGAAGCCGGTTATGCGCCGGAAATGGCATACTTTGAGTGTTTGCATGAGTTGAAGCTTATTGTCGACCTGATGTACGAAGGCGGTATCGCCAACATGAACTACTCCATCTCCAACAATGCGGAGTATGGCGAGTATGTAACTGGCCCCGAAGTTATCAACGAACAGTCTCGCGAGGCTATGCGTAATGCACTTAAGCGCATTCAGAGTGGTGAGTACGCGAAGATGTTTATTTCGGAAGGTGCTCTTAACTACCCGTCAATGACGGCTCGTCGTCGTCAGAATGCCGCTCATGAGATTGAAGTGACAGGTGAGAAGCTTCGCGGAATGATGCCGTGGATTTCCGCCAACAAGATTGTGGATAAGGATAAAAACTAAGCGGAGTTTCGCTTGGTTTAACGAAACGCGGCCCGGGTGGCCGCGTTTTTCGTATATACTCCGCTCAAATACTTTCCGGAGTAATGGGAATGACTGAAGAAAGAAAAGATGCCGAATCGAACGCCGTGCCAAGTGAGCCGGAGCTGACCTCCAATTCATCTGGGGAGTGTGATGTAGAGCCGGGCGAAGTTGTAGAAGAAGAGCTGGTCGAAGGAGCCCCGGTCCGCAGAAAGGGAATTTATCTTCTGCCTAATGCACTGACAACGGCTTCGTTATTTTCCGGGTTCTATGCGATTGTTTCAGCGGCAGGCGGTGTTTTCGATAATGCAGCCATTGCGATTTTCGTGTCCATGATTCTTGATGGGCTTGACGGGCGTGTGGCCCGTATGACCAATACGCAGAGCAAATTTGGTGAAGAGTACGACAGCCTTGCGGATATGGTGGCGTTTGGTGTTGCGCCCGGGTTTGTCGCGTTCTTTTGGTCGTTGAACGGACTGGATAAGATCGGTTGGGCCATCACTTTCATCTACGTTGCCGGTGCAGCGTTGCGTCTTGCGCGATTCAATACCCAGATCGGTTCTGTGGATAAAAAGTTTTTTGTCGGTCTGCCCAGTCCTGCTGCTGCTGCATGTGTCGCCGGACTGGTATGGTGCTTCCATACGTTTGAGCCTTCGGCCTGGCTTACCTTTCTGACTATTGTAGTTGTGGGTGGCGCGGGAGTGCTGATGGTCAGCAATGTGCTGTACCGCAGTTTCAAGGATCTTGATATGCGTGGGCGGGTGCCTTTCGCGGCAATTCTGCTTGTTGTCTTGATTCTGGTGGTGATTGCGCTGGATCCCGCTACCGTCCTTTTCACCGGTTTTCTTATTTATGCTTCGTCGGGTCCTGTTCGTGCGCTATTTCGCGGTAAGCCGCGCCGCCGGTCGAGCAAAGCTGGCAAGTAAAGCTTCAGGATTAGGGGGAAATAGTACGGTTTTTGATCGGTTTCTTCCTTGTTTGGGTGATTTAGTAGGTGGAAACCGAAGTCCTTTATAAATAATTCAAAATGCCCGTTGACAGATCTGCGTGTGTCTGTAGAATGCGCATCTCCTTCGAGGGACACACCGCTGAGGCGGG
>NZ_JAUOST010000006.1:0-250807 GCF_030549045.1 Marinobacter sp. 1_MG-2023 | reverse complement strand
CTTGTGGGTGTGCCCCATGACAGGCCCCCTTTAGTGTCCGGTAAATGACCGTCCACTAAAGCGGTGCAAGATCAGCGTGCCGGAGCGCAGCGCAGGTGCGTCCGTCAACAGCCATTTGTTATAGATCTTAACCGCCATACCTTTTTTGATCGTAAATACAAAGCAGTTTTCTATAAGGTGTGTCAGGTTTATCTTCGAAGTTCCTAAGAAACCTCTCTAGCTCGTCAAGCTTGATATCACCGGTATTTGACAGCCATAGTATTGCATTAATTTTATTGCTTTCCGTTATATTCGTATCCTCTAAAATCTCATTGATCGAAGAATGCTTTGATTTGCATGAGTCAGGAACAGAACCAAGGGCACCTTCCACCTTCCTATCCTGTTGCGCCTTCAGCTCATCAATTCGTTTAATACTGCTGCAAATTTTGCTGAATCCATAAATTGGAAAGTATTGTGCACTTTGGATGGTATGTTTGTTTACAAGCTCCAGTAGTTGAGAATTTGACTCATCAATTATTTTAAAATAATTTGCCATCATTTCTGATGCTGTTAGATACTGGTACTGAATGGTTTTAGAAGAGCCGATGGCAATTATTTTGTCGCTATTTTTTATTGAATCAAGATCTTCTGTTATATTTACTTTTATATCTCCTCCCGCATATATCTCTTTCACTATATTTTGAACTTTTCGAACATCCATCGCGGATACTGGAAGGGTCAATGCAGAGAGGGCGGCGTAAATTTCTTTGAAATTATCTGTCTTTATTTTATTGATCCTTATTGTGGAGTAACCCTCAAGATCAATGTCATGCTCAACAACCTCTAATGAATCAGAATCTTTTTCATATTCTACTAACAAAAAGTTTCTTCTTATTTTATTTGCTTCATCCGAGTTTGGCTCAACGTAGGTGAAAATAGTTTTCAGAATACTTTTGATATTCTCATCACCTATCCCATAACCCAAGAATAAAATTGGGTTGTGTATAAACATGGAAAGAAGTTGGGCTCTGATTAACTCATACTTGCTATTGAAGTGAGAGTAGTCCGATTCAGTGATTATTAATCGTAGCGGGTCTGAAACGCATCCATGGATTTTGTATACAGATCCATAAGGGTTGCTTAGCAATATATCATTACCAATAAGAGGTATAAATTCAAAATTCTCTTCCACAAATAGATCATAATTTGTTGTAATTATCGAAGCTATATTTTTACGGATTTTTTTTAGCTCCGAGATCTCTTCTTGCATCTCGGATTTCACATCAGTTTCTTTAAGAAGTCTAGATAGATATATCTTAAACCTGCTGCAATTTATGTCATTCTCCATGAGTTTGTAAAATTCATCATTGACCTCTTTAAATTTTCCGTTACGATCACTTTGCAACTTATGGTTGAATCTTTTTTCTAGATCCGCTGCAATTTTTGTGTAGTCATATCTTCCATCAGATTCAGATCCCGATTTAAGGTCCAAATAATACTCATCATTTCCACTAAGCTCATACGCTACGTGTCGCAGTAAGCCGTCCCATGTGTATGAGTTTTTGAGATATCTAAGACTAATTCCCGTACCTATGAACAGAATTGGATGATTGCTAAAGCCGGAAACATAATCTTTGATATTCATGCCTTGTCCTTATGTGAATTCGGGGGTAAAACCTATAACAGCGTATTAGACCGCGTTCTTCGTTATTCAATATCGTGACTTCCACATTTGCACGCATTGCGATTACGTACTTACCAAGCAACCTACCCATAAAACTAGCCCAAAACCAGCAAGTTACCAGTCTGGAGCTGTCAAATTTCGTAATATCACCGCGTAATAACGAAGCACTCACGCGAATACGGAGCCTTGGTGGTCGCTGGCCATAAAAAAAGGCCCGAGGCTTTCGCTCCGGGCCTTTCTGTTTACCTACAAATCACTCACTTCAACCGCACTTACTGTCGCCACAAGACAGGCAAGTCGCACAACCGTCCATCACGATAACGGCTTTGGTGTTGCACTTGCTGCACATGGTGGAGTTGGGCGGGAAGTCGCCGGCTTTGTCGTCGTTGGTTGCCTTGGTGTTGTTGGCTTCAAACTCGGCGCGCTTTTCGGCGAGGATGCGCTTGGTGGTTTCGCTCATTTCCTCGCTTTCCATCAGGCCTACGGCCTTCAGGTGCTTCTCGATAACGGCACCAATTTCAGCCACCAGGGAAGGCATGAACACGCCGCCTTTCTTGAAGTAACCGCCGTTCGGGTCGTATACGGAACGCAGCTCTTCCACCAGGAAGGTCAGGTCGCCGCCTTTGCGGAATACCGCAGAGATTACGCGGGTGAGGGCGATTACCCACTGGAAGTGCTCCATGGATTTGGAGTTGATGAACACTTCGTACGGCTGCCGGCTTTCGTGGTCTGTGTCTTCGTTCAGCAGGATGTCGTTGATGGTGATGTACATCGCATGCTCAGCCACCGGCGGCTTGATTTTGTAGGTGGTGCCCACCAGAAAATCCGGCCGTTCGATGTACTCGTTCATCTTCTGCAGCGTGGGCTCCAGCTGTGCCGGTGCCTGCTGTTCGCTGGGTGCGTCGGTGTCGGCTTTCTTAACCCGGTAGCCGACGATTTTATTGCTGATTTTAACTGTCATGTCTTCTGTCCTGTGTCGGTGTTCCGGATCAATACTTTCCGTAGGTGCCTTCTTTAAGCGCGTCAAACAGGTTGGCGGCGGTGTGGATCTCGCCGTCGTACTCTACCTGTTCGTTGCCCTTCAGGTTCACCTTGCTGCCGTCGTCGAGGGTGAACTCGTAGAGGGTGTTTTCAAGGTCTTTCTCTTTTACCAGCACGCCCTGGAAGGCTTCCGGGTTAAAGCGGAAGGTGGTGCAGCCTTTCAGGCCTTTGTCGTAGGCGTAGAGGTAGATGTTTTTGAACTCCTGGTAAGCGAAGTCGGTTGGTACGTTCGCGGTTTTGGAGATCGAGGAATCTACCCACTTTTGTGCGGCGGCCTGGATGTCTACGTGCTGCGCCGGGCTTACGTCATCAGAGGTGGTGAAGTAGCTGGGCAGTTTTTTGTCTTCTTCGTCTGAGAAGGGCATGGCACCCGGGTTGACCAGGTGGCGGTAGGCCAGCAGCTCGAAGGAGAACACGTCGACTTTTTCTTTGGTTTTACGGCCTTCTCGGATCACGTTACGGGCGTAATGGTGCGAGAAGCTTGGCTCAATGCCGTTACTGGCGTTGTTGGCCAGCGACAGGCTGATGGTGCCCGTGGGTGCAATGGAGGTGTGGTGGGTAAAGCGGCCACCTTTCTCTGCCAGCTGTTCAACCAGTTCGGGTTCTACCTTGGCAATTTCCTGCATGTAGCGGCTGTATTTGGCGTGCAGTACACGGCCTTTGAGCTTGTCGCCGAGTTTGTAGCCATCGTTCTGCAGCTGCGGGCATTTGCCCATCATTTTCGGGGTGATTTCGAAGTCTTCGTCCATGATGGGCGCAGCGCCTTTCTCTTCTGCCAGAGAAAGTGACTGGCGCCAGCCTTCAACGGCCATTTCGCGGACAACGTCTTCGGTAAACTGTACGGACTCTTCAGATCCGTAAGGCATGCGCAGCATGGCGAGGGTTGAGCCCAGGCCCAGAATGCCCATGCCGTGGCGGCGCTTGTTGGTGATTTCGTGGCGCTGCTCGGCCAGGGGCAGGCCGTTGATTTCTACAACGTTGTCCAGCATGCGGGTGAAGATACCCACTACCTTGCGATACTTTTCGTAGTTGAAGCTGGCTTTCTCGGTGAACGGGTAGTCCACAAATTTAGTCAGGTTCACAGAGCCCAGCAGGCAGCTGCCATAAGGAGGCAGAGGCTGCTCGCCACAGGGGTTGGTGGCGCGGATGTCTTCGCAGAACCAGTTGTTGTTCATCTGGTTGACCTTGTCGATCAGGATGAAGCCCGGCTCTGCGTAATCGTAGGTGGAGGTCATGATGGTGTCCCAGATGAACTGGGCTTTCAGGGTGCGGTAGATACGGCACGCCACCTTGCCTTCTTCGTTAACCACGTAGCCATCGAGTATCGGGAAATCGCGATATACGAACTGGCTGGGATCGGCCAGGTCCAGGCCTTCTTCTTTGACTTCTTTGTCGGTCACCGGGAAAGACAGGTGCCAGTCGCTGTCGTTCCGAACGGCTTCGATGAAGTCTTCCGTTATCAGCAGGGAAAGGTTGAACTGTCGCAGGCGGCCATCTTCACGCTTGGCCTGGATGAAATCGATGATGTCCGGGTGGTGAACATCAAAGGTGGCCATTTGGGCACCGCGACGGCCACCGGCAGAGGATACGGTGAAGCACATGCGGTCGAAGATATCCATGAACGACAGCGGGCCGGATGTGGTGGCACCAGCGCCGGCAACGTAGGCACCTTTCGGACGCAGGGTAGAGAACTCATAACCGATACCACAGCCAGCCTTGAGGGTGAGGCCTGCTTCATGGTTTTTCTCCAGGATGTCGTTCATGGAATCCTGAACGGAACCGGACACGGTGCAGTTGATGGTAGAGGTTGCAGGCTTGTGAGCTTCGGCACCGGCATTGGAGGTAATGCGGCCGGCGGGGATGGCCCCGTGTTTGAGTGCCCAAAGGAAATTTTTCATGTGCTCTGCGCGCACAGATTTGTTTTCAACCTGCGCCAAGGCAGTTGCAACCCGCTGGTAGGTGGCGTTGATGTCCTTGTCTACCGCTTCGCCGGTCTTGGTTTTAAGCTGGTACTTGCTGGTCCAGATGTCTAGCGAAGTTTCCTGCATCGGAATCGTTGTAACTACTGCCTCTGCCTTAGCGTTCATTGCCACCCTCGATTTTCAAGTATGTCTGTTGTCTGTTGATGGCACTTTTAACGGTGCCATATCTCTGTAAAACGTTGCAAAAACCTGCGTAGTTGCCCTTGTTTTTCAAGTTTCTTTGCAAACCACTATATCTTGTGCGCTTGTAAAGCCGGGACAGGCTGTATTTCCCGGTGATCGCGCTCTCATTACGCTCTGATTGTGGTTGCCTACGCGGCTTTTTTCAGCTAGTGCATCTGCCTGTCTGCAGGTGAGCTGTGAAGTCGTTGGCCCTATATATGGGCTTATTTTTTGAGAGTATAACAGGATATAGTGTTTTGTGAATTTAACCAGAACTATTGATAAGCGACTTCTCGCAAAGAAATTCAATGGGCTAAGGGCTTGCAAGAGGGAAAACGCCAGTAAATCCGCCGCTTGGGCTGGATAGCTGGGAATTACTATATGTTGTGATTGAAAAACGCACGAAAATCGTGCAGAAGGGGGCGGTTATCAGTGGTTTTGCAGAGGCAGAAAAAGAAGCGGGAGCCTGGCTCCCGCTTCACCATTAACCAAGAAGCAGGCTGTCGTCATCCACGGAAAGCCCACGTTGGGTTTCGAACAGCTCCAGAAGATCTTTCACTTCCAGACCTTCGCGGTCTTTGCCGGCAATATCGAACACCACCTGGCCCTGGTGCAGCATCACGGTTCGGGTGCCTACTTCCAGCGCCTGTTTCATGCTGTGGGTTACCATCAGAGCGGTCAGTTTCTGCTCTTCGATGATTTTGGTGGTGAGCTCCAGCACAAAAGCGGCCGTTTTGGGATCCAGCGCTGCGGTGTGCTCGTCGAGCAGCAGAATGGCGGAGGGAGTCAGGCTTGCCATCAGCAAACTGACTGCCTGGCGCTGCCCACCGGAGAGCAGGCCCATTTTATCGCCGAGCCGGTTCTCAAGCCCCAGGTTCAGGGAAGAGAGGCTTTCCCGGAACTGTTCCATGTACTGTTTCTTTACGGCTGTGCCAAGGCTACGGCGCTGGCCACGCTTGATGGCAAGCGACAGGTTTTCCTCGATGCTCAGGCCTTCGCAGGTTCCGGCGAGCGGGTCCTGGAAGACGCGAGCCACGCGGCCTGCCCGTTTGTGGGTGGGCAGTTTGGTCACGTTGAGGTTATCGACAACAATGGTGCCGCTATCCACGATAACTTCGCCCGCCAGAGCGTTCAGGAACGTGGACTTGCCGGCACCGTTACTGCCAATCACGGTAACAAATTCGCCCTGATTAACCGTAAGGCTCATGCCCCGAAGAGCGGGGTTTTCCAGCGGTGTGCCTTTACCAAAGGTAAGCCGCAGATCGGTTGCGCTGATCATAGTGCCTCCTCAGGCTTTCTTGCGGGTGAGTTTGCTCGCCACGGACGTGCGGATGCCGGGCAATACAATGGCCAGGGTAACCAGAACGGCGGTTATCAGGTTCAGGTCCTGCGCTTGCAGGCCGAGAAAATCTGC
This sequence comes from Marinobacter sp. 1_MG-2023, assembly GCF_030549045.1. NCBI lineage: Bacteria > Pseudomonadati > Pseudomonadota > Gammaproteobacteria > Pseudomonadales > Marinobacteraceae > Marinobacter > Marinobacter sp. 1_MG-2023. The sequence continues at coordinate 244,545 of NZ_JAUOST010000006.1, read as the reverse complement.
GTTCAGGGCGAAGGCAATGGCCAGGCGATAGATAATGGCGCCAACCACGCAGGCGATAAGAGCGCGCACAACTGTTGATGGTGTGATCACGGCTTCACCACCAATCAGCGATGCCAGGCCGATAACAATCACGCCAACACCCATGGTGACGTCGGCAGCGCCCTGGCTCTGTGCAAACAGTGCGCCGGCGAGACCAACCAGTCCGTTCGATACTGCAACACCGAGAATGATCATGGTACCGGTCGCAATGCCCTGGGCGCGGGCCATTCTTGCGTTGGCACCGGTTGCACGCATGGCGAGACCGGTTTCCGATTTCATGAAGCGCCAAAGCAATATCAGGGAAATGAAGATCACAATCACGAACAGCAACACCGGCACCTGATGGTATTCAAGACCCAATGAGTACCAGGGGGTGAGCACGGTGTCCTCTCCCAGCAGGGCGATGTTCGGTCGGCCCATTACCCGGAGGTTGACGGAATACAGGGCGATCATCGTGAGGATGGAGGCTAACAGGTTAAGAATGTTCAGCTTGACGTTGAGAATGGCGGTTACGGCACCCGCGGCCATGCCGGCGAGCACTGCGCAACCGGTTGCCAGCCATGGGTTCCAGCCTTCGATGATAAGCACGGCGGCAACGGCAGCACCCAGGGGAAAGCTGCCGTCAACGGTCAGGTCGGGGAAGTCGAGTACGCGAAAAGAGAGATAGATGCCGAAGGCCACCAGGCCGTAAATAAGGCCTGTCTCAAGTGCGCCGTAAAATGCAATGTTACTGAGCATGGGGGATATTCACCGTAAAAGAAAAACGGGCGGGCTCCGGATAGAGAGGCCGCCCGTGTAGGTATGGCGTTACTTGTCGCTCTTGACCACTTCTTTAGCTTCGGCGATTACATCATCAGCAATAGTGATGCCCATGCGTTCGCCAGCTTCCGGGTTAACAAACAGGTCAAGCTTTTCCATGGTTTCTACCGGCATGTCGCCCGGCTTCTCACCTTCAAGGATGCGTGCAACCATAACACCGGCCTGGCGGCCGTGATCGTAGTAGTCAAAGCCCAGTGCGGCAACGGCGCCACGATCAACGGTCGCGGTGTCGGCTGCAAATACCGGTATTTTTGCACGCTCGCCTACAGAGATAACCGCTTCTGCGGCGCTGATGACCGTGTTGTCGGTTGTCAGGTAGATAGCATCAACTTTACCTACGAGCGAGCGGGCGGCGCCAAGAACCTCGGAGGTTTTGGTGGCTGCACCTTTAACCAGTGTCAGGCCGCGGGCTTGCAGGCGTTCATCAAGCAATTCAATCAAGGATACTGCGTTGGCTTCCCCGGGGTTATAGACAGTGCCAATGTTTTTGGCGTCCGGCACCATGCGTAGCAGCATGTCGAGGTGTTTATCGATGGGGAGCATGTCGCTAACGCCGGTAATGTTTGCACCCGGAGCCTCTGCATCCTTCACCAGTTTTGCGCCAACCGGGTCGGTTACGGCAGCAAATACGACCGGGATATTGCGCGCGGCTGCAGCAACAGTTTGTGCAGAAGGCGTTGCGATGGCCACGATCACGTCGGGACTGTCACCGATAAACTTGCGGGCAATCTGGGAGGCGATGGCGGAATTGCCCTGGGCGCTTTCATGCATGACAGTCAGGTTGTCACCTTCTGTATAGCCCCGTTCTGCGAGCTCATCTTTTACGCCCTGGTAGACGGCGTCGAGCGCAGGGTGTTCCACAATCTGCGTAATGGCGACAACGCGAGGCTCTGCTGCCTGTGTAATGCTTGCCAGTGCCATTAATGAGGCGCCCAACAGGGTGCGCAGGGTTTGCTTGGCCATATGCCCATCTCCGAGGTCTGTTGCGGTAATTGCAGTGATAAGGTGCCGGAGTTTATCACAGCCGTGCACCCTTGGTGGTAGCGCATGTTAACGTGAAGTTGACCTGGCAGGATATTCCGGTGAGGGAGTTTCTGAGTGGTCGGCCTGAGTCACGCTTTCATTGGCTATAATGTGTTGAAATACCCTACTAAAGTCTAAATAATGTGCTGATAATTCAAATAACGAAAGCAAGGAATATCCATGGATACAACAACCAAACTTCCACTGGACATGGTGTACCACTGGGAGAGTGCCAAGGCCAACTCTCTGTATATGACCCAGCCTGTTGGCGGGGGCAAAGTAGTGGAGTACACGTGGAGCAGGGCGGTTGATGAAGCCCGGCGCATGGCGTCTTACCTCAAGTCACTTAATCTCCCGGAAAAAAGCCGGATTGGCCTGATCTCCAAAAACTGCGCTCATTGGATAATGACAGATTGGGCTATCTGGATGGCGGGCCATATTTCCGTACCGCTATACCCAACGCTGAATGCCGACACGGTCAATTACGTGCTGGGCCATGCAGAATGTGAGGTTCTGTTCGTTGGCAAACTGGACGACTGGGATATGATGAAGCCCGGGGTCCCGGAATCTGTGCGCTGTATTTCTTTCCCGCTCAGTCCGCCCAATGATTTTGAAACCTGGGACGATATTGTAGCCAGGTTCCAGCCGCTGGAGGAGAAAGTTCACCGCGATGCGGACGATCTGGCGACCATCGTTTATACCTCGGGCAGTACCGGCAGGCCGAAAGGCGTCATGCTCAGCTTCCGCAATATGGCTTTCGCGGCCGCTGGCGGTATGGAGGTGCTGCAGGTAGGCCCTGATGAGCGCATGTTGTCCTACCTGCCATTGGCCCATGTATTTGAGCGCACCTTTGTTGAGCTGGCTTCTTTGTACGCCGGCTTTCACCTGTTCTTTGCGGAATCCCTTGATACCTTTGTTGAGGATATGAAACGCGCGCAACCAACGCTGTTCCTCTCGGTACCCAGACTGTGGGTTAAATTCCAGCAGGGTGTTCTCCAGAAGTTGCCGCCGAAGAAACTTGAGACATTACTGAAGATTCCGGTGGTGAGTGGCCTGATCAAGAAAAAGATCCTCAAAGGCCTTGGCCTGGGCAAGGTCAAGCTGGCAGGAAGTGGCTCTGCGCCGCTGGCCAGCGACGTGCTCGACTGGTATCGCAACCTTGGCCTTGAATTGCTTGAAGGCTACGGTATGTCTGAGAACTTCGCCTATTCTCACATTAATAAGCCCGGGCGTTCCCGTACTGGCTATGTGGGCGAGTGCATGCCTGGTGTGGAAACAAAAATCAGCCCTGAGGGCGAGATCCTGATAAAGAGCCCGGCCACCATGGTGGGTTATTACAAGGATGAAGAAAAAACCAGGGAAACCTTTACCGACGATGGCTTCCTGAAAACCGGCGACAAAGGCGAAATTGACGAACTGGGTCGCCTCAAGATCACGGGCCGGATGAAGGAGATTTTCAAGTCCAGCAAGGGTAAGTATATTGCTCCCGCGCCGATTGAGAATCGTTTGATGGCGCATCAGTCCATTGAGATGGTTTGTGTTTCCGGCGCCAACCAGACTCAGCCTTTTGCTATTATTCAGCTGGCTGAGGGAATTCGCCCGAAAATGGCGGATGAGCACTTCAGGAAGGAGCTTGAGGAGAGTTTTGCAGAGCTTTTGACCAAGGTAAACAAAACAGTAGACCCTCACGAGCAGCTGGCCTTTGTAACAATAGTCAGTGACGAGTGGACGATTGAGAACAGCTTTCTGACACCGACGATGAAGCTGAAGCGTAACGTGGTGGAAGACGCCTACGAGGACAGGGTGAATGATTGGTATGCGCGGCGCCAGAAGGTGATCTGGCAGTAAGGTATAGTCTGATCCTCATATTATGACCAGGCCCGGCTTCGCCGGGCTTGGTTCGTTTCAGAGCCGACGTTAGTCGCATTGGGGAAAGCGGGTGGCGCGCCTAAAATTAATGTATATCAGGAGGAGTTTATGACTCAGCTTTCGGCATTTCAGAGGCGCATTCATGAGGAAATTCCCCTTTCTCGCGCTCTGGGAATTGAATTGCACTCGTGGGACGGCAGCGCCCTGCTGTTAAGTGCACCGCTTGCGCCCAATCTCAATCACCAAGGTACTGGCTTTGGCGGAAGTGTCTATTCGGTTGCGGTAACGGCTGCCTGGGGTGTCACCGAGCTTGCACTTGCCGATCTTGGGTTGAGAGGTAAGGTCGTCGTTCAGACAGGTAGTATCGATTATCTTGATCCCGTGAATTCGGATTTTTACGCGATTTGCCGCCTGCCGGGGGATGAGATTCCCGAACGCTTCAGAAAGAGTCTTGCCAGGCACGGTAAGGGACGGCTGGATTTGACCACCGAGGTGTTCTGTGGAACGCCCAACACCATGCCGCAAGGCGATCCGGTTGCTGTGTTTCAGGGCCGGTTTGTAGTGCAGGACGCCCGCTCAAGGATGATGCCTTAGTTTTGTGGCGTTTGTCAGGCCATAGAGCGGGTGTTGGATATGGAACGGCTCATCAGAATGATCGGTATGATTCCCGCCAACACGATAATGAGCGCTGGCAGAGCGCTGTGATACAGGCGCTCGTCTGAGGCAAACTGGTACACGTAGGTAGCCAGGGTCTCAAAGTTGAAAGGCCGAAGGATGAGCGTGGCCGGCAACTCTTTCATGCAATCCACGAAAACCACCAGCGCGGCAGTAATCAGTGTTCCACGAAGCATGGGCAGGTGCACCTTCACGAGTGTCTTGCCCGGGCTGTTGCCCAGTGAGCGGGATGCCATATCCATGCTTGGGGTAACTTTCTGCAGCGCGCTCTCCACACTTCCGGCAGACACGGCCAGGAACCTCACTGTGTAGGCAAATACAATGGCGAAAGCCGAGCCACTGAGCAGCAGGCCGGTGCTGACGCCAAAGAAATCTCGCATCAGGTTGTCCAGCCAGTTATCAAACCCAGCCAGGGGCACAATAACACCAACTGCAAGCACGGCGCCTGGCATGGCGTAACCCAGACTTGAGAGGCGCATGAGCACCTGCATGCCGCGAGTGTTGTGCAACCTGCGGCTGTACGCGAGGGTGATGCCGATCAATAGAGTGGTCAGAGCCGCAGTGCCTGAGAGGAACAGGCTGTTAAGGGTGTTGTGCAGAAATGCAGGGTTCCAGCTCTCGTCAAAATATTCCCAGGCATAAACGCCCAGTGTGACGCCGGGGATAACGAAACCGAATACTACCGGTACCGCGCAAACGGCAACGCAAATCAGTTGGCGTGGGAAGGACATGGTAAAGCGGCGGATCGGATCCCGGTTGTCTCTGGCGGCGAATTGCTGCTGGCGCTGTCGGGAGTAACGCTCCAGTGTAACCAGAATAACAACAAATATGAGCATGGTTGTGGCTATCTGAGCCGCACCGCCGAGATTGCCGAGATTCATCCAGGTATCGAACAGGCCGGCGGTAAGGGTTTGGACGGCAAAAAAGTCGACCGTGCCAAAGTCATTCAGGGTTTCCATCAGCGCAAGCGAGAGACCAACGGCAACGGCCGGGCGGGCAATGGGCAGAACCACTTTGAAAAAGGTGCTGAGTGCTGAATGGCCAAGGCTGCGGCTGACGGCAAACAGGGAAGGTGACTGGTCCAGGAATGCGGCGCGAGCGAGAAGATATACATAAGGATAGAGCACAAGGCCAAGCATCAGCGTGGCGCCTTCCAGGCTACGGATCTCGGGGAACCAGTATTCGGAAGCGTTGGCCCAGCCAAACCAGTCTCTAAGAGCGCCCTGGACCGGGCCTGCGTAATCCAGAAGGCTGGTGTACACATAGGCAATTACGTACGCCGGCACAGCAAAAGGCAGCAGCATGGCCCACTCAAAGAACTTGCGCCCGGGGAACTCACACATGGTGACGGCCCAGGCTGAAGACAGGCCGATGGCCAGAGTAATAATGCCGACACCGATCATCAGCTTGATGGTGGTGACCAGGTAGCGGGGCAAGGTGGTATCTATCAGGTGTGGCCAGATGTTTTCTTCAGGAAAAAAGGCCAGAACAATAACGGACAGGACGGGTAGCGCGACTATGGCTGTCGTGAGTAGTGCGCTGATCATCCAGCGGCGGGAGGTACGCTTTGCCAGCAGGGGCGGGGTAAGCCCGGGGTTAACGCTGGTCGCAGCCTCGCTCATGTGGATCCTGTTATTGAGTTAAAGGGGGGACGATTGTAGTCAGCTCAATTAGCCGCTGCAATGACCGGAATCAGTAACGAGGTTGATTGGCTAAAAGTTTAGTGGGTTGATTAAAGGTGAATAAGAGGGCGGCCAAGCCGCCCTCGCTCAGGCATTTATTCGCCGTCGTAGTCTACACGGTCAACCAGTTTGACTGCTGCGTTGCGGTTTTCTGCAATAACCTGCAGTGACAAGCTGTCTGGGTGGACCTCACCCCACTCTGCAACCAGCCCTGTGGGCGTTACGTTCGGGTTTGCAGGGTATTCAGTATTCGCTGTGGCGTAGATGTTCTGTGCTTCCGGAGACGACAGAAACTCCATCAACTTGATGGCGTTGTCTTTGTTTGGAGCACTTTTGGTCAGCGAGATGCCACTGATGTTGATGTGGGTGCCGCGGCCATCAGCGTTCGGGAATACCAGGCGGACGGCTTCAGCTGCGGGGCGCTGGCTATCATCTTTCAGCATGTTGCCGTAGTAGTAGCTGTTGCCGATGGATACATCGCACACGCCTTCAGCAATCGCCTTGATCTGGTCGCGGTCGCCGCCTTGTGGTTTGCGAGCCAGGTTGTCTTTGACACCTTGCAGCCATTCTTCGGTTTCAGCTTCACCATGATGCGCAATCATGGAAGAGATAAGGGCAATGTTATACGGGTGCTTGCCGCTGCGGGTACAGATGCGGTTATCCCACTTGTCGTCAGCCAGTTGCTCGTAAGTGGTGATTTCACCCTCTTCGACGCGCTCTTTAGAGGTGTAGATGATACGCGCACGGGTTGTCAGGCCGAACCATTTGCCTTCTGGATGACGCAGGTTTTCCGGAACGTTTTCCTCAAGTACATCGTTATCCAGGGTCTGGACAAGATCGCGTTCAACCAGGTCGTTAAGCCGTGAGATGTCGGTGGTCATTACGATATCAGCCGGGCTGTTGCGGCCTTCGCGTTCCAGTCGCTCAGCCAGGCCCTGCTTGGCAAACACGACGTTGCTCTTGATGCCGGTTTCTTTTTCAAACGCATTCAACAGTGGCTCAAGAAGGTATGCCTGACGGTAGGAGTAGATGTTAACGTCGCCGTCTGCAGAGGCAGTGAGGGGCAGAGCGGTAAGGGCGATTGCTGCGGTTGCAGCCAGTTTCATGCGCATAGTGCCATCCTTAAATGTTTCGGATCGGGTTTGCACCTGTGAGCGAAATAATCATAGGTGAGTTAAAACGCCAACCATTCTCATTTGTATTTCCTGCCAAGTCAATATCACCTAGGAGATACATGCTGTTACCGGCGCTATCCTTTGAAATGCATTATTAAATGGTATGATTCGTAACAACATACAATAACCTGCTACGTAACGCAGACACACATTGGAACCTGGCCGATGGCTGTAGATGACCGCAGAGAGCACTTTCGAACAGCGATGAGTGCGAAAGTAAAAGTGAGTCACGAGCAACAGGGGGAGTTTGTGTTCTCGACCCGGGACATATCGGATGGTGGTGTGTTCGTTGTGGTGGATACAGAACCGTTTGCACCCGAACTGGGGGACACTGTAAAAGTTCAGGTTCAGGGGTTACCCGTGCCGGCACCGGAGCTGAGCATGGTTGTGGTTCGCAAAACCATCGATGGCTTTGGCTTGCAGTTTGATCAGAGTGATAACTGACAGGCATTTTTGACACGTTTTCCCAGGGATAATGGGGCTTCCTCAGTGAGATTGTCGTTAAGGATCAACGAGCGACTCATGATTGCACTAAAACTCTACCGACCTTTTAAAGGCATTGCCTTCCTGTTCGCTGTTGCCGGGTTGCTCGTTATGCAAGCTGGCTGTGCCACCTACTATTCCCACTACGCCATGTTCTCTGCAGAGAACTCCCGGGGCGCGCCCAGAGCAGTCCGTTTGTCCTGGCACACTGCTGAATACCCCTCCTGGTGGTTCCTCGCAGACCGCGCTACCCCAATTCTCCTTGAAACCCAGTGCAGTGAGCGAGACTGGCATTTGTACGATGACAGCCACGCCGAGGCGGGTACTTGTGCCCGCGGTATTCGTGCCTGCGGTTTGAGCGGCCATGACCGGCGTGCTCCCGAAGGTGAGGTGGCTGGTTCTGGTGATGTATGCATGGCCGTCAATCCTTCTGATCCACAGGCACGCATTGCAGAGCTATCCGGCCAACTCGAACTGTTGGTCTCCTGTGAAGCGGTTTCCGATGTTAAGGGTGAAGGTAAGGGTGCGATGAATGTGGATTATATTCGCGCCTCGGCGGTGCCTTACTCTGTATACAGCCGGAAGACGGTGCGCGGTGCCATGAGCGCTCGTCCTCCAGAATTTGACCGCACGGTCTGCAGTACGGATTGATAAGAGTGATGCTGTTCGTGGTGGCCCTGTGATATCTGTCACATTGCTACAAATTGTTTCGGGCTGAAGATTATCGTTACCGACTGTGTTGTTGCGGTTACGCTGAAACATCAAAATGTAATGGACTATTCCGCTGATCCGTATAAAAATAGTACTCATCGAAATTGCGCATTCAGGAGCGAAGCGTGGGCGTCTGTCAGAGAAAAATTGCGGTACATGATCTTGAGGTTGGCATGTTTGTGTCCGATCTTGATCGCCCGTGGCATCAGACACCCTTTCCCATTCAGGGTTTTCACATCCGTTCCCAGGATGATATCCGCGCACTGGTCTCCCATTGTAAGTGGGTTGCTATAGACGTCGCTGAAACCCGGGACTCCGTAGAGCTCACCAAAATTGTACGCCCTGCCTTTGGTACCAAAGGCCGACGCAGGGGAGAGGGGCGAGAAGAGCTAAACCTCCCCCCGCTGAGCATACGGGAGCCTGTAACTTACCGGACCGTGACCACGCTGAAGCGGGAAATGAAAGCGTCGAATGGTTTGCTGGAAGACGCTGGTGTTGCGCTTGATGGCCTTTATCAGGCCTTTGCTACTGACGGCATCAAAGACCTGCGGCCGGTTGCTGCGGTTATCAGCAAAATGGTGAGTAGCGTAGTTCGGCAGCCAGACGCGTTACTGTGGCTGAGCCGCATCCGGCAGCATGATGATCATGTATATCGACATGCTCTGAATACGTCGGTGTGGGCGCTCGTATGCGGGCGCCAGCTGGGGTTGAATGAAGGTTTGCTGAATCATCTTGGCTTGGGCTGTTTGTTGTCCCAGGTTGGTAAAACCAGGTTGCCTGCTGAGTTACTTAGCCGAGAAGGGCAGCTGGTTCCAGAAGAGTATGCGCTCTACCGTACCTACGTTGAGAAAGGTATGGCCATGCTCGAAGACAGCGGCCTTTCACGCGCGGTACTGAGCGTGGTGCAGGGGCATCGTGAGCGACATAACGGCTCGGGCTTTCCTGAAGGCGTGCGTGGAGACAGGATCCCTCTGCTGGCGAAAATAGCCGGGCTTGCTGAGTTCTTCGAATCTCTTATCGAACCGAGGGAGAGCTTTGCTGAGCCTATGACACCGGCGAAGGCTGTGACTCTGCTCTACGATATGAGGAATATTGAGTTTCAGGGTGATCTGGTCGAGAGCTTTATTCAGGCGATCGGGATTTACCCGACGGGTAGCCTGGTTGAACTGACAGATGGCCAGCGCGGTATAGTGGTTTCTCCCTCGGCCAAGCGCAGGTTGTGGCCGCGCGTTATGGTGATGACTGACCGTTACCATGCGCCCTTGAAAGCCGCCAAGGTTGTTGACCTGGCAAAGTATAATGAAAGCCGGGCGGCAGCAGAAATTCTGGCCATCAAAGAATGCCTTGCTCACGGAACCGATGGCCTGGATCCTGCCGGTTACGATGTGGCCAGCAGCGAGTCGCGTTGGAGCCTTTCCCGGCTGATCAGTCGGTAATAACAACCCTGAGGCTTTTGCGCACCCATCGATAAGTATCTTCTGGCAAAAAGCTTGTGACGATTTCGGACTCGCCGTCGGTGGGTCCTGACACGTAATACTCCACTGTTGCTGTTTGCCAGCTGAAGGAATGCAAGACTACATCTTGCGGGCGGGTGGTAATGGCTTCCAGGTTCGCAAGATCAAGGCCCCCGCGTATACGCCGTATTTTCACCTGTTTTATGCTCGTGTCGCTGTCTGGATGCCTGGCTATGTGGTTATCCAGGTAAAAGCGGTTTCCAATAGTGGTTGAGATGGCGTTCAACTCCCGCGTGAGATAGAGCCGGGCATCTTCAGCGTCAACCTCATCCATTGAGCGGACAGCTTCAAGAATTCTCTGCCTTCTGGCGCTCAGATCCTGCTTGTAGTCAACGTTTGGGTCCCAGTCGTCTTCATCTTCGGGGCGTTCCGGCGCGTTGTTGATTTCCTCTTCCGTGGGTGGCTGCTCGCACAGCTCATCGCCTTCAGGATAGAAACAGATGGCGGCAAGTAGCTGGTTTGCGGGCGACGGCTGATTACCGGTTGCGTTGAATTCCGCTTCGCTGACAGTAAAGTCGATCGGGCTTGTGAGGTTGGGCAGCGCTGCATTCAGTTGTTGGATGACGCGATCCCGGATCTCTATGCCTTCATTCTCCCGTAGGTTATCCGTCCAGTTCAGTGCTATGAGAAAGCGGGTGAGGTTCGTTAGAGGTATGCGGGTAATGAGTTGTTGTTCGGTAATGGTGTGAGTGCTGAGGCCTTCGTCGTCTACAGATGGGACCTCAAGCTGTGTTCTGATTTCCGGAATGAACTCCAGTGGCGTTACCCACTCCTGAGCAGGTACACCTTCCGCAATAAGCAAGTTGCCGACCTGGAGGCTGATTGTTTCTCCCGGGTAGTAATGGAACTGCCCGTTGGCATCTGTTATGCCGGTCTGGCTGGCGGTTTGATAGGACATTCCGCTGATTCCCAGGGCATTGATTCTCCCCGTGCTCGTATCACTGCTCGTGCCGCCACTGTCACCGCTAAAGCATCCGGAAAGAAGTGGACTGATAAATAGTGTGATCAGAAACGCACGGGGCAGAGTCAGTAATGGGGGAGTGAGGTGAGCGACAGCCATGTTTCGTCTTGCATTCCCTGAGTTCGGGCCGGGCCAGCGGAACGGTTGTGGACGGCCGATTGTAAATTGTTGTAACCGCATTATAGGGAGCCGTCCCTGGCTATATCGGGATATCTGTCGCAGTTTGTGTATTTCGCGGCGCTGGTGCTGATGGGCGTCAGCCTTGAAAAAGTCGGGCGTGCCTCAATGAATGAGTGATTCTTCAACACTGCTTATTTGAACCGGAACCTGTTATGACCAATGCGCTGGAAATTGAGGGGCTAACCAAAACCTACGGCAGTGGGTTTGAAGCTCTCAAGGGAATCGACCTACATGTGGCACAGGGGGATTTCTTTGCATTGTTAGGACCTAATGGCGCCGGGAAATCGACCACGCTGGGCATTGTGTGTTCTCTGGTTACCAAGTCTGGCGGCAAGGTGAAAGTGTTTGGCTACGACATAGATACCCACCTCTCGGATGCCAAGCTCCATCTGGGCGTTGTGCCTCAGGAGTTCAACTTCAATCAGTTTGAGAAGGTGTTTGATATTGTCACCATTCAGGCCGGCTATTACGGGATACCCCTGAAAAAAGCAGCAGTCTCTGCTGAGAAATACCTGAAGAAACTCGGGCTCTGGGACAAGCGAAATGCGCCAGCGCGGATGTTGTCTGGTGGCATGAAGCGAAGGCTGATGATTGCCCGCGCGCTGGTGCACGAACCGAAACTGCTGATTCTGGATGAACCTACGGCTGGTGTAGATATCGAGCTGAGGCGGTCCATGTGGTCGTTTCTTGAGGAAATGAACCGGCAGGGCACCACCATCATTCTGACCACGCACTATCTGGAAGAAGCGGAAGCACTTTGCCGGAACATTGCCATTATCGATCACGGTCGCATTGTCCGGAATACCAGCAAACGGGAATTGCTGCAGCAGCTCAGCCTTGAGACCTTTCTGCTGGATGCGGAAACCACTCTGGAGCGTGCTCCGGAACTGGATGGTTTCTCATGCCGGCTGGATGGTGAAGGTGTGCTTGAAGTGGATGTCCACAAAGGGCAGGTGCTTAACGATGTGTTTATTCAGTTGGAGGCGCAGGGAATCAAAGTAGTCAGTATGCGTACTAAAGCAAATCGCCTGGAAGAGTTGTTCATCCGCATGGTGGAACAGAATGAACCGGCTGAAGAAGCGGTAATGGAGGGCGAAAAATGAATGCCAATGCTCTGTTCACCGCTTATACCACGATTGTATTGAGAGAGATTCGCCGGTTTACCCGCATCTGGGCACAAACTCTGCTGCCGCCAGCCGTCACCATGACGCTGTACTTCATCATTTTCGGGAATCTGATCGGTTCCAGAATCGGTGACATGGGCGGTTTCGACTATATGGCGTTTATCGTACCGGGGCTGATCATGATGGCAGTGATTACCAGCTCCTACTCGAACGTGGTGTCGTCTTTTTTCTCCATGAAGTTCCAGCGAAGCGTGGAAGAGCTATTGGTATCGCCGGTGCCGAACTGGGTGATTCTTGCTGGCTACGTAACCGGGGGCATGGCCCGTGGCCTGGGTATAGGCCTTATCGTAACCCTGCTCTCGCTGGCGTTTACACGTTTGGAGATTCACAACCTGCCGATGGTTGTGGTAACCGTATTTCTCACCTCTGCACTGTTTGCCGTCGGCGGCTTTATCAATGCATTGCTGGCGACCAAGTTTGATGATGTATCAATCGTTCCTACCTTCGTTCTGACACCGCTGACGTATCTTGGCGGGGTGTTCTATAGCATCGATCTGCTGCCGGAGTTCTGGCAGGGTGTTTCTATGGTTAACCCGATTCTGTACATGGTGAATGGCTTCCGGTTCGGCATACTCGGCGTTTCTGATGTAAATCCGTTTGTATCTCTTGGTATGATTCTCGCCTTTATCGCCGTGCTTACGTTCATTGCGCTTAAACTACTGGCGCGAGGGAAAGGTATTCGCCACTGATGTGAATGCGAGCTTTTGCAGGCTGGCATTCAGAACTGATTTCAGGAAATTATATGGCTCTTGATAACGCACCGCTGGGCAAAGCCAGCGAGTACCCTGATCGCTATGATCCGGCCCTGCTTTTCCCGGTGCCCCGGGCGGAGAATAGACGCCGTATCGGGCTGGAAGATGGGCGCTGGCCCTGGTTCGGAGGCGATCTCTGGCAGGCCTGGGAAATCTCATGGCTTCGCCCTGGAGGCATTCCGGACCTGGCCTGGGCGGAAATCCGGTTTCCCGCCGCTGCGCCGTCGATTATTGAATCCAAGTCTCTCAAGCTGTACCTGAATTCCTTGAACCAGACGGTGTTTTCATCGGCCGAACAGGTTGTCGAAACTATTACGGCGGATTTATCCAGTGCCAGTGGCGCAGCGGTAAATGTGCGCTTTCGGAGCGTCGACGATTCGGATATGGCCGTCGGGCGCCCGTCGGGCTATGAGCTGATTGATAACGAGCCAGTTGAAGACGTGGTTTATGACTACGCGCCTGAATCACTGAAAGCAACCGGGCCTGTGGTAACCGAGCATCTATGCTCGCACTTGCTGAAGAGTAACTGCCCGGTGACCGGCCAGCCGGATTGGGGCACAGTGCTGATCAGCTATACCGGATCGGCCATCGATCGCGCCGGGTTGTTACGCTATATCGTGAGTTTTCGACAGAAACAGGACTTTCATGAACACTGCGTAGAGACGCTGTTCACCGACCTGTTACATCGCTGCGAGCCGCAGAGCCTGACTGTGTGTGCCCGTTATACTCGCCGTGGGGGGCTTGATATAAACCCCTGGCGTAGTACCGGGCCGGAGGAGCAGGTGGGGCCAAGGCTGATTCGTCAATAATCAGTCCCGGGCTGAATCTTCTTCTTGTCGCAGGCGGTCTGCGGCATCTTCCAGAGCGCTGAGAATGCTCCGGCGCTCCCGTTCGGTGATCTTGTCGGAATCCAGGTACATTGCGAAACCACTGTGTTCGTGTTCCATAAAGCTTCGGTTCGGGCCCATGTCTCTGCGGAAATCTACAACTTCGTAAATGGGCACGGGTTTAACGAAGCCCTTAACGGTGATTTCGCCCTTGTCACGGCACATAATCCGGTCTTTGATCAGTGAGAAGGTTTCGTAGGAAACGAGTATTTCACCCGGCTCTGCAAGGGATTCCAGCCGGCTGGCGAGGTTTACTTCTTTGCCGATAATGGTGTAATCCATGCGATTTTCAGCCCCGAAGTTACCCACGGTTGTGTAGCCGGTGCTGATACCCATGCGGATTTCGAGCGGGGTTTTTATACCCTGGCTGCGCCACTTTTGCCGCATGATCTTCATGTGTTTGCGCATGTCGATTGCCATGGATACACAAGCAAACGCATCTTCCCGCTGGCCGCGGCTGGTGGGGTCGCCAAAGAAAACCATAATGGAGTCGCCCACAAATTTGTCGATGGTTCCGCCGTACCTGAGAGCTACTTCGGCCATACCGTTGAAGTAGTGGTTGAGAAGTTCGGTGAGTGCTTCCGGTTCCATTTCCTCGGAAAGCTCGGTAAAGCCTTTTATGTCAGAGAAGAAGACGGCAAGCTTTTTTCGCTGGGTTTCAAGGCGAACGTCTCTTTCCCCGGTGAAGATAGACTGCCAGACCTGAGGCGAAAGGTACTTTGAAAGCTTGTGGGACAGCGCTATGGATTGTTCGCGCTGGTTTTGTATCTGAGTTTTTGCCAGCATCAGAGCGCGGGCCTGCTGGTGCGAATAAAACGCAGTGACGCAGATATAGAAGCCGGTCAACGAGATGGACAGCATACTGGTGAGCAGGGGGGACTGGAAGGAGTCTGCGGGCCCAAGAACCAAGAAGAAAACCAGAATAGAGGCCGCCATAAAGGCCGAGCCAATCAGGAATTGGCGTATGCCGCCGATGATCAGGCCGCTGAACATCAGCATCAATGCCACCGAGACCGAGGGTATGGCAACCAGCCCGATGCAACCTATGAACCCGCCTCCAATAACGCAATCCGCCGTGAGCATTTTCTGGCGAATGCGGGGTGAGTTTCTCAAAAACGTTTGCCGGATAAGCTGGTGCGCAATATGTGGCCAGGCCAGCGCGCCGACAATCATCCAGAGGTGCCATTGCTCGAACGCCCCCTGCAATACGCCCACCACAATAATGGCAGCCGTTGCCGTATAGGCAATTAGACGACCGTTATAATCGGGCATCGGGGGAATAGCTATGGGGCTGTTGAGGGCCTCTGAGGTCAGAGATTTTCCTGCGCTGATGCTGGCATTGCGCAGATCTGCCGGAGCACTCATCATGTACGCTGATCACTCATGGCGCTGGAACCGTAGAATTTTATTTGTTTTATGCCGAGTAGGACTAAAGGTTAACAGTATTACGTAGAACCCACAATTCACTGGTCTTTTTTGAGTTGTAACTGACCAGCGTTAAGTTAGCGGAAACTATTAATATGAGTTCAGTCACTGACTTTTTGCTCAACCGGGCATCTGAGCCGCGGCTGGAAGCGCCGGGCCCCGACGCCTCAACGCTTGACCGGGCCTTCGCGTGTGCATCGCGTGCTCCGGACCATGGCTTACTGCGCCCCTGGCGTTATCTGGTTATCGAGGGTGAAGGTCTTAATGCCCTGGGTGATTTGCTCGCCGCCGGGTACACCGATATGAGGGGTAAAACCGATGAAGCGAAGCTAGAGATAATCCGTGGTAAAGCGAAGCGTGCACCGATGGTTATCGTTGGAATCGCGTCGCCCAAAGAGCATCAGAAGATCCCCGAAATTGAACAGATACTCTCGGCGGGCGCGGGCATGAGTTTTCTGGGGCTGGCGTTGGAGGATGCTGGCTTTGGCGTGATGTGGCGCACCGGTGAGTTGGTATACAACCCGGTGGTTCTCGAAGGGCTTGGGCTTGAAGAGGGAGAGTCTATCATCGGGCTTCTTTACACCGGCTCTGTATCCTCGGCCAAGCCCGCGGTACCCCGGCCGGAGCTGGCTGAGTTTGTGGCGCGCTGGCCTGCGTAGTTACTTCGTGTGCTTCCCCGCTATTCCTGTGGGGGAAGCAGCTTGCCGCTTTCCCCGGGTTTGCCGTTCCCCTTTACTTCGCTCTTACCTCAATCCCCTCCTGTAACCCTCTGAATGTCCCTATTTTAAAGGGCTTCAAAAATCTGGCATCAGCATTGCTTTAGTTCTGCCATAGAACGAAACCGGCAAGGCCTCAAGCCGCCGGAGACAGTATTTCGGAGGTTGTATGGCGATCACTTTTGACAAAGCTCTTGGCATTCACCAGCACGCGCTGGAAGCCAGAGTAAAGCGCGCTGAAGTTCTGGCGAACAATATGGCCAATGCTGATACGCCAGGTTTCAAAGCCCGGGATATGGATTTTCAGGCCATGATGCAAAAGGCCCAGGACAGTATGAGTGGCTTTGGCATGGAGAAAACCCATGAAGGCCACATGGATACTTCAGCGGGCGCTGGTGATTCAGATTTGATGTACCGGGTACCAAACCAGCCCTCCGTAGACGGTAATACGGTGGATGCCCAGGCAGAGCAGACCCGGTTTATGCGCAATGCGATGGATTACCAGGCCAGCTTCCAGTTTTTGAACAGCAAGTTTACCGGCCTGACTAAAGCCATCAAAGGCGAGTAATCCGCGGGTCTACGATTAGCTAAGGAGAATTATCATGTCACTGGGCAGCATATTCGATATCGCCGGTTCCGGAATGACAGCGCAGTCGCTGAGGCTGAATACAACCGCTTCAAACATTGCCAACGCAGAGACGGCGAGTTCCAGCACTGACACGACCTATCGTGCGCGGAAGCCGGTTTTCTCTGCCATTCAGCAGTCAATTCTGAACCCCGGGCAACAAGGATTTGGTGTTCAGGCGAGTGAGGATGCAGGTGCTGGCGTTCGTGTTGAGGGCATTGTTGAAAGCGATGCGGAACTGCAGATGCGCTACGAACCTCATCATCCGGCAGCAAATGAGGACGGATATGTGTTCTATCCCAATGTGAATGTGGTGGAAGAGATGGCAGACATGATGTCTTCCTCAAGAAGCTTTCAGATGAATGTAGACATTATGAACACGGCTAAATCCATGATGCAGCGCATCCTGACACTTGGTCAGCAGTAATGGGGCGGGGGATTGAATCATGAGTACAATTAACGCAACAGAAGCCTCAGATGTACTGGCTGATTATCGCAGTCAGACTCAGAGTGGCACCAGCAGCAATAGTGAGCTCGGCAAGAACGAGTTCATGGAGTTGATGCTGGCGCAGTTGAAAAATCAGAACCCGCTGGAGCCTCAGGACAACGGTGAGTTCATTTCCCAGTTGGCACAGTTCAGCTCGCTTGAAGAAATGCAGGCGCTTACCAGCACCGTTGATGATGTGGTCGGGCAGTTCCGCTCTTCCCAGGCGCTTCAGGCGTCAGCGATGGTAGGCAAAACCGTTCTCGCACCTTCCGAAGTGGGGATTCTCGGCGCTGAAGGCGAAATCTCCGGCAACATTGAAGTGCCTGCGTCCACTGGTGGTGTGCGCCTCTCTATTCAAAGCGCGAGCGGCGAGCTGGTACGTCAGATTGATCTGGGCAGTAGCTCCGCGGGAGTTATGGCGTTCAGCTGGGATGGCACAGATGGAAACGGCAACAGCTTGCCGCCGGGTCCATATCAGATTGTGGCTGAAGCCTCTTATTCTGAGGGTAGCGTTCAGCTTCCGACCCTTGTCAGCGCCAATGTAGATAGTGTGTCACTGGGCCAGAGTGGGTCGGTGACTCTGAACCTGGCGGGGATGGGCTCCATTGCGCTGTCAGATGTACAACAAATCAATTAATACCGGTGTCAGACCAGAGGTGAATTATGGCTTTTAATACAGGACTAAGCGGCCTGCGGGCGGCAGCGGTAGATCTGGATGTAACCGGCAACAATATTGCCAATGCCAGCACCGTAGGTTTTAAAGGCAGCCGAGTACAGTTTGGCGATCTCTATGCCAGTGGTTTTCTGAGCGGAGGCTCTGCACCGGTTGGTGACGGGGTGAACGTTCAGGACGTAAAACAGTCGTTCAGTCAGGGCAACATCAGCTTCACTGACAGCGGTCTTGATATGGCCATCAGTGGAGATGGCTTCTTTATACTGAATAATGGTGGCGAAACCCGTTACTCCCGGGCTGGTCAGTTCACCATCGATAAAGATGGCTTTGTGGTCAACGCTCAGTCCATGCGGGTCCAAGGTTACACCGCCGACGATGACGGTAACCTTTCCGGTATCCGTGGCGATCTTGAGATTGCTACCGATAACCTGGCGCCGCGTAGAACGACCAGCCTGACTACGGACCTGAACCTGGATTCCCGTGAGTCCGTGCTCGAATCCCGAGTACGGGATGTGGGACCGCTTGCATTCAACGATATTAGCGGTGAGCAGTTTGAAATCACCTATTCTGATGGCACTCCGAACTACTCTGTGGATCTGAGCCCGGCAACAACAGCCGGTGATATTGCAGACATTATCACCAATGCACCTGGCCTGAGTGCTTCAGCGACCACGACTGCGTCGATCGTTGATACCAATGTGCCCGCGGCCCCGCCGCTGACCGATTCCTATATTTCGGCAGCACAGACCGCAGGGAGCTTCTCGTTCAGCCTTAGTGTCAACAATGCGCCACTTCAGCTTGATACCAGCACCGCGACAACCTTGTTGGGCCTCAGGGACGCCATCAACCGCTCCAGCGATACCGCTATTTCGGCGTCTGTAGTGGATGATGGGACTGGCAATGACGTACTGCGGGTTATCCATAACCAGGGGGAAGATCTGGAGTTCAGTTATGGTAACGGTACTCCGGCTGATTCCGTAAGCACACCTATCACCGTATCAGGCGACGTGAATGTTACGGGTGACAGATCAATTGTTGGTTTGTCGGGCCTTGGAGCGGACACGGATTTTGCGGATGCGTATACCAATTCGCCTATCCGAATCACCAATGAGTTCAACCCACTGGATCAGCGTACTTATAATCACGCCACATCCACTTCTATCTTCGATAGCCTGGGCAACTCCCACGAAATGACTCAGTTCTTTGTGAAAGAACCATCTCCGGGGAACGGTGTGGGTGTTAGCCAGTGGTCCGTTTACCTGCAGATTGACGGTGAAATGGTTGCGGGTACCGACACTACGCCGTATACCGCAAGATTTGATCAGGACGGCACCCTGCAGTCCGTTGATGGCGATGCCAACGGCGAAATTCTCATCACCGACTGGATTCCGAAGGACAGCGACGGCCAACCCAACGGAGCGGACGGTCCTCCGCCGGCGGGCACTAATGTTGTTACGCCCATTCCGGAGCCACCGACATCATCGGCTTTTGTGTTGAGCCTCGGGGGTACAACCCAGTATGGCGCAGCGTTTGGTGTTGATGATCAGCGCCAGAATGGCTATACCACCGGTCGTTTGTCTGGCCTTGATGTCTCGGGTGAGGGAACACTGTTTGCCCGTTATACCAACGGCCAGTCGAAAGCTTTGGGGCAGGTGGCGTTGGCCTCGTTCAACAACACAAACGGCTTGTCGCCGATAGGAGATACCAGCTGGGTAGAAACGTTCGAATCCGGTCAGCCGATTATTGGCCAGCCAGATACAGGAACGCTCGGCAGTATCGCAGCCAGTTCGGTTGAGGAGTCCAACGTGGATCTTTCTGCAGAACTGGTGAACCTGATTATTGCCCAGCGCAACTATCAGGCGAACGCCAAAACGATCGAGACCTCCGATGCGGTCACCCAGACCATCATCAACCTCCGCTAAACAGGCTTTTGTCTGAATGTGGCATGACTCCTGCAAGAATGTCTGAAAGAGCACTGGAAACAGTCAAAATTCCGGCAGGAGTTGTCCCATGGACAAAGCACTTTATCTCGGTATGTCTGGCGCGAAGCAGAATATGCTTTCCCAGCGTGCCCATGCCAACAACCTGGCCAACGTAAGCACCACAGGTTTCAAGAAGGATTTTGCCCAGGCCCGCAGCATGCCTGTATTCGGGGAACATCATCCTACCCGTGCATACGCTATGGCGGAGCGCCCCGGCACAGATCTATCGGCGGGAGCACTGATGCAAACCGGCCGAAAAATGGACGTCGCCATAGAAGGCGAAGGCTGGCTGGCTATTCAGAACAACCTCGGTGAAGAAGCCTTTACCCGCTCCGGCAGCTTGCAAATTGATGTTAACGGCATGGTGCGGCTGGCCAGTGGCGAGATGGTTCTGGGTAACGGCGGACCGGTTGCCCTTCCTCCCTTTGATAATGTCCAGGTCGGTGCCGACGGCACTGTTTCTATTGTTCCCGTGGGTGGGCCCCCCGACCAGCTAGTAGAAGTGGATCGGTTGAAACTGGTCAATCCTCCCCCGGAGGCGCTGGAAAAAGGGCTGGATGGCTTTATTCATCGCAAGGCGGACCAGGCGATTGATGGTGAAGAGCCTGCCGATGCCACGTTGCGCGTGGCGTCTGGTTTTCTCGAAAGCTCTAATGTTAATGCGGTGGAAGAAATGATTTCCAACCTTCAGTTGTCCCGTCAATACGAGATGCAGGTGAAGGTTATGAGTACCGCGAACGAGAATTCCGAAGCAGCGGCACGGCTGTTGCAGAACCTTTGATAACTTTTGAAAAAAACGTGAAAACAACGCCAGCCTGGCGAAAAGCGGCAAATTTTGGCCGCAAACCAGGCATCGGCAAGGAGTAAAGACTATGCATCCGGCTCTATGGGTTAGTAAGACGGGTCTCAGTGCCCAGGACACCAACATGTCCACCATCTCCAACAACCTGGCCAACGTAAACACCACGGGCTTCAAGCGGGATCGGGCGGTATTTCAGGATCTGCTGTATCAGATCAACCGGCAACCGGGCGGTTTGAACACTCAGAACTCCGAGCTGCCCTCGGGCTTGCAGTTAGGTACAGGTGTGCGGGTAGTCGGAACGGCAAAGCAATTCAGCCAGGGCAACCTCCAGATTACTGAACAGCCTCTTGATGTAGCCGTTAATGGCCGTGGTTTTCTGCAGATCGAGCTTCCGGATGGTCAGACAGCCTACACGCGAGATGGTCAGTTCCAGCTCAATGCCGACGGCGATGTGGTTACACCGGATGGTTACCCACTCCAGCCGAACATTAACGTGCCGGAAAACGCTACAACCGTAACGATCGGAAAAGACGGTACGGTCTCCGCGATCACTGATGACCAGGCGGCGCCAGTCAATCTGGGCCAGATCACTCTGGTGAACTTTATCAATCCCCAGGGTCTGCAGGCGATAGGTAACAACCTGTTCAAGGAAACCAATTCCAGTGGCGACCCTGCTGAGGGCGAGCCGGGTCTGGCCGGGCTGGGTACGCTGGAGCAGGGCATGGTGGAGTCATCCAACGTGGAAGTGGTTGAAGAGCTGGTGAATATGATTACTACCCAGCGTGCTTATGAGATGAACTCTAAGGTCGTCTCCACCACAGACCAGATGCTCCAGTTTATTACCAACAACATTGGTTAATGCTTTGCCATGGCATGTTTTTGAGATGTCAGGCGCGCGAAAGAAGTGAGGAGTGAACTCATGAAACCGACTACATCAACCTGGTTAACCGGGCGGGCAGGGACTTTTCTGCTGGTCTGGATGCTGATTCTACTGCAGGGGTGTACCGCCATGAGCCGGCCGCGAGCTGTGCCGGATGATCCCGCTTATGCGCCGGTTCGAGCTCAGGCAATGATGCAGCGTGACCCGGAATCCGGAGCCATTTACCAGAGCTCCCGCAACTACAATTTTTATGGGGACACGGTTGCACTGAATATTGGAGACGTGCTGACGGTCACGCTTGACGAGTCCACCCGTGCAAGCAAGAACGCAGAATCTAGCATCACGAAAGACAACGAAATCACCTTGCCAGAGCCTACAGTGCTGGGAAAAAGCAATTTTGGCGTTGCTACTTCTATAACGAACGAGCGGGACTTTAGCGGCAAAGCGGAAGCTGACCAGAGCAACAGCCTTGCGGGCAGCATTACCGTCACGGTTACAGATGTTTTGCCAAACGGCGTACTGAAAATTCGTGGCGAGAAATGGTTGTCGTTGACCAATGGCGATGAATACGTTCGGTTGACAGGTCTTGTTCGGCCACAGGATATCGACCCAGGCAACATTGTGGCTTCCAACCGTATTGCGGATGCCCGAATTGCTTACGGTGGTACCGGTGATTTCGATCAGGCAAACCAGATGGGCTGGCTGGCCCGATTCTTTAACAGCGAGTGGTGGCCTCTGTGATGATACGTCGATGCGTAGTTCTTTCGCTGATGCTTGCGGTAATGGCGGCGCCAGTGTTGGCCGATCGCCTGAAGGATCTGGCGCGAATCAAAGGCGTGCGCAACAACCAGCTCGTGGGCTATGGGCTGGTGGTGGGGCTGGATGGTACGGGTGACAAGGCGCCATTCACTAATCAGACATTTCGCAACATGATGAACCAGTTCGGTATCACCCTGCCGGACGGGGTGAACCCGAATCTTGCCAATGTAGCGGCCGTAACTGTGAGCGCGACTCTGCCGCCGTTCGCCAAAGCGGGCCAGGAAATAGATATCACGGTTTCGTCCATTGGTAACTCGGATAGTCTGCGAGGCGGTACTCTGCTTATGGCACCTCTTAAAGGTGCTGATGGCAACGTTTATGCCATGGCTCAGGGCAGTCTTGTTGTCGGCGGGTTTGGTGCTGAAGGGCTGGACGGCTCGCGTATCACTGTAAATGTTCCCAGCGTTGGCCGCATACCAAACGGTGCCACGATTGAACGTGAAATCGCCTCTCCTTTTACTCGTGGCGACACCATCACTTTTAACCTGATGCGCCCCGATTTCACAACGGCTCGCCGAGTGGTGGAAGTGGTCAATGAGAATCTGGGACCCGATATGGCCTATGCCCACGATGCGACATCGATTTCTGTGCGCGCCCCCCGTGACCCTTCGCAGCGTGTGAGCTTTCTTTCCATTCTGGAAAACCTTGAAGTGGATCCTGCGGAAGATGCTGCAAAAGTCGTTATCAATAGCCGTACGGGCACCATTGTAGTGGGGCAGAACGTTCAGGTGAGCCCAGCGGCTGTTACTCACGGCAATCTCACAGTGACTATCCAGGAAAACCCGGAAGTGCAGCAGCCCAATCCATTTGCTCTTGGTAACACTGAGGTTGTGCAGGATAGCCAGATTGCTATTACCGAAGACCCGGCTCGCATGTTCAAGTTCGGGCCGGCGGTTACGCTGAACGACATTGTTCAGGCTGTGAATCAGGTTGGTGCCGCACCCGGCGACGTTATGGCGGTACTGGAAGCCCTGAAGCAGGCAGGCGCATTGCGCGCCGAGCTTATTGTTATCTAGGTGACATGATGCAGGATTATCAGCTTCAACAGGCCAGGGTATACACAGATTTCAGCGGGCTGAATGCACTGAAAAACGGTGCCCGTGACGATAAACAGGCGGCGCTTGAGGAAGTGGCGCGTCAGTTTGAAAGTATCTTTCTGTCTGAAATGCTGAAGTCCATGCGCAAAGCAGGAGATGTGCTTGCTGAGGGTAACTACCTCAACAGCAGCCAGTCGGAATTCTACCGCGACATGTTCGACAGCCAGATGAGCCTTACCATGTCGGGCGGGCAGGGCACCGGGCTTGCTGATGCTCTGGTGCGGCAGTTGGGGAAAGACATTCCCGGAATCGATAAAGAGGGAGCGCTTCTCGCATCTCACAAAACTGTACTGGCGGATTATGAACGTAGCATACCGCCACTGTCGCCCCGCCTTCCTGAGCGAGTTGAAGAAGTCTCAGAGGTTGAGGTCGATAAAAACCCGGCGGCGTCTCCTGAGGCACAAAAAATGCCGGAGCAGTTCGATTCTCCTGAGCACTTTGTGCGCACGCTTTTGCCTGTTGCAGAAAGCATCTCTGCGGATACAGGTATTGATCCCAAATTGATGGTGGCCCAGGCAGCTCTGGAAACAGGATGGGGTAAGCACATGATCCGGGGCGATGGCAGCCAGCACAGTTATAACCTTTTCGGTATCAAGGCTGACAGTCGCTGGGAGGGTGATGCGGTAACCATCACCACTACCGAGTTCCGTGAGGGTGTTCCGATGAAAGAGCGCGCGGATTTCCGGGCTTACCCGGATTACGAATCCAGCTTCCGGGACTATGTGTCATTCCTCGAGTCGAATCCCCGGTATCGGGATGTGCTCGCAAGTGCCGATCAACCAGAAGTTTTCGCGAGGAAGTTGCAGGAAGCTGGATATGCCACTGATCCTCAGTACGGTGAGAAAATCAATCGGATTATGAACCGCGATTCGTTGATGACTCTTTCAATGAGCAATGGGGCCGGGGAGTAATTATTATGGCGGGACTGCTAGGTATTGGCCTGACCGGTATCCTCGGGCATCAGAGCGCTTTGAATACCACAGGCAACAACATCACCAACGCGAATACGCCTGGTTACAGCCGGCAGGAAGTGGTGTTCGAAACCCAGCAAGGGCAGCGCACTGGTGCCGGAACCATTGGTTCAGGCGTCAGCGTCGTGGATATTCGCAGGCTGGCGGATGAGTTTCTTGTGCAGCAGGTGCGTGAAGACAGCACGCTGACGGGTGAGCAGCAAACACTGAATTCCGAGTTGAGCCGGCTCGACAACTTGCTGGGTGGTGAGACTACGGGCCTGAATACTGCCCTGAATAACTTCTTTGCAAGTCTGCAAAACGCCGCGGAGGATCCCACCTCGCTACCGCAGCGACAGCTGGTATTGAGTGAAGCGCAACAGGTCGTTAACCGTTTCCAAGCCCTTAGCCAGGAATTCATTCAGCAGCGGGAGTCTGTGAAGACTCAGATGCAGCAGGGTGTTGAAGATGCCAACGCTCTGCTGAACAGCATTGCAGACCTTAATCTGGCGATTTCTGAATCTCCGGGGCTAGCCCAGGGCCAGATGCCGAATGAGTTGTTGGATCAGCGGGATGAAAAATTGCGCCAGCTCTCTGAGCTGGTGAGCATAAAAGTGACTGAAGCCGAGGGTAGCCAGGTAAACGTTTCCCTCTCCAATGGCCTTTCCCTTGTAGTTGGAAATAATGCGGCACAGATGGGCACCCGGAGCAGCTCGGAAGATCCGACGCGTCTGGAGTTTACGCTATCCAATGGTGGTCGCACCCTTAACATAGATGAACAGATCTCCGGCGGTAAGCTCGGTGGGCTGAAACGTTTCGAAAGCGAAGCGCTGAAGCCGGCGTTTGATGAGTTGGGGCGGATCGCGATTGGCGTTGCTGCCAGCATGAATCATCAACACGAAATCGGTATGGATCTTGAGGGTGATCTGGGTGGTCTGTTTTTTAACGACGTTAACGACCTGGCAGTTCAGCGAAGCCGTGTTGTGGCGAATGCAGACAACCAGTTGCCAAATGATGGGCAGTTGGCGGTCGAAATTACCGACAGCAGCAAACTACCGGCCGGAAGCTGGACGCTGCAGTTCAGCGGCGACGGGCGTAATTTTGAGCTTATCGACGAGGCGTCCGGGGAAATTGTTAATCAGGGCCGGTTGCCGGATCCCGTTCAGTCCGAAATTACCATGCCGGGTTTCAATATCCGGGTAGAAGGTGGAAGCTTCAACGCTGGCGACAAGTACCTGATTCAGCCCAGCCGTAACGCAGCAGAATCAATGGGGCTGCAGGTTGATCGGGAAGAAGATCTGGCGTTTGCCAGCCCTATTCGCGCCACTACCGGCGATCAAAATGTGGGAACGGGACAGATCGATCAGGGCACTATGCTGGATGTGCGCAGCCCGTTTACCGGCTCACTGTTGCCGGGGTTTCAGACGGCGGGTGATTTAGCGAATGGGCCTTTAACCATCTCTTTTGAGGCGGGCGGTTCTACGGGCATGATGTACGTCGTAAAGGGCCCTGAGGCAGTTGCTGGGGATCCTTCTTCCGCACCTGTTATTGGTTCGCCAAAAGAGTACACCGGCGGCAATATCAATTTGGTTTTCAGTAGTGACCCTGCTGCGGGTGATGATTACCAAGGCTACCAGTTCAAGTTAACAGGCCAGCCGGCAATAGGCGACACCTTCGAGATTAACTACAACAGCAATGGTGTCTCGGATAACCGGAATGCCGAACTAATGGCTGCCCTGGGCACCGCCAATACACTCAACGGCAATAGCCAGAGCTTCACGGAAGGATACGCGGGCCTTGTTGAGGATATCGGCGTTAAAACTCGCCAGAGCCAGTTTGATCTGGAAGCTGGTAATACTCTGCTGGAGCAATCGTCTGCCCAGCGGGAGTCGGTCTCGGGGGTAAACCTCGATGAGGAAGCCGGCAAACTGATTCAGTACCAGGCTGCTTATAACGCCTCAGCGCAGGTGATTTCGGTGGCCCAGGATTTGTTCGATACGCTGTTGCAGACGTTCCGGTAACAGATAGAGGTGATGTGACATGATCAGGATTTCATCACAACAAGTGTTCTCAAGCGGTATTAACCGGTTGCAGGAGCTAAACAGTAATCTGAATAGCACCCAGCAGCAGATATCCACGGGTAAGCGGGTTAATAAGCCCTCGGATGACCCGGTGGCTGCGGCCCGCATTCTGAAGCTTGACCAGGAGTTATCCCGGGTTAGCACTTATGAGCGCAACGTGGATCTGGCCGACAACCGTCTCAGCCAGGAGGAGAACGCTCTGGAAAGCTCCATAGATATACTCCAGAGAATTCGTGAACTAACTGTCCAGGCAGGCAATGGGTCTCTGTCCGCGAATGATCGCCAGTCCATTTCCTCGGAAATTGAAGAAAGGCTGGGGCAGTTGGCCAATATTGGCAACACCCGGGATGCCTCTGGTGAATATATTTTCAGCGGGTTTCAGGGCTCTGTGCAGGCTTTTCAGCAGAACGAGGAAGGGAGTTACGTCTATCAGGGTGACGAGGGCCAGCGCGTTCTTGAAATCGATGATGGCGTTACCGTCCCGATCAGTGACAATGGCAAGGGTATTTTCGTGAATATCCCGGCCGCTGCAACCGGAGAATACACCACTAATGTTTCAGGTGGATTTATATCCGGAGTGTCAGTTGTCAATGAGGCTGACCTTAACGCAGCCTTCAGCGGTGGCTTTCCCGGCGATATTTCGCTCACAGTCGACGCTGCCGGTATTATTCAGGCCCAGGATAGCCAAGGTAATGCACTTGCCGTTACCCCTGCTACTTATGAAAGTGGTGAACCCTTCGTAGTTGCCGGGGTTGAAGCCACTATTGCCGATATAACGCCGGGCGCAGGGGACTCTTTCACGCTGAAGCCCAACGAGCGGCAATCGGTATTCGGCACCATCGAAAACCTTATTGCGGGGCTAGAGTCCATCGATAAGGGCACGCCAGAGGGTCTTGCCGAATACGATGACCTTATCGCTCAGTCGCTGGTAAATCTCGATAATGCCCAGGAGAGCATTCTCCTCAAGCAGACAGAGTTGGGCGGGCGCATGAATGCGGTTGAATCCACCAGGAACTTCCTGGCAGATTCGTCGGTGTATACCAATGAGATCCGCTCCCAGCTACAGGATGTGGATTACGCGGAAGCGATCAGCAATCTCAGTTTTCAGAGCTTTGTGTTGCAGGCTGCGCAGCAATCCTTTGCCCAGGTTTCCCAGTTGTCGTTATTCGACCGACTGTAAATGTGAGGGGCCGTGAAAAAACTCGCGTCTCAGCGTGTTGCTTTCACGATCAGGCTCAGTATAATCTCCCCCTCTCTTCGATGGCGGCGTGGTGAAATTGGTAGACACGACGGATTCAAAATCCGTTTCCTTAACCGGAGTGGCGGTTCGAGTCCGCCCGCCGCTACCAAAACTTGATTTGAGATCAGTTTCCTAGAGAAAAATTAAACCAGCTTCCAGGCTGGTTTTTTTGTGTCTGTTCGGTTTCTTCGATAATTGTCCGAAGCAACAGATGAGATGTCTGGCTAATTTTTCGGGTGCTCACCATAGCTCTGAACTACAATGATTGTCGGAACAGCGTGTCATTAATACAGCAAGGGTGGCTAAAGAAACGGCTGTCTATGGGCTACAGGGAATTAAGAGGGCAAGTATGAAGGGATCTACAATAATGAAATATATCTGCTTTTTTTTCGCAGCAATTTTGGCCGGGTGCGCCAGCTCCGGCACAAAGGTCGAGCGCATTGATGCGGTTGCGGAAGTAGATAAAAACTACAGCCGTGTTCTGGTATTCGCTGTAACGCAAAAAGAGCACAATAGGTCGGCTATGGAAACCGAGCTTGTGGCGGAACTGAACAAGCATGAATTCGAAGCTAGTCGCTTCGAAATGCAGAACTCAGAGATCCCCTGGGGTGACCCGACCCGATTACAGAACCTGATTGCTGAGGATGCAAGAAGCGGCGAATACGATGGTGTACTGGTGGTTTCTCTGATCAGCAAGCATCGCGAATCCCGATATGTTCCGGAGCAGGTTATTCACCAGCCTGTTGTTACATCTGTTGGGCCACTGGCATCAACCACTTATATGGAAACTACAGTAGTGCCAGCAGATTATGAAGAAACCATAAGCTATGCGTTGAAATCGACGTTGTTCGACACGGACTCTGCCAAGCCCGTCTGGCAGCTGTATTCCAGTACAGTTGATCCGAAAAGCATAGACGTTGCCGCCAAAGATTTCGGAAAGGTGATAGTTAAAGCACTTCGAAAAACCTTGCCCCATGCAAAGAAGGGTAACTAAGGCCGTGTCGACCTAACGGTTTGATTGTGCCTTGGCGCGCACTGCCAAGGGCGGTGTGGTTGTAACCGAGCTGGTGCGCATGCCATACTACGCCGCTTTCGTAAGTGGTTGAGTTTAATTAAATCAGTCACTTACGAAAATTAACCAGCAGCGGCCCGGATCTTGAATTGGCCCGCCGCTACCATATTCAAGTCGCATAGTGCGACGTCGTGAACAGTCCGGTCCATGAACGTCTCCGATTTTCACTTTGATCTCCCGGACGAACTCATCGCCCGGTACCCCCTAAGAGAGCGCAGCGCTTCCCGTCTTCTATGCCTTGAAGGTACGACAGGCGATACTGTGCACCGTTGTTTTACGGACCTTCCGGATTTGCTGCAGCCAGGCGATCTGCTCGTTTTCAATGATACTCGTGTGATACCGGCTCGCCTGTTTGGCAAGAAAGAAACCGGCGGTCAGGTTGAAGTATTGGTAGAGCGCGTAATTGATGAACGTAACCTGGTGGCTCATGTTCGGGCGTCTAAAGCCCTTAAGGATGGTCAAAAGGTCATTCTTGAAGACGGTACTGTACTGCGCATGACCGGCCGTAGTGATGCCTTGTTTCATCTTGCGAGTGAGGCTGATGAGGCAGTGCTGGATATGCTGGAGCGTATTGGGCATATGCCTCTGCCGCCTTATGTTGACCGGCCAGATGAATCTGCGGACCGGGAGCGCTATCAGACAGTCTATGCCAGGGAAGCCGGGGCCGTCGCAGCTCCGACGGCTGGCCTGCATTTTGATGAAGACGTGTTAGCGGCTCTCAAAGCGCGAGGGGTGGAAAGCACATTCGTTACTTTGCACGTAGGGGCTGGAACCTTTCAGCCTGTACGCGTAGACCGTATCGACGAGCATGTGATGCACAGTGAAATAGTCCATGTGCCCGAGGCGGCGGTAGAGGCGGTTAATCGCACTCGTGCCCGGGGTGGCCGTGTAGTAGCCGTTGGGACAACCTCAGTGCGGTCTCTCGAGTCTGCAAGCAGGGGAGGTTTTTTGCGCGCTTTCCGGGGCGAAACGGATATTTTTATCCATCCCGGCTACCGGTTTCAGACCGTCGACGCGTTGGTTACCAACTTCCATTTGCCAGAATCCACACTGATCATGCTGGTGAGCGCGTTTGCGGGCTACGAGCATGTGATGCGTGCATACCACGAAGCTGTTGACGAAAAGTACCGGTTTTTCAGTTATGGCGATGCCATGTTCATAACCGGACAGGAGCCGAGCAGGGGAATGCTGCTTGGAGTACCTGATGAGCCTGCACAGGCAGGCACTCAATCACCACTTGATAGCGGAGACAAGTCTTGAGCCAGCCCTGTTTCATGTCCTTTGAAAAATTGGGAGAAGATGGTCTGGCGCGACGCGGCAGGCTGACCTTTCCGAGGGGAACGGTTGAAACCCCGGCGTTTATGCCTGTAGGCACCTATGGAACGGTCAAAGGAATGTTGCCGCGCGATATTCACGAAATCGGCGCTGAAATCATCCTCGGTAATACGTTTCATCTAATGCTGCGCCCAGGCACAGAGGTGATAAAAGCCCACGGTGATCTCCACGACTTTACCCAGTGGAAAGGGCCGATCCTGACCGACTCTGGCGGATTTCAGGTTTTCAGTCTTGGCGAGATGCGCAAAATTACCGAAGAAAAAGTAACCTTCCGGTCACCGATAGACGGTTCACCGGTTGAGCTGTCACCGGAAATTGCGATACAGGTCCAGCGTGATCTCGGTTCGGATATCGTTATGATATTTGATGAGTGCACTCCATACCCTGCAACAGAGAAGCAGGCAAAGGACTCTATGGAGCTTTCACTGCGCTGGGCGAAGCGCAGCAAGGACGCCCATGAGGGTAATCCCGCAGCACTGTTTGGCATTGTTCAGGGTGGCATGTATGAGTCCCTGCGAGACCGTTCTCTGGAAGGCCTTACCGACATAGGTTTCGATGGTTATGCCATTGGTGGTCTGTCGGTAGGTGAGCCAAAAGAAGACATGATCCGCATCCTTGATCATTTGCCGCCGAAAATGCCGGCCGACAAACCTCGTTATCTGATGGGGGTAGGGCGCCCGGAAGATCTCGTTGAAGGGGTAAGGCGCGGTGTCGACATGTTCGATTGCGTGATGCCTACGAGAAATGCCCGTAATGGTTACCTGTTCACATCTACCGGCATCGTAAAGATCCGCAATGCCAGGCATCGTCACGATACCTCACCGTTGGATGATCGGTGTGACTGCTACACTTGCAAGAATTTTTCGAGAAGTTACCTGCATCATCTGGATAAGTGTGGAGAAATGCTGGGTTCCCAGCTTAATACAATCCATAACTTGCGCTTCTATCAGAACCTGATGGCTGGATTGCGCGGCGCCATTGAAGCAGGTACATTGTCGGACTTTATAAGCGACTTCTATGCTCTGCGCGGCGAGACAGTGCCAGCGCTGGGTAATGGGTAACTATTTTTGCTTAATCAACGGAGAGTTTTAATGAAATCAGTCAAGTTGTTTTTAGCCGGCCTAATGGCAATGATGCCCGCACTTGCGATGGCTCAGGAAGCGGGTCCTGCTGGTGGCATGGGTGTTATGGGCCAGGTGATCTTCTTCGCCGGCTTTATTCTGATTTTCTACTTCCTGATCTGGCGCCCGCAATCCAAGCGCGCTAAAGAGCACAAAACACTGATGTCAGGCCTTAACAAGGGTGACGAAGTGGTTACATCCGGCGGCATTGCCGGAAAAATCACGAAAGTAACCGACGATTTCATCATTGTTGAAATTGCTGACAATGTTGAGATCAAGGTACAGAAAGTCGCTGTTGCCGCTGCATTGCCGAAAGGTACGCTCAAAGATATCTGAGCAAGGTCTCTCAGGGCCGGCCTTGATACCCGCCGGCCTGAACCTTCCTGGCTGAAACACCAAGGCTGGCTTCAGGGCCGGCTACAAGGGATCCCATGCTGAACAAGTACCCGCTTTGGAAAAACCTGATTATCCTGATCGCGATTCTGATCGGGTTTATCTACGCTCTACCCAATCTTTTCCCCGATGACTACGCTGTGCAGATTACCGGTGCGCGCAGTAGTACCGAAGTTAATTCTGCCGTGCTCGAGAGGGCGCTCAAGGCTTTGGAATCGGATGGTATCGAGGTTAAAAGCAGTTCTCTTGAGGATCGGGATGCCCTTATCCGGTTGACCAGTTCCGATGATCAACTGCGCGCCCGGCCAGCGGTTCAGGCCGCTCTTGGTAGAGACTATCTTGTTGCTCTCAATATGGCAGCTTCGACACCCTCCTGGCTGAGAAGCCTGGGTGCAGGGCCGATGAAACTCGGCCTCGACCTCCGTGGCGGTGTTCACTTCCTGCTCGAAGTCGATATGGATACAGCCGTTGGCCAGAGACTGGAAGCTGTCTCCGGCCAGATAAAGCGAGAGCTTCGTGAAGAGCGCGTTCGTTATCGCGGCGGTGATGTTGAAGGTGACCGTGATATCGTCCTGAGTTTTCGTGATGAAGCCTCCCGGTCTGAAGCTTTTGACTTGATCAAGCGTCAGTACAACGAGTTTTTGCTCGACGAGCGAACCAGTGGTGACGAGTTTTTGATTGTTCTTACCTTGTCAGAAGCTGAGGTGACTGCCATTCGCAAGTATGCCCTTGAGCAGAACCTGACCACTATCCGCAACCGGGTGAACGAACTTGGCGTTGCCGAGCCTCTGGTGCAGCAGCAGGGCGCTGACAGGATTATCGTAGAGCTGCCGGGTGTTCAGGATACGGCTCAGGCCAAACGTGTTCTTGGTGCTACAGCAAACCTGGAATTCCGTATGGAAGCTCGTCAGGATGCTGCGGCGAGCGAGACCGAGCAGTTCAGCTTCCGCGATGAGCTCCAGCGTAGTGCTCGCCTGGAGCGTGATGTCATTGCTACAGGTAATAACGTTGCGAATGCCCAGCAGGCGTTCGATGAAAACGGTCAGCCTCAGGTAAGTATCACCATGGACTCGGTGGGCGGCGACTTGATGAACCGGGCGACGCGCAATGCCATAGGCCGTCGCATGGCCGTACTGTTTATTGAATTCCGCACGGAAACCGAGACCAGAATGGTCAATGGCGAGCCGGTGGAGTCAGAAAAGCGGGTTGTTGAGAAAGGTATTATCAGCCTGGCTACTGTTCAGTCAGCATTGGGCAGCAGCTTCCGCATTACAGGTCTGGACTCCATTCCTGAGGCCGCGGAACTTGCACTGCTTCTGCGAGCCGGTGCTTTGGCTGCGCCCATGTACTTTGTACAGGAGCGCACTATCGGGCCAAGCCTGGGTCAGAAGAATATTGATGCGGGCATGATGTCAGTGGCTCTCGGGTTTATCCTTGTGCTTCTGTACATGCTGGTTTATTACCGGGGCTTCGGGGTTGTGGCAAATATTGCTCTGACCATCAACCTGATGCTTCTTATAGCGTGCATGTCCATTCTCTCGGCCACACTGACCTTGCCTGGTATCGCCGGCATCGTATTGACTGTGGGTATGGCGGTCGATGCCAATGTGCTTATATTTGAGCGCATAAAAGAGGAGCTCAAAGGGGGTGTATCACCCCAGATGGCGATCAACACAGGTTACTCCCGCGCCTTTGTGTCCATTTTCGATGCGAACATCACGACTTTGCTTGTAGCTATTATTCTATTCGCAATGGGCTCGGGCCCGGTCAAAGGTTTCGCGGTGACATTGTGCATCGGGATCCTGACGTCCATGTTCTCCGGGCTGATGGTTAGCCGGAGTATCGTCAATACCGTCTATGGCGGCCGCAGGGTCGAGAAACTGTCGATCGGAGGAAAGATCGCCAATGTCTGATGATCAGAAGAAGCCGTTTGATTTTATGGGGTTCCGGAAGATTGCTTCTGTTATCTCCATTTCACTGATAGTAGTTTCCATTGTGCTTCTGGGAGTCCGTGGCCTTAACTTTGGCATGGACTTCACTGGCGGCACGTCCGTTGAGCTGGAGTATAAGGAAGCGCCTCTGCTCGACGAGGTTCGTTCGACGCTCACGGAGGCGGGGTACGACCAGTTTGTAGTGCAGAACTTTGGTGCCGATACCATTGTTCTGGTGCGTTTGTCTGAAGCCGGTAATGACCAGCTTGCCCAGGAGATCACCAGCGCTCTTGAGGCTGGTGGTGATGAGCTTGAGCTGATCGGTTCCGAATTTGTGGGGTCGCAGGTTGGTGATGAGCTTAAAGAGGATAGTGGCCTCGGCCTTCTTCTGGCGCTCGCCGTGGTGCTCATCTATGTGGGTATGCGATTCCAGTTCAAATTCGGTATCGCGTCGGTAGTGCCTTTGGCCCACGACGTTATTATCGTTCTCGGGCTTTTCGCATTGTTCCAGTGGACCTTCGATCTGACTGTTCTTGCAGCCTTGCTGGCCGTTATCGGTTACTCGCTGAACGACACCATTGTTGTGGCGGATCGCATCCGTGAAAACTTTCGGAAAATGCGGGAAGGCGAGCCCTGGGATATCATCAATGAGTCTATCCACCAGACCATTGCCCGTACTATTAACACGTCGGGCACCACGCTGGTGGTTTTGCTGGCTTTGTATTTCCTGGGTGGAGAAGCGATCAATAACTTCGCGCTTGCGTTGATCATCGGTGTTGTCGTAGGTACCTATTCGTCCATCTATGTATCTGCCAACCTCTTGATGGCAATGAGCGTTTCTCGCGAAGACCTGATGGTTCCAGCGAAAGAAGGTACTGGCGATTCCGAAGAAGACGAGCAGCCACCGGAATGGCTTAACCGTATGTGATTTTCCCGGGGCGAATCTCCGGGCACAAAAAAACCGCCACTTTCCAGTTGGCGGTTTTTTTGTGCCCGGAATCTGATATTTGATTCAGAACCGGGTGTTTGCTTTAAGCAGGTATGCGACCGCGGAACGGCTGGAGTACTTTAAGCACTTCCCGGAACAGCTTGGGGTTCGCAACCACCAGCTGTCGCGCTTTGCCAGTTGATGGAT
This sequence comes from Marinobacter sp. 1_MG-2023, assembly GCF_030549045.1. Lineage (NCBI taxonomy): Bacteria > Pseudomonadati > Pseudomonadota > Gammaproteobacteria > Pseudomonadales > Marinobacteraceae > Marinobacter > Marinobacter sp. 1_MG-2023. The sequence continues at coordinate 209,827 of NZ_JAUOST010000006.1, read as the reverse complement.
TCCCTGAAAAATCGCCGGTCAGTGCACCGGACTCCATTGCCAGGGTTACGCCAAGATCCAGATCTACAGTTTCCGGGCGGAATATAACCGCTGCATCCAGAAGACCCGCAGAAACCCGGGCGATATCCAGAACCACACAGCCTGATGTGCGGAACATGCCTGAGTTCTGAGCCAGCACGGCGGCCATTTCGCCCCAAAGCAGGGGGTTGTCGCCTTTGCGTGCCTGGTCAAGCAAGTTGCTTGCAAAGGCCGCTTTTTCTGTATGCCGAACTTCTGAAGCGCGAACTCTGCGGCTGTTCAATGCGGCACCGCGTCCACGGCTGGCGGAGTATTCCTCGCCTGTAACCGGGTTCACCAGAAGCAGGTTTTCAGTGCGGTTGTTCTTCTTTTGTGCCAGTGCCAGGGCAAATTCAGGGATGCCTCTGAGGAAATTTTCGCGACCCATGGTCGGGAAAATATGCCAGCTTCTCTCGCTGGTGCCGGCATCTGCTTCATTCAGCGGCGCGATGGTGTGATCTTTGTAGGCCTTTCCGAGTTGCTCAGCAAAATTGTCATAAATGGATTGCTCTACCCGGTCCAACTGAAGGCGACGTTCGTCGTCGTCCTTTCCGGTGGGCTCCTGGCGCTCGAAGTGGGCTTTCAGGTAATCCGACCCTTGGCGCGCAACGCGCAGGGCCATTTTAATAGCTGGTTCCATCTGAGTGTTCGTTATCCGGGTGTGTGAAGGCCGGGTATGATAGCAAAAGAACCTTGCTCTTGTATGCTTTTTGACTCAGGAATAGCACGGATAACGCCATATGAGGAGTTTTTCGGGGGGAGCAGAAAGCGAGTCGTTTCTGCTATCATTGCCGGCCTTAAATTTTAACTTTGGGCTTGCAGCCAATGCACAAACCATCTCCCCCGCTGGAAGGACCGGACGCATTTCAGGATCAGATCCGGATTGTCCTTGTAGAGACTTCTCACTCAGGCAATATTGGTGCTGTTGCCCGGGCCATGAAGAACATGGGGCTTGCCAACCTATGGATGGTAAATCCGAACTCATTTCCTGATGAGGCCTCATACGCCCGTGCCGCCGGTGCTTCCGATATTCTGGATCGGGCCCAGGTAGTTCCAACGCTGGATAAGGCTCTGGAAGATTGTGTCATGGTGTTGGGCACCAGTGCCCGGGGGCGCAAGGTGCCCTGGCCAGTTGTGCCACCACCTGAGGCGGCTGCAATTGCGGCCGAAAATAGCCTTTCTGGCCCGGTGGCCCTGGTTTTCGGGCGGGAAAATCACGGCTTGAGTAATGATGAGCTTCAGCGCTGCCATTACCACATCCATATTCCATCGAACCCGGATTACAGTTCTCTGAATTTGGCGATGGCTGTGCAGATCATGTGCTACGAATTGCGCATGCTTTTTTTGCGTAACCTTGAAGGCGGCGAAGGTAGTCCCTATTTAAAGCCGATGCTGGCACCGGGTGATGCGGGTTGGGATGTATCACCCGCCAAGGTGGGGGATGTTGAGAGCTTTTTCGTCCATCTTGAGCAGACGCTGCATGATGTCGATTTCCATCGCCGAGACAATCCGCGGCAGTTGATGTCTCGTTTGCGCAGGCTGTTTCAGCGGGCAAAACTCGATCGGATGGAGATCAATATTCTTCGGGGGATCCTGAGCGCGGTGCAGAAAGCTGCGGGGGTGTCTGGGAACACGAAACAAACCGAGGCCGGTTCAGAACCGACCGGACAGGAAGATCGCCATGTTTAGGCATTTGCGTGAAGATGTAAAAAGTGTATTTCACCGGGACCCTGCCGCCAGGAATACCTTTGAGGTGCTCACGAATTATCCGGGGCTGCATGCTCTGCTTATTCACCGGGTTTCTCACTGGCTTTGGAATGCAGGGCTGAAATGGCTGGCGCGCACTATCTCGACCCTGGCGCGTTGGTTTACCGGTATAGAAATACATCCCGGAGCCACGATTGGCCGGCGATTCTTTATTGATCACGGCATGGGTGTGGTGATTGGCGAGACGACTGTTATTGGGGATGATGTAACTCTATACCAGGGCGTCACTCTTGGCGGTACCAGCTGGAACAAGGGTAAGCGTCACCCCACTATTGGCGACGGCGTTGTTGTTGGTGCCGGCGCAAAGATTCTGGGGCCTTTTGAAGTGGGTGAGGGCGCCAAAATCGGATCGAACTCTGTTGTAACAAAAGCGGTACCGATCGGCGCGACGGTTGTGGGTATTCCGGGCAGGATCATTGTTAAGGAAAAAACGGAAGACGACGCCCGTCGCAAGGTCATGGAAGAGCGTATGGGCTTCGATGCCTATGGCGTAACCGAGGAGATGCCGGACCCGGTGGCGCGCTCTGTGAGGGCATTGCTGGATCATATGCATGCTGTCGATGATCGTATCGAGACCATGTGCAAGGCGCTCCGTAAGGTTAACAGTGAGTACCAGAATGGCGAGTTGCCTGTACTGGATGAAGACGATTTTGACTGCGTGCGGGACGATAGAGAGGATCGGGACTGAATACTTGACTGGAATACTTGGTCAATTCATACTCGGACTCCGATATCGAGATTCAATCCCATCACGGGGCTGATGCCATGAAGTTGACTACCAAAGGCCGCTACGCCGTCACGGCAATGCTGGATCTTGCCCTTCACGGGGGGCAGGGGCCGGTTACTCTTGCGGATATTTCAGCCCGTCAGGAAATTTCTCTTTCCTACCTCGAGCAGTTATTCTCACGCCTCCGGCGCCGGCAACTAGTGGCCAGTATACGTGGTCCTGGAGGCGGTTATCGCCTGAGTCGTGTGGCTGCCGAGATATACATTGCGGACGTCGTCGACGCGGTTAGTGAGTCGCTCGATACCACAAGGTGTGGAAATAAAGGCGATTGCCAGAATGGTGAGAAATGCCTGACACACCACCTTTGGTCTGATCTGAGTGATCAGATTCATCAGTTTCTCAGCGAGATAAGCCTCGGTGATCTGATGGAAAGACATGAAATCCGCCAGGTTGCGGACAGGCAGAACCGTCTTCAGGTTGATGGCGGCTCTGACACGATTAATACCGAGCGTCTGACAGATCAGGCGCCCGCCTGAATCAAGCCTCTGTATTCTATGAAAAAGCCCGTATACCTCGACTACGCGGCAACGACGCCCGTTGACCCCGCAGTCGCTGATGAAATGATCAAGTATCTTACCCCCGATGGCCTTTTCGGCAATCCGGCATCCCGTTCCCATGGATTTGGCTGGCAAGCGGAATCCGCTGTCGAGTCGGCTCGAGGCCAGGTTGCGAATCTGATTCACGCCGACCCCCGCGAAATTGTCTGGACTTCTGGCGCTACAGAGTCAGATAACCTTGCGATCAAGGGGGCGGTTGCCGGTCGTGATAATGCGCACATCGTAACGTCAACTATTGAGCACAAGGCTGTAGTGGATACCTGCAGGTGGCTGGAAGGGCAGGGTGTTGTGGTTACCTGGCTGAACCCTGACAGCGACGGTCGTATTCAGCCGGTTCAGGTATTCAATGCACTCAGGCCGGAGACGGTCCTGGTGAGCCTGATGCTGGTGAATAATGAACTGGGTTGTGTAACGGATATAGCAACTATTGGTGCAGAACTCCGCAGTCGTGGTGTGATGTTTCATGTGGATGCGGCCCAGGCTGCCGGCAAAATGCCCATTGACGTTACGACCATGCCTGTGGATCTGATGTCTCTCTCTGGTCATAAGGTCTATGGCCCCAAGGGTGTTGGTGCTCTCTACGTCAGGCGCTCGCCCGATGTGCGCATAGAAGCTCAGATTCATGGCGGCGGCCACGAGCGCGGCATGCGTTCAGGAACCCTGCCTACGCACCAGATTGCCGGTATGGGTAAGGCGTTTGCGATTGCTGAGGCCGGCCTTGAGGAGGAGATGCATCACCTTGAGTCTCTGCGCTCATCGTTTCTGCATGGATTGAAGGACTTGTCCGGCGTTACCCTCAATGGCTCCGATAGTGTTCGCGTGCCCGGGATTGTGAATCTGTCGTTCGACGGCGTCGATGCAGAGTCTCTGATGCTCGGGCTCCGGGATCTGGCGGTTTCCTCGGGTTCCGCCTGCGCCTCCGCGGCCGTAGAGCCCTCTTTTGTGCTCCGTGGTATTGGTTTAAGTGATGAACAGGCCAATCGCGCTTTACGATTTTCCTTCGGGCGTTACACGACCGCAGAAGAAATCGCCTTTGCCAGCGCGCAAATTGTTGATGTTGTTACTCGTCTTCGTGCAGTGCGGTAGGCAGTAGGCCTCCGACTGCGTATAATCGCAGGCCTGAAATTTACCCAAACCCTAATAGGAGAAATACCATGGCTAACGAGCGCACGCTTTCTATTATCAAGCCTGATGCAGTCGCAAAAAATGTAATTGGTGAGATTTATAGCCGCTTCGAGAAGGCTGGCCTGAACATCGTTGCTGCACGCATGATGCATCTTACCCAGGAGCAGGCTGAAGGCTTTTACGCTGAACACAAAGAGCGCCCGTTCTTCAACGATCTGGTTGCCTTCATGACTTCCGGCCCTGTTGTTGTTCAGGCTCTTGAAGGCGAAGGCGCCATCCTGAAAAACCGTGACCTGATGGGTGCTACCAACCCGAAGGAAGCTGAAGCAGGCACCATTCGCGCTGACTTCGCTTCATCTATCGATGCGAACGCGGTTCACGGATCTGACTCTGCTGCTTCTGCAGAGCGCGAAATCGCATATTTTTTCAATGACAACGAGATCTGCCCGCGCGGCTGATTACGTTGATCGGGGGCTGCCTCCGGCAGTCTCCGTATTGGTTATCTGATTGAGGTTATAAAATGACAGCGGCCGCTGAAAAGACCAACCTGCTAGGAATGCCGAAGGACAAGCTTGAGGCGTTCTTCGATTCTCTGGGGGAAAAGCGTTTTCGCGCTACTCAGATCCTGCAGTGGATGCATCAGCGTGGCGTGGATGACTTCGATCAAATGACCAATGTGAGCAAATCCCTACGGGACAAGCTCAAGCAAGTGGCTGAGGTTCGCGGCCCCGAAGTTGTCTATGACGAAACATCGAAGGATGGCACCCGAAAGTGGGTCATGCGCATGGATAACGGTAACAGTGTAGAAACTGTGCTGATCCCCGATGGAGAGCGGGGTACTTTGTGTGTTTCTTCGCAAATCGGCTGCACGCTTGATTGCACTTTCTGCTCAACCGGCAAGCGCGGCTTCAATCGCAACCTGACCGCTGCCGAAATCATCGGGCAGGTATGGGTCGCACGCAAGGCCTTTATGCCGTTTGAGCCGGGCCCGGACAGGCCGATTACCAACGTTGTCATGATGGGGATGGGTGAGCCTCTGATGAATTTCGACAACGTGGTGGATGCCATGAATCTGATGATGGAGGATCTCGCTTACGGTATCTCCAAGCGTCGGGTTACGTTGAGCACTTCCGGGGTCGTGCCAGGTATTGACCGTCTTGCAGAAGTTACGGATGTTTCACTGGCCATTTCTCTACATGCGCCCAATGATGAGTTGAGGAACAAGTTGGTTCCGCTCAATAAGAAATACCCGATCGCCGAGCTTCTGGCGGCAACGCGTCGTTACTTTAGCCGTTTGCCGGAAAAGCGAAAAGCGACTATAGAATACACGGTCATTGAAGGTATGAACGACAAACCGGAGCATGCCGTGGAGTTGGCTGAATTGCTGCGGGATCTTCCCTGCAAGATCAACCTTATTCCCTTCAATCCGTTTCCTGAGAGTGACTTCCGGCGGCCCAGCATGAATGCTACCCGGCGGTTTCAGGCTGTCTTGAACGATGCCGGTTATATCGCAACGATCAGGACGACTCGGGGCGATGATATTGACGCTGCCTGTGGCCAGTTGGTTGGAAAGGTAGAAGACCGCACCCGTAGAAGCCAACGTTATATAAATGTTCAGCAGGTGAACCCCTGAATCCGGGCCCCTGCGATGCTCAATCTGCGAGGAACGCAATCTGTGCCTAAAAAACTGCTGACTGGACGTTTTGCTGTCATGGCAACCTTGTTGTGCACTCTCTTGATCACAGGGTGTGTCACAACAACCGACAGCCGTTTCTCCCGCGAGGCCGATCGGCAGAAAGCCGTTGAAGGTTATGTCCAGCTTGCGACGGCTTATATCGGCCAGGGTAATATTGAGCGGGCGAGGCATCATCTTGATCGAGCGCTGGAGCTGTCTCCGGATAGCTCTTCTGCACTGGCGGCCCAAGGGTTGATCTATAACTCAGATGGCGAGCCTGAGCTTGCAGAAAAGAGCTTCCAGCAGGCAATTTCCAACGATTCCGGTTATACACGCGCCAGAGTGTATTACGGTGCATTTTTATATTCCCAGGGGCGAATGGATGAATCCCGCGACCAGTTTCGGGCTGCGTCCAGGGACACAGAGTACAGCGATCGTGCGTCCATTTTTTATAATCTTGGTATGACCCAGGAACGACTCGGCGAGATGGATGAAGCTATAGTCTCTTATCGTCGTGCCTCCGAGTTGAGCCGTGGCGACGCCCGGTCACTGCTTTCGCTGTCCCGCGTGATGGCGGCTTCCGGCGACATGGATGGCGCTGCGCATTACTACAATCGACTGTTGCTGATCATGCAAAGAACCGAAGGACTGCAGCATTCGCCTGAAAGCCTGTTAACGGGTATACGCATTGCGCGCTATCGTGGAGATGTAAACCAAGAGTCCAGCATGGTGTTGCAACTGAAAAACAAGTACCCGGAGTCAGTAGAGTATCAACAATACAAGGCGCTGATTTCCAATGACAAGTGATGAGATTCAACAGACTGCGTCGACGGAAACCGTTGGTCAGCAACTTAAGAAAGCTAGAGAAAGGCATGGACTAAGCGTTGCCCAGATAGCCGATGCGCAGCATTTGAGAAATGGCGTCATCCAGGCAATCGAAAATGACGATCATAGCCAGATCGACAGTGAACTTTTTCTTAAAGGCTATGTTCGGGCTTATGCAAAGCAGGTTGGTCTCGACGGGGACGCAATTATTGCGGACCTCAATCTTGAACTTGAGCCATTGCGGCAAAAGAAAGCGCGCGAACTGGAAGCCAATCCATTGGTGGATATCGAGCGGCGTAAGCGCAGAAAGCGCAGGGTTGGCAAACTGCTGTTACTTATCCTGGCAGTTCTGCTCGTAGCGGCTCTTGTTGTCATGTTTGTGGTACCTAAGTTCAGCACCGGTGATTCCGGCGCGTCACTTTCCACAATGACGGCACCGGATGAGAGGGCTTTGGACGCAGATTCGTTGGGTGAGTCGGAAACACTGCCAAACCTGAACAGCGATGATCCTGAACCTGCAGTTGAAACAGCAGACGCATCTGTGAACAACGATGCCGATCAAGCTCAAGCTCAAACGGAGAATCTGCCAGCGACAACAGGTGCCGAGCCGGAGGAGACCTTTGCGGCTGAAGCTGAATCGGCAACATCTGTGCAGTCCGGTGACATTGTAGAAGACCAGATACCGGTGGTTGCTCAGTCCACAGAGCCCGCGTTGGCTCAGCCATCTCTAACTGCAGATGCGAGCCCCGTATCAGGCAGGCTGGAAATAGATTTCGCCGGCGATTGCTGGGTTCAGGTGCAGGATGCGACTGGCACCCGGCTGACAAGCTCCCTGAGAAGAGCGGGTGAGAAGCTTGAAGTGACCGGAGAGGCGCCTCTGACCGTTGTGATTGGTGCTGTTAATACCGTAAAAGCGATGCGCTTCCAGGGAGAATCTGTGGATATTGGTGATTTCCCCGTTGAGAACAACCGTGCGGAGTTCACCCTCACAATCTGAAAATTTTTGCATTAATCTATTTCGGTCCCAAGCACATGAAACACGAATCCCCGATCATAAGACGCAAATCCCGCCAGATCATGGTTGGAAATGTACCCGTTGGCGGTGATGCGCCAATCGCGGTGCAAAGCATGACCAACACGAATACTTGCGATGTTGATGCGACGGTAGGCCAGATTGTCGCGTTGCAGGATGCAGGTGCTGATATCGTGAGGGTTTCGGTACCTTCCATGGAAGCTGCTGATGCCTTCGGAAAGATCCGTGATCGGGTTTCGGTGCCACTGGTTGCAGACATTCACTTTGACCACAAGATTGCGCTGCGGGTTGCCGAATTAGGCGTGGATTGCCTGCGTATCAATCCAGGCAATATTGGCCGTGAAGACCGTGTGAGTGCCGTGATCAGCGCAGCGCGTGATCGTAATATTCCGATTCGCATTGGTGTGAACGCAGGCTCTTTGGAAAAGGAACTCCAGCGTAAGTATGGAGAGCCGACTCATGACGCATTGGTTGAGTCGGCCATGCGCCATATTGACATTCTCGACCGTCATGACTTCCAGGATTTCAAGGTCAGCCTGAAAGCTTCGGAAGTTTTCATGACGGTAGCCGCATATCGCAAAATTGCCTCCCAGATTGAGCAGCCGCTTCACCTTGGCATCACCGAGGCCGGCGGCCTCCGTTCAGGCACGGTGAAGTCTTCCATTGGCCTCGGCATGCTGCTGATGGACGGTATCGGCGATACCATTCGGGTTTCTCTGGCGGCGGACCCGGTTCAGGAGATCAAGGTTGGTTTCGATATCCTCAAAAGCCTGCGCTTACGCAGCCGGGGTATCAATTTTATTGCCTGTCCAAGCTGCTCTCGCCAGAACTTCGATGTTATTCAGACCATGAACGATCTGGAAGTGCGCCTGGAAGATGTGAACGAAGCTCTGGATGTTGCCATCATTGGCTGCATTGTAAATGGCCCTGGTGAAGCAAAAGTGGCGGATATCGGACTGACCGGCGGAAGCCCCAAAAACCTGTTTTACAGGGCAGGTAAGCCGAATCAGAAGCTTGATAATGCAAGCCTTACCGATGACCTTGAGCGGTTGATTCGTGCAGAGATTGCCCAGCGCAAAGAGCAGGAAGATGCCATCATTGCGCGTTCAGACAAATGATCGTTTACCTCGTATTCAGAAAGATTTAAGGGTTTACATTGGCTAAGATTCAGGCAATACGCGGGATGAACGATATCCTGCCAGAACAGACACCTTTGTGGCAGTTTGTTGAAGACACCGCACGCAGGGTTTTGCGGCAATATGGTTATCAGGAGATCCGAATGCCCGTGGTGGAGCAGACGGATCTCTTCAAGCGCTCCATCGGTGAGGTTACAGACATCGTTGAAAAGGAGATGTACACCTTTGAGGATCGCAACGGTGACAGTCTGACTCTGCGACCGGAAGGTACCGCTGGATGCGTCCGTGCGGCAGAAGAGCACGGCTTATTGTTTAACCAGACTCGCAGATTGTGGTACACAGGCCCCATGTTCAGGCATGAGCGGCCGCAGAAGGGCCGTTACCGTCAGTTCCATCAAATCGGTGTTGAGTGTTTTGGCATTCAGGGCCCGGACATTGACGCGGAGCTGCTGATTCTCACGGCAAGGCTTTGGCAAGAGCTTGGTCTTGGCACGCATGCACGCCTTGAAATCAACTCCATTGGCTCTTCACAGGCACGCAAAGAGTTTCGTTGCGCCTTGGTGGACTACCTGGGGCAGTATAAAACGCAGCTTGATGAAGATAGCCAGCGACGCCTCGATACCAATCCGCTGCGTATTCTTGATAGTAAAGACCCGGGCACGCGCAAACTGCTTACAGACGCGCCGCGTCTGGAAAGTTATCTTGACGCCGAATCACGGGAACACTTCGACCAGCTCAAGAAACTTCTTGATGCAGCAGGGATTGCCTACACCGTTAACCCGGCCCTTGTTCGCGGGCTCGACTACTACGGCAAAACTGTTTTCGAATGGGTTACCGATAGTCTCGGCGCCCAGGGCACTATTTGTGCGGGTGGGCGGTATGATGGCCTGGTTGAACAGCTTGGCGGGAAACCGACGTCTGCAGTTGGCTTTGCTATGGGCCTTGAACGCCTCATTTTATTACTCGATACGCTCGGACTGGTGCCAGAGGAAGCCAACAGTAACGCGGATGTATATGTAACGGCTATGGGTGAAGCGGCGGTCGCACCGGCTCTGGCTCTTGCTGAGACTTTGCGTAACGAACTGAAAGGCCGGGTAATTGTCAGTCATTGCGGTGGTGGTAGCTTCAAGAGTCAGATGAAAAAAGCAGACAAAAGTGGCGCTCGCTACGCTGTGATTCTTGGAGAGAATGAGCTGGAGAATGCCACGGCAGGCCTCAAGCCGCTGCGATCGGGCGAAGAGCAGAGTAGCGTTGCGCAGAGTGATTTGGCAGCCGTGCTTGCGAAAGCCCTGACAAACTGATCCGTACGAACATAAAAGTAAAAAACCATTACAGGAGTCAACATGGCGGAATTGCGCACCGAAGAAGAACAGGTACAGGCGATCAAGGACTGGTGGAAGCGGAATGGTAGTTCTCTGCTCATTGGTATCGGTGCCGCCCTGGCGATTGTATTCGGCTGGCAGGCCTGGCAGAACCATCAGGACCAGCAGCGCGCAGAGGCAGCCAATCAATTTGCGACGCTGTTGAACGCGTTTTCCAACGAAGCCGACGAAACGTCGGGCGAGACAGTGGCTTTCGTAGCAAAAACCCTGCAAGAGGATTATACCGACAGTGCATACGCGGTATATGGAAATCTGATTCTTGCTCGTCAGCAGTTGGTTGAGGATAACGACGCCGAAGCGGCGATTGATTCGCTTGAATGGGCCCTTGGAAAAGCGGGCGAGCATAAGGCTCTGGCGCTAGTCGTTCGCAATCGCCTTGCCCGGGCGCAGTTCTCCGCTGCACAGTATGACGATGCGCTGGCCACCATTGATGGTGCTGGAAGTGTTGAAAATACAGGTGCCTTTGCGGCAATTTTCTCTGAGCTACGTGGCGATATTCTACTGGCGCAGGGTAACGAAGAGGGTGCTCGGGACGCTTATTTGGCAGCTCGGGAGCAGGGTCAGCAAAGCCGTACCGGCATTCTGGAACTCAAACTGTCTGACCTGGGCGTAGGAGAGGAGGCCTGATGCGGATGACTGGTAGCGGGCTGGTCCGGGCTGGCGTCTTTACAGTTTTGGCGGCGGCGTTGGGTGTTTCCGGATGCAGCACCACTGATACCTTTGAACAGCCTGTGCCGGTTCCCGATGTGGACAGCACGGTTGAGTTCAAAACGGTGTGGAGTAAATCGGTTGGCGAGGGGCACGATGGTGACTTCCTGTACCTGTCACCATTAAATGCTGGCGAAACACTGTATGCCGCTTCTGCTGATGGTGAACTCTTAGCTCTGGATGCAGAGACAGGCAAGCTGCAATGGGAGCGTGATCTTGAAAGTCGTATCTTTGCCGGAGTTGGTGGCGATCGCACCCAACTTTATCTGGTTACCCGCGAAGCAGACCTGATTGCACTATCCCGGGAAGACGGCAGTGAACTCTGGCGCAGCGCCTTGCCAATGGAAGCGCTGGCCGCGCCCCAGTCAAACGGTAGTTTAGTGGTCGCCCAGACCACCGATGGTAGAGTCCTCGCTTTCGATACAACCAACGGTGAGAAACGTTGGCAGTATGATGGTGTAATTCCGGCGTTGTCTTTGCGCGCCGCGGCAGAGCCTTTGGTGGGCGGTGACGTTGTGATCGCGTCGTTTTCTAACGGCAAGCTTATTGCTTTGTCGGCGGACGCCGGTCAACCGCTTTGGCAATACGAAGTGGGGCAACCGCAGGGACGTACAGAACTTGAAAGGTTGGTAGACATTTCGGGGCAGCCGCTGGTTCTTGAGTCTGCGGTGATGGTCTCCGGGTATCAGGGAAAGCTTGCATTGGTTGATATCCGCACTGGCCAGGAAATCTGGAGCCGGAAGGCATCAAGCCTGCATTCTCCAATGATTGGCGGCGGTAATATCTACCTTTCATCTGCGAATGGTGATGTTGTTGCATACCGTGGTTCAGACCGCAGGGAGCTATGGCTTCAAGATGCGCTGTCCTGGCGTCAGTTGACCCAACCGGCCGTGTACGAGAATTATCTTGTGGTCGGAGATTATGAGGGCTATCTACACGTGTTGTCCGCTGATGACGGGAGCCTGGTAGGGCAGAAGAGTTATGACAGCGATGGCCTTCGGGTTCCGTTTCAGCGCCTGGCGAATGGAAACCTGATGGTTTTCGGAAACGGCGGTAAGCTGTCTGTATTCAAGCTGAGGGAGCGGAACTGATCCGCAAGCCCTCAACGCCCCGCTTAATGCGGGGCCTAAAACGACTTTATAGCGAATTATTATGACCCCAGTAATTGCCCTTGTCGGTCGGCCGAATGTTGGCAAGTCGACACTATTCAACCAGATGACGCGGTCCCGCGACGCTCTGGTGGCAGATTTTCCTGGCCTGACCCGGGATCGTAAATACGGTGAGGGCACCTACGAAGACCAGCGTTTTATCGTAATTGATACCGGTGGTCTTACCGGCATAGAAGAAGGGCTGGATGTCGAAATGGCACGGCAGTCGTTGCAGGCTATCGATGAGGCAGACATTGTTCTGTTTCTGGTCGATGGGCGCGCAGGGCTTATGGCGGGTGATGAGTTAATTGCTGATCACCTGCGCAGGTCGGGCAAAAAGGGCCATCTGGTGGTCAACAAGACTGATGGCCAGGACCCGGACATCGCTGCAGCCGACTTCTACAGCCTCGGATTTGATTCTATATTCATGATAGCGGCGTCCCATAACCGTGGCGTCCGTTCGATGTTGGAGTTGTTGCTTCCGTCTGAAGAAGACCGGGAGGAAGCCGATAACGCGAACAAGTACCCCGGAATTCGTATTGGCATTGTCGGCCGCCCCAATGTTGGTAAATCAACCCTGGTTAACCGCATGCTAGGGGAAGATCGCGTGGTGGTTTACGACATGCCAGGCACTACTCGGGACAGTGTTTACATTCCCTATGAGCGGCACGAAAAGCAATACACCCTGATTGATACGGCGGGGATACGGCGGCGTAAAAATGTTAATGAGGCGGTCGAAAAGTTTTCGATAATCAAAACGCTGAAAGCCATCGATGATGCCCATGTGGTGATACTTGTGATCGATGCAAGGGAAGGGCTCGTTGATCAGGACCTGCACCTGATTGGATTTGTTCTTGATGCCGGTCGTTCTCTGGTGGTTGCAGTCAATAAATGGGACGGGATGGATCCGGAAGAGCGTGCCAGGGTAAAAGAGCAGGTGAAGCGTCGCCTGGACTTTCTTGATTACGCTGACAAACACTATATATCCGCACTTCATGGATCTGGCGTGGGGGTTATGTATGAGTCGGTGGAAGCCTGCTATGAATCCGCCATGGCGAAGTGGCCGACCAACCGATTAACCACAATTCTCGAAGATGCAATTTCCCAGCACCAACCGCCTTTGGTTCGGGGCCGCAGAATCAAGCTGCGTTATGCTCACCAGGGTGGTTCAAACCCCCCGGTTATTGTTGTTCATGGTAATCAGACCGCAGCCTTGCCTGGCTCCTATAAACGCTACCTGGAAAATACGTTTCGCAAGGTACTTAAGGTGACGGGCTCGCCTATAAGGTTTGAGTTCCGCTCCAGTGAAAATCCTTTCGTTGGCAACGTTGACCGGAAAACGCCGCGCCAAAAGGTCAAGCAGGATAATGATCTGAAGGCAGGGCGCCGTGTGAAAAAGACCCGTCAGAAAAGCATCAAACGCTGACAGGCCTTTCTATTTAGCGGGGCGGCTCAGGCCAGCCCCGCGTCCTCTACCTGCTTTGCCTGCACCGCTGTCAACGCGATAGTAAACACAATATCCTCCACCAGCGCACCCCGTGAAAGGTCATTCACCGGTTTTCTCAGGCCCTGAAGCATTGGCCCGACACTTACTACATTTGCGCTTCGCTGAACCGCTTTGTAGGTGGTGTTGCCGGTGTTGAGATCGGGGAAGATGAACACCGTGGCTTTACCTGCAACCTTGCTTTCTGGCGCCTTGCTCCGGGCCACACTCTCGATGGCAGCCGCGTCGTATTGCAGGGGACCATCGATAAGCAGATCTGGCCGGCGTTCCCGGGCAATCCTTGTTGCCTCGCGCACCTTCTCCACATCATGCCCGCTTCCGGACGCTCCGGTACTGTAGCTGATCATCGCTACAATAGGTTCAATACCGAAGGCCTCAGCTGATTCGGCACTCTGAATGGCAATATCAGCGAGTTCTTCTGCGTTTGGGTCTGGGTTAATAGCGCAATCACCATACACCAGAACCTGCTGCGGCAGCAGCATGAAGAAAACCGAGGAGACAACCCGGGCCTGTTCGTGGGTTTTGATCAGCTGCAAAGCAGGGCGCACGGTGTTGGCTGTGGTATGTATGGCTCCTGAAACCAGCCCGTCGGCTTCATCCAGAGCGACCATCATGGTGCCCATGACGACATTGTCTTCAAGCATGGCTTCCGCCATGTCCGGGGCAAGACCCTTGTGTTTGCGCAACTCGACCATAGGTGCGACGTACTCTTTGCGCACGCGGGTAGGATCAATTATTTCAATGTCGTCAGGTAGCTCAAGACCATGTGAGGCCGCCACACCCCGGATTTCGCTTTCGTCGCCGATTAAAGCACAGCGCGCAAGTTTGCGTTGGTGACAAATGATTGCAGCCTGGAGGGTCCGCGGTTCACTGCCTTCCGGAAGCACAATGCGCTTGTTGGCCGCCCGGGCGCGCTCGGACAGCTGATAGCGAAACGCAGGGGGGGATAGCCGGCTCTGAATCTCAACGCGGAGGTGTTCCTGAAGCCAGTCTGTATCAATATTTGTTGCAACTGTTTCCATCGCCTTTTCGACCCTGTCGGGGTCATCGACAGGGATAGCTGTCGAAAGGTTTGCCAGTATATGTGCGGTTTCGTACGTATTTGTGGGCGAGCTGAGTACCGGCATGCCGGTGTGCAACGCACGAGAGCAAAGATCGATTACGCGCTGATCTGGCATTAGCCCGCCCGTCAGCAGGAGGCCTGCCAGAGGCACACCGTTCAAAGCCGCAACTGCTGTCGTTACGATAATATCTTCACGATCACCGGGGGTAACCATCAGTGTTCCCGGGCTCAGGGTCTCCGTCATGTTGCGGATAGACCTTGCGCATACAGAGACCTTCTGCACCCTGCGAGTATGCATCTGGCCTTCGTATAGCACCGGGAGACCAAGCTCTCGGGCAATATCGGAGACGCGGGGAGCCAGTAAATCGGACTGCCAGGGAATTTCGCCCAGCAAGCGGAAACGACCGTCTCGGAAGACCTTGCAGGCGTTCCGGTAGTCAGGGGTTTCGCATTCGGTCTGGTTGACAGTGCTGTAGGGTTCGAGCCCCGATCGCCCAGGATCACCAAGCTTGTTGAGAATAACTGCGATAACATCCTGCGCGGACACATCGGAAAATATACGTGCGGAGAAATCCAGTTCTTCGTCCAGTTCAGCCGCGCTACTTTTGCCCGGCGTGCTGACCAATACCACTTCGGAGCCGAGGTTTCGCGCCACTTCCACATTTAGCCGTGCTATGTAGGCTTCGCGGCGATCGGGAACCAGGCCTTCAATGATCACTACGTCGACATTTTTGGCAACCTTTTGGTACTCACCAACCACTGTTTCCATCAACAGGTCGGCTTTTCCACGGTTCAGCCACTGTTGCGCCTTTTTCAGCGGAATGGGGTCTGGTAACTGCAGGTGGCTGCGCGAGCGCACGAAGTTAACCGATGAGTCTTTACCATCGTTATGTATGGACTCCCCCAGATTAACCGACTGGGAAAAGGGCTTGTAGAATCCAACACTGATCCCCACACGCTCCATTGCGCGCAAAAGGCCCAGGCATACTGATGTAAGCCCTGAATCTATGGATGTGGGGGCGATAAACAGGCTTTTGGCCATAATGGAATTCCAGATAGTTACTTTGGTAGTTCTTTATACATTGGCGGCCAGGCGCGTGGCCTCACGGGCGATTACAAGTTCTTCGTTGGTTGGGATAACCAGAACCGGGAAGCGGGAAGCTGTATCGTCTATTCTGCCGTCGCTGTACCCACCGTGATGTTCATTCATGTCGGCATCAATACCAAACCCCAGGAGCCCCAGGTGACTCAGGGTTTTCTCTCTCACCCGACTGCTGTTTTCTCCAATACCGCCAGTGAAAACCAGAGCATCCAGTTGATTTAGCGAAGCCATCATGGCTCCCACGTATTTTGCCAGGCGAAAGCAGAATATCTCAATCGCCAGAGCTGATGGTTCATGGCCATGATCCGCCAGGTCGCATAACGTGCGCATGTCGTTGGTCTGCCCCGAAATCCCGAGAAGACCACTTTCGTGATTAAGTGCTCTGTGCACTTCGCTGAGTGACATACCGCGAGAGCAGAGGTAGCTAAAAATACTCGGGTCGATATCACCACTTCGGGTGCCCATGACCAGCCCTTCGAGAGGTGTTAGCCCCATGCTGGTATCGACGCTCAGGCCATCTTTGATCGCCGTTATGCTGCACCCGTTGCCAAGATGAGCGGATATGATTGATGTGGTTGCCGGTGTTCTATCGAGCCGCTTTGCTACTTCATTCGCCATGAAAAAGTGGCTGATGCCGTGAAATCCATAGCGTCGAACGCTCCAGTCCCGGTAGTAGGATTCTGGCAGCGCGTAGAGATACGCGCGTGGCGCAAGAGTCTGATGGTAAGCGGTATCAAATACTGCAATCTGAGGTGTATCGGGAAATTGCTCAAGAGTTGCTTCAATTCCGGCAAGGGCGACCGGGTTGTGGAGAGGGGCCAGGCTGGCACAGTCTTTGATCGCACTTATCACATCGTTATTGATCAAAACCGCTTCGCGAAACGTCTCACCGCCATGGACAACGCGGTGGCCAACAGATGTGGGGGTATCGGGCATCATTTGCCGTTCACGCAGCGTCGAAACCAGTACCTGTAGAGCTTGTTTGTGGTCGGCGCCCTTCGGGAGAGCAACTATGCGCTCGTCACTATCAATTCGAGCAGATGCGTCGTTGCTGTTCAGGCGCTCTGCAGACGCCGATGCTATTTTTTTTTCATTTTCGTCGAACAGCGCGAGCTTTAGGGACGAACTGCCGCAGTTAACAACAAGAATGGATTTTGTCATGTTCTCACAGCTTCCCGGATTTCAGGTTGATGTACGGTGATTGAGATTCAGCCACTCGTTAAATTCTTCAGCGGGTAGGGGGCGGCTATAAAAATAGCCTTGAGCGAAGTCGCAGCCTTCCTGGCGGAGGAAAAGGGTTTGAGCCTCATCCTCAACGCCTTCGGCAACTACGCTAAGCCCAAGGCTGTGAGCCATGTTGATAATAGCGCGCACAAGGGTCGCGTCCTCAGGCTCTTTCATCACATCCTGGACAAACGACTTGTCGATCTTGAGCGTATCAAACGGGTAGCTTTTCAGGTAGCTGAGAGCTGAGTAGCCAGTGCCAAAATCATCTACTGACAGGCGTATCCCTGCGCGATCCAGATTGCTGAGGATTTCAGCCGTTTCTATCGAGTTATCAAGAAGCAGGCGCTCGGTGATTTCAAGCTCCAGCATTTCAGGAGCCAGTTCAGCGTTGGAGAGAGCGCCCATAACCGCTTTGGTAAATCCGGAGTCGCGAAACTGACGTGGAGATACATTAACTGATATACCGATGTCCTGGCCGGTGACCGACTTCCAGCCAGCTGCTGCAAGGCAAGCCTGTTCAAGCACCCATTCTCCAATGGGAATAATCAGACCGGTTTCTTCGGCAAGCGGGATAAATCGATCTGGCATGATCATACCCAACGCCGGATTATTCCATCGTATCAGTGCTTCAGCCGCTTTCAGGCTGCCGGTTGTTGTATCTATGATTGGCTGGAAGTAAAGCTCCATTTCCTGCAATTCGAGCGCGCGTCGCAAGCGCGATTCCATTTGCAGGCGCTCGTGAGAAACTTCGGACATTTCCTGGGTAAAGTGCGCATAGGAACTCTTCCCCTGGTGCTTTGCCTGGTACATGGCTGCGTCGGCATGCTGGAGAAGGGTGCCACTGTTGTCGGAATCCGTAGGATAAATGGCAATACCTATGCTGGTTGTAACAAACACTTCCTGGCCATTGAGAAAATAGGCCGGAGCAAACGTGCTCAATATACGTTCGGCAACTTGTGACGATGATTCGGGGCCTGCGAGTCCTGGCAGAATGACGAGAAATTCGTCTCCCCCGAGTCGCGCCACTGTACTGGTTCCACGCAGGCAGCTGGAGATTCGTCGGGCTGCTTCTATGAGCAGGTTGTCACCGGCGTCGTGGCCCAGCGTGTCGTTGATGTGCTTGAAGTTATCCAGGTCCAGAAACATCACACCGACCATGGAGTTCTCGCGCCGTGCCTGAGCCAAAGCGAGTTTGAGCCTGTCCAGAGCAAGCATGCGGTTGGGCAGGCCAGTCAGGATGTCGTAGTTGGCCTGGCGTAACAATTGTTGTTCATAGCGTTTCCGGATACTGATGTCCTCACCGAGAATGAGGTAGCCAGTGGCATCCCCGGCACCATTCTTTATGGGCGTGACGATCAACTGTTCCCAGAACCGTTCTCCATTGCGGCGCACGCTGTTAACTTCACCCTGCCAGACACCAACCCGCTGAACCTGCAACCGGATGGATTGCCATAGGTGGCGGTTGTCACGGTTATTCACGTTATCGTCGCTTAAAGCACCCGGGTGCCGGCCAACAATGGATTTCGCGTTATAGCCCGTAAGCTGGGTAAATTTATGGTTGGCAAACTCAACCCGCCACTGGCGATCGCAGATAACAACGGAAGAGGGACTTTGCTCGATTGCTTTAGAGAACTTGTGGATCTCGGCTGCGTCTCGCTTCTGGCGCACCAGGTCGTCGTTCAGTCTTTCGCGCATCTGGTTGAACGCTTCGGTTACGCGGCCGATTTCATCATTACGGTGTGAGGGTGTATCCGGGCGGTCCAGCGTAAGGGGCGTGCTGAGGTTCGCCAGAGAAAAATCTTTTGCGTAATTCGCCATGGTTGTGAGATGGCGGGTAATAAAATGCTGTATGACCAATATAATCAATATGGATACGAAAAATGTCTTGAGGAATTGGGTGGCCATTATGATGCCAACCTTCACCTTCATATCCTCATAGACGCGGTCCAGATTCGCAGTGACGGTCAGCTCACCGAGCTTGAGCGCTCCTTCCCCCTGATGAATCAGGTCGAATCTGTGAGATTGAGTATCGGCTCCGCGAGGTATCTCTCCCATAACCAGCTCGGAGTCAGGCTCAATGCGCAGACGAAGGTGGACAATGTCTGGCAGGCTGAGGATACCCTCCATTTGCGTCTGAAGCAGTTTCTGATCAAGAGCCCAGAGGCTTCTGGCGAGACTGGACGCATAACCTGACTCAACAACCAGCATTCGGCTGTCAATTTGGGCAAGGTCTTTTCGGTAGTCGGAGTATATTTGAATGGCTGAGGCGATCAGAGTGAAAGCCGAACTGAATAGAAGTATCCAGGCAAGCAACCTGAATGACAGGGGAGAGCCTTTACGAAATCGTTGAATGCGCGTCGGTAGTCTTGGCATCTCGTAACTTCAGCCACCCTGGCCAGTTGATAAATGCTGAAAGTCTATCACTTGATGACTATAACAGCCCCGCTCCGCAAATTCTTTGCATATATGTGAAAAGGTGAGAGGAACATGCCCTGGTCGATATTTTCTGGGCTTTCTGGTTTTAAGAGGGGGGTTATCCATTGACGCAGATCAACATTGATATTTTGTAAAGACGTAACCTGAGCTTAATCAAGTTTGATATGGGCCAGGAGAAAAATTATGTATATGGACGCTGTGGTTTTCGCTGGAATCGCAACTGTGTTGCTGATGGTCGCATTCTTCGTTGGTGTAGGCGTATTTGTGATGCGCGACCAGAAGTCGCATGGAGTAGAGCAGCAAGCTAAAGATTTGAAGGCCGGTGGGAAGCCGGTCTGAAAACTGCTGATTTGATCTGGTTTTGCTAAAGCTTGTTTCTGCTTTCAGAGCTATAAGTCTGTAAAGCAGAAATGGCGTCCCCTAGGGGGTTCGAACCCCTGTTGCCGCCGTGAAAGGGCGGAGTCCTAGGCCACTAGACGAAGGGGACGCAACGCTTCAAAACCGTGCCTCGTCGAGGTGGCGCGTATATTAAGAAAGCCTTCCTCACCTGTCAACGCTTTTGTTGAAAAAAGAACGTTTTAATTTACAACGTCTTCAAGAGCTTTCTCGAGCCTGGGGTACTGAAACACGAACCCGCCATTGGTCAGCCTTTCAGGAACTGCCTGCTGGCCTGTCAGTAACAGGCGCGACATTTCCCCTAGCGCCAGGTTTAGAACCGGTGCGGGTGCCGGGAATATTGCAGGGCGTTTGAGGGTAGTTGCCAGACAGCGTGTAAACTCCCGGTTTGTAACGGGGTTTGGACTTACCACGTTGTATGCTCCCGAGGCCTCGGGTGTTTCCAGCATCCAGATAAGCGCTGCCACGACATCACTGCGGTGAATCCAGGGCATGTACTGCTGACCGTCACCGAGGCGCCCACCCAGCCCAAGCTTGAATGGCAGAATCATGCGCTGCAAAAAGCCCCCACCGGCGCCAGCCACCACGCCAGTTCTCGATAGACATACGCGCACTTGCAATGTTTCCAGCGCTAACGCAGCGTCTTCCCAGTCTTTGCATAAGCGGTGGGTAAACTCGTCATGATGAGCGGTTTCTTCTGTTACCCGGGTTGAACCCTGGTCGCCATAAAAACCAACCGCTGAACCTGAGATCATTACCTCTGGCGGTTTTTCCCAGCTAGTGATGACTTCTGTAAGAGTCGCTGTGAGACTTATGCGGCTATCACGTAGCGCCTTTTTTCGTTGGTCAGACCAACGCTTGTCTGCGATGCCCTCTCCTGCGAGATTGATCACGGCATCGAAACCCGGGTGGGATCTCAGGCTCTCAAGATCGGCGATAACTTCTACCTGGCCGCACACTGCGCGTACGTTATCTGCCGCTTGCCGACTTAAAACTGTCAGTCTGTAACCTCGCTTCAGCAACTCGTGGCACAACACATGTCCAATGAACCCTGTGCCACCTGTAATCAGTACGCGCTTTTCCATGGTTGTATTCCTTATTGGCCGTTGTTCTGGTCCAGTTGAAGGGTAACCACATCCTTTATGGCCTGGCCGAGAAGGGGGTTATCGCCAATCGGAGGCGAAAGATGAATGCTTGCCCCTGTGGCTTGCTCCAAGGCCTCTATCATGGCCGGTACATCCTTGCGCAGGTGCCGGCCCGCTGCCAGGAAAAGCGGTACGACAGTGAATTCATGGGCCCCTTCGGCTACCCCGTCTTGAACGACCTGATCCAGAGATGGCTCGGCCAGTTCCATGTAAGCGATTCTGGAATTGCTGACCGCTTTGAGGGTAGGGTCTGCGAGGGCCTCGAAGGTGTCACACCAGCGTTTGTCGCTGCTGCCGTGGGCTAACAGAATAATGCGGCGGCTGTTCATAAAGCTCCTGGATACTGGAATCGAAGGTGTCTGTCGTAATTTCTTTTACTGGCGGTTATTCTCAGCGAATCACGCCAATCAAGATAACAGGGTATATTCTAATGTTCGATTGGAAAGGCATTCTGGATTTCTGGTTCGGAGATTTTGATGAGCATGGTCTGCCCGACAGCTTCCATCGCAACCGTTGGTTTCGATCAAGTAAGAGGTTTGATCAGGAGGTCAGGCGCCGTTTTCTTTCCATGGTTCTGTTTGCATCTGAGCAGGGTCTTGATCACTGGCGCACGGAAGCTGGCGGGAGACTTGCGGAAATCATACTGCTTGATCAGTTCTCCAGAAATATTTTCCGCGGCGGGGCGCTGGCCTTTGAGCAAGACAAGCTGGCGAACAAGCTTTGCAAGGAGGCCATGCGTAAGGGCCATGATATGGCGCTTCCTTCGATTCAAAGGGCGTTTATCTATATGCCCCTGGAGCACTCCGAGCGTCTTGAAGACCAGGCCCTTTCGGTTGAATGTTATGAGCAGCTGGTCGCGTCCTCTTCTGGTGTCCTCCAGGATTTCCTGAAAAGCTTTTTGCGCTCAGCTCAGGATCATCACGAAATCATTGAGCGTTTTGGTCGGTTTCCACACAGGAATCAGGCTCTCAATCGCCCGTCTACGGAAGCTGAGCAGGAATATCTCGCCAGTGGCAGACGGTTTGGACAATAAAAAGTTTGAAAGTAGGTTGACGAAAGGGGTGGGATGCGTAAAATACGCAGCCGTTGAGAGGCAATGCCTCCAGCAGATAAGCGGGAATAGCTCAGTTGGTAGAGCGCAACCTTGCCAAGGTTGAGGTCGCGAGTTCGAATCTCGTTTCCCGCTCCAGATTCCGAAAACCCGGCCTCGAAAGAGACCGGGTTTTTTGTTTTTGGTTATACTGGCCGTCTCGTCAACATTTGCTCTGTTACGGAGATGCGTCTTGTGAAAGTCCACTCGCTCCATATCTACCCGGTCAAGTCACTTACCGGTATCCAGGTGTCGTCATTTGAAATGGATGATTTTGGTCCAAAAGGTGATCGTCGCTGGATGATCGTTGATACAGATCGCAATTTTGTCACCCAAAGGGCCATCCCTGAGCTCGCGAAGATTACGACTTCTATTTCTGACGCTGGCGTGAATATCCACATTCCGGGTGAAGGTGATTTCGCATTAAAGGCGACGGGTGAGGAGTTGCGAGTGTTGGTCTGGCGTGATTGGGTGAAGGCTCAAGAAGGCGAGTCCGATGCAAGTGAGGCGCTGAGCCGGTTTTGTGGCAAGGACTTACGTTTTGTTTATATGCCAGACTCGTCGTTTCGGCGTGTTGATGCGGGCCGGGTAACTGAATACCGTCGTGTAGGCTTCGCCGATGGGTTCCCTTTTCTGATTACCAGCCTGGCGTCATTGAAGGAATTGAATGGGCGCCTTGAGGTCCCGGTGGATATGCGCAGGTTCCGGCCCAACATTGTTGTTGAGGGGTCGGCTGCGTGGCAGGAGGATCGCTGGTGTGAACTTTTGATAGGAGAGCAACGGTTTTCCATTGTTAAGCCCTGTTCACGCTGTGTTCTGACAACGGTTGATCCGGACACCGGAGTTAAAGACCCAGGTTTGCAACCTTTGAGAATGCTTTCCAGTTATCGAAAAACGGTCGACGGCGTGATTTTCGGTCAGAATGCAATTAACGAATTACCGGGAGTTATCCATGTGGGTGATTCCATCACTGCTATTGAAACGGAGTAGAACGCAACGTGCCACTGTTAACGCTGGACTCGATTTCCCTGGCCTTCGGGATGCACCCTCTGCTGGATCAGGCGTCTCTCAATATCGATGCCGGAGAGCGTGTGTGTCTTCTGGGCAGGAATGGTGAAGGTAAATCAACCCTGCTCAAAATCGTCAGTGGTGAAGTTCTGCCGGATGGTGGGAAAGTGCGCCTTGAGGATGGTGCTGTTCTGGCGGTTCTGCCACAGAACCTACCCTCTGACGATTCGAGAACGGCGTACGAGGTCGTATCCGGTGCATTTCCTGAAACAGGCCAGCTCCTGGCGGAATTTCACACGCTTACACAATCTGCAGACGAGGCAAGCCTTGATCGTATGATGAAGGTTCAGGAGCGCCTTGAGGCCCTTGATGGCTGGCGTCTTGATCAGAAGGTGACAGCAGTGCTGGCACAATATGGAATAGACCCGGACCAGCGGCTCAATACACTTTCTGGCGGCTGGCAGCGTCGAGTATTGTTGGCTCGTGCACTCGTAGGTGAGCCGGACATTCTGTTGCTGGATGAGCCCACCAACCATCTTGATGTGCCGGCGATTGCCTGGCTTGAGGAAGCGCTTGGTGCGTTTCGTGGGGCAATGCTGTTTGTCAGCCACGACCGGGCATTTATAAGGCGCATGGCAACCCGCGTTGTGGAGCTGGATCGCGGTAAACTGATCAGTTTTGCTTCTACTTATGACCGCTATCTGGAGCTCAAGGAAAAAGCCCTTGAAGAGGAAGAGCGGGAAAACGCTCTTTTCGACAAACGTCTGAAGCAAGAAGAAGCCTGGATCCGCCAGGGCATCAAAGCGCGCCGTACCCGCAATATGGGCCGGGTGAGGGCGCTTAAGGCAATGCGAGAAGAGCACCGTCAGCGCCGAGTGCGCGGTGGAACAGCAACCTTCGCAGTGGAAGATGCTGCCCGCTCAGGTAAGCTCGTGGTCGAGACTGTTGATGCTGGTTTTGCGTATCCCGACGGAACCCCGATTATCCGGGATATGAATCTTACTGTGCTTCGGGGCGACAAGATCGGCCTTGTGGGAGAAAACGGCACAGGCAAAACCACCTTGGTGCGTTTGCTTCTTGGAGATCTTGAGCCAACAGAAGGTGTTATCCGTCTCGGCACAAACCTCAAAGTTGCCTATTTTGATCAGCTTCGTGGAGAGTTGGACCTGAGTCGCAATGCCCTTGATAACCTGTCTGAAGGCCGGGAATTTATTGACATCAATGGCCAGAGTAAGCATGTCCTCGGGTATTTGCAGGAATTCCTGTTCACGCCAGAGCGGGCTCGCTCACCCGTGAGGGTGTTTTCCGGAGGCGAGCGAGCCAGGCTTTTGTTGGCCAAACTATTCAGTAAACCCGCGAACATTCTGGTGCTCGATGAGCCAACCAACGATCTGGATGTCGAGACTCTGGAATTGCTCGAAGAGCAGCTTGCCGAGTTCGCCGGCACTGTAATCGTTATCAGTCACGATCGTGAGTTTCTGGACAATGTAGTTACTGAGACAGTTTTTCTCGATGGATCAGGAAAGGTGCGTGAGTATGTCGGCGGCTACAGCGACTGGCGTCGCCAGGGCGGCCGTTTCCCGGCCGAGGCCAATGGTGCTCGCCCTGATCGTCATGACAAGGCTGCGAAGTCTGGTAAACAGAGTGGCTCGTCTGCAAACGAGGCGCAGAGTGTGTCTGCCTCTCAGGGTGGGGTGACGAACAAGAGCAAAACAGCGAAGCTCAGCTATAAGCTGAAGCTTGAACTTGAGCAGCTGCCGAGCCAGATAGAAGCATTGGAGCTGGAAGTTGCCCGCATTCAGGAGCGTATTTCAGCAGCTGATTTTTACTCAGGCCCTTCCGATACGGTTGCAACTACGCTGCGTGAGCTGGAGGAGACTGAGGCTCGCCTGGAAAAAGTGATTGAGCGATGGATGGAGCTTGAGGAGCAAGCGCTCAACTGAGCTAGCTGGTGATATAAAAAAAAGCCCGGAGTATGGTTTGCTCCGGGCTTTTTTATCATAGGGTATTCAGGCGTAGGGAATCAGCGAATCCTAACGGCCAGAACGTCACATTCGGTTCCGTGCAATACGCCGTTGGCGGTTGAGCCAAGAAGGAGTTGAAAGCCTTTGCGGCCGTGGCTTCCCACAATCACCAAGTCGGCTTCCTGTTCCTTGACCAAACGATGTATCTCGGATTCTGGTCTGCCAACAGTCACAATCTGATTGGCGTTATCGACACCATATTCATTGCCGTACGCGGCAAGCTGTTCCCGGGCCGCTTTATCGAGCTGATCCTGAAGTTCTGTAAGATCCATCGGGATATCACCACCGTAGGCGTAACCTACCGGCTCCACAACGTGTACCAGGACCAGATTGGCACCATGTGCTTCCCTCATGGCTCTGGCTTTTTCCAGAACCTGTGGCGCCTCTTCGGTAAGATCTATGGCAACAAGCAATTTCTTGTAAGCAGACATCCCTAGCTCCTTAGTGTTCAATCTTTCTTACAGCATAATACGAGAGTCCGGTTGGGGAAAGAGCTACCGGGTTCTCAGGCATTTTGCTGAAGCAAGCCGATAGCCATGGTCAGGCTTTCAAGAATGCGTTTCGAGTACCTGTCGATCACAAAGCCTACGTTGTTCTCGTTGTAATTGACGTAAGAGCCGCGGATGAATTGCCATTTTGCCTCGACGTCATCGAGTAGGACCTTCAGCTCGCCATCGCTCTTTCCTCCGACAACCTTAGCCAGAAGTTGATCAAACTCCATTGCCTGTTCATCCAGAGGCTTTTCAGTGGATGAACCCTGAAAGGTCTGAGCTACGGATGAATTGGTGCGAACAGAATATTTAGCCATCATCTGGGCGATCTTCACTGCGCTTAATCTTGCCGCTTCAACTCGTGGGTCAGTTTCCGTCTGGGAGTTTTCTTGGGCAACCTGGTAAAGTTCAGTTGCTCTATCGTTCATGATCAGCGCCTGATTGGCCATATCGGAGACAAGACGCAAATCTGGGTACCCGGTATTTCGCACGTCATTGATGTTGTCGCGCATCAGGGCCTTGAACTTGTCAAATTCGCTGTTAAGCCCTTCAATCTGTTCACCACTCAAGATGCCGCGTGTGTTTTTTGCGAGCAGATTCATAGAGTCGTTGGCTGTGTTGATACCCGCTACTATCTCGTTCAGGGTGTCGTTGGTGCCACTACCAATAAATCGGTAGTAAGCATCCAGAGAAACGTAATTACTGACACGAAAGCTGTGGAGTTGAGACAGAAAGTCGTCAGTGTCTTGTGCCTGGGCACTTATGGATGTGAGCATTAAAAGCAAGAGTGCAGAGACCAGGCAATGGGTCCGCAGGCGGATGGTTTTCATCGGATGACTCTCCGTAATACGTTTATTATTGTGTACCAAAGTCGTAGTTGGAAGGTAAAGTAACTTCCCCGGCCAATCAAGCGGTTTTGATACTGCTGGCTCGTGGAAATGTAAATATCTTTGAAATTTGCACGATTAAGTTAAGGTATATTGTTTAAAGTAACACTTAAGCATCTGAAGTTAATAGATTTTACCTTTAGGGTGTATCGAAATTCAAAGCGGTTGGTGTGCGTTGATAAAGAAACGAATTGACAAACGTTCTGTTTTTTCTCATCGTGTGCCCTCACGATTCAAACGACTGTATGAATTTTTTGAGTCGATTAATCGGGCAGTGACCGAAATCTCGCTGCACAAAACAACTCTGGCGGATCGTCATCGAGACCTGCCAGAATTGGAAGCAGTTCCAAACACAGACTGGAGATCAGTTGATGATTTACGAAGGTAAAGCCATCACGGTTAAAGAGATCGAAGGCGGGATAGCTCAGTTGGACTTCGACTTGCAGGGCGAGTCGGTAAACAAGTTCAACCGTCTTACTATTGAAGAGCTTCACGCCGCGACTGATGCATTAAAAGCACAGAAGAAACTCAAGGGTCTGGTTGTAACCAGCTCTAAAGACAGTTTCATCGTTGGTGCCGACATTACAGAGTTTACTGACCTGTTTGCCGGTTCCGAAGAAGATCTGATTGCCAACAACCTGAAAGCCAATGCGATTTTCAGTGCGGTTGAGGATCTTCCGTTCCCTACCGTTACAGCAATCAACGGCATTGCGCTGGGCGGCGGTTTTGAAATGTGCCTCGCAACCGATTACCGGGTTATGGCGCCCAAAGCGAAAGTTGGCCTGCCAGAAGTCAAGCTGGGCATTTTCCCGGGGTTTGGTGGCACTGTTCGTTTGTCCCGTCTGGTAGGCGTGGATAATGCGGTTGAGTGGATTTGTGGCGGTACTGAAAATCGCGCGGATGCAGCCCTCAAAACCGGCGCTGTGGACGCAGTTGTCGAGCCGGCGAAACTGGTTGAAGCAGCTGTTGCAATTATTGATCAGTGCAACGAAGGCAAGCTGGATTACGAAGCGCGCCGTGAAGAGAAGAAAGGCAAGATCAAGCTGAACGCCATGGAAAGCATGATGGCGTTTGAGATTTCCAAAGCATTTGTTGGCGGTAAAGCCGGTAAAAATTATCCTGCACCGGTGGAAGCGATCAAGGTAATGCAGAAGCATGCGGGCTTGACTCGTGACAAGGCCATCGAAGTAGAAGCGAAAGGTTTTGCCAAAATGGCAAAAACCAACGTTGCTGCTTGCCTTGTGGGCTTGTTCCTGAACGATCAGGAGCTGAAGAAGAAAGCCAAGGCGTGGGAAAAAGAAGCTTCGGAAGTGAAACTGGCTGCTGTATTGGGCGCCGGAATCATGGGTGGTGGTATTGCTTATCAGTCAGCACTGAAAGGCACGCCTATCATCATGAAAGACATCAACCAGGACGGTATAGCTCTGGGCCTCAAAGAAGCCAAGAAGCAGCTGACCAAGCGTGTTGATAAAGGCCGCATGAATGCAGGGCAAATGGCTGATGTTCTCAATAGCATCACTCCGACTCTGAATTACGGTGATTTCAAGAACGTAGACCTGGTTGTTGAAGCTGTTGTTGAGAATCCCAAGGTAAAAGACGCTGTTCTGCGTGAAGTTGAAGAGATGACCCGTGATGACGCCATTCTGACGTCTAACACATCAACCATCTCTATCGACCTGCTGGCCAAGAACCTCAAACGGCCTGAAAACTTCTGCGGTATGCACTTTTTCAACCCGGTGCCTATGATGCCGCTGGTTGAAGTTATCCGTGGCAAGAAAACAAGCGATCGCGCTATTGCAACAACCGTTGCTTATGCAAAAGCAATGGGCAAGACCCCGATTGTTGTGAATGATTGCCCGGGCTTCCTGGTTAACCGTGTTCTGTTCCCGTACTTCGGTGGTTTTTCCGCTCTGGTCCGTGACGGTGCGGACTTCCAGAATATTGACAAAGTCATGGAGAAGTTCGGCTGGCCAATGGGCCCCGCGTACCTGCTTGACGTAGTTGGTATGGATACTGCCAAGCACGCCAATGAAGTAATGGCTGACGGTTTCCCGGAACGTATGAAGGCCGACTACAAGTCAGCTGTTGAAGTGATGTTCGAGAATGATCGCTACGGTCAGAAGAACGATAAAGGCTTCTACAAGTACGAACTGGATCGCAAGGGCAAGCAGAAGAAGGTTGTCGATGAAGACACCTACAAGCTGATTGAACCTGTTGTTCAGGGTAAGAACGATTTCAGTGATGAGGATATCATTGCTCGTATGATGATCCCTCTGTGCCTTGAAACTGTTCGCTGCCTGGAAGACGGCATTGTTGCAGACCCGGCTGATGCCGATATGGGTCTGATCTTCGGTATCGGCTTCCCGCCGTTCCGCGGAGGTGCGCTGCGCTATATCGATGATATGGGTGCAGACAAGTTCGTCGAACTGGCAGACAAGTTTGCAGACCTCGGTCCCCTTTACCATCCGACCGAGAAGCTGCGCGAAATGGCCAAAACTGGCGAAAAGTTCTTTGGCTAACCCTGAACGAGATTTCCGAACGGAGAAAGATCTATGAGCCTTAATCCGAGAGACGTTGTCGTCATCGATTGCGTGCGGACTCCGATGGGTCGTGCCAAGAATGGCTGTTTCCGCAATGTACGTGCGGAGACCCTGTCGGCAACGCTGATTGATGCGTTGTTCGAGCGCAATCCCAAGCTCGACCCGAAAGAAGTAGAAGATGTGATTTGGGGCTGTGTAAACCAGACCAAGGAGCAGGGGTTTAACGTGGCACGGCAGATATCGTTGCTGACCCGTGTTCCTCATGAGTCTGGAGCCCAGACCGTAAACCGTCTGTGTGGTTCTGCCATGAGTGCAATCCATACTGCGGCGCAAGCCATCATGACCGGCAACGGTGATGTATTCATGGTGGGTGGTGTTGAGCACATGGGCCATGTTCCCATGACAGCGGGTTTCGATCATAACCCGGCTGCGTCCAAGTACACTGCCAAAGCCTCCAACATGATGGGCCTGACTGCCGAGATGCTGGCGAAGATGCACGGCATTACCCGTCAACAGCAGGATGAGTTCGGTGCGCGTTCGCATCGCCTTGCTCACGAAGCTACGCTGGAAGGCCGCTTCAAGAACGAAATTGTTCCGATTGAAGGTCATGATGACAATGGCTTCAAGACGCTGATTGAGCACGATGAGACCATTCGTTCGGAAACTACGGCGGAATCACTGGGTCAGCTCAAGCCGGCTTTTGATCCCAAGAACGGAACTGTCACTGCAGGTACGTCTTCTCAGCTGACTGACGGTGCCGCTGCAATGGTACTGATGTCTGCAGAGCGTGCCGAAGCGCTGGGGCTGAAGCCGATCGCGAAGATTCGTAGCATGGCAGTCGCTGGCTGTGATCCCGCGATCATGGGTTACGGTCCTGTGCCGGCAACCAAAAAGGCACTGAAGCGTGCAGGCCTGAAAGTCGAAGATATCGACTTCTGGGAGCTGAATGAAGCCTTTGCAGGTCAGTCTTTGCCAGTCCTGAAAGACCTGAAGCTTCTGGGTGTAATGGAAGAGAAAGTTAACCTGAACGGCGGCGCGATTGCTCTTGGCCATCCGCTGGGCTGTTCCGGTGCTCGTATCTCCACAACCCTGCTGAACGTAATGCAAGACAAAGGCGGTAAGCTTGGTGTTTCCACCATGTGTATTGGCCTGGGTCAGGGCATTGCAACGGTGTGGGAGCGTCTGTGATCCGCTAGACGGACACGGTAACGCTTTCATGGAAGGCCCGGCTCGCGCCGGGCCTTTCTGCGTTCAGGGTGGCCTAAGAGGGCGTTCCGAAAACGGGAAAAAAGCAGGATGGAAACAAAGAATGGGTTGTCTTGCTAATCCTGACACTGTAAAACAGTGAGCCTATACACAATGGCGGCTCCTATAGTTTTTCCAGCCGATTGATTTTACAGCGAGTTTACGGTCTGCTCATTTACTGACCGATTTATCGCCAAGGATACAGATCTCCGATATGGGTAAAAGTCTCGTAATTGTCGAGTCACCAGCGAAAGCGAAGACCATCAACAAGTATCTGGGCCCTGACTTCATTGTGAAGTCGAGCGTTGGGCACATTCGTGATCTTCCCGTTAGTGGCAGCGGATCCCAGTCTGACCCGAAGGAGCGCGCCAGACAGGCCGCGCTCACTCGCAAACTCAGCCCCGAAGACAAGGTTGCGCATAAAAAACGCAAGGCCCGGGAGCAGTTGGTTGCCCGTATGGGTGTAGACCCTGACAAAGACTGGAGCGCCCGTTACGAAGTTCTTCCGGGCAAGGAAAAAGTTGTCAGTGAGCTCAAACGACTCGCCAAGAATGCTGACCATATCTATCTCGCGACGGATCTTGACCGAGAGGGGGAGGCCATTGCATGGCATCTCCAACAGACCATTGGCGGTGAGCCAGAAAAATATCGTCGTGTGGTGTTTAACGAAATTACCAAGCGCGCCATTCAGGAAGCGTTCAAAGATCCAGGGCAGCTCGATACCAATCGTGTTAATGCCCAGCAGGCACGGCGCTTTCTTGACCGGGTTGTCGGTTACATGGTGTCGCCGCTGTTATGGGCTAAGCTTGCCCGAGGCCTGTCTGCGGGTCGTGTCCAGTCCGTTGCTGTGCGTTTGATTGCGGAGCGTGAGCGAGACATTCGTATATTCGTTCCAGAAGAATACTGGCAGTTGTTTGCCGGCCTTGGTGCCGAGAACAGTGCTCAACCTGTTCGTTTTGAGGTTACGCGGTATAACGATAAACCCTATCGCCCGATTAACGAACAGGAAAGTACTGAGCACGTAGAGCGCCTGAAATCCGGCAGCTTTAAAGTGGCCAAGCGGGAAGATAAGCCAACCAGATCCCGCCCTGGCGCTCCGTTTATTACATCGACGTTGCAGCAGGCGGCGAGTAATCGAATGGGGTTCAGCGTCAAGAAAACCATGATGCTGGCACAGCGGTTGTACGAAGCCGGTTATATCACCTACATGCGTACGGATTCGACGAACCTGAGCCAGGACGCCATCAATAGCTGCCGTGATTATATTCAGGACCAGTTCGGTGACCGGTATCTGCCTGAGAAGCCCAAACTTTATGGTAGTAAAGAGGGTGCTCAGGAGGCTCACGAAGCCATCCGTCCAACAGAAGTCACCCGTCAGTCCGCGGCTATCAGTGGCCTGGAGAAGGATGCGGAGAAACTTTACGAACTGATCTGGCGTCAGTTCGTGGCGTGTCAGATGTCAGAAGCAGAGTTTCTCAGTACCTCGATCGTGGTTGCCAACGGTGATTACGAGCTGCGTACACGCGGCCGCATTATCAAATTTGATGGTTTCCTCAAGGTTGCCCCGCAATCGGCTAAAAAAGAAGAAGATGTGGCCCTGCCTGACATCAAGTTAGGGGAGGCGCTGAGCCTCGAAAAACTTGAGCCCAGTCAGCACTTCACTAAGCCGGCACCGCGTTATACTGAGGCGAGCCTGGTAAAAGAACTGGAAAAGCAGGGTATCGGTCGTCCATCAACTTATGCGTCGATCATCTCGACCATTCAGGACCGGGGCTATGTTCGCCTTCAGAACCGGCGCTTTTACGCTGAAAAAATGGGTGAGATTGTCACCGAGCGTCTTTGTGAATCGTTTTCCAACCTGATGGATTTCGATTTTACCGCGAAGATGGAGGGCGATCTGGATCACATTGCCGAAGGTGATGTGGACTGGAAGAAGGTTCTTAACGATTTTTATGCGAGATTCCGTTCGCAGCTTGAATCTGCCGAGGGTGCAGACGGTGAGGGCGGTATGCGCCCGAATGATCCGACGGAAACCAGTATTCCGTGCCCCACGTGTGGACGCAATATGCAGATTCGGGTGGCCAGCACCGGTGTATTCCTGGGTTGTTCGGGCTATTCGCTACCGCCGAAGGAGCGTTGCAAAACCACCATTAACCTGGTTTCGGGTGATGAAGTTGTCAGTGCGGACGATGATGTGGAAGGCGAGGGAGAAACCCGCCTGCTGCGCAAGAAGCGGCGGTGTCCCATCTGTTCTACAGCCATGGATAGCTACCTGGTGGATGAAACCCACAAGCTCCACGTTTGCGGCAATAATCCTGATTGTTCCGGTTATGAGGTAGAAGAGGGTACGTTCCGCATAAAAGGATACGACGGGCCGACCCTGGAATGCGATAAATGCGGCTCCGAAATGCAGCTGAAAACAGGTCGATTCGGCAAGTATTTCGGTTGTATGAGCGACACCTGTAAAAACACTCGTAAGCTGTTGAAGAACGGGGAGCCCGCGCCACCCAAAATGGACCCGGTACCAATGCCTGAGCTGCAATGCCAGAAGGTGGATGACACCTATGTATTGCGTGATGGGGCATCCGGAATGTTTTTGGCAGCCAGTAAATTTCCGAAAAACCGTGAAACCCGGCCGCCGCTCGTTATGGAGATCAAGCCGCACCGTAAGGAAATCGATCCGAAGCACGATTACCTGATGGAGGCACCTGAGCGTGATCCGGAGGGCAATCCTACGGTCATTCGCTACAGTCGCAAGACCAAAGAACAGTATGTCATGTCGGAAAAAGACGGCAAGGCTACCGGCTGGTCTGCATGGTATGTGAATGGGAAGTGGCAGCCCCGCGAGAAATAATCAGGGCAGAGTGCTCAAGATAAGAAAAGGGGTCAGAATGGTTGTTCTGACCCCTTTTTTATTTGGCAAATTTATTTGCGCTTATCTGAATTTTCTCAATCGTTGAATCAGTGAAGACGTGTCCCAGCGTTTACCACCCATCTCCTGAACATCACCATAGAATTGGTCTACCAGTGCCGTAACCGGCAGTGAGGCGTTGATTTTACGCGCTTCGTCCAGGCAAATCCCCAGATCCTTACGCATCCAGTCGACGGCAAACCCATGATCAAATTCACCGTCAATCATGGTTCCTGATCGATTTTCCATCTGCCAGGACTGGGCCGCTCCTTTAGAGATTACATCGACAACCTTCTTGACGTCGAGGTTTGCCTGTTCGGCGAAGTGCAGTGCTTCAGATAGCCCTTGAACCAGGCCTGCAATGGCAATTTGGTTGACCATTTTGGTTTTCTGGCCACTGCCAGCCGGGCCCATCAGGTTGAGGGCTTTGGAATAATGCTGGAGCAAGGGTTCGGCTTTGGCGTAATCCGGTTCAGATCCGCCGCACATTATGGTGAGCTGTCCATTTTGCGCGCCTTGCTGGCCCCCTGACACAGGTGCGTCAATAAATGCCATGCCGGCTTTCTGAGCCGAATTGGCGAGTCTCTCGGCTACTCCGGCTGATGCGGTTGTGTGATCAACCAGAATGGCTCCAGAACGCGCATGCGCCAGAATGCCGTCCTCACCTTCATAAACCGCAATGAGATCTTTGTCTGCGCCCACGCAGGTCATAACAAAATCGGCCCCTTTAACGGCCTCTGCAATCGTTTGACAGGCGGTTCCCGGATATTCCTTTGCCCATTGTTCGCTTTTTTGTGCTGAGCGGTTCCATACGCGGACGGTGAGGCCTGCTTTTGCAAGGTGGCCTGCCATCGGGTAGCCCATAACGCCAAGGCCGATAAAGGTTGCGGTAGTCATTCCTGTCTCCTCTTTGAATTATGGAGCTTAAGTTAGCACAGAGTTAAAGGGTTGCCTGAGCAAAAGCTGTATTTGTTGCGGACGAAAAAAAGGCCGCTGAGTCAGCGGCCTTTGGGTTTTCAGGGCAGTCAGAATTTACCCTTTCGGATAATCCCTTGCCGGGAAACCGGTATAAAGCTGGCGCGGACGGCCAATACGGTAGTCGCCGCTGACCATTTCGTTCCAATGGGAGAACCAGCCAATCGTCCGTGACATGGCAAAAATTACCGTGAACATGGATGTTGGAATTCCGATTGCCTTAAGGATCAGGCCGGAATAGAAGTCCACGTTCGGGTACAGTTTGCGCTGAACAAAGTACTCATCTTCAAGCGCAATCTGCTCGAGACGTTGGGCGATTCTCAGAAGTGGATCATTTTCGAGTCCAAGCTCGCTCAGTACTTCGTGAGCTGTTTCGGCCATTACTTTGGCGCGCGGATCGAAGTTCTTGTAAACGCGGTGACCAAAGCCCATCAGGCGGAAGGGGTCGTCCTTGTCTTTTGCTTTGGCGATGAAGGTATCAATGTTTGCTTCGTCACCGATTTCTGCAAGCATGTCCAGAACGGCTTCGTTAGCGCCGCCGTGAGCTGGGCCCCACAGTGCTGCAATACCAGAGGCTATGCAGGCATAGGGGTTGGCGCCAGAAGAGCCAGCCAGCC
Source organism: Marinobacter sp. 1_MG-2023 (assembly GCF_030549045.1). NCBI lineage: Bacteria > Pseudomonadati > Pseudomonadota > Gammaproteobacteria > Pseudomonadales > Marinobacteraceae > Marinobacter > Marinobacter sp. 1_MG-2023. The sequence continues at coordinate 174,966 of NZ_JAUOST010000006.1, read as the reverse complement.
GCACAGTCGAAGTGGATGCGTTCTGCTCATGGTCTGCATGCAGAATGAAGATCTTGTCCATGGCTTTCGCCAGAATCGGGTTTGGCTTGTAGTCTTCGCAGGGCGTTCCGAACATCATCTGCAGGAAGTTTTCCGCATACGACATGTCGTTGCGCGGATACATGAACGGCTCGCCTTTGGAATACTTGTAGCACCAGGCTGCAATCGTTGGCATCTTCGCGATCAAACGATGGGCCGTAATGTCACGCTGTTTGGGGTCCGTGACATCCATCTGGTCATGGTAGAACGCGGACAGGGCACCAACAACACCGCACATGATGGCCATCGGATGCGCGTCCCGGCGGAAGCCGTTGAAGAAATTGCGCATCTGGTCATGCAGCATGGTGTGCTTTTTGATGGTCTCGTGGAACTGCTTGTTGTCTGCGGCAGTTGGCAGTTCACCTTTCAGTAACAGGTAGCAGACTTCAAGGTAATCTGAATGATCTGCAAGCTGCTCGATTGGATAACCCCGGTGCAGGAGAACGCCCTTATCACCATCAATATAAGTGATGGCCGACTCGCAGGCGGCTGTTGAAACAAACCCCGGGTCGTAAGTAAAAACACCTTGCTGGACTAGGCCTCGTACGTCGATGACGTCAGGGCCAACTGTGCCGGAGTAAACCGGTAGCTCAATGGACTTGTCCCCCACCGAGAGCGTGGCTTTCCTGTCGGTCATAGTGCTCTCCTGTTTATCAGCTTTTGCAGCATGGGCTGCCTTTATAGTTGCGCAAGAAGGCGCGTATTATCGCAAAACTGGCGGCAAAATATAGGGCGTAGGCTTTTTTTGTCAATGAAAGAGTGGGGAAACCTTTCGATCCAGTCCTTTTTGTAAATCAGGGATATCACGAATAACGTGACTTCCGACCAGAAAAAACGTTTGTCAATACGCCTTATAGCTTGTGCCCTTGCGGTTTCTTCGTTGCTTTTGCATGGGTTGCGCGTTTGTAATTATACGGGCGCCTCCTTATAATCCCTAGCCCAGAATCGGGGATGCATCTTCTTCGTGTACGCTTGTTCGTAGCAAGCTACCTGATAGGTGTCCGCCCTCCTGAGCCAATCGACTGTCGGTTCCGTATCCTTCATTCGATCCTTACATACCAACCATCCGCCACCGGTTCGCCGGCTTCGCGGTACTAGAAAGAGAGTGTGAGAGCGCTGTGAATAGCAAACGACCAGTAAATCTCGATCTCGGCAAGTTTCATTTTCCACTGCCAGCCATTACGTCCATATTGCACCGCGTAAGCGGCATCATCATTTTTGTTGGTGTTGCGTTCATGCTTTACGGACTTCAGCTTTCCCTCTCCGGGGAAGAAGGCTTCAGTCAGGTTAGTGAATTGCTGAACAGCTTCCTGGCAAAGCTGATTATCTGGGGCATTCTGTCTGCTCTGCTTTATCATCTTGTTGCGGGTATCAAGCATCTGCTCATGGATATGGGTATTGGTGAAGAGCTGGAAAGCGGGCGTGCAGCCGCGAAAATCACAATTGCAGTTTCCGTCATCCTCATTGTTCTGGCAGGAGTCTGGGTATGGGCATGAATAGTGTGACCAACATTGGCCGTAACGGAATCCAGGACTGGATCATCCAGCGTGTTTCTGCCTACGTATTAGCTTTTTATACGCTGTTTTTGCTCGGCTTTTTCGTGACAACAGATGTGGATTACCAGTCATGGTCGGCGTTGTTTGATCAGGCATGGTTCAAAGTCTTCACATTGTTGGCGCTGCTTTCGATCGGTGCGCATGCCTGGGTCGGGCTTTGGACAGTATCTACCGACTACATCAAATCCGCGATGCAGCGTTTTCTCTTTCAGGCGGCATGCATTCTCGTGATTTTCGTGTATGTGGTCTGGGGCATTCAGATTATTTGGGGGCTTTAATAGATGGCTAATATCAATACCATGTCATACGACGCGATTGTTATCGGTGGCGGCGGCGCCGGTATGCGGGCGGCCCTGCAGTTAACCGAATCGGGCGTTAAGACTGCGTGTATCACTAAAGTATTTCCAACGCGTTCGCACACTGTGTCTGCCCAGGGTGGTATCACTTGTGCAATCGCAAGCGCTGATCCCAATGATGACTGGCGCTGGCACATGTATGACACAGTAAAAGGGTCGGACTACATTGCCGATCAGGATGCCGTTGAATACATGTGTTCAGTTGGCCCTCAAGCTGTTTTCGAACTTGAGCACATGGGTCTGCCGTTTTCACGTACCGAACAGGGCCGTATTTACCAGCGTCCTTTCGGTGGTCAGTCCAAGGGCCCTGACAACCCTACTCAGGCCGCACGCACCTGTGCCGCAGCCGACCGTACGGGACACGCGCTGCTGCACACTCTGTACCAGGCAAACCTGAAAGGTGGCACTACCTTCCTGAACGAGTGGTACGCCGTCGATCTGGTCAAGAACAGCAAGAATGAAGTTGTTGGTGTTGTTGCAATTGAAATCGAAACAGGCGAAGTGGCTTACATCAAGTCCAAAGCTACGGTTCTGGCAACGGGCGGCGCAGGTCGGATTTATGCGTCTACCACCAACGCCCTGATTAATACCGGCGATGGTATTGGCATGGCGCTGCGTGCAGGTTTCCCGATGCAGGATATGGAAATGTGGCAGTTCCACCCAACAGGCATCTACGGTGCCGGAACGCTGGTAACAGAAGGTTGCCGTGGCGAGGGTGGTTATCTGATCAACGCCGAAGGCGAGCGCTTTATGGAGCGTTATGCTCCAAATGCGAAAGACCTGGCTGGTCGTGATGTTGTTGCACGCTCCATGGTTATCGAGATTCTTGAGGGTCGCGGTTGTGGCCCGGACAAGGATCACGTACTGCTGAAGCTTGATCACCTGGGTGAAGAAACTCTGAATCTGCGTTTGCCGGGTATTTGTGAGTTGTCTCGCACATTTGCTCACGTGGATCCTGTGAAAGAGCCTGTTCCTGTTGTACCTACCTGTCACTACATGATGGGTGGTGTTCCTACTAATGTAGGTGGCCAGGCGCTGACTCAGGACGAAAACGGTAATGATCAGCCAATTCCGGGTCTGTTTGCCTGTGGTGAAGCTGCGTGTGTTTCCGTTCATGGTGCAAACCGTTTGGGCGGTAACTCGCTGCTGGATCTCGTAGTATTTGGTCGTGCCGCTGGCTTGCACATTGAAGAGCAGCTGCGCGGTGGTTTCGAAACCGACGGTGCCACTGATGAAGACATCAAGCGTGCAATGGCGCGTCTTGATCGTCTGAACACAGCTTCGGAAGGTGAGAGTGTTGCTGAGGTCCGTAAGGATCTTCAGAACTGTATGCAGCTCTACTTTGGCGTATTCCGTGACGGCAATAGCATGGAAGAAGGCCTGAAGAAGCTCGAAGCGATTGGTGAGCGAGTTCGCAATACCAAGCTTACTGATACCAGCAATGCGTTCAATACCGCTCGTATCGAAGCTCTGGAACTGGATAACCTGTTTGAGGTGGCCCAGGCAACTGCGATTGCTGCAAACGAACGCAAAGAGAGTCGCGGAGCTCATGCCCGTAATGACTTTACCGAGCGCGATGATGAGAACTGGTTGAAGCATTCTCTCTACTTCCCGCTGGACAAGCGTATTGGCAAGCGTGATGTTAACTTCGCGCCGAAGACTGTCGATACCTTCCAGCCGAAAGTTCGGACTTATTAAGGGGGACGTACATTATGTTGGTAAGCCTTTATCGTTATAACCCGGAAACTGACAGCGCCCCTTATATGCAGGACGTCGATGTGGAGCTTCCGGCCGGCAAGGATCTGATGGTTCTTGATGTTCTTAACCTGATCAAGGAAAAGGACTCTTCAATGGCCTATCGCCGCTCATGCCGTGAAGGTGTGTGTGGTTCTGACGGCATGAACATGAACGGCAAGAATGGATTGGCATGTATTACGCCAATGTCGCAGGTCGTAAAGAATGGCAAGCTGGTTTTGCGCCCGCTGCCAGGACTGCCGGTTATCCGTGATCTGGTTGTGGACATGAGCCTGTTCTACAAGCAGTACGAAAAAGTGATGCCGTATCTTGTAAATGACACTCCTGCGCCTGGTATCGAGCGTCTTCAGTCACCTGAAGATCGCGAAAAGCTTGACGGCCTGTACGAATGTATTCTGTGTGCATGCTGTTCAACGTCTTGCCCGTCGTTCTGGTGGAACCCGGACAAGTTCATTGGCCCTGCGGGTCTGTTGCAGGCATACCGCTTTCTGGCGGATAGTCGCGACACCGCACAGGCTGAGCGTCTTGCCAATCTCGATGACCCGTTCAGCGTTTTCCGCTGCAGGGGAATCATGAACTGTGTTAGCGTTTGCCCGAAAGGCCTTAACCCAACGAGGGCTATCGGCCATATCCGGAATCTTCTGCTACACCGTGCTACTTAAGCGGCAAAATTGCAGACAGACGCTATACTGACTTGATCAGGTTGGAACCCGGAAGGCCTCGCATTTATGCGGGGCCTTCAACCAAAGGCTTATAGTCAAAGGTCTTACCCGGGTGCAAACTACGCAAGCCGTGGCGGGAACTCATCCGGTTTTCTTGCGGCTTCGCTGAGTACAAAAAATCATTGGGGAACGGAAAAGCATCCGTGTTGGGTGTGGTTTGCTACAGTCGATCCCGTAAAAACCCGTATTGACTGGTAATTACCCCTGGCCGACCATACCGGGCTCCCCCGCACCAGCCCAAGGTGAGCTATTCAAAATGCAAGAAAGCATCATGGAGCAGTTATGGCAGACGTCCCACTTACAAGGTGGAAATCTGGCCTATGTTGAACAGCTTTTTGAAACCTACCTGACAGACCCTAATTCCGTTTCCGAAGAGTGGCGGAGCTATTTTGACAAGCTTCCGAGCGTCGACGGCTCTCATGGCCGAGATGTCTTGCACTCTACGATTCGTGAACAGTTTGGACACATATCCCGCAATCAGCGTTTTCTCGCGAGTAACGGCGTGCCTGTCAGTGCAACGTCGGACGCTGATAAAAAGCAAACCCGTGTTCTCCAGCTTATTAATGCGTATCGCTTCCGCGGTCATCAGGAAGCGAAACTGGATCCTCTTGGGGTCTGGCAGCGCCCGTCGGTAGAAGACCTCGATCCGGCGTTCCATGATTTATCCGATTCTGACCGGGATCTGACGTTTCAGACAGGCTCGCTGAGTTTTGGTTCTGAAACCATGAAGCTCGGAGACATAGTTGACGGTCTGAGGCAGACATACTGCGGCAGCATTGGCGCCGAGTATATGCACATAGTTGATACCCGCATTAAACGCTGGTTTCAGCAACGGATGGAACCTGTCCGCTCCGAGCCGGGCTACGAGACAAAAACCCGCAAGCACATTCTGGAGCGCCTCACGGCAGCTGAAGGTCTGGAAAAATATCTAGGCTCCCGTTATCCCGGTGTAAAGCGTTTCGGGCTTGAAGGCGGCGAAAGTCTTATCCCCTGCATGGACGAGTTGATCCAGCGTGCCGGTTCATACGGCGCCAAGGAAATCGTTCTGGGTATGGCCCACCGTGGCCGCCTTAACGTGCTGGTTAATACGCTGGGTAAGAATCCGAAAGAGTTGTTTGACGAATTTGAAGGCAAGCGACTGGCCGATTCCGGTTCCGGCGACGTCAAATATCACCAGGGCTTCTCATCCAACGTGATGACCGAAGGCGGTGAAGTACACCTTGCAATGGCGTTTAACCCGTCGCACCTGGAAATTGTATCACCCGTAGTTGAAGGCTCCGTGCGTGCTCGTCAGACCCGACGCTCTGACAATGAGGGTAATCAGGTCGTTCCTGTTATCATGCACGGCGACGCCGCGTTTGCGGGGCAGGGCGTGGTAATGGAAACCTTCCAGATGTCGCAGACCCGCGGTTTCGGCGTGGGCGGCACTATCCACATCGTTATCAATAACCAGGTCGGCTTCACGACCAGCAAGCAGGAAGACGCTCGTTCCACTGAATACTGTACCGACGTGGCCAAAATGGTTCACGCGCCGATACTTCATGTGAATGCGGATGATCCTGAAGCAGTGGTCTTTGTTACTCAAATGGCGATGGACTATCGCAATGAGTTCAAAGGCGACGTGGTTATCGATCTTGTTTGTTATCGTCGTCGGGGTCACAACGAGGCTGATGAGCCTGCGGCAACCCAGCCGATGATGTACGAGAAGATCCGCAAGTTGAAGACCACCCGCACGCTTTATGCGGACAAACTGGTCGCTGCTGGCGTTGTGAGCGAAGACGAAGCCAAGCAGATGGAAAATGAGTACCGTGACGCGCTGGATAATGGCGAGCACGTGGTCAAATCTCTGGTTAAAGAGCCGAATAAAGATCTTTATGTTGACTGGGCTCCCTATCTGGGACACGAATGGACAGCCAAGTGTAAGTCCAGTGTGGCGTTGAGAACGATCCAGAAGCTTGGTAAGAAACTGACCCAGGTTCCTGAAGGGTTCAGCATTCAGCGTCAGGTTTCCAAGATTGTTTCTGACCGTGAGAAAATGACAGCCGGTGCCTTGCCTATCAACTGGGGCTATGGCGAAATAATGGCTTATGCGACTCTGCTGAATGAAGGGCACCCGATCAGGTTGACCGGCCAGGACGTGGGCCGCGGAACCTTCTCTCACCGGCATGCTGTTTTGCATAACCAGAAAGACGGTTCCAGGCATATTGCTCTCGAGCAACTTACTGACACTCAGCCGAAGTTTGAAATATACGACTCACTGCTCTCTGAAGAGGCAGTGATGGCTTTTGAATATGGCTTCGCTACTACGACCCCGGATACGTTGGTGGTCTGGGAAGCGCAGTTTGGGGATTTTGCAAACGGCGCCCAAGTGGTTATTGACCAATTCCTCACGAGCGGTGAGCACAAGTGGGGTCGCCTTTGTGGGTTGACTCTGCTGCTACCTCACGGTTATGAGGGGCAGGGGCCAGAGCACAGTTCTGCGCGGCTGGAGCGTTTCTTGCAGCTATCTGCGCAGCACAACATTCAGGTGTGCGTGCCGACAACGCCTTCCCAGGTGTTCCACATGTTGCGTCGCCAGGTGAAGCGCCCGCTGCGTAAACCGCTAGTGGCGATTACACCCAAGAGTTTGTTGCGCCACAAGGAAGCAACCTCTGATCTGGAAGACCTGACATCAGGCACTTTCCAGACCGTTCTTCCTGAGAAAGAACTGCCGGAGGCGAAAAAAGTTTCCCGGGTTATTCTTTGCAGCGGCAAGGTCTATTACGACCTTCTGGAAAAGAAGAAAGCTGATGAACGTGACGATGTTGCCATTGTGCGCATTGAGCAACTTTATCCGTTCCCCAGCGAAGACCTGGATGAGGTACTGGCCAATTACTCAAAGTTGAAGCACGTGGTTTGGTGTCAGGAAGAACCAATGAACCAGGGCGCCTGGTACAGCAGTCAGCACCATATGCGCAATGCGCTGCAGCGGCTGAACCCCAAGCTTCACCTTCAGTATGCCGGCCGTGAGGCCTCTGCTGCGCCGGCAGCAGGTCACATGTCTGTTCATATTGAAGAGCAGAAAAATCTTGTTAACGACGCGTTCGAAATCTGACGAGCTACCGAGCTAAGGAACTGTAATGTCTACTGAGATAAAAGCACCCGTTTTCCCGGAGTCGGTCGCAGAGGGTACCGTCGCGACCTGGCACAAACAGCCGGGCGAAGCCTGTTCACGTGATGATCTGATTGTCGATATTGAAACCGACAAGGTCGTTCTCGAGGTTGTTGCTCCGGCCGACGGCGTAATAGAAGAAGTCCTTAAAGGCGAAGGCGACACCGTAGAAAGCGGTGAAGTTATCGGCAAATTCAAGGCAGGCGCCGTGGGCGACTCTGGCTCTGCCGACAGCAAAGGCGGTGACGAAAGCAAGGCCAAGGCCGATGCTGACAAGGACGAAGCCAAAACTGAACAAAGCCAGAGTTCTGACGACGCTATTCTTAGCCCGGCAGCACGTAAGCTGGCCGAGGAGAACAATGTTGACCCCGGTTCCGTAAAAGGCACTGGAAAAGACGGTCGCGTTACTAAAGAAGATGTTCAGAATCATGTAGATAACGCCAAGTCTTCAGGTGGAGCCTCAAAAGCTGCTGCGCCCGAAGCCAATGTTTCTACGGGTGAGCGTATTGAGAAACGCGTACCCATGACTCGTCTTCGTGCCAGTATTGCCAAGCGTTTGGTAAATGCTCAGCAAACCGCTGCTATGCTGACGACCTTTAATGAGGTCGATATGGGCCCCATTATGGAACTGCGCAAGCAGTACCAGGACAGCTTCGTGAAGCGTCACGAAATCAAGCTGGGCTTTATGTCGTTCTTCGCCAAGGCAGCAACTGAAGCGCTGAAGCGGTTCCCGGCTGTGAACGCGTCTATCGATGGTAACGATATGGTTTACCACGGATACCAGGATATCGGTGTTGCGGTCTCGACTGATCGTGGATTGGTGGTTCCGGTACTTCGTGATGTCGACGCACTGGGTCTGGCAGACATTGAGAAGAAGATTGTTGAGTATGGTACCAAGGCAAAAGGTGGCAAGCTTGCAATCGAAGATATGACTGGTGGCACCTTTACCATCACCAATGGCGGTATTTTTGGATCGCTTATCTCTACTCCGATCCTTAACCCGCCACAGACTGCTATTCTGGGTATGCATAAAATCCAGGAGCGCCCGATGGCGGTCAATGGCAAGGTTGAAATCCGTCCGATGATGTACCTTGCGCTGTCCTATGACCACCGCATGGTCGATGGCAAGGAGGCGGTGCAGTTCCTTGTGGCCATCAAGGAAATGCTCGAGGACCCGGCGCGTATTCTGCTGGACGTCTGAGCTGACATTTAACGAATCAGAAAACAGGATTAACTATGTCTGATAAGTACGACGTAATTGTCATTGGTGCAGGCCCTGGTGGCTATGTTGCCGCTATAAAAGCTGCTCAGCTTGGTCTTAAAACCGCATGTGTCGAGTCGTGGACCTCCGAGGATGGCAAAAGTCAGGTACTTGGCGGTACCTGCCTGAACGTAGGCTGCATTCCTTCGAAAGCCCTGCTGGAAATTTCTCATAAGTTTGAGGAAGCCAGCCACGACTATGAAATGCAGGGCATCATCGCCAAAGATGTCAAAATGGACATCGCCAAGATGATGGAGCGTAAGAGTGGCATCGTTAAACAGTTGACCGGCGGTATCGCAGGCCTGTTTAAAGCCAACGGCGTTACTTCCATACATGGCCACGGCAAGCTGCTGGCAAATCGTCAGGTTGAAGTCACCGATAAAGACGGTAAGACAAAGACCTATGAAGCCGAGAATGTCATTATTGCCACCGGCTCCAAGCCCATTGATATACCGCCTGCTCCGATGACGGAAGGCTATATTGTGGACTCTGAGGGCGCGCTGGAATTTGATGAAGTTCCCAAGCGTCTTGGCATCATCGGCGCTGGCGTTATCGGGCTTGAGTTGGGCAGTGTCTGGGCGCGGTTGGGTTCTGAAGTAACTGTACTGGAAGCTCAGGATACCTTCCTGCCTGCCGTTGATCAGCAGGTTGCCAAGGACGCTCTGAAACAGTTTCGCAAGCAAGGCCTGGACATCGTCATGGGTGGCCGCGTAACCGGCGCCGAAGTGAAGCGCAAGCTGGTCTATGTGAACTACGAAGACAGCAAGGGCAAACAGGAACTTAAAGTCGACAAGTTGATTGTTGCTGTTGGTCGCCGGCCATTTACAGACAATCTGCTTTCAGCAGATTCCGGCGTCAGCATGGATGAGCGTGGTTTCATCTTTGTTGATGAAAACTGTAAAACCGAGGCTCCGGGTGTCTGGGCCGTAGGCGACGTTGTGCGTGGTCCTATGCTGGCGCATAAAGCTTCCGAAGAGGGCGTTATGGTAGCAGAGCGTATTGCCGGCCATAAACCTCAGGTTAACTACGACTGCATTCCAAATGTAATCTACACATCGCCGGAAGTGGCCTGGGTAGGTAAAACGGAAGAGCAGCTCAAGAGTGAAGGTGAAGCCTATAACGTTGGTACATTCCCGTTTGCGGCCAACGGTCGTGCGATGGCGGCAAACTCCGCCTCTGGCATGGTGAAGATCATTGCCGACGAGAAGACCGACCGGATTCTGGGCTTCCACGTTGTGGGCCCTCAGGCATCAGAAATTGTTGCTCAGGGTGTTATTGCCATGGAATTTGGCTCCAGTGCAGAAGATCTGGCTCTGACCTGTTTTGCGCACCCGACTCTGTCGGAGTCTGTGCACGAGGCAGCGCTGGCAGTTAGCGGTGGCGCGATTCATATTGCGAACCGTCGTAAAAAGAAGTAACGCAAACCAGGAAACAGGGGCGCCCGTGATGGCGCCCCTTTACCATAAAAAGAGCCGATTTCCTGTTGCGATCATGGCGAGCTGAGTTGAAAACCTGCTCGCCGAAAGGAATTCGCAGTAAAGACTCTCCTGACGGGGAGTCGCGGGTTCAATTTCCGTACGTGGTTATCCTCCATCAAAGAGCGGGACACTAACTATGAATTTGCACGAATATCAGGGCAAACAGCTTTTCGCTGAATATGGCTTGCCAGTATCGCAGGGCATTGCCTGCGATACCCCGGACGAAGCAGTAGCAGCTGCAGAAAAAATTGGCGGCAACAGCTGGGTTGTAAAGGCTCAGGTTCACGCGGGCGGCCGCGGTAAAGCTGGCGGTGTAAAGCTGGTCAAGAACACTGATGACATCCGAGCGTTCGCAGAGCAGTGGTTGGGCAAACAGCTGGTGACTTTCCAGACTGACGAGAACGGCCAGCCAGTCAGCAAAATTCTGGTTGAATCCCTGACTGATATCGACCAAGAGCTGTATCTGGGCGCTGTTGTCGATCGTGGTACTCGTCGTATCGTATTCATGGCATCCACCGAAGGTGGTGTTGAGATCGAGACCGTTGCGGAAGAAACTCCGGAAAAAATCCTGAAAGCCGAGATCGATCCGCTGGTTGGCGCACAGCCATACCAGGGTCGCGAGCTGGCATTCAAACTGGGTCTTGAGGGCAAGCAAATCGGGCAGTTCACCAAGATCTTTCTGGGTCTGGCGAAACTGTTTGAAGACTACGATCTGGCGTTGATGGAAATCAACCCGCTGGTTATCACTCCGGCTGGTGATTTGCACTGCCTGGATGCCAAGATTGGCGTCGACGGCAACGCTCTGTACCGCCAGAAGAAGCTTCAGGAAATGCGCGATCCTTCACAGGAAGATGCTCGCGAAGCTGAAGCTGCAGCCTGGGAACTGAACTACGTTGCCCTCGAAGGCAACATCGGCTGCATGGTTAACGGTGCTGGCCTGGCCATGGGTACCATGGATATCATCAAGCTTTCTGGCGGCCGTCCGGCTAACTTCCTGGACGTTGGCGGCGGTGCGACCAAAGAGCGCGTATCCGAAGCGTTCAAAATCATCCTGTCTGACGATGCAGTGCAAGCCGTACTGGTTAACATCTTTGGCGGTATTGTTCGCTGCGATATGATTGCCGAAGGCATCATTGGTGCCGTTAAAGAAGTTGGCGTTAAAGTGCCCGTAGTTGTTCGCCTTGAAGGTAACAACGCTGAATTGGGTTCCAAGGTACTGGCTGATAGTGGCCTGAACATCATCGCCGCCAGCAGCCTGGCCGATGCTGCAGAGCAAGTCGTTAAAGCCGCAGGGGGTAAATAATGAGCATCCTGATTAATAAAGACACCAAGGTAATCTGCCAGGGCTTTACCGGCGCACAGGGTACATTCCACTCTGAGCAGGCTATTGAGTACGGTACCAAGATGGTTGGTGGCGTAAGCCCGGGTAAAGGTGGCACCGAGCATTTGGGTCTGCCGGTGTTCAACACCGTGCGCGACGCTGTAGAGAAGACCGGTGCTCAGGCAACTGTGATCTACGTTCCGGCTCCGTTCTGTAAAGACGCCATCATTGAAGCGGCGGATGCAGGCATTGAGCTGATTGTGTGCATCACCGAAGGCATCCCGACAATCGATATGCTGTACGCCAAAGAATACGTTGACCGTAAAGGCGTTCGCATGATCGGGCCTAACTGCCCAGGTGTTATCACACCGGGAGAGTGCAAGATCGGCATCATGCCAGGGCACATTCACAAGCCAGGTAAGGTCGGTATCGTTTCCCGTTCAGGTACCCTGACGTACGAAGCGGTCAAGCAGACCACAGACTTCGGCTACGGCCAGTCTACCTGTGTGGGCATTGGTGGTGACCCTATTCCGGGTTCAAACTTCATCGATATTCTCAAGCTGCTGCAAGAAGATCCGCAGACTGAAGCTATCGTGATGATTGGTGAAATCGGCGGTACCGCTGAAGAAGAAGCGGCTGCTTTCATCAAGGAAAACGTCACCAAGCCAGTGGTTTCCTACATTGCCGGTGTTACAGCACCTCCAGGCAAGCGTATGGGCCACGCCGGTGCCATCATTTCCGGTGGTAAAGGTACTGCAGACGAAAAATTCGCGGCTCTGAACGACGCTGGTGTCAAAACCGTGCGCAGTCTGGCCGAGATTGGTAAGGCTCTGAAGGAAGTGACTGGCTGGTAAAGCTGGTTTCTTTCACTAAAACCCCCGTTTCTGTTCTGCAGAGCGGGGGTTTTTTATTTATAATGCCGGGTCGTCTGATCTACTATGGGCCGAGTCCCATTCAATTGAAGGAGTTTGTGCTTTGAGTTCTGTAGATTCCCAGCAAAGGGTTTTGTCCGGTATGCGTCCGACCGGCAAGCTTCATCTTGGTCATTACCACGGTGTGCTGAAAAACTGGGTGAAACTCCAGCACGAATTTGAGTGCTTCTTCTTTATTGCCGACTGGCACGCCCTGACGACGCAGTACGATGACCCTTCTGGCATCGAGCAAAGCGTCTGGGACATGGTGATCGACTGGCTCGCAGCTGGCGTTAATCCCGGGTCTTCCACCATGTTCATTCAGTCACAGGTGCCTGAACATGCGGAGCTGCATCTTTTACTCTCCATGATCACGCCGCTTGGCTGGTTGGAGCGTATCCCTACATACAAGGATCAGCAGGAAAAGCTGCGGGAAAAAGACCTAGCGACCTATGGGTTCCTCGGTTATCCACTGCTGCAAACTGCCGACATACTGATGTATCGCGCGGGTAAAGTACCAGTTGGCGCAGATCAGGTGTCTCATGTTGAAATTACCCGTGAGATCGCCCGTCGGTTCAACCATATTTATGGGCGTGAGCCAGGATTTGAAGAGCAGGCGGAATCAGCCATCACCAAGATGGGCAAGAAAAACGCCAAGCTTTATCGTAACCTCAAGAAGCGCTACCAGGAAGAAGGTGATCTTGAAGCTCTGGACACTGCTCGTGCATTGCTTATGGAGCAGCAGAACATTTCCATCGGTGATCGTGAACGCCTTTATGGCTTCATTGAGGGTGGCGGCAAGGTCATACTTCCGGAGCCGCAGCCATTGCTGACGCCTGAATCCAAAATGCCGGGACTGGACGGGCAGAAGATGTCCAAGTCCTACAACAACTACATTGGCCTGAGGGAAGAGCCGGATAGCGTGGCCCAGAAACTGCGGACCATGCAGACTGACCCGCAGCGGGTGCGGCGCACAGACCCGGGTGAGCCGGAGAAGTGTCCGGTTTGGGGGCTGCATAAAGTCTACTCAGATGAGGCAACAAAAGAGTGGGTTCAGACGGGTTGCCGCAGTGCCGGTATCGGGTGTCTGGACTGTAAAAAACCTTTGATTGATTCAATTATCGAAGAGCAACGTCCTTTGCGGGAGCGAGCATTGGAATACGAAGGGAACCCGGATCTGGTGCATTCGATTCTTCAAGAGGGGCGTGAACACGCCCGTGATGCGGCTCGTGATACGCTTGATGAAGTCCGTGCCGCAATGGGCCTGAGCTATCGTTGATCCCGTGAAGCCAGAGCCAGAGCAGGCCCCATTAGCAAAGGTATCCGGGAAGGCGTTGGTCGATCTTCCCAAAGACCTTTACATACCGCCGGACGCGCTTGCGGTATTTCTGGAAGCCTTTGAGGGCCCGCTCGATCTATTGCTTTACCTCATCCGTCGCCAGAATATGGATATTCTGGACATAGACGTGAGTGAAATTACCCGGCAGTACATGGACTACATCGGAGCCGTTGAAGCCATGCGTTTCGAATTGGCTGCCGAGTATCTGGTGATGGCAGCCACGCTTGCAGAAATAAAGTCCCGCATGCTGCTGCCGAAGCACGAATCTGATGAAGACGAAGAGCTGGACCCCAGGGCTGAATTGATTCGCCGGCTGCAACAGTATGAACGTTTCAAAAAGGCCGCTGAGGATATCGAATCGTTACCGCGGATGGAGCGGGACAGTTTTTCTGTGTCGGCAGCCTTGCCGCAATTGCCGTCTACCCAGCCGCATCCTGATGTCGACTTTCGGGAGATGATCCTTGCGCTTCGAGGAGTGTTGGAGCGAGCGGATCTTTTTACCAGCCATCACGTGGAAAAGGAAAAGCTTTCCACGCGCGAGCGCATGTCGGCCATTCTGTCTCTGTTGCAGGATGATCAGTTTGTTACTTTCGAGAGCCTCTTTACCGTGGAGGAAGGAAGGCTTGGGGTAGTGGTTACGTTTCTGGCCATGCTGGAACTGGTGAAAGAACAGCTGGTTGAAGTCGTGCAGACAGACGTGCTGGGTTCCATTCACATGCGTGCCCGGGCTGCCCGTTAGGCCCTATTGTATCGGCAAACGGCGTACCGAAGAACGGATAGCGATCATGAATGAAGAGCATCTTTCCAGAATTCAGGCGATTGTCGAGGCCGCACTGCTGGCGGCGGGCAAGCCTCTCTCTGTAGACCAGTTGCGAGAACTGTTCACCGAGGATGAACGTCCGGCCCGGCAGGTTATGGATCATGTGATGATGCTCCTTGGTAACGCTTGCGAGGGCCGGGGGATTGAACTTCGTAAAGTGGCCAGCGGCTACCGGCTTCAGGTGCGTGAGGAATATGCTCCCTGGGTCAGCCGGTTGTTTGAGGAAAAACCGCAACGGTATTCCCGAGCGCTACTGGAAACTCTTGCCCTTATTGCTTACCGCCAACCAATAACTCGCGGCGAAATTGAAGACATCCGGGGTGTTACGGTAAGCAGCAATATCATTCGTACGTTACTTGAGCGAGAGTGGGTTCGCGTTGTAGGACACAGAGACGTTCCTGGTCGGCCTGCGATGTACGCAACAACCCGACAGTTTCTGGACTATTTCAACCTTTCAGGCCTGGATCAGATGCCACCTCTATCCGAGATCCGGGACCTGGAAGAAATTGGCAGAGAGATTGAAAAAAGCATTCAGGCCGAGATTGAGTTTGATTCAACTTCGGCGGAGCCCGCAGAGGATAATTCCCCGGGTGAGACACTTCACTGACACCATTCGGGTGTCAGTCAGCGATTAAGGATTATGTTCATGGCGTCAGAACGCCCCGGAAGAAAAGCAAAACCGGCCGCAGACACGGCTACTAACGAAGGCCCGGAGCGGATCCAGAAACTTCTTGCCCGCGCAGGTATTGGCTCGCGCCGGGAAATTGAAGGCTGGATGGAAACCGGGCGCCTGACCGTCAATGGTGAGGCAGCTGTGCCGGGCCAGAAGGCGACCGTGAATGATCGCTTCGAGCTGGATGAGAAAAGACTTGAGGTTGCGGGTGCGGCGACGACTGTGCGCCGGGTGCTTATCTACAATAAGCCCGAAGGTGAGGTGACTACTCGTAAGGATCCCGAGGGGCGCCCAACGGTATTTGACCGTTTGCCCAGGCTCAAGGATAACCGGTGGATATCGATAGGCCGGCTGGACATCAATACCACCGGGCTCGTGTTGTTTACCACCGACGGTGAACTGGCAAATCGCCTTATGCACCCCTCGAGCCAGATTGACCGGGAGTATGCAGTCAGGATTTTTGGCGAGGTTGATGATGCCATGATCCAGCGCCTGATGGCGGGGGTTCTTCTTGAAGATGGCATGGCCAAATTCAGTGATATAAGCCAGGCTGGCGGCAGTGGAATCAACCGCTGGTTTCACGTGACCCTTCTGGAAGGCCGAAACCGGGAGGTCAGGCGTTTGTGGGAGTCTCAGGGCGTGCGTGTAAGTCGCTTGAAGCGTGTGCGATATGGACCGATTTTTCTCCCCAGCAGGCTGACACTTGGCAAATGGGAAGAATTGGATCAGAAAACAGTGGACACCCTGAGCAAAGTGGTCGGGCTTGATTCGATAGATATACCGCAGAAAACGCCGGATGAGCAGGCCGCTCATGACCGGTTGAGAAGAAAGAGCCCTGGCAGTGGCAGCAAGAAAAGCGGAGGCCGGCGCTGGGATGTGAGTGATACCAAACCTGCTCGCAAAGGTGGCTCAGATAAACCCCGTGGCGGAGCAAGCAAGCCTAAAACAGGCCCTGCCAGACCTCGCAAGGCCCAGACAGGGAGTCCTGGTAAGTCGGGCAGATAGGTTAAAATTTGTTTCGGGTCGCGTTATTCAGCCAATGGTGGCAAACACCCTTGTGCAGTTCCGGCCCTGTTCTTTGGCTCTGTAAAGGGCCTCGTCGGCGCGGGCTATCCATTGGTCCGCGCTTTCCCCCGGCATATAGCGAGTAACACCGCAGCTGATTGTCACAGACAGCTCGGTGCCACCACAGTCTACCCGAAGATCCGCAATGGCATTGCGCACACGATCTGCTACATCCCGCGCCTCGAGTTCGCCTGTGTGTGGTAGCAGAATGGCGAACTCTTCACCGCCAAACCGATATACGCTGTCTGAGTTTCTGATTGCCGCTTCCAGAGTGCTGGCGGCCAATCGCAGCATGTGGTCACCTACCACATGCCCCTGCTGGTCGTTTACTGATTTGAAATGATCCAGATCGCAGAGAATCAGGGAATACTCCCCCGCATGGCGGTCGGCAAGCGAGCATGCACGTTGCAGCTGTTCGTCGAGGGCGCGTTTGTTCGGAATTGAAGTCAGCGCATCGGTCAATGCTGCTTGTTCTATCGTAATAAATTGGCAGGCATTGCGGAGCGAACAGACGGCTGCACTGATGATCATTTCAATGCCTTGGAGCTCGTCGTCTGAAAACTTTTGCCGACGATTTACTGAGAGCGTTCCGTAGCACACTCCTTCGAGATTCAAGCGATACTCACAGCGGTGAGGGCCGCCAATCCCGGTTGCGTATACAAAATCACGATGCCCGATCTGGTGGCGATAGGTAAGGGAATCGAAGGGGATGATGTTTCCCAGTTCTTCCGCCAGAATGCCGAGCTGAGTTTCCAGGGACAGTGTCGTGGCAAGGCGTCGTGTAAGCCTGCTGAAAGGGTCGGAAGTGTTCGACCAGCTCCGGTAGGCCTGTTGTAGCGCTGCCAGATCCTTTGGCTGAGAGGTGGCGCTCTGTATCGACGATATGTTTTTCACTGGATCTCACTCTCTGGCAAAATTGGTGATGCTCTTAAGGGAGGATTGAGCATGCTTCGTGCCGTAAATCGAAGTTTTTTTTAAAAACATATAGATATATGGAAATTATGAAGTGTTCTGTGGCACCAGCGTGCCAAGGTGAATCTGAGTGTCAAAAATACGGCAAGCTCGTTCCGTTGGATGCGCTTCCTGCCGGAAAATGCGCTTTTACTAGGGGATGGGGATGGGGAAACCCTGTGCTAAACTCTGCGACCAACATCCTCGCCGTTTGCAGAAGTGAGCTACATTCCCTATGACGTTTCAGGCCCCGGAAAGTCTTTCTGAACAGATCGCCCAGCATTTGGGGCAGCGGATCGTGACGCGGGATCTGACACCCGGAAGTCGCATCCAGGAGCTAAAGGTTGCTGGCGACCTCAACGTCAGTCGTGGTTCGGTGCGTGAGGCCTTGCTCATTCTGGAACGCAGACATTTGATTGAAATTTTCCCACGTCGGGGCGCGGTTGTTTCAAGCCTGACCGTGGCGAGCGTTAACAGCCTCTATGATATCTATATCGACTTGCTGTGCATGCTAGGGCGTAAGGTTATTGAGCGCTGGACTGGCGATGAACTGGTTGGCGTCATGGGGCGAGTCCGGGAAGTCGAGGCGGTCATTCAGGCTGTGAACTCAACAGGCCCGGATGCTGCAGAAAAAATTATTGATGCCGGTTTCGGTGTAATGCGCCACGCCTATGGATTGGTCGATAATCCGTTTCTTGAAGAAACCCTGGAAAACTTCCGGCCTGCGATAAGTCGCACTTATTTTGTTGCCCTGGAGAATTTCCGGGAAAGTATTGGGCAGACGGCTGAATTTTTCAGACGCCTCGGCGAGGCAGCAGCAAGTGGGGATTCTGAACGCTTACAAGCTGCAATTACGGCCTTTGGCGAGCATCAGCGCCAACAGGTATTGAGCATTCTCAGGGAGGAGGAGAGCGCGTGACATGCGCCTGAAGTCTATAAAACTTGCCGGGTTCAAGTCGTTTGTAGACCCGACCACTGTGCCGTTCCCCACGAATCTGACGGCGGTGGTAGGCCCCAATGGCTGTGGCAAATCCAACATTATCGATGCCGTTCGCTGGGTGATGGGTGAAAGTTCTGCCAAGTACTTGCGTGGCGAATCCATGACCGACGTTATATTCAATGGATCCAGTGCCCGCAAACCAGTGGGGCAGGCTTCCATAGAGCTGGTCTTTGATAATAGCGACGGCTCTGCTCCCGGAGAATTTGTCCGGTTTAACGAAATTTCAGTGCGTCGCCGTGTTTCCCGTGAAGGCCAATCGGAATATTTCCTAAACGGCGCTAAGTGCCGTCGCAGGGATATTACGGATTTGTTTCTGGGCACCGGTCTTGGCCCTCGAAGTTACGCCATTATCGAACAGGGGATGATTTCAAGGCTGATTGAGGCCAAGCCAGAGGAGTTGCGAACCTATATTGAAGAAGCCGCCGGTATATCAAAATATAAAGAGCGTCGCCGGGAAACAGAAAACCGGATGCGTCGCACCCAGGAAAACCTTGAGCGCCTGACCGATCTTCGTGAAGAGCTCGGGCGCCAGCTGCAGCACCTTGAACGGCAGGCTGCGGCCGCAGAAAAGTACAAAGCCTATAAACACGACGAACGCCAGAAAAAAGCCGAGCTTACTGTTTTGCGGTGGCAGTCACTGGATAACGACCTGCAAAATTGGCGCGGGAAAATCCGTGACACCGAGCTGGAGCTTGAGAAGCAGCTGGCGGAGCGTATCAGCCTGGAGACGTCCCTCGAATCTCTTCGGGATGGCCACCACGAACGCACAGAGCACTTTAACCGTGCCCAGGCCCGTTATTATGAGGCTGGAGCGGATATCGCCCGAATTGAACAAAGCCTTGAGCATCAGCGAGAGCGCAGCCGGCAAACGGCCGCAGAACTGGACCAGGCCATGGCGAACCAGCGCGAGCTCGGCCGCGAACTGAGCCTGGACGAGGAAAAACTGGAAGGAATTTGCGAAGAACTCGCAATGATTGAGCCCGAGCAAGAGGCTCTGGCCATCCGTTCGGAAGACTCCGGTGAAAAGCTTCAACAGGCGGAAGACGCCATGAGCGAGTGGCAGCATCGGTGGGAAGAGTTCAGCTCACGGTCCGCAGACGCCCGCCGGGAGGCGGAGCTTGCCCAGTCTCGCATCCGCTCACTTGAACAGGCTATCGAACAGTTGCTGGCTCGTCAGCACAAGCTTCAGGAAGAACAGGCCCAGCTGGACGGACAGATTGATCGGGCGGAACTTGAGTCGTTCCAGGAGCAGCAAGAGGTGTTGGAACTGCAGCGAGAGGAAGCCGCAGAACACATTGAAGCCACCCACGACGAACTTCAGGATGCACGCCATAACCAGCGGGATACCGAACAGAGGCTGTCGGAAATCCGTCAGCGGGTTCAGAGCCTGCAGGCCAGTATGGAATCCCAACAGGCTTTGCTCGACGAACAGATGGGTGGTCAGGATGACCGGTTGCAAGCCTGGCTGGGGGAACATGGCCTGGGTGATCTACCCCGGGTCGCAGGAAAGCTCCGCATAGATGATGGCTGGGAATTTGCGCTGGAACAGGTGATCGGGCGCTTCAGCCAGGGGCTGTTGTTGCCGGATATTGATCAACTGAATGAAGCTCTGCACAGCGCACCAAAGGGGCTGGCCGTTATCCAGCCTGGCTCTGGTGACAGTACTTCCGCTCAGGGTCTGGCCTCAAAGGTTGACGGGATGGATTCGGTAACTGCCATGCTGGCGGGTATCGGTACGTCGGAGACTCTTGATGACGCTTTGGCGCAGAGAGCCGGATTGGCAGAAGGTCACAGCCTTATCACCCGAGAGGGTGTATGGGTTGCCCGCGATTGGGTCTTAATGCCGGATTCTGACGCCGGCCAGATAGGTGTTATCGAACGACAGAAAAAAGTGGATGACTTGACTCAGCAGTTGTCCCAGGCCGAAGAATCTCTGGAAGAAGTGCAGGGGCGCTATGAGGCCTTGCAGGAGCGCACAGAAAAGGCAGAGGCAGCGAGAGATGATGCTCAGGCCCGGCTGAGCGAAAGTGATCGGGAGCTTGGCCAGGTTGTCTCCCGAATCAGCGGGCTCCGTGCTCGCGCCGAACAGATTGATGCGCGCCTGACACGCATTCACGAGGATGTCGCTGACGTCGCACTGAATCTGGAAGAGCAGCAGGAGAGTCTTGGCATCGCTCGCGAAGAGTGGCAGCAGGCGCTGATGTTGAGCGAGGATGGCGAGGATGAAAAAGAGCGTCTACTCGAACAACGTGACATGTTACGGGAAAAACTCGATGGCCTGCGCCAGGAAGCCCGGAATGACCGGGACCACGCTCATCAGCTGCAACTGCAACTACAATCCCTTAGCAGTCAGCGCGACGGACTAAAGCAGACGATAGACCGCATGCAGTTGCAGAAAGAACGGCTGGAAGAGCGCCTTGAGATGCTTAGAGAATCCCGGGAAAGTGCCGAAGAGCCCATGGAAGATCTCCAGATGCAGCTTGAGGGGCTGCTGGATCGTCGGCTCGCGGAAGAAGAAAAACTTGGCGTCGCCCGCGATGCGCTCGAAGAGATTGATCGTCAGGTGCGGGAGAAGGAACAGGGCAGAAGCGGCACAGATCACCGGATTCAGGAAGTCCGCTCAAAGCTCGAGAAGCTGAAGATGGAATCCCAGGCGCTTGAGATACGCTCCGGTAATTATATTGAGCAGCTTGAAGAGTTGCAGGTGAAGTTGCAGGACATACTGCCACAGTTGCCAGAGGATGCGAATCAGGACGAGTGGGCAGCGGAGCTTGAGAAAATTGGTAACCGCATCCAGCGTCTTGGCGCCATTAACCTTGCTGCGATTGATGAGTATCAGGTCCAGAGTGAGCGCAAAACCTATCTCGACAGCCAGCACGAAGACCTTATCGAAGCCTTGGAGATTCTTGACACAGCGATTCGCAAGATTGACCGGGAAACCCGTCAGCGCTTCAAGGAAACCTTCGACCAGATAAACGGGGGCCTTCAGGCCTTGTTCCCGAAAGTATTTGGCGGCGGTAATGCCTATCTCGAATTGACTGGCGAGGACCTTCTGGAAACTGGTGTCACGATCATGGCAAGGCCGCCAGGTAAAAAGAACAGCACTATCCATCTGTTGTCCGGGGGCGAAAAAGCGTTAACCGCTATCGCGCTGGTATTCTCCATTTTTCAGCTCAACCCGGCGCCCTTCTGTATGCTGGATGAGGTTGACGCGCCTCTTGATGATGCCAACGTTGGTCGTTACGCCAATCTGGTCAAGGAAATGTCAAAACAGGTACAATTTATCTACATAACCCATAACAAGATCGCTATGGAAATGGCAGATCAGCTTATGGGCGTTACCATGCATGAGCCAGGGTGCTCGCGTCTCGTTTCGGTGGATGTGGATGAGGCGGCCGCCCTGGCGGAAGCCTGAGAACGAACTGACCAGAAATTCGTCAAGAATGACAATAAAGCCATGTGATGCGGCTTTGCGTTGTATTCATTACGGGCTTTTTTTAGAGTAATAGACGGAGCGTCTTATTTGCTCCCGTACCCGATCTGCAAACAGGACAGCAGCACTATGTCACTTAGGGAATGGTTAATTGCCATCGGTACCCTGGTTATCATCGGCATTGTTATAGATGGTTTAAGGCGCATGCGCCGTGCCCGCAAGGAATCTATTGCGATTTCTTCCGGGATGGGCGCTGACGATCTCAAAGAGTCTCCGCTGGATGAGGATCATAATCCTGAGCTTCCAAACGGAGGGGCCAGGGCTATTTCAAAGGATACCCTGGAAGAACGCGGCTATGTGCGGCGTGAAAGACCCTCGCGGTTCCGCACCCCGCAACAGAAACCGACACGGCCTGTTCGCGAAGCGCTGCAGGAAAAAGACGAGTTACCTGATGAGCAACTCCGCAGCGATGGTGAAGAGGCTGGTTTTTCTTCCATTGAGCAAGAAGAGTTAACAGTTGATACAGGTTGGGGTGCAGAAGATGATGACTTGTCTGTACCAGAAACATCTGCAGCGGCGTCAATTGACGTAGAAGAAGATACCGCCCGCCGCGAGCCAAAGAAAGCCGATCCCAAGCAGCCACCGGCCGGCGCAAACCGCCCGGAAGCCCGCGAGGTTATTGTTATTAATGTGCTTGCCCGCCAGGGAGAGGAGTTTAGTGGCAGCGCGTTGCAGAAACTGTTTGAAGCCTGCGGTCTGGCCCATGGCGATATGGAGATCTATCACCGCCACGAGGCAGAGGATACCACCAGCCCTGTACAGTTCAGTGTTGCGAACGCGGTTCAGCCAGGCACATTCAAGCCTGACGATGTGGCCGCAATGACGACACCGGGTATCAGCTTTTTCATGAGTATGCCGGGGCCGACCAAGGCCTTACAGGCCTTCGATTTCATGCTTGAAACCGCCCAGTGCGTCGTTCGTAACCTGGGTGGAGAGCTCAAGGATGAACGTCGTAGCGTGATGACAGCCCAGACCATCGAGCACTGCCGCCAGCGTATCCGTGAGTTCGAACGCAAGCAGCGGTCGCCACTCCACTGAGCCGGCCTGGGTCAGAACTGAAATAACAATGCCCGGAGCCATCCGGGCATTTTTTTGACAGCCAAGAGCACGAATTTATGAGTAAGCCTTCACCGGACACTATCAAGCGGGTAGAGGAACTGCGGTCAGCCCTTGATGAGCATAATTACCGGTATTACGTGCTGGACGATCCGGGTATTCCGGATGCGGAGTACGACCGCCTGTTTCGGGAATTGCAAAAACTCGAGAATGAATACCCCGAGCTGGCGTCGGACGATTCGCCTACCCGTCGTGTAGGTAGCAGTGCCGAGACCAGCTTTGATGAGGTTATCCATCGTCTGCCCATGTTGTCTCTGGATAATGCATTCAGCGAAGACGAGCTTCGTGATTTTGACCGCAGGGTAAGGGAACGCCTCAACAGCGATGAAGACGTTGAGTACGTGTGCGAGCCAAAGCTGGACGGTCTTGCTGTCAGCCTGCATTACGAGCAGGGCTCGCTTACCCGTGCAGCGACCCGTGGCGACGGCTATGCCGGAGAGGACATTACAGCAAACATTCGTACCATTCCCTCGGTGCCACTGCGTTTGAGAGGCTCGGATGTTCCCGACCTTGTGGAAGTCCGGGGTGAGGTTTACATGCCTCGGGCCGGCTTTGAGGCTTTAAATAGCCGGCTGACGGGGCAGGGTGAGAAAACCTTCGTAAACCCCAGGAACGCAGCAGCCGGCAGCCTGCGCCAGAAGAAGTCTACCGTCACGGCGCGGCGCCCCTTGGAAATGTGCGCCTACAGTGTTGCAGTGACAGACGAAAATCTGTTGCCTGATACACAGTGGGAGAGCCTCCAACAAGTTCAGCGCTGGGGCTTCCGTATCAATCCGGAAATGCGAAGAGCCCAGGGCGCCGACGAATGTCTCGCGGCCTATGAGGAGCTGATGCAGAAGCGCGATACGCTGTCATACGAAATTGACGGCATCGTATTCAAGGTCAACCGACTGGACTATCAGGAGAAGCTTGGGTTTGTCTCCCGCGCGCCGCGCTGGGCTATTGCCCAGAAATTTCCGGCCCAGGAAGAACTGACGGTTGTCGAGGATGTGGAGTTTCAGGTGGGACGTACGGGTGCCGTTACGCCAGTAGCGCGCCTGAAGCCGGTCTTTGTGGGTGGGGTAACGGTCAGTAATGCTACCTTGCACAACATGGACGAGATCCGCCGGCTGGACGTTCATATCGGCGACACCGTGTTTGTTCGCAGGGCCGGTGACGTTATTCCCAAAGTTGTGAAGGTGGTTGTAGAAAAGCGCCCGGAAAATGCTGAATCGGTAGAGCTTCCCAAGCACTGCCCCGTGTGCGGCTCTGATGTTATACAGATTGAAGGTGAAGCGATCGCGCGTTGTTCAGGTGGGCTGTATTGCCCGGCCCAGAGAAAAGAAGCGATTCGGCATTACGCGTCCAGAAAGGCGCTGGATATTGAAGGGCTTGGCGATAAGTGGATCGATATTCTTGTAGACCAGGGCATGGTGAAAACCGTTGCGGATATCTACCACCTGACCACGAAGGATTTAACCCGCCTGGAGCGCATGGGGGAAAAATCTGCCTCTAACCTGGTAGAGGCCATTGATCGGGCCCGGGAGCCAGTACTCTGGCGCTTTCTATACGCACTGGGTATCCGGGAAGTGGGGGAGGCCACAGCCAAGTCCCTGGCCTCCCATTTCGGTTCTCTGGAGGCTGTAGCAGAAGCGGATGAAGAAGCGCTTGTTGCCGTACCCGATGTAGGACCGATAGTCGCCGGACATATCTGCAGCTTTTTCGACCAGCCCCATAACCGGGAAACGCTGGATGCGCTGCGTGAGGCCGGCGTAAAGTGGCAGGAGGAGGAAGTTACTGCTGGTGCCAGACCGCTTCAGGGCCAGACCTGGGTGCTTACAGGAACCTTGTCGGAACTGACCCGCGATGTGGCCCGGGAAAAGCTGGAGTCACTGGGCGCCAAGGTGGCTGGCAGCGTTTCGAAAAAGACAGCCTGTGTTGTGGCGGGTGAGGCGGCTGGTTCCAAACTGACAAAAGCTGAACAGCTTGGCGTGCAGGTTCTGGATGAGCCGGCTTTGCTGGAAATGCTGAAGGAGCACGGTTTGTTTTGAACACTGGCGTCGAAGTTTGCGGGGAACAACCCCTCAGGCTTTGGCTGGTCGGCGAATCTGAGAACTCGCGCAGATACCCCATTTCCCAAACTGGCTAACATGGCGTTGTTCTGTAACGGTGTGTAAATCACTGGTTTGTACCAGTGTGCATGCACTGCCATAACAACAATATTCCGAAACGGATTTTCCCATGCGCGCCGAGTCGTATCCCCGCCCTGCCATCCTTGCAAACATGGCAATTATACTGCTGCTTGTCTCTGCCGCCTCAGGCTGTAAAACCGAGAAGGATCCGGATCAGCCAACGATTCTGGGCATCCCTCCGGCGGCAGCCTATCTTGGGGTGGAGTATTACTACAATTTTGGCGCCTACGGCGGCGAGGACATACTCGATTATACGCTGACGAATGCGCCGTCCTGGCTAGCGCTTGAAGATACGAGCAACAAAGCTCGGCAAGGAATCATCATGCGCGGTGTGCCGGGCCTCAGTGGGGGCGCCCGAGGCGATGCAGACCTTGGTAAGTTGGAAAATATTAACCTTGTAAGCACCGACGGCGAGATGGCGGGCACTCAGCCATTCAATATTGAAGTCAAATACAACGCACTTGCGCTGGAATCAGAGACGTTCATTGAAGGCGCATCACCGACTATTCCGGATACTCGCCGGGAGCATTGTGATTTACCTGATCTGGAAACTCCCGGTGAACACAGTTTTACGATCAACACCTATGATACAAACGGTGCTGTTTCAGGCACCCGCGACCTAACGCTGCCAACCAGGCCTGTTTTTGTAAAAGTACTGCTGGAGCAGCCGTCGGTAACACGGGTAGCGGTCGCCTTCGAACTGACATCGGGTTACGACGCATCCAGCTGTGATCCGGGGGTGACCGCTCCTGATCAACGGTGTGATCACAGCAAAGCCAACGCCGGTGATGCCATTCCGGGGCAGGATATCGTGGCAATGGGCAGCGGTAGTGATTTACTCCTCGAAGAGCTTTCCTACCTGACCTACGAAACCGACACCACCGGAGTATATGCCGGTGGTGTCGTGACATTCGAGCCAGGAATCACCGAGTGCTACATTCGCCTGGAAGTTGTGGACGACAGTTTTCCCGAGCCTTCAGAGGCCTTGCAGCTGAACCTCACGGAAGTGCGCTCCGGCCTTGCAGGATTGGGAGAGACCAATGGAGGTGTCGGCACCACATTGGTGATTGATGACAATGAGCCTGGAGTGAGCCTTGAAACCATCGCAGGTGGATCGCGGGATACGTTGAATGTTGGTGGCTCCCGAACATACGCAGCGCGCCTGACCGGGGAGCGGGAGGGAGCGGTCCGGGCAAAGCTTGGTCATTCGGACGATTCCACCGCTCGATTAGGTACCGAGTTCAGCACCAGTCTGCCGGGAGATGAGCTTGTATTTCCGGATGGGGTGGATGAGGTCACATTCACTATCCGTGTTGCTGACCCCGGAACTTATAACAACTCTGGTCTGGATGATCGTTTTATCCTGTTAGTCTTGAACGAGAACTTTCAGCTCGGTCGCGAAAACTATGCCCGTGCAGCGGAAGACGAAATGCTACGAATCAGTATTAACGAGCTGGTGTCGCCACTTGTTGTTGGATCTGGAGGCGGTTTTGTCGCAACGGACGTAGCTACGGGACATAGCGGGCGAATATTTGTGGCTGGATACGACAGTGCAGATAACGACAGGGTTCTGGTGCGTATATTCAGCCAGAAGGGTGGCTTGCTTCAAGTTCTTGACGTGTCAGGGGCCGGAGACCAGTTGACTGAACCAGAGCCAATGATCAGCGTAGCCAAACGAGAGGTGACAAAGAACAACATAAAGACCGATCGCTTTGAACTTTTGGTGGCTTACAGCACAGATAAAGCCGTGTCCGGTACCACAGAGCAGGGCGGTACGGATATTGTAAGCTCATTGTATTGGTACGACGAAGCAAGCAACGGTGGTGAGTATATTGAAGCCTGGACGACACGTACGGGTACAGCTGGAGACGATCTGGTTCGCTGGGCGGGTATAAATGTCACAAATGGTTTTGTTGTGATTGCTGGTGAGACCGATGGTGTATGGCCCGGGCAAATGGCAAACGGAGGCTTCGACAGTTTTCTGCAGCGCATAGATTCGCTTGCTGATGGAAGCGGCCTGGTTCCAGCGCTGGCCTGGACACGCCAGGTCGGATCTTCTGCAGATGACCGGGTAGCTGGCGCAAGTGTGGCAGGTATCGGAGCGTCACTGTTCGGCTCTGCCAGGGGCGCTGTTGGCGGTGAGCCATCATTGGGTGGAGAGGATGCTTATTTTTACAACACGACATCCGCAGACACTGGCCTAAGGGTATATCAGAGAGGTACTGACGCGGATGAGAGGATTTCAAGTGGTGTGGCAGATGGAAGCACCTTATGGTTGCTGGGTAATGGGAGCAATGAATACACGGCCGAGCAGGAAGAAGACAGCCTGAGCCTGACGAGTCTGCCAGGCTCCAGCGCAAGTGGTTTTGTGCTGGGTTACACCTCCACCGGTGATGTTATCCGCGCGTTTAATCTGAATGATGACGGAGATGTCTCGGACGAGCACTTCGCTGCGCTAACTGGCTTTGCCGGCGATCTGGTGGCGGCCGGTGTTACCGATGGAGACTATACTGGTACCGCTAACTCCGGTGGCAGTGCCGCGGGTATTATTTCGCGGTTGTCACTGGTATCGGAACCTGAACCGGATGCAGAGACGAGCGAGTTCCGTAATGAATGGCGTAGCCAGTTACTTGCTGGTGACTCGGAAATCATTCAACTCGCCAACTACCGGGACGACGAAATTGTGGCTCTGGCTCAGGTGGGTTCTTCCTGGTTGGTATTGTTATTCAGCCCTGAGGGACAGTTGCTGAATCCTTAGGAGCTAAACACTGCCTTGTTGTCCGCCGACACTGGCGTAAAGGCGAAGATAATCTGTGCTGGTGATAATGCCAATAGCCTCGCCCTGAGCGTCTACAACCAGAGCTGCATTAAGCTGGTGTGCCAGCATCAGCCTGGCAAGCTGGTGGGCATCGGTTTCCGGCGAGGCGGTCAGGAATGCGGGTAACTCAATATGGGTCAGGCTTTGGTTAATCGTATTGGTTTGATTTTCGTATAGCCAGGCCAGTAACCACTGCTGCGTTACGAGCCCGGCAACGTTTGTGTCAGCGGTAACGACAAGATGATTGGCACCTTGTACGTCCATCATTGTCATAGCCTCGCTCACGGTTGCCGAGGCGGATATGGAGTAAAGCGATGGCGAGCAAATAGAGGAGACTGGCAGATAAGGCCGTTGATCTTTGCGTTCGCCCGCGGCGGCCGCGCCATACTCTTCCAGAGCACGATGGCGGCCCGACTGAGCTGCAAGCTGAAACTCGGAGTCTGTTGCTTCACCGCGCTGTGGATTGATGGGTTGGCTCTCCGTGAGCTCGCTGACATCACCCACGCGTCGCCCCCGGAATATTTCCGGCAATCTTGTTCCTACGGGACGGCCTGGCTCGCTGACAAAAATGGACACCTGCATTACCCTCTGAAGACGACACCTGTCAGACAGTGTATCGGCGCGCTACTGCAGACCATTAGCAGTAATTAATTACGAAGACGCCACTTTTGTTCGATGCATACGCCCGGTAGCGACTCTTTTTGCAAGTTGCGCAGGAAGTGCCGATGGCTGGTCCGTTAATAGATCTGCAACGAACTCTGCGAGCAGAGGTGCATAGGTCAGGCCTTTGCTCCCTAATCCGGTCAGTAGGTAAAGGCCCTCCTGAACCTGACCACTGGCATCGAAAAACGGCCCGGCGACAGGTTGATAGTCATGGGTTGTACAACGGAAGCCGACGCGTCCAGCCAGTTGATCGGGCAGGTTGCCCGATGCGATCTCTGCTGACAGCATTTGCGGGACCATCGCCGAAAGGTCCCGGATATTCTCCCTGTGGCTGGCTGCAGTCGGGGCGGGTTCGTCGTTGTGCAGGTCGAATGTGGCACCAATGACGGCCAGTTGCTCGCTTTCTGTGCCTTGAGCCGGATTGAAATAACGGGCACCGCAGATAACAGCCTTTGGGTTGGTAATCAGGGAGGCGGGGATATGAGTGACCTGCCCGCGAATGGCTTTGAAGCGGAATGTTCCCTGGCCTGGTATCAACTTCGGGCTTAAGTGCCCGGCGCAGATAACAACCTGGTCTGCCCGGATATCTTCAGAGTCAGTCGCAGATAGGAGCCACTTGCCCTCAGAAGCCACCAGTTGTCTCACCGACAAACCAAAAACTTTTCGGATGCCCGGGTGGGAAGCGAGTGATTTGCAGAGCTTGCCAGGGGACAGCCATCCACTGGACGGAAACCATAAGCCACCGCTCTCCAGACTGCTGCCTGTAAGAGTTTCTGCTTCCTGCCTGGTTACCGCGCGCAGAACTTCTTCCGGATAGCGGTTTCGCTCGACAAACCGTCGCTGGCGATCTTTTTCATTGTCATTCCAGGCCAGTTGTAGCAGGCCAGTTGGGTGCCAGTATTGGTCGAGATAGGGAGCGTAGTAGCGTTGGCTAAACGTCAGTGAAGACAGAGCAAGCTGAGTCTGGTGGTTAAACTCGACACCGAGCTTTACGTACATTGCACCTTGAAGATTGCCGGATGCCGCTGAGCCTGCCTCGTCTGCGGCATCTACCAGTGTGACGCTATAGCCTCTTCGTGCGAGGTTGTTTGCAAGCAGGCAGCCCGCAATACCAGCGCCGATAACCGCGACCGAATTGGCAGGCGTCTCGGTGGTATCCCGTGTTACAGAGCTTTCCGGAACCTTAGGGTTATCCCCTAGCCAGACGTCAGCCTGAAAATCGAGCTGATCCCAGGCGGTATTTATATCGCCGAAGAAGAGTGTCAGGCGAATACGACCACCATCCAGGATAAGGCGGTGGGTACCCTGAATCAGAGGCGGGTAATTCGAAATCAGTTCTTTCGATAAACTTTGAAGTTCGGGCCAAGCCGTCAGCGCGCTCTCAAGATCTCTCCGGGAGAGTGGAGAAGGTTCAGCGGCGACAAAGTGAAGCGTCGCCGCATGAGAGGGGCCGTGTGCTTGCCAGGCTTGCCATGTGGTCAGAAACGTCAAGCCTGTACCGAAGCCTGCCTTGGCAACTACGAAGGAACCTGCCTCAGGAACTGCGGCAAACTGCTCGATCAGGTTGTAGCGTTCGATGAATTCGTCACCAGATTCCAGCCGCCCGTTACGGAGGTCAGAACAGATATCTTCGATTTGCTTCGATTCCGGCAGGCCATCGCGCCAGATCAATTCCGCCGCCTCTATGGCTGGCGGAATGGCAGGGGAAGTCATTCAGTTGTCCTGTTATGTTACTCCAGCAGAGTAACGCTCTCGATTACAACAGCATTTACCGGCACATCCGCCATGCCCTTGATACGGGCAGTCCGAACACCGGCGATGGTGTCAACCACACCCATGCCAGCCGTTACCTTCGCGAAAACGGCGTAGCCTGGTCCGCGAACACCTGCATTCAGAAAATCATTTTTTGCTACGTTGATGAAAAACTGAGACGTTGCTGAGTCGGGGGCATTGGTTCGTGCCATGGCAACTGTGCCGCGGAGATTTGGAAGCGTTGGCGATGCCTCATTTTTGATAGGTGCCCGGGTTTCCTTGCGTGCCATATTTTCAGTAAAGCCGCCGCCCTGAATCATAAAGCCAGGAATAACCCGGTGAAAAACGGTGCCGTCAAAATAGCCGTCCTGTACATATTGCAGGAAGTTCTCAACCGTTTTGGGAGCTACATCTGGCCGTAGCTGCAGCTCAATAGCGCCTTCACTGGTGAGGATCCGTACCTTCGGTAGCTCAGCTTCGGCATCTTTGCTTTCGGTCTGGGCTTGAGCTGGAAGCGATAAAAAAGATAAAGCGAGAATCGCAACTACGACGTGGATTACATTATTCAGGGGTTTTGCCAAATTTCTCATCGCTGGGCTCTCAGTCGGTTAGCGGTAAGTGGAATTCCTGCAATAATTACTTGAACTTGATTGTACCCCGATCTTAACAGATTTGATTCGTGGTTCGGGATGCATGCCGGCTACAGCAGTAACGGCTATGAGCCTGACGGAGCGGTGTTGAGGTGGGCTGTGGGTGAAAGCGGGGTATTGCTCTGGCTTTACCAGAGCACATCGGGAAGATCAGAACGGCCACCCATACGCGTTTATCAGGCGCTGGCAAGAACTGTGCGGCTTGATACGGTGGTTTGTTGGCCCTTGGCGCCGTATAGCTTCTGTTGGCCGGAGGCTCCCCTGAAGATGTCTGTAAGACGGGTGAGGCGCTTCTGCAGGTGGTTGATAATTCGCCCGTTGTTCTGGTTCAGCGTGTGGCATTCCCGAAGCTTTTCATCGGCTTTCTGCCAGAGGGTGTAAAGGTCATCAAGGCCAGCGCTGCGGATGAAGCGAGAGGGTTCGCCGCTATCCGGGCGAAATC
Organism: Marinobacter sp. 1_MG-2023; assembly: GCF_030549045.1. Classification (NCBI taxonomy): domain Bacteria; kingdom Pseudomonadati; phylum Pseudomonadota; class Gammaproteobacteria; order Pseudomonadales; family Marinobacteraceae; genus Marinobacter; species Marinobacter sp. 1_MG-2023. The sequence continues at coordinate 143,424 of NZ_JAUOST010000006.1, read as the reverse complement.
CCATAGCTACCAGCGTGCGGATCTTCTGCTTAGCGCGTTCCCGGATTTCTCCGAGAAGTGCATTCTTCTCGCGGGTTAATGTCTCAAGTGCTTTGGCATCGGAGCCAGAAAGGCAGGATTTTTCCTTCTGCAGAACGTCCACCAGGGAATCAAGCTGGTGGATATCCAGTGAAAGAAGATTCTTCAGATCATCAATTGCAGCCATGATTTACTCACCCGAATATGCTTTTATCCATATCAAGCATTTTCTGGGCCAGTTTCTCAGCGTCAATTTTGTACGTGCCATCCGCCAGTGCGGCGCGAATTTCTTCAATCCGCTCGTCATCCATCTCGGGGTAATCTCCCAGCTTCTGTTCAAGCTGTTTCAGATTCCTGGCCTGACTACTCAAATTAACGTTTTCGCCACGCGCACCCTGAGCCTTGGCATTATTGGCCTGCTCCGGTGTGGTTTGCCCGGTATTCTGGCTGTTGGATGACTTGTCGGCCGTTGGTCTCTGGATGTTGACCTGGCCTTGGCCAATTCCATTTAAGTCAACTGACATATCGTTACCTGCTCTACAGTTTAGCCGCACACACGTGGGCTGACTCGGGTTTATATCTTCTTAACGGCACACTGCCGTCATACTTTAGGGCCAGATAGACACTTTTTGTTAACATTCTGTCACATTTCTAATGCACCTTTGCGGCACTGTTCTTCCTGCGATTTAGGCAGTTTTTTTCCGGCGGAAAAGATCTGCCAGGCAAAGATCGCAGAGAAAACTACATTGGGACTTCGACGTGCCCGGGTGCAGTGACGTTGCCCCTGATCGTTCGCGATGATGCAAGATTTTGCACCATAACCTGCTCACCAACGGATGCATTTGCCAGGGCTTTGCCCCGGGAGCGAACCGCAAAGGATCCGCTGCGGGCGGTGATAATAACATGGTCGCCCCGCGAAACGGCGTCTGGTGCTTCCAGAAGGTCCGGTGTCAGAACCGAGCCGCTATTGACAGGTCTGCGCACAACCATGCCCTGTACAAGGCTGGCGTCGGTTATGATTCCTCGCCGGCTGGCATTCACAACGACTGAATGGCTTTCAAGCATGTCTTGAGTTATACGCTCGCCGCGCCCGAACGGCCGGGCTGCTACCAGAGCGGGGCCATTTATCGTCACAGTGGTTGTTACAAACATGCGCCAGGGCCGTCCGCCACTGCAAGCCACTTGTACAGAGGGGTGCTCGCTTTTCCAGGGGTCACCGGTAAACTCCACCGCAAGTGGTGCTGTGCAGGGCGCGAGATTGATTCTGCTGTCAATGTTGCCCGTCTCAAAGGTGACCTGATAGCCCTCTCCAGCCTGGGTGCGAGCAAAGTCGTCAAGAAACGATTTGGCGGCCAGGCGAATTTCATCTGCAGTTGTTTGCGCCAGTGCAGAGTTGGTCAGGGCTGACATAATCAGGAGCGAGACTAAAAGCGTGGTGCGCATATGCTCTGGTTTGTCCTATGCTGTCAGTTAAACGGCAAAATTAGCGGCAAATACCTAAGGCTTGCGGCGTTCTGGCCGTTAAACAGATTAATCCGTTTTTGGGTGACGTTAATCTGTCACCCAGGCAACTCATTCTTAAGAACAGCAAAATGCATGCCGACGCTTTTGGCAGGCAAGGAGAGACTGCGATGGCAGGTGTATTGGACAGTGTTAACCAGCGTACGCAGCTGGTCGGGCAGAATCGCCTGGAGCTTCTTCTATTTCGATTGCGGGGACGCCAGATCTACGGCATCAACGTGTTCAAGGTCAAAGAAGTACTTCAGTGCCCGAAGCTGTCATCAATACCCAACAGCCGGGCGGTTGTGCGTGGCGTGGCCCATACCCGGGGAGCGACCATCCCGGTTATAGATCTGGGTATGGCCATCGGTTTGCCAGGGATTCCCCAGGAAGAATTGCCCAGCAGTTTCGTGATCATTACTGAGTACAATCGCAAGACGCAGGGGTTTCTGGTAACCGGAGTAGACCGGATCCTGAACATGAACTGGGAAGATATTCTTCCTCCGCCCAAGGGGACGGGTAAGGATATCTACCTTACTGCAGTTACGAAGATAGATGATAAACTTGCTGAAATCATTGATGTAGAAAAGATTCTTTCAGAGGTTTCTCCGCTTCGGGAAGATGTTACTGAAGCAGTCCGGAACAAAAGCGCTGAACGAATTCCAGGGCATTTGCCGGTTCTGGTCGTTGATGACTCCTCTGTAGCGCGACGCCAGATTGAGCGATGCCTGACTGCGATCGGTATGGAAGTGATCACCCGGAATGATGGTAAACAGGCACTTCAATACCTTAAAGAAATCACGGCGGACGGATCGACAGGAAAGGATCATCTTTCACTGATAATCTCCGATGTGGAAATGCCTGAAATGGATGGTTATACGTTGGTCACCCGGATCAAAAGCGATCCCGCACTCAACACGCTGTTTATTATGCTTCATACCTCGTTAAGCGGTGTTTTCAACAAGGCGATGGTGCAGAAGGTCGGGGCAGACGATTTTATGGCAAAATTCAGCCCCGATGAGCTCGCTGAACGAATCATGGAAATAGTTGACCAGAGCTGACTCTACTCATTTGTCGGGTAATTCATTCAGAACTGAGATGCAATGAACGTAGAAATTACGCCACAGGAATATGAATCCTTCAAAACGTTCCTGCAGGATGCGTGTGGTATTTTGCTGGGTGACAACAAGCAATACCTTGTGAAAAGCCGGTTACGGCGGATTCTGGAAGAGAACGGGTTAAATTCTCTCGGAGAGTTGCTGGAGCGCTTGAAAAAACCGGGCCGGGCCAGCCTTAAAGAGTTGGTCATAGATGCGATGACCACCAATGAAACTCTCTGGTTCCGGGATAATCACCCATTTCGTATTCTGCAGGAAAAGTTGTTTCCGGAATTTGCTGCGCGAACCTCTGTTGCACCCCTGCGGATTTGGTCTGCCGCCTGTTCTACAGGGCAAGAGCCGTATTCGGCCAGTATGATTGTCGATGAGTTCCGGCGCCAGAAGCCCGGCAAACTGCGTGATGTGAAAATCACCGCAACGGACATATCGAAAAGCGTACTCGAAGTCGCGCGCCGTGGTGAATACGAAATGATCGCCATTGGCCGGGGCCTGTCGCCTGAGCGCCAGAAACACTTTTTTACGCCTTCCTCAAGTGGTAGCTGGCAGATACGGCCACAAATCAAAAGTATGGTTGAGTTCAAGGAGCTGAACCTGCTTGAGCGTTATATGCTGGGTAAATTCGACATAGTGATGTGCCGCAACGTGCTGATCTATTTTTCTGCCGACCTGAAAAAAGACATACTGACCCGCATTCACGCCACCCTCAACCCGGGTGGTTACCTGATTCTTGGCGCCTCTGAGTCTCTCAACGGTTTGCCGGATCTCTATGAGATGGTGCAGTGTCATCCGGGGATTATTTACAGGAAAAAGTAAGCCATGCCATTTAACGTATGGGTGCTTGTAGCGGCACAGGCTTTGGCCATGTGTACTGCGCCTTTTATTGTATTTATCGGAAGTATTCAGGGACGCCTACTGGCCTCAGCCCCCGAGTTCGCCACGTTACCTGTCGGCCTCGTGGTTGTGGGTACGGTTCTCGCCATAAAACCTGCTACCTGGTTGATGGAAAGGCTAGGGCGCAAGCGCGTGATGTTGCTTGGTGCGTTAATGGGCATCCTCGCTGGTATTCTCGGTGCACTGGCGTCCTGGCTCGGCCAGTTTCCGATGCTTTGTCTGGCTGCAGTAGTGGGAGGAACCGGGCTGGCGGTGGTGCATCAGTATCGCTTCGCGGCGATGGAATCCGTGCCAGATAACATGGCGGGCTCAGCTGCTGCCCGAGTGTTGCTTGGTGGGCTGGTTGCTGCGTGGCTCGGCCCTGAAGTAGCCGCATTGGGCAACGGAGCCGGGGCAGAGCACCCGTTCCTTACCAGTTGGCTGGCTCTGGTGGGTGTTCAGTTTTTCGCATTGGTGATACTCGGTGTGGGATACCAGGCAAAAGGCGAGCGGGTAAGAGAGACACACGCAGGTGGTGGCAGGCCCATGCGGGAAATCCTGGCCAACCCTCTGGTTTGGGTAGCTATTAGCGCTGCTGCTATTGGCTACGCTGTTATGAGCTTTATCATGACCGCAACGCCACTGAGCATGACTGAAATGGCTGGGCATGATCTGGATGATGCCAAGCGGGTTATTCAGCTGCACATCATGGCCATGTATTTGCCATCGCTCATCAGTGGCTGGCTCACCCGGGTTTTAGGCATACCTCTGATGATGGCGGCAGGCCTGCTGGCCTATCTGGGATGCGTTGTACTGGCCGCCAGCGGTGTCAGTTTTCACCATTACCTATCTGCACTACTACTATTGGGTGTCGGATGGAATTTCCTTTTTGTAGGTGGTACCACCTTGCTACCCCGCGGCTACACAGATGCTGAACGCTTCCGGGTTCAGGGGCTGAACGATATATTTGTATTTGGCTCGCAGGCTACTGCCGCCCTATCGGCTGGGGTTATCCTTTCCTGGCTGGGTTGGTCTTCGCTCGTAATGATCGCCGTGCCGTTTCTGGTAATCCATGGCGTGCTGATGACAGTCTGGTTAACCCGTAAAGAAGTAGGGGCCAGTGAGGCTTCGTAACTTGAGGCGTATATGGAGCAGCTTAACCTTCGCCACCTTTACTATTTCTGGGTGATAAGCCGAGAAGGCTCGATTGCCCGCGCCAGCGACGTGCTGGATCTGGCGCCGCAAACCTTGAGTGGACAACTTGCGACCTTCGAAGCTTCTATTGGCGGTCGACTGTTTCTGCGGGAACGGCGAAAGCTCGTCCTGACAGATCTTGGCCGGCTGACACTTGGGTATGCCGACGATATTTTTGCTCTTACAGGAGAGTTAACAGAAACCTTGCGATCGGGTCCCGCGGACCGCCCTCTGGCGTTATCGGCAGGTATCTCTGCCTCTATCCACAAGCTGATCGTCTATTACCTTTTGCAGCCTGCGATGGCGATCAAACGACCGGTTCAGCTTGAATGCCAGACGGGCCGAACCCAGGGGCTGATTTTGAGTCTCAAGCGAAAAGAGCTGGATGTGGTCCTCACAGACCGCATGCCAGGAATACAGCAAGAAACTAATTTGACCGTTCACCCGATTGCCAACTCCAGTATCAGCCTCTTTGCCGCGCCGGCGCTGGCGCAAAGATTGAGACCCGGATTGCCGGAGTCACTGAACGGAGAGCCCTTTCTTGCCAATGCCACCGATGTGCCTTACTTCGACCGCCTTATGAACTGGTTCCTTTTAAATGGGGTTCGCATGAACCTGGTGGCTCGAGTGGATGACAGTGCGTTGATTAAGGTCTTTGGGCATGAAGGCTTCGGTGTTTTTGCTGCACCTACCGTCATTCAGCACGAAGTCTGCCGGCAGTATGAAGTGGAACACCTCCTTGCTATTGATGACGTAACAGATGAGTTGTTCGCCATCACCCGTGGGAGCCGGCTAGATCACGAGGGCGTTCGGGCCATCTGCGAAGTACGCACAGATTTCAGGAATCCCAGAGATACATCGAAAAAAACGATGTGAATTGATTATAAAACATTATTTTATCGAGCTTTAAATGTGGCCACTATGGAGGTGTAAAAGGCAGTAGCCCAAAAGGAGAGGCCACCATGAAAACTATCCACAAATTCCGCATTGAACCGGGTAAAGAGCCAACCACCCTATCGCTTACCGAAGGTTACCGAGTAGTTCGTTGTGAGTACCTTATACCCGATAAAGCCGTTTACCTTTGGGTGGAACAGCCACTGAACGTGGGAGCCCCTGTATTGAAGCGGCAGTTCCGTGTCGCCTTTTCCGGGGAGCCTGTGCCCAGGGACTTTGAATATATAGATACCGCACTTGATCAGTTCGGCCCAGAGGCGTACCACGTATTCGCAGTGCCGGCAGAAAGCCAGGCAGATGGTGTGGAACCTGAGAACGATAGCCTTGTTAACCAGCCTCTTGCAGCTTCGGACTGGTAAAGGCTCTTGGCACTCGTGTAACCCCAACTTAAAGGGCCCTTAGGGGCTCTTTTTTTCTCTTTGTGTAATCGTTGCGTAGAATCATTGTCTCATGCCCCTATTCGTTTACATACAGAGAGAGTTCCATGGCATTTTCACGCAATCATCTGAAGCTTCTGGCTCTTGCGCCGCTATTTTTGTTAGTCGCAGCTTGTACCGGCGTGCCGCAAGGTATACAGCCCGTAACCGGGCTTGATCCGGAAAAATTCCTGGGGGAATGGTATGAAATTGCCCGCCTTGATCACTCGTTCGAGGAAGGGCTCAGCCAGGTAACGGCCGAGTACGAATTGCAGGATGATGGCAGCATCAAGGTGATTAATCGCGGGTTCGATGCGGAGGCTGGCGAATGGAGTCTTGCTGAGGGCAGGGCGGTGTTCGTGGGTGATGAGACTACTGGACATCTCAAAGTATCGTTCTTTGGCCCGTTTTACGCGTCTTACGTTATCTTTGAGCTGGACCAGGATGGGTATCAGTATGCTTATGTCACCGGCTACGACCGGGACTATCTATGGTTCCTTTCACGCACACCTGAAGTCAGTGAAGAAGCGTTGGCCCGTTTCCGACGGGCGGCTGTTGAGGCGGGCTTTGATCTGGACGAGCTCATTGTGGTGGATCATCGCCCTGTTGAGTAGGTCTCGGTCAGAAAGGTAAGTGGCCGGTTTTAACCCAGATAATGGTCTCTTGCTCCACAAATGGGTGATGCTGACTCAAGTGAGGGCTTCTTATCCAGGAGCCTTCCGGGTAGCGGCCGTGCTCATCGCAGAACTCCCCTGAGAGCACGAAGATCTCTTCACCACCAAAATGCCGATGGGGCTGAAAAACCTCATTGGCAGGCCATTTAACCAAGGCTACATGTTCGTGTTCGAATTCATGCAGTGGCATCACCTCAAGTCCGCCGATTCCAGGTAACCAGCCTTTGCTCCGGGTATCAATCTGAACGGTGGCTTTATCGCGATCATTGAACTGGTGTAGCTTTACCAGCAGCGTGCAGCCATCCTTGCTGAACGGTGCGTGACCACTTCCAGGTGGATTTCGCAGATAGGTGCCGGCCGGGTAATCACCGTTTTCGTCCGAAAAGACACCCTCCAGGACCAGTATCTCTTCGCCAAGGGGGTGTTCGTGCCTCTTGAATGAGGCACCAGGCTCGTACCGCACAACGCTGGTGGCATGGCCGCGCTCAGCTTCTTCTCTGGCCAGAGGTTTCCTTAGAACACCGCCCGCAGGGCTGGGGACCCACTCCTGCTCACTGGTGCGGACAACAACCCTGCTGCCAAAATCCATGTTCAGCATTGTGTGCCTCCTAAATAAAGTCGAGATGTCCTTTACGGTACCAAGCAACGAATGGATGAATGGGCTAACCGCTACTTGATCAACGCTTGTACATCACGAAATGCAGGGTGTTTGCAGTGTCGCATCCACTCAAATGCCACCATTTCTACGGTAACAATGCGTGCACCACTGCTACTGAGTCGATCAAGGGCAACATCCCGGTCAAATTCATTGCGCGAGCCGGTCGCATCCGCAACAACCCACACCTTGTAGCCTGCATCGATCAGGCTTAGCGCCGTTTGCATCATACATACATGGGTTTCGCAGCCCGCAATAATAATGTGTTGTCGGCCTTCCGGGAGATTCTCAACCAGCCCGTCCGGGCAGGCATCAAAGTGGTATTTGGCGATAGTTTGGTCGCAAAGCTCTTTGACGATCTCTGCATTAGGCCCCAGCTTTTCAGGCAGCTGCTCGGTGGCCAGCACGGGTATTTCCAGAAGCCCTGCAATTGTAGCGAGGGTTGTGCAACGGTCGATTACCTCAGCGCCGTACGCAATCGCGGGCATCAGCTTTTCCTGGACATCTATCAGTAGCAGAGTCGATTGTTCCGATTTCATGAGCATTGAAGGCCTCCAGGCTTTATCAATATGCTAAGTAGAGTGGGTTGCCATAGTACCCCTAGCCAAGGGCGCCGAATACCATACACATGATTATTGGCGTAAACGGTAAATTTTACCTCGATATAGCGTAAGAGAGTTGCCAAGCGCCGCCAAAACCATTAAAGTTTGCGCCCTCAAATGAGCGACAACATAGCTGATTTGAAACAGGTTATTGGAGAGGTGGCCGAGTGGCTGAAGGCGCACGCCTGGAAAGTGTGTAAACGTTAATAGCGTTTCGAGGGTTCGAATCCCTCTCTCTCCGCCAATTAAAAACCCCGACTTTCATTTGGAAAGTCGGGGTTTTTTCGTTTAGGTGCAGCATCAGTCGCCCCCAGGCTGGCCGTTTCTTGGTTCTGCCAAATGTAAAATCTTTCCGCTTTACCTCTGTGTACTCACTGTTGCAACCAAACTGTCATATTCCTGACATATCCTCAAAATGCCAATTTTATGAGGTAATTCATGTCTATACATCTTACCGTCCGTCAGCGCTTGTTTGTATTTTCCGGGTTTTGTTTAGTTGCACTTGCCGGCCTGGGATTGCTGTCGATGACAGTCGTTGATGAGGCTGAGGAAGCCACAGGTAGGCTTGTTCAAGAGCAAATGTCGGATGTCTGGTTGCTGACTGATCTTGATCGCAGTCACCGCCAAATCCAGGACCTTGCCTTCAAAATTAAGGCCCAGTTGTTGCTGTGGGACGAGATCAACGCAGAGTTTAAGGAAAACTCAGCAGCGATAAAGGGGCAGTGGCAGTCGGCGCTTGATAACCCACGCTTACAAGGTTGGGCAGAGGCGAACATGGAGGCTCATTATGCAATTCTGGAACTGCTCGAGGCTCTGAAAGAACCCATTGATGCAAAGAGCTACTACTCCGTTGGCCAAGTTGTTGATTTTAATCTTTATCAAGCACTTGATCCAATTCTTGCTGAGATCGAAGCCAAGCTCTCTGCAGGCCGCCAGCAATCCGATGAAGGAGCCATCTCACTGATTGATTTTCTCGAACAACAACAGAATTTGTTAATTCTGGGTTCGCTTGTCGTTTTGATTGGTGTTTTGCTGCTGACGTTCTGGTTACGTCGCACGGTAACCACAAGACTTCAGTTGATTGCGGAGTGCCTCCGCTCAATGGAAGCCGCCTCAGACCTTTCTAAATCACTACCTGTTTCAGGACGCGATGAAGTAACTGCAGTGGCAATGGCGATCAACGGATTGATTGAAAAATTCAAGTTGTTCGTGGATGACGTCACGGGTGCGGCGATGGCTCTGCAGCAGCGTTCGGCCAATCTGGACGAGCAGGCCGATGCAGTGAAGGCCTCATCGCAGCGCACCAACCTGCAGATCCATGAAGTGGTTTCGTCAATGGGCGCGATTACCCATAGCGCTAGCCAGATTGAGCAATCGGCTCAGAACTCCAGAGCGCAGGTTAGTGGTGCCGTGAAGGGTAACGATGATGTTCAGAACCAGCTGCGAGAGAGCGAGCATGCAGCAGAACACGCAGTTGAGGTGATCAATCGCGTTGCCGAGGCGATTGAAGCGCTTCGCGGGTCCAGTGTAAAGATCGAACAGGTTATTGGTGTGATCGCGGACATCGCTGAGCAGACAAACCTTCTCGCACTGAACGCAGCCATTGAGGCGGCCCGTGCAGGAGAGCAGGGCAGAGGCTTCGCCGTTGTTGCCGATGAAGTGCGAAACCTGTCACGACGAACAGGTGAATCCACTAACCAGATCCGTCAGTGGGTTAATGAGTTGGTGGCTCAGGTTGATAGCGCCCATGGCCTGCTCGATGAAACCCGTACAGCCGGTGATACAAGTCGCGATACGCTGGAAACACTCAAAACGCACCTTGTAGCCCTCGAACAAACCTTTGATGACCTCAGCCATTTTTCCAATGAAGTAGATGAGGCGATTCTCGTTCAGCGTGATGAAATTGGCCGTGTGGGCCGGCATGTGGATGCGCTCGGAGAAAGTTCACAGGGATTGGATCAACATATTGGCAAAACCAAGATGGTGAGTGAACAGTTGCAGGGGCAGTCGGAATCGCTGAGAGCGCTTATTGCCCGTTTCCAGATTCAAGGTGAATAAGACCGTAAGGCGGGCACGCTGTACGGGGCTCCCGCCGACCTACACTTCCCATGATTTGACAAATTTTTGATACCTTTTTGACCCGCCATTGACGTGGTCCCTTCTATTCTGCACTTCGGTTAATAAGTCGCCTGAGGCGAAGCTTCTTACACAGAGTGCAGATATGACTTCATTGTCTTTCCCGATACGCTCATTGCCGGAACGTATCTATCAACGGTTCAGCTGGACCGGTGCTTATGCTCCGATATTGATGCTATTTTTGGCAATACTTCTCATCGGAGGGTTGTCCCGTTTTCTGCTGGTGGCATGGCAGTTCGATCGGGTTGCGGAAACATCCGTCTGGCCAGACATTTTTCTTCATGGATTACGGGTGGATCTGATCATGGCGGGTATGGCCGTGGCACCTCTGGTCCTGCTTTTGCCGGTTCTGGGTCATCGTTTCAGTTGGACAGTCTGGAAGCGTCTGACAGGCCTGTGGTCGCTTTTTGTTGTTTTCGTGTTTCTGTTCATGGAGCTGGCAACGCCAACCTTTATTGCAGAATACGATACCCGGCCCAACCGTCTGTTCATTGAGTATCTGAATTATCCCAAAGAGGTACTGAGTATGCTCTGGGAGGGATACTTGCCGACAGTTGTTGCCGGAGTCTTTCTTTGTGTCTCAGTGACGCTTTTGTTTGCCTGGTTGCTGCGACCCTGGTCAGGGGAGGTCAGGTCGGGCAGCTATCCTCGAGCGCTTCTGGTTTGGCCGATCGTAATTCTCGCCGTGTTTATGTGTATTCGCTCCACGACCGGCCATCGACCTGCTAACCCGGCGATGTTCGCATTGACTTCAGATGCCCTGGTGAATTCGCTGATAATCAACTCAACCTGGTCGGTGGCCTTTGCTATCTACAATCTCAAGCACGAGGACGACGCAGGTGACATCTACGGCCAAATGGAAGTTTCCAAAATACTCGATGAGGTGAGGAGTGCGCCCTGGCTCAGTAACTACGCTTTCAGCTCAAGTGAGTTTCCGACGCTACACCGGCAGCGCCCTGTACTCGAAAAGTCCCGCCCACTTAATCTGGTCATTGTTCTTGAAGAAAGCCTGGGTGCGACCTTTGTTGAGTCATTGGGTGGCACCCCGGTTACTCCTCGCCTTGAAGCCCTGAAAGACTCGGGCTGGTGGTTCGAGAATCTGTATGCGACGGGTACAAGGTCTGTTCGTGGTATTGAAGCTGTTGTCTCCGGCTATTTGCCTTCTCCGGCACGGAGCGTAGTGAAGCTGTCACTGTCCCAGACAGGGTTCTTTACCTTGGGTGAGCTGCTGAAACATAAAGGCTACGACACAGGTTTCATTTATGGCGGTGAAGCCCATTTTGACAATATGCGCAGCTTTTTCTCCGGAAACGGTTTCGACACGATCATCGACGAACAGGACTACACCAGCCCCGTTTTTACCGGGAGTTGGGGGGTCAGCGATGAAGATCTGTTCGCAAAAACCCATGAAGACCTTGAGAAACTCCATGCGTCGGAGAAACCTTTTTTCCGTCTGGTTTTTTCATCTTCCAATCACACTCCATTTGAATACCCTGACCAAAGAATAGAGCGTTACGACGATGAGAAAAATACTGTTAATAATGCCGTTAAATATGCAGATCACGCCTTGGGTAATTTCATCGATACTGCCCGAAACAGTGACTACTGGGAGGATACGGTGTTCCTGATTGTTGCTGATCATGACGCCAGGGTCTGGGGTGACGAGCTGGTGCCCGTGAAGAACTTTCAGATTCCGGGGCTGATACTTGGGGCTGATATTGAAAGCCGGCGCATTAAAACAGTGACCAGCCAGATCGATCTTGCACCAACCCTGTTATCACTAATGGGCATTGCCAGTGACCACCCGATGATAGGCCGTGATCTGCTGAGTTTTCCGGAAGAGCCCGGCCGGGCGATCATGCAGTTCAATGATTACTATGCGTGGATGGACGACCGCTTCAACGTGACAGTATTGCGGCCCGGTCAGGAAGCTTTAGCGGGAGTCTATTCCCGAGAAAAGGGCAGCACAGAATATCTGGAAGACAGTCCGGAGAAAGCTGCGACTGAAAAAGCGCTGGCCCATGCACTCCTTCCACTGATGTTGTATCGGGAACAGGCGTATCAGGCCAAGCTATGAACGTGGATCAAAAACTCCGTGCCTTTGCCGTCTGATTGCGAGACCTCCAGATCCCAGCCCAGTCGTTCACAAACCAGCCGGACAATCAGCAACCCGAAAGTGGTGTTGCTGAACTCTCCGGCCGGGGACGTAATGGCGCGGGGTGCTTCGTCAGTATTCAGGCTTGCAGTAATTCGATCAGGAAGTCCGGGGCCGAAATCCCGCACCGAGATGCTGGAGTCGAACATTCGAACCTCCACCTCGGAAACGGTGTGCCTTAATGCATTTTGCAACAGATTTCTCAGCAACATGCGCACCAGAGCGGGATGAGTGTTTATTCTCAGTTCCGAGCTGTCTGAGTAGACAGTAATCCGCCCGGCATGATTCGGAAGCCCCTGTTCCAGGTCATCAATGGTGTTCTGGACGATTTCCTGCAATATCACGGTTCGGGCATCGTCTTTGGGCGTTTCACTGCGAGCGAGCTCAAGCAGGACATCTGTATCGTCGCGCATGGTTTGCATGGCCCGGCGGATACGAGCGAGGGTTTTTTCGTCCGCTGCTGACAAACTCTGGCGCTGCTCGAGTACGTTGAGGGCGCCACTCATCACGGCAAGGGGTGTGCGCAACTCATGACTCGCTAGCTTCACAAACGACTTCTCGCGCTCGATATGGCGCTCTGAAGCGGAAAGGAAGCGGTTAAATGCAGCAGCGATATCGCAAAACTCCTGATCATGATAATCCGTAGTGATTTGCGGCATCCTGGAGCCCGGTGCTGTGTTGAGGACTTCACGAGTCAGCTTTTTAAAGGGGCGCACCAGGTATTGGGCGCCTGTGCGGGCGACAAAAAAACCGACAAGAAGCATGAAGCCGGCTACACCTGCCAGAGCAAGCTGAACCAGGGACTCGCGGTTTTCCATGATCGTAATATCCTGAGCCAGAAACAGCTTTCCGTCTGGCGCAGTCACCTGCTCGCCGAATATGAGAAGTGTTGTTTCACCTATCTCGACCTCTTGGGAAAACGGCAGAGGGAGGCTCTGAAAATAGTCTGGCAGGCGGTCTTCATGCTCACCTTCGGGAAGGAAAGTGGCTTCCAGTTGGGCTGTTTTTAGAGGTTGAAAGCTCCCTTCCCGGAGTTGCTCTGTGAAAAACTGGGCATCTGCCTTCAGCTCCAGGCTGAGAATAGTGTCCTCAACATCATTTACAAACACCTCGACGATAAACATCGAGAGAGCAGTCGTGGCGGCGATCAGGAAAAACAGGGTTCGGGCCAGACGCGTGGTCAGGGAGAATTTCATGGTGTATCGGTGCTTTCTTTTTCAAGGGGGTCCGCAGGGACCTCTAACCTGTACCCTCGTCCATGGATGGTTTTTACCATACCGCTACCCACGCTGGCCTGAAGGGATTTCCGGAGTGTGTAAATATGAGTTCGCAGGCTGTTTCCTTCCGTTTCGCCATAATGTGCTCCCCATATGGCTTCGCTCAGTGCTTCGTGGCTGAGGAAGCTCGGATAGGCTCGCATCAATAATTCAAACAGGCGAGCCGGCGTGCCGGATAGTGCTGTTTTCCGCCCGTGCAGTTCCACTTCAAGTGTGCCCGGGTCGAACCGTACATCGCCGGCCGACAAGACGGGCCTCTGGGGTGAATAGCGCCGGTGCAGGGCTTCAATTCGCAATTGTAGCTCACGCAACTCGAACGGTTTTACAAGGTAATCATCAGCACCGCAATCAAACCCTTTTTCCTTGTCGGTCAGTGCGCTCAATGCGGTCATCAGAATAACAGGCGTTTCGCATTTCAGGTCCTGGCGGATACGCCGGCAGATATCATAACCATTGATGCCAGGTAGCATCAGGTCCAGCACGATAACGTCGTAGGTCTGGGTGGCGAGCAAATGCAGGGCGGTCAGACCGTCAGCGGCAAAATCCAGAGCGTAACGATCCTCACCCAGAAACTCGAACAGGTTTTCAGCCAGATCCACCTGGTCCTCAACAATCAAAAGCTTGAGAGACGGTTTGACAGACCTTTTGCCAGAAGTCAGTGCAGGAGTTAGTGCAGAAGAGTGATCAGATGTCATTCAAGCGAACTCCGTTGGCGCCAGACACTGTATGTTGACCGTGGCGCGAGCCCTCAATAATCAACAATTGATAGCGATTATTTTCCATAATCTTCCGGTTCGAAATGGATAAGTCAGCCACGTTATTCTCTGACCAGCTCCTCGGAACGGCCACATACAAACGTTTAAATCTGTCGGCCAACTGCAACTTACTCAAACCACCCCGGGTAACTTCAAGAGCATCCCCGCCTGAGTAAAACCTGGCGGAAAAGGGCAGGTTGTCCAGATACATCAGCGGGCTGTCCTGTGCTTGCCTGTTCTGTTGGTAATAGCTTACCAGTTCCTTCTCCGTTTTGACCGGCGTCCAGCCTGTCGCGGCCAGACCGACGAAGACGCTCAGTAAAACAGGCACAAGCGCCACCAGGCCGCCCCGTACCCTAAACAACGGGGAAGTCTCCCAATGCGAGACCCGGCGACCGATCAGGATGGCGGTAAACGGGAGTGAAGGCAGTACATAAGTCCAGAGTGTATTGCCTGCGAGCGTAAAAAACAGCATAGGCGCTATTGCGCTGAGCAGTAGAAAGCGGACTCCGGGATTTGATATGGCTGTGTGCAGGACTTCGTTTCTTCTGCCACTGAGCAATGCACTTGCCAGGCTCGCCAGCGCAACAATTCCCCATGGAAAGGATGCCCACAACCAGAATATCCAGATCATGCCCTTGGGCCGGTTATGCGCACTGCCGTAGAGGTCTCCAGCCCAACCCGGGTCCAGGAACCGGCGAATATGTTCCCCTATGATAAAGTAATCCAGAAACCCGGGGGTCTTTAACTCAGCCATGACATACCAGGGGCAGACCAGCAGCGCAGTTATCAGAGTTCCTCCCAGCCAGGGAAGTCTTCGCAAGTATGTGGTCGCCTCACGCCATGAGAGAAGTAACCACAAACCAAGGGGAATTCCGGTCAGCACCAGGGCCAAGGGGCCTTTGGACAGAAGTCCGATCACCATTCCAAGAAAGAAAAGCCATCGCCAAACGCCGCGTTCTCCCGACATCACCAAACAGAAGCTGACCAGCGTAAGCGTGGTGCCAAGAGCCAGAAAGGCGTCGGTCATTACGGCTCCGGCACTGATGTACGTGAGGGCCATGGTCCCGAAAACCAGGCTACTCCATTGAGCCACCTGAACACTCCAGAGTTGCCGCGCCAGTCGCCACACCAGCCACACCATGCCGAGCGTTGCCAGCCAGGAAGGAAAGCGTAGCGAAAACTCCGAGATACCGAGCATCTTGATGGACGCCGCCTGGGCCCAGAAAGACAATGGCGGTTTACCCCAGAAAGGAACGCCGGGTTCAAACCAGGGCGTAATCCAGTCTCCGGTTTCCGCCATCAAGCGGGCGATTTCCGCGTAACGAGGCTCGGTAGTGTCTGCAAAGGGAAACAGCGCCATGCTGATGCAGCGGCTCACTAGAATTACCGCCAGTATCAGCAACCAGACGTTAAACCGCTTTGACATGTCGTGCCCCTGTCATTTTACGATTAGCCTGCTGCGTAACACTGACCCGGCTTTCAAGCACCTCTTCGGTCAGGTAAATCGGTCGCTGTTTGGATTCCATATAGGTCTTGCCGACGTACTCGCCCACGATGCCCACGCTTATTAATTGAATGCCACCGAGAAAGCTGATGATGGCCACCAGTGATGGGTAGCCGCTGGTCGCATCGCCCAGCATGATAGCCTTGACGACGATCCACAGCCCGAATACCGCGCCCATAGTGGCGGCGATCAGTCCGATCAACGTAGCCCAGCGCAAAGGTGACACCGAGAATGAAGTCAGCCCTTCAAGCGCAAGTCCAACCAGCCCCGGATAATCCCATTTTGTTTCTCCTGCGGCTCTGGGTTCGCGGTCGTACTGGATTATTCTGGTTGGCATGCCGACCCAGGCAAACAAGCCTTTCATATAGCGATTGCGCTCCGTCAGCGACAACAGAGCGTTAACCGCCTTTCGACTCATCAATCGGAAATCACCGGTATCCACCGGAATATTTGTCCGGCTGGTTCGGTTCAGCAACCGATAGAAAATGTGCGCACTCCAGCGCTTTAAGGCCGTTTCCCCAGCCCGTGAACGACGCTGCATCAGAACAACATCTACACCAGACTGCCAGCATTCGACCATGCCCGGAATCTGCTCGGGCGGATCCTGCAGGTCGGCATCCAGCACAATCACCGCATCGCCCATGGCATGTTCCATCCCCGCCGTCATTGCGGCTTCTTTGCCGAAATTCCGGCTCAATTTAACAAGACGGATGCCCGGCGTTCGGTCAACAACGCCGCGGATGTATTGGGCACTGCCATCGTCGCTGCCATCATCAACCAGTACGATTTCCCACTTCAGGTCCAGTTGAGCGAGCACCGGTAGAACCCGCTCAAAGAAAAGAGGCAGCATGGGGCGCTCGTTAAATAGCGGCACTACGAGTGATAGCAATGGCTTATCAAACGGTACAGCAGGGAACTCAACGCGTTTGTTCATGGAAAACCAGCCTTTGGTAAACGGTGTAATTCATTGCAGCGACAAGCCCCGTAGCAGCCAATTGGGAAAGCGGTACGGGAAGTGCCAAAAGGTTATTGAACAGGAAGAAAAATACGAGATTGCACAGCCAGGCGAAAAAACAGGATCCGACGTAGCGCCATAGGGTAAATCTGTGCGGGCCAGCGTTATGGAAGGCCATGCGTCGCTGTAGACCATAGTTCAGTGCGGCGCCCGACAGGCTTCCACTTGCGGTTGCGACTGTTGGCTCAAGCCCGGCGCCAATCAACGCAGCCATAACAAGCCAGTGAAACAGCGTGGCAAGGCCCCCGGCAGCCAGGAATCCTTGCACCTGGCGTGAGAAAAAAGGTGGTGAAAATCTGATCACAGCGAAAATGCCCCCCTTGAAGACAGACGAAGTCGGGCTACTCGTGAGTGAGTACCTTAGCTCTGGCGGTATCACGACTTTGTGGAGGTTTTATCAGGAAAATGTCAAAACTTGAGAAGGTAGATGCAGAAAGGAGGGCACGGACTGCAGGCTTTCGATACTGGCTTTGATTTCAGAGCCACTTCTTCGATTCTGCAATCACTGTGTTCATGCTGCTCTGCAGCGTTCTGTCGCGACGAACGGCAAGGTAGAGAGTCTCACTGACCGGGGTGGCAAGCCGGTGTGTCCTCACACACTTGGGTCTCCCGAAGGCCTCGACAGCATGGGCTGGTAATACGGTAAATCCTAATCCCATGCTCACCGGCTCCAGAATCAAACCAATCTGATTCGAAAAACCTTTCTTTTGAAACAGGTTACTGTGCTGAAACTGAGTGTAATTGGCACCAAGCAGCATACCCGCATGATGAGCTCCATCAGGGTGGTCAATAAATCCGAGTTCGATTAACGATTCCCAGCTGGGCTCAACAATATCGGCGGGCGTCACTAGCAGGAGAGATTCTTTTGCGACCGGTGAACAGCTCACTTCTTCCAGAGTTGACGCGCTGGTCATATACCCAAAATCGATCCTGTAATCGGAAAGCGCGTTTTCGACGTCAGCATTTGGAGCGAACCGGTAATCAATCACAAGCCCGGGATGCTGGCTTTGCAAATTTAGGAGGTGAGGGTATAGCTTGAGCCCCACGCTTCCCGGGGACATGACTTTAACTAAGCCTTCGTACGGAGGGTCTTCGACGATTCTTTGTTCAAGGCTGGATAGCGCCTGAAGGATCGCACGTCCTTCGGCGTACAGCAGTTCGCCAGCATCTGTGAGCGAAAACTGTTTGCCTTCACGAATCAGAAGGGCAACGCCCAACTGGTCTTCCAGTTTTCGCACGTGTTGACTGACTCCGGATTGAGTCATGTGCAGGCGCTCAGCCGTGCGAGTGAAGTGACCTACCTCAACGAGTGTGCAAAAGCTCCTGAGCCAGGTAGTGTTAGTCATTACAAATTATACTCATAAATATGATAAACGATAATTTTACGTACTTATAAGGCGATTGTAACCTGTCTCTACGTTAAAACAGGAGTGCAGGACATGAACAACGTTTACCCAAGAAATTTTTCGCACATCGGTATTTCAGTACCCAGTCTTGAAGATGCCGTTAAATTTTATACCGAGGTGATGGGTTGGTATCTGATCATGGAGCCAACGGAGATCGTTGAGGATGACAGCCCCATTGGTGAAATGTGCACCGAGGTGTTTGGCAAAGGTTGGGGAAGCTTCCGCATTGCCCACATGTCTACCGGAGACAGGATTGGTGTCGAGGTATTCCAGTTTAAAAACCAGACGAATCCGGAGGATAACTTTGAGTATTGGAAAACCGGTATCTTCCATTTCTGCGTGCAGGATCCGAACGTTGAAGAACTCGCTGATCGTATCGTAGCAGCCGGTGGCAAGAAGCGTATGCAGAAGCCGCGTTACTACTATCCGGGTGAGAAGCCTTACCGCATGATTTACATGGAAGATCCGTTCGGGAACATTCTGGAGATATACAGCCACAGCTATGAATTGATCTACAGCGAAGGCGCATACTGAGTCGCGGCATGGCACCATGACCGATGCCTGGTCGGTCAGGTGCTTTGTCTGCGCTTGATCATTTCGTCGGCAAGGCCAGTAAGATCTGACGCACAAAGGTCGGGGACGGGGACATTGGTTGCAGGCAGGATGTCGTTGTAAGGGCGTTTGAGAAATGCGCCCTGGCACCCGGTAGCTTGCGCACCGATGGTATCCCACAGGTGGCAGGCTACCAGGCACAGATCTGAAGTCTCGACCCCTAACTCCTTAGCGACAAGACGGTAGGTGTCCGGAGCCGGCTTGAATTTTTCTACTTCAGCGACACTGAAAGCCCTTTCAAAAAAATGGCTTAATCCTGCTTTCTCGAGCGGAGTGGGGGAGGCGCCGGCGGCTGAGTTGGTCAGCGTCACCATTCGAAACCCGGCGTCCTGCAAGCGGGTGAGTGCGGGTAAAACGTCAGGGTGTGCCGGCATTGAACTCATTCGTTCTTTCAGCTCTGCAACATCCGTATCCGCAATGTTCACGCCATGGATACTCGCCGTCATTTTCAGGGCACCAATGCCTAGCTCGCCAAATGGCGAATAAAGCCCCGAGAGGGTCATTGTCTGGGAATAAAGTACAAGCTGTGCGAACCATTCTCTAAGAACGCCCGGATTGCCAAAGATTCGATCAAACAATGGCTCCAGGGTAGTGATATCCAGAAGCGTTTCGTTTACGTCAAATACGATTATCGAGGGGAAGCCTTTAGTGGGCATAAGTCATTCTCTTGTTGTGTTAGCGGAAATGCTGGCACCTGTAGAGATGTTAGTTTCTTTCTGGGACTGTATCTGGACTTGAATGATTGCTCAATATAAAATTGAGCAATCATTCAGACTCTATTGTCGTGTTGTATCGCGACTTCTATAACTGGAAATATCCATGGCTCGAGCAATGATTCACAACCGGCAAGATTCTCTGGAGCGGGCGCTGCACCTATTTTGGCAGAAAGGCTTTCATGCCACCTCGCTGAAGGACCTGGAGAAAGCTCTCGATATGCGACCGGGGAGTATCTATGCAACCTTCGGTAGTAAAGACGGGCTTTTCCAGGAGTCTCTGGAGCGATATGCCAGTCTGGGGCTGGCGAATCTTGAACGTATCTTACTCGCCCATGAATCACCTTTGGCTGGACTGGCGGCTTATTTGCGTGGGCTTGGCGGTCTTTGTGACCAGGGTTTACCAAGTCGTGCCTGTATGCTGGTAAAAAGTCTGCTTGAATTGGGTGAGCGTGAGCACGCAGCCCGGAGCAAAGCAGAAGAGTTGTTGGCTGGTATGGAGGCGCGCTTTGTGTCTCGTTTCGCTGACGCTCAGAGGATGGGGGAACTGGATAGCCGGCTCGATCCCATCCGGCTCGGCCGCAGGTTGCAGGCTGAGGTGATGGGGCTGCGGGCCTTTGCTCAGCGTGATGTGGACAGTGCTGCCGTGCATGCCCTGGCAGAGGATATGGCACTGTCACTGGAAGCGCTGCGCATCAATGGTGAATCGGGTAACAATACGCACTGACGGTCTGTGGATATTTGCCTGCTCTCGTGGTTTTCATCCAGAGAGCAGGTTGTTCAAGGCCCGAGCGTCAGTCCGCTGATTCCGGCGCCAGCTTATCCTGCGTTTTCCGATCAAAATCCGAGGCATCATGGCGCTCATGCAGTTGCTCTGAAAGCGGGCCTCTGGTGCGATTCACTATACGGCCACGCTGAACGGCGGGGCGTTCAAGAATGTCTTTTGCCCAGCGGCGCACGTTCTTATAGCTCTCCACCTGTAGGAACTCGCCTGCGTCATAGGCCTCTCCCAGCACCAGGTTTCCGTACCAGGGCCAAGTGGCGATATCCGCAATGGAGTATTCGTTTCCGCCGAGATAGCGATGCTCGGCCAGCTCCCGGTCCAGTACGTCAAGTTGGCGTTTGACTTCCATGGTGAAACGATCGATCGGGTATTCAAACTTTTCCGGTGCGTAGGCATAGAAGTGCCCGAAGCCACCGCCCAGATAAGGAGCGGATCCTTGCAGCCAGAAGAGCCAGTTCAGCACTTCGGTGCGTGCGGCCGTTTCTTTGGGCAGAAATCGCCCGAATTTCTCGGCAAGATATAGAAGGATCGAGCCACTCTCAAAGACCCGGATGCCGGTTTCGGTATCTAATAGCGCAGGGATTTTTGAGTTCGGATTAATGTCGACGAAACCTGATGAAAACTGATCACCTTCGCCAATACGGATCAGATGCGCATCGTACTCTGCGCCAGTTTCACCAGCAGCAAGTAATTCTTCGGCCATGATGGTCACTTTCTGGCCGTTGGGTGTACCCATTGAATAAATCTGCAAGGGATGCTTTCCTCGCGGCAATGAGGCCTCATGGGTCGGCCCTGCGACGGGGCGGTTAATGCTGGCCCATTCACCGCCATTCTCTGCGTCCCAGGTCCAGACGCTTGGTGGTTGGTACTGATTGGTATCCGACATAACCCTGATCTCCTATACGTTTTCGCGCTCGAAGCCGGAAAGCTGCCCTTTGGGGAATCCAGCAAGCCGGCTTTCGAGCCTTTATGATTAACTTGCCTTATGCCACTCAAATTTCTGGAATGGCTCGTCTACTGGGGTTTCTGCGAGATGGTTGGTGTAGTTGCTCATCACTTTTTGCGCGGTGGCAAGAATCACCTCAAGGATCTGGCGCTTGGTGAAGCCTGCTTCCAGAAATGCGTCCACTGCTTTTTGGTCGACATTGCCACGGCCACGCACGAGAGCAAGGGTGAATTCGCGCAGGGCTTCAAGTCGATCAGTTGGCAGCGGCGTTTCGTTTCTCAGCGCTTCGGTAATGGTGTCATCAACGTTCATGTTTTTCGCGATGCCGGTGTGGGCGGGCACGCAATAATGGCAAGCATGTTCAACATTGATAGTCTGCCACACCACAGTGACTTCCTCGTCATCAAAGCTGCTGTCCAGAAACAGTTGGTGAAGCTGTTGATAAGCTTCAAGCAGTCCAGGAGCTTCGGCCATAACCGCGTGCAGGTTTGGAACCATACCAAAGGCTTCAACGGAATTTTCGAGTAGGCCTTTGCTTTCCTGCGGCGCACTTTGCTTATCGTGAAGAGTAAACTTGGCCATGGATTGCCTCCTTCCAGTTAATATCAAAGTGATATAGCTCGCAATTGCATAGGCTGTAACGAATTGAAGAGATCGCTCAGTTCATTGCGTAATACAGCGTATGTGCGAGTTCGACGGAAGGACTCTAACTCAAATTGAGCAATCGCTCAATATGTATTTGAGTGAACATTCAATTAACAAAAATACATTCGCCGTGACGGGTTTGATATAAGAGGTTCTGGTTGCGCTTTTTTGGGAAAGCTCCTGGGCGTGGCAAAGATGACACTCTTTGATCGGGATCTGTAGCAAGCATGAATAGAATGCACTCCGTTAGTCGTATCAGAGAAGTCTTCATGGCTTTTTTACTGCTGGGATTGACCTCTTTCGGCGGCCCCATCGCCCACCTTGGCTACTTTCGCACTGAGTTTGTTGAGCGCCGTCGATGGCTGTCCGAACAGGCATACGCCGATCTGGTGGCTCTGTGCCAGTTCCTGCCGGGTCCGGCCAGCAGCCAGGTAGGCTTCGCATTGGGTCTGATGCGCGCAGGCCCCTGGGGTGCCGCTACAGCCTGGGCGGCTTTTACTTTGCCTTCCGCCATGGTGTTGGTGCTCTTTGCTTTGGGATCGGCTGTGCTTGATGGCCCTGTCAGTCAGGGCATTATCCACGGGCTCAAGGTAACGGCTGTAGCCATCGTGGCTCACGCTGTGTGGGGTATGGCGCGTAATCTCTGCCCGGATCGCAAGCGCGCCGGCATTGCGCTTGCAGCAGTGATTATCGTCGTTCTGGCAAATGGCCCCCTGGGTCAGGTTGCAGCCATTGTGATTGGTGCGCTGGCGGGGATGGCACTTTGCCAAGCCCATACCGAAGTTCAATTTCACGAGTTATTAATACCCGTCTCCATCCGTGCCAGTCGCATGGCCGGCGTAATCTTCTCTGCCTTGTTAGTCGGCTTGCCACTTCTGGTGTGGGTCAACCCCGCCGAAAGTCTGCAAGTAATGGATGCCTTTTATCGCGCTGGCGCCCTCGTATTCGGTGGAGGCCACGTGGTATTGCCGCTGCTTGAGGCGGAGGTTGTGGAATCCGGGTGGGTTGGGGCGAACGAGTTCCTGACAGGCTATGGCGCGGCTCAGGCAATACCGGGGCCACTGTTCACCTTTGCTTCCTATTTGGGAATGACAATGACGCCGCTTGGCGGCAGCCTGTTCGGCGCTTCTCTGGCGTTGGTTATGATTTTCCTGCCGGGCATGCTGCTACTGGTCACGGTCTTGCCCCATTGGAACCGATTCCGCTGCTGGGGCAACGTGCGGGCTTTGATGAGCGGAGCAAATGCGGCAGTGGTGGGTATTCTGGGCGCAGCCCTCTACCAACCGGTCTGGACCAGCGCGATTCTCGGCCCTGAAGACTTTGCTCTCGCACTTACGGGCTTTCTGTTGCTAAGCCTATGGAAGCTGCCCGCCTGGGCGGTGGTGATCATCATGGCGAGCGGAGGCATTCTAATTACCATGTAGAGCGCATCGTCATCCTGCGGTTTGCGCGCAGCCCAGTTTTAGGCGCGGTTAAACGATTTCCATAAGATAGTGGTGATCCAGCTTATCGATTTCCGCAAAGCCCAATCGTTCGTACAGCCGCTTCGCATCCTGATTGGCGTGCAGAACCTGAAGGCGAAGCGGGACTCCCCGCGCCCGTGCGTCTGCCAGCAGGTTATTCAGGAGAGTGGTTCCCAAACCTAGCCGCTGGTAGTCGGGCCAAATCTGCAACTCATGCAGCCAGTTGCAATCCTCAAGCTGTTCCAGAATCACAACGCCGACGCGATCCGTTCCTGTTTCAATAACCTGGGCCGGTCGCGGCTGATCCCACTTTGAGAAAAAAAGCTGCCGTTGGAAGGTTTCGTCCCATTCGCCAAATTGACGAACCACAACATCTAGGAAGGACTCTTTGTTCAACGTGTAGAGCCACTCAAGTTCGTCTAGTCGCGTATTTCTCAGAGAGTAGTTCATCAGTCGGAGTCGGTTTCGCACTTTCGCCAGACCAGCAGTCGGTTATTCGCTGGCATCTCGAAATCCGAATCCAGAAACAGTTTGTTTTCATTACTGATGCGCTTCAGGTCATTCATGTCGCGAATCCCCATTGCCGGGTTCTGTTGCCGCAGATGCGCGTCGAACTGTTGATTGCTGGCACTGGTAAACTGACCGTTGTAATTGAATGGACCATACAGGCAGAAGGCTTCATTTGGCTGGAGGTTGGCGGATACCCCCCGAAACATGGCCTCAACTTCTGGCCACGACATGATGTGGGAAGTATTGGCAGAGAAAACTCCGTTTATTCGCGGCAATTGCCATTCTTCGACGGAAACATCCAGAGCCAGTGGTTTGTTGATGTTTGGCAAGCGAGCCTCTGTCAGCCATGGCTCGCATAGCTGGTAGTTACTCGGATGGTCGCTGGGCTGCCAGGTAAGGTGCGATAGGTTACCTGCAAAATGAACGGCGTGTTGTCCGGTTCCTGTTCCTATTTCCAGAACGGTTCCCGGTTGGCTGAATACCGTAGCAAGTTTTTCGAGAATAACCTGTTTGTTATTCTCGCAGGCTTGCGAAAATGGCTTTCCTGCAGTCATCGGGGCCCCTGATTTGTCGCTGGATGTTTGAAGTGCCAAGCTCCGTATGAATCTAACGTTTGAAAGCGAGAGTGTCCAAGGAGAATAACGGAGTATGGCGGGCGTATTCATCAAACCGAACAGCACCGGGTATGCAGATGCGCTGGTCTGTGAAGCGAAAGGACTTGAAAGCCTGAGGGAAGTTCTTCGCGACCAGGGGATAAGCTGTTTACGAGTTCCGGAGGTTTACAGTGTCAGTGAAAGTGAACTCAAGGTTACGGCGGTTGATTCGTGTTCTGCGTCACCGACTACGCTCAAGATGTTTGGCGAAGGCCTTGCGCGAATGCACAAGGCCAGGCAACCACAATATGGTTGGGGCTGGAATAACTACATCGGGCTATCGCCGCAGCCAAACCGTTGGTCTGCGAACTGGGGTGAGTTTTTTGTAAGGGATCGCCTTGGGTACCAGGTTTCTATAATTCGAGAGCCTTCTGTAAAAGCCGCATTTGAGGACTGTCTAAGTACCTACCAAGAGAGCCTGGTTGACTGGCTGAATGAACATTGCACTCATGCCAGCCTTCTGCACGGGGATCTCTGGTGCGGTAACGTGTTGTTTGATGCCGAAGATCCCTGGTTGATTGACCCTGCGGTGTATTGTGGTGACAGGGAAGCTGACCTGGCGATGACCGAAATGTTCGGTGGTTTTGGCAGTGCGTTTTATGCAGCTTACGATCGGCTTTACCCGCGGTCAGAGGTCTATGTGCAGAAGCGCGATATCTACAATCTTTATCACTACCTGAACCACTACAACCTTTTCGGCTCAGACTATCTGGATGGGTGCCGGCGCGGGTTTTCGTTGCTGAAACAGGCGGTCACAGGCGCTTAGTAAGTTAGGGTTGTCCCATTTCACGCGAGGCCAGCGCTCTTCAGGATAAATACCCCCAGGGTTATGGTAACGCTTGCCATCAGCGTGGTTATTGCGATGATGTTTGCCGCCAGACGGTCGTTGCCACCAAGTGCTTTCGCCATTACAAAACTCGCGGCCGCTGTCGGGCTCGCGAAAAACAGGAACATCAGGCCGAGTTCCGGCCCGGAGAAGCCTATCGCCCATGCGGCACCGGTGCAAAGCACTGGTAGTATGACCATTTTCATGAGCGAAGAGCTGAATGCGGTTGAGCTGTCACTGCGAAGAGCGCTGAAAGAAATGGTGGCGCCAATGCACAGCAGTGCCAGTGGCAATGTAAGGGAGGCAAAATAATCACCGCTGGTCATTACCCAGTTGGGCAGTTTCAGATCAAGCCAGGCAACAGGAATGGCAGCGAATACAGAGAGTATCAGAGGGTTGCGCAGAATATCCTGAAGGATACGGTTCCATTGTGGGGAGTGCCCCGGCTGATAGGCGGTGAGCACGATCACAGAAAGCGCGTTGTAAGACAGTATGACTATCCCTAGTAGAATGCCGCCTGCCGATAGCCCGAACTCTCCGTAGAGGTTAGCCGCCAGCGCCAGGCCCACAATGCCGCAGTTTCCTCGAAAGGCGCCCTGAACGTACACGCCCCGGTCTTCGTGAACAACCTTCCAGCGAGCCCACAGCCAGGTGAGGCCAAAGCTGGCGAGCGTTGCAAACAGGTAAAAAATAAGAAGGTTCGGGTTAAGGGATGCATTGAGATCGGCTTTAATAATGCTGAGAAAAACCAGAGTCGGCAGTGTGGCTTTGAAAACCAATGCAGAAGCAGTGTGAACAAAAGAGTCATCAATCCAACCAATTCTTCGAAGGCCCAGCCCGATAAAGACCATGGCAAAGACTGGGAGGGTGGTTTCCAGTGTCTGTAGGAAAATGCTGATAAGATCCATTTGATTGGCCAAAAGTCTGAGGATTGATGCCCGTATCATAGTTCTGACGGAAAGGTAATGAAATCACTTGCCGAGAGACGTAGAGGGTGGGCTATAGTAGTGCGCAACCTAATTTGGACATGAGGGCAAGCATGAACGCCGTAAACCCCACGCCGGAGCAGCTAAAAAAGGTACTGGCAGACACGCCCAAAGACCAGCCCGTGGTTATGCTGAACCTTTTAAGATTTCGCGATAAAGCTGACTACGCCGATGAATCCGGTGACCGGAGCGGGCGTGAAGCCTACCAACTGTATATGCGCGAAGCTGCCGCCTGTGTCAGTGCCGTGGGAGCCGAAGTTATATGGTCTGGCCGCAGTGTTGGCTCCCTTATTGCGCCGCCAGATGAATCCTGGGATCAGGTGTTGCTTGTACGCTACCCCTCAATCGATGCGTTTATGGCAATGATTGAAAGCACCGAGTACAAGGGGGTGGTGAAACATCGCACCGCCGCTTTGAGCGACTCAAGGCTGGTTGCAAACCTCGAAGGCCAAGGCTGAGACCGCACCTCAGCCCGTGAGCCCTGAGTCCAGTATCCCGGTTTGGCGTATTGCCATGTAGGTTGCTGTCCCTGCAGCAATTGAGAGTAGGGCATTGCGACGCCATAAATGAACAATCACCACAAGCGCACCCGCAAGAATTGCGTCTAGCCCAGGCGCCGCCCCTGACCAGTCTCCCGAACGTTGCAAGAAAACCGTTGCCAGCAACGCCATGACAGCTGCAGGCAAATAGCGCCCCAGGTGTTTGATTAACGGGTGTTCGGTATGACGCTCAAAAAACAGAAAAGGTATGACCCGGGTTGCAAAGGTCGCGATTGCGGCCACAGCAATGAATGCAACCAGATAACCAGTGTCAGACATGGTGACTAGTCTCCGTGCCGGGTTTGGCTCGTAGTTTGCGATATTGAAGTAAGAGTACGCCGGTAACAATGGCGATAGCGCCGATTAGCTGATGCGCTGGCGGTAGCAAGATCATAGAGATTCCCGCAGCCGCAGCACCGGCCCATACCGGAAAGGCGTCCCCCAGGGCTTTGAGCTGTTCAATGGTGAGAACGATAAACAGCGCAACAAGCGCAAACTCAATACCTGTGCTGTCGAACGCAACATTACGTCCAAGAAGCGCACCTAGCGTGCAGCCAATCACCCAGTAAACCTGGTTGAATGCCGTGATTCGAAAATCCACATCAAGCTCATGGTTGGTATTGGGAGAGCGCGGTCGGCTGGTGAGCAGTGAGTATGTCTCGTCGGTCAGCCCGAAAATAAGATACAACTTGCGCCAGCCGGCGCCCCGGAACTGCCCGAGTAAGGAAAGTCCGTAAAAAAGGTGGCGGGCGTTGAGTACGAACATGGCAATGAATACTTCCAGCAGGCCGGCCCCCACTGTCAGCAGACTGACCGCCAGAATCTGGCCGGCACCTGCATAGATCACAACGCCCATCAGGGGCGCTGCCCACCATGCGTAGTCTAGCTGGGTTGTAAACAGCACGCCAAACGCCATCCCGAGCGGGAGATAGCCGAACAGAATTGGAAGTGTGAGGCGAAAAACCAACGGGTTCATTAGCATCCAAACTTTCTGAAAGCGGAGGATGATAGAGAATCGTTCGGGATTTTGAAAGTGGGGGAGACTTCTCCCCGCCCGGCATAATCCCTAAGATAGGCGTCTTTAAAGGAGATAATATGAGCGACGAAACCGCGCATCAGCCTCAGTCTGATCCCCGAGAGGAAAAGTTCATTGTAGACAAGGAATTATTGACGGAAGATCAGTTGAATGGTCTGGCAGAAGAGTATTGCACTCGCTACCACGGCTTGAATGATACCGAAAACCCTCTGGCCGAGCTAAGTGGGGTGCGGGCAGCCATTAACAGGGGCGATCTGGTAGTCTGGTTCGATCCTGTTGAGAATTCAGCCGGGCTTGGCTCTCCGAATTGAAGGGGCAGCATTCCGGTGTATTTCGGTTTGCACCTACCCGGGGGCGCCTGTAAACGTTACAATCGCGCTGATTTCCGAAAGCAGTATGCGAGGTGAGATTTGATCAGGGTACTGGTTGTAGATGACCATGAGCTGGTTTGTTCCGGGATAACCCGGATGCTCGCGGATAATCCCGATTTTGATGTTATCGGCCAGTCTTCATCAGGTGAAGACGCTATAGAATTCGTGCGCAAAGACCGCCCGGATGTCGTATTGATGGATATCCGCATGCCGGGTATTGGTGGTCTGGAAGCTACGCGACGCATTCTGAGAATAGACGATACCATTCGCGTGATCGTCGTAACTGCCTGCGCAGACGACCCCTATCCAGCTCGCGTAATGCAGAGCGGCGCTTCCGCGTATGTCACCAAAGGCGCTGATATCCGCGAAATGATTCGCGCAATTCGCATGGCCCACTCTGGCCAGCGCTACATCAGCCCGGAAATTGCCCAGAAGATGGCACTCAAGCAGTTGGGTGGTGATAAGGACGAGGAAGGCGAGTTATCGATGTTTGATCGCCTGTCCGAGCGTGAAATGCAGATCGCCATGATGGTTGTGGACTGTCAGAAAGTTCAGGATATTTCAGACAAACTCTGCCTGAGCCCGAAAACCGTCAACAGCTATCGTTACCGCATATTCGAAAAACTGGAAATTTCCAGTGATGTTGAGTTGGCTTTAATGGCCGTTCGTCTTGGGTTGCTCGATGCCCACAA
The DNA here is from genome assembly GCF_030549045.1 of Marinobacter sp. 1_MG-2023. NCBI lineage: Bacteria > Pseudomonadati > Pseudomonadota > Gammaproteobacteria > Pseudomonadales > Marinobacteraceae > Marinobacter > Marinobacter sp. 1_MG-2023. The sequence goes on along the minus strand of NZ_JAUOST010000006.1, from coordinate 114,396 downwards.
GATCTGATTCCCCGAGTGAAACTAACGGGGAGTTCGACAGTAAGCACTTCCTGAAGCAGCTGACAGAACGGCCCGGTGTCTACCGCATGTATGACATCGGTGGCTCTGTGCTGTACGTAGGGAAAGCGGGTAACCTGAAAAAAAGGGTCAGCAGCTACTTTCGAAAAACCGGGTTGGCGCCAAAAACCGAAGCACTGGTTGCCAAAATTGCCTCCATTGAAGTGACGATTACCGGGAGCGAGACGGAAGCGCTTCTGCTTGAGCAGAACCTGATCAAGTCATTGCGTCCGCCCTATAACATCCTGCTCCGGGATGATAAATCCTATCCTTACATCTACGTTTCTTCCCACACCGATTATCCCTCATTAACCTTCCGGCGTGGGCGCACGAAAAAAGGGGGAGGTACCTGGTATGGACCCTTTCCAAGCTCTGGAGCTGTTAAGGAAAGTCTTAATGTATTGCAAAAGGTTTTCCGCATAAGGTCTTGTAGTGAAAGCTATTTCAGAAATAGAACCCGCCCATGCCTTCAGTATCAGATCAATCGATGCACAGCGCCTTGCGTGGAGTATATTTCGCCCGAGGACTACAGGGAGGATATCCGGCACGCCACCATGTTTCTCGAAGGCAAAAACCCGGCGATCATTCGTGATCTGATGAACGCCATGGAAACAGCCGCTAAAAACCTGGAATTCGAAAAAGCCGCAGCCTACCGGGATCAGGTCAACCATTTGCGCCACGTACAGGAACAGCAATCGGTAGACGGTGAGGGCGGAGACGCTGATGTTATTGCCATCGCACAGGATGCCGGTGTGGTGTGTATTGTGGTGATTATTGTGCGGGGCGGCAGGGTTTTGGGAACCAAGGACTACTTTCCCCGTTATTCGCTTGAGCAATCTGAAGGTGAGCTGCTTAGCTCCTTTCTCGGGCAATACTATTTTGGCGGCAACACTCGCCGGGAGATCCCGAAAGACGTCTTGGTACCTGTTGATGTGGAAGGGCAGGAACTTCTTGCGCAGGCGCTTTCTGATGCGGCGAACCGTGAAACCCGTATACGTGGTAACGTAAGAGGCGAACGCCGCCGGTGGCTGGAGCTGGCGATGACCAACGCCCGGCAAACTCTGCTTACACATATTGCCAGCAAAGAAACGGTCTATCGTCGGTTGCTCGCTCTGCGGGACATGCTGGAGCTTGCGGAAACCCCTTCACGGATGGAGTGTTTCGATATCAGCCACAGTCATGGGGAGAATACCGTCGCATCCTGTGTCGTTTTCGATGAGAATGGGCCGCTGAAAAGTGATTACCGCTTATATAACATTGAAGGTGTCACTGCCGGCGACGATTACGGCGCCATGCGGCAGGTGTTAACCCGTCGCTACCGTCGAATGGTTGCGGGTGAGGGTAAACGGCCAGACCTTGTTTTTATCGACGGTGGTAAGGGCCAGTTGAACATTGCCCGGGAAGTGTTTGATGAACTTGGAATTTCGGATATTCCGCTAATCGGCGTCGCCAAGGGAGTAACCCGCCGTGCAGGCATGGAGCAGTTAATTGATGCCATGACGGCAAACGTATTTCGGGTGCCGGCTGATTCGCCGGCGTTGCACCTGATCCAGCATATCAGGGACGAGTCCCACCGCTTTGCCATTACCGGACATCGAAAAGGGCGTGACAAAAAACGCCGTCAGTCCACGCTGGAAGGCATTGAGGGGGTTGGCCCCAAACGTCGCCGGGAGCTCATTCGGTATTTCGGCGGCATACAAGACCTACGCAAAGCCAGCGTTGATGAGATGACCAAGGTACAGGGCATCAGTAAATCGTTGGCTGAAAACATATACGCAGCACTGCACGATGAGTAAAAGCCCTATGAATTTACCGAATCTGCTCACACTCTCCCGCATCGTTATGATTCCGGTCTTTGTGGTGGTGTTCTATCTCCCCGTGCAGTGGAGCTACATGGCAAGTGCGGCGATTTTCGGGATAGCAGCAGCCACTGACTGGCTGGACGGTTACCTTGCGCGCAAACTTGACCAGAGCACGCCTTTCGGTGCCTTTCTCGACCCGGTTGCAGATAAGTTGATGGTGGCGGTAGCTCTGGCGTTATTAATTCAGGAGTATTCCGCAATCCTGCTCACCATACCGGCAACGGTAATCATTGGTCGGGAGATTGTGATCTCTGCATTGCGGGAGTGGATGGCGGAAATTGGCAGCCGTGCGAGCGTTGCGGTGTCGTACATTGGCAAGGTTAAAACCACGGCGCAGATGGCTTCTATCGTGGGTCTGCTGGCCTTTCCTCCGGGCCTGCTTCTCTCTCAGCTTTCTGTTGTTCTCTTGTACGTTGCCGCCGTTCTGACTCTCTGGTCCATGGGGCTTTACATCAAAGCGGCCTGGCCAGACCTCTTCCCTCAGGAGGACTGATCAGGGCGCGTTTCACAGGCGTTTGCCCATTCGATAACCTGGCCCGCCAGATCTTCTCCGGCGCTTCCGAACGCCTGTACAACCGCTTCTACACCCCTGTCTTCTGCTGGTGCTGAAACAATGAAGCTGTCGGAGCACAAAATCGCTCTTGAACGGTTGTTGATCAGCTGACCATGAACCGCAATGGTTACCCGTGTGCTCTCGCCATAGCTAACTGAGTGGAAGCCCGTAATTTCGGTTGCCAGAGTGAGATCGGTATTGCCGGGGCTGGTATCTGTGGCGACATCCCGGAAACCTGCGTTCGCCCTGAAAGCCCCCGTTAGCATGTCTCGAAGTACTACCGGCACCGTATCCCGCCAGCGTACGCCTCTATATACCTGGAATTCCCATGGTTCAGGCTTGGAGAGAATCCGGGTGCTGTTGAAAGGCTCAGACGCAAAAGGTGTATCAATGCGAAGGCTTTCAGGCCGGCTGATATCACTCTTTTGCAGGCTCTTCGGGGCTGGGAAGTCCATTACCCGTGGCGGTTCCGGTCTGGGGAAAACCGTACAGGCAGTCATCATCCCGGAAAATACCAGGACGGCACCCGCAAATCTGAAAACCTTTGTAGCTGTTTGATTCACGGGGATACCTCCTTGATGGTTGGGCCGCCCCAGATAGTGCCCCTTGGGTCTTCTTCCAGTCGGTGGGTAAAGCGATTCAGGTTTCGGAGAGTGTTGCGCAGCTCTCGCAGAGCCGGAGCCAGTTCACCCATACCCTGAAGCCCGGAATCCAGGGCGCCCTCATTATCCAGGGTTAATTGATCAATACGGTTGGCCGTTTCCTCAATTCCGGTCATGGCTGCGTTCATAGTGATCAATACAGCCTTTCCTTCGTTTTGCAGCAAGGTGTTGGCGTTATCCGAGACGGCCGTAACCCTGGATGCAGCTTCGGCAGCCCGTTGACTGGCATTGTCCATGCGTTCCAGCAAGGCTGCTAGCTGGTCCCGGCTGCTCAGCAGTGAGTCGCTTGCCTCTCTCGCATTGCGGAGTATGGCTGTCAGGTTTTCGGTATTTTCTTCTGATAGAAGCCTGTTTGCGCTGGTGAGCAACTTGTCCGCTTTGGTCAGCAGAACTTCGCCGTTTGTGAGGAGGCTGTTGAACGCTGAAGGCTCAGCGATGATCAATGCCGGGTCCTCTCTGCTGCCCTCCAGCACGGGGCTATCTTTGCTGCCACCGCTGAACTGAACACTCATGCTGCCGGTAATATTGGCCAGCACCAGCCCTGCACGGGTGTTCGCCCGCACGGGAACAGTCTGCTCCACACGGACCAGAACCCTTACCTGGCCGGGTTTGGTCTGGTCCAGTTTGAGGTCAAGCACATCGCCAACTTTAACGCCGCTGTAAAGAACCGGGTTGCCTTCTGCGAGGCCACCTACTGCGTGGTCAAACACAATTTCATAGTAGGCCCATTCACGGTCTGCAGACGATTTGGCCAACCATAAGGCAAAAGACAGCGCTGCCACCACCGCAATCAGCGTGAAAAGCCCGATGATCAGATGATGTGCTTTCGGTTCCATAGACTCTTACTCCGTTATCCGGCTCGATTCATGAGCCTGGAATGCATAACTGGCGGCCCGCCCGCGGGGGCCCTGAAAATATTCCTGAATCCACGAGTCGTCTGTTGCCGCAACCTTTTCAATATTGTCTGCCACCAGAACCTTTTTCTGAGACAGAACGGCAACCCGGTCGCAGGTTGTATAAAGTGTGTCCAGATCATGGGTAACCAGAAATACCGTCAGCCCTAATGCATCCCGGAGGGTAACGATCAGCCTGTCAAAGGCGGCAGCGCCAATCGGGTCCAGGCCAGCGGTGGGTTCATCCAGGAAAAGGATCTCAGGGTCCATCGCCAGAGCACGTGCCAGCGCTGCACGTTTGACCATACCACCAGAAAGTTCAGACGGGTACTTGAGAGCGGAATCCGCCGGTAATCCAGTCAGTGCAAGCTTCATTCGGGCAAGCTCTTGCGCATCGGAACGGGACAGGTCGCAATGCTCGATCAATGGCAAGGCTATGTTTTGTATAAGATTTAAAGAGGTGAATAACGCACCTCTCTGGAACAGAGCGCCAAACCGTTGCTCCGTTTCTGAGCGCTCTGAGTCGCTTAGCTTGTCGAGATCTTTACCGAATACTCGTATTTGGCCAGCTGAAGGCTTATGCAGCCCCACAATGCTTCTGAGAAGTACCGATTTTCCGGTTCCCGAACCGCCAACAACGCCCAGAATTTCGCCTCTGACAAGATCCAGATCGAGATCTTTGTGAACAACATGGCTGCCGAAGCGGTTGTCCAGATCCCGAACCTCAATAACGGGGTCAGCCTGCTTGCGGGGTGTGTCAAACCTGGAGTCAGCCATGATTTACCAACCCATTTCCATGAAGAAAAGTGCAGCAACAGCATCCAGGAGAATAACGATAAAGATGGATTGAACCACGCTGGATGTTGTATGTACGCCAACGGATTGTGCACTGCCGCCGACCTTGAAACCTTCGAGACAGCCTATAGCCGAGATCAGGAAGGCAAAAATCGGCGCTTTCGACATACCGACAAGGAAGTGCTGAAGAGCAATGTCCCGCTCCATAATCGCCATAAATTGGGCCGGGGAAATATCCAGGGAAATTGCACAGACCATAGCCCCACCGACCAAACCGGAGAGCATTCCCACGAAGGTCAGAATGGGTAGGCTGACCATCATCGCCAGAACCCTGGGGATCACCAGCAGCTCAACCGGGTCCAGCCCCAGAGTGCGGATGGCATCCAGCTCTTCGTTCACCTTCATAGCACCGATTTGTGCCGTGAATGCACTGGCGGTGCGGCCGGCCAGCAGAATCGCGGCGAGTAGAACACCGAATTCGCGTAAAAACGAGAAGGCGACCAGATTAACGGTGTAAATGGTGGCACCGAAACCTTCAAGAACCGTGGCACCAAGGAATGCGACCACGGCACCGACCAGAAAGGTGAGTAGGGCAACGATGGGTAGAGCGTTAAGACCGGTGTTCTGAATGGCTGCTACGAAGGCGGTGACACGCCAGCGTTTGGGCCTTGGCAGCACAACGGACAAAGTGGCGATAATCTGACCAACGAACCCCGACAGCAGATAGATCAGGTGCCAGATGGCTTCAACCGTCTTGCCGGTTTCTGTAAGGAATTGCGACACTGGTGTGAGCTTTTCAGGCTCGGGTGAGGGCTTCTGCATTAACGCATCAGCCACAGCGTGAAGCAAAGCGCTCTGTTCACTGGGCAGGCTGGTTTCCTGTGCGGTCAGGGCGGCAAGTAGCTCTGGCCCCAGTAGCTTGGCAAGAAGTGATGCACCTGCTGTATCAACCCGTCCAAGGCTTTTGATATCAATCGTCGCGGTATTCCACTGCTGGCCTGAATATTCCGCCACACGCTGTTTGAGCGTTTGATAATCGTTGAGGGTCCAGTCCCCGTGGATAGCCAAGGTGCCATTTTCATTGGTCAGCCATCCATGCTGACTTTTTGCCTGGAAGGTATTTCCATTTTCTGGGGAGCTGGCACTTATTGGCACGGGTGACAGAAATCCGAAAGTTGGTTTGTTAGCTCACTAGCTTAGAGGGTGCAGACGCTGTCTGCCAGTATACGACGGTCTTCCTCATCGTGGCTGGCAAGTACGATGAGTGCGCCCTGGGCTTTCTGCTGCAGTAACAGTTGCCGAAGAAGGTCGCGTGCTTCTCTGTCCAACCCTGTAAGAGGCTCATCCAGAAGCATTAGCGGCTGTTTACGCAGTATCGCGCGCAGTAACGCAACACGCTGCCGCTGGCCACCGGACAGGTCGCTGGGCAAACGTTGGCCGAAGCCACTCAGGCCAACACTGTCCAGCCCACGCTCGATGGCCTGCGTGTCTTCCGGCGCAAGCTTCAGCCCCGGGTGAATGCCCAGGCCGATATTAGCCGTCACGCTCAGGTGTTCAAACAGGTTGTGCTCCTGGAATACGCTGGTCATCGGTCGCTGCCAGGGTGCTGCGTGGCGAAGACTTTTACCCTGCCAGAGAATATCGCCGGACTGGGGCTCAAGAAAACCGGCAAGCAGGTTCATCAGAGTGGATTTTCCGGATCCGCTGGCGCCATGTATGGCGATGCAGTGCCCAGGCTCAGCGGAGAACTGGAAGTTCCAGGGCGTCTCCTGGCCAGGATAGGCGAAAACCAGGTTTTGTACCTCAAGCATGTTCAGGCTCCGGAACTGTGCGGGATGATTTGGGCGCCAGGCCAGAATTGAACAAGGGCGAGCCGAGCCGGTTGAATAGGCTGAACAGCATCAGCAGAAGCAAAACAAGCCACAACCCCGTTGCTGCAGCGGCGTCAATCCGGTAGCTGCCCAGTTGCTGGTACAACAGAACCGGCAGGGTGGGTTGGCCCGGACTACCAAAGAGAGCGATAACCCCGAAGTCGCCTAGCGATAAACCTGTGCCGTACGCCATAGCCAATGCCAGCGGCCGTCGCATGCGCGGCCAATGTAGCCAGCGCCAGCGATACCAGCCCAGCACGCCTAGCTGATCCGCCTGCATGCGGCTGGCTGAGTCCAGGCTTCCCATCGGGCCTCTTAGCATCTGCAACACAAAGGGCAGGGCCATCATCGCGTTGATCAGCGTAACCAGAGCGAGCCCTTCGCTGGAGTTGCCAAGGCTTGGTCGAAACAGCAGAAACAGCCCGGTGCCGAGAACCAACGGAGGAACCATCAACGGCAGATAGGCTGCCACGTCCGAAAGCCGGGTAATCGTCGGCCTGGATTGGCTTGTTCCGGAAGCCAGAATCAGTAGCGCGGCGATCACCGACATGAGCCCGGCGGGAATCGCGATGCCAAGGCTTCTCAGAGTGGCATCAAGCAGGGCCGGATTTACCGAGAAAGTACCGTCCGGAAAAAACGCCGAGCCCATCCCCGGCAATCCTCGCAGCAAAATGGCCATCAGTGGAGTAACCAGAAACAGCACAAACACAGCCAGAGCGGTTCCGTCCCCAAGGCGCGCCCAGATTGAGCTGCCGGCTTTGCTGCGATGCGATGCCACCCGTCTGTCTGGGAGTAGCGAAGCCGTAAGCCCGTGGCGGGCCGCCAGCCACCAGAAAAAGCCACAAATAACCAGCTGAACCATGGCAAGAAGCGCGGCCTGGCCGGCATCGAATTCGAAGCGCAATGATTGGTAGATGGCGACCTCAATAGTTGTGGCTGCCGGGCCGCCCCCCAGGGTCATTACGATGGCAAAACTGGTAAAGCAAAGAGTGAAAACCAGAGCCGCCAGGCCGGGCAGAACCGGTTTGACGGCCGGCCATTCAACGGCGCGCCAGTACCACCACCGGCCAAGACCCAGCTGGGCCGCCACACGTCGCTGCGATGCCGGCGCACTCTCAATGGCCTGCAGCAGGATTCTTGCGGCCAGAGGCGCGTTGAAGAAAACGTGAGCCAGCACAATGCCGTTGATACCGTAGAGGTTCCAGGAAGTGCCTAGCCATTCGTTAGCCAGGCCGGTAAACCAGCCCTGGCGTCCGTAAACACTGATAATACCGGATACCAATACAATTGAAGGGAGCACGAGGCTCAGTTCCATCAAACGCAGCAAAAAGGCGCGGCCGGGGAAGGCGGGTTGCCGTGCCAGAATTCTGGCAACCGGGAAGGCCACAAGCAGGCTGAGGACGACAGAGAGGAAGGCCTGCCAGATGGTAAAGGTAACTACAGTGCGAAGGTAACGGTTACTCCAGAACTCACTGAGGCCCGGCAGTTCGGCCTCCCACACCAGCGCGCCCAGCCCTGCCAGCGAGAGCACTATCAACGCCGCAGCGATGGTCAGCCCGGGCCAGAGCTTCCAGCGCGAGTGGCTCAAAGGTGCAGGGTAGGCGGGTAACGAACGCCTTTGGTGTTGAATGACAGGGCTCATTTTCTGCTGTTAGCGCGTCATGGCATCCAGCCATTCATTCAGCCAGGTACGGCGGTTATCGGTCACTGTTTTCGGGTCAAAGTAGAGGGCATCTGACGGCTGAATCAGCTTATCGAACACGGCAGGCAATTCGTCGCCCAGGTCCGTGGCCGGATACATAACGTTTTTCAGAGGAATGTGGCGCTGAAAGTCTTCACTCAGCATAAAATGAAGAAAGGCCTGACCAAGTTCTTTTTGATCGGATGATTTCACCAGGGCGGCTACTTCCACTTGCAAGTAGTGGCCTTCTTCGAACTCTGCGGCCTGGTAGCGGTCGGTTTTATCCACGGCCATGTGGTACGCAGGAGAGGTGCTGTAAGACAGAATCATGGGTGCCTCACCATTCATGAACAGCGAAAAATAGCCATCACTCCAGCTTTTCGTTGTAGTGAGAATCTTGCCTTTCAACTGCTGCCATTTTTCTGAAGCCTGATCGCCATATACATGGCGCATCCAGAGCAAGAGGCCGAGGCCGGGTGTGCTGGTTCTAGGGTCCTGGATGATAATTTTGAGATCATCCGGGGCTGAAATCAGTGCTTCCAGGCTTTTCGGCGGCTCGGGCAATTGTTCGGTATCGTAAACAAACGCGAAGTAGCCCCAGTCATAAGGCACAAACACAGGGTCCTGCCAGTCGATCGGTAGGCTCAAGGCAGACAGATCCGTATCATGATTGGCTAGCAAACCGGTCTGCCGCGTTGTTTCCATAGTGCCGGTGTCCAGGCCCAGTACCAGGTCAGCTTCGGTGCTTTCTCCCTCAAGGCGCAGGCGCTGAAGAATGTCGCCACCGGAGTCCAGTACTACGTAGTTGATCTGGCAATCGCAGGACTGCTCAAACGCTGCCTTGACCGCTGGCCCCGGGCCCCATTCTGCGGCAAATGAAGGGTGGGTATAGATGGTGAGAGTTGATGCCTTCTCGGCGCTGGCAGGCACAGAGAACAAGGTAAACAGGAACAGTGTAAACGCTCGGTTGAGCATATTGATGTAACCTCCGCAGCAGATCAGGGGTAGCCAAAAGAGGCAAGCGTGCCGCGGGCCCCACCGAAGCCGATGAGTGCTCAATCCCTTCGCCGGCATAATCCGGATCAGGTTCCGCGGGTATGGTCTCAGCCCGGCATTTGCCCGGCACCCCGTTGAGTTGAATAAAGTGTACCATGCTGGCGATAGGCAATGGTAAGAAGCAAGGAGAACGCAGGTGCCAAAGTTATTACACACAGCGGACTGGCAAATGGGCCGAACCTACAGCCGGTTCGATGCCGAAGACGGTGCAGCACTGGTAGAGGCTCGCTACCAGGCCATCGAACGACTGGCCGCGCTGGCGACCGGGCATCAATGCGATGCGGTGCTGGTAGCCGGTGATGTGTTTGATGCCCAGACGGTCTCCGACCGAACCATTCGGCGAGTGTTTAATGCTACCCGTAGTTTTGCAGGCCCCTGGGTGATGCTTCCAGGCAACCACGATGCGGCCCTCGTAGAAAGCGTCTGGACTCGTGCCAAGCGCCTCGGAGCAGTGCCAGCTAATGTTCACCTGGCGCTGGAGCCCGGCGTTACGCAATTAGCGGAGCAGGGCATCGCCGTGTTGGCAGCACCCCTGACCCAGCGCCACACCTACGGCGACCTGACTCAGCCTTTCGACAATACAGAAACGCCCCCCGGGTTGCTGCGTATCGGCCTGGCCCACGGCAGCGTGCAAGGCGTGCTGCCCGAGGATATCGACGCCACAAATCCCATCGCCCCCGACCGAACAGAAACCGCAAAACTGGACTACCTCGCGCTGGGTGACTGGCATGGTGTGCGGGAGACCAACCCACGTACCTGGTACAGCGGCACGCCTGAGCCGGAGCGGTTTCGTAATAACGACGCCGGCTACGTATTGATTGTTGATATTGAAGAACCAGGCGCTAAGCCCGAGGTGACGCGATATGAAACAGCCCGCTATCAATGGCACCAGTGGCGGGAAACCTTGTCTGTACCTTCCGATCTGGATGAGTTACTGAACCGCATCAGCCATTTGCCAGAGGCGTCTGTTCTGGATCTCAAACTAAACGGCACTCTGACATTGGCCGGAGATCAAAAACTGAGCGAAGCTCTATCCGTTGCCGAGGCACGCTACCGCAGCGTTACCTGTGACCGTACCGGCATACAACTGGAGCCCACAGAAGAGGATATTGCCGCACTGCATGCGGACGGCTACCTCGGAGAGGTGGTGCAGGAGTTACGGGAAAGCCAGCATACAGCAGCTAACCCCGAGGAAGCCCGCGATGCGTTGGCCATTCTGGCAAGCCTTCTAACGCACAAAGAACCGGAGGTGGCCAAGTGAAGCTTCAGAGCCTGCGGGTCGAGCAGTTCCGCCAGTTCTCGAAGGGCCTCGAGCTTGGTGATTTGCAGCCCGGCATTAACCTGATACACGGCCCAAATGAATCCGGCAAGAGCACTCTGGTGCGTGCCATCCGAGCCGCGTTTTTTGAGCGTTATCGGTCGAAATCGGCAGAAGACCTGGCGCCCTGGGGTGACTCGTCAGCAGCGCCCACCGTTGAGATCTTGTTTGAGCACAACGGGCAGCGCTGGCAATTGGATAAGCGTTTTCTCAAACGGCATCGTTGTGACCTGCTTGTAGACAGCACCGCGTTCAGTGGCGAAGAAGCCGAAGAGAAGCTTGCTGAACTCCTGGGTTACCAGTTCCCGAAAAAAGGCGCCAGCAAAGAGGAACACTGGGGCATTCCTGGCTTGCTCTGGGTGGAGCAGGGTACGGGACAGGACATCGAAAAGGCCGTTCTGCATGCTGGCGGCCATCTGAAATCCGCTTTGAATAATCTGGTGGGTGAAGTCGCCAGTAGCGGAGGCGATGAGGTTATCCAGGCAGTAGAACAGCAACGCCAGGAACTGCTCACAGCCACGGGAAAACCCAGAGGCGACTATCTCGCCCTGGCCAATACCCGTGAAACCTTACAGCAGGAAGTCGGTGATCTGCAGGAACGGATTGATCAGTACAAGGTTCAGGTAGACCGCCTGGGCATTCTGGCAAACGAGCATGAACAGGCCAGCCGGGACCGCCCCTGGGAGGAAGCCCGCCGAGGTATGCAGCGCGCAGAAGTAAAATATCGCGAGGTCGAGGCGCTGCAGGAACAACAAACCCGAGGAATGGATACCCTCAAACAGTTGCAGCAAAACCTGACCTTGTTGCAGCAAAGTCAGGCTCACTGGCGAAGTCAGAATGAGCAACTTGAGTTGCGCCATCAGAGCTACCAGAAAGCGACAAAACAGCTTGAACAGGAAGAGCTTGCAAGCCCTGAATTGGTAAAAGCGGTTGAGAGTGCCCGTAAACACTATCATATAGCCTCCGAAGCCGTGCAGCATGCTCATCTCAGAGATAAGCGGCAACGCCTGCAGAAGGAATGTGCCAAGCTTGAAACGGAGCTGGCCAAGCTCAAGCAAAACCAGGAACAGGCCAATAGTATCCAGGCTTCACTGGATGGCGCTCGAAAACAGAAAAAGAAAAACCTTATTGATGTCAACGTGTTGCGCCAACTAAAACAGAATCAACGTGAACTGGATGACACCAATATCCGGATCCAGACCGTTGCCACCCGCGTGACCTGGCACCTGGATTCTGGAAAAGAACTGACTCTGGATGGACAGAACATTGCGGGGCAGGGCGAGAAGCTTCTGCTGGAGCCGGGTGTTCTGGAAATCCCTGGCTTGGGCAGCCTGGGCATTCAACCTGGAGGTGAGGACCTCGAAAGCCTGCGTCGCCAGCAGGAACGGCTCAAGCAATCAGTATCGCAACAACTCAGCGCCATGTCGGTTGATTCTGTTGAGGCTGCTGAAATGAAGCAAGGGCGCCTGCAGGAAGCTGAAGCACAAATACAGCGCTTTGATGATCTGCTGAAGTCCCTCGCCCCGCAAGGCGTTGAACAGCTGAATTCGGCGAAAGCTGAGGTGGAATCAGAGCTCCTCACCCGCACCGCTGAACTCGAAGCCTTGCCAGCAGCTGCCGCCATTGAAAGCGATGATAAGCCTCTGAGCCTTGTGGAATCGCAACTGAAACAGGCAGAAGAGCGACTAACAGATGCTGAGGCCAGGCAGAGAAACCAGGAAGCGCAATTGCTTAAAGCCCGCTATGTCAGCGAAACCGCTTGCCGCGAGTGGCAGCGGATGCAGGAAGAGCTGAACAGCCCTGAGCGCCAGAAGCAAATGGATGAGTTGAACCGCGATATAGCCGCTGCCGAAAAACAGAAAGCTGAACTCGAGTCTTCTTTGAAGGAGCGCGACGCCCAAATTCGCGAGGCTCGCCCCGAGCTTCTGAAGCAGGACATTGAGCGTTACCGGGCCACGGCTGAACATCAGGAAAAAGCCCAGCAAAACCGTGCTCTGGAACTGAGTGAAATCCGGGCAAGGCTTGAGGCCTGGGGCGCTGAAGGGCTGGAGGAACAGCACAACGAACAAGCCGCGGAACTGGAGCATGTTAACCGCCGATATCTTGAACTGGATCGAAGGGCGAAGGCACTGGATCTGCTGCTGAACTTGCTTAAAGATAAGCGCCAGGCTCTGACGCGCCGTTTGCAGGCCCCGTTGCAGAAACATCTGGACCACTACCTGAGCGTACTCTTCCCGGAGGCGAGCCTGGAAGTGGACGAAAATTTGATGCCCGGAAAATTCAGCCGGGGCAGCGAGTTGGGCCAAATGGCTGAACTGAGCTATGGCGCCCGGGAACAAATGGGGCTGATCAGCCGCCTGGCCTATGCGGACCTGTTACAGGAAGCGGGCCGCCCAACGCTGATCATTCTTGATGACACCCTTGTTCACAGCGATGCCGAGCGCCTGGATGGTATGAAGCGCATTCTGTTCGACGCAGCCACCCGACACCAGATACTGCTGTTTACCTGTCATCCGGAAAAATGGCGAGACCTGGGCGTTGAACCCAGGGACCTCGAAGCACTGAAATTACAGGGTCAGGCTGGTTGAAGTTGATTCCCAATAAGTCGCACGCTTGAGGGCGGCTTAATCGAAGTCTGGTAGCTCCGGTTTGATCACACGCTTACCTGCCTCTTGCCATGCTTCAATCCCTCCAGCAATGGACTGCACATGCATATAGCCCATCTCCTTCATGGCTTTGGCAGATAGGGCGGAACGACCGCTGTTCTTGCAGTAGATCACCATATTCAGCCCTCTGTTTTCGAAGGCGGGATCATTGGTCAGCTTGAATTCCAGTATGCCTCTGGGGATATTCAAGGCGCCTGGAATATGGCCGGCGTGAAATTCATCCGCTTCACGTACATCAATCAAAACGTCTGCCTGTTCGATGGCCTGTTCGGATTTCTCCAAAGGTATCTCTCGGACATGGGCTTTTGCGGCCTCAACCAAATCGTGTACATTTTTCATCGTGAAATATCCCGGTGGTGTGATCGTTCTACATCTGTGTATATGAATATATATTTTGCACTGAATACCATCAAAGAATATCGTTATATCGTAGTGATATATACTGACTATAGCTTTTCCAAAGCCTGGTGGAAGTTTGATCAAAAACGCCATAAACCGTACAAACTTTAACCAACAAATCGCGGTAAAACAGAAACTTAAAAAAAGGTATTGACGAAAGAACCGTAATCCGTAGAATACGCATCCGTTGTCGGGGCATTGCTTCGGTAGCTTAAGCGGGAATAGCTCAGTTGGTAGAGCGCAACCTTGCCAAGGTTGAGGTCGCGAGTTCGAATCTCGTTTCCCGCTCCAATTTCTTCCAAGTCTCTCAATGCCAACCTGAGAGCACAAAGATTCGATTCCTTCGATCTTTTTAGGCGCGGTGGCAGAGTGGTCATGCAGCGGACTGCAACTCCGCGTACGCCGGTTCGATTCCGACCCGCGCCTCCATTATTTCTCCCTTTTTACCCAGCCTGTTTGCGATATCGAAGCGGCGACACCCCAAACCAGTCACGGCACGCCCGGTTAAAAGCTGATTGCTCTGAATAGCCGAGCAACCCGGCAATTTGGCTGAGTTTCATGTTGGGCTCTTTCAAATACATATGTGCCAGTTTTAATTTTTCTGCATTAAGCAGCTTTCCAAAGGAGGTATCTTCTTTGGCCAAGTGACGCTGCAAAGTGCGTTTGTCCATGTGAAAATGGCCTGCAACAACGTCACTCCTGCATTGGCCTGTGGGCAGCAGGGTGGTGATAAGTTGGGTAACGTCTTCAGAGAAGCTCAATGCATTTGGCGGTCGCTGGGACGAAAGATACTGTTCTGCGAGTCCAAAAGTCTGGTGGTCTGCTTTTGAGAGAGGGTGGTGAAAGGTTTGAGCAGGCCACCGCATGCCACACCAGCTCTGATTAAAGAGAACCTGGCAACCGAATACGTCCTGATAAATAGACGTTTCAGCAACCTGAGCGTGAATAAAGTGCACGCTAAAAGGCTTGAAACGATCGCCGCACAGCAGTTTCATCACTTGCATCGAGTTGGACAGGCTTAGCTCATAGCTTTGCTGGTGATAGCCCCCGGTATTTTCGTGATCAATTCTAAATTCGAAATCTATACTTTCTTCATCTGATGAGCTGTTGTGAGTAGCGCTGATGCTGAGGGCTGGACTGTGTAGATGAAGGTAGCGGCTAATATTATTAATGGCCGCACCTACGTTGCCTGAGTTGCGGGCAATAACGCTGATTGGACCCAGAATGTCCAAACCCTGGGACTCAGCCAGCTTTAGGCCGAGCTCGGGAAAGTTCAGGGTTTTTGCCGTGTCGTCGAGAAGATCTGCCAGGTTTCGAAAAGGCAGAAAGCTGCTGTCATCCCGATGTTGCGCCGGGGGAATATCGTATTTTTCCAGCAAGGGGAGGGGGTCTCCGCCTCTTTGCTCTATAAGCCGCTCGAAGCCCCTCAGGTTTGTCGCTCTAATCAAATTGGCCATCCAGGTCTCCGCCTGTTTTTTTGCAGTGATTCAGCTCGCTAATGCAGTACCACCGCGGTGGTGCTTTAAGAGATATGTGTCGTGATTTATCAAAAAAATGTCTCGTTTTGTCAATATTGTCAAGGCAGCGTTTGCGAGAATCAGAACTAACGTCAGTTGACTAATAACAAAAAGGACACTCAGATGACGATCCAACACTACGACATCATCATTATCGGTGCGGGGCTCTCCGGCATAGGCACGGCCTGTCACATTGCCCGGGAACACCCCGGAAAGTCTCTGGCGATTCTGGAGCGTCGGGAAAATGTGGGTGGCACCTGGGACCTTTTCCGTTATCCCGGTATACGGTCGGACTCCGATATGGCCAGCTTCGGGTTTAACTTCAAACCCTGGTATTCCGATAACGTTTTAGCCCAGGGCGGCGATATTCGTGAGTATGTGCGGGAAACTGCCGAAGAGTTCGGTTTGTACGAGAAGATCAGGTTTGGCTTGAAGCTCATGAACTCTGACTGGTCGACCAAAGAACAAAAGTGGACTCTCTCCTCTATGCGGGAGGCGTCTGGCGAGGAAGAGGTGTGCACCTGCAACTTTCTGGTGAACTGTGCCGGGTACTACAACTTCGATCAGGGTTACCGCCCAGCTTTTCCTGATGAAGAAATCTATACCGGGGATATCGTTCACCCGCAGAGATTGCCTGAAGATTTCGATTACAGCGGTAAAAAAGTGGTGGTTATCGGCAGTGGCGCGACGGCCATAACACTGGTGCCGGCCATGGCGGATAAAGCGGCAAAAGTCACTATGTTGCAGCGCTCACCCAGCTACATCATGTCATTGCCGAACACCGACAAGATATCGATGGTGTTGAACAACCTGTTGCCAAAAGCCTGGGTCTTCAAGTTGGCCCGTCGGCGCAACATTCTATTCCAGCGTGCACTTTATCTGGCCTGCCAGCGTTGGCCCAATGCAATGCGCAAGATGTTTTTGTCGCATATGTACAAACATGCCCCAAACGTTGATAAACGACACCTTACACCTGAGTACATGCCTTGGGATCAGCGCTTGTGTGCTGCGCCGGATGGCGACTTTTTTGCAAGTTTGCGTTCAGGAAAAGCGGAGATAGTAACCGACCATGTCGATCGCTTTGATGAAACGGGCATTGTGCTGAAATCCGGCCAGCATATCGAAGCCGATATTGTTATTGCTGCGACCGGGTTGGAGGTTCAGTTGATGGGCGGATCGACGCTCAGTATCGACAGTGAGGAAGTGAACCTGCCAAAGAAAATGGCCTACAAAGGCATTCTTATTCAGGACGTGCCTAACTACGGTTGGATTTTCGGGTACACCAACGCGCCCTGGACACTCAAGTGCGATATTGGCGGGCGCTATCTGTGTCGATTGTTCGCCCACATGAACCAAACGGGAGTGTCAGTCACAACAGCTGTAGACACAAGGAATAATGCGACCGATGCCAGTGTGCTGGATGGGTTTGCACCTGGTTATATCGTACGGGCAATAGATAAAATGCCCCGGCAGGGTAAGGCCGATCCCTGGAGAATAACCATGCATTATGGCAAGGATAAAAAAATGCTGGTTCAAGACCCTGTGGATGATGGAATTTTGCAGTTTGAAACTGCGCCCTCAGCTTCACCCGAGGAGTCAGGTCTGCTTCAGCAAGCCACTACGGCCTGAAGCCAAACTATAACAACAAAAGAGAAGGGTTATGGACAAGGAGAGCAATGGTAAGCCGGCGGTGATACTGATTCACGGAATGTGGAGCAATCAGGACACTCTGAGGGATGTGAAAGAGGCCTTTGTGGATCAGGGCTATACGGCGGAGTCCTTATGCCTCCCATACCATTTTCCAAAAGCGGAGCATACAGAGGCAAGCCGGGCGAAACTGGCCAGAACGCGCGTGCAGGACTATGTAGCATTTATTGTAGAGCAGGTGAAACGCCTGGACTCTCCGCCAATTCTGGTAGGGCATTCAATGGGTGCTCTCCTGGCGCAGTTGGTGGCCGCCCAGGTACCCTGTGACCGGCTGATTCTTCTATCATCCGCGCCCCCGGCCGGCATAAACGGCCTGAGTTGGTCGGCTATCCGTACGCTGGGCCGCAACCTGTTGCGTTTCCCTTTGTGGCACAGTGTCACTGAAGTCGCTCTGGCTAATGTGGAATACGGCATAGCCAATGCCCAAACCTCTTCTGTACAGAAAGACATCTACGAAAGCTGTACATACGAATCTGGCATGGCCACGTTCCAGATCAGCATAGGGTCGTTGCTCGGGAGTCGGTCTGCCACACACGTGAACACCCAGAGCATTGAGTGCCCGGTGCTGATCGTAGGTGGAACTGCAGACCGAATTACCCCCATCAAAATCCAGCGCAGCATCGCGCAACGTTTCGGCAAGCAAGCTTCGTTAGTGGAAATAGAGAATTGCTGCCATTGGACGGTAGGAGGGGCCTACTTCCCGGAGGTTCGTTCCCGGATATTCAAATGGCTCCAGGGGCATTAGTTGCTGACATTGCACAAAGCCAAACGGCTACAGAAATGCACCCAAAAACCGGAAGTTAATCGAATTGGGTGTCTATGCCTGCCAGAATCAGGTTCGACCGGCTGGCGGCGTCAGTCATCACCGCGAGTCTGTATTCGGCGAGTTTTTCGAACTGTTTGAACGCCGTTTTCGGGACATCTGAAGCGGTAGGGATGTCGGCTTTCAACGGGTTTACCGGTTTGTGGTTGATGTGCAGTTCGAAGTGAAGATGAGCGCCGGTGCTGCGGCCCGTATTACCGGAATGTGCGACTTTCTCGCCACGCCGGACCTGCTGTCCCTTTCGCACAAAGACTTTATCCAGGTGCAGGTAACGGGTTTTGTAGGCATTGCCATGATTGATGTCGACATATTTGCCGGCATAGGGGTGATTGCCCACTCGCTCGACAACACCGTCGCCGGTGCTCATGATTGGAGTACCGACAGGTGTGGCCAGATCAACCCCGTTGTGGGGCGAGATGCGGCCGGTAATGGGATGAAGCCGGTTCGGGTTGAAGTGCGAGCTCACCCGAAAGGATTTGGCCGTAGGCAGACGCCTGAATGCGGGCAAGACACTTTTTCCGTTCTGATCGTAATAGTTGCCGTCGTCGAACAGGAACGCCGTGTGAGTACGGTTGCGCCTTTCAAGCGACACAGCTTCAATGCGGGTTTTACCAGTGGTTTCTGTGGCCGTCGTTTCATGGCCGACGATGACCGCAAAGGTATCCCCAGCCCTCAGTTCCCGCCTGAAATTGATCTGGTGCTCAAGCAGTTGCTGGACTGATGCAATCTGTGTGGCGGAGAGCCCGGCATTCCTGGCTGACTGGTAAAAACTGCCGTGAATGGAACCCTTCAAGACCTCCGATACCCAGTGTGTGTTTTGCACGGATTCCTGGTATTCGAACGTATCGCTATCCACTCTGGTGTAAGTAATAGAACGGGCCGGATCAAGATCCAGTGCCAACTGCTGGAATTCGCCCTGTTCATTGAATTTCAATTTGAGTTCTGTCCCCGGCCTGAGGGTTTCCAGCGCCAGATATTCCACATCAGCCTTCAAAATACGGTTCAGGTCGGCTTGCGAGGCTTCGGCTTGGCTGAAAATGCTGCTGAGGCTATCGCCGGGCTGGACCCTGTGCTCGATGATGTTGGTTGCCCCGGCGGGACCTGCGGCGCCTGATGGTAATGGCTGACCTGTGGTCTGGGAGCCTGGCTGCTGCGCGAGATCTGCGAAATGGATTAGCGCTTCGTTACTCGGTAACTGGATACTTGTGGATGACTCACTCTGTGTCGACCAGAAACCGGCCACCAGAATCAGTGATAACGCAGCAGCTGATAAAACCACATGGGTTGGCGTAAACGTTCTTGAACGAATCATTAATAAGTTGTCTCTTGGCAGGTGGACAGCCGTGTTGATCCACCATCATAAAATAGTTAACCCCTAACATAAATCATTTCAGCTTTACTGTGGAGCTCTGACCATGGTATGAGCGGTTATGTGTTGAAATTGTTAACGGCCATTAGCGCTCAACCCAGCGCCGAACAAAATCCAATGCCGCGTGCGAAGGGTTGGCGTTTCGGATTCCCCGCACTTCGCCAATCACCCAGGTGTTATTCCGACGTTCCACTGAAATAGTCAGCCGTTCTGGCTCCATCATGCGGTAAATAAACACCTCACCAAGCGCAACGAACCTATCGTAGCTGCCCACGCAGTGGTGCATGAATGAGCCCTCATCCAATAACTCCAGCCAGGATTCCAGGGGCTCGATGCCGTCAATGGCGGGTAGAGGTGGTTCGGGATAAACCCCATGTTCCTGCGCAAGAGCAGCAGCATGGGCTTTGCGCTTGGCTTCGGAGCCCATGCTGTTAAAGCGTTCAACTAATTGATCATGAGCCTCTTGCAATTCCTGCCTCGAACTCACCCGGTTCAACCTGTGCATATTGCCCGCTGCCATGTTCAGCGTGTCGCGAATCATTCGGCACAGCCAGGTAATGTCCAAAGCTGACGAGTGTTTATCGACGAGATTCAGCATGCCTGGCCAAAGAGGCTGTCCTTGGCGGAGCAGAAAGCGCAGATGATTCAGGTGAAGGTTCTGGTGGTGCCTGAGTAGTTGCAGAAATTCAGGCTGAGCCAATGATCGGGTGACATCCTCAAGCTCCCAGGGGAGTAGCGGAGAGAGTTCCATCCTGTTTACCAGACGAACCAGGGATTTGCTGGCAGGCAGGCCGGCCCGCTCAAGAATGGCCGTGCGCTTTAACGCTAACAATTGCCCAAACTCGTCAATAGAGAGCGGCTGGCTGCATGCGTGGTTCACCAGAAGAATGAACAGAAGGGGAGAGCTTTCTGCCAGCTCACGAGCAGCTTCCGACGCCGCACAGGCTTGTGCAAGTTCAAAGTCCATCGCCGGCATTAAGCGGGTTACAGCCAGTATGTCTTCGGGTATGCCGTCCGAAACCCGCCTTCCCATTTCATCTTCTAGCGTGAACAGCGGCAGGCCTGGAGCTTCCAGAAAGCGACCCTCGGCCACGATGCCGTCGTCATTCTGGCTGAACCAGAGCAGCGGTTTGGTGGAGTACCAGGTCTGGACCACTAACTGAATCTGGTAGTTGAGAATTACGCTGAGATCGAAAACGACTTGGCTTTCTGCAGAGGGTGTTGTTTTCAAAACGGACTCTTTCATGGAGTTTCCCAGCGACGGTACGGTAACTGCGATCCTATAAGATCAAGGCGACATTGAACGTCGCAGGCTCGTCGCATAATTAGTATATCAATGAGGAGGGTCTTGTGAACGCGCACTTGACAGGCCGATCAACGCATGATCCGCGTTAACAAGCGGCTAGCAGAAGTGAAAGCGGCCTTTCAGCCAAACCTCTGGGTTGTTACCGGGTTCAAACGCCAAAGCCAGCCCCTGCTTGGGCTCGCTGTCTGTGAACACCAGCAGTACCTGAACTTCCCGAAGGGTTTTGGCGCATGAGCCTCGACCGAAATCGGGTTGGGCCCCGTGCATGTTCCGTGAACATGTCTACAAAACCCGAGGAGACCTTGGAATCTGGGGTGGGATCAAGCAGTATTGGTTTTATCATAAAAAAAGACGCAGCCTATCTGTTAGCTCGCAATGGTGAGGTGATTGGTAAGTGCGAGGGGCCAGTGCTCAGCAAAGCCAGAGTGCGTATGTTTGGCCTGCTGGCTTACATATGCGAAAAGAAAGTCTGGATTACGTATCAGAAGGGTCAAATCGATTTCTAGTCAGATGGCAACATTGATTATTGATTTCTTGAAAAGCCAAGTTGATAAGTGCGAAGGAACGCGCAAAAAAGACGGGGGCGAAAGTCAGCATAGGAGCTGACTCCCGATATTGAAACTTTTTTGTCGGAGTAGTTTCGTGTCAGAAAACAAGAACCCTCACGTAGACCGGATGGCACGGTATTTACCGTTCGATCCGTCTCATGATCAGATCTACGAAGAATACCAAGTTGCACGAGATTCACTGAATCTCGATACGGTAGCCTTTAAATACGTCATGGGTGCTGCGCAATCCGGAGCCCGACTCATTGTTCTGACTGGCGATGCTGGGCATGGGAAAACGCATCTTTGCCGGAGGGCTATTCAAGACCTGCTTGGCTATGATGAGAGCGAAGCTCGTAAACTGATTAATGAGTCGTGCGATGGTCGCCAAGTTATAGTGTCAAAAGGCGAAGTAAGAGCGGTTAGCGCATTGCGGATATTCAAGGACTTTTCAGAATTTTCGCCTGAAATTGCAGCAAATCTAGTTGAACAGTCGAATACAACTAATGCAGTAACCATTATTTGTGCTAACGAGGGGCGTCTACGTGCGGTTCTGGCGTCGGATAGTGCTGGTGCGTACTGCCAAGAGTTGCTCGAAACTTTCCTGTCATGCTTCGAGGACGGAAGAGCAAGTCGAGATGGGCGGATACATATTGTTAACCTTAATCACCAGTCGACTGCTGCAGGTGAGGCAGGTAAGTCTCTGGGAGACATGGCCCTTCGGGACTGGACTTCTGGAACCAGGTGGCGGAGTTGTGCGGACTGTGATGCTCGTGACGACTGTCCAATTTATCGTAATAGAGAGATGTTGTCGGAGCGCGCAGACTCTGAAGCGGCGGCAACCAGAAAGGCAAAGTTGCGCCTTCTTTTTGCAACGCTTGAGCGGATAGGCTACGTGATAACAATCAGGGATATGCTGATGGCATTCGCTTATCTGTTAACCGGGGGGCTTAAATGCAGTGACGTCCATAGAAGGTTGAAGCGCCGGGACAAAGGTTGGCAGCAAGCGTATGCTTTTTATAACTTGGCTTTTGAGGCTCCAGACACCCTGTCTAAGGAGCAGCTAAAGCGGTTACCCCTTATGCAGCAAATGCCAAAGCTTGATCCTGGGCGCCGTGCAATCCGGGAGATTGACGAGCGCATTGTAAATCAACAGGGAATATTTGCTCACCATCAGTTGGATCTTCAGTTCCCAGACCCCTCCACTTTTGATGACCGGTTGATCGATGCGGCAGATGGCATTGATGAAATTATCGGCGACCCTCGAAACAAGCGGCAACGATCATCTGAAGCTCAGAATGTTATGAGGGTGGTTAGGGCACTTAGGCGTAGGGCATATGTTGACGGTATCGTTTGCCAGATGCTGGACATGGCTAACCTTGGCTTTCCATATGGCATGGATTACCTGTCAATTGTCCACGGAAGTCTAGACAACGCTCAACAGTCATTGCTAAAGAAAAGAGTCATCTCAGGATTGCATCATATCCAAGGTCTCCAATTCTCAGAACAGACACCAACACTTCACCTTGTTGATCCGGCTTTTGGCCGGTCAATGTCTGGTACTGCGATCCTCGCTGCAAGGATCAAGCCTGCAAATGTTGAACTTCTGAGACTTTCTGATAAATGGGCCGCAAATGATGACCAGAAATATCATGTAAAGCAAAGTGTGGATTGGATAGATCGCCATGTCGTTTTGCGCATTATTGATCTGCAAGCTAGGCCTCATGATTTGCTACTGGACTTGATGACTTTCGATTGTATTTTGCGAGCTGCCGCAGGCCATGTGCCTACAAAATTTTATGAGCATGACATCAGACGTGTAGCGAGCTTTCTTGGACGCATTGCTCAGTCTGGGCGAGTTAGTTCGGATCAAATCAATCTGATTCGTGATGGCCGCTCACAAACCATCTCTATCGATGGCAGCACGATCCTTGTGGGTGCTGGTGCATAAGTAAGGAGCAGGATGAATTATGCTAGACGATGGATCTAAAGGGAGAGTTTTGAAGGGGCCTGAGGTTTCACGGGAGTTGTACGGGGGCGTTCTTGATTTTGATACAGCAGGTCATTATCCCGGTCTTGAGCTTTTGAATTTTGTTTACTGTGGCGGCGTGGATGACATTTTGCCCCGGGGAAATGCAGTAAATATAGTAAGGCGGTCTCATGATTTTGGTCGTCGGCTTGTGTGGGATGAAAGCTTCATAAATGACCCAAGAAGACACACTGTTCTTTTGGACGATGAGGCTGCTGAAGGCACTCTTAGAGAGCTCCTTCGTTGTCTACAACTGGATATACCGAGTGGATCGAAAGACCCGAAATGGTCTAGAGCGCATTTCTTTCCTTATACGCCCTCGTTGATTCATTGGGATGCTCGCGAGCGGAATAAGACTATTAGGCTCGAGCGCCTCTACCTTCGGGGAGGTGGTGCCTTGGCATTCAAAATTCTAAGGACTGATGAGAACTACGAACGAAACCAGCGAATGAAAGAGGGGTTCCAAAAGCTATACTCGGCAACGGCTGAAAGCCCGTTAGAGATTCTAGCGGGATTTATCAACGAGCAAAGTAAACAGGATGTTCGTCCAAGTGAAGATGAGATTGAAAAGCTCACACGTTCGAATCTGGACAGATTTGAGGATATCTATCGGGATGGCGTACTTAATATCCTAGAACAGCGCGAAGCCACCTCCGTAGCGAAGGTTAGAGCGATAATGGGGTGGACTGGACTTTGGTTAGTGCTGATGCAGAACAGGCGGTCCAGAAGTCGGCTTGGGTTGGGTGACACCCCGTTAATTTGTGACTGTGGTGCTAATAGCCCTCAATTACGGAGGGCGTCTCAGCGCTGCTTACAGGAAGTTTTGGACAATATAGTTCAGTCGGTCGGTGACGTAGAGTCCAAACTACCTAATGCGCGGCGAAATAACATTAGGAGTTTTTTCTGGGCTACAGCTGCAGCCAATGGATTCTTGAATGCATGGCGCGGCCGCAAACATTTCACATTGTCAGTAGATGCCCTGGAAATGATTGTATTGGCGACGATCCCCTCGGGAAAAGAACTACCATACGAGCGTTTTGTGACCGAAGTGCTTTTTGAGCGGCTGGGTATAGCGATCGGTCGTGGAGCTGCAGAAGCAGCGGGTCTGGTAAGCTCCATCGATGCAAGTATTTTTGAGGAAAATGAAGCTCAGCTGGCGGATCAAATGATCGCAGCGGGATTAGTTACTCAGTATTCTGATGCCACAAGAATGGTTAGCCCAAGAAACGACGTTTGAATGGAATTTTAAATGACAGGAATCGATAACGTTATTGCAGGTACAGCCTTCGAGATTGTCGCTCGAAGTTTCACTTCAGAAAGTGGTGCTGACCGTAACTCCTTTAGATTAAAAAATCTTACTAGAAGTGAGGCCTTGGAATTTCTGAAGGTGTGGCAGCTGCGCAGCGCTGAACGGAAGCTTGGAAAGGTCAGGCTGCTGGTAGCGAGTGATTCACATGAAGCTTTCCCCGAAGAGTTTAGAGCCAACCCTGAGCTTTCGATAACGTACTACCGAAACAATAATGAACATGGCCTCGTTTATATTGAAACAAAAGTTGAAAGCGATGAGCAGGGACTTAAGAACATCTTTACTTTGAGAGATGTTAATTTTCTTGATGGCACATTCGATGACGATGGCTTCATTGTCCCAGACGAAATGGTCAGACAGGCATTTCAATATGTTGATATGCATGATCCTGACGGAAATGTACTCATTAGAGATCGTTTGGTCGAAGTTCTGAAGGAGCTGGCTAGGGCCGGTATGACAGTCCCTGTAAGAAAGTTTGCAGGTTTTGTCCTAGCCGCAGCAAAGGAAATTTATGAAAGTGGCTCTACATATTCTCCCAACGAAACGGACGAGCTTGTTGGGCGGTCTCTCAAGCTGCTAGACATGTTTCCCGATGAACATTGGCGTGAAATGGCAGGACGAATCTCGAGACGTCTGTCATTGAATCTTTTGAGGGCTGAACTAGCAGCTTCAGCTTCTGCTGATCTCGACAGAGAGAAAACTGCCCAAGATTGTCTTCGCACAAAGTTTACAGACGTAAATGGTGAGAAGTACGACCCTGAACTACAAGAGTTCTGGAGATTGGCTTGTTATGGTTACTGCCAGGCTCCATCGCGAGATAAGCGAGCGCGCATACCATACAGAATTTTTGAGCAGGTATTCACCAGGGATGTTAAAGGATTACCGTTGGGGCAACGGATCGCGGAAGAAATTGACGCAAACGCACCTGATCGTCGAGCCGAATTTGATGAGTTGAGTCTAGAGAACGGCTTGAACAACCGCTCGGCTGATGATGCGAGAAAACTCCTTGAATGCGATCCTGAAGATTCAGGAAAACTTCCTTTAAGAGATCTTCTGTCTAAGCAAACGCTCCGGATGGTTGATAAACTTGCATCCCCTTCACTTGAACGAATTCGGAATCCATTAATCAAGCTTTCGCAGGTTGCATCGAATTTTTGGGCGAGGCATGACCTGAATGGTAGTGAGTTCAAAATTACGATGCGGTTCGGCTTGCCGGAATTTTCACGCCCTCTGCCCACAGCAGGACTATTTGCTTTTCTTTATGGCGGGGCGTTGGAAGAAGTGGGTCGCACACTCAAGGATGGATTAGGATCCGTATCATTGGAGCTGGATCCGCGTATGGTCGCACAGTATGACGTGCCGCCACTGAAACAAGACTTTGGCCCTAGTGCAGATGACACTGAAGGAAGTGCGGCAGACGACGATGATGGAGTCGTGTGGCTGCCTTTACCGCTCGAGTTCGTGCTTGTGAATTCGAAAGACGGTATTGAGATTGATAGTGAAACTGCAATTGAATGGTTCCCCGAGGATCTCCCTTATCTTGCTTTGTTCTGGATTTCTGTCTGTGGTGAAGATCGATGCGATTTGAATCTGGAGCATTTTGCACAACCGAATAAAACTGGCGCAGAGTGGATCTCAGAGGTGGTCAGTCGCCGCCGGCCCTTTGACGGCGGCGCGGCAAAGCCAATCCGAGAAGAGGCTTTAGGGCATCCGATTATTGCCCAGTTGATTGATCTACGATCAAGATTTAGAAATGAAGTGGCAAAAGAAGGATTGTTGCCTGAGCTAATGAATAATTTTTTTGATGAGTGGGCTCCGCTTCTTTCCGACGCTCGAACGACATTTGTGCCAGATGGGGATGTCCCCGATGGCATGATCGAGTTCATGAATGCTGACTGCGTATTGAACTTTGATGGTGATCAAGTGCTGATGCTCCAGTCACATCCCCTGAAACTAAGGTGGATTGCTGCCTACCTTTTAAAGTGCTCACAGCTTGCAGCAGATGCAATCGAAGGCTCACTTAAGCTTAATTCTCAAAATGAGAACCTGTATCTCGATTGGATTCAAGGCCTGTCTCCCCATCAGCAACCTTCAATACACACTGCCGTCGATGGACATATATTGTTTGCAGCGGGCGAGCAAGGTTGGACGGAAAGCTTTCATCGGACGGTAACATCTGGTGGAACAACATCGGGAGATAGAATTCATTCCAGTCTAGTTGCAGAAATTGTCCGACAGATAACGCTGTATCTTCACGCTCATCCTTATAAGTCGGACGGACTAGCCGTACTTGTGGTGACTGGCGGAGCTAGCGCGCTCCCTGCAGATATCGTACAGGGCGTTCGCAAAGCTGAATTCAAGAATCTCGCTATGACGATTGAGTTCGTTGCGCCGAGGAAATGCTGGGATGAGGCTGCACGCCAGTTTGAAATGGTTGATACAGATAATCGACTTGCTGGCGATGGTGTGCTTTTCCCTCCAGTGCAATTGAACCTGCATGACTTAGAAAGAGTTAGAGACAATGCGGACGCAGCTCTCGGTGATCTTGTTTGTGATATCGCAATTGTTCCTCAGTTTTTGGATGACAATGTAAGCACAGATGCGAAGACAGAAGATGAGTCTACGGCTTTTGGAAAGTTTAACCCTTTATTGGATGATCCAACATATATTGCATCTGGCGCAGATTCCTCTGCTCTTTGGGTGTCTCTTCGTCCTAAGACGAGCGATATTGCTTTATCCAATTGGTCAACGCTGGCAGTGAGACATGAAAGAAGGAATCCAGTGGCATCTGATCGTCCTGAAGCAACAGACTTTATCGATATCCGTATAAACTTTCATAATACCGCGCGTTTCTTCGGAGTTCTCCACGAGCGCTCTCATTGGGTGATAACGGTTGAAAGGCACATTACTCGGAAGCAGATCGAACGCTTAGAAACTAGGCCTGAGGTGCTCTCTCTGAGAGATGGTGTTGGGCCGGGAGGCCTGTTCACCATGATTGTTTCGTCGAATGCTGGTAAGAAGTTTGTAATTGATCGGCTTACGCGAAAGCTTAGCCGCATTGCTTCTCTGATTGGGCGTTCTGAACTGGCTGATCAGCATGCGCAACAGCTAGCTCAGCAGATTTATAGTGAAGCACGACAAATTTCGCCAAGGCTTACTCTGGATGCACTAGGGATATCAAGGGTCACTGAAGAGATACTTGGTTTAAGTATTGCCAGAAAAGTAGCAGATTCTTTGGCGCCGATTAGTGTTAGTGATGGGCTCGTAGCGTGGATCTCTCTTGACGAACATCCGGAATGGTTTGGCTCAGCAAATTCTATGCGAGCAGACATGGTAAGACTGTCTCTAAACTTGGGAGATGATGGCCTTTCTGTTGATCTATTGGTGCTGGAAAGTAAATTAAGGCGGTCAGGTTATGATGCGCATGGAGCGGAGCAGGTTCGAAAAACGCTCAATATGTTCGATTCAGTATTTCCATCGACTGGGGAATTGGATTCGATGGATGGTGAGCTCTGGCGGGAGACTATTCTGTCTGCAATAGACACGATTAGTGAAGATGCGGTGCATATCCAATCTGCTGAAAAGTCTGGCTCGACAACACGCCGATCTAGGGTGTCAGGTGAAATAAGACGACGTTTTCGTGAAGGAGATTTCGTATCATTAAAAATTACTGGTTTGTACTCTATTTGTGAGTACTCACACCATCGGGAGCTTAGTGTTGAAAGCTATGATGCTGACCCTAGAGTACAAATAGCCCAGACAGGAGGGAGCGCCTTGCTGGATAGTTCATCTATAGTCATGGATGTGGTGCCGGATGGTGCTAAGCCAACAAACGAGATTGTTCAAGGTGCGGCTGAAGATACTGGTGACGATCTAGATGTTAAAGAAGCATGGAAAGTTGAACGGCAGAATATACCTGAGACTGACTCGCATAAAAAAGATATAAAAGGTCATGCTGATAACGTTCTTGAGACCGAAATTAGTGAGTCAAATTCATCTACAAGTTCACATTCTCACCTTGGTCAAGATGAGCTTCACCGGCGCTACCAAGTGATCCTGGATACTTTTGGCCAGTACGGTATCAATGTCAGTAAAGCAGCGTCGGGTGTTGAGCATGCTGTTGAAGGGCCTGCCTCAATTCTATTCCGGGTTAAACCGGGTAAAGGAGTGTCGCCAAGTAAGCTTTATGGGCAGCATGATGCGCTTAAACTAGCGCTGGAGCTTGATGCAGCGCAAGACATAAGGTTCGATATTGACAAAGGGTATGTAACGATCGATGTCCCGAAACTGGATGAGGATAGATATTTCGTTTCAGCCTCAGGTTTGTGGTCCCGCTGGAGTCGACCGAAGACTGGGTTGGCTGTGCCTATCGGAGAAGATCGATTCGGAAATGTTGTTGAGATTAACTTTACGTCGTCTAACTCACCTCATCTACTCATTGGCGGAACCACTGGTAGCGGCAAGTCCGAAGCCCTTAACACTATTCTTTTAGGTATTACAGAACATTATGGGCCTGAAGAGGTGCGGTTACAGCTCATTGACCCTAAGGGAACAGAGTTGGAACACCTTTCCGAATCTGAACACTTGGATGGTGAAGTTGGTTGGGATGAAGAAGATGCGAAAGAAATTCTCGCTCGTGCTGTAGAAGAAATGCAAGAACGATATGCTAAGTTCAGGGGTGTCAAAGTTCGCTCCTTAGAGGACTACAATGCCCAAGCTCCCGAGAAAGAGAAGACACCTTGGTGGATCATCGTCTTGGATGAGTATGCTGACCTGACCTCGGAGCCAGACGCAAAAAAAATTATAGAGGGCCATCTAAAGCGTCTTGCGCAAAAGGCGCGTGCTGCAGGAATCCATGTGATTATAGCTACGCAGAAGCCTGACGCGACTGTCATAAGCACCAATCTTAGATCCAATTTGCCTGCCCAATTGGCATTGCGAGTTAAAAGCTCTACTGAAAGTCGGGTTATTATGGATGATTCCGGAGCAGAATCGCTGACCGGCAAGGGGGATGCGTTCTTCAAAGAGAGTGGGGTTTTAACCCGAGTTCAGTGTGCAAAGATCTGACACGCAAAAATAGTTAACAAAAATAGTCTCCAAGTAACCACCGCTCCTTCAATAATGATGATGAGCGGTGGTTCAGATGTATGAACTAATCGTCCTGCTGCGAGATGATCCCGTGTACAGCTTTGGCAATGTGATTTGCAAGTAGGGGCGGCACAGCGTTGCCAACCTGAACATACTGCTCAGTTCTGTTCCCTTCAAAGAAATAGTTATCTGGGAAGGTCTGAATTCTTGCAGCCTCCCTAACGGTAAGACTTCTGCACTGAACTGGGTCGTAGTGAATGAAGTAATGCCCATCCTTCGAAATATGACTTGTAACAGTGCTAGCGACGCGATCTTTCGCCTGCACTTTGAAGCGATCAGTGAAGTTACCACTCTTCCAGTTTTTGTGTTTGGGAGCCAAGCCTTCAGGGTAATCTCGTGAGCGAGGTGAGATGCCCTCATTGGTTTCAGCATAACAACTTGCATACAGGTATCGGTGTAGATCTTCGGGCATGTGATTCCTCGCTTCGTGGTTAAGGAAGCCTTGCAGTTGTCTATCTTCATACCAAGCACTGAGTTCACGCGGCAGGTAGTTCTTGCGCTTCCCTTCTACAGTGACGAACTTTCCACCCTGGTCAAGTTTGGAGTTAATTGACTCGCATGCCTTCTTGGCCCTCTTTTGAGCGCGTGGAAAGCGTTTGAGTGCTGGGTAGACCTTCTTCAAAAAACCATGCTGAAAGTTGTTTTGCCAAGCCTCATAGGTATTGGGTTTAGTGCGGGAAAGCCCGCTTCTAAGTCGGGGTAAATCTTCTAGTACTTGCCCGACGGTAACTTTGCTGCTCTTCCTCCAATTAGCCAGCAGCTCGCCATTTAAATCTTTTGAACACAAATTTTTGCGTACGCCGAGAAGAATGACTCTATGGCGAGCTTGTGGAATACCGAACTCTTCAGCACGGATCACAAAATCTTTATTCTGGTAGTTGCCGTATGGATTGTGATCTTCAAGTGGGTGAGCAAGGGGCAGTAATTCATATTCAACTTCTTCGCGACTGCTCTCAAGTGCGCGAGCGGGGCAGACCAGATCTTCCCGTATTTTCTCGAAAATTGACTCGCCATTGACCTTGGCAGTCAGAATTCCTTTAACATTTTCCATGACGAAAATATCTGGCTGCACAAGATCGAGAACTTTCAAATATTCTTTGTAGAGGAAGTGTCGGTGATCCTCTTCGGCAACATAACCCTTGATACCTTTGTTGCGAGCTCTGCCAACTAGCGAGTAGGCTTGGCAGGGAGGCCCGCCAATAACGATCTTCTTCCCTTTATGCCCATTGAGCTGCTCTGCAATCGAATCAAAGATTTCTTCATGGTCTTCGCTACCTAAAGCTTTGGGGCCGCCAAGTGTTTCTTGTCTAGCGGCCCCCCATTCTTTGGGATATTTTTTGGCGAAAAAATGCTCTGCGCTGCATTCAGACTTGCCCCGAAGGTATTCATAGTATTTATCGGGGACTTCACGGCCAAGGAATTGGCGGTAGAATGCCCGTAGAGTTAGTGTCTTATGTGCACTGGCTTCTTTCTCAACCGAAGCTACGATTTTGAAAGGGTGCTCTCCTGCGGGAGTTTCAAAAGCGGAAAAGCCCTCACCAAGCCCTCCCGGACCAGCAAAAAGATCAATTACTTTGATAGTGTCAGTCATGCAGAGTTCGCCAAAGTCATGTAAGCGGGTAGGATACCAGGTAGCGCCCTAAATTCCAGAAAGCATTTCTCAAATGGTTGATGTTGTAGATCCAAAAACGCGTTCCAGAATGATGTCTGGCATTCGTGGCAAGAATACTAAGCCGGAAGTTTTGATCCGCAAGGCGCTCCATGCGGGCGGCTTCAGGTTTCGGTTACACCGTAAGAATCTGCCGGGATCTCCCGACATTGTTCTTCCAAAATTTCGGGCAGTGATCTTGGTCAACGGGTGTTTCTGGCATGGGCATCAATGTCGATTATTCAAGTGGCCCAAAACAAGGCCTGAGTTCTGGAGAAACAAAATCGAGGGCAATATTCGCCGGGATCAGCGAAAATTGTCTGACCTGAAGAGTCTGGGGTGGCGCGTATGCCTGGTTTGGGAGTGCGAAATCAAAGGTGCAAAAGAAGAAAACTTGAATAGAGTAATCGAAAGCATATCGAAATGGTTGAAAGGTAAAGAAAGTTCTCTCTTCATTCCTGATAACAGAACTCAAGCGATTAGTGACTAGCTAACAAATATCTGATGATACAGGGAGTGAAGGGCCGCAAATGACGATCGCCCCATACAACCGCAACGCCCAAACCTTCTTCGCTCAATACCAGTCCCTGACCTTCGACGAGGTACACAGCGACTGGTTGCCTCAGTTAGACCAAAAGGCGGGCTTGGCTCTGGATGTTGGCGCAGGCAGCGGTCGCGATTCCAGTGCCCTTGCAGCGCGGGGGTGGGATGTGGTCGCGGTAGAGCCCGCAGCTGGCTTGCGAGAGTTGGGGCAGGGCGCTACTCGCAATCAGAGCATTCATTGGGTAGACGATCAATTACCCGATCTAGGTAAGATCCGGAAGCTGAGCTATCGCTTCGATCTAATCCTGGTTTCCGCGGTCTGGATGCATATCCCACCAACCGATCGTGAACGTGCATTTCGAATCCTGACTGAGCTTCTGGCACCCGGTGGAATGCTGGTGATTACGCTTCGGCATGGGCCAGGTGATGGCGAACGACTCTTTTACGATGTCAGTAGGGAAGAGCTGGAGGGTTTTGCCAAACGCCGAGCACTGGTCCCGCTTCCGTTGCCGGTCGGGCGCAAGAAGGATGAACTTCAGAGGAACGAAGTTTCCTGGGAGACTCTGGCTTTTCGTTTGGCAGACGATGGCACAGGCGCATTGCCGACAGTCCGCCACATCATCGTTAATGATAATAAATCCTCGACCTACAAATTGGGTTTGCTGCGGACCCTTGTACGGATTGCTGACGGCGCGCCTGGCCTGGCGCTTAAGCGTACCGATGACTGGGTGGATATTCCGCTTGGGGCGGTTGGGCTGTTCTGGATTATGCTTTATCACCCTCTGGTTCTCCGACACCAACTGAGGCAGGCGCCAGGCAGCCGTGGCTATGGCTTCGCCACAGAGGATTTCTTCAAGCTGCAGGGTTTCACGCCTCTGGATTTCAGAGTGGGTATGTCGCTGTCGGCGGATGTTGCGCCGGTAGTCCTTCGCGCTATCCGGGATGCTTGCTCGACCATTCTCAAGAATCCTGCACATTTCACGACCTGGCCTGGCAGTAACCGTCCGATCTTTGAAGGCGGTTCGGCCAGAATAACCATCAAGAAAGCATCCGTGCGTCTGGATAAAGCTACGCTTTCCCGGTTCGGTACCTTCCGTGTTCCTTCGTTTCTCTGGGATACATTCAGTCGTTATGCGTGCTGGATTGAGCCTGCGATTGTTAATGAATGGATTGATTTGATGGGTAGCTGGGATCTGCGCTATTCCATGGACGTATATCATTGCGGCTTACAGTGGGTTGAAGGCCGACGCGACACGTCTGCCGTACGTCAAATGGTTCAACAGCAGCTGCAGACCGGCAAAGTCGAGTGCGTATGGACAGCAAAAAGTCTCAAAGCGAAGCGGTTTGACGTCGACCACTGTTTTCCATGGTCACGATGGAACAACAACGATCTCTGGAATCTGATGCCAGCGACTCATACGGCAAATGCTTCGAAGTCCGAAAAGCTTCCCGGGGACTTGCTGCTCAAAAAGGCGCACCCTCGAGTAGTGAACTGGTGGGAGCAAGCGATAGTGGGTACGTCGCGTGAGGAGCAGTTCTTCTCAGAGGCTGAGGCCTCGCTACCAATGCTAGGGCAGAAACGATCCGTGGAAGGCGTTTTTGAGGGGATCCTCCAACAGCGGCTGAGGCTGAAAACCAATCTTCAGCTGGCAGAATGGTTGGGCGTATAAATTAGATTGGCGATACCGAGCTTTTCGGGCTTGAAGGCAAATATGAAAGGAAACATCATGCTTAAACGACAGGCAGCGCTAGTTATCGCACTGTGCTCAATGTTCTTATCGGCAACCACCATGGCGACAGAAGAGGCGGAATACACAGTACTCCTGAAGGAAGATAATCTGGAAGTTCGTCAGTATGAGCCGCAGATTGTTGCAGAGACGGTCGTCGACACAGAATTTGAAGACGCGGGCAGTGAAGCTTTTGGTCGTTTGTTTAAATACATTTCCGGCAATAACCAATCCCAAGCGGAAATCGCCATGACTGCGCCTGTTGGCCAGGTGGCTGAGAGCCAGAAAATCGACATGACGGCGCCGGTCGGGCAGACCCAGGTTGATGGTCAATGGGTAGTGAGTTTCATGATGCCCGGTTCGTTTACGATGGACAGCATACCGAAACCCAACGATGAACGGATCGCTTTACGTTCTGTGCCGGAACAGACGATGGCAGCCATTCGCTACTCCGGTCTTTGGAGTGAATCAGGTTACCAAAAGAACAAGTCCAGGCTGGAAAGGTGGATTGGTGAAAAGGGGTACATCGCAACTGGAGCGCCGGTATGGGCCCGTTATAACGCGCCGTTCATTCCATGGTTTCTGAGACGGAACGAGGTGTTGATACCCGTAGAACAGGTGCAATGAGACCTTGGATAATGATTCAAAAATAAACGAACTCAAACCACCAGGATGATGCCATGCCGCAATCGCCCCTTGCCCAATCCCTGAAACTCCCTTTCGTTCGATCTGAGTTCTATTATTTAGCGAGCGAACCTAGGTTCGCCCGCTAAGATAACCTCAGCGCTCTACTAGCACCCGAACCACCTTGTTATATTGGCGATGGTCAAATTCACCCGTGGGCTCACCATTCCCATCCGTTATGGGGAAAACATACCGCGGCGTCATGACGACTTCATAGCCATAGTCGCCACTGGGGCGAACGTCCACCTCTAGAAAACCATAGTGCTTGCCGCCATCAATAAGTTGGTTTCCGTTCCACATCTCCGGTACGTCGCCGTGAACGCTCCAGTGTGTTTCCTGGGCCTCGGCCGGCAATTGATCAAAAGGGACGTATGTAGTGGTCGGCGGGTATCCAGGCCCTCTTAGGCCATCACCTGCGAAGCCGACATCCCAGTAATGGACTCCGTTTATGCGAACATACTCCAGTAACTCATCATGTCCGGATAGCACGGCTGTCACGCCGTAACGTTCGAAGAGTTCTTTATAAGCCCGCATCGGAACGCCCGATTGACTGTCTTCACCGTTGGCGATGCCTGCGCTTCCTGATGGCAAGCTGTGTACACCTGTACCAAATGCTGTGTGGTGGAATTGAACAAAGATTATCTGGCCTTGCGCTTGTGCATCTGCAAGTTCACGTATAGCCCAGTTCCATTGTTCGCTACCTGGATTGAAGTCGGGAACGCGAGACTCTACTCCATTAATCATCAGGTTAGTGTCTTGGCTTGGGTCATCATCATTGCCGTTGGAGGAATCGAGTGAGATCAAGGTCACAGGGCCATAGTCAGCGCGATAGTAGCGTTTCTCATAACGCTCATCCGTAGCGTAATTAGTCGGCAGATCCCAGTAAGTGTTCCATTTGTCATAGGACAACATGGATGCCTGGGCGTTATATCCCGGAGCCTCCGGGTGCCAGTAGTTTTCATGGTTGCCGAGGGTAGGGAAGATGGGTGTTGTAGATGCCAGAGTGCCCCATTCGCCAGCACTGTGGCGCCAGAACTCGTCCCAGTCCAGCTGCCGCCCGCCCTTTTCGACCAGATCACCAGCAATGACCCAAAAGTCCGGGCTACGTGTTGCAGCGTACCCAAGGTTTGCTTTGTATCCCTCTGTTTGATCAACAGGGTATTGCCGGGTATAGGTATCAGGGTCGGTTCCTAGCTTCTCCCCGCCAACTGCCAATGCATTCGCTGTCCAGCGTACGGTTTTCTGTGTCGACTCAGGTTCGGTTTCCATGTCTGACATGGCAATGAAGCGAACCGCCTCTCGACTGCCAGTCATAGGCGCTGTTTTGAATTCCGACGCAAATGTGTCAGCGCCCGGTTGATCTACAGAGTATTGATAGCTGGTTTCCGGTGTGAGTTGGGTAACCCTGACAGAATGCTTGTAATTCGGGGCGGGAGCAGCCCCCTCAGTAGCATAGGAATGAATACTGCTAAAGTTTTGATCACCGTGTATGTATTCGATCTCAGAGGCACCATAGGTAAGGCTGTCTGCCAACTCGGGATTTGAAGCAAACTCACCAATTCCATTAACGGCCAGGGTTCCTGGCTTGTCGGAATCACTAAACCAGGTCACGGTCATTTCTGTTGGAGCGGGATTTTGCAAATACGGTAGAGCGTAGTAGCGGCTTTCTGCTACCACTGATGGCTCATCATTTTCAGATGAGTCAGGAGTAGGTGATTCGTTTGAGTCTGAGGACGAACCTGATCCGTTAAAACAACCAGTTAAAGAGGTAATAGCCAAAGCTAACGCTAATTTCGGGCATAAGGGAGACATTCGATTGTTTTCCTACGGTTTTGAGACGTTGTGACAGACTGAAAACTGTAGCGTGCGAGTATGTCTCTGAAGTGACTAATCTGTTACAGGTTATGTAATTGTAAAATTTAAGGTTTCGGGCAATATTCAGGGCCATAAGTCAGAACTGAGCCGGAAGTTGGCATTCTTGTTTTTCGGGACGCTTGGTCCGGTAGCCTGGTTCTTAAACGTAAATTCAAACGGCTAATCGAGAGGTTTCGACATGCCCGGCAGCAATGCCCCTACACCAATAAGCAGCTACACCCGAAAAGTCTGGATCGCCGTAAGCATTAGTGCGGTTATGGCGGGCGCTTTGATTCTGCTCTGGCATGGTTTTCAGGTTCTGTTGCTGATTTTCGCCGGACTTCTGTTGGGCACTTTTTTATTGGTTCCGGCTGGTTGGTTATGCAGCCATAGCTTTCTGTCGCGCGGGTGGTCTCTGTCAGCTGTGATTCTCTCGATAGCAGGTTTGTTGGCCTTGTTGGGAATGCAGTTTGCAAGCGGGGTGAACGAGCAGTTTGAACAGCTCGCTAAGATTTTGCCGGATTCCGTTTCGGAATTAAAAGAGCAGTTTCGTAAGTGGCCTATGGGTACTCAGATTATTGAGCGGTTCAGTCAGGAGGGTGCAGCAGATAGTCTCTTCGGCCAGTGGTTTTCCAAGGTTTCGTTATTCCTCTCGTCCACATTGAGTATTTTCCTGGATCTTTTTTTTGTTGTTTTCATAGCTCTGTTCTTTGCCTTCGAACCAGGCACCTATCGATCGGGATTGCTTTCTCTTATCCCGCCGCGCCAACGCGCTACAGTTACAACGCTTACTGCAGAAATTAGCCAGCGCCTATATTGGTGGCTATTAGGACGCCTTCTATCAATGACTGTGGTCGGTGTGGCCACAGGCATGGGGCTATGGTTGTTGGGGGTGCCCATGGTGCTCTCACTTGCGCTGCTGGCAGCATTGCTGGTGTCGATCCCTAACTTAGGGCCAATACTGGCGGCGATCCCTGCGTTACTGGTGGCGCTTCCGGATGGCCAGTTCTTGCCTGTATTGGTGCTTTACTTGGCTGTACAGGCGGTGGAAAGCAACATGATAACGCCGCTTGTAGACCGCAGATCAGTGAAGCTTCCTCCCGCGTTGCTGCTGTCAGCTCAGATTATTATGGGTTTGACTGCAGGGATTCTTGGCCTGGTTCTCGCGGCACCTTTAACGGTGTTGGGGATGGTTGTTGTCAAGCGGCTATATGTTGATACCCGAGTAGAGCAATAGGCCGACGTTTGTTCTTTACAGGAATTTAACTATATTTAACATATTGGGACCCGACCTTCGCGTCTGCCCGAATTGCAGAAGGGGAGCCGTATTGGATGATGCAGCTACAGTCGCTCTGATAGGAGATAACGCTATGGAAGTTGACGGACCTGATCACGAGGCGTTGGCTAAAGATTTCCTGCGACTTTCGCCAGAAGCTATGAAAGCGAAATATCCTGAGGACGAAGAGGTTCAGGGCGCTCTTGCTCAAATCATGCTGGTTCGCGAGCGGCTTCACACCGAAGAAGGGGCCTCGGCCAATTACGAGATGATTGAAACAGCTTTAATGAAACGTATCGCGTTGAACTTGGCACAGGGGCTGCCTGTCCTTGTACCAGACATTGACGAACATTGCCGCGAGATCTCCGCAAAGAACTAGTCTCGAAGTCCTCGAAACCTATCACTTTATGTCTTGCCATGACGCGGAGACCTCACCATTACTGGAGGGTAATTTGGTCAGCGTGAGGGCCTTTGTTAGGTTGGGGTGTGACGAAGTTCACCGG
The DNA here is from genome assembly GCF_030549045.1 of Marinobacter sp. 1_MG-2023. Lineage (NCBI taxonomy): Bacteria > Pseudomonadati > Pseudomonadota > Gammaproteobacteria > Pseudomonadales > Marinobacteraceae > Marinobacter > Marinobacter sp. 1_MG-2023. Next base: position 76,598 of record NZ_JAUOST010000006.1, on the reverse strand, counting down.
GGCGATGCCCTCGGTTGCTGATCACGTCTACCGAGCGTTGCGCCTTTAAAGCGTCTTCGCTTTGGCCGACCACACGAAAAGCTTCATAAAGGAGTACGACAATGCGTAAGTTTACTACTCGTGCAATGGGCGTCTCGCTGCTGGCAGGTGGAGTGGCATTGAGTCTTTCGGCGGTTGCCGCAGAAGGGCTTTACACTATGGATGAGCTAAATGATGCCGATGTTTTCGATAGCACCGGCGAAGAGATTGGTGAGGTCGAGGATATTCTGTTGAGTGACGATATGTCACTGCACTCACTCGTTATAGAAACCGGTGAAGTACTTGACTTGGGGGGCAGAGAAGTCATTGCAGAGCGTGGCACTTTTACTGTTGCGACAGCCCCTGGCAACGCCGACTTTGGCAGCGTTGAGTATGAAGTTCATGTGGAAATGACCCAGAATGAACTTAAAGAACTGCCTGAGTATGATCAGGACTGGTGGAACCAGACAAGCCAGAGTTTGCAGCAGGCTTGGGAAAACACCAAGGATGTCAGTGAGAATGCTTGGGAAAACACCAAAGAGGCCACTTCTTCAGCTTGGTATAACGTCAAGCAAGGCGTAGAAGAGATGGGTAACGAAGCCGGGCAGGCGACTGAGTAAAATCTTCCTCATGGGGGCGCCCGGTGGGGCGCTTCCCACATTACTCCCCCCCTTAATCTTCAAGTGCATCCACGTACAGCGCAAATAATCGACATACTCTTCTGTTTGTGGGCGGCCTCCAGCGCTGCGGAAGCGACGTGAACGACTTCACTTTCGTTTAGCCTCAGGCAATTCATTCTTTGGGTTGCTGCTTGCCACTTTGGCGAGATAATCCTCGGCCGGTGGTTTATCCTAGGCACAAAATTTTGCCTGGCTGTGACCGGGTGTTTGCCAACCTCTAAGGAATTTCCCGATGAGCAACCTTCCGAATCTCACCGATGCTCTGTTAACCCTCGAAGGCCGGGTAGCGGTGCTGACCCTCAATCGCCATGACCTGCGTAATGCACTGACCGGCTCTCACCTTATCGACGACATCGTCACCACGGCCGACTGGGTCAATCATTGCGACGATGTGTCTGTACTGGTTATCACCGGAGCCGGTTCTGCCTTCAGTGCAGGCGGTAACGTTCGCGATATGGCGGAGCGGGGCGGTGATTTCGCCGGCGATGTGGCCGAGTGCGCGGACCGCTACCGCAAAGGCATTCAGCAGATTCCGTTGGCCTTACAGGGCGTGGAAGTTCCCGTTATTGCTGCAGTGAACGGTCCAGCCATCGGTGCCGGCTTTGATCTGGCTAACATGGCCGACATACGGATTGCCTCTGAGAAAGCGAAATTTGGTGAAACCTTCCTGAACCTGGGCATCATCCCGGGCGACGGTGGAGCCTGGCTCATGCAGCGCCTGATTGGTTATCAGAGGGCATTTGAACTAACGCTTACCGGCCGCATTGTGGAGGCGAGTGAAGCCAAAGAATTGGGCTTGGTCCTGGAGGTGGTACCGGCTGATGAGCTGATGCCCACCGTGATGACTATGGCAAAACGTATTGCCAGCCAGCCCCCGAAGGCGACCCGCCTGACCAAACGCCTGATGAAGATGGCTCAACGTATGGAACTGAAGGACTTTCTGGACCTCTGCGCTGTGTTCCAGGGAATGTCTCACAACGAGCCGGAGCACCTGGATGCGGTAAACCGGATGTTGGAATCCATGGCGAAGAGGTGAGGGCACCCCATGAGTGAAGCACTGTTTCTGCGTGATAAAGAACTGTATGTACCTACGCCTGAGTGCTGTAGCCCCTGGAGTCCCCAACATCTGCACGGTGGGCCGGTGGTAGGCTTGATGGCCCATGCGGTGGAGCAGGCATCGGATAGCGGGCATCTGAACCTGACAAGGCTTACGGTGGATTTGCTTCGTCCGGCTCCCAATTCACCCTTGGCGATCTCCACCCGGCTGGTGCGTGGCGGTAAACGACTGCAAATTATGGAGGCGTCGTTGTTGGCGGGTGATACTGAAGTGGCCCGGGCAAGCGCTCTATTCCTTGAGAACAACCCGGTCTCGGTGCCGGAATACGGTCGCTTTCCTGAACCAGAATTTGATCCTCCTTCCGGGCCCGTTGAGGAAAATATTTCTGAGGCCGCCGGCTGGCAGAATCAGTATAGTCCTGAGGGTTTGCACAGCACGGCGAAGGCGGTAGTTATCGACGGTGTAAATGGCAAGGGCCATGGGATAGCCTGGATGAAACTACCGATGCCGCTGGTGCAGGGCGTGCAGATGAGCCCTTCTGTTATGGCGGCCACGCTCTGCGATTTTGGTAACGGCGTTGGTCAACTCAATCTGGATAGTGAAACTGGCTGCATCAACGCCGACGTCACCCTCTACCTTCACCGAAGCCCGGTTGGCGAATGGCTGGGGCTGGATGCCCGCAGCCGTATGCAGAATACCGGTGTCGGTCTGGTGGAAACGACCCTCTTCGACAGTCAGGGCCCGGTAGGCAAAATCCTGCAGGCGATCATCAGCATGAAGATGCCCGGCTCAGGAGGCTAGGCTCAGCGACGCACCGGCGACGCAGTATCCTGCAGGGGTACCTCGGTGCTGGTCTTTTCCAATAATGTTGACTCAGCAGTCGTCTATGCCCAATATACTGTATATATAACCAGTTGTTGGCGTGTAGCTTGCCTCTTGCCAGCAGCTTGGTTGCCTTTGTCGTGGAAATCCGGAGGAAGTGATGATGGCACAAGCTTCGGTGTCTTTTATAACAGTGCGACGCCGGTTCGACTTCAGGAGCATCGAAGTCGGGAACTGGGTAACGCCGGAAGAGCGCGACAGAGCAGCTGGCCGCTTCTATCGGGCGCTAAGCGATCTGTTACTCATTCTTCGGGGCCCGGAAGCACTTGTTTCCCTGCGAGGCTCCCTGGGACTTCAGTACGGAATTGGCGGCAGGCCCGGCGTCGCCGCGCACTATATTCCCGCTACCCGGCAACTGGCTCTGGCGAAGAATGCGGGGGCAGGGAGCCTTGCCCATGAATGGTTTCATGCGTTCGACCACTATATGGGAAGCAAAGCGTTTCGCAGCTCTGGCAAGCATGGCTTTGCATCCGCGGCCTGGCTGGATAGCGCGGACCAGAAAGAGCATCCGCTTATTGAGCTACTGGGCAGGTGTTTTCGAACGATTATGTTGAATGAAGATGGCACCCAGCCCAGTACGTTGTTTCTGCGCTCAAAGCAGGCTGATCAGCAACGTAATGTATTGTATTACGCGCAACCTGAAGAGCTCTGTGCCAGGGCTTTCGAAGCGTTTGTAGAAGACAGTGAGCCCGGCAACAGCTTTCTGGTGCGTGGAACACGCCACTCAGAGGAAGCCAGGGCCGGGCTCTACCCAACAGGCAAACACCGGCAGGATATCAATGCCGCTTTTTCGCAGTATTTCGCGAGCCTGGGGCGTGCTCTCTTTCGAGAACAAGCAAGAGCGGGTTAATGAGTTTGTACGCCTGATGCTGGCATCAAACCCGGCGATGCTGCTCAAGATACCTTGCGGCATCATTTCGCAGTGGCAGGTTCATCGCACCGTAAAGGTGCCTGCGCTCATACCCCAAGTCGGAGAGAACATCGTCTTTCTCTGCCAGAAGTGACATAGCCATCCGCCGAAACTGCTGGCGCCGGGTATAGCTCCTCATCCAGGGCAGAATATTCAGCCCGTTTATCTGGTCGTTGCTTTTGATGCTCAGCATTGTCTTCACCCGTATTCTGACCTTCCTGAGTTGGTGGCATTCGAGTGGGCGAAACTGCCCCTCAAGTGCACTGTTACCGAAAGGATGGAGCTTCAATTAGATTCAATCAAACGAAAAGAATTTAACTCTGCGTTCAAATATGCTTAAGTCATATTCGCGTCCAGTTAGGAGTCAGGGTGATCACGTGGCAATACCGTTGCTCGACAATGAGGTACTCAGGTCCTTCGTAGCGATTTGCGAGTGCGGTACCTTCACCGGTGCCGCGAAGTTGGTGCACCGAACCCCCTCGGCACTCAGCATGCAAATCAAGCAGTTGGAACAGAATCTTGGCAAATGCCTGTTTATTCGCGAACCGCGGCAGGTACGCCTGACAGCGGAAGGCGAAGCGCTTCTGGACTATAGCCGTCGATTGTTGCGGTTGAATGAAGAGGCGGTTCAGTATTTTCTCTCACCATCACTGGAAGGCAAGGTCGGTATCGGAACATCAGACGATGTTGGTACCCGCATCCTGCCTGAGGTACTCGCCCAGTTTGCACGCTCATATCCAGCAGTGTTGGTGGATGTGGTTGTGGGATCGAGTAAACAAAATCTCGCCCGGCTGGATGCTGGAGAGCTGGATCTGGCACTGGTTACCGTAGCGGATGAAATCAGGGATATTCGCGGCGAGGTTGTTTATGAAGAACCTTTGGCCTGGGCGGGATTGGAGGAGGGCTCCGCGTTTCTGCGCACGCCCTTGCCGGTAGCGGTGGCGCACGAAGGTTGCTCCTGGCGGCGAATGACATTGCGGGCCCTCGATAGCGCCGCAAAGCCTTACCGGATTGCCTACACCTGTGAACATTGCTCTGGTCAGGAAGCTGCTATGGTGGCTGATCTCGCCGTTGCACCCTTCCCGAAGAGCCTTGTGCGCCCGCCATTGAAGGAAATAGTCAACCAGGGTTTACCCGAGATAGGCTCCTACCAGCTGGCCCTTGTGCGTAAAGGCTCCAATGAGCTGAACGATGCCTTGGCACTCCATGTGAAAGATGCATTTCGGAGCCTGCAAGACAGTTAAAGCACGATGGCTGGACTTATACCCGGCGCCAGCTTATGGTTTTTAAACGTGAAGCGCGGGTTTGCCATTTGTGCGCTTTGCAGTTTTTGATCGCCATGATCACCAGTCGGTGATTTTATTACTTTACCTTTTATCGGGACACGCCAGGCCACTGATGTTCATTACGTTGCTCGTCTGTACTTTTGCCATAGCTATAGCGACCGCTCTGCCTCTTTGGCACAACCCACATTGGAGTGTTCGGAGCTTCGATTTTCCGCGCCTTCAGCTGGCTTTTCTGGCAGCTCTTTTGTTGGTCGTCCAGTTGCTGCTCCTTGACCTGTCTCGGCCTGCAAACTGGGGGCTGGTGATCATCACAGGGCTTTCACTGGCGGCACAGCTCTGGTGGATCCTTCCGTACACTGTGATCTGGCAAAAAGAAGTAAAAGATGCGCGGGCCGAAGACCCTGAACGGACTTTGACCATACTTACCTCGAATGTACTGACCCCTAACCGCAACGCCCCGGCACTTTTAAAACTCGTTGAGCAGCATCAGCCCGATATTCTTGTCACGCTGGAATCAGATCAGTGGTGGGAGGACCAGCTTGCGGCTCTCGAAAAGGAAATGCCTTATACCATCAAGTGCCCGCTGGATAACCTGTATGGCATGCATGTGTTCTCGCGGTTACCGTTGCACGAGTCTGAGGTGTGCTTTCTTATAGAGGACAAGGTGCCCTCCATGCACGCTCTGGTTGAGCTTCGGTCGGGCGACTGTGTGAGAGTGCATTTTGTGCATCCTGCGCCGCCCAGCCCTACAGAAAACGACGAATCAACAGAGCGGGATGCGGAACTCGTGATCGTAGGTCGCAGTGTTGCCGACAGTGACGAGCCTGTCATCGTAACCGGTGACCTGAATGACGTGGCCTGGTCGCCGACGACTCGCCTGTTCCGTAAAGTGAGCGGATTGCTTGATCCAAGGGTAGGCCGAGGGTTTTACAGCACGTTTCACGCAGATTATTGGCCATTACGATGGCCACTTGACCACCTGTTCCACAGTGATCACTTTACGCTTGTCTCCATTACCCGTTTGCCGTCGATAGGCTCGGACCACTTCCCGTTTCTCACCCGAGTAAAACTGGCTCCGGTTCGCGGGCAAGACCAGGAACCACTTCGACCAGACGGTGAGGACCACAGCCGGGCAGAAGACATCGTTCGGGATCAGAGCGCGAGCAAACACGATGTGCCCGAGCCGGGTGAATAACACGCGTCATGCCAAAACAGCTGGCACCAATACCGCCGTAACCAGAAGGACCCTCCCAATGAAAAAATACTGCCTGCTGGCGATTGCCGTTGCAGCTACACCCTTGATGGCTCAGGCGGAGATCACAGTTGCAACCTTGTATCCTTCTCATGCGGAGCTTACCTGGGAGGAAAGCGAACAGGTGAGTTCTGGTGCAGGAACCTTTGAGGTTGAGGGTTTGCCAGTCAGTCTCCAGGATCAGAGTTTGCAGGTTGTGCTTGAGGGCGTGCCGGGATCACAGATCCGGCAGGTACAGGTTAGCCGCGTGGAACAGGCTGAATTCGTTGCCGGGGAGTCCCGACGTATCCGTGATGAGTTAGCGGCTGTTAGCCTGAGAATTCAGGAACAGGAAGACTCGATCCGGGCGTGGAACCAGCAGGTTACCCTCATGAGCAAAGCTGCGGAGTCTCCCCACGAACTGTCTGCTTCAGAGCTGAACGACATGGCTGCTGCGTTGAAAGATACAACACAGAATGCGCTGGCGGAGATACGGCGAATCCGTGTGAAACTGGCCGACGATATCGCCATCAGAGACCGTTTATCGAGGGAGCTTGCACAGGTTAAACAGAGCGCCAAGGCAACCAAAAAAGTTTCGCTTCGCTATCAGGCTCCCACGGCCGGCGAACTGCAGGTAAAACTGAGGTTTCAGACGACCGAAGCCAGTTGGCGGAGTGAATACACTGCGCGCCTGAAAAGCCGGCTGGCAGGCGAATCTGGTGGCGAGGTGATGCTGGAGCATTTGGCCGTTGTGCAGCAGGCAACCGGAACCGATTGGCAGGGTGTTGAGCTGCAACTTGCAACCGCCAACGCTCGCAGGGGAATTGCTATGCCGCCTCTGTATTCCTGGGTTGTGAATCCTGAGCCGCCCCAGGTTTATCGCTCAAAGGCGTTGGCGCCTATGGCTGAAATGCAGGCCGATTCACTTATGGAGAGCTCGGCTGTTGTGGAGCGCCAAAGCACGTTTACTCAAAGCTATCGGCTGCAACAACCGGTTGATGTTCCCAGTGGGGCTGCCGGCCAGCGGCTTTCGGTTGCGGAGCACCGGGTTCCGGTTGAAGTTGCAATCTGGACAGCGCCTGTCCAGAACACCACCGGATATGTGCATGCGACGGGCACTTTTCAGTCTGAGGCACCCATACCAGCTGGGCGGGTAACCCTTTATCGGGATGGCCAGAGTGTGGGCGAAAGCAGGCTTCCGGAGCTTACCAGTGGCGAAGAGCTGACGCTCGGTTTCGGTGTGGATGAGGGTATCCGCGTTGCCGTGGTTAATGAACTTGAACGCACAGGAGAGGAGGGCGTATGGAAAAGCGAGAATGTCCAGCGCCGACAAAACCGGTTCGAGATCACCAACCATCACTCGGAGCCCGTACAGGTTCGGATTTTTGACCGGCTACCTGTATCGCAGAAGGATACTCTGACCGTTAAGCCACTGGAAATCAGTGAGCCAGTGGAGCGGGACGTTGATGACAAGAAGGGCGTCCTGGCCTGGAATCGCGAAGTATCCGCCGGTCAGACGGTCCTTGTGAAATCAGGATTCGAGATTCGGGTTCCGGAGGGAACCGCGCTGCCGAGATTGTAATTGCGGAACGTGTTGCTTTGTCTGTACTCACTTGGTGATGGCTATACAAAGTGGCAGGCACAGCAAATACGCCTACTTGGGATAACCGGTGATGTCCCGAATCTTCTGATACAGCGGTTGTAGCTGAGGGTACATACGTAAGTAAACTTCGGAATAGAGCCTCTCATAAAGACCTTGGGCTTCTGGATCAGGCTGGAATACGTCGCCAACCCTTGTCATGGCCGCCACAGCGGTATCAAAATCCGGGTGCAGGCCAAGGCCAACGGCGGCATCAATCGCCGCTCCCAGCCCGGAGGTTTCATAGGTGTGGGGGCGCTCGGCCGGCAAGCCGAATACATCCGCGGTTAACTGCATGGCGGCGTCGCTCTGGGAGCCGCCGCCGGCAACCCTGAGCTTGCGGATTTTTATGCCGCTGCGCTTTTCGATTTTTTCTTTGCCTTCCCTGAGTCCGTAAGCCAGGCCTTCGAGAATTGCCCGATAGATGTGTGAGCGGGTGTGCACATCGCCAAAACCTATAATGGAGCCTTTTGCTTCCGGCCCGGGCTGGCGTATGCCGGGTGACCAGTAGGGCTGCAGCATCAGGCCCATGGAGCCGGCTGGTACGGCTTTGACCAGTTCATCAAACAGGTCTTCGGGCTCGATGCCCCGCTTTTTGGCGATTTCTCGTTCCCGCAAGCCGAACTCTCGCTTGAACCAGCTCACCATCCAGAAGCCCCGGTAAATCATCACTTCAGTGGAGTAGTGCCCGGGCAGGGCGGAAGGATAGGGTGGCATAAAGCGCACCGGTTCCACATAGCGCTTGTTGGTGGCATTTATCGTCGCGGTCGTACCATAGCTCATGCAGCCTACATCCGGCGTCAAACCGCCGGAGCCTAGTATTTCACAGGCTTTATCAGAGGCGGCAGCAATTACCGGCAGTCCTTCTCGAAGGCCCAGGTGGCTGGCGGCCTGAGAGGTAAGGTGACCCAGAGTGGAGCCAGGGCTGACCAGTTCCGGCAGCATGGCTGGTTTTACCGGCATGGTTTGCCATTTGAAATCCCGGGGGCCGGCCCAGCGGTGCTTTTTGTAATCAAACGGCAAATAGCCCACCTGGCTGCCGGTGGAGTCCCGGAATTCGCCGGTTAAGCGGTAATTCAGGTAGCCAGACAGCAAAACAAAATGTCGGGTTTTCTCCCAGATCTCTGGCTGGTTCTGGGCAATCCAGTTGGCCTGGGTGTTCTCCCGAAAGCGGTTGATCGTCTCTTCAAGCCGTGCCAGTTTGAGGGCCCAACCCCAGGGGCCTTTAATCGGCCCATCAACGTGGGCGTGTCGTTGATCCAGCCAGATAATCGCCGGGCGCAGAGGTTTCCCTTTTTCATCGAGGTTGATCACCGTGCCGCGCTGGGTTGTTAGGGTAACGCCCACAACCCTGTCTGGCTTGACGTTCGTGGATTCCCAAAGCTGTTCGCAAGCCTTGCCCAGGTTATCCCAGAAATATTCCGGGTGCTGTTCGGCCCATCCCGGTTGTTCCGAGAAGTATGGCTGAATCTCCTGTCTGCCTTTGGCGACCAGATTGCCCTGGGTATCAAAAAGCAGGGCGCGTATGCTCTGGGTGCCGTTATCAATGGCGAGGATGAGAGGGTCAGCCGGCATGTGTCTGCTCCCCGCGGCCCGGAAGCGAATAGGCTTGGCTCCATAGGGCCAGGTACCGGGTCTCTTCGGTTTGCCAGTGTTCATCACTCCAGTTGAGTATGTTCTGACAGTGTTGCCGGATTATTGGCAGCAGTGCTTTACCGCCTTCGGGGGCTATCAGCCCAAGCCGGGTGCGGCGTAGCATCAGGTCATCGAGGTGTTTTACATCTTCATGTTTGCAGGCCCAGACAACTTCGGCCCACAGCAATTCACCCGGAACGGTGCCAGAAACCGCATCATCGCTAACGGGTGCCGTGGGCCCGGCCTGCAGAACCGCGTATAGATCCGAACCGTAAAAACCCGTGAGCCGCTGCCAGTTTTGATGGCTTATGTGTTGGGGCCGTCGTGAGGCGGTCGCTGGTTTGAAAACCGGATCCTTCTCCGGTCGCAAGCGTTCTGCGCCTCCAAGCCCTCTGGCAAGTGCTTCCCTTGCTATCAGACGGAAGGTGGTCAGTTTTCCGCCTGCGATGCTGATCAACCCCTTATCTTCACGAAACTCATGTTCACGGCTTTCTTTCGATGGAGCCTTGGGGCCGGTGGTAGTTTGGGCGCCAGTGACGACTGGGCGAACGCCCGCCCAGGTGGAAAGAATGTCGCCTCGGGATACAGCTGCTCCGGGAAACAGGCTGTTAGAGACTCTCAATAGATAGTCAACTTCCTCCTCGGCAATTCGCGGCTCCTTTTCGAGACTGTCTGTGTGATCCAGGTCTGTGGTTCCAAGTACGGTTGTGCCAGCCCAGGGGAATGCGAAGACCGGACGTTTATCATCCGGGTGGAACAATGAAACAGAGCAGGAAACCGGGAGCCTGTGCCAGGGGAGAACCAGGTGACTGCCGCGTAATGGCCGGATCGTCATCGGCTTTTCATCGCCGCCGCGTTGCTGAAGCTGGTCAGCCCAAACGCCGGTGGCATTGATAATCAGCGGCGTATTAACCGTGAAAATCGCGGCGTCATCTTCGGCCTTCAGCTCAAGCCCGCTGACCTGACCGTCCTTCCGAAGAACTTGCTGTGCTTTAACGTAATTAAGACACCAGGCTCCGTCCTGCCGGGCCTCGGTGATGACTCGTTGTACGAGTCTGGCGTCATCGGTTACAGCATCCGTGAAGCCGCTGGCACCAGTTAGTTTCACGGTGTTCAGCCCGGGTATCCATTGCATGGTCTGGCCGGGTGTCAGGAACTGGCGCGAATGGGTGCGGGATATTCTGTCGTAAATCCTGAGTAATATCTGAAACAGCCTTGGCCCGGGAAACTGACGCTGAAAGTGCGGCATCATAAAGCGCAATGGCTCTATTAGCCCGGGTGCTTCTGCCATGAGGCGCTGGCGTTCGGTTACTGCATCGCGGGTCAGCCTGTATTGCCCACTGCCGAGGTAACGCAGGCCGCCGTGTACCATTTTCGAGGATCGGCTGGAGGTTCCCCAGGCAAAGTCTTTTTGCTCAATCAACAGCGTTCTCAGTCCGCTACCAGCGGCCTCTCGGGCTATACCGGCGCCGGTAATGCCGCCGCCAACCACAACAACGTCGAACGTATGAGTGCTGTTTCGTAGCTCATCAAGCAGTGTGTCCCGACCCTTCATTTCTCTCACTCCACCAGGGTTTTCGGGTTGAGAATACCGTCCGGATCGAAGGTCTGGCACAGAGAGCGGATGGCCAGGATTCCCAGCTCTCCTTTTTCAACAGGCAGGTAGGGTGCGTGGTCTTTGCCGACGCCGTGCTGGTGGCTGATGGTGCCCCGGTTGCGCACGATCAGTTCTGAGGTTGTGTTTTTCAGGTGTTTCCAACGCGCAAGCGTCTCCCCATAGGTGTCTGCAACACGGAAAACATAGGTGGTGTATATGCTGCAGCCCTGAGCGTAAAAATGGGAAAGATGGGTAAACACGTGGGTGCGTTCGTTGGTGTCAGGTTCACGAGCCTGAAGCCCGTGGCGCAGGTTGTCTTCTATCAAGCCAAGCAGGTTATCAACGTTATCCCAGTCGGTTGCTGTTTCCAGGGTATCTACCGCGTAGCCCATCTGCCAGAGTGCCTCACGGAGATAGGGCATGGTGAAACGTTTTTCAGCCCATTTCTTGCCAAGCCGGGTGCCGGTATAAACACCTTTGTATTCTGAACAAATGCGTTTTGCTTCCTGTTTGGCACTGGCGCATTGTCGTGCACTGCCCGTCAGCCCGAAGGTCATCATGCACTTGCCTTCATTGGCTCCGCGCAGGGAGAGTACTTTTTCCAGCATGCCGATAAGGTGGGGGTGTCCTGCCAGTGCAAGCTGGGTTTCAGTCTCAATGGCGTTACTGAGTCGCAGCATAGAAAGCGGAGTGCGGTTTTGCACAAGTTTCCTGCAAGCCGTGCGAGCCCTGTCCCAATCAGGGAAGAATACAACGTGAAAGCTTTCCTGTTCTGGTAAACGGCTGATCCGGACTTTTACTTCGGTAATAAAGCCAATACGGCCTTCAGAGCCCAGAATCATTTCGCGAATATCCGGGCCAGCGCTTGAAGCCGGTATGGTAGGCAGGTCAAGGGTACCTTTAAGTGTTTCAACCCGGCCGCCGGCAAACAGCTGCTCGATGCGACCATAACGCAGGGACTGTTGCCCGCTTGAGCGGGAAGCCACCCAACCCCCAATGGTTGACAGTTCAAAAGATTGGGGAAAGTGTCCGAGAGTATAGCCGTGCGCTCGCAACTGGGATTCTACGAGTGGCCCCGGTGTGCCCGCGCCGAAGGTGGCTATCTGGCTTTCGTGGTCAATGTCCATGAGGCGGTTCATGCCACCCATGTCCACCGTAAGTACTGGAGTGTCACCTGGAAGCGGGTTTATATGCCCGGCAACGCTGGTGCCGCCACCGTATGGAATCAGATCAATCTTGTGGGCTCTCGCATACTGCAATAATTTCTGTATATCGAGACTGGTTTCGGGAGTGGCTACACCGTCCGGGAAAACCCCGAACTCGCCACTACGCATGGCCAGCCAATCCGGAAGGCTCTGGCCACGGGCATGGCGTACGCGCGCTTCCGCGCCGGTGTCGATCAGCGCATCAACGCTGGCATCTGACGGCAGACGAGACTCAGGAACCCCAGGGAGGACTGATTCAAGCGAGGCGTCACTCAGGGGTGCACCGGAACCGATACGATTTGCGAGAAAGCTCCGCCCCTCAGTCGGTAGCTCCAGATCAAACTGCTCATCTCCCCAGCCATTCCACCGTCGCATCGAAGTTCACTCCCGTTATTTAATTGAATGGGCGCTAGTCTATAGGCTTATCCGGTGCTTACACTGTCCCATAGCGACATCATGGGTGTCATTTACCGACAGGGTTACGTGTGCGGCGGCTTCAGGTCAGCCATTATTGGTGCGCAGGCGCTCCCGGAGTTGCTCCAGGCGTTTGCGTATTTCTTCCCGGCGCTCCTGCTCGTTTGCTGGCGGCGTTATAGACCGAGCTGATCGATCGGTGATATCGGGAACCCGGGCTTGCTGTTGAGCATCTTCCTGGATGTTGTCGGCGTCTGACGAAAAGGTCATTCCTGTTTGATTATCAGACTCGGGAAAATACAGGTTCTCCAGTTTCCCGGACCGGTCGAGAATCACACGATTAGGGTGAACGGAATGGAGTTTGGCGTTGCTGGGTAGTTCATCGCCCACGAGGAAAACTTCGGTTTTGCTTTTGTCGTCCTCAATCAGGGCACTACCCGGGAAGTCACCGTCGGCTGCGAGAACACCCCTGAGGAAAATTCGCAGGTTGGTTTCTGGCAGGTTCTCTGTATCTTCGGGCTCCTCAGCTCCCGCGGCCTGAGCTCTGCCAAAAAAATCCAGAGAGGCGAGGGGCACGGAAGGAACGCTGGGCTTCTGTACGAGGGGTTTCGCATCGTTTTGAGTGCCCGAAGCGGCTTGCCGGCTCTCGGTCTGCCAAAAGCTGTAGCCTTGCCAGGAGGTGAGAGCCACCATGGCAAGCCCGGCTGTCAAAGCCAGAATGAGGGGAACCCTTCGATTGATAGAAAGCATTGATAGTCCTGATTTTAAGTTCGCCAACTGCCCGGACGCCGTCGAAAGGTACACAGGTTATCAGACTGAAACCTTTTATTGGCAGTATAGTGTACAGAGTTATTCAGCGGGCCTATGTCCTGTGATAGCCTTCCCATGATTGCCTGACACGAACGAGGACAACCTTGACCACAGAAACCGAACTTCAGCCGCAGGATGCTCCGCTGGGTCGTCTTCCTTTCACCTTTGCCAAGCGCAATGGAGTTATCCTGACCCGCGCTGATGACGGCAACCCGGTTATTCTGGTCAGGCCCGGCGCTCCCCATTCTGCACTGGCCGAAGCCAACAGAATAAGCGGCGGGCGTGCCCGGTTTACGACGATCGATCCTGGCTATTTTGATCAGGCGTTGAACGCTGCCTATCAAAACGATTCTGCAGAAGCCATGCAGATGGTTGAAGGCATTGGCGATGATATGGATCTTGCCTCTCTTGCCGATTCGGTTCCGGAAACCGAGGATCTGCTGGAGCAGGAAGACGATGCGCCCATCATCCGTCTGATCAATGCGATTTTGACGGAAGCGGTAAAAAGCAGTGCGTCGGATGTGCACATCGAAACCTACGAGAAGCAGCTGATTGTGCGCTTCCGAGTTGATGGTGTGTTGCGAGAAGTCGTGCAGCCTAAACGAGCGCTGGCACCTCTACTGGTTTCACGAATCAAGGTTATGGCAAAGCTGGATATTGCCGAAAAGCGGGTGCCCCAGGATGGCAGGATTGCACTGAGGGTCGCCGGCCGCGAGGTGGATATCCGGGTCTCGACCATGCCGTCATCTGGTGGCGAGCGGGTTGTATTGCGCTTGCTGGACAAACAGGCGGGTGCAATACGCCTCGAGTCTCTGGGTATGGCAAGCGACGATCTTAAAATCCTGCGTCGCCTCATACATCGGCCCTATGGCATATTGCTGGTCACCGGGCCTACCGGCTCGGGTAAGTCCACAACCCTTTATGCCGCCTTGCAAGAGATAAACGACCGGAGCCGAAACATTCTTACGGTTGAGGATCCTATCGAGTACAACCTGCCTGGCATTGGCCAGACTCAGGTGAATCCCAAGGTCGAGATGACGTTTGCGCGGGGGTTGCGGGCCATTCTGCGTCAGGATCCTGATGTGGTGATGATTGGTGAAATCCGGGACCTGGAGACTGCCGAAATCGCTGTTCAGGCCAGTCTCACCGGCCATCTCGTGTTATCTACTCTGCATACCAATACTGCGGTAGGTGCGATCACACGCCTTATGGATATGGGCATTGAACCTTTCCTGATCTCATCAAGCCTTGTGGGTATTGTGGCTCAGCGTCTTGTGAGGGTGCTGTGCAAGGATTGCCGTGAGCCATACACGCCCACGGAAGAGCACTGCGAATTCCTGCAGCAGGATTTTACCAACCCGCCAACTGTGTATCGGGCAAAAGGATGTGAGCATTGCAATCAGCTTGGCTACCGCGGGCGCATTGGTATCTACGAGGTGGTTGAAGTAACTGAGGAGATCAGTGCGTTGATTCACAAGCGTGCAGGTGAGCTGGATCTGGAAAAAGTTGCCCGGCTCAAGGGCCCCAGCATTCATTCAGACGGTGTCCGGAAGATACTGGACGGTGTCACTACGCTGGAAGAGGTGCTCCGCGTAACGCACCGGGGTCAGTAAGCTATGGCTGCCTATGAATACAAGGCTCTGGATGCGCGGGGCAAACAGAAACAAGGTGTGTTAGAGGCAGATGCGCCTCGCGCCGTGCGGCAGCAGCTTCGGGAGAGAGGCCTCACGCCACTTGAAGTTGAGCCAGCGTCTCAAAAGCAGAGCCGCAGCAACCCCCTTAGCGGGCGGGGCTCTCTCTCTGCCTCCGACCTTGCTCTGGTAACGCGCCAACTGGCAACACTGATTCAATCGGGTATTCCCATTGAGCAGGCGCTTTCGGCAACCGCCAGACAATCGGCCAAGCCACGCACGCGCAGTATGTTGATTGCTATCCGGGCGAAGGTCATGGAAGGCTATACGCTGGCGGATAGCCTCGGTGAATTTCCCAAAGCATTTCCTCGGCTCTACCGATCGACCGTAGCGGCAGGTGAACATGCAGGGCACCTGGATCTGGTTTTGAACAGGTTGGCGGATTACACAGAGAGTCGACAGGAATCACGCCAGAAAATTCAGCTTGCAGCAATCTACCCCATTATTCTGAGTTTTGTCGCGATCGGCATTGTGGTTTTTCTGCTGACCTATGTTGTTCCTGATATTATTGAAGTTTTCGTAAAACAGGGGCAGGAACTGCCCGGGCTTACCGTAGCCATGCTGACGATGTCGGAGTTTCTTTCCAGTTACGGCCTCTATCTGTTTATTCTTCTGGTTGGATGCTTCCTGGCCTTCCGTTTTTCGCTTACCAAGCCCGCTTTCCGTATGCGTTTCCACAAACGGCTGCTACATCTACCTGTGTTCGCCGGGATGGTGCGTGGCGTCAATACGGCGCGCTACGCCAGCACCCTGAGCATTCTGACAACCAGTGGTGTTCCTCTGGTCGATGCCATGAGAATTGCAGGTGAGGTGCTTTCCAATGACTATCTGCGTCAAGAGCTGAGAGACGCAGCGCGGAAGGTAAGTGAGGGTGGCTCTTTGCATCGGGCACTGGACCAGTCGGGTTACTTTCCGCCGATGATGCTGACCATGATCGCGAGCGGAGAGGCCAGTGGGGAACTGGACAGCATGCTGGAACGTACAGCAAATATGCAGGAGAACACGCTGCAATCAAAAATAGCTGCCATTGTCGGGCTCTTTGAGCCCATGATGCTGCTGGTAATGGGCGTGGTGGTGCTGATTATCGTGATGGCCATCATGCTTCCCATACTCAACATGAGCAACCTGGTGGGCTAAAATCTTTGGCCGGTAATCGTAAATAGTATTTTGTGAAAATAGCTTTTGAAGCCAACAACGAGTGACACAATGACGATGAAAAAACTGAATACGCCTAAGTCAAACCGGGGTTTTACCCTTATCGAAATCATGGTTGTGATGGTTATTCTCGGCCTGCTGGTGGCTGTTGTGGCGCCGAATATTATGGGCCGGAGTGATCAGGCGAAAATAACCGTGGCGGAAACCCAGTTGACCAACATTTCCAAGGCGTTGGATCTATACCGGTTGGATAACAGCCATTATCCCTCTACTCAGCAGGGTCTTGACGCTCTGGCGTCACGCCCCAGCGGCAGCCCCGAGCCAAAGAACTGGAACCCTGACGGCTACATGAAAAGTGTTCCGAAAGACCCCTGGGGCAGCGAGTTCCAGTACGTGAGCCCGGGCAGAGAAGGCCCTTACGATCTCTACTCCAAGGGAGCTGATGGTCAGGATGGTGGTGAAGGCGACGCTGCTGACATCAGCCTCTGGGACATCGGCGGTTAATTGGTGGTTAGTGAAAAATCAGGAAACAACAGTAGCGGGTTCACGCTGATCGAGATACTGGTTGTCCTGGTTCTGATGGGGCTGCTCGCGGCTTTGGCGGTGTTTACCATGGGAGGTAACTCCCAACAGCGTGAGCTGCAGAATGAGGTGCGGGAGCTGTATCTGCTTATGCAGACAGCATCGGACCAGGCAGTAGTAAACAACCTGGAGCTAGGGTTACTGCTCGAGGAAAACGGGTATCGCTTCGTGGCATTTCAGGAAGAAACAGGCGATTGGAAAGGGTCCGGTGAGCAACTATTCCGGGCAAGAAGCTTTCCCGAATGGTTGGTGACGACGCCTTTTATTGAAAGTGATGCTCCCCGCCTTGCCTCTGCTGAAGACAAGCTACGGCCAGATGTGGTTTTTTTCTCGAGTGGAGAAACCACACCTTTTGAGCTGGAGTTCACAATTGGCAGCGATACGGACTACACGCAAATCCTTGCTTCAGACGGAATCTCTCCAATCGAGTGGCGGCAGCCTGGAGATGTGGGGGAAAACAGGTGAAGCCAGAGCAGCCCTTAACATTAGGGAAATCAGCGAGAGGCTTCACGCTAATTGAGGTGATGATCGCATTGCTGGTGTTCGGGTTGATTGCGACTGCCGCTTCGGAGGTTGGCAGCCAGTACATCTCAAGCTATGAACGAATTCGTGATAAAACCCTCGCGAGCTGGGTTGCCGATAATCGTATCAACGAAATCCGGTTGGAAGAAAACCTCCCAGGGGTCTCCGAGAATTCGAAAGACGAAGACTATGGCCCTTTCCGCTGGCAGGTGACTACCAGGGTGCTGGCCACTGCAGAGCCTAAAATGCGGCGCGTGGAAGTTAACGTAGCCCGCTATCGGGGTGACCGTTCGCAACCCTACCCGGTGCATACACTTTCTGCTTTTATGGGTGAAAAATGAGAGGCCGGCGCGAGCGGGGGTTCACACTTCTTGAGGTGCTGGTTGCAATAACCATCACTGCGGTTATTGGTATAGGTGTGTGGCAGGTGTTGAACGGCGTTATCCTCTCGCGTGACCGTGTTGATGAACTGGCCGAGGAGTTTGATGGCCTTCAGCGGGCAATGCTTCTTCTTGAGCGTGACATCACTCAGATAGTCAACCGGCCGGCCCGGGATCTCTACGGCGATTTCAAGCCTGCCTTGACCAGTCGTGAGGATGATTTTTCACTGATGCTGACGCGGCAGGGCTGGCGTAATCCGCTGGGAATCCGACGCAGCAGCCTGCAGCGGGTTGGCTGGGAATTCACCGGTAGCGAACTGCGGCGCCGATATTGGCCAACTCTGGATCAAGGCCAGGAGGAAAACAGTCAGGACTTGTTGCTGCTTGAAGAGATAACAGCCTTTGATCTGCGGTTTCTCAATGAACAGAACTCCTGGGAGACAGAGTGGCCTTCCGACGAAGCCATGATGGCATTGAGCCCCGGCAGCCGACCCGATATTCCCTTACCTCGTGGGATAGAGATCACTCTGGAGCACGAACTCTTTGGTGAGCTTGTTCGGACGTTTGTATTGCCAGACTATGATCCGGCAGGTGCTCAGGGGCTCGTTGACCAACAGAATGAAGTCGGCAGCAACGAAAGTGAAGAGGAAGCAGAGGCTGAACAGGGTGCTGTTCAAGGTACAACAGGGCAGGGAGGCTAGGGTTATGGTTGGCTCTTCCCACCGTTCGTTACCGCATTCTCAGCAGGGCGTAGCGCTGATTATGGTGCTGCTCGCAATGGCATTGGTGGTTATGCTGGCTTCAGGAATGACCCAGCAGCAAAGTATAAGGGTGTTCAAGGCCGGGCATTATCTGGCGCAACAGCAGGGACAAAGCATAGCCCTCGGTGCAGAAGCCTTTGCGCGCCAGATTCTGGTACGGGATTTCGAAGAGGATAAAGAAGACAGCCTGATGGTCGACAGTCTTGACGAGTTCTGGGCCATGAACGCTGCCATTCTACCTCTGGATGACAATGGCGTAGCGGAAGTGCAGATCGATGATCTGGGCGGACGAATAAATCTCAATGATCTGGTTGCTGTTACCGGTCAGGTAGATCCGATAACCAAAGACCGCCTTGAGCGCTTGTTGATCGCTCTCGGAATTACAGGTGTGTCTGTGGACACATTAGTTGACTGGGTTGATCCCGATGATCAAACGATCAGTGCTTACGGTGCCGAAGACGGCCAGTACCTGATGGCGGAACCCGGCTTTCGCGCGGCCAATCAGCCCTTTGTCAGCGTGTCTGAATTACGGTTGATTGAAGGCATGACTGAGGAAATATATGTGGCGTTGCGGCCTCATGTAGCCACCTTGCCGGTAAGAGGTTTGGGTATCAACGTAAACACTGCTACAGCGGAAGTGTTGATGTCGTTACATGAAGAGCTGACGACAGCGCAGGCTGAGTCTATTCTTGAACAACGGGAGGAGGAGCGGTTCGAGAGTATTCAGGACTTTCTCGCGCTTCCTGCGTTTGCAGGTTTGGGATTGAAATCCGATCGGCTGGGGCTGCAAACCCGTTTTTTTGAAGTTGTTTCACGGATTACCTACGATAATCGTGTGGTAAGCATGGTGAGCACCGTTTTTCGCAATCAGGAAGGTAATGTCCGGACCGTTCGCAGAGATACCGGACAAAAGAATCGCATTACGAAAGAGCCCTATACCATCTCAGAAGGATAATCATGTCTTATCGCCTTTACGTGCGGCCGTTACCGCTCAGCGCGGGTAGCGGAGAAGACCCGGAAGCCCTGTTGTATAACTGGGTGCTATACGATGCCGGCGGTGACGCCCAGGCACAGGGAAGCCGCGATCTGCGCAGTACGGTCGAACAGACGCTGAGCCAGAATGGGCTCGATGATGTTTTACTGGCAGGACTCATTCCGGGCGATGAGGCACTGTTCTGCGTTGCGGATATTCCAGCGAAACAAAGCCGGTTCATCAACCAGGCGCTGCCATATGCTGTGGAAGAGCAGATTGCACAGGACATAGACAGTGTTCACCTGGCACTAGGCCTGCACACTCAGGAAGGTTTCCGGGTAGCAGCGATTGATCGCGGCAGAATGGCTGAATGGCTTGAGCTATTCAGCGGTTGGTTACATACCAGGCTTGATGCCATCTACCCAGATGCCGCGCTGCTTCCGGTGACAGAAGGTGGCTGGTCCATTTGCCTCGATGGTGATAACGCGATGATGGTGAGCGACCGGGGCGAATGGCTGAGCATGCAGTCTGCCAACCTGGGAATGTTCGCGCACACATTGGCCGCCCCCTCTTCAGAAGATGTTGTGGTTGAAGTACCTGTGGTGGTCTACGGTACAGAAACGGAATTTGAAGAGCAGCAAGCTGTGCTTGGGGAACTTATGGCTCCTGGACGGCTTTCAGTTCGCCAGGAGTCATTGGCGTTGATGCCGCTGGAGTTGCTGGCCCATGCCCATCATAATCACCTTTGCCGGCCGATTAACCTTTGCCAGCGAGACTTCTCAGTCAGCAGTGGCAAGGCAAGCCCCTTAAAGCCCTGGAAGCCGTTAATTGCGGTTGCCGCTTTGTGGTTTGTGGTGCAGGTAACCCTGGAAGCGGGAATGGGGTTTTATTATCAGAAGCAGGCAGATGAATTGCGCCAGCAGGCGATGTCGGTTTACCGGGCGTCGTTTCCGGGTGACAGCAGAACTCATGCCGGCAATGTCAGGCGTGTGGTCGAAGGCCAGTTGCGCATGGCCGGCTCCGACGGCCCGGATGCAAGTTTTGTCACGCTGATGAAGTACACCGGCCAGCAGTACTCCCAAGTGGCGAATACCGGCTCAGTAACGTTCAACTCCATTAACTATAGCCAGTCTCGTGGAGAGCTGGTCGTTGATGTGCGTGCCGAAAGCTACGATCGCCTGAGCGCTTTGCGCAACGGCCTGGCTGGTCAGGGCCTTGATGCCAAGATTGGCTCCGTAGTAAACGAATCCAGCGGTGCCCGTGGCCGCCTTACGGTCTCGGGAGGCTAGGATCATGTTGACGAAGCTGAAAGAACAGCCCTCGGTAGGCAAGTTAATTGCTCAGTATGATCAGCTCCCCCGTCGGGATCAGCAGGCACTTGTGGTGTTGGCCCTTGCTGTGTTTCTAGGGATTCTCTATTTTGCGATCTGGAAGCCGGTTACCGGTTTTCACGATCAGGCGGCTGCAAGTAAGGAAAATGCCTCAGAGCTTGTAGCCTGGATACAATCCAATGAGCCGACTATAAGGCGGTTGGGAAGCAGTGGCGCAGGGCAGGCTGCAACGTCAGCGGATGTCCCCCAGAATGGCCGGGCGCTGATGGCTCTGGTAACACGTTCGGCAAGAGAATCCGGCCTTACGTTGCAAAGGTTTGAGCCAAGCGGAGAGAGTGCGATCCGTGTGTGGCTGGAAACCGTTCCCTATGCGGAGTTTGCAGGCTGGCTTGAAATGCTCAATGGTAAACACGGTGTAGTGATTGATCAGGCTGCGATCGATCGGTCTGGTGAACCTGGCAGGGTGTCGGTGCGTTTAACACTGGCAATCTGACTTTTGAGTGACAGGGTGCCGGAGGTTATCTCTCCGGACAGAGGCAGGAGTGAAAGCATGAGTAGCGACAGCAATAACAATAATAAGCCAGAACCGGTCATTGTCCGGTTAGATGTCAGCGCTTTGAATGAAGCCAGGTCAATTCTGTATGACGCATACAGGGGGGAGCCAACCTTTCAGTTTTTGTTCAATCACCGGAAACCTGGTTACAAGCAACGTGTTCGGGCAACCATTCGTGAGTTGGTTGATCTCTACTTTGAGCTGGAGCAGGAAGCGGTCGGCGTGATGGTCGACGATACACTGGTTGCCGTTGCGTTCATCGGCGACCCGGATCTGCGTATGGACCTGGCGAGTCAGTTCAGTTGGAGGATCCGCATGGTACTTACAGCCGGTTTTGCCTCTACCCGGCGCTATCTTGATTACCATGAAAAAATACGCGCAATGTTACCGCAGCCATTGGCTCACCAGTTGCCAATGATGGGCGTGAACCCGAAGTATCAGAATCGCGGTTACGGTCGGGTTCTGCTCAGGGCTGTTCAGAAACTCTGTGCTGAAAATCCGCGAGCAAGCGGGCTGGTATTGGATACTGGCAATAGCCGCTATCTCCCTTTTTATGAATCGGAAGGCTTCCGTAGTCTCGGAAAAATACGGCTTGGTGGTTATGAGGATCATATACTGTTCCGTGAAATCCGCCCTGAGGCCAAAACTACGGTTAACCAAAACTAACATTTTTCTTAACAGCAGGAGAGACTGTGTCTGACAGCCACGATTATGATCTGATTGTTATTGGTGCAGGTTCAGGTGGCGTGCGCTTGGCGCGTATGTCGGCCGGGCGTGGTGCCCGGGTAGCGGTAGTTGAGTCCCGCTATCTTGGGGGTACTTGCGTGAACGTTGGCTGTGTGCCCAAAAAACTGTTTGTCTATGGCGCCCATGTCCATGATGAGCTGGAAGACGCGGCAGGTTACGGCTGGAAGGTTCCACTCGACGACGTTAGCTTTGACTGGCCAACACTGGTCGCCAATAAAAATACCGAGATCGAGAGGCTTAACGGTATTTACGCGCGCATGCTTGAGAACGCGGGTGTTACGGTGATCAATGGTACCGCGTCCATTAAAGACCCGAACACGGTCACGGTAGGCGAAAAGGAATACTCAGCATCCCACATCACTGTGGCGACAGGGGGCTGGCCGGTGGTTCCGGATATTCCGGGTAAGGAGTGCATCCTCACGTCGAACGAGATGTTCTATCTGCCGCAGCTACCCAGGCAGGCGGTAGTCTGGGGTGGTGGTTATATCGCAGTGGAATTCGCCGGTATTCTGGCAGGTCTCGGGGTCGAAACCACGCTGCTTTACCGGGGCGATCTGTTCCTTCGCGGCTTTGATAATGATGTTCGGCGCTTCACCGAGCAGGAAATGCGTAAAAAAGGCATCCGGCTTGAGTTTGGTGTGACGATTGAGTCGGTTGAAGCCGAGAACTCCCACTACAAGGTCAAACGCAGTGACGGGACGGTTATGGAGACCGGGCTTGTGATGGCGGCAACCGGCAGAAGGGCCCTGGTAGATGGTCTGGGCCTGACTGAGCTGGGTATTGAGCTTAACGCATCCGGTCATGTTGTTGTGGACGACCATTTCCAGACTTCAGTCCCTTCTATAACGGCGCTGGGCGATATTATCGGTACGCCGCAACTGACGCCGGTGGCAATAGCACAGGCGATGGTGCTATCGCGCAGGCTGTTCGGGGATGGCGAGGGAGAGATGGACTACACATCAATCCCGACGGCTGTTTTCTGTCAGCCTAATATCGGTACCGTAGGGCTAACCGAAGAAGATGCAAGGGAAGCAGGGCACACCCTGAGAGTCTACCGGTCTGAGTTCCGGCCCATGAAATATGTTCTCAGCGGTCGTGATGAACGCTGCCTGATGAAGCTTGTGGTCGATGACGCAACTGATCGGGTTCTTGGTGCGCACATGGTCGGGCCAGACGCTGGTGAGATCACCCAGGGGCTTGCCGTGGCTATCAAGGCGGGTGCAACCAAGGCTCAGTTTGATTCCACCATGGGCATTCACCCAACTTCTGCAGAAGAGTTCGTCACCATGCGGGAACCTGTGTCCTGATCAGAGCAGGAGCCCATGGATGGGCTCGGTTCTTCACCCACTAGCGATCAGCTTTCTGTCAGCGTTACCCAGCGTTTCAACACCTCCTGCAGATCTTCCTTTTTCACAGGTTTGGATAAGTAGTCGTCCATGCCGCTCTCAAGGCATTTTTGGTGAGTCTCTGGCAGCAGGTCGGCTGTGAGGGCAATAATGGGCGTTCTTCCCAAGCCGTTTCCAACTTCCCATTCACGGATATCGCGTGTGGTTTCGTAGCCATCCATGATTGGCATCTGGCAATCCATCAGAATTACGTCGTAACCTTGATGGCTGTTTCGGACCTTATTCAGGGCTTCCTTTCCGTTCGTAACTGTGTCTGTATTGAAGCCAAGTCGGTTCAGAATTGCGGTTGCAACGCGCTGGTTTACGGGATTGTCTTCGACAACCAGTGCCTGCATGGAGAGAGATAATTCGCCTTGCGTTGTTGTTTCAGAGGATATCGCGTTTTCAGCCAGAGTCACAAACTCCAGAGGCAACTCAAAGCGGAACGAAGAGCCTTTACCCGGGTCTGTTCCGATTTGTATGTGCCCACCCAATAGTTCAACGAGGCGCTGGACTAGAGACAAACCCATGTCGACACCACCAAAAGATCCGGCGTTGTCTGTATCCAGCTGTTCGAGTGAACTGAACATATCAGGTAGAGCATCATGAGGTATGCCGTTACCCGAGTCGTTTACAGAGCAGTTGAGAATCATGCACCCATCCTCAACGCCCAAACAACCAACTTGTACGTATACAAAACCCTCGGTTGTGAACCTGATTGCGTTATCGAGCAGGTACGCAAAAATCTGCCGAATCCTCGGCGCATCTCCTTTTACGTGCGTGGTCTCAGGCCAGTCACCATAAAAATCAAGCGTAAGGGCCAAGCCCTGTGCTTCAGCCACATGACGGTATGACGCAACGCAATTCGTGATGAGTGCCCGCAGATCAAAAACCCTCTGCTCCGGAACAACCGCGCCCCTGTCCATGCGGGCGTATTCAAGAATGTCGCTTATAACAGTAAGCAGATCCTCGGTGGACTGTCGGGCAGTTTGCAAATAATCCCGCTGTCTCGGAGTGAGCGTATCCTCCTGCGCAAGGTCAATCATACCCAGTACACCGTTCAGCGGAGTACGCAATTCATGGCTCATGGTAGCCAGAAACTCGGACTTGGTCTGGTTGGCGTTTTCTGCCTTTTCACGAGCCTGCTCGGAAACGGCCAGGGTTTTCTCTTGTAGCGCTCGCAGTGCACTAAGATGTTCTGCTAGCTCGTTGAGTTGTTGCTGTATGGCAATCACGTCTCTTGAGTTGCGTTTTGTAGATACTTTTGCTGCCCGGTAATCCCGTTCGATCAGGCGCTTGATACGCCCGGAAACCTCGTGAATAGGCGAAAGAATCGCTGTCACTGAGCGTTTGACTACCAGAATGGTAAACAGCAGCAGCGAAATGCCAAGTGTCACGGATGTCCAGAGGATATCCCGGCGTCGTGCTTCCAGGGCCTCATCGCTGACGCCCACCTGAACGGTCCCGACTCGCAGTGCACCTGATCCGTATCCGTATTCTGGTTCGAACCAATGGGTGTCCCTGTCCGTTTCGAACTCTAGCGGTTTCTGAAGAATCTCGGCCTCATAAACCTTGAACTCACCCGGCAGCTCAAACAGTTCGATTTTGCCATTCGCCGCAATGCCAATCTCTTCACCAGTCACGTCTGTTACGCGCACCCAGTCAGCCTTGCTATGCCTGATCGACTGGGAGAGTATTTCTTGCAGTGCCAGGGTGTTCCCGGAAACAACTGCGTACTCGAGAGAGGGTGCCAGGCTATCCGCCATGAGCTGGTTGCTGTCGGCCAGATCCTGTCGTGCATCTTCGAGCCGCACAGATGTAAAGAAACCGATCAGAGTTATAAACATCACAATGGCGGGCATTGCGCCTAACAGCAACAACTTCCGGGACAGTGGAGTGCCGGCGGCATTACGCTCACTCATCTATTTGCACTCCCTTATTTTCTATCTGTAATTCAACGGACTTAACGATCTGCTCCTTGGGGGCGAGAGGAATGTTCAGGGACCTGGCAACTTGTTGGTTGATCGCAATGTTAAAGGAGGGGGGGTAATCCGGTTCCGGGAAAGTTCCGGTTTCAAAGAATTCTTGCAAATACTCCGCTGCCATCTCGGTCATAACCGGGAAAGGCGCGTAACCGGCTGCGATGGAACCCGCTTTGACATAGGCCTGGCTGGGGCCGATAACGATTCTGTTCCTGCGGTAAGCGGTGAGCAGAACGTGCTTTATAGTTCTGGGGTTATATATGGCGTTGTCTGGTGCAGCCAATAAGAAATCGCCATAACTGAGCGCCCGAACGAGTGTCGGGATAAGCTGTTTATCTTCTTTAACAATGAAAAGCTGTGCCTCAAGCCCGTATTGCGGAAGCTCATCAATAAGAGAGTCGTAAAGCTCAGCGGAAGCTGTGGTAGCAATCAATGCTATTCGGCTAGCGTGGGGAAGAATGGTCTTTCCGATCAAAGCTTGCCGGAGTAATGGGACATCGAAATAGACCCCGGAAATCTGCCCAGGAGACCGGCTAGCGAAGCCTTCGAGAAAGTCCCGTGTTGTCAGCATGGCAAGAACTGGGACCTTTCGGTTTGCCTGACGAACTCGGGAAAACGCGCCGGGGCCGATTGTAATCACTGGAGCGTCTTCAATCAGGGCTGCCTGTTCACCCGAAACGGAAATCAGATCCCAATGCTTATGAAAACTTTGCTGCAGGAGGTCATGGATATGCTGGTCCAGGGCAACATTGCCCGAAACTGCCAGGTAGACTGGTGAACGCTCAATACCACCGGTTTGAGCGGAAACTGAACCGACAACTACTACCGCTATCAACACAGCGCGGAGCAAAGTGGCTTTAGCCAGTTTCCAAAACAAAACGGCGTTTTCTGTCATACCATCCCGGGCCAGAAGCATTCCCTGATTAAAGATCAGAAACGGATACCTGCTTCCAGGAAAAGCTGGTTCTGATCCTCGATATTATTATCGATACTCACATCTGGATCTGTGTTCATGTAATGTTGCACTGTAACAGCAAACTCGGCCGTGTACCGGGGCTGAAGGAACGATTTTGCCAGGCGAAGGTCGAGGCGCTCAAACCTGGATTCTTTGAGTTGATCTGCCCAATAAAAGGCGGTGGAGCCTTTCAGACCGAACGGCAAGTTCTGAATCAATACGATACTGCCGGAGTGCCTTGCCGAAAGTCTTCCCAGAAGAGCTACCTTGTACTTCTTTTCCTTGTAGTTGGTAGTCTCGTTATTAGAAATTTCTGGACCGTTGTACCAGTCGTCCTGATCAAGATAGCCGTAGCTGACTCTGAATGTTGTTCCGGGGTAATCCAGGGCTGCTTCCACTTCAAAACCTTTCTGGTCGATATCCACGTTGTTGTCGATCGTCCAGTCTTGGAACCCTATGATGCCGCTTATCATATCCCGCATCTTGTCCTTGAATACCCTGACTTCGAGAGAGAACTGGCCTTGATCCAGAGGGAATTGCCCGAAATAACTGATTTCTCGTGAAATAATGTTCTCTTCTTCAAGCGTTCCCGTACGAGTATCAAGGGGGGATTCTACCCGATAGCCCTCGAGTAAAGCGTATTGCGCCGGCGCGATATCTCTCAATGTATACCCATATTCCGGGTTCTGCTCAAAACTATCAGGTGTGCGCACAGCTTTCGAATACACAAACCTTAGCGCGTGATTGTTTCCAAGTGTGAAATTTGCAGCAAACCGGGGTGAAAAGTAGCCCTCGTCGGTGGTTGTCGTGCGCTCCCAGTTACCGCCACCATTTAATGTGAGCCAGTCGATAGGGGTATATTCCAGGTTACCAAATACTCGCGACTGGTAGCTGGTCCCCCGCCCGTTGAAAAACGTCTCAGACCGAAACGTGTCTTTGCGATAACCCAATCCGGTAACGAGCTTCAACTCATCGCTAAATAACAACGTATCCTGAAATTCAAATTCAAGTCTGGAGTCTTCGGAGTCTGAGTTTACGTTGGCGGTCAGTGGCGTGCCGCCTGCTTGAAAGCAGTTATTAGCTTCGTCAAATACATCGGCACCGATGATGAGGCAATTTACTACTGATTCGGGTACTTCTATGGGCCAACGCTGTCTGCGATTGAAATTCTCGAAGTTCACCTGAACGTGAAAAAAATGGGTTCTCGATGTGGTGAAGTTAAGCTGCGTCTGAAGATAATAGTCCCGCACGTCGATGTCCGGGTTGTCAGTGGCGCCGAGTTCGCCGTCTTTAAAAAAATCTTCTTCGTTTATTCCATCTACTACGCCGACGCGAATATCTGCATTAAAGCCGGAGTTAACCTTGAGTCGTGAGTCATAGTTGAAAACATTGATATCATGGCCGCTGTTAAAAGGTATAGGCTCTTCGTCGTCATCAAGTTGATAATCAAAACCGCCGAATTTGCGCTTTTCGAACGCTAA
Organism: Marinobacter sp. 1_MG-2023; assembly: GCF_030549045.1. NCBI lineage: Bacteria > Pseudomonadati > Pseudomonadota > Gammaproteobacteria > Pseudomonadales > Marinobacteraceae > Marinobacter > Marinobacter sp. 1_MG-2023. Next base: position 48,736 of record NZ_JAUOST010000006.1, on the reverse strand, counting down.
CCGCCAGTCGTAGCTGTCGCTGACATCGCCAACGGAAGCAAAGGTACGGAGATAGTCTCTGGAGCCTCCAACAACGCGAATCTCTGTACCGGCGGTATCGGCCGGGTTGCGGGTAATGATGTTGATGGTACCCAGAAAGGCATTAATGCCATAGGCCGCAGAATTCGGGCCCCGGCTTACTTCAATTCTTTCGATAAGCTCCAGCGGAACCGGCATGGTTTGCCAGTCCATATCAGACAGGGTAGCGCGGTGCGCGGTGCGGCCATCAACCAGAACCTGCATGCGCCGTTGTTCATAATGTACAGTGCCATGATAGGTGGTGACTGGAGTGCCGCTGCCCACATCTCCAACAACCATCCCCGGGACAAGGCGGAATATCTCCGCCAGACTCATTATGCCGAGGTCACGAATCATCGCGCCGTCGATAACGGTGGTCGTTCCGGGCACCCTTGTTTTGGGCTGCCGTAACCGGGTAGTCGTCAGTACTTCCGGTATCTCGTCGTTGAATCCGTAGAAACCAATCTGGCCAGATTCTTCGGAAAGCGGCTGCGCAAGGGTTGGAGTCGAGAGTAGCAATCCCAGAATCCCTCTCGTTAAAAACTTGAGGGTACAGGGCGAGGAACGCCGTCGACTGTGATCTCTGAAATTCGTAACGGACATGGGTGTCGTTCTATAATTGCCGAGTTAAAAGCGAAATAACAATTTTCTTGTGTTTTTCACTATCGTATTTGACTACATGGTGTTTGTCTCTCAAAAATGTCATGAATTACAAGGGTAGGAGTAAGCCTGATATGAATTGCTGGGAAATTCTTGGAATTGAGCCTACCCGCGATCGCCAGAGGGTTCAGGACGCATACGAGAACCAGCTTCGGTTTGCGTCGGATAGCGAAGCTGTCCAGCTGAAAGAAGCGTTCCGGGAAGCGATTGGTGAGCCGGTTGAAGAGACGCCCGTAGCCCCGGCAGTAAGTTCAGAAACTCGGGAGCTGGATGCCTCGGAAAGCCAGGTTGCCCGTGAGGTTGTTATTCAGATCAAGGCGCTTTTGAATGACTCTGGCAGGACTTCGGATGCCGGAATATGGAAAGCCATTCTCTGCGAGCCCCCGGCTGACCAGTTGCCCGTGCGCCGGGAGATAGGCCGGCAATTGGAGCCCCAGCTTCGCCCCATGGCTGAAAATGGCAGTTTTCCCGGGCCGGTTGTGCGTTTTCTGGCAGAATGGTTTGACTGGCACAGCCTTCAGGACGCCGTAGCTCTGGAAGATGAGCGTACTTATCCAGAGCCGGATATGGCAGAGGAGGGGATAGAGTCAGAGCCTCCGCAAATGGTCAATTTCTGGCCGGCGGTTATCGGTTGGGTTATCGGGCTTGTCATACTCGCCATGCTTTTTGGCGGCATGGGCGGTGGCTGACGTCACCACCCGATCACGCTTTATCCGTTTCTATTTGCGCTGATCTGGACTCGGCAATTTTGTCCCGGTATTTCTGGGCCAGAATCGCGCCGAGAATTACTTGAACCTGGTTGTAGCACATGATCGGCAAAACGATCATGCCAAACCCGGGGTGCCCGGAGAATAGCACCTTTGCCATTGGCAGCCCGGAAGCCAGGCTCTTTTTGGAGCCGCAGAAAACTACCGCCGCTTCGTCTTCCAGACTGAACCCGAACCGCCGCACCAGCAACCTCGCAAAAAACATAAACAATGCCAGCAAGGCGATGCACAGCAGGATAGTGAGGACAATGGCTTTTGCAGGCAGGTTTTGCCAGAGCCCGCTTTCCACTGAATGCGAGAAGGCGGAATACACGATCAGCCAGATTACGCATTTATCGTAGCGCGCCATCAGGCTTTCATTGCGCGCCAAATACCCTCCCAGAACCGGTCTCATGGCATGCCCCACTGCAAACGGTAATAACAGCTGCAAGACGATATCTTTCAGGGCTTCGCCCACCGCAAAGTCGCCGCTACCGGCGGAACTCACGAGCAACAGAAGCAAGAAGGGTGTGAGCATCATGCCAAACACATTGGATGCCGCAGCGCTGCAGATGGCTGCAGGGACGTTCCCGCGCGCCATGGCGGTATAGGCAATGGATGAGGATACCGCGGAGGGGAGTACTCCCAGGTAGAGAAAACCAAGGCCCAGGTCTGCTGGCATCCAAGACGGTGCAAAACTGCTCATGCCGTTAATGGGGAGCACAACCAGAGGGAAGAACACGAACGTGAGCAGGGTGATGAGAATGTGGAGTCGCCAGTGTGAAGCGCCGGCAACAATCTGCTCCCTCGACAGTGCGGCACCATGAAAGAAGAAGAGCAGGGCGACGGCTACTGTCCCGGCACTGGCCAGAAAATCCCCGGCAGAGCCTGTTGCGGGCAGAAATGAAGCCAGGACAATGGCGCCTAGGAGCAGGATGGTAAAGATGTCTGGTCTGAACTTCATGATCAGGAGCCTCTCTTGCGAAGCGCTTTGAGGCTGGGGGCAAGAAGCTCTCGGGCAAGCTTTTCAGCTTTTACTGAATCCTGTCGGCGCACCGCGGCCAGCAGCAGTTCATGATCTTCCTGCGATGGCTCGGGTAAGTCCGCGTCGCTTTCCGTGCGTTCGATTGTCTGCGTGATGGCGTGGGAGAAGTAATCATAGAGCTCCGCCAATGCGGAGTTATGGGATGCAGCCACCAGTGCATGGTGAAAGGCCTCGTCATGGCGAATGCGGGCTTCCAGGTTGGTATCCGCTTTGCCTCTTGCATCCAGTGCCATGGTCATGGTGCGGAGGTCGTGGTCTGTGCGTCGTTGCGCTGCGAGTTTTGATGCTTCTGTTTCGAGCATGATCCGGACTTCCAGCTGATCCGTGAGTTGGGTGCGGGCGATGCGTTTGAGAGTTTCCCCGGCATCTCGGGTGGCCCGTACATAGGTGCCATCGCCCTGTCTGGTTTCCAGCATCCCGACATGGGCCAGTACTCGCACGGCTTCACGAACGGTGTTTCTGCTCACTCCAAGAGCGTCTGAAAGCTCTGATTCCACGGGCAGTTTGCCGCCTACCGGCCACTGCTCGGTTTCTATGGCGTGTCTCAGGCTTTCTATCGCAGTTTCCACCAACGAGCCTTTCTGGATTCTTTCTAACATGAGCCTATCATCCGTTTAACCTATCATCCAATCATCCTATGTATTTGTGGGCAATGCAAACTCTGAAGCTAAAGCCGGGTATCACCCGGGCGGATCGAGTAGTTGGTAGTCAGCTGTGTCGGCGTGGCGGGTGGAAAAACGATAGGAAAAGGTGAAGCCTGGCCAGTTCAGGGTGTTCTTTCCGTTGGCATCGAGGTACCAGGAATTGCAACCAGAGCTCCACACGCTGCCTTCAAGCCCCTGTTGAACAACGCTGGAATAGCGTTCCTGGCGATCTTTTCGAACGTCCATGGCGGCACCGGGATACTTTTGCAGAACCTTCAGGCAATCGAGTACATAGTTAAATTGTGATTCCAGCATGTACAGAATGGAATTGTGCGCCAGATTGGTATTCGGCCCATACAGCATAAAAAGATTCGGGAAGCCGGAGACCGTAATGCCTTTGAAGGCAACAGCGCCATCTTGCCAGGCTTCGTTAAGCGTTTTTCCGCCGCGCCCGGTTACACGAATTGGAGACAGGAACTCCGAGGCACGGAAGCCGGTTCCAAAGATAATGGCATCAACAGGATAGTGGTCACCGGACCGTGTCTGGACGCCAGTGCTGTCAATCTTTTCGATCGGGTCTGTAACCAGGTCCAGATTGGGTCGGTTAATGGCTGGATACCAGTCATTGGAAATCAGAATCCGCTTACAACCAATCTGGTAATCGGGAATGATGTGTTTGAGCTTTTCCGGATCCGAAACATATTTGGTGGCCTCCGTTTTGGCCTGTCTGGCAAATATGTCGAGCAGGCGACTGAAACGGGTGAACGCCAGGCCCCGGCTTTCGTTCTTCCAATAAATCAGATAGCGGTAAAGCCTGTCCCAAATGGGAATGACCTTGAACAGGGTTTGCTCCCAGCGTTTGAAGGGCCTGTCTGCTTTTGGCAGAACCCAGGCGGCCGAGCGTTGAAACAGGGAAAGCGATTGAACCTTGCCAGCAATTTCCGGTACGAACTGAATCGCGCTGGCTCCGGTACCGATAACCGCAACGCGCTTGTCCGTAAGATCATAATCATGATCCCAACGTGCCGAGTGAAAGCAGGTTCCTTCAAAATCGTTCATGCCTTTGATATCGGGCCACGCAGGCTGATTCAACTGGCCGGTTGCCGTGATGACGACTTGTGCTTCGAGGGTTTCACCGCTGGTAAGTCTTAGCGACCAGAGGTTGAGGCTTTCGTCAAACGTCGCTTCCGCCACTTCGCAGTTGAAACGGATCTGATTTCCAAGGCCGTACTTTTCAACGCAGTGTTCCATGTACCCGAGGAGTTCATGCTGTAGCCCGAATTTGCGCGACCAGTCGTGTTTGGGTTCGAAAGAGTAGGAGTAAAAGTGCGATTGCACATCGCAGGCAGCGCCGGGGTATGTGTTGTCGCGCCAGGTACCACCAACTTGGCTGTCTTTTTCCAGCAGTGTGACCCGCTCAAAGCCTGCTTTTTTTAGTTGAATCGCCATGCCCAGGCCGCCAAACCCGGTTCCGATTATGATGATTGAGGGCTGCGTACTGCTGTTTTGCTGAGTCATATCTGCTGGTCCAACCGTTTTATTATAATAGTGACGCATTGTTCATTATACGCACCTGGCGTAACGGGCGTTATGGCAGTTTAGGACAGTGTGGGTGGCTGCACAGAGTGTACTGCCCGGGGGGCGGGCAGGAACGGTTTGATGAGGGTGTCTGGTACGGCTGCCCAGGTTAATCCTGAGCAGCGTTCAGAAGGTCTGGCTTTTTCAGAGCTTTCTGAAAGAGATCTTTGTCCTCGGCGATGGCCATGGCGCACTTTTCGGCCATATCATCGCCCAGGCCTTCAACTTTCCGCGCCAGAAAAACCTGAATTTCTTCCGCCAGCTCGAGTATTTTGTCTCGGGCATCAGCGTCTGTTTTTGAAGTGAAAAGCATGGTGTCAGGGTTTTTTAATGCCATATCCAGGCCGTCCCTATCGGAAAAATAGACTGCTTGTACCGCCATGGTCATTCCTCGCAGTGAATGTCTGCTTTACTGTATAAGCATACAGTGTATCCGACTATCACATAGAAAAACACCCATGAGCGGCGAAAGCTGTCAGCTCGTCGGGAAGGCTTATAAAATTCCAATCAATAGCGTAACAGCGCCGAACCCCAGGTAAAGCCGCCGCCAAACGCCTCAAGCAAAATAACCTCATTGCGTTGAATACGCCCATCTCTGACCGCAACATCCAGGGCAAGGGGAATGGAAGCAGCGGAGGTGTTGCCGTGTTCGTTGACGGTAACAACCACCTGGTCCATGGACATATTCAGTTTTTTTGCGGTGGCAGAAATGATTCGGAGGTTGGCCTGATGGGGAACCAGCCAGTCAATATCAGACTTTTTCATTCGGTTTGCTGCCAGGGTCTCGTCAACAATCTTGCCCAGGGTGTTTACAGCAACTTTGAAGACTTCGTTGCCTTTCATTTCCACGAAAGCCAGCCCGGCTTTTACCTGATCGTAGCCATCGGCAATGCCGCAGGGAACATGCAGGAGTTTTTCGTACTTACCGTCTGCGTGGATGTGCGTGGAAAGAATCCCGGTTTCTTCATGTGCTTCAAGAATAACAGCGCCCGCACCGTCACCGAATAGCACGCAGGTGCCTCGATCTGACCAGTCTATGATACGAGAAAACACTTCCGCACCCACAACCAGTGCCTTTTTACTGCTTCCGGTTTTTATGAATTTGTCGGCAACCGAGAGAGCGTAGACAAAGCCGCTGCATACCGCTTGTATGTCGAAAGCCGGGCAGCCACGAATACCCAGCCGTGCCTGCAGAATGCAGGCAGAACTCGGGAAAATCTTGTCGGGAGTGGATGTGGCAAAAATGATCAGATCGATATCGCTGGCATCGATACCAGCGGCCTCTATGGCATTGAGCGCGGCCTGCTCGGCCAGGTCCACTGTTGTCTGGCCCTCAACAGCAATGTGCCGCCGTTCGATTCCTGTGCGCTCACGGATCCACTCGTCTGTGGTATCGACTGTCTTTTCGAGGTCTTTATTGGTAACTATATTCTCTGGCAGATAAGAGCCAGTGCCGGCAATACGTGCAAAGGTCATTCGCGAAAATCCCACGGTGTGTCCGATTAGGGAGCAATATGCATCTATAGCGCCCTTATGATGTCTCGGGCACTCAATGCGTTTTAAACGCTCCTTGGCTTGCGAGCATGCTATACCTCTGAACCTTTGTCTGTTATTAGCGGTTTGTCAAAGACACCGGTGAAAACTTCCGTTTGGCCGGTCTTTTTCATCCGGTGTCTGATTCGTTTCTGGGGCTTCTAATCAACAAAGCTGGATTGACTTGCGATCAGGGGTGAGAGGGCAACATTCCAGTGTTGCATGCCGCTTCGGCTATACACGTAATGTCCACTGATAGATTTGATTTGAGGTATCTGGTGGGGCTTCAGGCCATTAAGAATCAGTGATGCCAGCCGGGCACCCGTGACCCCCTCCTGGTAGGCGGAAACGGTAAATCCGCCGATGCCCTGATTTTCCCCGATGAAAATATCCCAGAATGAAAATATGGGAACTTGAGAGCGAATGAACGCCTGATCCATCAGATCCCTGGGTTGGATGTATTTATCGTTTCGGTCACGGATGGTGTGATGGGTGCCTACGATGATCGCATCATATCGCTCGTGTGCTGTGAATACGGCGTTTAGCCAGGCGTCCTTATCGTTGGTGAGCACGATATCCAGATGAGAGCCATGAAGCCTGGTTTGACGAACATCTCCGAAATATTCCTCAACCGCATTTCTCATAGTTGGTGAATCGTCCATCAAGACCAGAAAGCGTTCATTTTGCTTCAGTACCTTACGCATATGGCGAACGTTCTCAGCAAAGAAAGGGCGCTCAAGAATACCGGTGACAAGGGGGTGCGTCAGCGCTGGGTGCTGGTCAGGGCCACCATTTACTCCGAAAAAGACCACTGGGATTTCGTTGTCGGCAAGGTGCTGTGCCATGAGTGTAAATGCGTTGTCATCACCCAATATCGCAACGTCCGGTTTTATTTCAGCCACAGTTTGCTGGATGCTTGCTACTTTCTGAGGCCACTCTGATTTAGGTAGGCGCTTGGTATCGAGCGCCAGTACGCGGATGTCATATTTAGCCCCCAGGACCGATTCGATGGCGCGGAGGTAATCAGCATCCCATTTGTATTCATCGTGATAGCTTTCGATAACGACGACAGTTTTTCCGAAACACAAAGGGCTGACCAGTAAAAGAGCTAGGATAAGAAAACGCATGAAATGACCTTTTATTGTTTTTTGGCTGAAAGGAAAGCGGGCCAGACGGCCGGGTAATCTGAGGTGATACACCCCGGAGTACTTAAGCAAAAACCAGGCCTGCGTTTATCTATCTGTTTTTAAATGGTTTGGTGATACTTTCATGATGCCAGTGTCTGGAATTGCAGACGCCTGTGTCTGGCGTTCCGGACAATGCTGGCGACAAACACATGATCAACAAAGGAGCTGGAATGAACTCGCACAATAGTTTTCTGAAACGATCCGGTATTCGGTATCCCATCGTTCAGGCGCCAATGGCCGGGGTCTCGACGCCTCAACTTGCGGCTTCCGTTACCAATGCTGGTGGCCTGGGTTCCTTGGGAATAGGCGCAAGCTCTCCAGCTCAGGCCAGGGAAATGATCAAGCAGACTCAGGCTCTGACCACTGGGCCATTCAATGTGAATGTGTTTTGTCATCAGCCTGCGCGACGAGATCCCGCCCGGGAGGCCAACTGGTTGAAGTACCTGGCACCCTTGTTCGCTGAAGCGGGCGTGGAGCCACCGGATTCGCTCAGTGAAATTTACACATCGTTTGTTGAAGACGCCGAAACGCTCGAAATGCTGCTTGAGCTGAAACCTGCGGTTGTCAGTTTTCACTTTGGTATTCCATCGCCTGAATACATTTCGGCATTGCAGGGAGCAGGAGTCTATACCATGGCCACGGCCACAAGCCCGGGCGAAGCAGCGCAGATTGAAGCGGCTGGAATTGACGCCATCGTGGCACAGGGAATTGAAGCTGGTGGGCACAGGGGGACTTTCAACACCAAAGCTACAGATGAAGGGTTGAGTACTTTAGCCCTTGTGCGACTGTTATCACACCAGACCACTCTGCCTATTGTTGCTGCAGGTGCGATTATGGACGGTTTTGCCATGAAAGCCGCGATGGCTTCCGGTGCAGCTGCTGTGCAGCTCGGCACCGCGTTTGTTCTATGCCCGGAATCCGCTGCAAATGATGCATACCGGGCAGCACTGAAAAGCGAAAGAGTAAAGCAAACGCGACTAACCAAAGTGCTCTCGGGCAGGCCGGCACGGGGGATGGTTAACCGGCTCATTTCGTTTGGCGAAGCCAAAGACAGCCCGCCGCCAGCCGATTACCCGGTTGCCTATGATGCAGCTAAATATCTCAATGGAGCGGCGTCCAGACTTGGCAACCATGAATTCGCTGCGCAATGGGCGGGGCAAGGCGCACCTTTGGCGCGGGAGTTACCGGCCGCGGATTTGGTGGCATTGATTCTGGAAGAGTGGGTGTCATAACTGGTCGACAGGTCTGCAAGTACCGGGGGGTGCAGCCAGCCACTCCAGTATCTGATCGTGCACCACCTTGTTGTCGAGTAAGTCCAGGTGATTCAGATTTTCGAACACGCGACAGTTTTCGGGGCTTATGGAGAGCTTCTTTAAATTATCAGAATGATGCCCTTCTGCGCTGTCCAGCCGAACGAGAAGGTCGCCTACCATCATGCTGGTAAAGTCGGAGACGTTCTTACCAATGGCTGCAGCTATAAAGAAGTGCCGCGTGCCTTCTCGCAGCGGAACCGGCTTGCGGTAGTCCGGGTGGAAGTCATCCTGATCGATACCCTCCCAGTCATCGTCCAGTAAATTGCCGTGTCGCAGGTCCTTGATGCCTGCGCTGGTGTGCTGGCCCAGAGCAAACGGACTGGCGTAACGGAATTTCTTCATAACGAAGGTCAGCATGTTTCCGGCCTTGGCTACGGCTGAGCCATGATGAGGCGAGCCGAGATAAAGGGCATTTTTCAAAAGCCCGGTCCACGGCAGGTTGAGTTCACTGCTGTACCAGCAGGCGCTACGAATAACGAGTCCTCCCATGCTGTGGCCAATCAGGGTAAGCTCCTCGATCTCAACTGGCCAGGATTCAACTAAATTCTCAAGTAACTGACTTAACTCCTTGCCATTGTGTGAAATATGCTTTCCAGTATTGTAATTCAGATACAAGGGTGTGAAGCCAGACTCACGTTGCAACTCCGTACCCAGGTCCCCTTCATTGTGTCCTTTCCAGTACTCATGGGAGAGGCATAAACCATGAACCAATACTACGATTTTTGAGCTGGCATCCTGAATTGAGGCAAAGCCATTCACAGAGCCTGGCCCGACTTTCTGACCAGCGCTGTTTCGAAAATGCATGGTAATGGCCAGGGGATTGTTGCTGGCTTCCAGATGATCCCCGCATACTCCGTTCAGTGCGGCTGCAACCTTCACGCTTTGTGATGACTTCAGGATATCTTCCTGGGCTGAGAATTTGTCAAGCGACCGATGTAGCTCCTGTTGCACCAATGAAGTGGTCGACTGGATGACCTGGTAAGTCCGGCCCTGAGCCCCCTCCTCAGGAGGCACTCCCGCCATGTCGCGCAGTCGATTCAGTGGGTTCACTTCCCTCGCAATAGTGCGATGCGTTCTTTCGACAATCTGAGTAACGCCACTGGTAACATCCAGGAGTAGTTGGGCGGAACCGTGTATCGATTTGATTGATACCATTTTACTGTGCTCCAGAAGTCGTTCAGAACGTTCTCATCATAGGATAGAACACTATCCGGCAAATCCTGGCGCACGCAAATGGCCCGTTTTCAGATAAATGGTGACAACTCGGCATTTCCAGCGTAAATGACAAGATTCGGAGTACAAACTCAAGGCTATCAAAAAAATACAATTGTTGTTATATTGTTCACATATGAACGGCATGCGGTGAGGAGTGCACCATGACAGCTGTGGTTGAACGTAAAAGCGCGGAAGGCGACCGTGAAGCCGAGAAAGGGCGCGTTGCGCTAAAGGGATTCTTTCGGGTAACGGAAGAATGGGGGTGTAATGCTGAAGAGCGCAGCAAGCTTCTTGGCGGTCCATCCAGGACAACGCTTTATAACTACGCAAAGCTTAATCCGACCAAACTTTCCAATGACACAATGGAGCGAATAAGCTACATCCTGGGCATCTACAAGGCTCTTCAGCTTCTGTATCCGACTCATGAGCGAGCGAATCGCAGGATCCGCCTTAAAACGTCTGAAGTGCCCTTTGGCGGAAAGTCGGCGATGGAGTTCATGACGCAAGGCTCGATGATGAACCTTATGTTGGCCCGTCAGTATTTTGATGCCAAACGGGGGTGGTGATGTTCTCCACCCCCCCTTTACACCTCCCTGAGTGGGATACCTATCGAATCATCCCCAGCCATTATCCACCCATAGACCTTTTTGAGCGCATCTACGATCCAGAGGAATTCGAGCTTGCGTTCGAGATCGAAGGTATGACAAATCCACGGCTGCGGGATCAGGTAGGGGATATTGAACTCGTTCGTCCTGACGACAGAGTCAGCGGGCCAGGCAGTACCCCTGTGATGGCATCGTTTACCCATCTGGGCTTTGGAAGTCGCTTCGCCGACAGGCATTTTGGGGTTTACTACGCAGCCAGCAGCCTTGATGCTGCAATCCGGGAAACGGTTTATCACAAAGAACGTGAAATGGCGGCCGCGAATGAAGATTCAATAGCGCTTACCATGCGCGCCTACATTGGTAGTGTGGCGCTGGACATGCACGACATTCGGGGGCCAGAGTTTGCAGATCTGCATAATCCGGATGCGGATGATTACGTGCTGAGCCAGAAGTTTGCAAGTCGTTGGCGCACCAAAGGATCAAACGGGCTTTTATACAACAGTGTCCGGTGCCCCGGCAGCGAATGTATCGCTGCGTTCAAACCGCGAGCCGTTTCTATTCCAGTGCAAGGACCTCACTTGAAATACTTCTGGGATGGAGACAAGCAACGTATTACTCATTGGGCAGAAATAGGGGAGGCGCACGTGTTAAGCGGGCATTGAGCCCTTCCTGTAACTTTCATAAAACTGACTCTGGCGAATAGATCTTATGAACATAATTATTATCGGCGCAGGGATTATGGGAACCACCTTTGCCACTTTGGCAAAAGAGTTGGCACCGGAGCTGGATATCACAGTTCTTGAACGGCTTGACGGCCCCGGGGCAGGAAATTCCTGGGTGTTCAATAACGCCGGCACCGGGCATGAGGCGAATTGTGAGCTCAATTACACCCCGGTGGACGAAGAGGTTATTTCGGTTGATAAGGCGGTGAAAATTCACGCCCAGTTCAATGTGGCCAAACAGTTCTGGGCCTATCTCGTCCAGAAGGGCGCTATCAAAGACCCTAAATCGTTCATAAACCAGACCAAGCACTGCACTATTGTTTCCGAATCGGCGATCGAAGAACTGCGGTTACGCTTCAAGGAAATGTCCGCCCACCATTTTTTCGAGCAGATGCGCTATTCCGAAGATTTCGACGAGATCAAAAGCTGGATTCCCTACACCATGGAGGAGCGTCCCCGCCACGAAAAAATGGCAGCGACTGCGATCGAAACGGGTACGGACGTCAACTTTGGTTCGCTGACCGAGCAAATGGCCGGTTATGCGGTTAAAGATCTGGGTGTACAGATTGAATACGGCACCCATGTTAAACGTGTGCATCGAAGCCCAGCCGGGAGCTGGCTTGTTGAAACCAAGAATAAGGGGGTTGATCGGCAGTACAAGGCGGACGTGCTTTTCGTCGGTGCCGGAGGGGGCGCATTCCCGCTTCTGAAAAAGAGCCACCTGCCATTCTCCCGTCGGTTCACCGGCTTCCCCGTTGGTGGTCGCTTCTTGCAGGCGCCGATCAGCGCCGAGCAGGCTACGCAATACCGGGCGAAAACCTATGGCAAAGCGAAGGTTGGTGCGCCTCCGATGTCTGTCCCGCATCTGGATCTTCGGGTCGCTGATGGCCAGCACTACCTGCTGTTCGGCCCCTTCGCGTCGTTCAAACCTGTGCTTGAGAGAGGCCGTGGTTTCCTCGATTACCTGCGCTCCATGCGCCTGCATGATATTCCGGGCTTGCTGAACGTGGCAATTGAGCACTTTCCTTTGGTCAAGTATCTGGTTTCGGAGACATTCAAAGGTGAGAAGAGCATGTTCAAGGAGCTGGATAACTTCGCCCCGGGCATGAGTAAAAAGTTCAACTGGAAGGCAGTTGAGGCAGGGCAGCGTGTGCAGATCATCCGGGATGGTGACCTGCAGATGGGTACCGAGATTCTGGTCTCAAGTGACAAAACCTATGGCACACTGCTAGGTGCATCACCCGGGGCGTCGGTATCGCCGGAAGTCATGTTGCGTTGCCTGGAGCAGATTCTTCCATCTATTTTTACCAGTGAGGAAGCGGGTAAAAAGATGAAAGATATCTTCCCCGAGGACAACCTGGATACCCTGGCCCATAATCCGGAGCGTTACCGAGAGGTTCGCGATGCCGTCAATGGGCTGCTGGGTATTACTGAATCACTCTATTAATTCTATCTCGCTCGGGCGCCAGGTTTTGTTGATCCAGGGTTCAAGTGGGCCGTACATCCGCAGGATGGCGAACCAGCTTTTTCCTGGTAGGGTCTGCAACCAGTTACCTTCTTTTCCTTTTGGCGCCTTTGGTGCGAAATAGAGCTCGTAGGAACCGTCCGCATTTTTTTCAATGCGACTATCCTGACTGCCGAGCGTCGGGAACGGTTGAGATGTCTGTAGTAGTGAACGTGTCTGGGTATCGTAGATAGTGACGGCCCAGAAATTGTTCACAGGCACGTTAGGTGGCAGGTGTAGCTTGTAGCTTTTGGAGCCGTCAAATGCCTTCTTGTTGGCATCCAGATAGGCAATGCCATAATCGGAGCCGGCGCCTGCTCTCGTCATTGCCATGGCCGGAGTGACGCCAGTAGCGTTGAAGTAGAACAATACCCGAGCATCGGGATTCATGGCTCCATCAGCCGTGAACGAGGTGTTTTTGTTCGCGTATCCCATGGTCCAGGCGCTGTGAGTATCGGGATAGATTTCCACACCATCGATGCGAGGCTGGTAGGTGATGGCACGTGCGGTCGCGGCGCCTATGTCAGCGGCCTCGGCCAGTAGCTTCTGCATGCGCGCGTCGGGATTGAATGGCTGGCCCTTGACGATACCGATGGCAGCCAGAGTGCCGCGCACCTCAGGCCCTATGGCATCAATTGGTTCTTCCTGAACAACCTGGTTCAGGCCTTCAAAGAAGCTCAGATCTCGGGTCACTAAGGTGTTGTAGCTTGTGCCGGAGATATTGACAAACTCCGTATCAGGCGGATTGTCGGCCTTGGACAGTGGATAGATCTTGAGTTGGGATTTGATATTTTTGACAGCTGGCTCCAGGCCTTTGGCGATGGAGCCGCGCAAGAACATCAGGTTATGGTAAGTGGGCATCTTGACGACGAAATACCCCTCAGGCACCTCGCCGTCATAGCCTGGAGGCAACAGCAGATACTTACCGCCTTTTCCTTTGTCCGGGCCGGGCAGCCCCATGTTTTCAATATAGCGAAACCAGGCGTCGTCCAGAAAGCCGAGCATGCCTGGTGGCAATTCGACCACCAGCGCACCGTCGACTTTCAGGTCGAGATAGGTCAACGCATACAAAGTGGAGGTATTACCGGTCAGGTACAGGGATTCCGGCTTGAGCAGTTGCTCGGTGATGCTGACTTTGTTTGACGTCGCGCCGATGGCTGCATTGCCTTTGCGCATGGCAAACAGCGAAGCGGCACCCTGATTGTCGAGGTATGCCTCGACTGCCCGCATGCGATCAAGGTTGTCATAAACTGTGTCGATGGTGGCGTCGGTGGGGACGCCATCAAAGAATTCCAACGTGCCAATAGACGTATCGAGTGTATCCGGAATAGAAACGGACTCCAGCTCAGCCTTCGACACCTCGGCTGACGCAGGGAAGCTGGCGACTGCCAAAACAATTGTTGTTGCAATAATTCGGGTGATCATTTCGTTACCCCTTTGGTGTTGCTCTCTACCAACTCAGTTTCCCGGTCGTTGTCTGCCTGTGCCGTGCCGGCGTTAAATAACAGCGCGGTGGCGATATGCGATGCGATCGCTGGCTTGTTCATTATTTTTCCTTGCCATTATTGAGAGGTTAAAGAGACTTTTCGACCTTGGGCATGTTGTATGTGCCGTTCGTCAGCGGGGCATAAGGCCCATAGAATCGCGCTGTAAACCTGAACCCTTCAGCCGGAGCCGGGAGCCAGTTCTTTGCCTGATCCGGATCGGTGGGTTTCTCGTTCTGCACGTAGATCACCAGCTTGCCGTCTTTGGCAACGAGGTCGCCGGCCTCCAGCATGAAACTGTTCACGGTATAGCGGTTGATCTCGTTGGCGACGAAATATCCGTTGGCGTCATAGATCGGGATCGACCAGAATTGGGTTACCGGTGGCAGGTCGTTCATGTCGAAGGTCAGCGTATATTTGTTGTCGCCGGTCAGTGGTTTGGCATCGGCGTCGGTGAACAGGAATGCACCGGAGTGGGAGATGTTTTTGTCTGGAGCCGCCCAAGCTGCATCGGCAATGACTGCTCTGTCCATCCATCTGGTTTCAAAGCCACCATCATTGCGCACGATGCCCCAACCGTTCATGTTGATGAGGTTTGTTTTCAACGTTTTGCGCACACTCTCGAAACCCGCTTTGAATCCGTTCTCCAAGGCTTTTTTCTGTTCTGCCGTCAGCTTTGACCAATCGAAGTTCATTCCTTTGCCAATTCCGATTGTTTCGAGTTGGGCAAGCATCTCGGTTTCCAGAAGCGAATCTTCAATCACTTGCATGGTTGGATCGTTCAGGATGGTGTTGAGCAGGGTGTAGTACTGCTCAGCTGTCTGCTTGTCTACTTGTCCAACCGCATACTCCGGCAATCCGGCAGGGATGGGAAAATCGCCCGGCACAATGGCTCGGTCTGCCTGGGCCACGCCTTTATGTCCGTTCGACAGCCAGTCCGCCAGAGGCGTCATGGTAATTTGGTCCTGGTAAGCATTAATGGTTTTGATTTCGGCATCCGACCCAGTCTCAACACCCATGCGGACAACGCCGTAGGCAGTTTTCGCTGGCCATTGAACTATGTCTGTTGTCGGGAAGTCAGCCGGCACCGTTCCAGAAAAGTCCGGTGGAAGGAGAATGTAGCTGCGGGCCTTGGTGCCATTAAAGGGCGACCCAACGATCATCCGGAAGATTCCATACTGGTCCATGATCTGAACGCTGAAATAGCGGTCGGTGATTTCCGGAACTTCAATAACGACAGGCCCGTCACGCAAATCCAGGAAGCCGGACCCATAAAGTGTTGTTGCGTTCGGTGTCACAACGGGGAAATCCGGAGTGATCTGTTTCCGCACCCAGAAGAAACGGTTCAGTCCCGAATAGATATCATTGCTTGCTGCATCGTTCTGGGTATAGATCCAGCGCTGGCCGTAAAAGATTGCCTGCTGGAGACCGTAAGTATAAGCCTGCTCGGCGATCGTTTCGGGTTTGTGCTCAGTGTTTGAAACAGCTTGAGCACCTGCTGCGAAACCGATCAAGGCAATCACCATCATCAGCTTCAAGGAAAGTTTTTTTGCCGACGTCACAGCCGTTCTATATTCCATGTTTTTTAATCCTTTATTTTATGCACCAAAAGGGAGCTTCATAATGCTTAGCATTACCCGTTCGCTCATATCGTGCTATCAATTATGCGCAAGGCATTGCCGAATTCAGGGTGTATTTATAAGAGCGACACTGGCTGACTGCTTGTTGCTAATTTTGTAGCGGTGACGTGTTATCTGGCCTATGCTTTGATGTGCCTATCAAAAAAGCGCAGGAAGCGTTCCATGAGTGAAGGGTTCTATATTTTAGGGAAGCAATACCATCCCCCGGCTCGATATCACGACCTGGACGAGGTTAATCATGCCGTTAGTGGCGCTAATCTCGAATTTGTCCAACTGAAGCCCGGAAACCTCGATATTGCGCTTGATCAGATTTCACTGGGTGATGTTTCAATTGATCTCGGCACCATCAACCTGCCTATCCGCATGATGGGCGAACTTGACCCGACGCGGTTCAGCATTGGCGCTTTCACTAAGGGGGCTCATGCGAACTGGAATGGCAACTCTGTCGATGAATCGCAATTGCTGTTCTGCAAGCCAGGTGAGGAAATCAGCGGGTGTGCGTCGACAATCTATGGGTGGACTTCTCTGGTTATTCTCCCCGAGTGGATCGAGTCAATTGAACAAACCACTTTGCGCACGAACCTGACTCAGATCACCTCCTGTACATCCATAAGGCCTGATCCGGAGAGATTAAAAGACCTGTGGCAAGCCATTGAAAACATAGTACAGCCCGCTGAAATTCCGCTGGATACTCGTGCAGCCGATTGGCTGGTTACCGATCTTCGTAATGCGCTGGGCGCCGCCCTGAGCTCTATCGACGTTGCTCCAGCGAAAGTCATGTCTCAGGCCCGGGGGCATTTCATTATCGCCAAGCGTGCCGAATGTTATATGCGGGAGAGGATCGCAGAACCGGTGAGCATCGACGAACTGTGTGTGGCCATGAACGCCAGCCGTCGATACCTGGAATACGCCTTCGCAGAGGCCTTTGGAACAAGCCCTTCACGCTACTTTCGCTTGATGCGGCTGCACCAGGTGCGCAAGAGACTTAAAGCTTCAGGCGGCGGAACAACTGTCACCAATGAGGCCTTCGGGCTCGGCTTCAACCACCTGAGTCTGTTTACCACCCAGTACAAGAATGCATTCGGTGAATGTCCAAGTGCCACGCTTGCGCGAGCGACCATATAGATACGTAAGCCTGATTTCCTGTCCCTTCTCGCCAATCGATACCGTGCGTATTCGCGATAGCGAAGCTATTTCTCACCTGATTAGAATCAACTCTTACGCAACCTGGTATCCAGGAGTGGCTGCCATTAATAAGACCATGCAAATGAAGGGATCGAACCATCCTGACAGGCTGAATGAAGCGCTCACCTATATCACGCAACACATGAAAGAAAGAATCCAGCTCGGTCAGCTTTCTGAAGTGTCAGGTGTGAGCAAGCGGACGCTTGGTTATCTTTTTTTGCGCACCTACGGTATTACACCCATGGCCTTCGTTAAACGGGAGCGTTTGATGAAAACCAGGAGGCTACTGCAGCATGCCGACCCATCTACAGCCACGGTTGCGAATATCGCGCGCGAATGCGGCTTCACCCACATGGGGCAGTTTTCGATCGACTACAAGCGACTGCTTGGCGAATCGCCGTCAGATACCTTGAATTCACACCCACGACCTGAGCGGATATCGGACTGGCAGTAATCAACTGATAGAAGTACTTGTTTGTGTTTAAACACTGCGCAGATTGATGCTCAATCTGCGCAGGCGAAATGCACGGGGCGCATTACCCGAGCCGTTTCACTCCGCCCTGACCAGCATTGGCGGGGTCCACGAACCATCCAGCGCAGATTCCTTTGGCCAGTAGAGCCGCATGATGACCCAGAATGGAGCCTTGGGAGCAGGCAACCAGTTCGCTTGTTTGTCTTTACCGGGATTCTCGTTCTGGAAGTAGAGGGTGATGCCACCATCGGCGTCCTTGACGAATTGCGCCATCATCGTTGAATTCAAGAGATAACGGTCGATCGGATTGGCAACGAGCAGGCTTGCTGGCAATTCGTACATGGTTGTTGACCAGAACGCATTCACCGGAGGAAGATCCGCCGCGGGGAAATGCAGAGTGTACCGGTTCGAACCGTTCAATTTTTCCCCTTTGGAATCAACCGCAAGAACCGGATACATCGCTTCCTGCTTCGAGTTGCCGTAGATGCCAAGAGCAGCACCGGCCATGCGGTAGAGATAGTTGTTCTTCAGAAATTCGCGGGTTCCGAAAAAATCCCCAGATGTCGCTTCGCCGGTGTCGACTTTTTCTTTCCGGAACTGGCCAAATTCTGCCCAAGCTTCTGCCATGCCGTTCTCAATTGCGGTTTTCATCTTGGGCGACAGGGACGCCACATCGAATGTCTGTCCGGGGCCGACGCCGATCTTGGAAAATCGCTCCATCAACTCCACTTCAGACGGAACAGCCGGCGCATAACCCAAAGCAAAGTTGAGTATTTTGAAGAACTCCAGCGACGTTTTCTGTGCGTCGGGCGTCAGAGGCTTGAGGAAATCAATAGCCGGTAACGCAGCTGGGGCCGGTTGCCCGAGAAATGATGACAGCGTCTCGACTTTGTAGCCCGCCTGTATCTTCTTCACGTTGTCGATATCGCCCGGATTGAACAACTGCGTCCGATAGACCGCTACGCCCAGTTCTGTTTCCGAGTGGAAGACCTTGTCCACTCCTTCAGGCTTCTCGCCTTTCCAGTTCGGGCCGGCCACGACAAACACACCGCCATCGTTCCCTGTTGCTCCGCTGCTGATGTAGTCGAAGTTTTGGGTATAGGCGTCGGTCAACTGGACGCTGAAATAGCGTTCCTTTTCCATCGCCGGCACGGTCAGAACGATCGGCTCGGCACGCAGGTCCATACCCATCCAGGAATAGGGCGTGTCGGAGTTCGGTGTCTGCACAGCTGTATCGGCCGGGGTGAAGACGCGCGCGATGTTTGCAATCTGGTTCCAGGGTGCCTTGAAGTTCGGGTCGCTCTTGTCGGTGTAGTAAGCGTACGAGACGCGGTAGTTGTCGACGATCGGGAAACCGTAGACGTATGCGTCCTTGGCGATGGCGCGGGCTTCGGCTGGCGTTACAGCGGGTCCAGCAGCGCTAGCAGAACCGGCTGGCAGCATGGCTAGCGCAAACACGCTTGCGATGGTGAGTTTGAAGGCGGTGTGAAGGGATGTTTTCACAGCAATTGCTCCTGATTGATCTCTAATTTGTTTTGTGTGCGAGCCGGTGACGTGTTTAAAGCTTCTGGGTTAGCATCACCTGTTCGTCTCTATGGAGCTATCAGTTATGCGCAAGACACAGTGGACACAGGGCGGCAGTGGTGGTAGCAAGAATATGTGCTGGAAATAGTGCCATGCGCTTTCTTGATAGCGAGCAGACGCATTGAGGAGAATACTGAGGAGATAAAGTCAGGGGAGGGGATGAAATGCGAGCCACGTGGCTTTTAATGTTACTGATGATCACGAGTACGGCGATCGCGCAGGAAGACCCGACATTCAGTATAAGCATCGGCGCTTTTTTCACTGACCGTGAAAGCCGGTCGAGACTCGATGGGGACTCGGGCCGGGGAACGGACATAGATCTTGAGGACGACCTCGGGCTGAAGAAATCCGATACTGTTTTCCGCGTGGATGGCTACTGGCGATTTGCCGAGAAGCATCGTTTCGACTTCAGCGCATTCGACCTGTCCCGCTCATCCTCTAAACAGATTGAAAAGGAAATCATCTGGGATAACACAACTTACCCGCTCAGCAGCACCGTAAAAACCGATCTCGACCTGACGATCTATAAGGCTGCATACACCTGGATGTTTCTGAAACGCGATCGCAATTTTCTCGGTGCGACGGTTGGCGTTTACGTTGCAGATTTTGGAGCGACTCTGTCCACATCGGGGGGTGCCAGGGCCGAATCGAACGACCTTACAGCTCCTTTGCCCGTTATTGGTCTGCGCGGAGAATACCGGTTTGCTGATCGGTGGGCGCTGCGAGGTAGCGGCGAAATATTTTTTGTTGATTACGGAGATTACGAGGGGTCTTTGTACGACGTCTTCGCCGGTCTCGACTTTAGCTTAACGAAAACCATTGCAATTGGTGTTGGTGTTAATGCTGTAGAGCTCGATGTGAGTGTCTCCAAAAACAGATTCGATGGGAACATGAGCTGGCAATACGAGGGCGCGCTGGCCTATCTTAAATTAGATTTCTAGAGGCTTAGGAAAAACAGATGAAACGCCATCATATTTTTATCGTACTCATTGCCAGCATCGCAGGGTCAGCCTTAATTGGTTGCGCCAATTCATCCAAAGATCTCAGTCCGCAAGAGGTTGAATCAAAGCAGACAGAATTACATACCGATTATCAGAACCTGATTGCCAGTGAAATCGACGACCCGCTAAGGGCTAAAGAGTTCGCGGCTTTATCGGCAGAACGGGATCGACTAGTCAGCCAACATGCAGCTTCAGTGCAGCAATACTCGAAAAAGCTGAGGGACATGAACCTGGATTACTCGACCGAACGCGAGCAACTGGACAACCTCATTCAGGAATACAATCAGGAACGCCGAGCTGCTCAAACCAGGTTTCTGGTGCTAATGGGCAAGATGAAAGCAACGGTTACGGCTAAAGAATGGGAAACGTTGGCGAAGTTTGAACTCAAGAATCTTAACCCCCGAACCATGAGCTACACAGCAGGAGGCCAATGAGATGCTAGTTGCAATACTGGTTGCTTTTTTCCTTGGTGGGCCCAGCGCATCCGCTGCTATCCTGACCCATGATATGATCAAGAGCTTCGAAACGTTCGCTCAGCAGGTCATCACAGACCCTGATAGGGCGGAAGCAGTGCGACAGGAGTTAAAAGCACTCAATAGTGAACTTAAGCAGTTCGACAAGGTGTTCGCGAAGTCTGGACGGGAATTAAGCAAGCTATACAAAAATTACGACACAGAAACCGCCAGCATGCAGGCACAGCTTGACTCGATGAATGCCGACTGGGAGTCAGCTCAATCCCGTGCGCTTGATCATCGATTCGCTATCCGCAACCAGATGACTAAAGAAGAATGGGACGCGGTGGTTTCTAAAAACGGGCAATAGGTTTTAGTTTGACGCTACCTTTCACATACCTCGGTGACCTTGCAAAGTCAGCAAATTATTCGTTGATGGACTCCCTCAATTGCGATCCTGACGCGAAAGCAAATGGCCGCGACCACGAGCCGCGCCAGGTTTTTACGGGCCACTTTGTGCCCGTAAGCCCCACACCAATCGAAAACCCAGAGTACGTCGTCCACAGCAAAGACTTGTTTCGCGAGCTGGGTTTTGCCGACAGCATGGCCCAGTCGACCGATTTCGTTCGTGTTTTCTCAGGCGATCTGACGGGCGTTCCAGAGCCTATGCGAAAGGTTGGTTGGGCGTGCGGCTACGCACTTTCTATCTACGGCACAGAATACACCCAGCAGTGCCCATTCCAGACTGGCAACGGATACGGCGATGGGCGGGCGATTTCAGTGTTTGAGTCGGTTATCAAGGGCCGACGTCTGGAAATGCAGCTAAAAGGCAGTGGCCGGACGCCATATTGCCGCGGCGGCGATGGTCGGGCCGTTCTGCGCTCGAGTGTACGGGAGTTCCTGGCGCAGGAGCATATGCACGCACTCGGGGTACCGACGTCACGGTCCTTGAGTCTGTACGTTTCGAAAACGGAGAAGGTGCAGCGACCATGGTATTCGGAGGGCTCACACTCCCAAAACCCAGACATACTCGTCTTTGAACCCGTCGCCATAACAACGAGGGTAGCGCCGTCGTTCATTCGGGTCGGACAGCTTGAGCTCTTCGCGCGGCGAGCCCGCAAACACGAACACCCGCAAGCGATGGAGGAGCTTGAGAAGCTAGTGTTGCATTTGATTGACCGTGAGTACGGAGACGTGATCGACCATACGCTGGCCACAACCGAAAAAGTGGTGTTGTTGGCACGCGAATTCCGCAGGCGACTCACATCGCTAGTGGCGAACTGGATCCGGGTTGGCTACTGCCAGGGCAACTTCAACAGCGACAACTGCGCGGCCGGCGGCTTCACACTTGATTACGGCCCATTCGGATTCTGCGATGTGTTTGATCCACGTTTCCAGCCATGGACGGGTGGGGGACTTCACTATTCATTCCTGAACCAGCCGGCTGCAGCAGAGCGCAACTTCCACACGTTTTGTTCCGCGTTGCGGCCATTGCTTACCGAGTATCCGGAGAGCTTGCAGCAACTTGATGAGATCAGAGAGGGTTTTGCGGGTGTGATGCAGGCGGAAATGGAAAGCATGTGGGCTGCAAAACTGGGGCTTGCAGACTTTCACCCGGCACTGTTTAGCGAACTTGCAACGCTGATGGTGCAAACGCCAGTGGATTACACCATTTTCTTCCGCGAGCTCTCAAACGTACCCGACAACATTACTCCGCTGAAAAAGAGCTTTTATAAAAACTCAAGGAATGTTTCCGACCCGTTGGAGTTCGAGAAGCGCTGGTCGGCATGGCTTGGAAAATGGAAATCGGCCACTCAACTTCGCTCTCGCGAGGCGCAGTCGCGGGAGATGAAACTTGCCAACCCGAAATACAGTTTGCGGGAATGGTTGGTTGTGCCTGCGTATCAACAGGCAGCAGCGGGTAACTATTCGTTGATTCGAGAGCTCCAGAAAGTCATGACGCAGCCCTATGACGAGCAATCGGAAGACGTAGAGGAGAAATACTACAGGCTGAAGCCTGCAGAGTTATTTGATATCGGCGGATCGTCCCATTACAGCTGCTCTTCGTAGCTGTTATGAACCCAATAATAAGTTGAGGTAGACGTGTTTGCCTGATCCACTTTGTTGATCGCAGTCACTGCTGGTATTGAGCTTGGCCTATTAATTGCTTTTCATTCGATAGTTATTAATAGTGACAAACTCTGGCGCAGGCCAATACTCAAGAGCGAATCAGCGTTGAAGGAACCTTCCGTAACTCAGACAAAAATCAGTTTATGGCGTAACAGCCTGCTAAGGCGTTATCTGGTGCTTGCGCTGCTGGTCGCTGTACTGCCCCTATTGGTGGTTACCTGGCTCTATGACCGTTTCACTGGCGAATTGCTTGAGAATCTGGGGGAGCAAAAAGTTCAGCATTCGATGAATGCAACCCGTGCTGCATTGTCTGGCTTTCTGAAAGCCCGGCAGTTTGAACTAGAAACTATTGTAGATTTGCCTGATATCGAGCGGTTCGTTTCAGGGGATCCGCTCTCACCGGAGTTGGAGTCAACTCGTGCGTTGATCAGCTTCGAGACGGACAGCTTCGATATCTATGGTGTACTTTTCTTTGATGCTCAATGGCAATTAAAAACGGCGTTACCCGGTGTTGTATCATCGGGATCGCCTTATTGGGGCGAAAAGCAGTTATCTCTGGCGGGGCTGCCGAGGAGAAATTTTGCTGATTTCGTATTGATTGGCCCCCAAGCACCTCTCCCCGGTCGTTCAGGCTGGTTTTTGTTTGCAGCGCCATTACCGGCGACTTCAGGCGAAACGTCCTCTTCTGGATTTGTGGCCTTACATGTTCGGTTTGCCAGCCTGACCGAACTACTCAAAAGCCAGGCTCGGATCGACGGGTTCAGGCCACTCTTAAGTACCGCCGAAGGGCATAGATTTACGGTGAATGGTCAACCTGCAATGGAGCAGACTCCCAGCTGGCTCAGTGAAGAGTTTGCCCCGGGTTGGTCAATTGAAGTAATCAAACACGATCCGGCTGTTGATCTTAGCCAGGAACTCAGGCGCCCCGTTTTTCTGCTGGGTGTGGGCGCGTCTGTGGTACTTGTTGGCGGCTTCTTCATGACTCTTATCCTGCGACTAAAGCGAAGGTTTGTGCCCTTGATAGAGGGCGCGGAAGCGGTCTCTCGAGGGGATTGGAATGTGCATATCCCTCCCGACGGGAATGATGAGATAACCCTGCTTGCCAGAGCCTTCAATCGAATGGGTGGAAGGCTTAAGGCGCTGATTGACTCGCGTCTGGAGGTTGAAAAGAAAGCTGTTCTTGGGGAATTCTCTGCCAGTATCGCCCATGAGGTACGTAACCCGCTGGCCACCATCAAAGTGTGCGTCCAGAGTTTTCCAGTAGACGAGGACCCTCGAAGCAAGGAGCTGATTACGCTGGTTCTGGAGGAAATCGATCGCGTAAATGGCGTAGTTGAGAACCTTCTAAGCTTTGCCCGGCCTTTCGATCCTGAGCGTGTATGGGTCACAGGGGGTGACCTGCTACGGCGTTTGGCGGCGCTGATTGAACCCCTTGCCGTCAGGGAGAATACCAACCTGTGTCTCTCGGGTGACATGGACGCGCGTCTGTGTGTGGATGAAAATCAGATTCAACAAGTGCTTATGAACCTGGCGCTCAACAGCATTCAGGCGATGCCGGAAGGTGGCGAGTTGAGTCTGGATGTTCAAACAGTTAACCAAAATACAGTGATCACCGTCAGCGACACGGGTTCTGGTATGACGCCTGAAGCGTTGGAGAGGGCTACGGAACCCTTCTATACCACCCGAACTCAGGGAACGGGGTTGGGATTGTCAATTTCAAAACGTTTGGTGCAGCTCAATGGTGGGAAGCTGAGCATTAACAGTGAACCAGGCACTGGCACACGGGTGTCGCTTATTTTCAACGCTTCTAAGGGCACTCATGGATAAGGCACTGATTCTGATTATTGATGATGAGCAGCGACTGGTGCGTTCGCTGCAGTTGGCACTGGAAACGGATGGCTACCGGATTGCCGCTGCCCATACGGGTAATGAAGGCATTGAGACGGCGCTGGACTGTCAGCCGGACCTGGTATTACTGGATCTGCGGCTACCGGACCTCAGTGGCCTGGAAGTGTTAAAACAGTTACAACTGCAGTTGGCTGGCTGTCCAGTCGTCATGTTTTCAGCTCATGGTGACATCAAGGTCGCAATCGAAGCGGTTAAAAGTGGCGCTCTGGATTTTATTACCAAACCCTTTGATATCCATGAACTGAAATCTTTGATTGCCCGCACGCTCGAGCGCTGCAGGCTGGATAAAGAGGTGCGTTTTTTTCGCGAGCGCCAACTGGGAGAAGTTCGGCTGATCGGTCGGAGCGAGGCAATGCGGCGCTTGCACGAAGATCTGACCCGAATCGCGCGTAGTGGTGCCAAAACTCTGCTGTTACAAGGTGCCTCGGGCACTGGTAAAACGGCCGTTGCAAGGGAAATCCATCAACTATCGAAGGTGGCTTCTGGCCCTTTTGTTGAGGTGAATTGCGCAGCCTTGCCCGAACACTTGCTGGAAGCCGAGCTTTTCGGAGCAGAAAAGGGTGCTTACACGGGGGCTCACCAACGTCGTTCAGGTCTCGTGGAGTTGGCGAATGGCGGGACCCTGTTTCTGGACGAGATTGGTGAGATGCCGCTGGCGCTGCAGGCCAAACTGCTGAGTTTTCTTGAAGATCATAGCTACCGCCCCATCGGTTCCAGCCGCGTTTATCAGGCCGAAGCGCGTATTGTTGCAGCCACCAATCGCGAGCTGGGGCAGGCGGCGGAAGAGGGCAGCTTCAGAGCAGACCTTTATTACCGTCTTAATGTGATGCCGATTCGTGTGCCGGCACTGGTAGAGCGAAGGGACGATATCCCTTTGCTGATCGAGCATTTCAGCCTGAAGATGGCTGCCAGTGAGGGCTGTTCACCTGTGTTGTTTGAGCCAGAGGTTGTGGAGCACCTGAAAGGTTACGTATGGCCTGGCAATATTCGCGAGCTGAAGAACCTCCTGGAGCGACTGACAGTGCTCTATCCTGGTGAAGTTGTAACACTTCACATGCTGCCTCCGGAAATGCAACTGATCGACGCTCCAGAGCCATCCGCCGACGCGTCTGATGCTTCTATTAGTGATCGCCTGGCCGAAACAGAGCGGGATATTATCATCAGAACCCTGGAGCAGGCGGGCGGGCGCAAGGGCGTTGCAGCGGTAAAGCTGGGCATATCCCGGCATGCACTCAAACGACGATTACAGAAGTTGGGGATTACAGAATGAAACTCCAGAGTCGTTTGAGTGTATCGCGTTCCTTTCGCAAGGCACTGATTGCGACCATTGCACTCTTGTCAGTATTGCCCTCAGCTTATGGTCAGGAACATAAGGCTATAGACCAGTCGGTAGAAGCCGACGTGACGATCGGCTGCCTGTATCCTCTTACTGGCCCGATGGGATTTTTTGGTCGTGACGCGGATGTGGCATTGGGTATGGCGGTGGATCAAATTGAGCACTTGAACCAAACGCTCGTAAACAGCGGTGAGCCCGTCCCCTATCCGCGCCTGAAGGTACTCCTCGAAGACAGCAAGGGCAAACGCCACCGTAGCGCTACTCTGGCCCGGCAACTGGTTGAAGAACAAGGCGTTGATATTCTGTGTGGCGTCGTTTATTCGAGTATTGCTCTTGAGATCAGCGCTTATGCTGAACGGCAGAAGGTCCTTTTCATTGGTGGGGGGCACACGTCATCAAGGCTAACGGAGGTACCCGTCAACCCCTGGTACTTCATGGTCAATAATGACAGTCGTCAATCCATGCGGGCCGGTGCGCGCTACCTCAAAGAAATACAGACTGCTAATCCCTGGACCACACTGGCCTACGTCGGCCCTGACTATGACTATGGCCATCAGGCTTTGGATGACCTGTTAGAGGGCTTGGAGTCTCTTGAGGTGCCCTTCAAACTCACCGATGAGTACTATCCAAAACTCTCGGAGCCGGATTTTTCCGCGTATATCGAAGCACTGTTGGTTTCGCCGCCGGATATCGTGGTCTGCAATTTTTTCGGTGATGATTTCGCCAATTTTGTACGTCAGGCACACCAGCAGGGACTGTTGGAGGTAAGTCAGTTGGCTAACTTCGATACCGGAGGAGGGTACAGTGTGATGTCGGCGCTGGGGGATGACATGCCTCCCGGCGTGATTCTTTCAGGGCATCACCACAATAACTGGCCTGACACTCCGGTTAACCGTGAGTTTGTAGAAGAGTTCTATCGAAGGAGCGGCCGGTATCCCAATTTCATGGCTCAGACCAGTTATTCCGTCGTTCTGGCGGTGGCTGAGGCCTGGCGGAACGCCGAGGTTAAAGATGCCGAAGGTGTGCGCCAGGCATTAGAGGGATTGGAGTTGTCATTACCGGAGGATCCTCAAGGCTTTCAATCGTGGATAGACCCTGTCAGCCATCAGATGATGCAGGTTATCGCTATTGGCGAGTCGCTTCCCAACGAAGACTATCCACCCGCAACACGTATGTTGGGGAACTGGAAGATCTATATGCCGGAGCTGAGCCGTTGAAGCGTTGAAGTTGGTGAGCTCCGGTCAGTCTGATTATACGCCAATGATAGTTTCGGTTTCCTTGCCCCATGGTTCATGAGCGGTGTCCGCTCATGAACGGGTTTATTATGAGCGTTACCCGCTCATAGTCCGATCAAAACTGAGCGCTTTCCGCTCGCTCTCCCGCACCACCTGGGCTTTCCTGTAAAGTTTTCTAATAAAAACAATAGCCTGTTGGTTTTTCCTCAGTTGGCATTGGCCTTGCTCTACCCATGACAGAGCTCCAATAAAAACGAGGCCAATGATGAAAAAAACCAAGCTGCTCCCCAGCGCCGAAAATGCTTATGAATACCCGCTACTGATCAAAAGCCTATTGCTGTCAGGTAAGCGTTATTCCCCAAATCGCGAAATCGTGTATAGCGATATCACCCGTTACGACTACCTGACTTTGAATGAGCGCATCGCGCGTCTGGCCAATGCACTGGAGAAGGCCGGTATCGGTGCCGGTGACACAGTGGCGGTCATGGATTGGGACAGCAATCGGTACCTGGAAGCCTATTTTGCCATTCCCATGATTGGGGCTGTGTTGCATCACGTGAATATTCGTCTGAGCCCTGACCAGATTATCTACACCATGAATCACGCAGAAGACGACATGGTGCTGGTTCACGACGATTTTTTACCGTTGGTCGAGCAAGTGGCTCCCGAACTCAACACTGTGCGTGGCTATATTCAGCTGACAGATTCTTCAACCGCTGCACCCACCACGTTGAACGTTGTTGGCGAGTACGAATCGATGCTGGCTGAAGCTCTCCCAGAGTATGACTTCCCGGATTTTGACGAGAACTCGATCGCAACGACTTTTTATACGACGGGAACTACCGGCAATCCGAAAGGCGTGTACTTCAGTCACCGCCAATTGGTGCTTCATACATTGGTTACAGCTATCTCACTTGGCAGCTCGGACGCAAACGCCATGTTGCGTAGCGACGATGTCTATATGCCCATGACCCCCATGTTCCATGTTCATGCCTGGGGTGTTCCCTATATCGCCACAATGCTCGGAGTAAAACAGGTCTATCCGGGTCGTTACGAGCCGAACCGGTTGGTTCAGCTGTTCCGCGATGAGGGCGTTACCTTCTCTCACGGCGTCCCGACTGTGCTGCAGATGGTACTCAATTGCGAAGAAGCAAAAAACACGGACCTGTCTGGCTGGAACATGCTCACCGGGGGCTCCGCGCCGACCCAGGCTCTGTCCGCCCAGATGGCGGATCGAGGAATCAATTTCGTAACTGCATACGGCATGTCCGAGACCTGCCCGGTTATCACGATGGTTAACCTGAAAGATGAAGAGCGTGCGCTGCCGATCGCTGAGCAAAGCGCAGCTCGCATCCTCGCTGGCGTCGCAACACCTTTGGTTGATATTCGAATCGTTGACACCGAAGGCAAGGATGTTCCGCACGATGGCGAGTCTGTTGGTGAAGTGGTCGCACGTGCTCCCTGGCTGACCCAGGGCTACCTGAAGGAGCCGGAGAAAGGCGCTGAGCTTTGGGAAGGCGGCTGGCTACACACCGGAGATGTGGGTTCGATTGATGGCAATAGTACCTTGCAGATCAAGGATCGAATCAAAGATGTGATCAAGACCGGTGGCGAGTGGATCTCAACCATTGAACTGGAAAACCTGATCAGCAAGCACGAGGCGGTATCGGAAGTAGCCGTGGTTGGCGTTCCTGATGAGCGCTGGGATGAGCGTCCGGTCGCTACCATCGTGGTCAGAGAAGGTGCTGATGTGAGCTCCGACGCTATCAAGGCCCACCTGAAGCAGTTTGTCGAAAGCGGTGAAATTGCCAAATGGGCCATTCCGGAGCGGATTGAATTTGTTTATGAAATTCCGAAAACCAGCGTGGGAAAGATCAATAAAAAGCTGATTCGTAGCGAGTTAGATGCATAGAAATAACGGCTCGGTGTTTCGAATAATAACAAGGAAAAGCTATGAACCAGGATCTGATTCTCGAGACGAGAGGTCTCGTCAAAGAGTTTAAAGGTTTTACCGCTGTCGACGACGTCAATCTGAAAATTGAGCGTGGAACCATCCATGCTTTGATCGGCCCCAACGGCGCGGGCAAAACCACGGTATTCAACCTGTTGACCAAGTTTCTGACGCCTACCCGGGGAAAGTTGCTGTACAACGGCCAGGATATAACCGGGAAAGATTCCGCCTCCATCGCTCTAATGGGGGTTGTCCGCTCCTTCCAGATTTCAGCCGTGTTCCCTCATCTGACGGTACTCGAAAACGTCCGGGTGGCGTTGCAGCAAAAACGTAATGATGGCTTCGCCTTCTGGCGCTCTGAAAAGATTCTGGATGAACTCAACGACCGCGCACTGGATCTGCTCGATTCAGTTGGGCTGAGGGAGTTCTCCAGGGCGCTGGCCGTCGATCTGCCATACGGCCGAAAACGCTCGCTGGAGATAGCTACCACTCTCGCGTTAGATCCTGAATTGCTGCTTCTGGACGAACCGACTCAGGGCATGGGCCACGAGGATATCAGCGTGGTTGCCGAACTGATCAAAGAGGTCGGCAAGAACCGAACCATCCTCATGGTCGAGCACAACCTGAACGTGGTCTCAGACCTCTCCGATACGATTACCGTGCTCCAGCGGGGCGCGATCCTCACCGAAGGCAATTACGAGACAGTTTCGGCCGACCCTCGGGTGCGTGAAGCCTATATGGGTGTCCAGGAGGATGAACAAGAAGGTGAGGGCGCTTCAGGCCATATCCCCGTGGTGGAGGACACGATATGAGCACTGCTCTGAAAGTTGAATCCAACCGCGAAAAGCTTCGGATAAACGGCCTTCACGCTTTCTATGGCGAGTCCCACATTCTCCACGGCATCGACATGACGGTTAACCAGGGAGAATTGGTGACCCTGCTGGGAAGAAACGGTTCGGGGCGCAGCACCACCCTGAGGGCGATCATGAACATGGTGGGGAAACGCACGGGTTCCATCGTAATCAACGGCCGGGAAACCCTGAACATGGCGGCCCACAAGATTGCGCACCTCGGGATAGGCTTCTGCCCCGAAGAGCGTGGCATCTTTTCCAGCCTCAATGTTGAGGAAAACCTGATGTTGCCCCCCAAGGTGCGTTCTGAAGGCATGTCGGTTGAGGAAATTTACGACATGTTCCCGAACCTGGCCGAGCGCCGGAAAAGCCAGGGGACAAAACTCTCAGGTGGTGAGCAGCAAATGCTTGCCATGGCCCGAATCCTGCGAACCGGCGCAAACATATTACTCCTCGATGAGATCACCGAAGGCCTCGCTCCGGTGATTGTTCAAAAGCTTGCTGAAGTGCTGACCAAGCTCAAAGAGCGAGGCTTGACGACCATTCTGGTTGAACAGAACTTTCACTTCGCGGCGCCGATTGCCGACCGGCACTACCTGATGGAGCACGGTCATATGGTAGCCGAAATCGAAGCCCACGAACTGGAAGAGAAGACCGAACTTTTGAATACCTACCTGGGCGTTTAGAACCCGGTAGGCGTTCATTCACGAAGTACACCCTGAAATAAAAACAATGACACTGGAGAAAACCATGAAACGAATATTCAAAACTGCTGCTACTACCGCTTTGATTACCGCGGCCAGCCTGTCCCACGCCAGTCTTTCTGATGACAAGGTCAAGATAGGCGTTCTGGGAGACATGGGTGGCGTGTACTCGGATATAACCGGGCAGGGCAGTATTGAGGCCGTGCAGATGGCCGTCGATGATTTCGGCGGTAAAGTTCTTGGTAAGCCCATCGAAGTTGTCAGCGCTGACACCCAGCTCAAGCCTGACATCGGCTCGACGATTGCCCGCCAATGGATCGAGAACGAACAGGTCGACGTTATTAGCGGGGCAGTCGCCAGCTCTGTAACCGGAGCTGTAACCAAAATAATGAGCGATGCCAAAAAGATCACTTTGATCGCTGCACCTGCCAGTCACGCCTTTACTACCTCAGGATGCTCTCCCTATAACGCGCACTGGAGCTACGATGTAGTGTCCTTGGCAAATGGTACGGTGCAACCGATGGTTGCCGGGGGTGCAAAAAAATGGTTTTTCGTCACCGCTGACTATGGCTTTGGTCATGCACTGGAATCCGTTGCTACCGGTGTCATCGAAGCCAACGGCGGTGAAGTAGTCGGCGGCGTACGTGCGCCTCTCGGAACCTCCGATTTTTCTTCCTACATCCTTCAAGCCCAGTCTTCTGGCGCTGATGTAATCGCACTGGCCAATACTGGCAGTGACATGGTTAATGCCCTTAAAACTGCCGCCGAATTCGGTCTCACAGAGATGGCCGACGTTGCCGGTTTGCTGGTTTTCACCCCTAACGCCCAGGCTCTGGACCCTGAAATTGCCGGCGGCATGAAGCTTACAACAGGTTTCTACTGGGATATGGATGAGCAGACCCGCGAGTGGTCCAAACGCTATATGGCGCGTATGGATGGCAAACTCCCCTCCATGGCGCAGGCTGGCGCCTATTCCTCGGTTATGCACTACCTGAACGCTGTCGAAGCGGTTGGCACTGACGATTCTGATGCCGTAATGGCCAAGATGAAGGAGACGCCAGTCGAGGATTTCTTTTCCCGTAACGGGTACCTGCGTATAGACGGCCGAATGGTCCACGACATGTTGCAGGTTCGGATCAAGAATGCTGATGAGCGTAGTGATGCCAACGACATCTTTACGATAGAGAAAGTGATAAAGGGTGAAGACGCCTTCTTGAAGCTCGAAGATGGCGGCTGCGAATTCGCGCTGAACCAGAAGTAACCGTTCCGGGGCAGGTGCGCCTGCCCCGTACCCCTGACTAACGACAAGAAAAAGAAGCGCTTGCTTCTATCTAAAGACTTTCGGGTGTGGTTATGGCGACTTTTTTTGATATCAATCTTTTTGCCCTGTTTGGCCAACTGCTGATCGGGCTGATCAACGGCTCTTTTTACGCGCTGCTCGCGTTGGGCCTGGCGATCATCTTTGGGCTATTGAAGATCATTAATTTCTCTCAGGGCGCGCTCTATATGCTGGGTGCTTTTGCCGCCTGGATAGCGCTGAACTACCTGGGGATCAGCTATTGGTGGGCGCTGATACTGGTTCCTCTGGCTGTCGGAGCCTTCGGTATTGTAATTGAGCGTACGCTGATTCGTCCTATTGCCAACGAAGACCACCTCTACAGCTTGCTACTGACGTTTGGTATCGCCCTCATTCTACAAGGTCTCTTCACCCACTGGTATGGGTCATCCGGCCTGTCCTACGCAATGCCTGAAGCGCTGAAGGGCGGCACACGATTGCCATTCATGTACCTGCCCAACTACCGGGCCTGGATCATTGTTTTCTCGTTGCTGGTCTGCGCCTGCACCTGGTTCATGATCGAGAAAACCCGGCTTGGTGCCTATCTGCGTGCCGGGACCGAAAACGCTCAATTGATGCAGGCCTTTGGTATCAACGTTCCGCTGCTGGTCACCTTGACCTATGGTTTCGGCGTTGGCCTGGCAGGGCTAGCCGGTGTTCTGGCAGCTCCCATCTACACTGTGTCTCCCGATATGGGTTCGAATATCCTCATCGTGGTTTTTGCAATCGTCGTTATCGGCGGAATGGGCTCCATTGGCGGCGCCATTATCACCGGGCTGGCCATGGGTATCGTTGAAGGCCTTACCAAATACTTCTACCCCGAGGCCTCCAACACCGTGATCTTTCTGGTGATGGTATTGGTGCTGCTAATCAAACCGGCAGGCTTGTTCGGTAAGGAAGCGTAGGAATCACTGCGCTACATTTTCGCCGCTGTTTCGCTCTAAGGTAACAAACATGTACAACAAAAAACTCAACCTGGTATTGCTGGGCCTCGCGCTGATCGCCCCATTTATTCTCTATCCTGTTTTTCTCATGAAGGTGCTTTGCTTCGCTCTATTCGCATGCGCCTTTAACCTGTTACTCGGGTTCGCCGGGCTGCTTTCTTTCGGCCACGCTGTTTTTCTGGGATCGGGGGCCTATGTTACCGGGTATGTGATGGTTACCTATGGTCTGACTCCGGAGCTCGGGATTCTTGCAGGCGTTGTTATGTCCGCGTTGATCGGCCTTATCTACGGCAAACTTGCGGTACGCCGCGAAGGCATCTATTTCGCCATGGTTACTCTGGCATTAGCCCAATTGGCGTTCTTTTTCTTTTTGCAGTCACCGTTCACTGGCGGCGAAGATGGCCTTCAGGGGATCCCGCGCGGCAATCTGTTCGGCCTGATCGACCTGACCGACAACCTCACCATGTATTACTTTGTTCTCGCGGTCTTCATTATCGGTTTTCTGACCATCTACCGCACCGTTCACAGCCCCTTTGGCCAGGTGATGAAGGCGATCCGCGAGAACGAGCCCCGGGCCATTTCTCTGGGGTATAAAGTGAATCAGTACAAGCTGATGGCTTTCGTGCTTTCGGCAACACTGGCCGGTCTGGCCGGTTCGACCAAAGCACTGGTCTTCCAGTTGGCCTCACTCACAGACGTTCACTGGTTTATGTCGGGTGAGGTGGTGCTGATGACACTGCTGGGCGGCATGGGCACGATCTGGGGCCCGGTTATCGGTGCAGCAACGATTGTTTCAATGCAGAACTTTCTTGCCTCTGGCCCTCTGGCAAACTACATCCATGTATTGATGGGCGTTGTTTTTGTTATTTGCGTGCTGGCATTCCGGAATGGTCTGGTTGGCGAGCTACAGAAGGTGATTCGAAAAAATTCAAGTTGATCAACTGCAGGGTGTGACTCAAGGTCGTAAAACAAAGGGTAGGGCGTCGGTTTTCAGGCGGCTTCTCCGGTAACTTGTTGGTGTCATTGTTCGTAATTGTCTATCCTTTAACAGACTATTTTGATATTTCGCAAAGCGACACCCATGCCATTTGGCTAAAGGACACCCAAAGATGAAGCGCAAACAGTTCCTCCAGGATTTGATCAAGCAACTCTCGCCAGCGCTGGATTCAAAATCCTATGTCTACTGCACGGTTCCTGAAGCAAAGTATGGCGAATTGGGAAGCCTCAACCCCATAGTCAGCATTGCGGAACTGGAAGGTCTTACTCTGGTAATTCCTCTGGAGCAGGCCAAAGATGAGGGCCTGGATTACTACAGAGTCTTTCGTCGCATCACGCTTAAAGGCCACTCCAGCCTCGAAGCACTGGGGCTTACGTCGGTTGTAACCACCTTGCTTACTGAGAGGGGAATCACCACAAATGTAATCGCCGGCTTTTATCACGACCACATGTTTGTACCCAGCGATCGAGCCGATGAGGCCATGGCCGCACTGAAGGATCTTGCGAACGAGCCCAACAGCTAAATCGGTCACGCCGCCTGAGCTCCCGTATTTCAGAAACCCTCCAATACAATCTTGCCCTGCGCTCTGCAGGTTTTAATCAGGGCGTGGGCGCGCTTGAGGTTCCCGGCATCGATCAAGCCTGCGACGGCATTGAGCATTTCGCCCTCGGTAGCCCTCTCCTCTCAGCGTTGGCATATCTTCACGTTTCACATGTGAGGATCTCGATTCCTTGTATTTCAGTCGATCAATCGGATTTCTCTGACTCTGGATGGCACTAAAACCGGTCTGGGTGACTTATGAGGGGTACCAACACCACACTGGTTTAAAAAACCGGAGCAGAACATTAGGTCCAAAGGCCAATGTCTTGCATTGCTGCAGGCTGTTAACTTTTCGAATAGCGGCAGAATGTCGCTGGCGGGCTTTGCATTACGCATGTTGCGATCAAAAAGTCATTAACGGCTAACTGAAAATAGGGAAAGCACAATGCGTCATTTAGTGTTGATCAAATGTTTGGCTTTGTCTTTCGTGTCCTGGCCTGTTTTAGCGCAGAGCCCACCGCAGGAGCATTCGATAACCGACAGCCGGGCTGGCAGCGTAACCGAAACCAACATCGTCACTGGCTCTGCAATCGTTAAAGGAATCGAAACAGCAACCCGAACACTGATGCTCGAGTTTGCTGACGGTGATTTCGTTGAGGTCGCTGCGGATGAGCGGATTCGTAATTTCGACCAGATCAGCCTGAACGATGAAATCTATGTTGAGTATATCCAATCGTTGTCACTGACCTTGAAGAAAGTCCGCTCCGATGACAGTGACATCTCAATCGGCGTCGCTGCGGCAAGCGCTGAATTAGGCGTGAAACCCTCTGGAGGGGCAGGGCAGGTCATTCAGGCCCTTGCCGATGTCGTGGCTGTCAGCCCTGGGAAGGGAACGATTACTCTGAAAGGTCCACAGGGTCGAATATTCGAGCTTCTGGTGAAGAATCCTGACCATTTTAAGACAGTGAATGCCGGGGATCAGGTTTTGGTAACCTACACCGAAGCAGTGGCAGTGTCAGTTAAGCCCGAAAAAACAACAAATTTCTCGAATTGAAATTCAGGAATGGAGGGGCGGCGTCGGGTAGCCCTTTTTGGTGAGTTTCACTGAGGAATAATCTCATGCAACGCTTTTTCTTGTTTTCCTTCGCCACCCTTTTCATTTCAACCCTGTGTCTTGCAGATACCATCCAGCTCAAAAATGGCAGGACCGTTGAGGGGACGTTTATTGGTCGTGAGGGGGACAGTATCGAGTTTGATGCCGACGGCATCACCATGACGTTCAAAGCAGAGGATGTCGAGGCGATTGATATGGGCGCGGCTGTGAGTCCAGCGGCCCCGTCTGAGACGGCGGAAAAAACATCAACCGGAAGTTCCGCCATAGTGCCTGCGGGCACTCAGCTTACTGTGCGTTTGGTGGATAGCCTGAATAGTGGACAGCATTCCCGTGGTCACAAGTTTACAGGTTCGCTGGAAGGCGCATTATCGGTAGACGGCACCACCGTCGCTCCGGCCGGCAGCGCGGTCTTTGGAGAGGTTACTGAGGCCAAAAAATCGGGGCGGGCCGCAGGCAAAGCTAGTCTGGTTATCACCATTACCGGGGTCAAGTTGGACGGGGTTATTGTCCCCATCTCGACCAGCAGCATTAACGCACTAACCCTTCCAACAGGCGCGTCCTCCGCGGGCAAGGTGGCTCGAGGTGCGGCGGTCGGGGCTTTAGCCGACGGGTCCAGTGGAGCCCGGACAGGGGCAAAGGTGGGCGCCGGAGTCGCTGTCTTGAGTGGGGGTAATCAGGTGGTTATCCCGCCTGGAACCTTGATTGACTTTCAGCTGACTAAAGCCCTATCCGTCAGGTAACAGGGTTGGCGGGGCGACAAGCGAATGGCAAAGCACATGGCCAAGAAGTGGTTTTTCGTCGTTGCGGCCGGACTACTCCTTTCGTCCTCTCTGGAAGCAGATAACCAGGTCACTCAGATTCCTTTCGCGGATACCCCTGCGGGTACAGTGGGGCTTGGTGCGGGCCTACGTTTCGGGCGGAGCCCTTACCGGGGTGTTGAGTCACTCTCCAGTCTAGAGAATGAGAACAACGCGGACAGGGTGCCACTGTACCTTTATGAAGGTGAGTACCTGTTCTCACATGGTACTCGGGCAGGCCTGCATCTATGGGACGACAGCTTCCGTGTTGATGCCGTTGTGCAATATCGCTTTGACCGGCTTGAACCGGAAACCAGTGACTTTTACCGGACGGTGGAGAAGCGCAGCCAGACGTTGGAAGGTGGTCTCGCGTTAAATCGTCTTTGGGGTACCCATGAATTTTCCGTGAACCTGCTGAACGACATCCAGGGCCACCACAATGGCTACGTTACTGATCTGACTTATCGCCAGTTATTGGATTACGACCGTTTGCGTATTACGCCTTATATCAGTCTGATTTACCAAAGCGAGGAGCTGGTAGATTACTACTATGGTGTAAGCGCTGGAGAATCCAGAAGTGATTTGCCTGACTATCACCCGGAGGCCGTTTACCTGACTCGCTTGGGTTTGAACAGCTCTTATCGTGTTTTTGAAGGTTGGCATGTTTTTGCAAACCTGAGCTGGGAGCAACTGGACAAGGAGATCAGGAACAGTCCGCTGGTTGACGAAGACCAGATCTATATGGCGTTCCTTGGGTTCCATTATGAATTTGGCAATGTGTTCGATCAGAGTAGCCCTTCCAACTGGTCAGTGAAGGACTGGTCCTGGCGCATTCAGACTGGATATCAGGCTGAGGGCACCTTCCACAAATCTCACCGCGGTGACTTGAGCCGCAGCAAAGATGTAGATGCCTACCTGGCCGGTTTGACTCTGGGCAAGCTGCTTTCGGATGGAGATGTTCTCGATTTCTGGGGCAAAGTTTCGATGAACCGTCGCTTCGAGAATGGTATGCAGGAAAATTTCTGGGACTACAGCGCTTATGTGATGGCCATGGGGACGGGTTACTCACCCTGGAGCCAGCGTGAGGTATTTCGCTATGGCTTTGGCTTTGGTTTTGACTATGCAGAACGAATACCGATGGTGGAGCAAATAAAGCAAGAGAGGAAAGGGCGGTATACGTCGCATTTTCTCAACTACCTTGAGGCGCAGGTGGACGTTCCTTTGCGCAATTTCATAGAGGCTAAAAGCGTCCGTAATTGCTATGCAGGAATCACGTTGATTCATCGTTCAGGCATTTTCGCGACCTCGGATATCCTGGGTAATGTATCCGGAGGTTCAGATGTCGTTGCCGGTCACCTGGAGTGCAAACGATGAGCCTGTCGCGCCTGCCCAAAACCATAGGATTTCTGCTGACTTTTCTGCTCAGTGCTTGCGCTTCCTCACCTGATAATGGCGATAGTAGCAAGTTGACCACCGGGTTTCAGACCGAACTTGAAAACGCTTTTTCGGATTTTCGTATCATTCCCGAGCTGGATTACTACTTCGATAACGCTGAGGCCATTGTAATCCTGCCCAATAATTTTCGCGCAGGAACAGGGTTCGGAGGTGCCGTCGGTAAAGGTTGGTTAGTCGAGGATGGCGCTGCCACGGACATCGTCTGGCACTGGCAGTTTCTGGCGGGAGCTGACCTTGGCTTTCAGGTGTACCAACAGATATTGTTCCTGAAAGATGCAAGAGACGTCGCGCTATTCAGGAATAGGACTTTCCAGTTTGCCGGTCAGGCCAACGCGACGGTGGTACTGTGGGGCGCGAGCTATAATCCTTCTTATAATAAAGGCGTTGCTCTTTTTACTCTAATTGATGGTGGGCTTTTAATCGAAGCCAGTGTTGGGCTACACAGCTATCATCTTTTTCCACTTAACATAGACTAACGGGCGCAGGCTTCTGCAATCGTTAAAGGTATCGAAAAACAATATTAACCCTGAACCTATCGGAGATCCTTCCAATGAAAACGCGACTGCTAGCTACACTGATCGTCACCGCGGGGATAAGCGCGTCCGGGTGCACTACAACTGAGTCCTCTGCGCAGACTGGGACTGCCAAAGCGGCTGCTGGAGCAACAATGGCACAGTTCAAATGTGCGGATCGTAATGGGAATGAATACATAGATAAATCCGAATTGATCTATTTGCGCCAATGCGGAATCACCGAGGGTCTGGCGTGTGGCCCTGTTCCAGACGACAGTAAAGAGCGACCACTCAAGACAGACTTTGACCTCGGACTACGATTTTTGCAGATCACAGATGCTGACGGAGATGATCGAATCAGCAAACTGGAATTCCGGGCCCATTGCAATAAAGCTGGATTCGTCGAGTAAAGGTGGGCCTCCCGTTCGGGAGCTGGTCAATGCCGTTTATTACCGAAATACGGCATTAGTGGTTGCCTAAACT
This sequence comes from Marinobacter sp. 1_MG-2023, assembly GCF_030549045.1. Classification (NCBI taxonomy): domain Bacteria; kingdom Pseudomonadati; phylum Pseudomonadota; class Gammaproteobacteria; order Pseudomonadales; family Marinobacteraceae; genus Marinobacter; species Marinobacter sp. 1_MG-2023. The sequence goes on along the minus strand of NZ_JAUOST010000006.1, from coordinate 9,816 downwards.
GCATATTTCAGGACTTTGCGTTGCCAATCAGCTCCTCGATAACGGCTACAACCTCAGAGCACTTCTGATCATTCAGGGCATCTGGATGGGGAGGGCCGAATTGACCTTTGTCGTTGTCAAAATAATAGCCTGACGCATTGGCAAACTCGTCTGAAAGCGCAGCTCGGGTGAGTACATCGGCACCAATCGACAGGCTTTTTCCTGCGATTCCGAAACCTTCTTTGACCATCTTCGATGCCAATAACGACCCCGGATTGACTGCAACGAATACTGGGCCTCGGCTGCCAAGTGAGGCAGCCAGTGCATTGTTCCACATGGTGAGTGCCAACTTGCTTTGAGCATAGGCCGACATGTCGTCCCGAAGCCGTATTTTCCCCCGAAGAGCGTCCATCTCTACTGGGGCCTGTGCCGCAGACGACAGGTTAATCACCCGTGAAGTTGGGCCCATAATTGGTAGAAGGCGTTTTGTCAGCAGGTACGGGGCGATCGTATTCACCTCAAACCGGACATCCAGTCCGTCCTGGGTGACGGTTTCGGGAACACGCATCACGCCTGCGTTGTTGATGATTACATCCAACTGCTCATGCTCTTTGTTGATGGCGTCTGCCAGTGAATGCACTTCAGCCCGGCGCGATAGGTCCGCTTTATAGGTGTAGATCAGTCCCGTGCCTGTGCTGTTTGCCAACATTCTTTCTGTCGCTGTCAGCTTCTCTGCGCTCCTTCCGTGCAACAGCAAGGTGTGGCCCTCTGAATAGAGACGCTTTGCAGTTTCAAGCCCGATGCCATCAGTGGCGCCGGTGATCAGAATTTTCTTGGTCATGGTTTTAGTCCTTACGCCGAAATTTGTTAGATCTCCACGACAACCTTACCGATGGCCTGACCGCTGGTCAGACGATCATAGGCCTTGCCTACTTCAGATAGGCTGAAAGCCTGTTCATCCAGAAGTGGCTTTACGCCGCCCTGATCTACAATCTGCGCCAGTTGAGCCAGAATCTTCCCGTGCGCTTCCCGGTGATGGTCGTGCAGCATCGGAATCAGCATGAAGACTACGTGAATCGACAGGCCTTTGAAATGAGCCGGGGTCAGGTCCAGTTCAACCAGGGCTACGGTTGTGCTCACATGGCCATTGAGGGCTGCAGCATCAAAGCTGTTGGTCATGTTGCCGCCACCGACCGAATCGAAAACCACATCAAAGCCGACACCTGAGGTGTGAGCCTCCACATAGTCTGCAACGGTTTCAGTCTTGTAATCGATCGGCGTTGCGCCGTAGCTTTTGACGATGTCGAATGCCTTTTCACCGGAAGCCGTTGAATACACAGTGGCACCAAAGTGTTTGGCCAGCTGAACCGCGACATGGCCCACGCCACCTGTTCCACCGTGCACCAACACATTTTGACCGGCCTTCACACCGGCTCTTTGCAGGCCCTCAAATGCAGTGATGCCAACTAATGGCAAGGCGGCTGCTTCGCGCATCGTCAGGCTCTTTGGCTTATGTGCAATCAGCCGTGCGTCAGCGGGCATGAACTCGGCAAGTGCGCCCTGCAGATCGGCAAGGCCCCCCGCACATCCGTAGACTTCGTCACCGCGAGCAAAACCGGTCACGCCTTCGCCAATCGCTTCGATAGTTCCAGCGAAGTCCATGCCGAGGACTGCCGGAAGGTCCGGGGATAGGGGAAGATCTTTACCCATCTGGCGAATCATGGTGTCGACGGTATTGATGCTCGTTGCCGCAACACGCACGATTACCTGGCCTGCACGCGCCTCGGGTGCAGCCATATCCGCTTGCTCAAACGCAGCCTGAGCGCCGTACTGCTTGAGGACCATTGCTTTCATCGTCTGTCTCCAATTCGTATTTGGGTTGTCCAAGTGTGTGCTGAATAGGTTAAGTGGTCGCGAAAACGAGATAAATGACCAATAATGGTATTCAGAATTCGTAAAATGGATATAAAGCGTGGACACCGAGGGAATAAAACTGTTTGTGTTGGCAGCGGATAAGCTCAACATTAGTGCCGCCGGCCGGGAATTGGGGATGCCGCCAGCCGTCGCGAGTGCACGGTTGGCCAAGCTTGAAAAAGCCGTCGGCGCTGACCTGCTGCACCGTTCCACACGAAAGGTGGCGCTATCAACTGAAGGCGCGGAATTCCTGCCCTTTGCCAGGGAAATCCTGGCACAGGAGAACGCGGCTATGGCCGCGATGGGTTTTGGCAATGAGCATGTGTCCGGAACCCTGCGATTTACGGCCTCCAGTACCTTCGCTCAGCAATACATTGTGCCGCTGGTACCGGCGTTTTTGGAAAAGTACCCGGGTATCAATCTGGATCTGCGATTGTCGGATATGGAACTAGACCTCATACAGGGCAGTTTCGACTTGGCACTGAGAGATTCCGTATTGCCGGATAGCAACCTGAAAGCACGGCAACTGGCTGACGATGTGCGTGTTTTCTGTGCTTCTTCAGATTATCTGGCGAAATGGGGAACTCCGGAGCATCCCGTTGATTTACACTCCCATCAATTAATTGCTTTTAAATCCCAGGCCACGATAACGCTGGCAGGCCCAAAGGGAGAAAAGGGGCAGTTCAACCCTCGTGGCTCGCAGAATCGCCTGATCATTGACGATGGTTCGAGTTACAAGATCGCGACCATGGCGGGGGCGGGGGTTGCGATCCACTCACTTTGGAGTGTTCATCAAGAACTTTCTGAGGGATCTCTTGTAAGAGTGCTTCCAGACTACCGGATGGGCGCGGAGCCGGCCCTTTGGCTGGTGTACCCCAAGTCCAACGCATTAAGCGCAAAAGTTCGGGTTTTTATAGATTTTCTGGTGGAGCGAATTGGCCAGAAACCACCCTGGATGACGTGAGGCTGACATTATCAGACACCTTTCACTTACTAAGGGGTAACCGCCGATCAGGCGAGAAGAGCACGTATAGCCCGCCTGGTAATAGTGTCCAACCCATGTTTTTATCCCTCATGGAGCTGGCCCTGGTCTGCCTTTCGATTCGAATGATATACAGTGGAGCACCTCGGAAAATGCTAAAGCCTATTCCGGCCACCTGACCGTTGACGCAAACGTGATGAATCGGTCGATTTCATGTTGATTCTCGCTTTCACCCCATTCAAAACCAATGGATCGCGTCGCTGACAGCTCGGTAACTGGGCGTTTAACGATATTCAGCGATTCGTAGTGCTCTGGAACTATGGCAATGCCTGCCCCCTGTTCCACCAAGGAAAGCGCCCGGTCGTCCTGGTTGGTGATATACGCAACATTCAATCGCACGCCAGCTGTTTTCATTACCGCTTTCAACATGTGGCGGTATTCGCAGTGAGAGCGAGAGACAAAGGGTTCCGTCTCCAAGTCGGCAAGACATAATGTAGGCGATTCACTCAGATGGTGATTGGCCGCCATAGCCACTTTATAAGACTCCGAAAACAGACGCTTTGAATAGCTGACATGCCTTCTTTTTTCAGATCGTTCCGGAATTATGGTTAGTGACAGATCAATCCGGCCTGACTCCATTAGTCGTTCCATTTCTTCGCTTGAGGCGTCGAATACCTGTAGCTTCAGGCTGGAATTCTCACGTCGATAAGGCTCAATCAGACGGGCTATGTTGGCGATAGACAATGTGTTCACAACGCCTATTCGCAGCATCCTTAACTGGCCATGGTTTTTTAGCTCATCCCGGGCTTTATTGCATTCATTTACTATCTGCGTTGCTCGTTTGAGCAGGGTTTTTCCTGCAGGCGTTAATACAACGCTGCGTTTGTTCCGTGTAAAAAGTCGGACTCCCAGCTCCCCCTCCAGTTTCGCGATCGACGCTGATAGCGCCGGCTGCGAAACAAAGGCTCTCTTTGCACCTCGAGTAAAGCTCTGTGTTTCGGCAGCTGCCAGAAACAAACGCAGTTGTTGTAGCTCCATATAATAACCATTGCTTGTGGTTTGCATTTAAACAATCGATTTTATCTATGCTAAGTGCTGGTCTAGGCTGTTACCAGTTCTTTGACGCAATCAGGAGATAAGAATGGGCAACACAGACAAGCCAGTCGCGTTAGTGATCGGAGCTGGAGATCACTTGGGAGGCGCAATTGCCCGTCGTTTCGCGAGGGAGGGCTTTCACCTGGTCGTGACCCGTCGACGTGGAGATTTGCAGGCGCTCAGTACCGAAATCACTGCCCTCGGATCGAGTGCAACCACGATTCATTCGGATGCGCGGGATGAAGACCAAGTCAGCGAATTGATTGAACGGGTGGAATCCGAACTGGGCCCGATAAGGGTCGCTGTATTCAATGTTGGTGGAAACGTTCAGTTTGATGTCTGCGACACAACCGCCCGGATTTACCGAAAGGTCTGGGAAATGTGTGCACTGGCAGGGTTTTTGGTTGGGCGGGAGGTAGCAAAAAAAATGCTGCCCCGTAGCGAGGGAACCATCCTGTTCACAGGAGCATCCGCGAGCCTGAGGGGAGGGCGTGGATTCGCCGCGTTTGCCGGAGGTAAGCACGCCTTGCGGGCGCTGGCACAGAGCATGGCCCGGGAGATGGGGCCACAAGGTATTCACGTTGGCCATGTGATTGTTGACGGGCTCATACGCAATGAGGCCACCGCCGAATTTCTGCCTGATCTTTATGCCAGTAAAGGAGAGGGGGGCATTATCGAGCCCGACGACCTTGCGGAAATCTATTGGCAGCTCCATAAGCAGCCCCGTTCGGCCTGGACATTCGAGCAGGACGCCCGGCCTTTCTCCGAATCCTGGTAATTCACTACCAACTCAAGATAGGTATGCACCATGAGTAAGCGCATCGATTTCTATTATGATTTCATAAGCCTTTCGTCATATTTTGCGTATATGCGGTTATCGAAATTCACTGAAGGTACCGGCGCCCATATCAATTACAAACCGATCCTGCTTGGAGGGGTCTTCAAGGCCACGGGCAACACGTCTCCTGTCACCATTCCGGCGAAATGGGAGTGGATCAAGGCCGATTTTCAGCGCCACGCTGATTATTATGGCATTCCATTCCAGCAAAACCCGCACTTCATTTTCAGTACCGTAAACGCGATGCGTGGCGCACTTTGGGCGTTATCCGTGGATCGAATTGAAGACTACAACCATGCCATGTTCTCTGCTGCATGGGGCGAGGGTAAAGACCTCTCATCTCGCGAGGTTCTGAGGGATACGCTTATCAGAGCAGGTTTTGATGCGGACGAAGTGATGGAGGCGATGGCACTGCCCGAGATTAAAAGCGCGCTGATTGAAGCCACGGATGATGCGGTTAGCCGGGGCGTATTCGGAGCTCCAACCTTTTTCGTTAATGATGAAATGCACTTTGGACAGGATAGGCTGGACTGGGTATTGAGGGCGCTTGAATAATTCGCCCCATACCGTTTAGCTGAGATGCCGGTTTTTAACGTGTTCACGGGGAATTACGCCGCAGGCGCTATTCAGCCTCTGCGGCGACGCTCTATAGATAACCAATCCTAAAACTCAACCGTGGATTTCAGACCTTAGCTCACCACGAATTACGACCTGGCCACTGTACGGAGCGGGTTCGGCAGCATCTCGCTTTGAGTCCCGGCCCTGGATTTCACCGCGAATGACGACCTGACCGCTGTATGGTGCAGGTTGAACGTGCTCGAAGTTCCGCTCGTCTGATTTCCGGTCTGCCAAGGTAGCATTTGCTGGTAAGGCCGCGGCCGCAAAAACAGAAGCAAGAGCAATCAGTACAAATTTACGCATAACATATTCTCCAAAGTTCGATGGGTTAACGCTCATACCGATGTAGAAAACCGACTCGATATCAGATGGGAGAAGTATGGGTTTAACGAGCGTGGGGCGATAATTCTGAAACAATATGCGACACATCATTTCGTGTGATGAGTTGCCAAAGCCTTTGGTGAATTAGTTGGGGTATCACTCAGGGAAATACAAACTATATCTGTAGCGTATTAGTTATCACGTTCAATCCGGTGCATTTTGATGAGAACCAACCCATAACCGGAGTATACAGATGACGGATATTGTTCATGTAACTGACGCGAACTTTGGCGAAGTAGTCGAAAGGAATGAAAAGACAGTTCTGGTCGACTTCTGGGCACCATGGTGCGGCCCATGCAAAACTGTGGCGCCGCTTCTTGAGGAAATTGCCGGCGAATTCGAAAATCAGCTAACTGTCGTCAAGGTAAATGTGGACGACAGTCCTGAAATGACTGCGAGGATGAAAATTCGAGGCATTCCAACGCTGGTACTTTTCCGCGATGGCGATGTAGTGGCGCAGCAGACCGGTGCCGGTAGCCTGGGCCAGCTTCGAAGTTTTGTGAAAGGGCACTTATAGCCGTCTTTGAAAAGTCTCCGCGTTCGGAGGCTTTTCATTTTGGTCTGCCTGGAATTCAACACGTCGGTTTAACCTGGTTGCGACGGTAACTTTTACCGGTCAGACTGAACACGGCTCTTCTTGCCAAGGTACTTTAGCCATGAAAACCCAAGAGCTTCAGTTGCTCTATATCTTTGACGCGATCATGACGGAGCGTTCAGTCACCCGTGCAGCCGACAGGCTTGCGATGACCCAGCCAGCGGTCTCCAACGCAATTTCCAGGATGAGACATATCTGGAATGACCCTCTTTTCGTGCGAAAGGGGCGGAATATTGAGCCAACCTCATACGCAAGAAGCCTTTGGGATCAGGTTGGAGGGCCAATGTTCGCCCTGACAAATGCTGTACATGCCACCCAGTTTGATCCCTTGGCTTCTCGAAGGAAGTTCCGGGTCGCGGCGACCGACGTAATTGTTGAGTTGATCTGGCGTCAATTGCTTGAGCTACTTGAACATGAGGCCCCGGGCATTGACCTTCATGCTGTGCCGTACACACCGGAAGGTACTAGAGATGCTTTACGTGAAGCCCATGTTGATCTCGCAGTTGGGATGTTGAATCACCACGATCACAGTCTTCGCAGCAGCTGGTTGTTTGACGGAGGGTATGCACTGGCGATGAGAGCAGATCATCCACTCGCCGGTAGGCAAATAACCATGGAGGAGTTTCTGGATGCCCGTCATCTGCTGGTGAGCATGTCCGGAGACGCTCACGGTTTCGTAGACAACTATCTGGACCAGAAAGGGAAGAGTCGCCGCATTGCGGCCACCACCAATCATTTCTCTGGTGTTCCCGAAATATTAAAAGAAACAAATCTGATAGCGGCCATTCCGGAAATAATCAGCCAGGATTGCGGTTTCGTGAATGATTTGTGGATGGGTGATCTGCCGTTCGACGTTGATCCAACCAGTCTCTACCTTATCTGGCATGCCCGCCACGACCGGGACCCAGGGGTCATCTGGATGCGGGATCAAATCGAAAGGCTTCTTCAGGAACGCTGGCATGACGTCATGACGAACTCTCCGTGTGGCCGATCGAGAAATTTGGTTGCCGAGCAAAAGTCAGATTAATCAGCGGCCAAGTCATAGCCAGGTAGGCGTGAACCAGTCTGGATTTTGTTGCCAATGGGTGAAGGAGCTCTTAACCCATTGGCTCCGGAGCCGGCTAATTAATGACCTGTTCCAGAATCAGTGACAGAAGACGGATTGTTTCCACGCTCAATATCTTCCTGGCTTACACCTTCTGCCTGTGCAAGTACAGAGAAGGCAAGAATTGAAAAAACGAACAGGAACTTGTTGATAGCTTTCATATAACGATTCCACTTTTGGAAAGGATTGAGAAAAACAATTTCACCCGATTGGCTTGGTAGTGATTCTCGTTGTTTGTGAAGCGAACAAAAAATTCCTATGCGGTATACGTCACATCATTTCCAGTGATGCCAGTCGGTAACTTGATATGGAGAAGATAAACATGGAGCAGACTCCCGCCTGTTTTTGCCCACTTTGTGGCGGTGACAATCAGTGCGCGCGTGCTACCACTGCAGACGTGGCCGCGCCATGCTGGTGTTTCAATGCAACCGTGAGCAAACACGCCTTGGCTCGGGTGCCTGCAGAAAAGGCCAACAAAGTCTGTCTTTGCCCCCGGTGTGCTGCAGGAAACGGCGACCTGGGTAAGCCGGCAGATGTTCCATTCACCGGCTAGGCAACCACTACAGAAGGCACCCATCCGAAGGGAAGCTCCTAAACAAAAGCGGACATTCGAGAACCGCCCATATTCCGCCCATTTTTTCCTCCAGCGCCTCTCTGACACCACGATTTCCAAAATTCAGAAACGTTCGATCGACCCGGTTGCGACCGGTGAATCTCGATGGTGAAACGGCCTGTCGCTAAAGTGGGGGTATAATGAAAAACATTCAAAAGCGCCAAAATTCCTGCGGTTTAGTGTGCACGGCTCTGCACATTTTTCACAAAGCATTTCTGTAGGTATCTGTTTCGGCATGGGAAAATTTCGCCCCTCTGGATTTAACTTGCAAAAACGTGCACAAATATCCCGCGTGCACACCTTTTACAAGATTAGGATCTCGAAAGTCCTCTGAGATAGCAAAGTAATGCTTTGAAAAATCAAGCTTATTCGGGTTTTGAAGTAGTGTTGGACGGGGCGATGGTGTTGGGGTTTAATAAGAATGCAAACTAATAAGCTGTTATATCTTTTGGTGAGCAGTATGCCTACTCCGTACAACATGGCTTTTGCCTGCCTTTCATGCTGCAAGTCGTTCAAGCGTGAGTTCAATTTGGCAGAGGAATGTCCATTGACACTGACTTGCCCAGACTGTGGCGGACCTGCTCACAACTTTGGTCGCCATTTTAAAGCCCCAAAAAGGTCAGATAAAAAGCAATGGGCCAAGATACGGTTCCTGTTTGAGCATGGGTTTCGCTTCCAGAAAATCCGTGTTGGAAATGGGCACCATGACACCGTGCCATATCCAGATACTTTGGAAGAGGCTCGTGAGTTTGTTGTTAAATACAAGGACCGCGCAATCTAGCTGTGGTCGCCAAGATATAACAAGGCGCAGCAGTTCGCGGCCGATGGCCGCCGGACGCCCTTTACGTGGCTCCTTCGTCGCCACTCCAAGGTCGCCGCTGTGCTTCGGCGTTATGTTTCTCTTTCGGATGACTAATGTTGAATAAGTATACTGAGGAAACTTGCTACATGTGTGCCGCGCCAGCCGTTGGCCGCGAGCATGTTCCCCCACGTTGTTTTTTCCCAAAGGCAAAGGATCTGGGTGCTGGGCAAGATCTCAGAAAAGAGTTGCAGACAGTCCCTTCATGCGAGCTGCACAACTCAACAAAGTCAAAGGACGACGAGTACTTCTTAAACGTGGTTACTAGTTTAGAAGCAATTAATGAGGTCGGAAGGAATCATTATTGCAATCAGATCAGGCGCCAAAATCAAAGAAACCCCAGCATAATCGCCAGATTTGCTGCAAGGGCGGTGAGAGTGGATGAAAAATTTGGCCATGAAATAGAGACTCAACGAATGGATTCTTTCATTATCCACTTTGCTTGTGCTCTCTACTTTTTGCACTTTTCAAAGAAGTGGGAAGGAGATATCTCTTTCATTCCGGAGTTTGCTGCACGTCCGTCGAATTCTCAGGAAGAGTCTGAGCGATTGCAGGCCATCAAAGAAATCGATCATATGTTTCGAGATGTCGTCTTCTTCGGCGAGAATCCGTCCGTGTTCAAGTACCAAGTTGTCACGTTAAGGAGCTCGATTCAGATGCGTATTCATTTCTACGAAGGATGTAAAATATTTCTAGATTTCGTAAATGAAGCATAGGAGGATCGAAAACATAACAAACGCCTGCAATGTGACGCGCAGGCGCGCTGATCTTGCACCGCTTTAGTGGACGGTCATTTACCGGACACTAAAGGGGGCCTGTCATGGGGCACACCCACAA
>NZ_JAUOST010000005.1:0-304215 GCF_030549045.1 Marinobacter sp. 1_MG-2023 | reverse complement strand
TGTGGGTGTGCCCCATGACAGGCCCCCTTTAGTGTCCGGTAAATGACCGTCCACTAAAGCGGTGCAAGATCAGCGCCCTGACAAGGGCGTCCGGTGGAGGCCCATCGGGCCGGAACGAATTTGATGCACTGGTTAGCTGGGGGTAACAATGAAGACCAATCCCTGGCTAACAACTTGACGGCATGCTCCGCTGCCTTGGCACCGCCATTTGCCGATGCACTTTGATTGAGAACACCGCCACCGACGCGGCGAATGAACCTGAACTTCAGAGTAGCAGGTAATCAAGGAACCGGCTTTCGGCGGACGGCCCCGCGACGCAAACACCTACCTTTATACCAACACCATGATCCGCTGAGCTACCAGCAAGACAACGAACTTTGATGGCCTTGGCAGAACACCATTGATTCGGGTTTTATTGCCAAATTTCCGCCAAGGCCAGATGGCACCCAGCCACACCAAAAGACCCAAGGCACTACCAGCTAACGCCCGCCATAAGCGGCCGAGTGAAACGAGGTCCGGCGCACGAAGTGCGCGAACTTGATGGTTTGGTTAGGCATATTTGGACTCAAACTTTCTAATTTCAGAACTATTCAAAGTTTCTTTCTTCAGCAGCGCCAACAATTCTCTATTAATCGGTATCAACTTATCATGACTCCCATATGGGCCAAGATAAACATCTTCGGGATCAATTTCTCTTGGTTCATCGAAATAGTAATAACCTGAGAATCCAAGCTCTGCAACTTGGCGAAGGAGATATATACAAGAACCCAGGTCCATGCTATCCCTAAACCCTATTACATATTCTTTTGGTGGTTTAGGGTCAACACTACTGCTTCCAAAGTAATCTTCAATAGGAATCCCAGCATCATTCAAAGCCCTCCTAATAGAAGTTAGGTTTTCATGGAAATCATTCACAGATACTTTCCATCCCCTCCATTTGCTAGGGACTGAGACCCCACTTCCTGCCTGACGGTCAAGAATGCTGGATATGCTATTTTGTATTTGTTCGATACGTTTTAACAGCTCTAAGTCTTTACCAGATGTAAAAGAGGACTCGACATACTTGTTGGATTTTTTATCCAAGTACTTTGAATAGTAGCTATCTTCTTGCAGCTCAGGTCTAAACTTTGTTTGCAGTAAAAAAATCGCCATCAAAAACAAGGGAACATTAATAATGGACGCAACTACTAGTGCGCCAGACATCCAGCTACCAGCTCCTATTTTCACAGCAGCGAAGAGGAAACCAGCATCAATAGCCATCAATCCGGCCAGCCAAGCCGCCAACAACTGAATCGGCTTGGTTACCTTATGCGGCTCTATTCTATTAGAGTGACTATTCATTTATCGGATCCATTTCTTCCGCCTAACGCCATGGCTTTGCGGCGCACCGAAGCGCCAGCGCAGGGGCGTCCGGCAACAGCCACTTGTTATGCATTTTGAACTTGTCGCCTCGATTCGCGAAGGAATCGGTGAAAACGAACTCGCCTTTGTAGTCTGCGGTGATCGTAATACATATTAGTTAACGGCACCCCATAACCAATTACCACCGTCGCTATTTTGACGTATGGCCAGGTGGTATTGGCAAAGAATTGATCGATACCCCAAACGATCAACCAAATCACGCTGACTGATATTGCCATGACAGTGAACAGGTTTTTCAACAATGTGGCTTTCCAGATTGCACCTGATCGTATCGAATCCTGAAATACTCTTCGCAGAAACTTGGTCATGGGTTCCTATGCATAACAGCAACTAGACCGCATTCCGCGATATTGCAAAAAAGTGCGTTCTCGATAATGCCACTTTTTCATATCCACGCCACGCATCTAGTCTCAATTTTAACAACAGGTTAGCCCAGTTTCGGCTGCCCCACCACGTAATCGCTTGACTTCTCGTTTTCGTGAAACCAATAATACTGTACGAATAAACAGTATTTAAGAACACTAACAAAGGTTCGCCAATATGGACGGCATACAACCTCAACCGCGCCTTCGGGATCAGGTTCGCGCAGTCATTCGGGTTAATCGCTACAGCATTCGTACGGAAAAATCCTATTGGTACTGGATCCGTTTTTATATCCGCTTTCATCAGATGAAGCACCCCAAGGATATGGGACCAAAGGAAGTAAATGAGTTCCTTACTTGGCTAGCCGTTAACCGCAACGTTGCTGCCGCAACTCAGGCCCAGGCTTTAAACGCTCTAGTGTTTCTGTACTCCAAGGTTCTCGACATTCCCCTCGGGGAAATCGGTTCCGTTATCCGCTCTAAAAAACCAAAGCGTTTACCCGTGGTGCTCACCCACGATGAAGCCATGGCAATTATCGAACATCTCAAAGAACCCTATCGCCTTTTAGCTTCGCTCATGTATGGTTCTGGCCTGCGGGTAACAGAAGCTTGCCGTTTAAGAGTGAAGGATGTCGATTTCAGTAACCAGGTCATCATTGTTCGGGATGGCAAAGGCGCAAAAGATCGAACAACGCTCATGCCAGGCACGCTTATTTCTGAATTGGAAAGGCAGATTGCTTCTATTCGAAAGGCCTGGAAAGAAAAAGATCTTTCCCTGCAAACACCGGTCAGCCTGCCATTTGCGCTTACCCGCAAGTATCCCCAAGCGGACATGTCCCTGGACTGGCAATGGTTGTTTACCTCAAACACTCTGAGCAAAAACGACTTCGGCAACGTGGTGCGCCACCACGTCCACACCAGTTCGGTGCAGAAAGCAGTGAAGGTAGCTGTTGCTGCAGCCAACATCGGCAAACCCGCAGGTTGCCACACATTCCGCCACACATTCGCCACCGAACTACTCAAACGCGGCAACGATATCCGCACAGTACAGGACCTGCTCGGCCACGCAGATCTACGCACCACTCAGATCTATACCCACGTGCTGGGCCAGGGCTTTGCGGGGGTGCGCAGCCCGCTGGGTTAATGGTTTCAACTTCGCTGGGCCCAGAACTTAGGTACTGCTACCGGGGTCGCAGGCAATTCACCCGTTATGTCGATTCGTTTGCCACCAAAGGCCCGGTAACGTACATGTATCCAGGCCTCTTTGGCTGGGCTCCTGGAGTCCGTTATTCATAGCAACCCCATTACCCTGAGGGTTTGGTTGGTTGCCAACTGTGAAGGATACATCATGAGTGATCTGACAACTCTGCGGGACATCGTAGGCCTGGGCAATGCCGCCAGCCCGATCAGTGATTCTGCTCTGGTCATTATCGATGCCCAGAATACCTATCGTGAAGGCCTGATGAAGCTTGATGGCGTGGAGCCTGCGCTGGAGGAATGCAAAGCGTTGCTGGAGCGCTTTCGCGCCGCCGGGCGTCCGGTTTTTCACATTCAACATGATGCAGGCGCGGGCTCACCCTATGATCTGAATGCCCCTGTCGGCCAGATTGCCGATGTGGTGGCCCCGGAGGCAGGCGAGCCGGTTATCACCAAGAACTACCCCAATTCCTTTGCTCAGACAGATCTGGATGCTCAGCTGAAGCTAGCCGGTATCAAAAACCTTATTCTGGTCGGGTTCATGTCTCACATGTGTGTGAATTCCACTGCGCGTGGTGCTTTCACACTAGGCTACAACCCGACAGTTGTTGCCTCCGCCACGGCCACTCGCTCTTTGCCATCGAGAGCCTCCGGTCAAACCGTGCCATCGGAACAGGTACAGGAAGCCGCCCTGGCAGCACTGTCGGACTTGCCATCTGCCGTGGTTCCTTCCCCGGCAGATGTCCCTGACTAACTGGATTATCCCGACGGGTAAACCGGCCGGCGGCGCAGTCTCACCACTCCAACTGCGCCCCGGTCTGGTACTCAATCACCCGGGTTTCAAAGAAGTTCTTTTCCTTCCGCATGGTGGCTTGTTCGTCCAGCCAGGGTGAGACGTTTTGCGCACCCGGGAAGGGCTCTTCCAGGCCTACGGTACGGGCTCTTCGGTTAGCCACGAAACGGAACTGTTCTATGTGGTATTCCGCGGAGTAACCCAGAATGGGATCACGCAGGATGTAGTTGGCGTAGTCGCTTTCAGCAGCTTCGGATTCATCCCACATCTCGCGCACGGCTTTGGGGTCGAAGCTGATGTTTTCCTCTTCCAGTATCTGGTTCACTACTTTCAGGCCGAAAGAGAAGTGCATGGCTTCGTCGCGGAGGATGTACTGAAACTGTTCACCCGTGCCGCGCATCAGGCCACGGCGTTGCAGAGCGAAGATGGGGCTGAAGCCGTTGTAGAACCAGCAGCCTTCAAACACCGCTGCAAAAAACAGGTAAGACATGATGAATTCCTGCAGGTCGTCCTTGTTGCGCAGGTTCAGGTCGGAGCGCATGGCGGCGTCCAGGCGGCGGTTGGCCATCTGGATTTTTGCGTTGATTTGCGGCACGACGCGGTAGCGGTTGTAGATTTCGCTCTGGTCCAGGTTGAGGGTTTCAATGCAGTGCTGATAGGTCCAGGTATGCAGCGCTTCCTCGTATACCTGGCGTGCCTGGTAAATCTGTAGTTCTGGCGCCGTCATTTTCTCCATTACCGCCAGGCCGATGTTGCGCATGGCCAGTATGTCGGAGGTGGTCAGGTAGGCCACCACGTTTTCGAATACATGCTTTTCCGCGGGGCTCAGGCGGTGGTGGTAGTCGTGAACGTCCTGCGCCATGTTCACGTCCAGCGGGGTCCAGTGGTTTTTGTTGGCGTTCATGAAGAACTCCCAGGCCCAGGGGTACTTGAAGGGGGCCAGCTGGTTTACGTCGGTTTCGCCGTTGATCACGCGTTTGTCGTCAACGTTTACCGGCGCCACGCTGCTGTTCGCAGCGGGCCGGCTTTGTGGTTTGGTTTCGTCGTCCCAATTCAGCATTATTGTGCCTCCCAAGATGAGTAAGTGGTTACTGACATGCTTCGCAGTCGGGTTCATCAATGCTGCATACCTGGGGTTGCGGGGCGGCAACAGGGGCAGACTGTTCGTTCACTCCGGTGGCACCCAGTGAACGCAGGTAGTAGGTGGTTTTCAGGCCACGCTCCCACGCCAGCTGGTAGAGCTCATCCAGTTTTTTACCACTGGGCTCGGCCATGTAGAGGTTCAAACTCTGGGCCTGATCCAGCCATTTCTGGCGGCGGGAGGCGGCTTCAACCAGCCAGCGGGCGTCAATTTCGAATGCCGTGGCGTATCGCGCTTTTAGTTCGGTGGGTATGCGCTCGATTTGCTGTACGCTGCCGTCGAAGTATTTCAGGTCGTTCACCATCACGTTGTCCCACAGGCCTTCGGCCTTGAGGTCACGCACCAGTGAAGGGTTCACCACGGTAAACTCGCCAGACAGGTTCGATTTCACGAACAGATTCTGATACGCCGGCTCAATGGATTGGGACACACCCACAATGTTGGAAATGGTGGCGGTGGGCGCAATGGCCATCACGTTGCTGTTGCGCATGCCGTGTTTGGCGATGAGATCCCGCACCGGAGCCCAGTCGAGGCGGCTTTCGGTGTTCACGCTGATATCGCCTTCCCGGCGGGCATTTTTCAACAGTTCAATGGAATCGATGGGCAGTACGCCCTGGCTCCACAACGAACCTTCATAACTTTCGTAAGCGCCGCGTTCGGCCGCCAGTTGGGCGGAGGCACGGATCGCGAAGTAGCTCAGCTGTTCCATGGCCACGTCTGCAAACTCCACGGCCTGCGGGCTGGTGTACGGCAAGCGCAGCTCGTAAAGCGCATCCTGGAAGCCCATCAGGCCCAGGCCAACCGGGCGGTGTTTGAGGTTGGAGTTGCGCGCCTGGGGTACGGCGTAGAAGTTAATGTCGATAACGTTATCGAGCATGCGCACGGCGGTGTTTACGGTGCGCTCCAGGCGCTGCACATCCAGTTCACCGTTGGTGATGTGAGCCGCCAGGTTTACAGAACCCAGATTGCACACGGCAATTTCTTCTGCGCTGGTGTTCAGGGTGATCTCGGTACACAGGTTAGAGCTGTGTACCACGCCTTTGTGCTGCTGCGGCGAGCGCAGGTTGCAGGGGTCTTTGAAGGTGATCCAGGGGTGGCCGGTTTCAAACAGAACGGTCAGCATTTTGCGCCACAGCTGTTTGGCCGGAATGGTTTTGAACAACTCGATCTTGCCTTCAGCAGCCAGCGCTTCGTAGTGTTCGTAGCGCTCGCGGAATGCGTTGCCGTAGAGATCATGCAGATCCGGCACGTCGCTGGGGCTGAACAGGGTCCACTCCCGATCCTGGCGCATGCGTTCAACCAGCAAGTCCGGTACCCAGTTGGCGGTGTTCATATCGTGGGTACGGCGGCGTTCGTCACCGGTGTTTTTGCGCAGTTCCAGGAATTCTTCGATGTCCAGGTGCCAGCTTTCCAGATAGGCACACACCGCGCCTTTGCGCTTGCCGCCCTGGTTTACGGCAACGGCGGTATCATTTACCACTTTCAGGAATGGTACGACGCCCTGGCTCTGGCCGTTGGTACCTTTGATGCGGGAGCCCAGTGCACGCACGGGCGTCCAGTCGTTGCCCAATCCGCCAGCCCATTTGGACAGCAAAGCGTTATCACGTATGGAGCCATAGATGCCTTCCAGATCGTCACCCACGGTCGTCAGGTAGCAGGACGACAGCTGGGAATGGCGGGTACCGCTGTTGAACAGCGTAGGCGTAGAGGCCATGTAATCGAAGGACGACAACAGGTTATAGAATTCAATGGCGCGACTATTGGGGTCATCTTCGCGCAGCGCCAGGCCCATGGCGACCCGCATGAAAAATACCTGCGGCAATTCCAGGCGATCTTTTTTCCAGTGCAGGAAGTAACGGTCATAGAGGGTTTGCAGGCCGAGGAAGCCAAACTGCTGATCACGCTCAGGCTTCAGAGCAGCGCCCAGACGTTCCATGTCGTAAGCGGCCATAGCCTCATCAAGCAGTTCATAGCGAATACCGGCACTGATGAAGGTGCTTAGCGCCTGTGGATACACTTCTGCCAGGGTGAGGCTGGTGTCGAGCTTCAGCGCGGTGACGCTTTCAAGGCGAAGCTGTTCCAGCAGCAGGCGTGCGGTAACGGCGCTGTAGTCCGGCTCTCGTTCAATGCGGCCACGGGCAGTCATCACCAGTGCGGTCAGGACTTCAGCCTCGTCAATGCCGTTGTAAAGGTTACGAATGGCATCTTCCACCAGGGATTCGCCATCAATGCCGTCAAGCCCGAACGCGGCGTTCTCTACCTGCTGTTTCATCAGGCCCATATCCAGCGCTACAGTGCCGCCATCCGCCTGTTTTACGGTGAGCGTAGGGTGAGCTTCTACCGGCTCATGCAGGGCGCGTTCGCGGGCGTGTTCTTCCCGGTACAGAACGTAGGCACGGGCGACTTTTTGTTCTTCAGCGCGCATCAGGGCCAACTCTACCTGGTCCTGTATGTCTTCAATGTGCACTCTGCCACCGGCTTTCAGGCGACGGCTAATGGCCTGCACAACCTGCTCGGTTACCCGGTGAACAGCATCGTTAATCCGGGCTGAGCCCGCTGCCTGGTCGCCTTCAACAGCAAGAAAGGCCTTAGTAACGGCTACACTGATTTTGGAGGGGGTAAAGCTGACCAGGTTGCCGTTGCGTTTGATAACCTGCAGGGTTTCTGTGTCAGATGAGGATGCGGGCCGGGCTTCGGCGAAAGCTGTCGCAGACATGCGATTTTCTCCTGAATACGCGTAAGTTCCGAAACCTTCGCGTACGCAGGACAAACCAGCACCAGCCAGGAATGGCTGCAAGAGTGCCGTGTTCGTTGCTGCTCACCTTATAGGGCCAGATGCAGGCGCCTGAGTCGCGAAGGTACAGTCTTCCCTGGCAGGTCTTCGGACTCAGGGGCATGAACCTGCTGGTTCTGCCTTGCGTGACGACTTCCCGGCTTTCGCCAGTGTCTTTATGCCACGCTCGTTCCCCAATACCGCTGCGCGTCAGTTCCGGATTCTCACCGGATTCCCGATACCATATCTGGTATCAAGCCAAGGATTTGGGCACTATATACAGTATAAGCACCGGCTACAAGGCACTTTTTTTCAATTCGCCGGTCTCTCACCAACACATTGCAACCCGAGACATCCCCATGGGCAACACTCCCCGCTCTGCACTCTGGCTCCTCCTGGCGGTGGCCGGCCTGTTTTCTTCGCACCTGCTGGCACAGGAACCGTTGCTACCGGCATTCTCGAAAATGACATCACTGGCTGATGGCTGGGAACCGCTGGAATTTCCCAACATAGAGCAACACTCCACCTATGAACTGGTCAGTGATGGCGACACCCGAGTGGTTAAAGCGCAAACCTCAGGCGGTGCGTCCGGGCTGATCACGCGGCTCAATTTAAACGCCGAGGGCCCCCTAAAACTACGCTGGCGCTGGAAAGTGTCCAATGTGTTTGATAAAGGCGATGCCCGGGAGAAGTCCGGCGACGACTACCCTGCCCGTATTTACGTCGCCTTCGAATTCCAGCCTGGCAAAGCGGGCTTTTTCGAACGGGCAAAACGGAAGACCGTCGAGGTGCTGTTTGGCGAGGAACTACCCGGCAATGCCCTGAATTATATTTGGGCAAACACGCTGCCTGAGGGCGAATTTATTCCCAACTCCTATACCGACAAAACCGTGATGGTGGCTGTCAGTTCCGGCAGCGAGCAGGCGGGAGAGTGGGTAAGCATCGAGCGGGATATTGTTGCGGACTACCGCGAGGCCTTCGGGGAGAACCCGCCGCCAATTCGGGGCATCGCTATTATGTCGGATTCCGACAATACGGGTGAGCTGGCCACAGCATGGTACGGCGATATCGTGCTCGCCCCGGCCAACGGGAACTGACGCGTTTTTATGGCGTTATAACTCCGGAAAACCGGGAATAACATAATCGGAGTAGAAATCCTGATAGGACGGCGCCTCACCACGGCTGACGAGCCGCAAATAGGCATCATCGAGCTCATCCCGGAGGACTGCTGCTCTGGGACTTACCAGAGAATAGAGCCAGGCCGCATAGCGTGATCGAAGTTCCACCCCCCGGATCATGCTGTCTTCAGGGTGGGTAAGAATTTCCTGCACCGGCTCACGGTAATCCAACACGTAATCGCCGCGTTTGAGCTTGAGCATTTCGAGGGCGGCGCGATTGTTCGGAGCTTCGGAAAGCTGTATTCGCTCAGACCTTTCGAGCCATGAAATCAGACCGCCATAGGTGTAGCCACCGATCACGATAAGGGTCTTTCCTTCAAGCTGGTCAAAATGCGTTAACGGCTCTGAACCCTCAAGGTACCAGGCGTTCAGTTGCACCGGATAGACATTGACCCAGCTTTCAAGAACTTCTCCCTGAACGCCCGGGATATTGGAGAGACCAGGCCAGAGATCCACCAGCCCCCTTTTCAGATACAGGTAGATCCGGCTGACCGGGAGATAGATAAAATCGGCCTCGTAACCGGCTTCCTCAACAACTTTCCGGGTGAGCTCGATAAAATAACCTGCCGGCTCACCCTGATCATTCTGGTATTCAATGGGAGGAAATTCTGTGTAGGCAATACGGAGCCTGTTTGAGGCCGTATCGGCCCACACAGGGCTTGCCGTAACAGCAATGGCCAGGCATATAAACATAATGGCCAACCTGGCTGGCGCGACCGCTACCGAGGCAGGAGGGAAAATCAGGTTCCAGAATCTGCTCATAACACCGGCATGCTTAAGATACGATTTATTGTAATGCTTACGCAGAGCGTAGCAGACTCGACCGGAAAGGCTACGGCGCACTCATCAAAACAACGAATGCGATCAAATGTGAAAGCTGACCATATACAAACCCACGCCGCCCATTACCAGAGTATACGGGAAGGCCATGACTACCATCCTGCCATAGGACAGCCGCACCAGCGGTGCGATGGCAGAGGTCAGCAGAAACAGGAAGGCCGCTTGCCCATTAGGCGTTGCTACGCTGGGCAGGTTGGTTCCGGTGTTTATGGCAACGGCCAGAGACTGGAAATGCTCAAAGCTGATACTGCCAGCGTCCAGTGCCTGTTTAACCTCGCTGATATACACCGTGGCTACAAATACGTTGTCGCTGATCATTGATAAGAGGCCATTGGCAATAAAAAACATGCCCGGTTGCTGGCTTTCCGGAAGTGATAACACATAGTCGATAACAGGCTTGAACAGGTGCTGTTCGTGAATCACCGCCACCACAGCAAAAAACACCACCAACAGGGAAGTAAAAGGCAGCGACTCCTGAAAGGCTTTACCTATCTGGTGTTCGCCGGTAACGCCGGTAAACGATGTGATCAGAATGATGACCAGCAGGCCAATGAGGCCTACTTCGGCAAGATGCAGGGCCAGACCCACCACTAATATCATCGCCGCAAACGCTTGCACCCAAAGCGCAGCCTCGTCTGCCTTGGTGCGCTTGGCGCGCTCATTGTTGGCAAATTCCTCAAGTACTCGCCGGACCGGCCTGGGCAGCCTGCCGCCATAACCAAACCAGCGCATTTTTTCGAGCACCCAACAGGTTACCAACCCGGCGGCTAGCACCGGCAGGCTCACGGGCGCCATATGCAGGAAAAAGCCGACAAAGTCCCAGCCAACCACCTTCGCTATAAGCAGGTTCTGAGGTTCGCCGACCATGGTCGCAACACCACCAAGAGCGGTACCTATGGCGCCATGCATCAGCAGGCTGCGCAGAAACGCGCGGAAGTTTTCCAGATCCTCCCGGTGCAGTTCAACAACGTCGTCGTCACTGTCTGCATTATGATCGCTGCTCTGATAACCCTTGCCCGAAGCAACCTTGTGGTAAACGGAGAAAAAACCAACAGCAACGCTGATGATAACGGCGGTTACCGTAAGCGCATCAAGAAACGCTGAAAGCACCGCAGCGGCACTGCAGAACAAGAGCGACAGAGCGGATTTCGAGCGCACGCCCACAAGAATCTGGGTGAAGGCAAGCAGCAGCAAATCCTGCATGAAATAGATACCCGCCACCATGAACATCAGCAACAGGATAACCGGGAAATTGGTCAGCACTTCCAGATACACAGCATCCGGCGTCGTCAGCCCAATAAGCAACGCCTCAATGGCCAGCAAACCGCCGGGCAGAAGCGGGTAACACTTCAAAGCCATCGCTAGAGTAAAAATGAACTCGGCTATCAGAAGCCAGCCTGCGGTAACCGGCCCCAACACATACATCACGATGGGATTGGCGATCAGGAAAAGCACAATAATCTGCTTGTACCAGACGGGAGCCTTGCCAAGAAAGTTGCTGGTAAAGGCAGAAAACAGTGTCGTTGGCATTGCGGGTTTCTTCTGGGTTAGCGAGCGAAAACAGTATGTGATAACACAGCAGTATCTTCCTTGATATTTCTGTGTCAGTTAATCCGACAAAGATACAGGATAGACCGGTTCTTTAGTACTGTCAGAAAGAAGGGGGTTAACACCACTTATCAACGGGGGGCCGTGTTAAAAAGGGCTCTGAACGACCGATATTGTTCAAGCGCAGCCCCACTCCCTTTAGCTACCAGCCTTACGCGCTCTCTCGGTAAACACTGAGCCAGTCGCGCTGCAGAAAGCGGTGAAAGTGAACCAAGCCGGGGGTAACCACCGATGGTCTGGCGATCATTGAGCAGCACAATCGGCTGGCCATCAGGCGGCACCTGCACACCACCGAGATTAATGCCTTCGGAAACCAGGGTACTGATTTTGCAATTCAACCTGGGACCTGTAAGGCGCACACCCATGCGGTCGGCGCGGTCATCAACCTGCCACCAGGTGTTGAATGCGTCGAACAGACTGCGGCCGGTGAAGTGCGCAATCTGCGCGCCCGGCAAGAGATCCAGTACCGCTGGCTGGCTGAAATCCGGTATGGCGTCGCAAGGAACCTGCACCGGGCCTTCGCCAGCCTGCAAGCCCCGGCTGTATACGGACAACTGATCGCCCGCCGCAAGTTTGGTGCCCTTGCCGCAGAAGCCACCAAGTTCTTCCCGGGTTACCGAAGCCACACTCCCCAATACCGGTTCTGCTACAAAGCCCCCACATACTGCAAGGTACGCCCGAAGCCCGCTTATCGGGGCTGCAAAGGCCAGGGTCTCGCCTTCTTTCCAGCTTATCCGTTGCCAGAGCGGGACAGGTTTCTGATCCAGAGTTGCGCCCAGATCGGCGCCTGTAATAGCAATTTCCAGATCTCGCCCGGCCACCAGTTGCAGGCCCCCGAAGGTAATCTCCAGGTTGGCCGTACCCCAGGTGTTGCCGGTAAGGTGGTTGGCCCAGGCCCAGGAATAAAGGTCCGCCGGGCCACCCTGTGTGACGCCAAGATGCCGGACACCAAACCTCCCGCTGTCCTGTAGCAAAGCAAGGGGCCCGGCACGCAATACTTTAATGCAGGGTTCAGAGTTGCCTGGAGTGCTCATGCCAGCGGCTCCATGGGCGTGGTATCCCCACCCTCACGCTCGAATGCTTCACGACTTACCGGCACAAACCGTACCTGATCGCCCACACGCAAAAGGCTAAAGCCCTCGCGGTTACGGTCAAATAAACTGGCACTGGTACGCCCCAGCAAATTCCAGCCCCCCGGTGTTGCCGTGGGGTACGCAGCGGTCTGGCGACCAGCCATAGCGACACTGCCTGGCGGCACCTTCTTGCGAGGTGTACCAAGCCTGGCGCATTCAAGTCGCGGATCGGTTAACCCCATAAAAGCAAATCCTGGGGCAAATCCCAGGGCAAAAACCCGATATACCTGCTGGCTGTGGGCATCGATTACATCGTTGACCGCTATACCCGCCTGCTCCGCTACCCTCGTTAATTCAGGGCCTACACTCGTGTCGTACCAGGTCGGAAGTTCGTGTATCTCCCCGGCATGGCGGCTGTCCTCAGGTTCCAGATCCGCGAGTATCCGGTAAATCGTTGCCCGGGCCTCACAGGGCGATACCATCAAGGGGTCAAACACAACCAGAAGGGTGGTGTAGGACGGCACCAGATCAATCAGCGCATCACCGAACGCCTGCTCACACCGGCGCGACAGCGCAGACAACCAGGACAGGTTGTGCTCGTCGATCGTGTCGAAGAGTCTTATGATCCAGCCATCGAGGCCGGCAGATTCGAGCACCGGCTTCTGATTCATGGTGTAAGCGCCTTCTCCATTGCCTGGGCGATACCCAGCACACTTCTGTCTGAACCATTTCGACCGACCAGCATGAGGCCAGTGGGTAGGTCACCGTGCTGATAATTCGGGAGGGTAATCGCGCACAAATCGAGCAGGTTCGCCACGGTGGTGTTGCGCAGAACAAGCAGGTTCAGCCGCGCATAGTCCGCGTCGTCTTCCAGCTCCGCCAACAACGGTGGCTCAATGGCTACGGTCGGCGCAAGTAGCCCGTCGTAGGCGCCAAGCCACTCTTCTGCTTGCGCTTTTCGCTCAGCCCGCACCTGTTGTAAGTCCAGATAATCAGCCGCGCTGAAGCCGGCGCCCCGCTCCATTCGCCGGCGTATCTGGGGGTCGTAATCCTCTCCGTGTTGCTGCAGCCAGTGTCGGTGAACGTGATAGCTTTCAACCGCTGTAAGCCCTCCACCCTGCAAAAGCTCAGGCAAGGTATCCAGCACCGGCACTGGCGCTTCCACAATCCTGGCACCGCACTCACGCAACTTGCCGAGGCTTCGGGCAAACGCTTCGGCAACCCCCGGAGACAGTTCGTCCAGCATGTAATTGGCCGGAACCACAAAGCTGCGACCGCGCAAATCTACCGGCACCCGCTTTTGCCAACGCTCACCGGCCATAACCGCATCCAGGCGATCACAACAGTCAACGCTGCGAGCAATGGGGCCAATCGAATCGAGACTCTGGGACAAACGGAAAACACCCTCTCGGGGTATGCGCTGCTGGGAGGGCTTGAAGCCGACAAGGCCGCAGAACGCGGCCGGTATGCGAACGGACCCTCCGGTATCACTACCAATCGCCGCAACGGCCATGCCCTGGGCCACTGCAGCAGCAGCCCCGGATGAAGAACCGCCGCAGATCCGGCCCGGCGCCAGCGGGTTGTCGGGGGTGCCATAGTGAGGGTTTAGCCCAAGCCCGGAGTAAGCAAACTCGGTCATGTTGGTATGGCCGGTAATAACTGCCCCGGCGCGCCGCAGACGGGAAACAACCAGGGCATCACTCTGCGCCCGCTGAACCCACCATTTTGACCCCGAGTGCGTTACCTCTCCAGCAACATCGAGCAGCACTTTGAGTGCTATGGGCAGCCCGGCAAGATCACCAATAGGAACCCCGCCTTGCTGCAGGGCATCAATGGCGGCGGCTTCGGCTTTTGCTGTGCGGTCAAAGCGGGCCGTATAGACCTGATTGGCAGGGTCATCACGCTGGCGAATGTTATTCAGACACAGCTCAAGCAACTGCCCTGAAGACCACTTGTTCTGATGCATACCATCAAGCAACGACGATAATGTCGCCTTTGACAGATCCACCGTATCCAAGCCAAGCGTCTGACTCATTTCGCCACCGATAACGTCGTAGTAGGACAAAACTCTTGGTTTTTCAGCTTATTAAACAATAACCCGACTGGATATAGCCGGGTTATTGAGTATAGCGCCTCTTACCTGAAACAACAGGCCATAGGCACGCTACCAAAAGCGTTGCTACAACGATAGCCGGCCCTACCGGCACATCCCAGATCACCGAACAGGCAATTGCCAGTAGATGGCCGACGATCGCACACAAAGAAGCCACAACCGGCGTCTTTTTGTGGAGAGTTCCTACGATAAGCGGGGTGATAATGAGAGTCGCAAACACCACGTAAATGCCCGCCAAAGCCACCGCGTAGGTTACAGCAATGGCGAAAACGGGTATGAACGCTGCGCCAGTAAGCCAGCCGGGGGCCCAGTATCCAAGAGCCCAGACCAGCAACGCCATAACCGCTGTCGCGATCACCAGCTCCTGGTTCGCCCACAACAAATCCCCGGAAGCCGCACGCTGCAAAACCTGGGCCCCATGGGGATCGTTGCTGACCAGTAATACCGCCAGGCTGGCGCCCAAGACATAGAGGATGCCTATCCCTGCCTCTTTTGCTTCACCAAGATGGCGGAGAATAAGCTGTACTGTAAGGGCCGCCAGCAACGCAAACGCCAGGCTTGTGACAGACGCGCCCGCCAGATCTTGGCTCAGCACGAAATAAGTCCCT
This sequence comes from Marinobacter sp. 1_MG-2023, assembly GCF_030549045.1. Classification (NCBI taxonomy): domain Bacteria; kingdom Pseudomonadati; phylum Pseudomonadota; class Gammaproteobacteria; order Pseudomonadales; family Marinobacteraceae; genus Marinobacter; species Marinobacter sp. 1_MG-2023. The sequence goes on along the minus strand of NZ_JAUOST010000005.1, from coordinate 289,107 downwards.
GTCGCTCCTGCAAGAGTTCCCAGCGATGCCCATTGCGCGATAGCAAGATCTGCAAAGATCACACCCCGCGCAATCACCTGATACCCTAATGGCACTAACAAAAAGCATAGCAGTACGCTGCCTAAGGTGGGCAATAGCATCCACTCATAGGCGGCCACCAGAAGCCTCCTGCACTGTCTCCTCGAGTGTATCCACGATCATTGAAATCAGCTCGGCCAGAGTCTGCGTTTCGCCAGAGTCGGTCACGGTCCCCGGCACCACAAGAACCGGCTTTTGAATCTGGCTTGCCAACCAGTTAGCGGGCTGAGGGTCTTGATGACTGGCGATCAGGATCCCATCCACATCTTTCAGCCCCGGCTCCGCCAGCAGCTGGCTCAGGTGGCTCGCACTGGGCGGCAACCCGGGTTTGGGCTCCAGCTCAAACCTTGAATCCATACCCAGCCAATTCAGGAGGTAAGTAAAGCTGGTGTGCTGAATAACAATAGAATGCCCCTGCAACGCCTCCGCTTTCTGCCGCCACTCGGCACGATGCTGGCTCCAGCGCCCGCGCCATCGTATGTACCGTGCGAGAATATCTCCTGAGGCTTCCGGCCTTAGCTGCCCAAGGCGGTGCGCGAGCGCATCTGCAATAGCCGGAAGCTGATCCGGCGACAGATGCACATGAGGGTTACCCTCCGGATGCACATCACCCATGCTGCGATCCACATGGTCGTGGGGCGCGTGCAGTTGTGCATGCTCCGCCGCATAGAACAAACCCGGGCGCCCTGGCTGAACTGCGGAATTTGATGCCCGCTGCAGAAGCGTGGGCAGCCACCCTGCCTCAAGCGAAGCGCCGGTACAAACCGCAATATCGGCACGTCGCATGGCGGCGATCAGGCTGGGCCTGGCCTCAATGTAGTGAGGATCCTGCAAATAGCTGGTGGCCGTTGTTATCCTTGCATCCGGCAAGAATTCCCTTACCAGAGATGCCCATTCGGGCTCACACGCAAACACCTGAAAGTCTGCCCGGGCTGGCAAAGACACCAGGCCAAGCAGGAGGGTAATAACGAACCATCGGGTATAACTCATATCAGAACCCATGTGCGCCGTGAGCACCCAGCGACATCACGTACTGCACCACAATGGTGTTATCCGCTTCGCTGAAGCCGGTTTCAGACTGATGGGTGTATTGCAGCCGGAGTGTAGAAAAATGCGACCGTGACCAGGCCAGCATCACATCGGTTTCCTGCAGGCTCTGGCTGTGGAAATGATCGCCGTGGGGGGCACGGAGATCCACTTCACCGTAGCGAACACCGGCTGACCACTGCGGTGCAAACTGGTAAACACCTGAAACATACCAGCCTTCGTGGTAGTCGTCTGAGGTGGCGTATTCGTTCAAATCATCGGCGTAGAGGTATTCGCCGCTAAGGGTGATCTGCTGTTCCCTGGCGTTGCCATTCGGCGACCATTTCCAGACCGCATCGGCGATGTATAGGTTCTCTCCAGTGTATGACGCACCATGGCTATGGTCATGATCGTCTTCTTCGCCGTGCTCGTGCTCTTCTTCAGTTTCACCGGCTCCAATATTGCGGTTGTTCAGATAAGACAACCCCATCTGCCAACTCTGAGACACCGACAGGTCTCCGCCAACACGCGTATTCAGCGTATAAACGCCGATGCTTTCGTCACCTTCTGACAGTTGATCGCCTTCGAAAGCCTCCGCACCCACCTGCCAGAAGAAAGGCGTTGGCAAAAGGGCGTTCACGCGCAAACCTGTGTCGTAATAATGGCTTCCCAGAAGAGCCCGGTAAACAGCGGGGCGCTCTACAAAGTCATCTTCATGCATGTGCCGACTGTTCAGATACCCCACCTGGGACAGGAAGCGACCACCACGGACACCCAGCCCGGCAGGCAGGCCGTTGGTCTGCAGATACGCTTCCTCTATCAGTATTTCACCTTCGCCATCGTGCTCTTCAAAGACGGTCGTTAATCGGCCAGAGAACATGTCGTCAATCGGCGCAGACAGGGAAAGTTCCGTATGGCCCAGGCCAAAGCCTTTCTCGCGGTGCGAGAGCGCCGTATCGTTCTGTTTGTAATACCCGTCCAGGGTCACGCTCACATCGGGGTTTAATTCATTTGCAGCGGCGCCGCTAGCCAGCACAATCAAAGGAATCGCAGCAAAAGGTACAACACGGTTAAACATGGGAACTCCAGCATTAAAACAGCAGTACAGGCCAGCAAACACTGGCCGGTACTGCCGGAAAGAAAGGATTAGTGAGAGTGTTCTTCGTCGTCGTGGTCGTGGCCGGCTTCTGCCAGACCCACCCAGGCGATACCCGAAGCGTTGAAACCAAGATCGATAGTCCGGACGGTTTCGCCGTGATCAGTATCAATCTCAATAACGGACTGACCATCAGGCGTTAGTACAAACATGCGATCCTGAGCGGATGAGAGTGCGATAGAGGGTGAACCCTCATCTTCTCCCGGAGCATCCATCACCTGAACCCTGCCGATCAACGCCCAATCATTGGATGGAGCAAACAATTGCAAGCCACCGTCATCACCCAGCACGTAGAACACTTCCCCATGGGTAGTGAAGCCTTGAACCAGCGGCCCAACTCCGTCACCAAGTTCCAGCTCCAGGTACACCTGTGATTCCGATTCCGGGTCGATCACGAACATCTGATCACCGGCAAGGCCAACCAGTTCTTCAACATCATGGTTGCCCAGCAGGGTTCCGATACGCTCACCCTCAACAAGGCTTGCAGGGTTCGCCAGTTTGGTGGTCGGGTAGCCCGCCTCATGCAGGTCGATTACCAGCACACCATCACTGCACCCAAACCCGAGGCTGTGTGCGCCTACTGCAGCGCCATGGAGAGCGGGGCAAGTCTCGCTGTAACGCTCTTCGAACTCGAAGCTGCCGCCATCCAGGTGATAGCGTTCAACCATGGTCGGCAGCGTGGTGCCCGTAATAGAACTGTCCCGGTAGGTCACAAACAAATGGCCGTCGGCCATCATGGCAACGCCGTGCATGTTGGTTTCCAGGTCCAGGCTGGTGAGGGTACTGTTGCTTCCCAGAGTTTCGTCAGAAAAAACCGTCACTTTGGAGCTGGAGGCTTCACCGCCGTCGAAGAAAACAACACCGTAAGAATCACCAACCGTATAGTGCGTGGGTTTGTGATCATTCAGCGTTAGCGACAACAGGCTCGGGGTCTCTGCATAGTCGTGCATGTGATCGCCGTGATCTTCGGTATAAAGCCCACTGTCAACGAAGGACACCAGGTCATCGCCTCTCTGGGTCGCCACCACGTAGCGATTTCCGGGAGAGGCGTACAACGCAGGAACCTCACCGGTCATCTCAAAGGACGACAACACGTCGCCGCTATCAAGGTCCAATATCTTCAGTGCCGACGGCTCGCCCGTGTCGAACAGCGCCAACCGGCCAGCGGTATCGATATCCGTATCGGTGTGTGCGTCATCCGAGCTGCTACTGCTGCCTCCGCAGGCCGACAAAAACATGGCTGAGGCTAACAAAACCGACGTTTTAAGCGGCGTTATTGAGAAAGGGGCAAGTTTTTTAACGTGCACTATGAGGCTCTCCAGTTGATGTTATAACATTTCATTTAAAGCCCTGAAAAATAGAATCCAGAGGTCAAGGCCCGGCTAATTTCAATAAATGTTATGTTATAACATTGTAATTGTAAACCAGAGACACACGTCAACTGCATTCTCCAACCTGGGCCTTGGGCACAGGTTCTGGCCGCATTTCATGTTTGAGAAAAAGGATATTGCGGAAGCTGATGCGAAAAAGCCTCCTGCTTTATTGGGCGTTGCAGGAGGCTTTTATCAACAAATCTCAATATCGATCAACGCGCGGATCTGGAGAGCGTCAGCGTATCGTAATCCCGCAGCAGAAACAGGGCGATGCAGGCCGCCAGCATCGGCCAGGCCGCAAAGAACAGAAGGTTATCAAACGGCTGGAGGTACTTACCGAAGGCTGACAAAGTGGAGACCGAATGGAAGGCCAGAATAATGCCATAAGTCCAGGTTTTCAGTAGGCCCGCCAAAAACGCAAGGATCAGTATGAGCTGAGCCACTCCGATAATGTAAAAGACAATCTCACCAAGGCCTTCGAGACCATAGAACGCCCCAAAGACCTTGGCAGCATTTTCAGGATGAATGAGTTTTTCTAGAGTCCAGAACAGGAACACGGTAAATATACCGAGTCTTAGCAACAGTAGAGCAAGGGGTAACTGTTTGGGCATTCGTTTTTCCTTCTTTGGTTTTTGAACGATCGCTCAAATGACACAAAGTCTTCATAATAGTTCCGGAATGAACACTACAGAGCGCTGTAACAAACGGAGTGATGCAGGTGTTTTGAGGCAATAACTTATTCAGATCGCCACGACAGGAGTGTGCAGTGTCCACGGAAGTCATTTTTACTCGCCGTTACCGGAAAGCCTGCGAGCTGGCAATGAGCCACGGCACGCCCTGGCGCGCTGCAAAGTTGGCAGCCGTGGTGGGTACGCTTCTGGTGCTGATCAATCAATGGGGAGCGGTCACAGGTCCAGCGCCCATGGATTGGTTAAAAGTATTGCTGACCTATTGCGTGCCCTATCTGGTGTCAACCTACACCAGCGTGAGCAAGGATCTATACCTGCTTGGGGAAACGGAAGCCGCCGAACTGGCGGCTCATCATGAAGCTCAGAAGATCCGAGGGCAATAAGGCACGAGTTATCTCTCAATCCGGCTATGTGCGGCAGGGGTTATCAGCTCTCTGCTGCATGTCATACTGGCTGTTCCCAGGCCGGGAAAGGATCATTCAGTGTTTGCCAAAATGATTTGCCGGCCAAAAGCTGCTCTTCATTCAGAAGGCAGTCATCCAACTGACCGGTGATCGTGGCCTGATCCAGATTCTGGCCAATGAAGACTAACTCCTGACGCATATCGCCGAACGGCTCTACCCAGGTTTCCATGATTGACTCGCGATACTCTGGATCCTCGGGCCAGGACTTCTCTGGCACGGCTTTCCAGAACATCCCGGCGAACCCGTGCCGGGCAATGCCACCGGCCTGGCTCCAATGGCCCGCAAACTCCGGACGCGTGGCAAGCCAGAAATAGCCTTTGGAACGAATGAGCTTGCCACCGGAAACCGGCTGATGCAGGAACTCATAGAACTTTGCAGGATGGAATGGGCGGCGGGCGCGGTACACAAAGCTGGAAATGCCGTACTCCTCGGTTTCCGGAATGTGTTCGCCGCGCATTTCTTTCAGCCAGCCTGGCGCCTGCTGAGCGCGTTCAAAACTGAATCTATTGGTATTCAGCACCTTATCAAGTGGTACGGCGCCTTTTTCTATGGGAAGTATTTCTGCTTCTGAATTGAGGCTGCGGAGCACGCCCTTGAGCCGATCGAGGTCGCCTGGAGAAACCAGGTCTGTTTTGCTGACCAGAAGAATATCGCTGAATTCAATCTGATCAACAAGCAGGTCCGCCACGCTGCGCTCATCTTCTTCGCCCAGGCTTTCTCCGGTTTCCTGTAAAGATTGTGCTTCGTCAAAATCCTTCAGGAAATTAACGGCGTCCACCACGGTAACCATGGTGTCGAGCCTGGCAATATCAGACAGGCTCACGCCGTCTTCATCAGCGAAAGTAAAGGTTTCTGCTACCGGTAAAGGTTCCGAGATGCCGGTAGATTCGATGACCAGGCAGTCGAAACGACCCTCTGCAGCGAGTTTGCGCACTTCGATCAACAAGTCTTCTCTCAGGGTGCAGCAGATACAGCCATTACTCATCTCAACGAGTTTTTCTTCTGACCGGTTCAAGGTGACTTCCTGTTGAACCTGAGCGGCATCAATATTGACTTCGCTCATGTCGTTGACGATCACAGCAACCCGCGTTCCCTCCCGATTATTAAGGATATGGTTCAGCACCGTAGTTTTGCCCGCGCCTAAAAATCCGGACAGTACGGTCACGGGAAGGCGGGTATCCAGATGATCCATGCACAATCTCCCTGGTAGTTAGGTTCGGTGTCTGCACATTGCTTTACAGTAGATATGTTATAACATAACATTTGCTGGTGAAAAGTGATACGCATTTTGCGAGACGTGAGCCTCAGGAGCACTCAACGATGTCTGGAGAAAACAAGGGCCTTTCCCTACCGATAGCGGTACACGGCGGTAAGCCCGAGTGCCTGACTGAAATATTCAGAGACGAGGTTAATCTCGCTGTTTGGGAGCGCCCGCTCTCCGGTGAAAGCATCAGCTTTGCTCATCACTTTTCAAGAGAAGCCGGCACTTTCGAGCGTTTTGTCGGTATTAACGCAGGCGACCACCTGGAGCAGATCCTGCCTGCCTGGGCCCAGGAATTGGCGGGCGCCAAAGCCTGGTTGGCAGATGTAAATGAGATGGTGGAGATGTTCGGCTGCCTGTTCGAGCCTGCCGCTATTGGCGTCCGGTTGCACGTGCTCCCGGATACCATGTGCCCCCGTTTCCACACCGACAAGGTGCCGGTACGTTTATTGGTGACCTATGCCGGCAGGGGGACTGAGTGGTTGCCCGAGAATCAGGTAAAACGGGGAAATCCGTCTGGCCCCCTCCCCGATCAGGCAGTCAGCGCTGAGGATATCCAGGTTATGCCAACCGGTGCAGTATCCCTTCTCAAGGGGGAGTCCTGGATAGGCAATGAAGGCCAGGGCCTTGTCCATCGCTCCCCGGAACCGGGTGCCCACCCCCGCCTTGTATTGGGTCTTGATTGGCTTTCCTGATACCCGAAAGCCAGCACGCAAAACCCGATACTCCACCCGCACGCAACCTCATACCCTCGTCTGAGTTAGCTAATGGCAGACTCACAGCTGACATTGTACGACATTGACCACATCTGAATGCTGCCACAAACCTCGCCACAACCCCCCAGCTGATTGTTTTATATCCATTAATTTCTGATGGCACACATACTGCTCTGAACCATATCGATAGCCCTGCCCAGAAAACCTCATCAAAACTATGGAGTTAACCATGAAAGAACGATCGATATGGATCTCAGCCGGTATGCTCGGCGCACTGATTATTGCTACACCTGCCCTGGCAGAAGATCAAACACTCTACGCCGCACTGTCCCAGGGTGAAGTATCAGGGAACGTACGCCTGCGGTACGAGTCGGTGGATCAGGACAACACGCTTGAAGACGCTGACGCTCTGACCGTCCGCACCCGTTTGGGCTATACCACCGGTAACTACAAGGGCATTACCGGTGTTCTGGAATTTGAAGATTCCCGAAATGTATTGGGGGTGGACGATTACAACAATACCCTGGGTAAAAATCCGAATTATTCGATCATCCCCGACCCGGAAACCACGGAAGTCGACCAGGCTTACCTACAGTACAGCGGCTACAACCTCAGGGCGCGCGGCGGGCGGCAGGTCATCACCTATGACAACCAACGCCACGTCGGTCATGTCGGCTGGCGCCAGGATCGACAGACGTTCGATGCTGTGCGCCTGACCTATACACCAAGCACCGCACTGAGCCTGGACTATGCCTTCATTAACCAACGCAACCGCATCTTCGCCGAAGCCGGCGACCTGCCTTCAAACGATCATTTGCTGAATCTGGGCTATCAGACCGGCTTCGGCAAACTTTCGGCCTACGCGTATCTTTTAGAAATTGATGACGGCACGGACAACGGTCTGGATACCATGGGCTTGCGCTACGCGGGCGATTACAAAATGGAATCAATGAAGTTTGTCTACGCAGCCGAATACGCCACTCAGGAAGCGGAGACGGGCTCCAGTAAGTTTGATACCGACTATTACAGCCTCAAGGCAGGCCTTGGCGTTAGCGGCATCACCATCGCCATGGCCTATGAAGTACTCGGATCTGATGATGGTAACTATGGCTTCGCCACGCCTCTGGCCACGCTGCATGTATTCAACGGTTGGTCTGACCAGTTTCTGGCGACGCCCGCGAATGGCCTGGAAGACATCTCACTGACGGTTGCAGGCGGCCTGGCAGGGGGTAAATGGGCCATCGAGTATCACGACTTCAGCGCTGACGAATCCACCCCCGGCGTAAACGATCTCGGCGACGAATTCGGTGTGAGCTACACCCGCAGTTTCGCCAAGCATTATACGGCAGGTATCAAGTACGCAATGTACTCTGCCGGAGACAGCGCGGCAGGCAAAGTGGACACAAACAAGCTCTGGCTGACGCTCAGCGCTGCGCTCTGACCTTTTATCCTAAACGATTCTGCCCCAGAGCCGGGCAATGGCAAGTGACAGTTGCCATTGTCCGACATTGGCAACCCACGAAAACCGCTCAGATTTTCGCCTGAATTCGCTCAACTCATTGATTAATAAATACTTCACATTGGTGGCACACATGCTGCTTCGAACCATACCCATATTCGTATGAACCGGAGTAAAGACATGGGCGCATCACTATCTATTGACTACGTTACCCATCAGTTCTCACCTTCAGCCGCACCAACACTGAAAGATATCGATACCCGGATCGAACCGGGCGAAATGGTCGCGCTTATAGGCCGCAGTGGCTGTGGTAAATCCACGTTGTTGCACATGATGGCCGGGCTTTTGATTCCCTCCCAAGGTTGCATCCGCATTAACTCCCGCCAGATCAGCAAGCCAAGCGCTAAATGGAACATGATGTTTCAGAAAGCCTCTCTCTATCCCTGGATGAGCGTTAAAGAAAATGCGGCCCTTGGGCTCATGTTTGCAGGCCTGTCAAAAGCTGAGGCGGTGGAAAAAGTCGACCCCCTGTTAGATATGCTTGGTCTTCACGATAAAAAAGATGTGAACGTTCAAAGCCTGTCCGGCGGCCAGCAGCAGCGAGTTGCGCTGGCCAGATCCCTGGCAACCGACCCGGATATTCTCCTGCTTGATGAGCCTTTTTCTGCGCTTGATGCCTTTACCCGCACCGCTTTGCAGGAAGAGGTACCGGCCATCTGCCGGGAGCGGGGCATAACCATGATCATTGTGACCCACGACATAGATGAGGCCGTAGCCATGGCCGACCGCGTTCTTATCATGTCGCAGAATCCGGGGCGCATCGTCGAAGAGCTCGAAGTAGACCTGCCATGGCCACGGCGCCATATGGATAACGGTTTTCAAACCCGCCGGGAAGAGCTTATGAACCGCTTCAAAGGCACGGATAACGGCCTTCAGGGCCGCCAGCAGCATACCGCCACCGATCAATCTGAATCAGCAGCTTAACTACTTAGCAGCGCTACGAAAAAGGAACCTGACATGAAAAATCGCCAAAGCGACGACAGTCCCTTAACCCAGTCTGAAGCGGACTACCTGCAAAAGCATGAGATGGGCCGAAGAGATTTCCTGCTCGACACCCTGGCTCTCGGTGGTTTGGCAGCCGGTTTCGGGCTCGCCGCGAGCAACCCGGCATGGGCCAGCATCCAACCTCCCGCAGACGAAGTTGTGCGCATCGGCTATCTGCCAATCACTGATGCAACAGTGCTGCTGGTGGCTCACGAAATGGGATTTTTCAAGGAACAAGGGCTGAAATCAGAGCCCCCTACTCTGATAAGAGGGTGGTCACCATTGGTTGAAGGCTTTGCCGCAGGCAAATTCAATCTGGTCCACTTCCTCAAGCCAATCCCGATCTGGATGCGTTACAACAACGGTTTTCCGGTCAAGATCATGTCCTGGGCTCACCTGAACGGCTCCGGGCTGGTCGTCGGCAAGGATGTGGGAGCAGAGAAATTCTCAGACCTTGGCGGTAAACAGATCGCCGTGCCCTACTGGTATTCCATGCACAACATCGTTTTGCAAATGGGCTTGCGACACGCTGGTCTGACCCCAGTCATCAAGGCGCAGGGTGAGCCGCTCGCCGCCAACGAGGTAAACCTTCAGATCATGCCTCCACCGGATATGCCGCCTGCCCTGGCAGCAAGAAAAATTGACGGTTACATCGTCGCTGAGCCGTTCAACGCCGCCGGCGAGCTGCTGGCCGGTGCCAAGATGCTGCGCTTTACCGGAGACATCTGGCGTAACCACCCTTGCTGCGTAGTTTGCATGAATGAGCAACAGGTCAATGCCAACCCTGAATGGACTCAGAAGGTTATGAACGCCATCGTGAAAGCTCAAGCTTACGCCCAGCAAAACAAAAAGGAAGTCGCCGCAATGATGTCCCGGGACGGCAAACGCTACCTTCCCATGAAGGCCAATGTCGTTGAGAAAGCGATGACAGACTACGATGACGCGAGCTACGGCAAGCCCGACGCAATCCAGCATCCCGAGTGGGGCAGTGGACGCATTGATTTCCAACCCTGGCCGTTTCCGTCCGCCACTAAACTGATCGTCAATGAGCTGAAGCGGACTCTGGTGGGGGGCGACACCTCGTTCCTGAAGGATCTTGATGCAGACTTTGTCGCTGACGATCTGGTTGACTATCGCTTTGTTAAAGCTGCGATGGAAGCCTATCCCGGATGGCAGGACGCACCCGGTTTCGACGCAGCTGACCCGTTTTCGCGTGAAGAGGTCATCAAGTTATGAGTGCCGGCACCACAACATCAACGAGTAGTGCCGTCTCGCTCTTCGCTCCCACGAAGCTCGTTCGCCTACTCAGTAACCTGCAATACCCCGCCATGGGAATCACAGGGTTGCTTTTCCTCTGGTGGATTGGCGGTTTACTCATTCAGAATAATGAAAACCTGAGTGCATTCTCGGCTTTCGCACCCGCGCCTGCCTTCCAGGCGCTCTATGATCTGGTAACAAGTGGTGAGATCTGGGCACCGATCACATCAAGCCTCTATCGAATCCTTGTCGGGATGACTTGGGGTATCGCCATCGGTGTACCTGTAGGCGTCACCATCGGTTATATCGGTGTCGCTCTCAAGGTCGCCAACGTTCCTTTCCAGTTCCTGCGTATGATCAGCCCACTGGCCTGGATGCCGATTGCGGTCATGGCTTTTGAAACCTGGGACTCCGCCATTATATTCCTGCTCGTAATGGCCACAGTCTGGCCCATTATCTTTTCAACAGCTCACGGGGTGCGCAGAATTGACCCAAACTGGTTCAAGGTTGCGCGCAACCTTGGGGCTTCCGGTCCACAAATGCTACGACGCATCATCCTGCCGGCCATCATGACGGATGTCATGGCCGGCATTCGCCTGGCCGTAGGTGTGGCCTGGGTGGTTCTGGTGCCAGCCGAATACCTCGGGGTCACCAGCGGGCTGGGCTACGCCATTAACGATGCTCGAGACACCCTCTCCTATGACTATCTAGCGGCTGTCGTCCTTGTTATTGGCATTATTGGCTATGGACTGGACAGCGTGTGCAACCTTTTGATCAAACGCTTCAACTGGCATGTCGAGTGAACCTGATAGCCAGCAATGTTTCACGCCCCGAGCTTACCGCCGGGGCCAGCTGGTTGTTCCGCCAAACCTGACAATGTCGAACATCGGTGCACAATTTGCATGAGCCTATTCCAACATTGGCAGACAATATGATGAACGACATGGGCGACAACGAGCTAACGAACAATACCCACTCCAGCGCAGACACCGCCGGCTCCGACCTCTCAGTCCTGCATGAAGCCGCTAAACTGATCGGGCATTCCGCCACACCTGAAATAGCGATCACCAGCACTCTGAGACTGATGTCCCAGATGCTCGGCTTGAATAGAGGCAGAGTCTTGCTGCCCTCCTCCACCAACTCCGACCTGCAGATCCGTTACAGCTATGGCCTCACAAGCGCGGAACGCCATAAGGGCCGCTACAGATACGGTGAAGGTATTACAGGAAAGGTAATGAAAACCGGGAAGTTGGCGGTGGTACAGAATATCGACGACGATACCGGCTACCTCTTCCGAGCCGTTGAGCGAACCACACTACCTGACAACATGGTCGCCTATATTGCGGTTCCCATCATGGATGGCGATACTCCCATCGGGGTTCTGGCGGCCCACCGCTTGCGCATGCGGCCTCGTCCGGTTGATGCAGATCTGGTCATCCTTCGTATTCTGGCCACCTTTATCGCTCAGATCATCAAGATCAATAACCTGATTGATGAGCGGACCAGTTATCTGCAGGAAGAGAACCGCGAGCTGAAAGATGCCCTGCAGAATAAGTACGCTAATCACGGCATTCTTGGCGAAAGCCCTGCCATTCATAACGCACTCGACCAGATAGCCCGTGTTGCCAACACTCCGGTAACAGTGCTGATCACTGGCGAATCGGGAACCGGAAAAGAGCGCTTTTCACAGGCTTTGCACCTGAATAGCGCTCGTAAAGACAGCCCGTTCCTTGCCATTAACTGTGCCGCTATCCCGGAACAACTGCTCGAATCCGAGTTGTTCGGGCATGAGCGTGGCGCCTTTACAGGTGCAACATCTGCGAAGCAGGGCAAGATTGAACTGGCAAATGGCGGCACACTTTTCCTGGATGAAATCGGTGATCTGAATCTGGAACTCCAATCCAAGCTGCTGCGTGTGCTTGAAGGCCAGGTCATACAGCGTGTTGGCGGAGTCCGGGATATTCCTGTCGATGTGCGTATCATCACTGCCACACATAAAAACCTTCAAGAGGCGGTCAATAGAGGCACGTTCCGCCTGGACCTCTTCTATCGACTCAACGTGTTTCCCATTCACCTTCCACCTCTGCGGAAGCGGGCGGGTGACGTGCAGTTACTCGCGCGCCATTTCCTGATGTCGGCGAACCGGGATTACAGTCGCTACACCGTTTTCGGACAGGGGGTGATGGAACGACTGGAGAGTTACAACTGGCCAGGAAACATTCGTCAGCTGGAAAATGTGATCAAACGATCCGTTCTCACAGCTTTGAATGGCGCAATCAGTATCCGGGATATCGAAATAATCCTGCTCCAGGAGTCTGCTATCAACAACCCGCTCGAAACAACGCACACATCCCCACCAGCGTCTGTACCGGGCGCCCCGGCTCAGGAAGCTCCCACGGCATTAGCACAAGGGCGCCCCTACAGCTGGGTGCGTGAAGACGAATCCAGAGCTATTGAAGAGGCACTGGAAAAAACAGGGGGTAATAAAACCCGAGCGGCGGCCCTTTTGAATATGACCCCCAGGCAATTTCGCTACAGGATGGAAAAACTGGGCGTCCACTCAAATGTCTGACATTGTCAGGCTTACATTTATTGCCAAAGCATTCCAATGCTGATGTATTTATCAGAAAAATAACAACAACTCATTGTTTATTATAGATTTATTTGTTCTGGCACACTCCATGCAATTCTTTAAAGCAAAGCTGGGCGCAGAAGTAACAATGCGCTCGGGTTTGCCAATTTAACTGGAGAGTAAAGCCATGAGCACAGCAACCGCACCGAAGACTGTTTCAACTTACCTGCGCCCAATCGACCGCGACGGCTTATCAGCGTTCGCCGAAAAAGGCAGAAAAAACCCTGAGAATCGTGGCACCAACAAAGTCCACACCATTACCGATGGCCAATACCGCACCGTCAGCCACGTTAACCAACACGAAGTTGTGGTGGACGAACCGCTGCATTTGTTCGGAGAAGATACCGCTCCGGCACCAGGCGAAATCGTGCTGTCTGGTTTGGGTGGCTGCCTTTGCGTTGGCATCACCGCTGTCGCCACCTGGAAGCAGGTCAAACTGAGCCGTCTGGAAGTCTTTCTGGAGGCTGACATTGGCAATAGCGCAGCCTGGGGTGCCGGTGGTGCCGATCGTACACCGGAAGAGATGGGTTTTCAGGACATCCGCGTCAAGGTCCTCATCGAAGGCGATGCAACCCGTGAGGAACTGAACGAGATTGTAGAGAAAGCCAACTACTTCTCCCCCGTCGCAAACAGCATGCGCAACCCCATCCCGTTCAGCATCAGCATGATGGACTAATTACTTTTCAACTAACTAGGGAGGAATGCCATGAACAGCGTCGCAGTCTCTTCAAACCAGGCCCTTTGGGCTGACGATTCACAGGTTCTCGCTGATGTCAGCATGGTCGGGCGCGAACAGCTCGCCCCGGCAGCCTACCGAATCGACCATGAGGGTTACTACCCGCTGGATATCATGGCAAACCTCGGCCAAGCCGGCGCGTTCGCCGGTCATCTTGACCAATATGGCGCTCGCTATGGCCTGGCGGTGGCCTCCATGCAGGAAATCAGCCGGCACTGCGGGTCCACCGGTTTCATGACCTGGTGCCATGATGTTTGCGGGCTCTACATGGAGCAATCGGGTAACCCGGCACTGCTTGCCCGACTACCCGATCATACCGCCGGGCGTACCTTCGGTGGAACGGGTCTATCAAACCCGATGAAAGCATTCACTGGCATCGAAAAGATGGCATTGAAAGCCAGGAAGGTGCCTGGCGGTTATAGCGTCAGTGGTACTTTGCCCTGGGTCAGCCATATTGCCCCGGGGCAATACTGTGGTGTGATCGCCTCCGTCGACCGGGATGATGGAACCCGCTCCCATGAGATTATGTTCCTGCTGGATCTGGACGAGCGCGTGACACTGAGAAAATGCCCCGAGTTTTCCGGAATGGAAGGTACCAGCACCTGGGCCATACCGCTGGTCGATTATTTTGTCAGCCAAGATCAGATAATTGCCGATCCTGCCCGGCCCTTTATTCAGCGCGTTCGCGCCGCATTTATTTTGTTGCAGGCTGGGATGGCCACCGGTGTTATTCAGGGTTCTATTGACTCCGCCCGCGAGGTCGAACCCTCACTTGGCCATGTGAATCAGTATCTGCATGACCGACCCGATGAGCTGCAGGCCGAGCTCGATGAAATGACAGAAGTGACATCGAGGCTATGCCAGACCCCGTTCGATGGCTCCAAAGAATTCCTCCTTGATGTGCTTGATTTGCGAGCGTGGGGCTCGGAGCTTGCACTCAAGGCATCTCAATCCGCACTTCTGCACCAGGGTGCGCGGGGTTACCTGATGAGCTCATCGCCGCAACGCCGAATACGCGAGGCACATTTCGTCGCCATCGTCACACCTGCCCTCAAGCACCTGAGATGGGAAATGGCAAAACAAATGCGTGAAGAGGTACCGGCATGAACCAGCAACCCCTCGACAAAACCATGCCCTGGAGGCAGTACATTTGCCTCGCATGTGGACTGATATACGACGAAGAACTGGGGGATCCGGATAGCGGACTCGCACCAGGTACCCGTTTTGAGGATATTCCTGACGATTGGGAGTGCCCTTTGTGTGGCGTCACCAAAACAGATTTCGAGCTGTTTGAACGACAGGAAATCACCGTCTCCGAGCAGCCCATACAGTTCAACCGCGAACCCGGGGTTGTTGTTGTAGGCGCCGGCATTGCAGGATGGTCCACGGTGGAAGCACTACGCACGTTGAATCCGGATGTTCCCATTACACTGGTCAGCGCTTGCGTGGGTGACCTGTATCACAAGCCTGAGCTATCTGTCGCAATTAGCCGTGGTGCCGATAAATCAGCGCTCATCCGCGAGACCGGACCCGATGCAGCCCGCCGCCTCGGTGTGCAGCTGATGCCAGGCACTTTCGCGGTGGGTTTAAGCCCGGCACTTCGACAGCTACGCACTACTCGGGGGACTCTGAACTACACCCACCTGGTTTTGGCTCAAGGTGCCAAGCCGGTCCTTCCGCCCCAGCTCCCCCCCTCTTTGTGTTGGCGCGTCAACGAGCTGGAGGGCTGGTCTGGCCTGCAGCAGGCGCTTGCCGGAGGTAAACAGTCGGTGGCCATTGTCGGAGCCGGTATGATCGGGTGCGAGCTGGCTGAAGATTTTGCTCACGCAGGTCACAAGGTCACGCTTCTTGATCGCAACACCTCGCCGCTCGCCGGCCTGTTGCCTGAAGAGGCCTCATCTCGACTGGTCAACAGCCTGACCAACCTCGGCGTCACTTACTACGGTGGTGTTGATGTTGCCGGTATTACAGAGCTTGAAAGCGGCAAACGAGTTGTCGAGCTCGAAGCCAATCCCTCTATTGAAGTCGATCACGTTGTCGCAGCCACGGGGTTAGTCACTGATAACAGGCTGGCTCTCCAGGCACATCTGCGTTTTGAATCCGGGCTCGCCGTGGACCCCCAAACGCTGTGCACCAGTGACCCGAATATATATGCACTTGGCGATTGCATCAGCATTGACGGAACACCCTGTCGCTTTATTGAGCCCGTAAAGCATCAGGCTCAAGCAATCGCTCACGCCATATTCGGCATGGACACAGTGACATACACACATACGCCTCCGGTAATACGGCTCAAAACCCGCTCTATGCCCGTGGTTTTGCATGGTCGGCCTTTGGCCGAAGGGACCTGGAAGACCATTTCGCAAGATGCCAACGAACTCATTATGGAGCAATACCTGGGTGGTCAGATGGTCTCACAACTGAAAATAGGCACCTCGACACAAAGCCAGGCTGCCTGAGCATCAGGGCGATGCTGAACCCGATACATCCGATTAACCATACAAACTGAAGGAAGCCATTATGATTAATAGCCGCGATGAAGTAACCCAGATGATTATGTCCTCCAAAGTGCTCAAGGGCATCAAGTGGAGCACCGTTGCAGATACCGTTGGTCTATCCAAAGAATGGACCACCTCTGCGTGTCTTGGCCAGATGGCGATGAACAAGGAGCAGGCTGAAAAAGTCGGCGAACTGTTCGAACTCAGTGACGAAGCAGTTGCCTGGCTTCAGGTGACCCCCTACAAAGGCTCGCTTCCCACCGCTATTCCTGCCGACCCGCTGATCTATCGCTGGTACGAAATTGTCAGCGTATACGGCGGCACGATCAAAGAGTTGATTCATGAAGAGTTCGGCGATGGCATTATGAGCGCCATCGATTTTTCGATGGATATTCAGCGCGAAGATGATCCCAAAGGTGATCGCGTAAATGTTGTTTTGTCTGGCAAGTTTCTCCCATACAAAGCCTATTAAGCAAAACAGCGCTTCGACGTCCGGATGATGGTGCGTCAGCAGTAACAGCCCCAACCGATTGGATTGGTCGGAGCTGTTACTTCGGATTGCGCTTTACACGGTTCCTGGCTCGCTACCAGAAAAGAGGCGCCGGATTATACTATGGACCGCGTTTAGTACGACGAACAGGAAGGCAACGACGCATACAATCGTCGGGCCAGTCGGTGAGTCGAAGTGGTAGGAAAAGCTAAGCCCCGCCACGCTCGCGCAGGCACCAATAATTGCAGCCAACAACGCCATGGCCTCGGGAGTCCGGCTGAACCTGCGGGCTGTTGCCGCCGGAATGATCAGCATGGCAGCAATGAGAAGAACACCTACCACTTTGATGGCAACCGCGACCACAATGGCAAGAGCAATGGTCAGCACCAGCTGTTCCCGACGTGGCGAAATACCGCTGGCCATTGCCAGATCCGGGTTCAGGGTAGATAGCAACAGAGCGGACCAGCGATAACCGACCATAATCAGAACCAGCAGTGCGCCGCCCCAGATGATCGCCAGGTCTGTCTTGCCAACGGCAAGAATATCCCCGAAAAGATAAGCCATCAAGTCGATGCGAACACCAGACAGAAACGATACTGATACCAGCCCAACGGCTAATGCTGAGTGCGCCATAACGCCAAGCAGCGTGTCCATGGCATAACCGCGCCCGCTCAGGGTCGAGACAGTCACCGCCATCAGCAATGATATCAGCAGCACCCCGGCAAAGATTGGCGTTTGGAGCGTCAACGATAATGCAACGCCAAGCATGGCGGCATGAGCCGTGGCGTCACCAAAATAGGCCATGCGCCGCCAGACAATGAAGCAGCCCAGGGGCGCAGCAGCCAGAGATACACCAATGCCTGCCAGTGCAGCTCTGACCAGAAAATCATCAAACATTACCCAGCCTCCCGAATGGAATCGGGACGGTGGTTATGGCCCCGATGGCTATACAGCGCCAGGGTGTCCTCATCGTCTTCAAATCCGAACAGCGCGCGGTATTCCGCAGAGTTGCTGACCACCTCCGGTTTACCCTCACAACAAATGTGGCCGTTCAGGCAGATCACTCGCTCAGACTGGCGCATCACTACCTGAAGGTCATGACTCACCATGATGACGGCACAGTTCAATGCTTGTCTGGAAATGTCGATGTGCCGATAGAAGTCCGCCGTGCCCCGACGATCCAGCCCCTGGGTCGGTTCATCAAGAAGCAGCAGATCTGGCTTGTCCAATAGGGCCCTTGCCAGTAAGACCCTCTGCAATTGCCCACCAGACAGCGACATCAACTGCTGCTCCAACAGGCCAGGCACGCCGGCATTAGCCATGGCTGCCTGGATTGCGTCGGATGACACCCTGTGCGGCAATTGCAGAAACCGCTTTACCGTCATCGGCAAGGTTTCGTCGATATGCAATCGCTGGGGCACATACCCGATAGACAGGCCCGGTGAGCTGATCACCTGACCCTCGGACGGCGTCAAAGCGCCGATAAGTGTCCTCAGTAGCGTCGACTTACCAGACCCGTTGGGGCCAATAATCGTAACTATGTCACCACGCTCCACGTGGAGATTGATGCCAGTCAGAATCGGTGCCTTACCAATTCGTACTGACAGGTTACGGGCTTGCATCAACATCTAAAATCCTTCAAAGGGGCGTTCAACCCTGGATGCTGGCCTCTTCTCACGGCCTTGCAAACAACGGGTTCTCAAAGTTTAAGTTATGTTATAACATAACGTTTTTAGAGTCATCCGTATCACTCACATAAGCCCTAAACGTTCCAGGAGAATCCCGATGGTCCGACCGGCACTTTTAACTGGTCTAACACTTTGCCTTTTGCCCGTGTATAGCTGGGCGGCCGCTCCCAGAGTTGTAGCTGATATCGCACCGCTACACTCCATTGTCGCGCAGGTGATGAACGGCGTTGGTCAACCGGACTTGCTGGTCCAGCCGGGAGCATCTCCACACAGTTACTCTCTCAGACCGTCTGAAGCAGAGGCGCTCGCTCAGGCAGAGGTTGTTTTCTGGATAAGCGAGGACCTGAGTCCATGGCTGGAGAGTCCACTGGAGAACCTGGCGAGTTCAGCGCACAAGGTTGAAATGCTGGATTTGTCGGCGACGGTAGGTCACCCGTTCAGGGAAGGCGCAACATTCGAATCTCACGCCCACGGTGATGAGGACAATCACAACGAACATCACGACGAACACGAAGAGCACGAAGAGCACGAAGAGCACGAAGAGCACGAAGAACATCATCATGGCGAATATGATCCCCACGCCTGGTTGGACCCAATGAATGCGAAAGTGTGGGCCGGCGAAATTGCACAAGTACTTTCCAGCACGGATCCATCGAATGCAGAAATCTACCAGAAAAATGCTCAAGCCTTTCAGGATTCCGTGGAGGAGTTGACAGGCTCACTCAGCGAGCGTGCAGATCGCCTCAACGGTATTCGGTTCATTGTTTTCCATGATGCCTATCAATACTTTGAGCGTCGTTTTGGCCTGCCCGCAGCCGGAGCCATTGCACTGTCTGATGCGTCTGACCCGAGCCCCGCGCGGATTCGCGAAATTCAGACACTAGTGTCAGAACTCGGGGTGACCTGTGCCTTCACTGAGCCGCAATACAACCCGGGCCTGGTTGATACCGTCTTCGAAGGGTCCAGCGTCAATACAATCGGTGTTATGGACCCATTGGGTGCGGATATCAAGATCGGCACGGGTCATTACACGGAATTGCTGAAGAGGTTAATGGCCAGCCTGGAACAATGTCAGCCGCAACCGTGAAGGGCTCCTGGCAGCTTGATGTTTAACCAATCTTTGCGGGCACTGAATCATATGACCAGCCTGACACCAAACCAGCGCAGGGTTTTTGATGTGCTACTGCAAGCGGACGCATCCCTGGGCGCCTACGCTATCCTGAAGAAAACAGGCTTCCGCGGCGCGACCCAGGTCTACCGGGCATTGGAACGACTCGTAGACCTGGGGATGGCCAGAAAACTTGAAAGCCTGAATGCCTACATCGCTGTTTCTGCCGAGGGCCATTCCACACCCACTGCCTTCGCGATTTGTGACCAGTGCGGCCACATCCATGAGGTGGTTGAGGCACAAGAAATCAAACAGCTACATGAATGCCTCGCCAAGTTGAATTTTCAGGTGGACCGTACCGTTATTGAATTCCACGGCGCGTGTTCCCTCTGCTCTGGCCACGCGTACGAAGCCAAAGAGAGGCCCACTTACACCAAACTGAAACAGGATTAACATGAGCACAGATCTGCCAGATGTTGCTAGCAACGAAGCCTCGCAAATCCGTGTGCCACTGGAATGGGTCGGGATGAGCCGAATTGATATCCCCATCCATTTGCCAGAGCGGAACTGCCCGGGGCCAATCCATATGGTTGCGGACGCCCAGGTCAATCTGCCTTCAGTAACGGTTAAAGGCATCCACATGTCTCGCCTTTACCAAATGCTGGATGAAATGTCTCAACGGGAGGCGATGATTCCGGTGCACCTCAGAAATCTTCTGGAGCGGATGGTGGAGAGTCATCAAGACTGTTACACCGATGGCGCCAGGGTGGTGCTGAATTTCAGCCTTTTGGCCAGACGCCCGGCTCTACGTTCACCGGAGTTGGCGGGCTGGAAAGCCTATCCCGTTCAGCTTGAGGCCATTCTGCACCAGGGTTCGTTCTCGCTGAGAGCATCCGTTCAGGTGGAGTATTCTTCGACCTGCCCCTGTTCGGCAGCCTTGTCCCGACAGCTTGTGGCTGACGGCTTCAGGGAAGATTTCAGGGAAAATACCGGGCTGACAAGGGCGGATGTAGCCACGTGGCTGGAACAGAATGCCACGCTTGCCACGCCTCACAGCCAACGCAGCGAAGTCCGCATCAGCATTGATATTCCCGACTCCGCCGGGAGTTTCGGCCTGATGGCGCTTATTGATCAGGTTGAGAAGGTTCTGGCAACGCCCGTCCAGACCGCTGTCAAGCGAGCGGATGAACAAGCGTTTGCGCGGCTGAACGGCCAGAATCTGATGTACGTGGAGGATGCTGCACGGCGAATCCAGAGCGCACTTTCCGGCAATTACGGCAACCTCCAGACCCACGTCCGGCACTTGGAAAGCCTCCATTCTCATGATGCAGTGGCGTCTGCCAGCGGAGATTTTCAGGGGGTGGCCTGATGAGCGCTATCTACCTCTACAACACCCTGGCGGGGCAGAAAGAGGTATTGACGACGGAGTTACCCGGGCGCGTGACCATGTACGTCTGTGGGCCGACGGTCTACAACTATGCCCATATCGGCAACGCCCGTCCGGCCGTAGTTTTCGATGTATTGGCCCGGTTGCTGCGCCACGACTACCGCTGCGTGCTCTACGCCCGTAATTTCACGGATGTGGATGACAAGATCAATGCAGCGGCGGTCGCCGAGGGCGTTGGTATTGATACCATCACAGATCGTTATATTGAGGCTTATCACGAAGACCTCGAAGCGCTGGGTGTTAAGCCTCCTGATCTTGAGCCCCGTGTCACCGAACACATTGCTGACATCATAGAACTGATTCAGGCGCTGATTATACGAGGTCACGCCTATGAAGCCTCGGGGCATGTGCTCTTCCATGTGCCATCGTATTCCGCCTATGGCGCTCTATCCAAACGCAAGCCGGAAGATATGCTGGCCGGTGCACGAGTGGAGGTTGCACCCTACAAACGGAGCCCACTGGATTTCGTTCTATGGAAGCCCTCGAGCGAGAACCAGCCCGGTTGGACCAGCCCCTGGGGTTACGGAAGACCGGGATGGCACGTCGAATGCTCCGCGATGATCGGCAAACACCTCGGCACGACGATCGATATCCATGGCGGCGGACAGGATCTGATCTTCCCCCACCATGAGAACGAAATCGCCCAGGGAACCTGCGCCAATGGAACCCGTTACTGCCGGACCTGGGTGCACAATTCCTTTGTAACCGTAGACGGACAAAAAATGTCCAAGTCCAAAGGCAAGGTGCTGCTGATCAGAGACCTGTTCGCCCAGGCGCCAGGCGAAGCTATAAGGCTGGCACTACTATCCACCCATTATCGCCATCCCCTCGACTGGAACGAGAGGCGCCAGGTTCAGTCAATTGGAACACTGACACGTTGGTACACAAGCCTGGCCAGGGTAGAAGGCGATAAGTTTACAGACTGCTCTGACACAGAGCCGGACGGCAAGGTGCTGGAGGCCCTCAGGGATGATCTTAACGTGCCCCTCGCGCTGGCACGGCTGCACGAACTCTGTCGCCAACTGGATCGCGCCAGCACAGCCGATCTGGCCCACGAGTTGGCAGAGAAATTCCGTGTTTCTGCCGGTTTACTCGGCTTGCTGCAGAAACCTGCCCAGTTGGCTTTAAGTGAACTGCGCGGAGAGACTGACAGAGCCGAGGTAGAGGAAATATCGCTCGAGTGTATTGAAGCACTGGTCCACCAGCGACAAGAGGCCCGCCATCAGCGCGACTTCTCGCGTGCAGATGCGCTGAGAGAACAGTTGGAGTTAGCTGGTGTGGTCATTGAGGACACCGAGCAAGGTCCACGTTGGCACAAGGCCATTTCGTAGCTAACCCATAAGGAAACTCTGGATGATTCGCAAAAACCCCCGCGGCGACTTGCCGCAGATTCACTCCAGCGCGTTCGTCGATCCAACCGCGATCCTTTGCGGGCTAGTGGTTGTGGAGGAGAACGTGTTTATCGGTCCTTATGCGGTCATACGCGCGGACGAGATGGATGCCGACAACCACATAGAACCGATCATCATCGGTGCCCACTCCAATATTCAGGATGGTGTGGTTATTCACTCGAAATCTGGTGCGAAAGTCACCATTGGCCAGCGCACCTCCATTGCACACCGGGCCATCGTGCACGGCCCCTGCACGGTTGGCAACGGCGTGTTCATTGGATTCAACAGTGTGCTTTTTAACTGCATTATCGAAGACGGTTGCGTTGTGCGTTACAACGCTGTGGTCGATGGCTGCCACCTGCCAGCAGGATTTTATGTCCAATCCACTGAGCGCATCGGTGCGGAAACCGACCTTGAGTCTTTACCACAGGTGTCAGCCGATGCCAGTGAGTTTTCTGAAGACGTGGCCCGGACTAATAACGACCTGGTCCGTGGTTACAAGCACATCCAGAACGAATTCTAAACTGTCATGCCGGATAAGTGCGATATTACCCAGAACCAACCCTCACCCTTACGCCATGCAGATCTGTTGGTACAAGGTGGCACGGTAATGACACCGAACGGAGCGGAGTTGATTGATATCGCATGCTCCGACGGCCGAATCATAGCAATGGGGCCCCTGCAAGGCCGGTGGACGGCAAACACCTGTTTGAATGCAAACGGCTTGCATGTGCTGCCTGGCGTCATTGATAGCCAGGTGCATTTCCGTGAGCCTGGACTGACTCATAAGGAAGATCTCGAAGCCGGTACCCGGGGCGCAGTGTTGGGCGGTGTAACGGGAGTATTCGAAATGCCCAACACGAACCCACTGACGCTCTGGCGTGAAGACCTTCAGGCCAAACTGGACGCCGCCAAAGGTCGCGCCTGGTGTGATTATGCCTTCTACATTGGCGGTTCCGGGGTCAACGCCAAACAATTACATACCCTGGAAAACCTGCCCGGATGTGCCGGTGTGAAAGTCTTCATGGGCAGTTCATTCGGAGATCTGCTTGCGGACGATGAAGCGGTATTACGCAGCATTCTGAGTCATGGTTGCAGGCGCATGGCCGTACATGCCGAGGATGAAGCCCGGCTGCGTGCGCGCAAAGCTATCGTCGAAGACAGCGGTAACATTTTTCACCACCCCGATTGGCGCGACGTGAAAAGCGCGCTCAACGCCACTCGACGAATTGTGGCCATGGCCGGGGAGACGGGCCGTCGCTTGCACATTCTTCATATATCTAGCGCCGAGGAAATGCAGTACCTGGCTCAGCATAAGCACCGAGTAACCGTGGAGGTGACCCCCCACCATCTGACCATGGCGGCACCGGAGTGCTACCAGCGTCTGGGCAGCCTGGCACAAATGAATCCACCGGTTCGGGAACAGCGTCACCAGGATGCCTTGTGGCACGCTATCCAAGTGGGCGTAGTGGACGTAATCGGCAGTGATCACGCCCCGCATACACTGGAAGAAAAATCCAAACCTTATCCCCAATCACCCAGCGGAATGACTGGCGTGCAAACATTATTACCGGTAATGCTCGACCACGTGCATGCTGGACGACTAAGCCTGCAAAGGCTGGTTGACCTGACCAGTGCTGGCCCTGCCCGCATTTTCGGGATCGAGGGTAAAGGGCGTATTGCCGTGGGGTACGACGCCGACCTGACACTGGTAGACCTGGCCGCCCGGCGCACCATCAGCAACAAGTGGATCGCGAGCCTCAGTGGCTGGACGCCGTATGACGATAAACCCATTACAGGCTGGCCCATCCACACTGTCGTCCGCGGCCTGGTTGTGGTGCGCGATGAAGCATTGATGGGCGCCCCGACAGGCCACCCCATTCGTTTCCTGGAAACACCTGCCGTAAATTAAACATGAATATCATTGGAGAGAAAAACACCATGGAAAATGAATCTTCCAGCCCACAGCAAACCGGCCAGCAACCGGTTAGCTTTGCCCCAAGAACATCCATCGAGCAGGTGGAAGAAGGGCACAAACTTGCACCAAAATTTGATCTGAGCGGCCTTGTTGCCTGCGTGACCACCGACGCCGACAGCGGCGAAGTGCTTATGCTGGGATACATGAACGAGGAAGCTCTGGAGAAAACCATTCTCACAGGCGAAGCTCACTACTGGAGTCGCAGTCGTGAAGTTATCTGGCACAAAGGTGCCACCAGCGGATTGGTCCAGAAGGTGATCGAAATGCTTGTGGATGATGATCAGGACGCAATCTGGCTCAGAGTAAAAGTCGCGGGGTCAGGCGCCAGCTGCCATGTGGGTTACCGGTCGTGCTTTTACCGAAGGGTACCGGTTGCGGCAGAGAGAGCACACAGTGACGCCCTCGTGTTTGTTGAGCATGACAAACAATTCGACCCGGTTGAAATCTATGGCGACGCGCCTAACCCGACCAAACTTTAAGCCTGACCGCGCTCAGTGCCGATAATTGAGTTCTTTACGCTCGTTCAGTGTTTTTACCTCAGCACATAGCTCTGCGGTAGGCCGAAGCAGCAGCCGGGCGACCCCGATAGGCTCGCCTGATTCCAGGCAGTAGCCGTAGTCGCCACTGGAGATACGTTTTAGTGCAGCATCGATTTTGGGTAGAAGGCGGCGTTCCCTGTCGACAATGCGAAGAGCCAGCCGCGACTCTTCCTCATAAGAGGCGCGGTCTGCTTCATCGTTCATTTCTGGAGGGCTGGCGAGTTGCTGTTTCGCGTCTTCAATGCTGTTCATGGTCTCGGTGCGCAGCTCTTCGAGCAGCCGTCGGAAGAAAGCGAGTTGCGCTTCGTTCATGTAATCGCCGTCCGGGGCCTGTAAAAGTTCTTCTTTTGTTATCCCCATACTCATTTACTCCCAGGCCGGGAAAGGATCATTCAGCGTCTGCCAGAACGATTTGCCGGCCAAAAGCTGCTCTTCATTCAGAAGGCAGTCATCCAACTGACCGGTGATCGTGGCCTGATCCAGATTCTGGCCAATGAAGACTAACTCCTGACGCATATCGCCGAACGGCTCTACCCAGGTTTCCATGATTGACTCGCGATACTCTGGATCCTCGGGCCAGGACTTCTCTGGCACGGCTTTCCAGAACATCCCGGCGAACCCGTGCCGGGCAATGCCACCGGCCTGGCTCCAATGGCCCGCAAACTCCGGACGCGTGGCCAGCCAGAAATAGCCTTTGGAACGAATGAGCTTGCCACCGGAAACCGGTTGGTGCAGGACCTCATAGAACTTTGCAGGATGAAAAGGGCGGCGGGCGCGGTAAACGAAGCTGGAAATGCCGTACTCTTCCGTTTCCGGAATGTGTTCGCCGCGCATTTCTTTCAGCCAGCCTGGCGCCTGCTGAGCGCGTTCAAAACTGAATCTATTGGTATTCAGCACCTTATCAAGTGGTACGGCGCCTTTTTCTATGGGAAGTATTTCTGCTTCTGAATTGAGGCTGCGGAGCACGCCCTTGAGCCGATCGAGGTCGCCTGGAGAAACCAGGTCCGTTTTGCTGACCAGCAGGATGTCGCTGAATTCAATCTGATCGACAAGCAGGTCTGCCACGCTGCGCTCATCTTCTTCGCCCAGGCTTTCTCCGGTTTCCTGCAAAGATTGTGCTTCGTCAAAATCCTTCAGGAAATTAACTGCGTCCACCACAGTAACCATGGTGTCGAGCCTGGCAATATCAGACAGGCTCACGCCGTCTTCATCAGCGAAAGTAAAGGTTTCTGCTACCGGTAAAGGTTCCGAGATGCCGGTAGATTCGATGACCAGGCAGTCGAAACGACCCTCTGCAGCGAGTTTGCGCACTTCGATCAACAAGTCTTCTCTCAGGGTGCAGCAGATACAGCCATTACTCATCTCAACGAGTTTTTCTTCTGACCGGTTCAAGGTGACTTCCTGTTGAACCTGAGCGGCATCGATGTTGACTTCGCTCATGTCGTTGACGATCACAGCAACCCGCGTTCCCTCCCGATTATTAAGGATATGGTTCAGCACCGTGGTTTTGCCCGCGCCTAAAAATCCGGACAGTACGGTGACGGGAAGGCGGGTATCCAGATGATCCATGCACAATCTCCCTGGTAGTTAGGTGTTCAGTGTCTGCACACTGCCTTACATAAGTTATGTTATAACATAACATTAATCGATGAAAAGTGATACGCAGCTTGGGAGCGCTCGCTCTCCAGTGAAATAATCAGCTTCGCCCAACACTTTTCAAGAGAAGTCGGCGTTATCGAGCGTTTTGTCGGCATAGAGGCAGGAGACAGTATTGACCAGATCCTGCCAGCCTGGACCCAGGAGTTGCCGGGCGCTAAAACCTGGCTGGCAGATGTAAATGAGGTTGTGGAGATGTTTGGCTGTCTGTTCGAGCCTGCCGCTATTGGCGTCCGGTTACACGTGCTCCCGGATACCATGTGCCCCCGTTTCCACACCGACAAGGTGCCCGTGCGTTTGCTGGTGACCTATGCGGGCCAGGGTACCGAGTGGCTACCTGAGAATCAGGTAGCCCGGGGTAAGCCATCCGCCCCACTCCCCGATCAACTAGTCAGTAGCGCGGATATCCTGACTATGCCAACGGGTGCAATGAGTCTTCTCAAGGGAGAATCCTGCATCGGCAATGAAGGCCGAGGCCTTGTCCATCGTTCTCCAGCACCGGGCGCCAACCCCCGGCTCGTTCTGGGCCTTGACTGGCTTTCCTGATTACTCAACCGTCACGCTTTTGGCCAGGTTTCTGGGCTGATCCACGTCTGTGCCCTTGAGTACAGCAACATGGTAGGACAACAGTTGTAACGGCACGGTATATACAATCGGAGCCGTGATTTCGTGCACTTCCGGAAGTTGCACTACATGGATGTTCTCTTCCGGTTTTATGTCCGCTGCGCGATCAGCGAACACAAACAGTTCACCGCCCCGGGCCCGGACTTCTTCCATATTGGATTTAAGCTTCTCGGCCATGCCGTTGTTGGGCGCCACCGTGATCACAGGCATTTCACTATCAACCAACGCTAGAGGCCCGTGTTTCAGCTCGCCGGCCGGGTATGCCTCTGCGTGGATATAGGAAATTTCTTTGAGCTTCAGAGCTCCTTCCATGGCTACCGGGAACTGCGACCCCCGCCCCAGGAACAGAGAGTGGTTTTTATCCATAAACCGCTTGGACATCTCTGCAATTTCGCCATCCAGTGCGAGTACATCGCTGACTTGGCCTGGCACCAGATGCAGTGCCTTGACGATTTCGGCTTCCTGCTCTTCGCCCAGACCATTTTGGCGAGCCAATGCCAGAGTGAAGATCAACAGCGCTGTTAGCTGGGTGGTAAAGGCTTTGGTCGAAGCAACGCCAATTTCCGGCCCGGCCTGGGTCATAATGACCAGATCGGATTCGCGGACCAGTGAGCTGCCCGGTACGTTGCAGATTGCCAGCGCAGCGCGGAAGCCGGCCTTTTTGGCCTGGCGCAGGGCGGCCAGCGTATCTGCGGTTTCGCCAGACTGGGAAATACAGAGAAACAGCGTGTCTTTCTGGATAACGTGTTTGCGGTAGCGGAACTCGGAGGCTACTTCCACGGAGCAAGGGATACCGGCCAGTTCTTCGATCCAGTAACGGGCAACCATGCCTGCGTGGTAGCTGGTACCACAGGCAATGATCTGCACGTGCCGGACATCTTTCAAAAGATCGCCGGCCGAGGTGCCAAGCGCCTGCTCCAGAACCCGTGATTCAGTCACACGGCCTTCCATGGTGGCTTTGATAACTCTTGGCTGCTCGTTGATTTCCTTGAGCATGAAGTGCCGGTATTCGCCTTTGTCTGCGGAATCTGCGCTGTGCTCGAAACGGCTTATGCTACGCTCAACCGGTGCACCATCACGATCATGAATTTCGATGCGGTCCCGGTGAATGTCAGCAACATCACCCTCTTCGAGAAACATGAATCTGTCGGTTACCGGCAAGAGTGCAAGCTGGTCCGACGCAATGAAGTTCTCACCAATACCAACGCCAACCACCAACGGGCTGCCCTCGCGGCATACCACAACATGATCCGGCTCATCAGCATGTACGACAGCAAGAGCATAAGCTCCACGCAGGCGAGCGATTGAAGCCTTTACCGCATCGTAAAGCTTGCCCAGTTCGCGGTAGTTCTTCTGGATCAGGTGAACAACCACTTCGGTATCGGTCTGGGAGGTAAACTCAAAGCCTTCGGCCTTCAGCTCTTCACGCAGTTCCTGATAGTTCTCGATGATTCCGTTATGAACAATCGCCAGACGATCACCGGACATGTGCGGGTGGGCATTGAGCTGTGACGGCTCACCATGAGTTGCCCAACGGGTATGGGCAATACCAAGGTGGCCGGAGAGCGGATTGGTTTCGACCGCAGCAGCCAGCGAGGCTACCTTACCGACTTCCCGGGCGCGCTGTACCGCGCTCTTGCCGTCCAGTATCGCCATACCGGCAGAATCGTAACCCCGATATTCCAGGCGGCGCAGGCCCTCAAGAAGAATGCCCTGAACGTCCCGTTCCGAAATCGCACCTACAATGCCACACATGCTGCTTGTCCTGTTCGTAAGATAACCAATGGTAAAATTCTGGCAGGAAACCCTATTCAGTGTTTTTCCGGCTTCTGCCAACCGGAGATGTTGCGCTGCCGACCCCTGGCCACGGCCAGTTGCTCCTCAGGCACATCCTTGGTGATGGTGGACCCCGCACCAACCGTGGCGCCAGCCGCGACGGTAACCGGTGCAACCAGAGAGCTGTTGGAGCCAACAAACACCCCATCACCAAGCTGGGTCTGATATTTGTTTACACCATCATAGTTGCAGGTAATGGTACCTGCACCCACGTTTACATTGGCTCCCAGCGTAGCATCACCAACGTAGCTGAGGTGGTTAATTTTGCTTCCTTCACCGACAAGGGTTTTTTTGGTTTCCACAAAATTACCAACCTTGGTGTTCGCCGCCAATTGGGTGCCGGGACGCAGGCGGGCAAATGGCCCGACCTGAGCATTGGGCCCTACACTGGCTTGCTCGATTACACTGTGTGCATGAATCTGAGCACCATCAGCTATATCGGCATCTGTGATGACACAGCCCGGACCAACAGATACATTGCTACCCAGCGTCACCTTGCCATTAAACACCACGTTTACATCAATCAGTACGTCGTTGCCTATGGTGAGTTCGCCGCGCACATCCACGCGGGCCGGATCCGCAAGCGTGGCGCCCTCCGTCATCAGCCTCTCGGCTTCCCGGCTTTGGTACCAGCGCTCAAGTTCAGCCAGTTGCAGACGGTTGTTCACACCCTGCACTTCATACGGATTACCCGGCTGAGCCACATTCACCGACATCCCTTCCTGTACCGCCATCGCAATGATATCGGTAAGGTAGTACTCGCCCTGAGCATTGCTGCTGGACAACTGTGGCAACCATGTTTTCAGGTGTCGCGCGCTAACAGCGAGAATCCCCGTGTTCACTTCGCGGATAGCCAACTGCTCGGCGTTAGCATCTTTTTGCTCGACAATCTCCGTGACCTTTCCCGCCTCGTTGCGCAGGATACGGCCGTAACCCTGGGGATTGTCGAGTGTAACGGTCAACAATCCCAGAGTTCGCTCGTCCAGATCCTGAACCAGCCCCTTCAACGTATCTGCCGTAGTCAGTGGAACATCACCATATAGAACAAGCACCCGCGCATCATCAGGCAACTCTGGCAACGTCTGCGCAACGGCATGCCCGGTACCCAACTGCTGCTCCTGCATTACCCAGCTTACGCTGTGCGCCTTGGTCGCGGCCTTGACCTGATCTGCGCCGTGCCCGATCACCCCGTGTATTTTTTCAGCACCCAGGGTCAGTGCCGTATCGATCACATGGTGCAGCATGGGCCGGCCTGCGACTTTGTGCAGTACCTTCGGCAACGATGATTTCATCCTTGAGCCCTGGCCGGCGGCCAGGATAACAACGTGCAACGGTGACATGGGGACACAGCTCCCTTAGGTGGACGGGGTGATTTCAATGAACCGTTAAAACAATAAAAAAAGCCGCATCCCTGCTACTGGAAACCGGTATTGGAATCACCTTATACGGTGACACAACACCCGCTACCCATGCTGGATGCGGCTTTTCTGGGCGAGCTTTTGCAAACCGTTCTAGCGAACGTTTTTGCGCAGCTTCTGCAAAGTACGCAGCTGAGCGGCCGCTTCGGCCAACTCGGCAGCAGCCCGAGAATACTCGAACTCGCCCGTTTTATTCGCCAGTGCTGCTTCGGCGTCTTTCTGAGCCTGCAATGCTGCAGCCTCATCAACGTCCTTCGCACGCACCGCCGTGTCGGCCATCAGGGTCACAAGGTTTGGCTGCACTTCCAGGTAGCCCCCGGAAACGTACAGAATCTCTTCCTCACCACCCTGCTTGATGATCCGGACTGCCCCCGGTTTGAGTGCGGACAGCAACGGAGCATGGCCTAACTGAATGCCCAACTCACCCTCGGTGCCGGTAGCGATAAGCATCTCTACCAGACCGGAGTAAATCTTCTTCTCAGCGCTCACGACGTCACAATGTACAGTCATAGCCATATCTCTAAGCCTCTTGGGTCAGAAATTGAAAGAAGATTACTTAGCTTCTTTCGCTTTCATGGCCTTCGCTTTTTCGATGGCTTCTTCCATACCGCCGACCATGTAGAATGCCTGCTCAGGCATATCATCGTAGTCGCCGTTCAGGATGCCCTCGAAGCTGCTGATGGTCTCTTTCAGAGACACGTACTTGCCCGGCGAACCGGTAAATACTTCAGCAACGTGGAACGGCTGAGACAAGAACCGCTCAATCTTACGAGCACGGGAAACGGTCTGCTTGTCTTCTTCAGACAGCTCGTCCATGCCTAGAATGGCAATAATGTCTTTCAGTTCCTTATAGCGCTGCAGAACGTTCTGCACACCACGGGCAACCTCATAATGCTGCTCGCCGATGATCAGCGGATCCAGCTGACGCGAAGTAGAGTCAAGCGGATCGATCGCCGGGTAGATACCCTTGGAAGCGATGTCACGGCTCAGAACCACGGTGGCGTCAAGGTGCGAGAAAGTGGTGGCCGGAGATGGGTCAGTCAAGTCATCCGCAGGTACATAGACCGCCTGGATGGACGTGATAGAACCATTTTTCGTAGAGGTAATACGCTCCTGCAGTTCACCCATTTCCTGGGCCAGAGTAGGCTGATAACCTACCGCTGAAGGCATACGGCCCAGCAGTGCTGATACTTCTGTACCCGCGAGGGTGTAACGATAGATGTTGTCAACGAACAAGAGTACGTCACGACCTTCGTCACGGAACTTTTCAGCCATGGTGAGACCGGTCAGGGCCACACGCAGACGGTTTCCTGGGGGCTCGTTCATCTGGCCGTAAACCATCGCTACTTTATCAAGAACGTTGGAGTCCTTCATTTCGTAGTAAAAGTCGTTACCTTCACGAGTCCGCTCACCAACACCTGCGAATACGGAGAGACCGGAGTGCTCTTTCGCGATGTTGTTGATCAGTTCCATCATGTTAACGGTCTTGCCCACACCGGCGCCGCCGAACAAGCCAACTTTACCACCCTTGGCGAACGGGCAAATCAGGTCGATAACCTTGATGCCTGTTTCCAGCAGGTCGGCAGAAGCAGCCTGGTCTGCATAGCTTGGTGCTTTGCGGTGGATAGCCCAACGCTCTTCTTCGCCGATCGGCCCTGCTTCGTCGATAGGACGACCCAGAACATCCATGATGCGGCCCAGGGTCTTGGTGCCCACGGGTACCGAAATCGGCTTGTGTGTATTTTCTGCTTTCAGGCCACGCTTCAGGCCTTCAGTGCTGCCCATCGCGATGGTACGAACAACGCCGTCACCCAGCTGCTGCTGGACTTCCAGAGTTGTATCGCCACCTTCAAGCAGCAGTGCGTCGTAAATGCCTGGCACGGCATCACGTGGAAATTCCACGTCGATAACCGCGCCAATGATCTGAACGATGTGTCCGCTACTCATGCTCGGTTCCTCGTTATCTTCTATAGTCAATAAAACCAGTAGGATCGTGGCGGATCAGACCGATGCCGCGCCGCTCACAATTTCCGAAATCTCTTGCGTAATGGCTGCCTGACGAGCTTTGTTGTAGACCAACTGCAGCTCGTTAATAATGTCACCGGCGTTATCGGTAGCACTCTTCATGGCAATCATCCGGGCAGCCTGTTCGCAGGCCAGATTTTCTACCACACCCTGATACACCTGGGACTCGATATAACGTGGCAGTAGCCCGTCCAGAATCGGACGCGAATCCGGCTCGTAGATGTAATCCCACTGGTGACCGATATCATCTTCCGCACCTTCCGGCAGCGGCAGCAGCTGCTCAGCTTTCGGCTGTTGCGTCATGGTGTTTACAAACTCGTTGCTCACCAGGTACAGGCGATCAATCTTGCCGTCCTGGAAGGCATCAAGCATTACCTTGACGTTGCCGATCAGCGTTTCCGCACTGGGGTCGTCGCCCAGATGCGTCAGCGCAGCGATCACATTGCCGCCATAATTGCGGAAAAATGATGCGCCTTTCTGCCCGATTGCACAGAGATCGGTCCCAACACCTTTTTCTTTCCAGTCGCGCATTTCGCGCACCAGCAGCTTGAACACGTTGCCGTTCAAACCACCGCACAGACCGCGATCAGAGGAGATAACGATGTAGCCAACACGCTTCACCTCACGCTCAACCATAAACGGATGGCGATAATCCTTATTGGACTTGGCAATGTGTCCAATTACCTGCCGCATCTTTTCCGCGTAAGGGCGAGTCGCCTGCATACGCTCCTGAGCTTTACGCATCTTACTGGCTGCCACCATTTCCATGGCGCTGGTAATTTTCTGCGTGCTCTTGATGCTGCCGATCTGGTTACGTATTTCTTTTCCGATGGCCATAGGTCACTGCCCTTTCAAGTTAGACACTCATTTGGACCAACAGGCCCGCCTTGGCGGGCCGCTGATATCACCAGGTTTGAGTGGTCTTGAATTTCTCCAGCGCAGCTTTCAGACCAGCGGCAACGTCGTCGTTGAACGTGCCTTCGGGACCGATTTTCTCAAGCAGTTCTTTTTGCTCTGCCCGCATCCAGTCCAGCAACTGGGCTTCAAACTTGACCACTTTGGTGACATCTACGTCATCAAGGAAGCCTTCGTTGGCGGCAAACAGAACAGTACCCATTTCAGCCACAGACATAGGGCTGTACTGGTTCTGCTTCATCAGTTCGGTAACGCGCTGACCATGCTCGAGCTGCTTACGTGTGGCTTCGTCCAGATCCGATGCGAACTGAGCAAAAGCTGCCAACTCACGATACTGAGCCAGAGCCAGACGGATGTTACCGCCCAGTTTCTTCATGATCTTGGTTTGGGCCGAACCACCTACCCTTGAGACAGAAACACCAGCGTTCATCGCCGGGCGGATGCCGGAGTTGAACAGGTTGGTCTCGAGGAAGATCTGACCATCGGTGATGGAGATTACGTTGGTCGGTACGAATGCAGATACGTCACCGGCCTGAGTCTCGATGATTGGCAGCGCGGTCAAAGAGCCGGTCTTGCCTTTCACTTCACCGTTGGTGAACTTTTCAACGTAGTCTGCGTTTACACGGGATGCACGCTCCAGAAGACGGGAGTGCAGGTAGAAAACGTCACCTGGATAGGCTTCACGACCCGGCGGACGACGCAGCAGAAGGGAGATCTGGCGGTATGCAACGGCCTGCTTTGACAGGTCATCGTATACGATCAGAGCGTCTTCACCACGGTCACGGAAGTATTCACCCATGGTCGTACCGGAATACGGTGCCAGGAACTGCATGGCTGCCGGATCGGAAGCACCAGCGGCAACGACGATGGTGTGGTCCATTGCGCCATGCTCTTCCAGCTTGCGTACAACCGCAGCGATGGAAGACTGCTTCTGACCAACCGCAACGTAAATACACTTGATGCCGGTATTCTTCTGGTTGATGATCGCGTCGATTGCAACAGCGGTCTTACCGATCTGACGGTCACCGATGATCAACTCACGCTGGCCACGACCGATTGGAACCATGGTATCGATGGCTTTAAGGCCTGTCTGTACCGGCTCGTCAACGGACTGACGTTCGATAACACCCGGCGCTACTTTCTCAACTGGCTCGGTCTGGCTGGTGCCCAGCTCGCCTTTGCCGTCGATCGGATTACCCAGACCGTCAACAACACGACCCATCAGCTCCGGACCAACCGGAACTTCGAGGATACGACCGGTGCAACGTACTTTCTGACCTTCGGCCAGATCTTCGTAGTCGCCCAGTACAACCGCGCCGACAGAGTCGCGCTCAAGGTTCAGAGCCATACCAAATGCGCCGTTGGCGAATTCGATCATTTCGCCGGACATTACGTCGGCGAGGCCATGAATCAGCACAATGCCGTCTGCTACAGACAGGATAGTGCCTTCATTTTTTGCTTCAGAAGAGATATCGAGTTTCTCGATTCTCTTTTTGATGATGTCACTGATCTCGGATGGATTCAGTTGCTGCATGCCTTTGTCCTCAAACCTTTTGCTGAAATCAGGAGCCCAGTGCTTTGGCCATTTTTGCCAGCTTGCCACGGACTGAAGCGTCAATAACCAGATCGCCGGTATTTACCACAACGCCACCGATCAAAGAACGATCCACAGCGGCTTCAAGGGCGACTTTACGCTCCAGTTTCCTGGACAATGCTTCTGCCAGCTTTTGCTGCTCTTCGGCGGTCATTTCATACGCCGTGCTGACCTTCATATTAACTGTGCGCTCAAGTTCTGCGCGGTAGAAGGTGAACAGGGTAGAAATTTCCGGAAGCAACGCCAGGCGCTTGCTTTCAGCAAGAATCAACAGGAAGTTTCTGAGTGCTTCTGGCAGCTGTTCTTCAGCGGTATCGAAAAACAGTTCTGCCTTGCGTTGCTCAGACAGGCCAGGATTGGCCAGAATATTCTTCACAGCTTTATCAGCCGCCAACAGACCTACAAAACCAAGCGCCTGATCCCAGGAATCAACGGCGTCTCGCTCTTTCGCGGCATCAAAAGCAGCTTTTGCGTAGGGCCGGGCTAACGTAGTCAGTTCTGCCATGGGACCCTCGCTTAGAGTTCTGCAGCCAGCTTGTCCAGCATCTCGCTGTGAGCTTTGGCATCGACAGAGGTTTCCAGAATCTTCTCGGCACCCGCAATGGCAAGTAATGCCACTTCTGTTCTGAGTGCGTCGCGAGCCTGAATACGCTCCTGTTGAATTTCCGCACGGGCTTGCTCAATGAGCTTTTCGCCTTCCTTGCGGGCATCGTCTTTTGATGCTTCAACTATCTGTGCAGCGCGCTTGTTGGCCTGATCGATAAGAGAAGCAGATTCTTCTTTGGCTTGATGCAGTTGCTGGGCAGCTTTTTCCTGAGCAAGCTCAAGATCCAGTGAGGCCCGGTCAGCAGCAGAAAGACCTTCAGCAATTTTCTTCTGACGCGCTTCCATGGCAGCCGTAATCGGCGGCCAAACATATTTCACGCAGAACCAGACGAAAATAGCGAAGGCAATCGATTGCCCTATCAACGTAAGGTTTATATTCACGGCTATATACCTCTTGCTATTCGTTGCGTGCTGGAAACCAGAAAAACGGGGCGCCTGGCTCTGATCTTCAGAACTGCGCCCGCATCTTCAGGCTGTATTAGCCAGCAACAACGAAGATCAGGTACATCGCGATACCAACACCGATCATTGGAACAGCATCCAACAGACCCGCCATGATGAAGGTTTTAACCTGCAGCTGGTTGGCCATTTCAGGCTGACGAGCAGTAGCTTCGAGCAGTTTGCCGCCCAGAATACCAAAGCCGATGCCGGTGGCCAGTGCGCCCATACCGATGATGATTGCTGCTGCAATAAATACCATTTCCATTGAGAACTCCTCAGTTTTTCAGATAGTTAAGGGTTTGCTTTTTAACGGGTAAATCAGTGTTCTTCGTGTGCCGACGCAAGATAAACTATTGTCAGCATTGTGAAAATAAAGGCCTGCAGCGGTATTACCAGAATATGGAAAATGGCCCAGGGCACGTTCAGTGTCCACTGCGCCCACAAGGGCAACAGCGCGATCAGGATAAACACAACCTCACCAGCATACATGTTGCCGAACAGACGCAATGCCAAGCTGATAGGCTTCACAATCAGTACCAGAATCTCCAGTACCAGGTTCACCGGAATGAGCGCCCAGTGGTTAAACGGCTGCATGCCCAGTTCTTTGGCGAAGCCGGTAACGCCTTTGACCTTCAGGCTGTAGAAAATAATCAGCAGGAATACACCAATGGACATGCCGAAGGTGGCATTGGGATCTGTTGTAGGTACGATCTTGAAGTACTCAAGCCCCATGGCATGCGCTATGGATGGAATGTAGTCCACCGGAATCAGCTTGAGCACATTCATCAGCAGGATCCATACGAAGATGGTCAGCGCCAGAGGTGCAATCAGGGGGTTACGGGCGTGAAAGCCGTCTTTTACCAGATTTTCAATGAACTCAACGGTCACTTCTACCAGGTTCTGCAGCGCGCCCGGCACACCGGTGGTGACGCGGGTGGCGACAAATCGAAACAGGCCAAGGAACAACACGCCCATGGCGATTGACCAGCCCAAAGTGTCTACGTGGATAGCCATAAAGCCCATATCAGACGCTTCTTGCGCGGTACGCGCGAAGGTCCAGCCTGACTCGCTCATGACACTGCCATCAAACCGCTCATAACCTGCATCCAGCTTGCCGTATGTCAGATTCTGAAGGTGGTGCTTTATATACTCTACTGGGGTATCAGCCATTCTGCTCTCGTCCAGTCATCGCCGTGTTTGCGGTCGTATCAGCCAGCGCAATGCGCCGCCTGCTACAACCATCACAGCAAAAGTGAATAACAGAGCCGGCACATGTACCGGCTCCATTAAAGTGAAAACAGCCGCGAAAAAGACAGCGGTAAGGGCGATCTTGGTGGATTCCGCCCGGAATAAATTTCCCACCATAAGGCGCGCGTGACGGGCGCCCTGATAACGATAGACCCGATGCACAAACCAGGCATTTGGCACTATAAAAATAAGACCGCCGATGAATGCGGAATAACCGGCCAATGGACTGTGCAACGACCACAACAGGCTGATAACAAGCAGGCCTGCAAACTCTATGGCTAACCAACGAGCCAATGGAACCTGGGTGATTCGGTGTTGCCGAGATTTCATATCACCCGCCATCATTACAACCGCGCGAAATTATATGTTTTAAGCACCTGTTGTTCAACTGGCCCCCGAGCGAAACCTGGCCTGGATGGAATCAGGAAAGGGTTGTAAACCCTCATTTATCACACAATTTGTGGCTAACAATCGTTCCCGTCACGACATCTGGTGTTTGTTATCCTTTAGGACAAGATGCTCTTTTTATTCTTCGTTTACCGGATATGGCCCAGAATACCGTCCAATTCATCCAATGAACTGTACTCAATCACCAGTTTTCCTTTGCCCCGCGGCCCCTGGGCGATCGATACTTTCGCGCCCAGGCGTTCAGCCAGGTCATCTTGCAATGCACGAACATTCGGGTCGATTCTGGTTTCCGGCTTGGCTGATTTTCCCGTTGCTGTTTCTTGTTGAAACCGACGCACAAGGGCTTCTGTCTGGCGCACCGACAACGACTTGGCAACAACCTGCTTGGCAACCTGCATCTGTTGTTCCGGTGAAAGTGTCAGCATAGCCCGGCCGTGCCCCATTTCAAGGTCACCATGCTCCAGCATGAGACGCACATCTTCGGTCAGACCAATCAGGCGCAACAGATTAGTAATCGTCGTGCGCGATTTACCCACAGATTCAGCCACCTGGGCCTGAGTCAGGCCGAACTCTTCCTGCAGGCGCTGAAGGGCGAAGGCTTCTTCAATGGGGTTCAGATTTTCTCGCTGAATGTTCTCAATAAGCGCCATAGCTATGGCAGCTTCATCGGGAACATCGCGAATGATGGCAGGGATGCTGTCGAGCTCGGCCATCTGGGTGGCTCGCCAGCGACGCTCGCCGGCTATCAGCTCATAACGACCTTCAGCAATGGGGCGCACGACAACCGGTTGCATGACACCTTGTTGCCGAATGGAGTCCGCCAGTTCCTGCAATGCATTCGGATCCATATCACGGCGCGGTTGATAGCGGCCACGCTGGATCAGATCGATGGGAACCTGTCGCAACTCACCGTCGTGGTCTTTCAGTTCCTGATCCAGGTTAACCCTGGATCCGGCCAGCAAGGCTCCAAGCCCACGCTCGCCCAATCCTCGTTTCTTCGCCGCCATGGTATCAGTCATTCTTCCCGTTGATAGTCGTTGTGCATCTTTTCAGAGAGACAGGCCGCCATGTTACACCGCAACCTCAGCGGATGTCTTTTCTGCCCTGTGGCGGCGCACCATTTCTCCGGCCAGGGCCAGGTATGCAATCGCCCCCTTGGAAGCCTTATCGTATTTCAGGGCCGGCATCCCATAACTGGGTGCTTCGGCCAGGCGCACGTTGCGGGGAATTACAGCACGGTAGACCTTGGCCCCGAAATACTCGGTAAGCTGGCCGGACACATCCAGAGTAAGACTGTTCCGGGGGTCATACATGGTCCTGAGAATGCCTTCAATTTCCAGGTCCGGATTGACCGTTTCCTTGATCTGCTCGACGGTATTCATCAATGCTGCCAGACCTTCCAGTGCGTAATACTCACACTGCATGGGGATAAGCACCGAGTCAGCGGCAGAAAGCGCATTCACGGTTAACAGGCTAAGCGAGGGTGGGCAGTCGATCAAAACGTAGTCGTAATTATCGCGGACGCTGTTGATGGCCAGCCTTAACCGGTGCTCACGCCCGATTTCGTTCATCAGCGCCACTTCTGCAGCTGTCAGGTCGCCATTTGAGGGCACGATGTCGAAGCCGGAAGCTTCCGCATGGATAATTACTTCGGCCGCGCTCGCACGTTTGGTGAGCAGGTCGTACCCTGATAGTTCGAGCCCGCTTTTTTCCACACCACTGCCCATGGTGGCGTTGCCCTGAGGATCCATGTCCACCAGCAGAACGCGGCGTTTGGTGGCGGCCAATGAGGCGGCAAGGTTGACGCAAGTGGTGGTTTTGCCAACACCACCCTTCTGATTGGTCACTGCAATCACGCGCGCCATCTCTTGCCTCCTTATTATTGAATACAGTTACTGCTCTGCTCGGGTCACGACCAGCAGGTGTCTCTCACCGCCAGCGCCTGGAACTTCAAGGGAATGGCTGGATGATACCCGCCAACCGGCAGGAAGGGCAGCTACCTCATCATCCGGATACTGGCCTTTCATGGCAAGGAAACTGCCTCCGTTTGCCAACAGATCGCCACACCAACCCACCAGGTTATCCAACGCGGTAAACGCTCGACTGCTTATCTGGCTGAAGGGTTGTTTCGGCTTGCAGTCTTCGGCCCGGCCATGGATCACGTCCACGTTGTTCAGTCCCAGCTCCAGCACACACTGATTCAGGAAGCGGGTTTTCTTACCATTGCTGTCCAGCAGGGTGAAGCGCGTTTCTGGCAGAACAATAGCCAGAGGAATACCCGGCAAGCCTCCGCCGGCACCCACGTCGAGCAAGTGCTCTGTAGTTACCCAAGGCAGAATGCTGAGGCTGTCGAGCAACTGTCGGGAGACCATCTCCCCCTCGTTGCGCACAGCCGTAAGGTTGTACGCCTTGTTCCACTTATTGAGCAGGGCCAGAAATGCGAGCAGCCGGTGTTGCTGCTCGTCGCTTAGGGAAACCTGCATCGCCTCCAGCCCTTCCCGGAGCTGGCGTTGCCAGAGTACTTGAGTCATGGCTATGTTCAGGCGCTTTGTTTGCGCAGAAGCTCGCGCTTTTTCAGGTGCACCAGAACCTGCGAGATCGCAGCTGGCGTAACCCCTTGGATCCGCGAGGCCTGGGCCACCGTTTCGGGGCGCACCTCTTTCAGCTTCTGTTTTATCTCATTGGACAGGCCGCCAATCACATCGTAATCCAGATCTATGGGTAGCTCGGTGTTCTCGTTCCGACGCAGGCGCTCAATTTCTTCAGTCTGGCGTGAAATGTAGCCTTCGTATTTGATCTCGATTTCCACCTGCTCCGCCACAACCGGATCATCCGCCTGGGCAGCACCAATCTCGGCAATATGGCCGTACACAACCTCTGGGCGCCGCAGTAGCTCTGCCAGGGTATGATCACGCGTCATCGGTTGCTTGAGAAAGCCATTGGCGCGCTCGCCCGCTTCGGTTGCAGGATGAATACGGGTGGATTCCAGGCGTTTACGCTCAGCACCTATAGCCTCGAACTTGTCATTAAATTTCTGCCAGCGCTCATCATCCACCAGGCCAAGTTTGCGGCCGGTTTCGGTCAATCGTAGATCAGCGTTGTCTTCACGCAGAATCAGGCGGTACTCGGCGCGGCTGGTAAACATGCGGTAAGGTTCGCTGGTGCCCATGGTGATCAGATCGTCCACCAGCACACCAAGATAAGCCTCATCCCGGCGTGGATACCATTCACTCTTTTCCTGTGAGCGCAGGGCGGCGTTAATGCCCGCAAGCAGACCCTGGGCTCCGGCTTCTTCATAACCGGTCGTGCCGTTGATCTGGCCAGCAAAATAAAGACCCTGAATGAACTTGGTTTCCAGAGTATGGCGCAGATCCTGCGGGTTCAGGTAATCGTATTCGATGGCGTACCCAGGGCGCGTAATATGGGCGTTTTCAAAACCCGGAATCGTGCGGACTGCCGCTAACTGGATATCAAACGGCAGGCTGGTAGAAATGCCGTTGGGGTATAGCTCATGGGTGGTCAGGCCCTCAGGTTCCACAAAGATCTGGTGCGAATCCTTGTCGGAAAAGCGGTTGACCTTGTCTTCTATTGACGGACAGTAGCGCGGACCCACACCTTCAATGTTGCCGCCGAACATGGGCGAACGGTCAAAGCCACTGCGAATGATATCGTGGGTCTGAGCAGTGGTGCGGGTAACGTAACAGCAGACTTGTTCGGGATGCTGATCCCGGCTGCCGATAAAGGACATCACCGGCGTGGGACTATCACCCCACTGCTCCTGCATCACGGAAAAGTCGACACTGCGGGCATCAATGCGCGGCGGTGTACCGGTTTTTAGCCGACCCACGTTAAATGGCAGCTCCCGCAAACGCTGAGCCAGCGCGTTGGCTGGCGCATCGCCGGCCCGGCCGCCCGCGTGGTGTTGCATACCAATATGGATAACACCACCAAG
This sequence comes from Marinobacter sp. 1_MG-2023, assembly GCF_030549045.1. Lineage (NCBI taxonomy): Bacteria > Pseudomonadati > Pseudomonadota > Gammaproteobacteria > Pseudomonadales > Marinobacteraceae > Marinobacter > Marinobacter sp. 1_MG-2023. The sequence continues at coordinate 247,354 of NZ_JAUOST010000005.1, read as the reverse complement.
GAAGGTTCCGGTGGTCAGTACCACAGTTTTGGCATTGAACCGGATACCCGTCTGGGACACAACGCCGGTAACCTGGTCGTTTTCCACAATCAGATCGTCTGCGGCCTGCTGAAACAGGGTAAGGTTGGGCTGATTTTCCAACGTATGGCGAATAGCCGCCTTGTAAAGAACCCGGTCGGCCTGGGCACGGGTGGCACGCACAGCCGGACCTTTGCGACTGTTCAGTACGCGAAACTGAATACCGGCTTTATCGGTCGCCTGCGCCATGGCGCCACCAAGAGCGTCAATTTCCTTAACCAGGTGGCTTTTACCAATACCCCCGATAGCCGGATTACAGGACATCTGGCCGAGGGTCTCGATGTTGTGGGTCAGCAGCAGGGTTTGCGAGCCCATGCGCGCAGCCGCAAGTGCAGCTTCGGTACCAGCATGGCCGCCACCAATGACAATGACATCGAAACGCGTTGGAAAATCCACAGTTCACCTCGGAATTCGGGGGATAAAAACAGGGCGGCGAGTATAACGTTTCACCCGGGAAAATGCAGTCTGGATGTGCAAATTTTAACCAGAAGTGCCTTCAGATAAAAGACGCAGGGTGTGTTGCCACCCTGCACCTCTCCTTCTATGTACCGACTTCCTCTGTATTGAAAACCGAATTTACCGGTTTTTCATTAGCTTGGCCGGCTCTTCTCATAAAAACTATCAATAAAGTTATCCACATTAACAGGGTCTAATCGGGGAGGCCCTGGAGCGAATCAAATTATTGATTTAATTAATTTTTAAAAAATCAATCCAAAGCTTATACGCAGCTTATTCAACTAATTATCCACAGATCCTGCGCCGGTTCTTGCCCTTAGACGCCATACGGCAATCAACACGAACCCGTTGGCCAAAGACAGCAGCAGGAAAAACCCCGGAATACCCACACCAAGAACTCCGAGCACAAGAATGCCCGCCAGCGCACTCACCACCATGAACAGTGCATTAATCACATTCAGTGCTGCAATGATTCGCGCCCGTTTGTGTTCCGGGGTTTCATGCTGGATAAAAGCGTATAGGGGAACAATAAACAGACCACCGCAAACCCCAATGCCCACCAGATCGAGCAATACCCGGATGTACGCCGGGTCGGTCACCAACGTCCACCAGGTAGATGGCTCCAGGCTCGCCGGCACTGCGAAAAACAGATCCACACCCAACAGGCTCAGGCCAAGAGCCCCCCAGGGCACCGGCGCCAGGGTGATGCGATGCCGGGTCAGGCGTTCACACATTACCGAGCCGATAGAGATGCCCACAATAAACATGGACAGCAACAATGTGACCACGGTTTCATCACCCTGAAGGTTGCTGCGGGCAAAGTTGGGAAACTGGGTGAGGTAGGCGGCGCCAAGAAACCAGAACCAGGATATGGCCAAAATTGCCCATAGCACCGGCTTGCGTTCAGCCGCTACCCCCATCAGGCGCCAGGTTTCCAGAACCGGACGCAAACGTACCAACTGCCCGTTACTACCGGTGCCGGTTGCCGGTATCTGTCGTGCAGCCAGATAGCCCAGAATAGACATCAACAACACGCCCAGGGCCGTGAGTTTTGCCGCAGCCTCCAGGCCCATCAGCAAACCCGCCGCGATAGTGCCGAGCAAAATGGCCACAAAAGTGCCCATGCTGACCAGGCCATTGCCTCCCACCAGCTCATCATCCCCAAGTACCTGGGGCAAAATGGCGTATTTTACCGGCCCGAAAAACGTCGACTGGGTACCCATCAGGAACAACAGCACAAGAAGCCCTTCATACCAGCCAAACCAGAGCGCCAGTGCGGCAAGGGTCATGATGCCTATCTCAGCCAGCTTCACCTTGCGGATAATCGCAGCTTTCTCATAGCGGTCGGCCATCTGCCCGGCAATACCGGAGAACAGAAAAAAAGGCAGGATAAACAGGAAAGCAGCCAAATTGACCACCGTGTTCACTGAAAGCCCGAGCAAACCCGTGGTCTGATAGGTAACCAGCAGCAGCAGAGCATTTTTATAGAGATTGTCGTTAAACGCACCGGAAAACTGGGTGAGATAGAACGGCAAAAAGCGCCGCTGCCCCAGCAAACGGAACTGACTGTGTATAGCCATGAGTCACCCTGTTTTGGTGCGTTGTTTCAGCAACCCCTGCCGAACATGCACTGAATTTGTGCCGGGCGCTTATGGTGCCCGCAAAAAGTGGCTGTTTAATGCCAATATTATCAGCTATTTGCAAATTTTTGGCATGAGGTTCGCTAGTAAGATCTGTTCAACCATTTTATTTCCTGGCCAGGACGGCTCTAACAGAATCAGAGATTCCTGATCATGAGCAAAGTAGTCCAACTTGCCTGCATGAACCATACCAGCGGCAAGCACGCGCCAGAACCCGCAATTATCCACACCCATGATTTCAAATCGGTGTACCAGCCGATACTCAGCCCTACCCATCAAAAACTGGTTGGTTACGAGGCTCTGGTCCGGGTAAGCCGAAACAAACATCCTGTCTCGCCTATAGACCTTTTTGAACAGGCAGCGAACCTCGATCAGATCCCGGAGCTTGACCGTTACCTGCTGAATTTGCACCTGTCCGGTTTCTCCGCAGGCGACAATCCGGTATGGCTGTTCCTGAACATCAACCCCCATACCTGCACTGACCCGGAAGCTTCATTGGAACGGCTCGCTCAGCAATGCGAGCGCATGGGTACACGCCCTGAAAAAGTCGTTCTGGAACTGGTTGAAACGGCCTCGGATAACCCGGGGGCCTTGATGGAGTTTATTCACAAAGCCAAAGGGCTTGGCTTCCAGATTGCCATTGATGACTTCGGTATGGGCGACTCCAACTTCGAACGCCTGTGGCGGATCAATCCTCTGATCGTAAAACTGGATCGTAGTTTGTTGGTGAATGCGGAACACAATAATAGGGCCCGCCTGCTCCTGGAAAGCCTTGTTCGGATGATCCGCGAAAGCGGCAGTCTGGTGTTGTTGGAAGGCATTGAAAATGGCGCTCAGGCCAGAATCGCTTTGGATACCGAAGCGGATCTGCTGCAAGGGTTTCTGTTTGCCCGGCCCGGAGCCATCACCAAAAAAACCGTGGAGCGATCGGAATCAAGGCTAGCCTCTGTAGTGACTGACTCACGAGAATGGTGGATACAGGATAGTAAGGATCAAGAGAGTTACCTGAGGTTACTGCACTTCGAAATCATGGACGCATGTCACCGGATCGTGCGCAACCAGCCGTTCAACGAAACCTGTAGAATCCTTCTGGAAATGGACGGTGTCAAACGCTGCTTTTTGCTCGACAGCAACGGCATCCAGCAAGGCAATCTCGCACATGCCGGCCAGGACACCACACCTGGTGGGTTCAACCCTCTATACCGTTCTGCAGGTGCCAGCTGGGGCCACCGGGAATATTTCCGTAACGCACAGGAACGGCCACAACATATCAACAGCTCGCGACCCTATGTCGCTCTGCCTGACGCCCGGCGCACCGTTACTTTGTCCACAGCTCTGCCGACGGAATCCGGTCAACAGGTTTTCTGTGTGGATGTGCACCCGGACGAAGTGTTTAACGGGCAACTCTACTTCCCCGCCACAATCTGACCCAAGCGCGCCAATCAGAAATCGTCGGCCCGTTTGCTTGGCGCGGCGGCCCTCCCTGCCCCCCCGGCTGTTCCTGTTGCCTGGCGTTCCAGCTCCAGCTCTACGCTGTTAGCCGATTTGGCAAATCGTGCCAGGAGATTGTAAAGCACGGGAATAATAAACAGCGTCAGGGTGGTGGCGAAAATCAGTCCACCAAGGATCACCATACCGATAGCTGCACGGCTTTCTGCGCCAGCTCCCGTTGCGATGACCAGCGGCACGGCCCCGAAAACGGTGGAAATCGTGGTCATCAATACCGGCCGGAATCGCAGACTGGCGCCTTGCAGAATGGCATCCTTTACTTCGTATCCCTTATCCCTGAGCTGATTGGCAAACTCAACAATCAATATACCGTTCTTTGCCATCAGACCCAGCAGCATGATGATGCCTATCTGGCTGTATATGTTAAGACTAATGCCGCTCCACCAGAGAGACAGCAATGCGCCGGTTACAGCCAGAGGTACCGGTAGCATGATGATCAAGGGGTGAATCCAGCTTTCAAACTGGGCTGCCAGAACCAGAAAAACAATCACGAATGCCAGGGCGAAGGTCACGTAGATTGCAGCTGAGGATTCCTCGAATTCCCGGGACAAACCCTTGTAGCTTAGCCTCGCTTCCGGCGGCAGGTTATCCATAGCCAGGTTGTTCAGGTAGGTCAGCGCCGAGCCCAGGTCATAACCATCCGCCAGTGAGGCACTGATAACCACCGCTGGCAGTCGGTCGATTCGCCGCAAATCCGGGTTGGCACCAAGTTCTTCAACCGACACCAGCGCCTGGAGCGGTATTAGTGTGCCGCCTTCTCTCGGTCGCAGAAAAATCTGCCCCAGATCATCCGGCGTTGCTCTATCTGCATCACCCGCCTGCACTATGACATCATACTCACGGCCGCGATCCAGATACGTGGTCACCTGCCGGGATGCCAGCATGGTTTGTAGGGTGAGGCCCACATCAGCAACGGTGATATCCAGATCGGCAGCGCGCTCACGATCAATCGTCAGGCGAAGTTCCGGTCGGGTCAGTTCAAAGTCCGTTTCCAGGTTCAGCAGATTCGGGTTCTCTTTTGCCCGGGCAACAATTTCATCACTCCATTCCTGCACAGATTCATAATCCGGGCCGGCAACAACAAACTCCACAGGCTGGTTAAATCCCCGCTGGCCCAATCCCGGCGGGTTTACCGCTACAATTCGGGTGCCGGTAACCTGGCTTAATTTTTCCCGGAGCTCACTGGTAATCTGCTGCTGTTTGGTCTCCCGCTCGTCCCAGGGTGCCAGTCCCATGATCATGAACGCGCTATCTTCTTCCTCACGAAAACCGACGATTGAAAGCAGGCGGCTGGCTTCGCCGGATTCCAGGTAAGGTATAAGCTGCTCTTCTGCTTTACGTACGTAGTGATCGGTAAACTCAACCGTTGAGCCCCGGGGAGCGCTGACCGGCATGATGATCACACCGCGATCTTCTGTCGGTGCCAGTTCCTGCGGCAGTTTCGGGTAAATGACGGCGGTAATGATCAGAGAAACCACCCCCAGGCCAAGCAACAACCCGGGCTGACGGAGAGAAAAGCCCAACAGCCGTTCGTAGCCACGGGTCAGACCGTTCAGAACTTTTTCACTGGCTGACCAGAATCCATGTCCCTCAACCGATTCCGGGCTGTGCCTGAGCCATTTCGAACACAGCATGGGTGCCAGTGTCAGCGCAACCAGGCTGGACACCACCACGGCAGCCGCAAGCGTGAAACCGAATTCGGCAAACAGTCGACCAATATTGCCACCCATAAACGAAATGGGTACGAACACGGCCACCAGGGTCAGTGTGGTGGCTATTACTGCGAAAGCGACCTGTTTAGCGCCACGGTATGCCGCCAGCAAAGGTGGTTCCCCTTCATCAATCCGGCGCTGGATGTTTTCCAGCATGACAATTGCGTCGTCCACAACCAGGCCGATGGCAAGAATCACTGCCAATAACGTCAATACGTTGATAGAAAAACCGAGAAAGCCCAGACCGATAAATGCGCCAATTACCGCAACCGGAATGGTTATCGCAGGAATCAGGGTTGCTCGCCAGGAACGAAGGAAGAGAAAGATCACCAGGATTACCAGGCTTACGGCTATCGCAAGCGTGGTCATCACTTCCTTGATCGAGGCACGTATAAAGATGGATTCGTCGTAGCTTTCAGCAATGCTGACTTCCGGCGGCAGGGTTTCCCGGATTTTTTCCAGTTCTGCCTTAACGGCGTCGGATACCGCAACGGTATTGGCTTTGGACTGCCGGATTATCCCCATGCCAATGGCGGTCTGGCCATTGGCCCGAAGACGGCTGATGTCCGATTCGACACCCATTTGCACATTGGCAACACTTCCAAGGCGCAGCAATTCGTTGTCGTTTCTGCGGATAACCAGCTCGCGAAACTGTTCTACTGTGGATAACCGACCTTCGGTCCGGATGGTAAATGTCCGGGTGGACGAATCCACCGAGCCGGCAGGCAGTTCCACGTTGTTGGCGCGCAGAGCACTTTCCACCTCCGCCACCGTGATATTTCTCGCCGCCAGTCTCTCCCTGTCGAGCCAGACCCGGATTGCATAACGGCGTTCACCGCCAATACGTACATCGGCGACACCATCCAGCACAGACAAGCGGTCAGCCAGAACACGGTCTGCGAAATCGCTAAGCTCAGCGCTGTCCCATACATCGCTGCGCAGCGTCACCCACATCATTGGACGGGCGTCAGAGTCCGCCTTGCGAACAACAGGTGGATCCGCTTCATCAGGCAACTGGTTTGCAACCCGGGACACAGCATCGCGAACATCGTTGGCTGCAATATCCACATCCCGGGACGTGGAGAACTCGATACTGGTTCGTGATTCGCCCTGCTCGGTCGACGACTCAATAGAACGGATACCTTCGATTCCGCTGATCGCACCCTCAACCACCTGGGTGATCTGGGTGTCCACCACTTCCGCAGCGGCGCCTGTGTAATCGGTAGAAATCGACACCACAGGTGGATCAATATCAGGGTATTCCCGCACCGGCAGCCCCATCAGAGCCGCCAGGCCAAACACAACAATCAGCAGGCTGAGTACCGTTGCGAAAACGGGGCGCTTTATGGAGATATCTGAAAGGATCACAGTCAGGAACCCACTGACTGGGCAAAGCGATTATCCGGAATGGCGTTCTCATCATCAATCACCCGGATTGGATCGCCACTGCTGAGCCGGTCCTGACCGGTCACCACGACAGGGTCATCTTTGGTCAGGCCTTGCGTAACTTCTACGTGACCGGGCATACGCGTTCCCAGAGTGACAGATACTCTCCGGGCCACACCATCTTCTGCCACAAAAACGTACTGTTCAGCACCGCGCAGCATGACAGCCTGCTCTGGAATCACCAACGCTTGTCGTTCACGTAATGTCAGGCTGACTGACATGAACTGCCCGGGACGTAACCTGCCCTCGGCGTTATCAATCAGTGCACGAACGGGTAATGAGCGACTGAGCTGATCAATGCGCGAGCCCAGCTCCACCAGTTCGCCACCAAAAACCTCTTCGGGATAGGCAGGAGATTTTCCCTGCACCCTCTGGCCCGGACTGATCTCGCCAAGAAACCGCTCCGGAATGGAGAAGTTCAGTTCCATGCGGGAAACCACATCCAGCGTTGTTACGGTGGTTCCTGCGGTAATATAGGCACCGATATCAATGTCACTGAGGCCAATCACCCCAGAGAAAGGCGCCTTGATACGATGGTTTTCAAGCCGGACCTGCGCAGCAGTTCGCTGCGCCTCAGACACTTCAACAGCGGTTCGAAGTTCATCAACAAGCGACTGGGAGATACTGTTCTTGTCCCTCAGACTACGGGCCCGTTCATACTTTCGCCGGGCATCGGCCAACTGTGCTTCAACAACGCCCAGATCTGCTCTCGCCTGCCGGTCATCAAGTTGCAGCAGTAAGTCACCCTGCTTTACGTGACGGCCAGAACGCAGCTCTATCAACACCACGCGGCCGCTGGTTTCTGTGGTCAGTTCAACGGCGTTCGCGGCTTTCAGGCTCCCAACTGCTCCAACCTGATCGCGAACCGTTTCAGTTACGGGGAGCGCAGTGTTAACCACGCTGGCTGGCCGCTCGTCAGATGAGTCCACCTGAGATGGAGCGCTGAGAGTACGATAAGCCACAGCGCCGCCAACTGCGAATATGACCAGTACGACACCGATCAGCCATTGTTTCCACATAGAATTTTCCAACAGACAAACCAGCTAGCGCCGGCGTTAGTTTTTCTGAATCACCAGAACAATTTCACCGACATCAACCCCCCATTTACTCATGGTGGTCTGATTGATCAGGGTGTCAGGTGTCACCAGATACATCCAATCATCCATCCGTACATCCAGGGTTCCGTCACCATAAGCCACCTGGAGCACATAATTCATATGAATAGCATTACCACTCCAGCGCATGGTTCCCGGTTCAACCACATCGCCAGCATCGGCATGATAACTGTCAGCGGATTCCGATGGCGTCAGTGTCCAGACGCGGGTCTGCACTTCGCCATCATCAAAACGGAATACCTCGTCCAGAGTGCCCACACCCGCGCTGTCCCAGGACGCAGTAATGTCCGCATCAAAGGTACGGATTACTTTCCCGGAAATATCCTTGACCACACCGCGGGCGGAAAGTTCACCGTTAAAGAACTGCTCCGGAACCAGCTTGGGGCCGCGCTCTGCGTAGTCTGTCAGGGCTGGCGACGAACAGCCACCCAACAAAGCAAAGGTTGCTATCAGCAAGAGTATAGAGCGCCGGTTGGCTTTGGAAATCATAGAGCGCAGGTTTTGCATATTTTTTACACTGTTCATCGGCTTCTCCACAGCCCTTCTCGAAAGAGGCGGGCGACCACTGTTCACAAAAAAATCTTACGACTTCAATACGCCAGAAACGTGATCTTCGATCAACGCCCGCCTCCGGTGTATCCCGAAGACTGTCTTTACTGACAGGGCCTTTAGCGCTTTTCGTCAATGGAACCGGACGTGAAATGCCGTAAAACTCCAGGCAACTTTACGATAGACAATGCCCGGAAACAGATTTCCAGGCAGGTACAGAGGAACACCTATGCCGGCATACAAGGCACCCCTGCGGGACATGAAATTTTTGCTCAACGATGTGTTTGATTACCCGAAGCATTATGCCTCGCTGGCCAGCGGTGAAAACGCAACGCCGGATATCGTTGACGCCATTCTTACCGAATGCGGCCGCTTCTGCGAAGAGCAGCTAAGCCCACTCTACCAGTCTGGCGATGAGGAAGGCTGCTCATTGACAGACGGCGTGGTAACCACCCCGAAGGGCTACAAAGAAGCTTACAACCAGTACGTAATGGGTGGCTGGCAGGGCCTTTCAGCACCGGAAGAATATGGTGGACAAGGTCTGCCCACTTCCATGGGACTTCTGAAACAGGAAATGATGGGCACGGCAAACTGGTCGTTTTCCATGTACCCAGGCTTGTCCATGGGTGCAATGAATACCATCTACCTCCACGGTTCCGACGATCAGAAAGACACCTATCTGCTACCCATGACAGAAGGCCGCTGGGCCGGCACCATGTGCCTGACCGAACCCCAATGCGGCACCGACCTGGGGCAAATAAAAACCAGAGCCGAACCCCAGGCTGATGGCAGCTATAAGGTGACCGGCACCAAAATCTTTATATCCTCCGGTGACCATGATCTTACCGAGAATATTGTCCATATTGTTCTGGCGCGCCTGCCGGATGCGCCCAAAGGCACCCGGGGCATAAGTCTGTTCATCGTACCAAAGTTCCTGCCAGGTGCAGACGGCGATTCAGGGAAGCGCAACACGGTGGTGTGTGGCAGCCTGGAAAAGAAAATGGGGATCAAGGCTTCCGCGACCTGCGTTTTGAACTTTGACGAAGCAGTCGGCTTCCTGATCGGTCCTGAAAATGAAGGCCTGGAATGCATGTTCACCTTTATGAACACAGCGCGTATCGGTACCGCCATTCAGGGGGTCGGGCCCGCGGAGCTTTCCTACCAATGGGCCCTGGAATACGCCAGGGAGCGCCGTTCCATGCGCGCCCTCTCCGGCAAGAAGGAACCGGAGCAGGTGGCGGATAGCCTGCTTCACCACGCCGATGTACGCCGCATGCTGCTGACCCAGAAAGCCATCGCGGAAGGTGGCCGAGCCATGCTCTATGACGCCGCCCGTCTGGCTGACCATATGGTTGAAGGCCACGCCGCCGGAGATGCAAAAAAAGCAGCCAGATACGATGACAAGCTGGGTTTCCTGACACCAATTCTGAAAGGCTTCCTCACTGAGTTGGGGAATGAAGCTGCCAACCTTGGAATGCAGGTCTTTGGTGGCCACGGTTATATCCGCGAACACGGCATGGAACAGATCGCGCGCGATACCCGGATTGCCACACTTTATGAAGGCACCACCGGTATTCAGGCGCTGGATTTACTTGGCCGTAAGGTTCTTTTGAGTACCAAAGGTGGAGCTGTTCGTGACTTCACCGCCCGAATCGCCAACTTTGCCCGCAAAAAACTGACAGACAGCCGTTTGCGCCCGCTTGCCCTGGATCTGCTCAAGCTCACAGCACAATGGAACCTGCTTACGGTGCGAATCATGCTTGCAGCCCGCAAGGATCGCGATATTGTCAGCTCTGCGTCTTACGATTTCCTGATGTACAGCGGCTACGTGACCATGGCATATATCTGGGCAAGGCAAGCGGCGGTCGCGGCAGATCGTCTGGACAAAGGCGGCGATGAATCCGAGGAGTTCTATGAAGCCAAGCTGGCCACTGCGGAATTTTATTACGAGCGCCTGTTGCCAAGAGCTCAGGCTCACGCCAGCAGTATGCTGAGCCCCAGCAAAAACCTGATGCAGCTGAGAGCAGACGCTATGATTTTCATCTAATTGCGGAACTATCCCGGGAACTCCCCGGGATAGTTTTGGTAATTCTCTGGAATTTAGAGACCGTATTTTGTCTCTATAGCTTCATACATTCCGCTGCTCTTGATCTTCTGAAGACCTTCGTTGAGTTTCCGTATGATGTCTTCAGAAGTATCAGGATTCATCGCAAGATAAAGCTCAGTATCGTTGAACGAATAAACCGGCTCCAGCCCTTCTACGTCCTGCTGAGAAGCGAAATAAGGCCCTGCCAGACGGTCAGCAATCCACACATCAACCTGGCCAAGCTCGAGACGTTTGGGGTTCAGGTCGTCACTTTCGATAGCGGATACCTTATAGCCACGCTCAAGCAAATACTCGGTCATGACATCGTTACGGTAACCTCCAAACGTCATGCCTTTCATATCTTCCAACTTTTCAATGTTCAGGTTGGATCCACTGGCAGCAAAAATGGTCCACAGGTTCTTGGTTAAAGGCCCAACCCATTTAAAGTTTGGTGCACGAGCTTCGGTATAAGTCGTGCAAAAAACACCGTGATTGGCCTTATTCAAGGCTCGACTATAGCCATAGTCCCAGTTACGCAATTTGATCACATAATCCAGGTCCGTCGCTTGCAGAATGGCTTTTACCATTTCAGTGCAAATGCCATCAATATCTTCCCCTTGATGCTCAAACGCTCGACCAGACGCGCTCATGTTGTAGGGTGGGAAGTTCTCGGTATAGAAATACAACTTTTCAGAGGCGGATACAGATGCGATCCCCCCAAACGAAAGCGCAACCATAAGCCCTAGCAAACGACCAAGCTTGAACACAGATAGTCTCCTTTATCACGGATAAACGTTCATCGTTCTATCAAAATATCGAACGAATTTAGGATTTTAAGCGACGGGAGCTTACCGAATTGCATGCCTTTGTATTACAAAAAAACTGTTTGTTTTCGTAAGGCTGGGTAAGAGGTAGGGGCGAACATAGAGTTTACCGGCCAGGTAAGCCCAGCCGGTCATTGGAATTAACTAAAGATGGCGCGGATGATCAAAGACCGTACTTGGTCCCAATCGCATCATAAGTACCGTTTTCCCTGATCGTTTCCAGGGCATTATTCAGATCTTCAACAACCTGGTCGGGGGTATCCGGACTCATCGCCAAGTACAGATCAACGTCGTTGAACGAATACACAGGCACCAGTCCTTCAATCTCCTGCTGGGAAGCCATGTATGGTCCTCCAAGCCGCTCTGCAATCCACAGATCAATCTGGCCCAGGGCCAGACGCTTCGGGTTGAGGTCATCACTATCGATCACGGACACCTTGTAACCGCGCTTCAAGAGGTATTCGCTTCTGACATCGTTGCGATAACCTCCTATGGTTTTGCCCTTGGCATCTTCCAGTCGGTTCATTTTGAAGGTACTCCCCGCCGGCGCAAAAATAGTCCACAGGTTCTGTGCCAGCGGCCCCACCCACTTGAACATGGGGGCCCTATCTTCTGTATAGGTGGTACAGAATATACCGTGATTGGCTTTACTCAGAGCTCGGTTATAACCGTAGTTCCAGTTGCGCAGCTTTATTCGGTAGTCATACCCTGACTGATTCAGTGCAGCCTGCACTCTTTCCATGCAAATACCATCAATCTTGTCAGCACTATGTTCAAACGCGCGCCCGTTAATACTCATGTTATAGGGCGGAAAATTTTCGGTATACATATACAGTGTTTCCGCCGCACCAGCCTGTGATGCACCGAGAGGCAGCAGCAATGCCAGAACAGACAACGAAATTAAACGCATGGAAAGGTCTCCTTGATAAGACAACCCGAATAGAGAAGTTTAAGCCAGCATAAATCAGGCCAAAATTTTGTGCTGCTTAGCGGAGGGAGGTAAATGAAGACTTACCCTGAGAAGGGTGTTGCTTGGGTTCAGAAACTTGAAAGGATGAGCAAACACGATATTTGAGTCATCATATCCCGGGTAATATCTACCCGGGATATTCAAACTACAGGTTTGAAATTACCTTTATATACGGCCTGTGCGTATTATTCAGGCAGAACCATCGATACCGGCCTTGGGGTATCGTCAGTGCTGGGTGGTAATTCCGGGTACCGGATTTCCGGAATTTTGCCTGTCAGCGTTTTCAGAAACGCGGTAATTGACTTCACTTCGTCATCTTTCAGATCAGCACCCAGCTGTGATGTACTCATAACCGCTACAGCTTCTTCCAGACTCCAGACTACACCAGAGTGGAAATAAGGGGCAGTCAGCTCAATGTTACGCAAAGGCGCAGCCCGGAATACGTACTCATCGGAGGCGGTAGAAGTCACCTCGAAACGACCCTTGTCGCCCACCGGCAGAACCTCGGCGCCAGGCTTCATCACCAGACCAAACGGGTAGTAACCTTGACCACCCAGGTTGGTGCCGGAATGGCAGGCTACACAGCCTTTGTCCATGAACAACGCCAGGCCTTCTTTTTCCTGCTCGTTCAGAGCCGCAGCATCACCACGCAGGAACCTGTCAAAATCGGCATCCGGTGTAATCAATGTCGCTTCAAACGCTTCAATCGCGACGGCCATGTTGTCGAAAGTCACTGGGTCTTCCTGGCCCGGGAATGCTTTGCCAAACTTTTCAACATAAAGCGGCATACTCTTCAGAGTCTCAACCACACGCTCAGGAGTGCTGCTCATTTCAACGCCCGCCTGAACGGGTCCCTTAGCCTGTTCAGCCAGGTCAGCAGCCCGGCCATCCCAGAACTGAGCGGCGTTAAACACCGCATTGAAAACCGTTGGCGAGTTGCGCGGCCCTTTTTGCCAGCCGTGACCAATTGAGACGGGAAGGTAGTCATGCCCGCCCATACCTACGTTGTGGCAGGTGTTACAGCTGATCAGATGGCTTGATGACAAACGCGGCTCAAAAAACAACATCTTGCCAAGATCCAGTTTGGCTTCTGTGAGCTCGTTTCCATCAATGACGGGTGGATATTGCGGAACCGCCGAAAACATGGTTCCGGCTCTGTCCTGCAAATCCGTAGCCATTACCGCCCCTGCGGACAAACCCAAGCTAACAGCGACAGCCAAATTCAATGCTTGCCGTTTCATTTTTCGTCTCCCTGTTCATTTAAAATGACGCTCTGATATAAAGCTAACAGAACGTTCATGTTTTTAAATGAACAAAGAGCTACCGGCGCAATTACCGGTAGCAAAATTGACGACAGTCAAATATATCCTGTCACAAGCAAAGCAGGGTTAAAAAGAATAGGTCGCTGCAAGCCATAAACGTCGACCTTCTTCCGAGTTTGCGTACAGGTTTCCATACTCTGCGCCATTGTCGTACGAACGGTATTCAATGAAGTCTTCATCCATCAGATTGTAGATAGTGGCACTGAACCCCAGGTTCTCTGAAACCTGGTACTGGCCACCAAGGCTAACCAGAGTGACTGCCTTGAAATCACCAAGGTCCGCATAGGAAGGCGCGCCGCGACTACGTTCCCGCGCACGATAGCGCTCACTTTCATATTGCGCTTTTACAAAGGCTGACCAACGTGCAGAAGGAACCCAGCGCAGTGAAACGTTGGCCATGTGTTCGGGCGTATCAGTGAGAGGCTCACCTTTGTTCGGCCCGGTTTTCTGCTCGCTGTCGGTATAGGTGTAGTTCGCCGCCAGGCGCCAGTCCTGAGCGAAAGGTACGGAACCATGCAACTCCACCCCTTGGGTGACAGCTTCATCAATATTCACATCCTGGCCAAATACATCTGCCAAGGGCCAGTCGCCCCGGTCAACACAACCCGGGCGATTAGGGTCCTGTGCATAACTGCAGTTCAACAGGTCTGGCCCTTCAGCTATCTTGTCGGTGAATTCGTTGTAAAAGACCGTTGCGCCTACGCTATAGCCAGCCGGCTTTTCGTAGATCACTGCCAGTTCGGTAGAGGTTGATTTCTCAGGTTCCAGATCCGGATTACCAAACAAGGGAATCGTGCCCTGCCCGGTGAAACCAATAACGCCAGATGCGAGTTGCTCAAGCCCAGGTGTTTTATAGCCGCGGCTTACGCCACCCTTGATGGTCAGCTCCGGCGTGGTACTCCAAACCAGATAGGCCCGCGGGCTGAACTGCCCACCGAAGGCGTCGTGGTGGTCATATCGCCCGCCAAGAGTAAGCGCCAGGTCGTCGGCCAGGAACCACTCATCTTCAACAAACAGCGCCTGGGTTTTTTGCTTGAATTCTTCAACGGCAACGCCATCGATCATACGCGCATCAAACCACTGACCACCTACAGTCACCACATGATTGGCGAGGGGCATAACCAGTTTACTGTCGATAACACGGTTCTCAGTTTTCAACTCCCGGTCAGATCCTGGCGTTTTCCCGGGAACACCTTCAGGAATGACCCGGCCAGTGGTTTCGGTAACGTTCCTCATGATACTGGTTTCGAGGTTACCAATTGAAAACCGGCCAGTGTGGCCAACAGCGAACTGGTCACGATCAAATTCCTGCTCCGGCCCGTAACCACGCACCCCCAAAGTACCCAATTGACCCTCAGAGTTATCGTAGTCCTGCCTGCTGCTTTCAATATCCAGCCATAAATCGTTTGACTCATTAGGCGTGACGGTAACGCGCCCACCAACCGTGTACTGTTCAGACTCCACCGGGCTGGGACCGCGGGTGCTCACTTCGATCGGATCGCCATTCAGGTCGAGAAATTCCAGTTCGGATTCATCCCGTTCAAACCAGCGTCCACGTAGCTGCAGGCCGATCAGGTTATCCACCAGGGGGCCGCTGGTATAGGCGCTATAGGCCCGACTGTCACCAAAATCACTATCCTGATTGAGAGTGGTTTCTGCGGTGAGTGAAGATGCCCATTCAGGGCTGACTTTGCGGGTGATAATGTTAATAACACCACCCATGGCATCGGATCCGTAAAGGGTCGACATGGGGCCGCGTACAACTTCAATGCGTTCAATAGCAGATGGCGGTGGCATGAAACTGGTGGCAGTCTCACCGAAACCATTGGGGGTTACGCTGCCAGCGGTGTTCTGCCGGCGACCGTCAATAAGAATCAATGTGTATTCAGCAGGCATACCGCGCATGCGTATATCAAAGCCGCCGGTTTTGCCCGCAGAACCTCCGACATCTACACCTTCTACATCATCCAGTATTTCCGTCAGACTGAACGCTTGTTTATTGCGGATCTCTTCGCCGGTAATAACCGTAATACTGGCAGGCGCGGCTGTCTGGCTCTGCTCAAAACCCGAGGCTGTTACGACCAGCTCCCCAAGCTCCGCGGGTTGGGCCAGTACCGACGAGTTAAAAACAAGGGCACTGCAAGCCGCGCCAATAGCAATCCGGTTAAACAACATATCATCCTTCCCTTATAGACCGACGTTATAAAGGTGTGAATGATAATGATTATCTATTTAATGCGCAAATAAGAATTTATGTCATTTAAGAAAAGGCAGCTTCAGGTTTTAAACCAACCGAAAGCTTGACCATTTCTTCGGTTAAACAGACCCCTCACGGAACTGCTGTATAAATGCCTCGGATTCTGCAATGGAAGCTTCCATCTCATTTATCAGGCTGTCCACATCCTGGCGAATCTGCCCTAGCTCGTCTTGCAGAGAACCGATCGCCTGAGCATTGAGATTGTGTTTCAGAAACAGAACCTGATCTTCAAATGCTTCCAGGACTGGGCCCATACGCTTCTCAACCTGGTGCATACGCGCTATCAGACTGGCGTATAGCTCTCGGGTTTCATCAAGCCTGAGTTTGCTGGTCTTCCGCAATGACGCACTTTCGTAGAGATCCAGTTCGTCTTCCCATTCATCAAACAAGGCACCGGATACGTCCTCAACGGCCTCAATACGATCCCGAACCGCATCCGCCGATTCAAGACTGTCGTCATATGCCTTGCTGATCAGGTCGTATTTTTCCTGCAACCCGGTTTCCGGAGTATCCACCACACTCTGAAACCGCTCTAGCGATGACCGGAATGTTTCACGGGCATCGTCCTGAGCATCACGGGCTTCACCCACCCGATCCACCAGAATATCGCGCTTTTCGATACCCAATTTTTCCATGGTGCTGTAATACATAGAACTGCAACCGCTTAATACGAGCAGTAGGCATAGCAAACCGGTTAGCCGGGTGACAACAGAAACTGTGCTGGGTGGTGTGGACATGGTTTGAATCAATCCTTTTGTGTTTGAAAGCGGTTGTTATACTGCAGGCTTCAACCCCTGAAGCAAACGCCACACGTCAATGTCTGAGAAATCTACTATCCCATACTGCCCCTGCGGCAGCCAGAGCAGCTATGCAGACTGCTGCCAGCGCTATCACCAAGGGGCCATCGCCGACACGCCCGAGGCATTGATGCGCTCGCGCTTTACGGCGTTTGTGCTGAAGCTTGAAGATTATCTGCGCGCCAGCTGGCACCCCAGCACACGACCTGCAGAGCTTGTTCTGGATAATTCTCCGGACTGGGCGTCGCTGCGTATCCTGAAAAGCGAGAAAAATGGAGACAGCGGTGATGTGCACTTCCAGGCGATCTACCGGCTGAATCCTGGCTGGGGTTACCTGGAAGAACACTCACAGTTTGTGCGGGAAAATGGTCGCTGGTATTACTTGAGCGGCGAGCCCCAAGAAGGCGTTTTAAAGCCGGGGCGAAATGACCCATGCCCATGTGGTAGCGGCAAGAAGTTCAAGGCGTGTTGCCTTTGAGAGACGCCGCGCATCAGTCCACAACTCCACACGCGACAATGCGGCCACTCCCTCCGTTCTTGGGGTCATCAGAATAATTATCAGGATTCGCATGAATAACCAGAGCTCGGTTCGGAAGATCTCTCAGCGTTAGACGAGGGGCGTAAACCGGATGAGTAGCAAGCTCCTTGTCGTTAAAGTAGAGGTTTGGCAGATCTCCAAGATGCCCGTCGCCATATGGGCCTGAATGTGTCTCTGTCAGTCCCGGGTCGTAGTGTTCACCGGCTTTGCCGCCCGCTACCGCATCCAGAGACGTCCCAATTTCTGCTTCTTCCTCGGTTGGTCCGCAATTACCGTTTTCGTGCAAGTGAAATCCATGCAAACCAGGGCTGAGGCCCTTTAAATTTGGAGTGAGAACAATGCCTTTGTCGTTCTCAACAATACGTATGGTACCGCTAACCTCAGAGGGCCCGCTGGCCGTTGCGTGTTTCATGGTTACGGTTTTAGATCTGTTTCCTGCGTCACCTATGGCTGATTCGGTTTTTTCGCCAGAATGAACTTCTACTGACAAGCAAAAACCGGCCAATGCAACGCTGCAAAGAATGAACTTCATAACAGTCTCCTAGTGGAACATTCTCTATTCACCCGTTACCACCACGCAGGCTACCCGATCGCCGCCACCTCCCAGTGGATCCGGGGAGTTGTCATAGTTATCTCCACCTGAGTGGATAACCAAGGAGCGATCAAGCAGATCCGCGAACTTTAACGCTGGGGCAAGCACAGGCACGGTCGCTTTACCGTCGTCATTAACATACAAAGCTGGAAGATCGCCTTTATGCCCCTCTTCAAATGGGCCTCGGTGCTCCCCCGAGCCAGGGTTATAATGGCCGCCTGCTGCCCCGGCCGGAATTTTTTCGCCCTTTTTTTCAGCGAGCTCGCAGGAGCCATTTTCATGTAAATGAAAACCGTGGCGACCCGGCTCCAGCCCGCTCAGATCGGGCTCGAAAAGAACACCATGTTCATTGCTCCGGATCTGAATGGTTCCGATCGGTTCACCGATGCCGTCCGTGGTAACCCGGTGTACCTTTGCCTCAATCTGGTTTGCTTTGGCGGTTACCGCCCAGACAGGCACGCTCATTAAGCTCGCAAGCCCTAATATCAAGAGCATCCGTTTGATCATGATTTCCTCCAACTCCGCGTCACTACACCCGGTCTCTGGAAAACCGGGTGTATAAAATTAAGTCAATCGCTAATGGGAAACAGAGGGTCCGCAGGATTGCGATAAAGCTTAGTTCCGTTCGGATTCAATCATGCCTCTGTTCAGTTCCTTGCGAGAGATAGTGCCATCGCCGTCATGATCGTAAAGCTCAATCAATCGCTCACCTTGCTTCTTTGGGTTTTCGCTCTCCCCTGCCTGGGATGCTTTCCGATACTTATTCAGTTCTTTCGCCTCCAGCTTGCCATCCTTATTAGCATCCAGCTCATCAAACCTCAGGCTTGTTGAGCTGTTACCGTCCTGGTCTTTTCCCGGTTTTTCAGAATCGTCGCCAGCTTCATGCGAACTGGCATGCCCGCCTGCATCATTGGGCCCGCCCATCTGTTGGGCGGTCGCATTCGGAGTATCAGGGCTGGTGGTACGTGTCTCCTGGGCAAAAGCAAGACCCGGAACCAAAAGGGTCAGGGATATAATCGAAAGTATCAGTTTTCCAAACATGGCTATTCTCCATTTCATGTTCGTGGTTACTGTGTTTTTCGCAGGCTGCCTTCTCTCTTCTCGAATGACTAAAGCTGCTTGCTGCCACCGGTTACGCCGTATATTTCTCCAGTTATATAACTGGATTCCGGGGAGGCCAGAAACACATACACAGGCGCAAGTTCAGCGGGTTGCGCCGGCCGGCCAAGTAAGCTGTTGGCGCCGAACTCGGGGACTTTATCAGGCGGGAAAGTGGTGGGTATCAAGGGTGTCCATACAGGGCCAGGCGCCACGCCATTCACTCTTACACCGTGATTGATGGCTTCCGCTGCAAGGGAAAGTGTGAAGTTGGCAATCGCTGCTTTGGTGGCCGCATAGGGAGCAAGATTGTTGCTCGGCTTGAATGCCTGAATTGACGTTGTATTAATAATGCATCCACCCGGCGGGAGCTTCCGGAGCGCCGCCCGGCATAGATAGATCATGCCTTCAATATTGGTGCTGATGGTATGGCGGAGTTCGGAGTCAGGTACTTCCTCCAGGCTGCTGTACGTTTGCTGGAACCCGGCGTTGTTGATCAGAATATCGAGTTGGCCGAAATCACGGAGCACTCGTTCTACCAGTTCGTCACATTCCGAACTCCGGGTCTGATCCATTTTTACTGCCAGTACTTTCCTGCCCGCCTTACGAATCAGCTCGGCGGTTTCTTCGGCATCAGCCTCTTCTTCAAGGTAGCTAAACGCAACATCGGCGCCCTCTCTCGCGTAGGCGAGCGCTACGGCGCGGCCGATGCCACTATCTGCACCTGTAATAAGTGCGACACGCCCCTTGAGTTTATCGCTACCCTGATAGTTGGTTTCGCCATGATCGGCGCGGGGGCGCATTTGCCCTTCGCGACCGGGGATGCTTTGTTGCTGTTCCGGAAAATCCGGGGTCGGGTATCTGTATCGCGGATCCTGTAACTGGCTCATCGTAGGTCTCCTTTATAAATTGCTCCAGACAGCAAAAACTGTCTTGGGGCGATCGGACCTCTATAGCTTCCAAGTACCGGGTAATCTCGCAGTTGCTTGTGCCTGCAGCGAACGTCCAGCACTAAACCGGCGACAACACCTCAATAATGCGCGCGCAAAATGCATCCAGATCATCGGGGCTGCGGCTGGTAATCAAACCATCATCGTCGGAAACTGCCTTATCTGCCCAGGTACCTCCTGCATTACGTATATCGGTTTGCAAGCTGGGAAACGAAGTGAGCGTTTTACCTTTCAATACACCTGCTTCTATAAGCAACCAGGGCGCGTGGCAGATAGCGGCCACCGGTTTTTGGCTGTTGAAAAAGTGCTTCACAAACGAAACGGCATCTTCATTCATCCTCAAGGCATCTGGGTTGGCAACACCGCCTGGTAAAACGAGGGCGTCATAGTCATTTGCGGTTACCTCGTTAACAACCTTGTCTGATCCGAAACTGTGTGCTTCATCGAGATGGTGATAGGCAGTAATTTCACCCTTTTCCAGAGTAACAAGGTGAAGGTTTGCTCCTGCTCCCTGAAGATCTTTCCAGGGACGGGTAAGTTCGATTTGTTCGACACCGTCTGTGGCCAGAAATGCGATGGTTTTTTCGTTCAGTGGTGCGTTCATAACAATTGCTCCTCTGACTTTGAAATACCAGGATTCTGAATTACCAATTGTATTGGATTTCGGATATCTGTCCGGGCCAGCCTATCCAAAAGCCGGCTACTATTCGAACTCTGGCGCGCTACCCTACAGAGTTTTCATACAGACAGCTGTCGTGCCCGGCGCGTGAAGAATCCGAAATTCATTGAATTCCAAGAAGATATAATTCTGTAATTGTCGGGAGAGGTTACCGGGTTTTAACCGGCTTGTTGCAAAGCGAAAGGACCATGGCTGTTTTACTTCCCGATGCAGAAGGAACCGAAAATCTTCCCCAAAAGCTCATCGGGCGTAATCTGACCGGTGATTTCTCCCAAGGCATCCTGAGCAGCTCGCAGATCCTCAGCGAGCAACTCGCCAGCGCCATAGCCTTCCAGCTGCGCCTGACCCTGGACCAGAGCATCCAACGCCCGCTGCAAAGCATCCAGATGTCTGCGCCTGGCCAGAAAGCCGCCTTCCGTAGTACTGGCAAAGCCCATGCATTGTTTGAGGTGATCACGCAGTACTTCCAGGCCATCGGTGGATTTCGCCGCAAGACGAATTACCGGTGCCTGGTCTCCAGGTAACTCTGAGATACCCACGCTCTCTCCACTCAAATCCACCTTGTTGCGGATCACCGTGACCGGAGCTGAAGCAGGTAACTGATCAATAAAATCCGGCCATATTTCGTGGGGAGTGGTTTTATCCGTAGTGGTGGCATCCACCATGAGCAGAATGCGGTCGGCCTGGCGAATTTCGTCCCAGGCCCGGGCAATGCCGATCTGTTCCACTTCATCCGGGCTGTCTCGCAAACCTGCGGTATCAATAATATGCAGTGGCATGCCATCGATATGGATATGTTCCCGCAAAACATCCCGTGTTGTACCTTCTAAAGCCGTAACGATCGCCGCTTCTCTGCCTGCGAGGGCATTAAGCAGACTGGATTTGCCTGCATTGGGTCTGCCGGCTATCACCACTTTCATACCATCGCGCAGGATTGTTCCCTGCTCGGCTTCGCTCATAATGCCCTGAAGCTGTTCCAACAAGGCTTGCAGGTCCAAAGCAACCTTACCGTCCGCCAGGAAGTCGATTTCCTCTTCCGGAAAGTCGATAGCCGCTTCCACATAGATACGCAGATGAGTTACCGACTCCACCAGAGTTTCAATACGCCGTGAAAACACACCTTGCATGGAGCGCACAGCGCAGCGAGCTGCCTGTTCTGAGCTGCTCTCGATCAGATCTGCAATGGCTTCAGCCTGGGCCAGATCCAGCTTGTCATTAAGAAATGCCCGCTCAGAAAACTCTCCAGGGCGCGCCAGACGTGCGCCAAGACTACGCACCTCGCGCAGCAACAAGTCCAGAATAACGGTGCCACCATGGCCCTGTAACTCGAAAACATCTTCACCGGTGAACGAGTTCGGGTTAGGGAAAAACAGGCCGATTCCTTCATCAATCAGTTCACGGTTTTGATCAAAAAAAGGCCCATAATGAGCGTATCTGGGTTTAGGTGTGTAGCCCAACATAGTGGCAGCGATAGTCTTTGCCTGCGGCCCGGACACGCGAACTATACCAACCCCGGCCTGACCAGGAGCTGTAGCTATGGCCACAATGGTGTCGCTGCCATAGGAAATATCCGGTGTTGTTGAGCTGACGTTCATGATACCTGCCTCTTACACAAGAGTTTTACCCGTTCCTGAAACAGTAAAGGCCCCTTACGGAGCCTTTACTGAGCGATCAATAAGCCAATTGATCAGTGTTTCTTCTCGGCCATTTCTGCTTCGATCTTGCGAGTAATGTACCACTGCTGACTGATCGACAGAATGTTGTTCACCAACCAGTAAAGTACCAGACCAGCCGGGAACCAGAGGAAGAAGACGGTAAAGACCACTGGCATCAGCTTCATGATCTTGGCCTGCATCGGGTCTGGCGGAGTCGGGTTCAGACTCATTTGCAACATCATGCTGGCACCCATAAGGATTGGCAGGATGAAGTAAGGGTCCATCACTGAAAGATCGTGAATCCAGAGCATGAATGGTGCATGACGTAACTGCACACTTTCGAACAGCACCCAGTACAGGGAAATGAACACAGGCATCTGCACCAGAATCGGAAGACAGCCACCCAGAGGATTGATTTTCTCCTTCTTGTACAGCGCCATCATTTCCTGGGACATGCGCTGGCGATCATCGCCATACAGTTCTTTCAGACGGGTGAGTTGCGGGGCAACTGCACGCATACGACCCATGGAACGATAGCTGGTGGCGGACAACTTGAAGAACACGCCTTTAACCAACACTGTCAGAAGGATAATCGCTACGCCCCAGTTGCCGACAATGCTGTGAAACCATTCCATGATGATAAACAGGGGAAGCGATATGAAGAACAGCCAACCGAAATCCACCGTACGATCGAGACTTGGTGCAACGGCCTCCAGACGATCGATAATCTTAGGGCCGACATAGGCACGGGCACCGATTTCTGTTGTTTCACCCGGCGCAACGGTTGTAGCGGGGTAAACAAAGCCCATTACATGCAAAGGACCGCGACGAGTCGTCTGAAACTGAGCCGGCTGATCTCTTTCCGGTACCCAGGCAGCAAGAAAATAATGTTGTAAGAACGCCATCCAGCCGTTAGTGACGGTTTGATTGATACGGTTCTCTTCCAGATCGTCAAAATCATACTTTTCATAAGGATCTTCCGGAGAGCTGGTTACCAGGCCAAGAAAGGCCTTGATTCCCATGCTTGGCCCAGATGTGGGATCAGGCGCCTGATCGCGAACAATCTTACCGGTAAAGTTAGCCTGCCAGTTCTCGCTGGAACGGTTGTCAATCAGATAACGAACATCAATTTCATAGCTGTCACGTTCGAACTTATAACGTTTAGTGATGCTAACGCCGTTGTCCATGGTGTGAACAAGATTAACGGTTAGCTCATTTTCGCCTTCGGCAAGTTCATAGTTGGTCGCATCGGTATCGTAGACAGGCGCTTGACCATTTTTTGCACTGTCTGGGCCATTTTGGCCGATAAGGCCACTTTCCAACACGTAAAAGCGGTTTTCTGTGTTGTTCAAGAGAGTTAATGACTCATCACCGTTTAGTGTCTTGTCGTAGTCAAGCAGAGAGCTTTTGACAAGATTACCGCTTACACGATCGATAACGAGATCAAATACATCGGTTTTGATGGTGATGTACTGGTCGGTCACATTGGCTTTGTTGCTTGCCATACTGGCAACCGATTGTTGACCCTCAGGTGTTGCGAACTCTTCATCTGCGCGATTCGTAGCCGTTGTTTGCTGGGCTGTCTCGCCTGGAAGCACCATGGAATCAGACCCAACAGAACTGTTATCTGTCTGTATACGCGATGATTCTGCCACCTGCTCAGTGGGCACTGGCTGGTGATAATCCTCATTCCATGCCAGCACCATCAGATAACTGACAACTGCCAGGCCGGCGAATAATACGATGCGTTGAATATCCATAGAGTTACTGTCTGGTCTGGGTTGTTATTGAGGAATGGTCAGCCTGCGAGCAGCACTTGATCACGTCTTCTGGCCCGGATTGCAAAGTTCCAGGAACCGGATCATATCCACCTTCGGCCCATGGATGGCATCTCAAAAGGCGTTTTACGGAAAGATATAAACCTTTTAGTGAACCGTGATGAGAAATAGCTTCTACAGCGTATTGCGAGCAAGTGGGGTAATGGCGGCAGTGGCTTGCCATCAAAGGGCTGACAGCGTACTGATAGAAACGGATAGGAAGAAGCAGCAAGTTACGCATTAATCCTTTCCCTCACCGGAGGATGAAGATCCTGCAGGCTGTGATGTGGGGAGCTGATGATACTTTTTCGTTAACCGTTGCCAGAGACCGTTAAGGGATTTGCTAACTGTCTGGTTATCGAGAGACGCAAGCCCCTGACGACCAAGTACAATAATATCCATTCCGGGGAGTTCAGGCTGGTGACGAAAGGTTTCCCGCACCTGGCGTTTAATCCGGTTTCGCTGTACCGATAACTTCAGATTCTTTTTTGCAAAAACAAGACCGACCCTGGCATGTCCGAGGTTATTCGGAGTTGCCAGGATCAGAAAATTCCTATGCGGAACCTTCAACTGCACGTCGTTGAAGACTTTGCCGTAATCGGCGGGTCGTAAAAGACGATGCGATTTCGGGAAATTCAAAGCCTTCATAAGGCGAGCGACAGGTTACGCAGACAGACGGGCACGGCCTTTGGCACGACGACGGGAAATTACCTTGCGGCCGTTGGCAGTTGCCATACGGGCACGGAAACCGTGAACGCGCTTACGCTTCAGGACGCTTGGTTGAAACGTTCTTTTCATGGTGACTATCTCACAATTCGTGTGTTGAACATTGAAGAGTTGGTTGAAAAATTAATAACCAAAACAGGAGCGGCATTCTATGCAAATTTTATCCTGGGTTCAATGTTTATTGGTACGCGCTTGTGCCGATGTGCGAGGGGCTCATCCAGAGGGTTCCAAAATGGCAGAGGAATATCCGCTAGTTCCATGAATAACAGTAGTTATAGGCTTTTTTATAATTCTTTTAAAGATTCTATTATTACTGTTATTACGCAGCTCCATTTCTGTGGAAAAGCGTATTTATTAAAGAAAGATCAATAACTTGGATCATTGACAAAGCTGAGTAGAAGTGCGCTTGAGCCTTGTGCATAAGAGCATAACGGATTGTGGACAAGTAGCGCCTGCACGAATTTCTCCAGTTATCCACCGGAACCTCCATGATTGTTCACAGAGTTGGCGGCCTGTTGTGCACAAAGGTGTGTGGGTAACTCCGTATTAAAGAATTTTCTGTACACAAGGTTGTGTGTAAACTCTTAACAAATTGATAACAAAGAATATATATTTCCACAGGCTGTTTATAGCGAGGTGTTTACTCTTTCACTGAGGGAGCCGGCAGGTTAGAATCCTTGGTCATCTTTCGGAATCGGACGACCCTTGTCCGGTTTCAGAAATCTATGCGTTTTCGGGAGCAGACGGTCGTGCCTAACAGCATGTGGCATCAATGTCTTGAAGTACTCCGGGATGAGTTTCCCGCACAACAGTTCAATACCTGGCTCAGGCCCCTCCAGTCCGATCATCGAGAGGGGCAGCTGATGCTGTTTGCACCTAATCGTTTTGTTATGGACTGGGTGAATGAGAAGTATCTCCGGCGTATAGAGGAAGTGCTCAAAGAATTGAATAATGGTCAGGCCCCGAGAGTCGGTATGAAAGTCGGATCGGCTCCCCGGGAAAGCGAACCGGTTATGCGCTCGGAACTGGCTAAAAAAACCTCACCTGCCAAAGCACAGGATGAGGCAGGTGGCAGGGTTACCGAGGAAGAAAAAGGTGTCGCGGCAACCTCAGGCGGCCAGCCCCAGGCACATCTTAATGAATACAGATCAAATGGCGGGCGTCGGCCTGTCCAGGTAGAGGGTGATATCAAACATCAGAGCTTTCTGAATGAAGGCTTTACGTTCGATACCTTTGTCGAGGGCAAGTCTAACCAGCTGGCCCGGGCAGCATCGATGCAGGTAGCGGAAAACCCGGGCGGAGCCTACAACCCGTTGTTTTTATATGGAGGGGTTGGTCTGGGTAAAACCCACCTGATGCATGCTATCGGGAATGATATTGTCCGCCGTAATCCCAACGCCAAGGTAGCTTACCTGCGCTCGGAGCGGTTCGTTGCTGATATGGTCAAGGCGCTGCAACTGAATGCGATCAATGAATTCAAACGCTACTATCGATCTGTCGATGCGTTGCTGATCGATGATATTCAGTTTTTCGCTCGTAAAGAGCGTTCACAGGAAGAGTTTTTTCACACCTTCAATGCGTTGTTGGAAGGCGGGCAACAGGTGATTGTAACCTGTGACAGGTTCCCCAAAGAAATTGTGGATATGGAGGAGCGCCTTAAATCGCGTTTTGGTTGGGGGCTGACCGTTATGGTAGAGCCGCCTGAGCTGGAAACACGCGTTGCGATCCTGATGAAAAAGGCAGACCAGGTTAACGTAAAACTCAGTAGCGAGGCTGCATTTTTTATTGCCCAAAAGATTCGCTCGAACGTAAGGGAGCTAGAAGGTGCGCTTCGTTTGGTGATAGCGAATGCTCACTTCACAGGGTCTGAAATTACGCCGCCGTTTATCCGGGAGAGTCTGAAGGATTTGCTTGCCTTGCACGAAAAGCAGGTGAGTATTGATAACATCCAGCGAACGGTAGCTGAGTACTATAAAATAAAGGTTGCGGATCTTCATTCGAAGAGACGGACCCGCGTAGTGACCAGGCCCCGACAAGTGGCCATGGCGCTTTCCAAAGAGCTGACCAATCACAGCTTGCCGGAAATCGGAGATGCGTTCGGTGGGCGCGACCACACAACGGTCTTGCATGCCTGCAAAAAGATTGTGGAATTGCAGGAAACAGACCCGGGCATCCGCGAAGACTATCAGAACTTTATGAGATTGCTGACCACATGAAGACCACATTCATCCTTCCAACAACAGAAAGCTGAGTGACATGAAACTGACGATCAGCCGTGAATCCCTGCTCACACCGTTGCAAAGCATTGCCGGTGTCGTTGAAAAAAAGCAGACCATGCCGGTGCTGTCCAATGTGCTGCTGGTAGCCGAAGATAATTCACTGATCCTGACCGGGACGAACATGGAAGTGGAGCTGGTGGGGCGGGTTACACCCGTTCATGTTGACCAGCCCGGGCGAATTACTGTCCCGGCCCGTAAACTTTCAGACATTTGCCGGGCCCTGGGTGACGAAGCACCGATAGAACTGGTGCTTGAAGGTGATCGGCTGCATGTGCGGTGTGGCGCAAGCCATTTCACGCTTTCCACTCTACCTGCGGAGCATTTTCCGAACGTAGAAGATGAACCCGAAAGCTTCCGGCTTGAACTGCCCCAAAAAGAACTCAGGCGCATGTTCGATGCCACAGCCTTCGCCATGGCACAGCAGGATGTCCGTTATTATCTTAACGGGTTGCTGCTGGAGGTGGATAGTAGCCACATACGTACAGTGGCAACCGATGGTCACCGCCTTGCAATGGCGCATGTTGAGCTGGACACGGGTTGTGCTGAACCCCGCCAGGTGATTGTTCCCCGTAAAGGCGTACTGGAACTTTCACGGCTGCTTGATGATGTGGAAACACCGGTAACATTGGTAATCGGTGATAACCATCTGCGCGCAACCGTTGGTTCCTACACCTTCACGTCCAAGCTGATTGAAGGTAAGTTTCCGGACTACAACCGGGTCATTCCCCGGGGCGGCGACAAGATAGTTCTGGCGGACCGCGCCACTCTGAAGAATACGCTTCAGCGCGCCGGCATCCTCTCCCATGAAAACATCCGCGGTGTTCGCCTGAATCTCGCGACGAACGAACTCCAGGTGTTTGCCAACAACCCCGATCAGGAACAGGCCGAAGATGCACTGTCGGTCGACTATCAGGGTGAATCCTTGCAGATCGGTTTTAACGTCGGCTATCTGGTGGATGTCATGAATGCGTTGGATGAAGACCAGGTGAAGTTGACGCTTTCTAATCCGAATAGTAGCGCACTGATCGAATCCCAGAACGATAATCGCTGCCTGTATGTTGTTATGCCAATGAGGCTTTAGGAGAAGATTGATGGGCACCCTAGTCAACGGAATCAAAGGCGCCTTCAGGATCGGGCAAACCCTTTCTGTATTAGGCCGGACAGGTGTCAAATGGGTCGGGGGCGAGCGTCCCCCTGCTCCACGATTGCTGCGCCAGACATTTGAGTCCCTGGGTGCAACCTATATCAAGTTGGGACAGTTCATCGCAAGCTCACCAACTTTCTTCCCGAAAGAATACGTTGAAGAGTTTCAGTATTGTCTGGACCGAACGCCCAATCTCCCTTTTGGTGTAATCAAACGCATCATCCGCGATGAACTCGATCTGCCAATTGATCAGGTGTTCGCGGAAATCGACCCGGTGGCTCTGGCTTCTGCCTCAATCGCGCAGGTGCACGCAGCCCGGCTGGTAACCGGGGAAGATGTTGTGATCAAAGTTCAAAAGCCCGGTGTAGAAAATATCCTGCTGACGGATCTTAACTTTCTGTACCTCTCAGCACGGATCCTGGAAACCCTGGCGCCGAAACTCTCCTGGACATCGCTCTCCGGTATCGTTGAAGAAATTCAGCGCACCATGATGGAGGAATGCGATTTCATCAAGGAGGCCAATAACCTCAAGGTGTTTCGCAAATTTCTCCAAGATACGCACAATGAAGATGCAACGGTTCCCTTGGTCTACGAACGCTGCAGTACCCGTAGGATTCTCACCATGGAACGTTTCCACGGCGTGCCTTTGACAGATCTCGAAAGTATCCGGGGTTATGCAAAGGATCCAGAGCGGACATTGATTACTGCTATGAATACCTGGTTCGCTAGTCTTACGCAGTGCGAGTTTTTCCATGCGGATGTGCATGCGGGCAACCTGATGGTATTAGAGGATGGCCGTGTAGGCTTTATTGACTTCGGGATCGTCGGACGGATTCGGCCAGACACCTGGCAGGCAGTCAGTGATTTCATTTCGTCGGTGATGGTAGGTAACTTCGATGGTATGGCAGAGGCCATGATCCGTATCGGGATTACCAATCAGACTGTTAAGGCCTCGGATCTTGCAGCGGATCTGCGCAAGCTATATCAGCAGATGGATAAAATGGTTCCTGATCACGTACCCTATCAGGCGGACCAGGCGGAAGACGATGTAAACAGCATTTTAATGGACATGGTGAAAGTTGGCGAAAGTCACGGTCTGCACTTTCCCCGGGAGTTCGCCTTGTTGCTGAAACAGTTTCTGTATTTCGATCGCTACGTACACATCCTTGCGCCGGAGATGGATGTGTTCATGGACGAGCGTCTTAACATGCTTCACTGAGGCGGGTCGCCTTCATTAGCTGTGTTTTGTACACTGGGGCAGCATTTCACGAGACGGTGATATGCTGCTTTTTTCGTGGATACGTCCATTCCCCTTGTTGCCGTGATGAGCTGTCCTTTCTATGGCGCTGATAAAGCTTCATACCGAGTTTTTTCGCAACCTTTCTCCGGCTGAACCTGTTTCGTTCTCACCTTCGTTCAATCTGCTTTATGGAGCCAACGGCAGCGGGAAGACCAGTGTACTTGAGGCTATCGGGTACCTTGGCCTTGGGCGCTCCTTTCGTGTAAATCGCCATCAGGCTGTTGTTCAACACGGTCAAAGCAGGTTCACAGTCTTTGGTGGTCTGGACTATGGATTTGACGATAAGCGGAATGAAGAATCGTCGGGTGTGCTGGCTCATCGTTTAGGCATATCTCGTGATGTTGCCCAAAAGGAAACAACGCTCCGCGTAGATGGCGAAGGCGTGCGCAGTCTGTCTTCGCTAGCAAAGCATTTACCGGTTTCCGTCATCGATCCGGGTGTTTTTGATATCGTTGCCGGTGGTCCGGGAAAGCGTCGGCAGTTTCTTGATTGGGCGGTGTTCCACGTGGAACCTTCTTTTGCATCCAGCTGGCAGCAGTGCCAGAGAGTCACATCACAGCGGAATAAAACGCTGAGAAATGGTAGACTGGACGAAGCCATGTTGCGTGTCTGGGATGCCCAGTACGCGGCGCTGAGTGAAAGAATAAGTGAGGTCCGAAAAGCTACTTTTGATCAATTTAAAAGTGCGTTCGATGATCTGGTTCACGAAGTAGATGTGAGTTGGACAAAGGGTCTGAAACTCGAGTTTTATCCCGGGTGGGATACGAGTCAATCTTTGGTAGATGTGCTTGTATCCCACAGGGAACAGGAAATTCGTATGGGGCACACTCTTTATGGGCCCAACCGTGCGGATATCCGGATAAGATTTCAGGGTCGACCTGTTGCCGAAACGTTTTCACGCGGCCAACAGAAAACCCTCGTTATCCTGATGAAGATTGCCCAGTGCATGGTGTTGAACGATCTCGGGAAACAGGTCAGTTTCCTGTTAGATGATATTAATGCCGAGCTGGATGGGGGCCATAGAATAATGTTGGCTCGAAAGTTACAGGATTTACGTTGCCAGGTATTCATTACAGCCATTGAACGTCCGGATCCGGAGGTGCTGTGGCAGGGTAACCAGATACCTGATTATCGAATGTTCCACGTGGAACATGGCAAATTGAAGGAAGAATAAAACCGGCTAGAAAGACAGTGCCGGCCCTTACGCTTCAGGAGTTTTTTAATGAGTGAATCGAGCTACAATTCCGCCAGTATCAAAGTCCTGAAAGGTCTGGACGCGGTGCGCAAACGGCCTGGGATGTACATTGGTGATACAGACGACGGCACAGGTCTGCACCACATGGTCTTTGAGTTGGTGGATAACTCCATCGATGAAGCTCTCGCAGGGCACTGTTCCGAAATCGGCATTATCATACACCCGGATGAGTCGGTGAGTGTTCAGGATAATGGCCGTGGAATCCCTGTCGATATCCATGAAGAAGAAGGCGTCTCTGCGGCTGAAGTCATCATGACAGTACTTCACGCCGGGGGTAAGTTTGATGACAACTCCTATAAGGTTTCCGGTGGTCTCCACGGTGTGGGGGTTTCCGTTGTAAACGCCCTCTCCTCAACTCTCACCTTGACCATCCGCCGTGATGGCAAGGTGTATGAGCAGGTTTACACCCATGGTGTACCCAATGCGCCTTTGAGCCCGGTAGGTGACACAGACGCTTCAGGAACCAGGGTTCACTTTATCCCGTCACCAGAAACCTTCAGCCACATCGAATTCCATTACGATATCCTCGCCAAACGTATAAGGGAACTTGCGTTCCTGAACAGTGGTGTCCGTATTCGACTGACGGACGAGCGTAGTGGTAAAGAGGAAGTCTTCCAGTACGAAGGAGGCTTGAAGGCGTTTGTTGAGCATCTCAATGCCAATAAAACACCAATAAATCGTGTTTTCCACTTCGTTCGCGAGCGTGAAGACGGGATTTCTGTAGAAGTTTCCATGCAGTGGAACGATGCCTTCCAGGAAAATATCTACTGCTTCACCAACAACATACCGCAGCGCGATGGCGGTACTCATCTGGCAGGCTTCCGAGCCGCCCTCACCCGCTCCCTGAACAATTACATTGAGCTTGAGGGGCTGGGGAAAAAGTCCAAAGTAAGCACCTCGGGTGACGACGCCCGTGAGGGACTGACAGCGATCATCAGCGTTAAAGTGCCAGACCCCAAGTTTTCTTCACAGACCAAAGACAAACTGGTGTCTTCGGAAGTGAAAACAGCGGTCGAGCAGGAGCTTTATCAGAGCTTTGCTGAGTATCTTCAAGAGCAGCCAAACGAAGCCAAACTGATCGTCAATAAAATGATTGAAGCAGCGCGAGCTCGTGAAGCCGCCCGTAAAGCGCGGGATATGACCCGTCGTAAAGGCGCACTGGACATTGCAGGCTTGCCAGGCAAGCTCGCGGACTGTCAGGAAAAAGATCCCGCGCTTTCCGAACTGTTCATAGTGGAGGGTGATTCGGCCGGTGGTAGCGCAAAACAAGGCCGGGATCGCAAGACTCAGGCTATTCTGCCGCTGAAAGGTAAGATCCTGAACGTAGAGAAAGCACGCTTTGACAAAATGCTTTCCTCTGCCGAAGTTGGCACTCTGATTACAGCTCTGGGCTGTGGTATTGGCCGGGAAGAATTCAATCCGGATAAGCTCAGGTATCACTCCATCATTATCATGACGGATGCTGACGTGGATGGTTCTCACATCCGCACCTTGTTGCTGACGTTCCTGTTCCGCCAGATGCGGGAAATTATTGAGCGTGGCCACGTATTTATCGCCATGCCACCCCTCTATAAGGTCAAGCGTGGCAAGCAGGAGCAGTACCTGAAGGATGAGAAGGCAAAAGAAGCCTTCCTGACCCAGACTTCACTGGAAGGCGCGCAGCTATACGTTAATCCGGAAGCTCCTCCGCTCAAGGACTCTGCCCTTGAGACGATGGTGAAGGATTATCAGGCCGTAATGGCAATGATTGACCGGCTGTCCCGCGCTTACCCAGCTAAAGTGCTCGAACGGATGCTTCAAAACGAAACTCTGAAGCCTGAGTCTCTGAAGGACGAGCAAACAGTTTCTGCATGGTCATCCCGCCTCGGCGAAGGCTTGAACGTGGATACACGTACCGGCACCAAGTACACCTTCTCGGTTTCAAAAGATTCCGAGCGTGGCCTGTACCTGCCCAAGGTCACCATCTACGTACACGGTATTCCCCATGAACACGTTTTCAGCCACGACTTTTTCGAGTCGCCATCTTACGGCGCCATTGCTCGCCTGGGTGAGACGCTGAACGGGCTTATTGAGGAAGGAGCCTACGTACAACGCGGTGAACGCAAGCAGGCCGTATTGTCGTTTGAAGGGGCACTGAGTTGGTTGATGAAGGAAGCCCAGCGGGGTTTGAATATTCAGCGTTACAAAGGTCTTGGTGAAATGAATCCGGACCAGTTGTGGGAAACCACCATGGACCCTGAAACCCGCCGGATGATGAAAGTGAAGATTGATGACGCTATAGCGGCTGACCAGATCTTTACGACACTGATGGGTGACGACGTTGAACCTCGTCGAGACTTTATCCAGACCAACGCACTGGAAGTGCACAACCTGGATATCTGATAAGTCTTGGTATTTGACGATTAAAAAAGGCGGCCAAATTACTTTGGCCGCCTTTTTTGCATCAGAAAATCAGTAGGTTAGCGTTTCTGTATGTACGTTATTTGAATCAAGGCGTGTTATTTAAGATCTTGCCTTCTCTTTCTCCGCAAGATGCGGTGCCATTACTTCCTCCAGAGTGTACCCCGTCAGACGGCGTATGGTTCTCCACAGGTAATAGAAGATAAGCATCATCATCACCATGGAGGGGATCGCAATCATGGGATAACTCACGAGCGTCATTCTGCCGAGTTCTTCATTAAACGCTTGGGTGCCGGAAGGGCTGACCACGATCCAACGTGCGAGAACGTAGTTCATGATGGAGGAGAACAGAAAGGTACCGGCAAAAAAGTAGCTGGCTTTCAGTAAACGTGCTTCAAACTGCCCGACACAGTTTTTCTCTTCCAGAGAGCGGTGGATTTTTTCCACATCGAGTACATTCGGGTTATAGAGAAGCGTACGGACCAGAGGGTATTTGGTGCGGGTAGACACCAGTACCGCCAGACCGATAATTGCGGGAATGGCTGCCTCTTTTACGGCCAGCCAACCGGCATCCAGTTCAAGTAAACCAATACCGCCCGTTAGCCCGACACTGATGAGGCCCAGTAGCGCGATAAAGTTCTTCTTATGGTAACGGACCAACTCGAACAGCCCCCAGCCCAAGGGGAAGGCCAAGCCCAGTATCAAGGCGTTAACACTGCCAAGATACTCGTCGCCGCTGAATTTCATCAGAATAACGGATGGAATAATGATACTGACCAGAAGATCGACCCAGGGTCTGGGTTTGTGGTCAGGTGCAGAGTGGGTATTCGATGAGTTCATAGTTCTGCCTGGTTGGTGAAACGGCTAGGGGCAGTATACGACGAACGCTATAAAAAAACCGAACCCGGAGGCTCGGATTTTCGACGGACAACACTTATATCATGCGCCTGCTTCTTTAAGGCTTTCTTCAACAATTGCCAGGCCTTCCTCAAGGATATTATCCTCGATGGTGACCGGCATCAGGAAACGAAGCGTGTTTCCGTACAATCCACAGCTCAGCAGAATCAGGCCTTTTTCTTTGGCCTTTTGGGTAATGGCCGCGGCCAGTTCCGGCATGGGCTTGCGGTTGTCAGCGCTCTCAACCAGTTCAAACGCGGCCATGGGGCCAAGGCCTCGAACGTTGTCCACATGGGTGAACTGTTCCTGCCACTGGGTAAAGCGTTTGTTCAACTTCTCACCCAGGCTCTGGCTTTTGGCCAGAATGTCTTCCTCTTCAAATACATCGAACACCGCCAGTGCGGCTGCGCAGGCTGTCGGGCTACCGGTGTAGGTGCCGCCCAGAGAGTTGGGGCCTGACGAGTCCATGTACTTATCTGTACCAACAATAGCTGAAATCGGCATGCCGTCCGCCATACTCTTGGCCATGGTCATAATGTCCGGCTTAACACCGCTGTGTTCAATGGCGAACATTTTGCCGGTACGACCAAAACCACTCTGGACTTCGTCGACAATCATCATGATGCCGTTTTCGTCACAGATCTTGCGGATCTCCTCCAGGAAGCTGGTCGGCGCCGCATAGAAGCCGCCCTCACCCAGTACCGGCTCCAGCACAATAGCAGCCGTCTGGTTAGCCGGAGAATCGGCTTTCATGGTCATGCGCAGACCACGCAGGGCCTCTTCCTCGCTGACGCCGTGATAAGGCACAGGATAGGGTGCGCGGTAAACAGTGCCCGGCATTACGCCAAAATCTGTCTGATAGGGTGCCGCCTTACCATTCATCGCCATGGTCATAAACGTACGACCATGATACCCACCGTCGAAGCAGATAATGTTGTTACGGCCAGTCGCGGCGCGGGCGATTTTGATCGCATTTTCAAGAGCTTCGGCACCGGAGTTAGCCAGCATAACCTTGGCATGGCCTTTTACCGGGGCAACCTCACTCAATTTTTGAGCCAGCCGCACATAGCCCTCATAGGGCATAACCGTCTGACAGGTATGCATCAACTTATCCAGCTGGGCTTTTACCGCCTCAACGACTTTCGGATGCCTGTGGCCGATGTTGAGCACACCGATACCGCCAGCGAAGTCGATCATGCGCTTGCCGTCTGCGTCCCACAGTTCTGCGTTGGTTGCGTGGTCGGCAAATTGCTCATTTGGGCTTGCCACACCGGCTGCAACATAGCGTTCTTTCAGTGCTTGCAATTCTTTATTGCTCACTTTGCCATTCTCCCTGTGTATCGGATTTAACTGGTTCAATAACAGTGTAGGGAGTACGGGGGCCTGACACAAACCGATGAATGAAAGTAGTGCCCGGATGGGGCCCGTGAAAGCCAGGCTGCCGCGACAACATGTCACATCCATATTTGTGCTTAAGCCAAAGATAATGAGTGAGTTTTAATAAGATGACTAACGCTAACAATTATTAACAACGACTGGAGTGTGACGTGGAAAAATATGGAATCTATTGTTTGATCGCCGGTGGCTTATTGCTGAGTGGTTGTGGCGGAAGCTCGTCTTCGTCTTCTACGGAAACAGAAGACGTCACCGGGGTAACCGAACTGACAATACCCTTCAAGGCATTGGTGGGCACTGATCCGATGACATGCGGTCAGACCTTCACTGGCCTGGGCTTGAATTCAACAGACGTTACGTTTGTCGACTTCAGGGTGTTTATCAGCAATATACGCCTTGTTACAGACCAGGGCGAAGAAATTCCATTCAATCTGGACGTAGATGCGCCCGGTCAGAACGCACAGGTGGCATTGCTGGACTTCCGCGATACAGCAACAGTAAACGACGCCGGAGATGCGACGGACGTATGCGTCTCAGGTACAGATGAAAATCCGGGCTTCAAGGACTCTCTGGTGGGTACAGCCGATATTGACCCGGCGAAAACCATCAGCCACTTCGAATTTACCATAGGTGTACCATTCGAACTGAATCATGTCGATCAAGCCGGCGCAGAAGAACCGTTGAGAAACCCTGGTCTTGCGACCGGTATGGCCTGGAGCTGGCAGAATGGTTACAAATTTATCGGAGCGGACGTAGTACCAACCTATGAAGGTGGAAGCCGTTGGAATTTCCACCTAGGCAGCACAGGTTGTGACGTCGGGACCTCTGAACTGCAAAACGGTGATGCTCCCACCCCGTGTTTAGCTGATAACCGTGTAGACGTGTCTTTGGCTCTGGGAGGATACGAGTTAGGGGATTACGCAGTCGCAATCGACTATGCTGCCTTGGTATCTGCTTCCAACTTAAATGAGAATGAGGGTGGTGCACCGGGCTGTATGTCCTTCGCAGGCGACCCAGAGTGTCCGGCTGTGTTCAAAAACCTCGCTCTGCCATTCGGCGAAGAAGATAACGCCGATGGTAATCCGAACATTGAGGTGTTCAAGATAGTCGAGCTTTCGGCACCATGAGAAAATGCCAACTGTGGGCCGGCCTTTGCCGGCCCGCTTTCGGTGTTGTCCTGTTGATACTGTTGAGTGGCTGCCTGGAACAGAGCCAAACCACGGTGGACGATCAGGGTGCCCGGATTTCCAGTTTTGATTGGGGGCTTCCCGAGCACATCCCCCTGCCCCGGGAACCTGAAGATAACCCCATGACGGAAGAAAAATTCCAGCTTGGGCGGCATCTGTTCTATGACACCCGCTTGTCATCCAATGGCACGATCAGCTGTTCCAGCTGTCATCATCAGGACAAGGCGTTCAGTGATGGTCTGGCTCAGGCTTCCGGCGCGACAGGGGAACGTCACCCGAGGAACAGTCAGGCTCTGGTGAATGTTGCCTGGAACAATACCCTGACCTGGGCCAACCCCAGTCTTGGCACCATTGAAAAACAGATCATGATCCCTCTGTTTGGCGATGACCCCATCGAGCACGGGCTGAACGAGGGCAATCATGAGCAGGTGCTCCGTAGCTTGCAGGCGGAACCTGAGTACGCAAGTCTGTTTGCCGCAGCATTCCCGGATCAGGCTGATCCCTTATTCGATGATCTGGCCTGGGACAATGTGGTTAAGGCGCTTGCCTCTTTTGTACGTGGATTGAGCTCTTTCGACAGTGATTTCGATCGCGGAGCTATGTCTGCTGCGGCGCTGCGAGGGGAACGGTTATTCAACAGCGAAAGGCTTGAGTGTTTCCACTGCCATGCCGGGTATAACTTTACCGACGCCACTACAGACCGCCTGACTACCTATAACACTCTGCTTTTCCACAATACCGGGCTCTACAATATTGACGGTCTTGGTGCTTACCCGGAACCGAATACCGGCCGCCATGAGGTAACCGGGAGGGCGGATCATATGGGACAGTTCCGTGCTCCCAGTCTGAGAAACGTGGCGCTGACCGCACCATACAACCACGATGGCTCGGTCGACACTTTAGAGGATGTGATCCGTAACTACGCCGCCGGTGGCCGCCTTAGAGTATCCCCGCCCAATGCGGGCGATGGTCGTATGAATCCCTTAAAAGACGGTTTCATCGCTTCGTTTCCGATTACGGAGGACGAAATTCAGGATGTGGTGGCCTTTCTGGAGTCCCTGACGGACCAAGCCTTTGTTACCAATCCCCGATTTGCAAACCCCTGGACCGATAATTCCAATAAGGATCTGATTCCATGATTCGTTTCTGTCTCTTGCTGGCGCTGCTGTTGCCGGTTACGGGCTACGCGCACTACATTCCCGAAGACGCTCAGTTGGAAGTGAGCGCCAGTGTGGTGGCAACCTGGCGCTCTTCCAGTCTTGTTGATGAATACGAATTCTGGCAAATCCCCGGAACCATGATGGGTGGACATGCCTGGCCCCAGGAGAAAGGTGTCAGTGTTGATGAAGCGATGGTGTCGCTGGGTTCCCGTATCAATGAGCGGGTGTTCGGGGTCATCGAAATCGGCAGTCATGGCGGTGGAGATGACCATAGCGACGAGGTGGAACTGCAACACGCCTACTTGGGCTATGTCTGTTGCGATGCCACCGGCCCCTGGGTTCTGGAAGCGGGCAAAATGTCGGCAGTTTTTTCTCCGAGCCTGTCCAGCCACGCAGCTGATCGCTGGATCAGCGATACGCCCCTGGTCAATGACGTGTTTTTTGGCCGCGACTTCCATGATGAAGGTGTGCGTTTCTGGTGGCATGAAACGGCAGGCCTGTCGGCGGGTGTCGAGCTCTGGCGCGGTAAGGCCTTTCCAGCCACCGATACCGGAGACACCAACTGGGACATATTTGCCAGTTATCGGTGGCAGGGAGAGCGACTTAGCCTTTCCGGGGGTGGCTGGTTTTACCGGGCGTCTGCCAGTTCGAGGGCGGACCACCGCTACGGTGGCACTCATACGCATACCCCGGTGGCTCCGCCTGGCGTAACAGCGACTCCGTTCCCTGATACCCGCTTTACCGGAGATACAGACATCGCCGGCCTCCACGGAGCCCTTCGTTACAACCCCCAACCGCATTGGCAATGGGGCGTAGAAGCAGAGCTGATGCAAATGAATATGGACGGAATTCTGCATGACTCTACTGGACGCGAGGCCAGTGTGGATAGTGATCAGTTCGGTGGCTGGGTGCAGCCATATGTGCAGTGGCGCCGTCATATTGTGGGTCTGAGAGGAGAATGGCTTACAACCGACAATCATCTGGTGGGCGCTGCTGCGCCGGTTCTGGCCACTGATTCCGGTCTTGCGAATCCCGAGGATCACGATCCAGAGCGTTACACCGCATTTTGGCACTGGCAGTGGCGAGACGATCTGGCGCTACGAACCGAGGTAACCGAGGATCGGACCTTGCCAGAAAGCGATCTGCGCTGGTCGGTGGGCGTGGTTTGGAGCGGCCGGCTTTGGCCTGCAACCTCGGGCTCCAGTGCCGGGCACCAGCACTGAAACAGACTATTCACCCGTTTCGCTGCGGAACTGTAGCTGCGCCAAGCGCCGATACAATTGATTTTCCTGCATTAGTTGTTCATGCGTGCCAACCGCTAGCAAGCAGCCTTGATCCAGAACGGCGATGCGGTCGGCATCTCGCACGGTGGCAAGCCTGTGAGCAATCACCAGGGTGGTTCTGCCCGTGGTAAGCGCTGGCATGGCTTGCTGAATCAAGCTTTCGCTTTCCGCATCCAGGGCGCTGGTGGCTTCGTCGAGAAGCAATATGGGCGCGTCGGCGAGCAGGGCGCGGGCAATGGCCAGACGTTGTTTCTGACCGCCGGAGAGACCTAGCCCGGCATCGCCCAGCCGGGTCAGATAGCCCTCAGGCAGTTTCTTGATAAATTCGTGCGCGTGAGCGATTCGGGCCGCATTTTCAACATCGGCCTGGCTGGCATCCGGGCGGGCGTAGCGGATGTTGTCTGCCACAGTGCCATGGAACAGCGTCGGGTTCTGGGGCACCAGTGAGAAGCAGCTGCGTAGAGCTTCCAGCGAAACCGTGGCGGTATCTGTACCGTCAATATAAATCGTGCCGCTGTCGGGCTGATAGAAATGCAGCAGCAAATCAAACAGCGTGGATTTTCCTGCCCCGGATGGACCGACCAACGCCAGGGTTTCCCCGGCACGGACATGTAAGCAGAGATCGGCCAGTGCCGGGTGTTCGCTGCGACCGGCGTAGCTGAAATTCAGGCCTTTGATGGCAATATCCCCGGTAATGGGCTTTGGAAATCCGTTTGCCACTCCTGCGGGTCGATTAAATGCAGGTTCCGTCTGTAGTAGTTCAAAAAGCCGAGCGGCGGAGCCGGCTGCTCTTTGCAGTTCCCCTATCACCTCACTGATGGCGCCCGCGGCTACACCTACCAGCAGGCTGTAAAAAACAAAGGCTGCCAGCTCTCCCGGGCTAATGCGGCCCTGGATAACGTCCAGGCCACCAATCCAGATCACAACACCGACTGCCCCCATCACCAGGGAAATAGCCAGAGTCGTCAGCCAGGCACGTTGTTTTATGCGGGCACGGGCGATGTCGAAGGCCCGCTCGGACACCTCCGCAAAGAAGCGCCGGTCGTGAGGCTGATGGTTAAAAGCCTGCACAGTTTTAATCTGGGTGAGATTTTCCCCCACGTAGCTGCCTACATCGGCCACCCTGTCCTGGCTCAGCCTTGAAAGCTGCCGTACTCGCCGACCGAAAAACAGAATGGGCACAATCACCAAGGGGAAGCCGAGCAGAATAATTCCGGCCAACTTGGCGTTGGTAATGAACAGCAATAGCAGCCCACCCACCAGCATCAGTGCATTTCGCAAGGCGATGGAAACCGTTGAACCGATCACAGACTGCAGCACCGTGGTATCGGCGGTGAAGCGCGACTGTATTTCCAGTGCCCTATTCTGCTCGAAGAACCCCGGGTGCAGGTCAATCAGATGATTGAAGACCTGTTTGCGGATGTCCGCTACCACCCTTTCGCCAATCCAGGACACCAGATAAAAGCGTGCAAAGGAGCCGAACGCCAGCCCCAGTACCAGAATAAAAAACAACCCCATGGCGCGGGCCAGATTGCCGGCAGATTCTGTTGCCAGACCCTGATCGACCAGAATTCGAAGGCCCTGACCCAGCCCAAGAGTAATACCTGCCGTGATAACCAGGGCGACAAGTGCACCGGCAACGGCTTTGCGATAGGGGCGTATAAACCCTATAACGAGTTTCAGGGCTTGCCGGTGACGAGTGTTGATGGTGTGCCTCCTGGGGATCAGCTGCTGTAGACTTGGTCTGCTATACGGTCACGCTTGAAGTAAGGACTAATCATACAGCCAGACTAAAAAGCCTGCCCCCGCGTATCCAATAACTTCGTCATGCAAAAGGATTCCCCTGTGCGAGCTTATGCCGACAGTGATTACCCGCAACACCATAAACCCGATTGGAAGGTGATCGCCGGCCTCTGGCCCTATCTCGCCGAGTTCCGTGGTCGGGTTGCTCTGTCTGTTGCCTTCCTGATACTGGCAAAGCTGGCCACCGTCGCAACGCCTGTGGCTCTGAAATACATTGTCGACTATCTCGACCAGGGCCGTGAAGGCGAGCTGTTGTTGTGGATTCCCATTGTGCTGGTGGTTGCCTATGGCACCCTGAGGTTTGGCAGCACCCTGTTCAGTGAGCTTCGGGACGCCGTATTTGCAAGGGTTGCCGAGCGCGCCATGCGGCGGGTATCACTGCGGGTGTTCCGCCATCTCCATGACCGCGAACTGGCCTTCCATCTGGATCGCAAAACCGGAGGCCTAGCCCGGGATATCGAGCGGGGAACCACAGGTATCAGCTTTCTGCTGCGCTTTACCCTGTTCAATATTGTCCCCACCCTGCTGGAAATACTGATGGTGGCGGGCATTTTACTGGTGGCGTTTAACGCCAGCTATGTGTTGGCCATTCTCATTGCTGTGGTGGTGTATATCGTATTTTCCATCAAGGTTACGGAATGGCGAACCAAGTTTGTGCGCGAGGCCAATGCCCGCGACAACCAATCCAACTCCCGCGCCATCGATAGCCTGCTGAACTACGAAACCGTGAAGTACTTCAATAACGAAAAATTTGAAGCCGATCTTTACGATGAGAACCTGGAAGGCTGGGAGCAAGCCCGTCTGAAAAACCGCCTGTCCCTGGCAGCACTTAATTCCGGTCAGGCTCTCATCATAGGTTTGGCCATGATAACCATGATGGTAATGGCCGTAAGGGAAGTCGCCAGTGGCGCTATTACCTTGGGCGACTTCACCATGATCAACGCTTACCTGCTGCAGTTGTTTATTCCCCTGAATGCCCTGGGCTTTGTGTACCGCGAGATCCGCCAGGCGTTGGTGAACGTGGAGCGTTTGTTCGGTTTGCTTGGAGAAGCACCGGCAATTGAAGACGCCCCCGGGGCGCCGGCACTGATTGTGGAAAAAGGAGAGGTTGGCTTTCATCTCGTGCATTTTGCTTATCGTTCAGATCGACCGATTCTGCAGGATGTGGACTTTTCGATACCGGCAGGACACACACTGGCGGTTGTGGGGGCCAGCGGTGCTGGTAAATCCACTTTGGCGCGTTTGCTGTTCCGTTTCTTCGATGTGGATAAGGGCAGCATTACCATTGATGGCCAGGATATTCGTGGGGTGAGCCAGGACAGCCTGCGCTCGGCTATTGGCGTGGTGCCCCAAGACACGGTGCTGTTTAACGACACCCTGTATCGAAATCTGGCTTATGGTCGGCCAGATGCCACCGAGGCAGAAGTACACTTCGCCGCTAAACAAGCACGCCTGGACGAGTTCATCCGTAGCTTGCCAGAAGGTTACGACACCAA
This sequence comes from Marinobacter sp. 1_MG-2023, assembly GCF_030549045.1. Classification (NCBI taxonomy): domain Bacteria; kingdom Pseudomonadati; phylum Pseudomonadota; class Gammaproteobacteria; order Pseudomonadales; family Marinobacteraceae; genus Marinobacter; species Marinobacter sp. 1_MG-2023. Next base: position 204,939 of record NZ_JAUOST010000005.1, on the reverse strand, counting down.
AGTAGGCGAGCGTGGTTTGAAACTCTCCGGCGGGGAAAAACAACGGGTAGCCATTGCCCGAGTACTGTTGAAAAACCCGCCGTTGCTGATTCTGGATGAGGCCACCTCATCACTCGACTCCATTTCTGAACAGGCGATTCTGGAGGCGCTCAACGAAGTTAGCCGGCAGCGCACTACCCTGGTTATCGCCCATCGCCTGTCCACCGTGCGCGACGCCGATACGATTCTTGTCATGGATCACGGCCGGATCGTGGAAAGCGGCGGCCATAGCGAGTTACTGGCGCAAAATGGCTATTACGCCAGATTGTGGCTGCAGCAGCAGTATAGCGATGGCGAGGAGAGCGTTTAGTGGTATGTCTGGTGCAGAATTCTGGTCTATGGTGTATTCAAGCTGTTCGATGGATTGATTGCAGGGAGCGAGATTATGCCACCACGCCCAAGATACCCGGGTGTTTATGTCCAGGAAACATCCTCAGGATTGAGAGCCATAGCAGGTGTGCCGACTTCGATCACGCTCTTTATCGGTATGGCCCTTGAAGGGAATCTGAACCACCCGACCACTATCCACAGGCTTGACCAATTTGAACGGATCTTCGGTGGTGATCTTTCCTATGGCGAGATGGCGCTGCAGGTAAAACAGTTTTTTCTCAATGGGGGGGATGAGGCGATCATCGTGCGTGTTGGGAGTGAGGCCGGCGGCATTCCTGAACTGGCAGACTACGAAACTGCATTCCGTGTGGTCGCATCGGAAGTCGAACTCTTCAACTTGCTGGTACTGCCTCGTGGATTTGGGCAGACAGATGACCAGCGGCAGCCATTATGGGCAAGCGCCAGCGTATTTTGTCAGCGCCAGCGGGCCTTCTTGATAGTTGATCCCCGGAGTGATTGGCAAACAGCCGCTGATGCCGCTGCTGGAGTAGCTGCACTGCGAACGGGGGCTGTTACCGACCATGCAGGCATCTACTGGCCTCGAATTCTGTCGGCCTATTCGGCGTTACCTATTGATCCGGCTGGAACTGTCGCGGGCATTATGTCGCGGATCGATGCGCAGCGCGGCGTCTGGAAGGCGCCGGCGGGTAAGAGCGCATCTGTTCTGGGTGTGACAGGGTTAGAGTATTTCATTTCGAACTCCGATATCAGCATAACGAATCCTCAGGGGGTCAACACGCTGCGGCAACTCCCGGGCGGTGTGATGATCTGGGGGGCTCGTACCATGGCCGGTTTTGAGAACTCGGGCGAGAACGAATATAAATATATCCCCGTCCGCCGTGCCGCGCTGGCTATCGAAGAAAGCCTGACCCGAGGGTTGGAGTTTGCCCGGTTCGAGTCTAATGGCGAGCATTTGTGGGCGCAGATACGGTCAGTCGCCGGCGCTTTCATGCAGAACCTGTTTCAACAGGGCGCATTCCAGGGGGCCAAGGCGTCCGATGCCTGGTTTGTGCGCTGCGATTCCAGCACCACGACGCAGAGCGATATTGACCTGGGCCGAGTTAACCTGATGGTAGGTTTCGCTCCGATGCGTCCGGCGGAATTCGTCATTCTGAGGGTTCAGCAGAGCCTGGGCTCTCAGCCAGGCCATTAATCAGCACCGACGCCAACCCGGAGGCGCGGACCACCCTCTGACCAACGCTGTCGCTGAACACGCTGGCATCGCCGGTTATCATGCTGAACCAGTTCCTGGCGCGGGTGATGCCGGTATAGACCAGTTCCCGTGTGAGTACGGGGCTCAGGCGGTCAGGCAGTACCAGACAGGTGTGATTGAATTCAGAGCCCTGGGACTTATGCACAGTCATGGCGTACACAGTTTCCAGTTGCTGCAGCCGGCTGGGTGATATCCAGCGGATGGTTCCGCTGCCATCGCTGGCAGGAAAGGCTACACGCAACGCTGTCTGCTTGTTGTCGGTGCTCCGTGGGTCCCCATGGACTGGCAGGCTGAAGGTAATGCCTACGTCGCCATTCATCAGCCCCAGGTTGTAATCGTTGCCGGTAATCAGCACCGGGCGCCCGGCATACCAGCCTTCAGCGCGTGGAATCAGCCGTTGCGCCAGCAAGTGATGGGCAATCAGCTCATTCAGCCCTTCCACACCCCAGGGGCCCCGGCGCAGGGCGCAGAGTATCTGGAAGTCGCTGAAGGCCAGCAATACCGTCTTCGCCAACTGGTCCCATTGTTCCCTGGAGCTGTTGCTGTTCAGGTTGTGATTCTGCATCAGCGTTAAATAATGTCGGTAACCCACTGGTGGAGGTAGTGGCTGACCATTACCTTCAATGCGCCCTTCTCCCTGATTACGGAAGGCCTGAGGGCTGCCAGTAACCGCATGGCCGCATATCAGCGCCTGAGTAGTTTCCAGTGAGGGCTTTCCGGTGTGGCCATTGAGCCACACCACATCTTCGAACGCTGCGTTGCGGGCCTGTTCAAGGGTGCTGGCGCTCAAGGTGTTGGTGTTGACCACCTCGGCAAGCTGGCGGATACCGCTGCCTTCTGCAAAGCGGTAGCTCTTGCGGAGCATGGCGACAGCCTGATCCAGTGGCTGGCCTTCGTTGTCCTGTAAATCTGGCGGTATGTCGGTGCCGGTGATGGCCTGCAACCATTGTACCGTTGCTGGCTGATAATGTCCGTCTGCTGCGCGCTGGCAAAGTTCGCCCAGCACCGCGCCGGCGTCTACCGAGGCCAGCTGATCTTTGTCACCCAACAAAATTAACTGGGCGTTGGCGGGCAGGGCATCAAATACCGACGCCATAAGGTCCAGGTCCACCATGGACGCTTCATCAATCACCAGTATGTCCACCAGCAGAGGGTTGTCGCGGTTGTGGCGGAATTTGCGGGTATCCGGGCGGCTGCCCAGCAGACGGTGCAGCGTGGTTACCCGGGTGGGAATGTCCGCCTGCGACACCTTCCCTGGCAGCTTGTCCAGAGGTAAACGGCTGACGGCGCCGCCGATGGATTCGTTCAGTCGCGCTGCCGCTTTGCCGGTGGGTGCAGCAAGGCGGATACGGTATTTGCGGCCGTTTCGTTCTGTGGATTCACCGGCGACGGACTGCAGGGCTGCCAGCAAATTCACCACGGTGGTGGTTTTGCCTGTGCCCGGACCACCGGTAATGACGGCAAAACGGTTGCGGGCTGCGAGGGCGCAGGCAAGCTTTTGGTAGTCCACAGGTGAACCGGCAGAACCCTGTGGTTTAAAGAGTGTATCCAGTGCCTGGCTCAGGGTGATGGCGGCTGGGACAGCCGGGTCGGCGACGGCGGATGGCTGGGCAAGGCGCTGAAGAATACCAGCAGCAATCTGCTGTTCATAACGCCAGAAGCGGCGCAGATAAAGGCGGGTGCCGTTCAACACAAATGGCGTTGTATGTGAGCCATCACTTACTGCAAAAGCATTGCCAAGAGCGGATAGGCACTCTTGTGTGGATGTTTCGGCAAGAAGCTCGCCCGGTCTGGTCCGGTTCATCTCAGTGCTTTCCGGATCGTTGAAAACAGAGGCTCCTTTCGGGTCCTCAGGAGGCAGTGCAAGCGTGCTGTCTGCATCGGCCAGCAGGGTTGCCAGATCCACACACACATGGCCCCGACCCACCTGATGGGACGTCATTGCGGCGAGGAGCAGAACCAGCGGTTGTGGCGCCTCACCCTGCTCTTCTGACAGGTCTTGTATCAGCCGTGCAAAACGCACATCCAGCGGCCGGATCCAGCCGGCCTGCTGCCACTTACCCAATAGCTCCAGTAAGGTGTCTGTCTGGCTCAGTGCCAGTCTGGTGTTCACTCGATTAATTCCGGTGCCGCTATCCTGGGCGACGGAAACAGGGGGCGCCGTGTCCACATCTCCTGGTGGCTCCAGATCAAAGGCAAACTGGTTGTCGGTATTCCGGGTTTTGCTCATGCTGCTACCTCCCCGGAGGCTGCCTTGCCGTCAAACATCGCATCCAGCTGTTCAATCAATACTCTGGGCGGCTTGTCGGTAAACGCCCCGGCGCCCGGTGCGTTAATGCCTCTTAAAAACAGATAGACGGCGCCACCCAGGTGCTGGTCATAGTCATAATCCGGCAGTCGTGCTTTCAGCAGTCGGTGCAGAGCGAGGAGATAGAGAACGTATTGCAGGTCATAGCGTTTCTCCAGTATGGCTTCACCCATGGCCTGATCTGTGTAGGCGCTGTCATTGTCACCGAGATAATTGGATTTATAGTCCAGTACGTAATACTGGCCCTTGTGTTCAAATACAAGGTCTATGAAACCTTTCAGCATGCCGTTGAAGCGCCCGTCATCCACCCGCGGGCGGTCCGCGGCGTTGAGGGTGTGCTGAGTAACCAAGCTGTCCAAGGCGCGGGTACTGACGTTGCGGCTTTCAAACCAGAACTCCAGCTCGGGGCGCAGAGTGCCAAGGCTGGCCAGACTGGCGCTTTCACTGCCGTTGCGACTTAACGGTAGCGGCTGGCGGATGAGCGCAAGTATCCACTGTTCCAGAGTATCCACCCAGTCGCTCCAGCCTCGGGTACTGCAGCGGCGGGTTAGCTGTTCGCGCAGTTCCAGCGGGTTATCGACAATGTGTTGCAGGCCCTGTTGTACGCACCACTCCAGTAAATCGTGCAGGAAGGTACCCGGCCCGGCGCCTTTTGGGAAATGATGCAGGCTGTGGCTGAGCGGACTGGTTGCGTCTTCGTCCTCTGGATTATGGGTGCCCTCTTCCAGCAGGTTCTGGGCTTCTGCGTCTTCCACTTCGCCGACGAAGACGATGCCGGTACCGGATAGACCGATGTATTCCAGCGACGAGTAGCTGGCAATCCACCAGTCTTCCCTGGCTTCTCGGGTCGATACCCGCGCTGGCCCCAGGGCGGCCGGTGTTTCTTCTGTGTAACCCAGGCCGCTGGCGCCCGGCAGCGGCTCGGTATAAAGCTCCGGATAGCCGTTCACCAGATGATTCAGCACATCACTCAAGGGGTGCTGCGCTGCAGGTTCACCCCCCAGCAGATACCCCAGGCCGCTCAGGTGCCAGTTTTCAATATCGGCCACGCCTACCCAGGTAGCAAAGCGGGCGCGGGTCAGGGCCACGTAGAGTTTACGGATATCTTCGCCGAGGCGTTCCCGGTCGGCCCGGGCAACATCTTCTGGCGTGGGGTCGAACACAGTGATCAATTGTGAGTTGTCGTCGTGATAACGCACAAACGACTGCTTTTCACTCTGGGCGCGGAAGGCGGTACCAAAAGGCAAAAACACCAGAGGATATTCCAGGCCTTTGGACTTGTGCACGGTGATGACTTTTACCAGACCAGCATCGCTTTCCAGACGCAGGGTGCGGTGCTCGTCCTCTTCGTCCGCTGCCCGCAGTATCTGGGTGTAGTGGTGCACCAGCGCGTGTTCACCATCCAGTTGCAGGCTGTCCTGCTGCAGCAATTCCGCAATGTGAAGAATGTCGGTGAGCCGGCGCTCACCATCCGGGCGCTGCAGTAGCTGTCCGGGCACTTCAAAGTCCATCAGAAAGCTGCGCAGCATGGGCAGAACGCCCCGGGTCTGCCACTGTTTCTGATAGCCCATAAAGCGTTCAATTTCACGCTCCAGCGCTATTTCATCGGTCAGTAGCTGATCCAGATAGCGCCAGGGCAGGCCCAGTGTAGGTGTGGCCAGAGCAGCACGGGCATAGGCCAGCTGCCGGGGTTCGGCAAAGGCCTTGAGCCAGCACAGTACTTCCTTTGCCTCCTGGGAGGTAAGTACGGAATCCCGGTCAGACAGGTATACACTTTTTATGCGCCTCTGGCTCAGAGCGTCCCGCACCGCAGCAGCTTCGTTGCGGTTGTTCACCAGAATGGCAATATCTTTGGGCTCAATCGGCTCCAGATCATCTGCAGCGTCTTCCAGAGCAAATCCTGCCTTCCCTTGCTGGCCAAGCGTCAGCAGGCGCGCGATTTCGCTGGCGCAGGTTTCAGCCACTTCCGTGGTCGCTGTGCCTTTTGCCAGGCTTTTACGGTTGCCGTTTCTGTCTTCCTGATCACCTTCCAGCGACCACAGGGTGAGGCTGGGCTGTATCTCGCCGTTCACTGTCCACAGGCGTTTGGTGCCATTGGCTTCTACCCCCTGAAATGGCAACGGAGAGGCTTCGCCCTTGCCGAACAGAAAGGCGCCTTCCGGGCTGTTCAGGTCACCATGCTCAAATACCCGGTTGACCGCGGCCACCATGGGTCTGGACGAACGGAAGTTGCGGCCCAGGGTCCAGGTACGATCGCGGGCGCCTGTGCGGGCGTCCAGGTAGGTGTAAATGTCGGCGCCACGAAAGCCGTAAATGGCCTGTTTGGGATCGCCTATCATAAGCAGGCAGGTATCCGGGTGATTCTCCGCGACCCGGTAAATGCGGTTGAAGATGCGGTACTGAACCGGATCCGTATCCTGAAATTCGTCAATCAAGGCTACCGGGAATTGCCGGCGAATGGTCGCGGCCAGCTGATCGCCCCGGGGGCCATGAAGAGCATCGTCCAGCCGGGTGAGCAGATCGTCAAAACCCATTTCCGAGCGTTTCTGTTTTTCCGATTCCAGCCGTTCTGCAATCCAGCGGGTGGCGTGCCGGAGAATGTCGGCCTCAGCGCTGGGCAGGTTTTCTGCGAAGGCGATCAGCTCTTCGATAGCATCAAAGGCGGGATGGTGGGGCACATCGCCCTCGCCTTTCAGTTTGCTGGCCAGTATGTCCGGTGTCTGGTTCTGGAAACCCGCTTTCTCAAGCCCTTCCGGGTAGAGCGCATCGGATGCGGCCCAGTCCTGCAATGTGTCCCAGGCGGCAATCATCGGCTTCATGCTGCCGCCGTGCAGGCGCTTGCTCTTGTTGAGCGCCATCAGCATGTCGGTTACTTCGGGTTTCCAGTCCGCCCAGGGGTGGGCTTTCAGTACTTGTGCCTGCTCTATGCGCCTCTGCACAGTGGCTTCGATGGCCCCTTTTACATCATCGGTGGCAAGCTCCAGAGAATCGGCATCGCCAAGCAGGTTGTGTACGGAGGCCCGAAGGTTATCCGGCGTTTTCCAGTGGCCAAGTACTTCATCCATCAGTACCGGCGACAGCGGATAGATAAACGTGCGCCAGTAATCCCGAGCCACTTCATCCAGCAGATCGCTCTGGTCGGTTTCCAGTGTCAGCCGGAACAGGCTGCCACTGTCGAAAGCATGCTCGGTGAGCATGCGGTTACACCAGGCATGGATGGTGGATACCGCGGCTTCGTCCATCCACTCGGCAGCCAGAAGCAGTTTTTTGCGGCAGTCCGGCCAGGTAGCCGGGTCCGGGTAGCTTTGGTCTCTGAGCTGGTGAATCAGCGCTGTTTCCGGCGTGGGCTGAAGGCTTTCCGCGTTACTGGAAAATACCTCGGCAGCCTGGGTCAGCCGGGTGCGGATGCGATCCCGAAGTTCTTTGGTAGCGGCGTCGGTAAAGGTGACCACCAGCAGGTTTGGCGGCAGCATGCCGGCAGCCAGAGCACTGCCTTCCGGTTGGCCGTGGCCGAGCACCAAACGCACATACAGAATCGCAATGGTAAAGGTTTTACCTGTACCTGCGCTGGCCTCAATCAGGCTACTGCCGTTCAGGGGCAGTGCCAGCGGATCAAGATTAGGGTTCAGATTTTTCACAGTTGTCATAGCTTGCCCTCGATCTGGCCGGCGGCTGACTTGTCCTGTTCGGCCTCCCATAAAGGCACGTAAAGTGTGTGCAGCAGTGCCTCGAACTCACCGCTTTGCATCAGGGCTTCAGCACTGTCGAAGGCGCCGCGCAGGTAGCCGGTATCCCGTTCCAACGCAGTGGCGTATGCCTGCTGAGCGTCACTGATGGCGCGCTCGTGGTCGCCGAGAAATTTCTTGCTTTGGTAGAAGCTGTAAATCCAGGCAAAACCCGCCTCCACATGCAGCGGCAGGGCCCGGGTGCTGGCTTCTATCCAGTGGGCCAGTATGGCGTCCAGATGCCGGGTTGCCGTTTCCTTTGGCAGAGGCGAAAAGCGTACCTTACGGCCTTCTTCCTTGCCCAGAATCAGGGTTTCAAACGGCTGCTCCGTCAGTTGTCCGGCCAGATGAATCACCCAGTCCCGCATCAGGTTGGCGTAGCGCAGCTTTTTGCTGTTGCCGCTGCCACTGAGCAGGCTGGAACCTGCGATCACCAGCCGGCAGGTTTTGCCTTCGTGGTTGCGGCGCAGGTCACCAATCAGATCCAGCACTTCCACGGAGCCGGTTGTGTCAGCGAAACGGTATTCAAACGGCAGGGGTTCACTGATCGCTTCAGGCCATTCGGCTAGCGCGCTCTGATAACGCCCAAACAGATCCGGCAGACGGCCGGACAGCTCGTTGCGCAGCCTGTGTTCTGTCACGCCCATACCCAGGTCGCCGCGCCGAGCCATACGATCCAGCGTAGTTTGCAGACGCTCGTGCAGGTCTTCTTCATCACCGGCTTTCAGCAGGCCCTGTTCAATCAGTTCGGTATCCAGGCGCCAGCGATCAAGACCATTCAGATCAAAGTTTTCGTTATCTGTATCCTCGTCTTCTACATCATCGAAGCGCACTTGCAGGCGGCGCTGGTAGAAGGTATCCACCGGCTTTTTCAGGAAGCTGGCCAGGTCGTTTAGGGTGATGGGCTCTTCGGGCTGCTGGTATGGCAGGGCTGTTTGTTGATTTCCTTGCTGCCCTTCCTGCTCCGCACTCTCGTCTCTGTGAGCGCTGCGCCATTCATGTTCGTAGGTGAACAGGCTGCGAGCCTGCTGAACCTGGGGGAAATAGTCACGGCTGAACGGTTGCAGCGGATGGCAGGTGGTGAGGGCTGCAGTTACAGCAGCGCCTGGCTGTGCTTCCAGGTGCCAGAGGCTATCCAGATGATCCTGCAACTGGCCCACCAGAACGGAGGGTGGTCGTGGCGAATCATCGCGGATGCTGCGCCCTACCCAGCTGATGTAAAACTGTTCGCGGGCGGAGAGCATGGCCTCCAGATACAGGTAACGGTCGTCTTCTCTGCGGGAGCGGTCGCCCGGGCGGTAATCCTGAGCCATCAGGTCGAAATCAACCGGTGGTCGTGAGCGCGGGTAGTCGCCGTCGTTCATGCCCAACAGGCACACCTTGCGGAAAGGAATCGCACGCATGGGCATCAGGGTGGCGAAGTTGACCTTGCCCGCAAGGAAACGCTGGTTAAGGCCGCCTTCATCGAGGCCCTCTAACAATACGTCTTTCACAATGTTCAAAGGCAGGGGTTGCTGATCCAGCCCTGCGGCAAGGGTGTCATCGAGCCACTGTTCCAGCTGCCTGCGGAAGCGGTTCAGCAGCAACAGATCGTGGCCCTCTACCTTGTGGAAAAACCGCTCCAGCATGGCAGAGAACAATGCTTCCCATTGCTGAGGTGGTCGGCTCGCCTGTAGCTCTTGCCACAGGGTTTCCAGGCGAAACACAAACTCACCAAGCCGCCCTGCCAGGCTGGCTTGCAGCCCCCCGATTTCACCGTAGGGCTGAACACCTGCCCAGGGCTCGTCGTCGCCCATGCCGTACCCGAGCAGCATGGAACGCAGGCCCGATTGCCAGGTATTTCGCTCCAGATGAGCCGGCAACTCCAGGCTTTCCCGGTGGGCACCGTGCAGCCCCCAGCGTATGTTGGCGCCTTCAACCCAGCGCCGGGCCAGAGGGATTTCTTCCTCGGTAATTTCGAACCGGTCACGAATGCCGGGCACTTCCAGCAGACTGATGATTTCACTCACCCCGAAGCGGCTGCGGGGTAACGACATGAGTGTTTCCAGCGCAATCAGCACTGGCTCGTGATTGCGCTGACCCTGGTCGGAAATGGTAAAGGGAATATGGCGTTTCTGCCCTGCAGGGTAGCGCCCGAACACAGCCTGGATATGGGGTGCGTAAACGTTGATATCCGGCACCATTACCATCACATCCCTGGGCCTCAGAGAGGCATCTGCGTTAAACGCTGCCAGCAGCTGATCGTGCAGAATCTCCACCTCCCGCTGGGGGCTGTGGGCATCGTGAAAGACGACGGAATGATCCCCGTGAAGATCCAGCTCTCGCTGTTCATCGCGGATTTCCTGCAATGGGGTCAGGTTGTAAATGTCGTTCTGCAGCTGGTGCAGCAAACACCTGGCCTGCCCTGTGCCATGCTCCGAAAAAATATCGATTTTCTGATCCGGCGTCTGGAAACTGCTGCGGTATTCATCCGGATTGTCGAATTCGTCCAGCAGGCGAATGTAGTCCCGGCCCTGTTTGCCCCAGGCTGCCAGCAGTGGATTCGCATGCTGGTGCAACTGATCGGCATCCTCGATCTTTGACAGGGTTGGATGACTGGCCCCGCGCTTGCGCTCGGCTTTCAACAGCTCGCGGTCACTGACAATGTCCGCCCAGTAAAACTGCGACGGGTTGTGAACGCAGAGCACCACCTGGCTGAAGCGGCTGAGCACGTATAGTGCTTCCAGCGCCTGCTTTGGCAGCGAGGATACGCCGAAGACCACTATGCGCCTGGGCAGGCGGCCGGGGTGCGCGGGTGCCGAGATGCGCTGGCCTTCGGCCATAAACCGGGTATGAATCTGCGACCGGCTGGTGTGGGATTCCGCGCCTGTGTCTTCTACCAGTTCGCGCCACAGCGTTGGCTGCCAGCGGGTGTCTTCCTCAATGGGTTTTTCTTCACCACGGGCAGTGATTACCACATCCCGGCCCTGCTCCCAGGCTGCCAGCCAGTCGGCGCGGAACACCTGATACTGGTCGAACAGATCCGCTACTTTCTCAGCCAACTGGAACGCCCGCAGATCCGTATCGCTGCCTTCCAGAAAACGCGCCAGCGGGTTGAACACTTCACCGGTATGAACCAGCTCCGGCAGCAGCCGGTAAAGCCGCCACACCAGCCGGCGCTTATCGAAAGGAGACTGTTCCGGCACCTCGCCATCCGGTAACACGGCCCGGTAGGCCTGCCAGATAAACCTTGCCGGGAACAGAAAATCCATACTTGCGGCAATACCCAGCCCGCCTTCACTGCCATCGTCTGAAGGCTTTTCCGCCAACGCCAGCTTCAGCCACTGGGCTATACCGTTGCTCTGCACCAGAAAGGTCTCGCTCTGCAGCGGCGGCAGCGGGCTCTGCTGGCAGATAAACACCACGGCCCGGCGCAGGTCTTCCAGATGGTTGGCGTGAACGGCGTGAAAGCCGGGGGTGATGGTTGCGTGTTCGGGCATGGGTTTCCTGATTGGTGTCCGCCGTGACTCTAATGCTACAGGTTACCGCATGTGATTGAAGAAGCGGACAGCACAAATCGTACTGGGCATATGAAATTCAATTAAAGCTAAGTTTCTTCGGCCGATCTGCTAAAAGGTATAGCTATGAAAAGTACAACGCCAGACGCCTTGGCTAGGGCGATAAAAAGTTCCAGGCACTGCTGTAATCCCCCCGAAAACAGCGGTGATCAAAAGTAGAATTTTCCGCTGTAACGGGGGAGAACCCGGAATTCACGACTTAACGAGTACCCGCGCGACGCAAAGCAGCAGGTGTGAAGTCACGGGACATACGCTCAACATCAAAAGTGAATGGGTTGGCTTCCTCGTTCGTCAAGCCCAGCACCAGGTAGCGACCAGACAGCAGATCGTAGAGGGTTTCGATCGCATACCAGGGGATCGCCTGATCGTAAAACTGCATGCTGTGTGCTTCAGCAACGCGCCAGAGCTCTCCTCGCCCGTCGTAGTGATCAATGATCGATGCCTGCCAGGAGTCTTCATCTATGTATAGATCTCGCTTGGCATAGACATGGCGCTCGCCGTCCTTCAAGGTTGCGCGCACATGCCATACCCGATGCAGCTCATAGCGAGTCAGTTCCTGGTTGATGTGGCCAGCCCTGACGATGTCGTCATAATTCAGGTCCTGATCGACCAACTGGTAGGAGTTGTATGGGATGTACATTTCCTTCTTGCCAACCAACTCCCAGTTGTAGCGGTCAGGTGCGCCGTTGAACATGTCGAAGTTGTCTGAGGTGCGCAGGCCGTCTGACGCAGTACCCGGGCCATCATAGGCTACCTGCGGTGCACGACGAACCCGGCGCTGGCCGGCGTTGTAGATCCATGCACTACGCGGCTCTTTAACCTGATCAATGGTCTCGTGGACCAGCAGGACGTTACCGGCCAGACGCGCCGGTGCGGTAATAGCCTGTTTGAAATAGAACAGCACGTTTTCAGCCTGCCCGGGCTCGTAATCCTTCAGATAGGTTTTCCACGTCAGTTCGTCCTGGAACTTCACCACGCTATAGGCGCCATTTTCCGTCGGAGCCACCTGCCCGGAGTTACGCTGAATGGAACCACCGCGGTAACGGGTGATGTGGTTCCATATGGCTTCAAGGCCATTCTGAGGAATGGGGAAAGGCGTCGCCGTCTCATAGTTACCCAGGCCATTTCCGTCTTTGATCAGCTCTGTGGTGGTGGCGTTCGCAACGGTATCGCTCATGACCTTTTCCGGGTACACGGCGGAACGATGCGTTTTATACACTGGAATGACGTAATCGCTGTAGCGATTGATCATGGCAATCTGGCCGGGAGACAGCTTGTCTGCGTACTCCTCCACGTTGCTCTGATCAATGGTAAAGAGCCGTTTCTCGTCCAGGAACGGATTCACGTAGACACCGTCGTCTTTATAGCCAGCAGGTGGCGTTGCCAGGCCGCCGTCCCAGGCTGGAATTTCATTTCCGTTGCCCGCTTTCTCGGCGCCCATTGGGGTGAGCGAGTCACCGAGTTTGGCCGCTTCTTCTTCAGAAACGGCGCCAAAAGCGTTACCAGCAAACAGGTTTGCGACCATAATGCCGGTGGCCAACAAATGCTTGTTCAATTTCATTTCAAATGTCCTCGTTCAACGAATTCAGTCTGAGTCAGAATGAGTAGGAAATGCTCGCATTCACGAAATCACGGTCTGTTAATTCGTTAAACGGTTTGCCACCAAAGAAGTTTGTATAGCCGATGGAGCCTGTTATGCGGTTCTGGTACACACCCTGTAGGGACAGGCCAATGGCCTTGCTGCCTTCTTTGAAGTTGCCGCCAGGTTGCGGCGCATAACCTTCAACATCGTGGCTCCAGGCCAGTTGCGGAGAAAGGTTGATGCCAGCAATGGCGTTCGGATAATTCCAGATCAGGCGGGTCCTGTAGCCCCAGGAGAAGGATGTGGTAAAACCATCGTTGTTACAGTAGGTGGAATTGATGTTAGCGCCGGCGGTACAGAAGTCTCCGGTGAAGTTTGGCCCCTCCAGCGGCAAGGTGCCGATGCCGAAGGTACCTGAGCGACCATAACGCGCTTCATCCTTGCCCGGGAGATCATGAACGTAGGTGGCCCCGAATTCAGTGATCAATGACAGGCGGCTGGCACCCATAACCTGATCGAAGAACTTCACCAGAGTGAACTGTGCCTGAGAAACGTTGAAACGGTCGTAGGCGTCTACTGACTTGCCTGCCAGGTTAGCGTTGTTCGATTCATCCAGGCGTTGCTGTTCCAGCTTACTGAGTACTTCGCCATTCGGCCCGCGCTGCTGCAAGCCACCGAAGATCATTTCGAAAGCACTCCACTGCAACGGCAGGTTATCCCGGAAGCTGTATTCAGCACCCAGAGACCAGCCGCCCGGTATCGTGGTGTTGATACTGATGCCATAGAGGTTGATATTCTCTGGATACTCTACGAAGTAACTCGGGAACTGCGTGAAATCCTTACTTGGGTCGTTCTGCTGGGTCGGAAGCGGGGACGACGGGTTGTTCGACACACCACTGATATATGGCAGGCGACTATTGTATTTGATGTAGTAGAAGCCGATTTCAGCATCATTCAGCTCAGGGACGTACCAGCGCAGGGCCACACCAAACTGATCCTTGGAATCCGCTTCCTGGTCCCCCAGGCGAGGGGTGATAAAGCCTTGAGCATATGCTTGCGAGTCTGGTAACTGGCCTGCAAGGAGTACAGGGCCACAACCTTCGGCAGCGAAATCGTTGGTCGAAAAGAAGGTGCCACAGTCGTCCGGGCGCACGGGTTCCCAACCTGTCTGAATGAAGCCTTCCACGGTGATGTTTTCGGTAATACCGGCTGATGCGTAGAACATCTCTACGGGAAGCAGAGCGTCTTTCAGTTCAGAACCAGGTGCACGGAAGGCTGGAACATCAACCGGGTTGATGGTGTTGATGCCGCCCTGAATGAACGTGCTCTCACCCCAGCTCACGACCTGCTTGCCATAGCGAAGGCTGACCGGCACATCGCCAAAATACCAGTCTGAAAACACGTACGCGTCGAGGATTTCACCGCCAGAGGCGTTGTCTTTTACCGCGCTGTTCAACTCGCGCCTTTGACCAACAGGGTCCACAGCCCTGTTCTCGTCTTTCAACTCAAAGTCATACCAGTATCGGCCGCGAACAAAACCGCCGACGCGAGTCAGGGTGTCGCTGTCCACGTTGTAGCTGAGGAAGAGGTCGCTGTTACCTTTGATGATCTTGGAGTAAGTGTCCCCTTTGTTGAAATTGAGGTTACCGTCATCAAAGTTGTTGGAGGACGCACCGACAGATGAGTTGGCATACTGTGGCCCAAGGTTGCCCTGTGAGATCAACCTTTTGTCCTGAGATTCGGTACGCCAGCCAGCGCCGGCCGACAGTGTGGTGTCAAAAGCGGCGTCCACGCCCCCGATATAAAAGGAATAAGCAGTTGCCTGTCCGGACATTCCCGCTGCAACAGCTACAGCCAGCGGAAGTTTGATCCACTGCTGCCATTGGTGGGTTTTTATTGTCATTGGTGGGATTCTCCATTGTTGTTATAAGTCGCTTTTCTAATTATTGGTATACACGATGTCTAGCGGCGCCATTGAGCGCTTTGATCAGCCTTGCGGTTCCTCATGCATTTTTTTGAAATGAACCAGCCCTGGTGCCCACATATGCTTCACTGGATCAACATCCACGTGAATGACACCACAGCCTCCATTTTCGAGTGCGAGGCCTATTGCCTCTCGTAGTTGCTCCACTGACGAAACACGTGCACCGAACGCCCCCATCGAACGGGCCAGTTGATCAAACTGGATTTCGCCCAAGTCTGCCTTGATGGTTTCATGTTCATCCAACTTCTTGAACAGCATGGTCTTGAGTGGTCGCAACATAAACTGTTGACTCATTTTGACCATACCCCACTGTTTATCACACAGAACAATCCAGAT
Source organism: Marinobacter sp. 1_MG-2023 (assembly GCF_030549045.1). NCBI lineage: Bacteria > Pseudomonadati > Pseudomonadota > Gammaproteobacteria > Pseudomonadales > Marinobacteraceae > Marinobacter > Marinobacter sp. 1_MG-2023. The sequence continues at coordinate 189,805 of NZ_JAUOST010000005.1, read as the reverse complement.
CACCCTGGCCTTGTTTCTTACTGCGGTTTCAACTTCCTGGGGGTGAAAACCGAAAGCACCGTCACCGATAATGCAACACACAGGTGTGTCTGGGAGCGCCACTGCCGCTCCCACCGCTTGCGCCATGCCAGCGCCCAGCATGCCAAATTTGAAAGTCGACAGAATACGGTTTGGGGTTCGAACCTTGTGATAGAACATCGCCCAGATCGCTGCATTACCGCCATCAGCTACCAGCACGCTGTCGTCCGGGAAGAGTTCGTCGCACACGGTGGCGATGTGTGCAGGGTGGATCGGCTCGGACGAATCTGCCAGCGCCTTGTTCCAACCTGACCGCTCTTTGGTCATCAGCTGTTGATAGTCAGCCACGCGCTGTTTGCGCTGCTCCAGCCCTGTCTGTTGCCGTTGCTCAAGCTCAGTAGCCAATGCAGCCAGAAACCTCCCTGCATCAGCCTGAATGGCGAGGTCTACAGGCTTGTTCAGCCCCAGAATGCTGGCATCGATATCCACCTGTATGGTTTTTTGCTCAGAAGGCGAACGCCAGTAGGGTGGTTTTCCCCACCAATCGGTTTCACCGATGCGTGAACCAAGTACAAGAACCGTATCAGCCTCGTTGCGCACCTTGTGGTTAACGTTTACATGAGGCATCGGGATGGCCAGCGAAACCGTTTCCGGCAAAACGCCACGGGCGGCCCAACTGGTTGTGACAGGAGCCTGCAGAATCCCGGCGACGCGTGCCAACGCCTCAAAGGCACCGGCGTGGATCACGCCACTACCCGCATGAATCATGGGTGCGGTGGCGCTGGTTAACCAGTCAGCTGCCTGTCGAACTTGCTCAGGGTCTGGCGGGAGGCTGGCCTGATTACGATACCGGGAGGGTGGTATTAACGCTGGCACATTCTTTTGTTTGCCATTCATGAAGTTCTCTGGAATATCCAGATGTACAACACCCGGTCGCCCTTCCCAGCAAGCGCGCAGAGCTTTGTGGGCCAGTTCCGGAACCCGCTCGAAGGCGGAAGCGCTATGGCTCCATTTGCCGATTTGCCCGATAACGCCAACCTGGTTGAAGCACTGGTAAGCGCCGCCACGGTCCGGATACATGATTCCGGGGCGTCGTGCACTGGTGATGACCAGTACACGGTTACCTTCTGCCTGCTCCACCACCAGCCCCGGCAGAATATTTGCGACACCGGGGCCGTTGCTTGCCATACAGACCCCCAGCTTTCCGGTCAGGCGTGCATAGGCACCCGCCATGTGAGCCGCACAGGATTCGTGTCTGGGAGTAACAATTTCGATACCCAGCCGATGCAGTTCCGAATAAAAACCGAAATAAGTGCCATCGATAATGCCGAATACCTTCTCTACCCCCTCTTGATGCAACATCTGCGCTAGCAGTGCGCCACCACTGGCTGTTGTCATCACACTCTCCTGTCATTGTGGACATGGGTCCGGCTTGTTGTTATGTTCAATTGACATCGGTCAGTATATATAACGGGTCTACCCAAAGACGGTTTAAACAGGACAGTAAGGCGGTAATTCGAGCCAAGAATGGCAACATGAATACAGTCAACAAGCTTTACGCCAAAGCACTGTCGCAATATGCAGAACGTGCCGGCCTGGCAATCTCCCCAACACTCCTGAAAATGGTTGATCAGCAAAGTCGCCTTCCGTTGGCGTTACTGGATCAGCTTTGGGATGCCTGCTGCCAAACCAGCAAGGATCCATTGGTCGGGCTTCGTATCGGGCTTGAGCTGCAACCTGGTCATCTCGACAGTGCGGGGCTTTTGCTGATGACCTGCACCACACTGGGTGAGGCGCTGGAGCAACTGACAGAGGTTGCTCCAATCGTTGGTGGAGGGGGTGACTTTACACTTGTGCGCCAAAAGGCTGGCAAGGCTGCGGTTCATTATCAGCCTCGTCTTGCCAAGCGCCAGGCAGAGCGCGTTGAGGCGGCGCTGGCGGCGATTCTTAATCTGGGCCGCTGGGCCAGTGGTGACAGCTTTACGGCGAGCGAATTTCGCTTCATGCACGAGCCACTGGCGTCCAGAGAGAACTACAGCAGGCTGCTGGGCGTGAAGGCCTGCTTCCAGTCAGAAAGCAACGCGCTGGTTTTTTCTGAAGAGCAGCTTGCCCTACCTCTGGTTCAGGCCAACAATAGCCTGCACACATACCTCCGGCACCTCACTGACCGTACCCTCGCCGAATTGGGGTGCCAGAGCTTAAGCGCCGAGACCCAGCGACTCATTGAACGGTATCCGCGTTGGGGTAAAGACCGTATTGCGGTGGAGATGAGCTTGAGTGGCCGACACCTCAACCGCAAGCTGGCGGAGGAGGGGTATTCGTTCAAATCCTTGCGTGACAGCACGCTGCACCGGCTGGCTCTTGAGCGTCTTCAGGGGCAGGATAAGCTTGTTGATATTGCCGACGCGCTGGGCTTCTCGGACGAAAGCGCGTTCGCCAAGGCATTCAGGCGCTGGACTGGCACCTCTCCGGCCAAGCTGCGCCGGCGGCTCTCCGACGAAGACAATCATTCACCATCGGCGCTGGATGAAGGCGCAAATTGATAAAATGAGGGGTGCCCCCTCGGTGCTATCTCATCAACCCTCGCTCCTCGGTCGTCTCCACGTACCCTGTATACAAACTGCGGACACGAACCCGATAAACCTGTCCTGCAAAGCGGGCAATTCCCGCTGGCCCGCTACCGTTTCGTAGGCAATAAGCTCCGACAGAGTCATATCATGGCTCGAATTGTCATGGTTTGTGTCCCGTCTGGTCGGGAAAACCAGTGCCTGAAACCGTAAGATGCAGGCACTTAATAATAAAAGCAGGAATACCATTATGTACGCAGTAATCGGCGCCGGTCCCATGGGCCTGGCCTGTGCCCGCAACCTTCAGAAGCAGAATATTCCTTTTACCGGATTTGAACTCCACAGCGACGTGGGCGGCCTGTGGGACATCGACAACCCCCACAGCACCATGTACGACACGGCCCATCTGATCTCTTCAAAACGGATGACGGAATTCGCAGAATTCCCCATGAAGGACTCCGTAGCCCAGTACCCCAGCCATCATGAGCTGAAATCCTATTTCCGGGACTTCGTGGACCATTTTGGCCTGCGGGAACACTACGAGTTCAGTACCCGGGTGGTCAGCGTTGAGCCGGACGGAGACCAGTGGGCCATCACTACCGAGCACGAGGGGCAAACACAGACCCGTATCTTCGATGGTGTGATGATTGCCAACGGCACCCTCCACACACCTAACATGCCGGCACTTCCTGGTGACTTTGCGGGCGAGGTGATGCATTCCGCCGACTACCGAACCCCGGAGGTCTTCAAGAACAAACGCGTGCTTATTATCGGTTGTGGCAATTCCGGGGCGGATATTGCAGTTGACGCCGTGCACCATGCTCACTCTGTGGATATGAGTCTGCGCCGGGGCTACTATTTTCTGCCCAAATTCATTAACGGTCGACCGGTCGATACCCTCGGTGGCAAGTTGAAGCTGCCCCGCCCCATTAAACAAAGGCTCGATGCCCGGCTGATGCGCATGGTGATAGGCAAGCCTTCAGACTATGGCTTACCGGACCCGGAATATCGGATGTACGAGTCTCACCCGGTGATCAACTCCCTGATTCTTCACCACCTGGGGCATGGTGACATCAAGCCTCGCAGGGCCATCGACCGGGTTGAAGGCCATACCGTGCACTTCAGCGACGGCGAGTCCGGTGACTATGACCTGATTCTGATGGCTACCGGATATCTGCTGGACTACCCCTTCATTAACAAGAAACACCTGAATTGGCCCGAGCACGAAGACGCCCCTCGGTTGTACCAGAACATGATGCACCCGGATTACGACAACCTGTTCGTTATGGGGATGATCGAGGCCACGGGCCTGGGATGGGAGGGTCGCAACCAGCAGGCCCGGCTGGCTTCCCTGTTCATCCGGGAAAAGCAGCGGGGCTCTGCTGCCGCCACCGACCTGTGCCAGAAAAAGAAAACCCGTGCCGGGGAGCGGCTGGACGGGGGCTATAATTACATCAAACTGGCCCGCATGGCCTACTATGTGAACAAAGACGCCTACTTGGACAGCCTGGCCAGGCACATCGCAGACCTCGAAACTGACAGCAAGGGGTAATGGCGTATGCAGTCGTCCATGACGGTGCAGTTTGACCCCGCCAGCCTGATTATCCTGAACCTCATTCTTGCACTGATGATGTTCGGGGTGTCCATGACCTTGAAGCCGGCAGACTTCCGGCGGGTACTCACCATACCCCGTGCGCCATTGGCCGGGCTGTTCGCCCAGTTCCTGCTGCTACCCCTGGCTACTTGCCTGTTCACCTGGTTCTTCCGCGTCGATCCGGACCTGGCGCTGGGTATGATACTGGTGGCTTCCTGCCCCGGTGGCAGCTTCTCGAATATCATGACCTGGCTGGGTAAAGGCAATGTGGCGGTGTCAGTGAGCATGTCGGCCGTCTCCAGCCTGGCGGCTACGGTGATGACTCCCTTCAACTTTGCCCTCTACGGCTGGCTTAACCCCCATACCCGGGCCTACCTACAGGAAATTACCCTGGAGCCCGGCAATATTCTGCTGCTGGTGTTACTGGTACTGGCCTTGCCGTTGCTACTGGGCATGATCACTGGCGGGCGGTTTCCGCAGCTGGCGGTACGTAGCGAGAAGCCTCTGCGCTTTATCTCGCTAATGATTTTCATGGTGTTCGTGGCGATTGCCTTCCTGAACAATATGGAGCTGTTTCTGGAGCGCTTCCATAGCTTCTTCTGGCTGGTCGTAGGGCACAACCTGTTAGCTCTGGGGCTTGGTTACGCCATGGCCCGGCTGATGAAGCTGTCAGTGCCGGATCAGCGTGCGGTTACCATGGAGGTGGGCATCCAGAACTCAGGCCTTGGGCTGGTTATCCTGTTCACCTTCTTCCCTGATGCCGGCGGCATGATGCTGATTACTGCCTTCTGGGGCGTCTGGCACCTGGTGTCCGGCCTGACCCTGTCGCAGATCTGGGCCCGGCGACCTCTTCCTCATGCAACAGAGCAATACTCCTGATCCCATGACCATAGAAAAACGGATACTCATTACCGGCGCTGCTGGCTACATCGGCCACCAGTTGGGCAACCGGCTCGCAAAGGATTATTTTGTCCTTGGCACCGACATAAGAACAAGGGATGGCCTGGATTTTCCGCTGGAAGTGCTGGATGTGCGGGACAACAAGCTCGTACTGACCCTGGCGGAATACCGGATTACCCATGTGATTCACCTGGCTTCGATACTCCAGGCTTCACCCGACCGACAACGTGATTACGACATCGACGTAAACGGCACCCGAAACCTACTGGAGGCGTGTGTCGCGGCGAAGGTGAAACATATCACCGTCACCAGCTCCGGTGCCGCATACGGTTACCATCCGGATAACCCGGCCTGGATCGATGAGGACGACCCTCTGCGGGGCAACCCGGAGTTTGCCTATTCGGACCACAAACGCCAGGTGGAGGAGCTACTGCGGAAATACCTCGATGAGCACCCGGAATTGCAACAGCTGGTGTTCCGACCTGGCACGGTACTGGGGGCTGAAACCCGCAACCAGATCACCGGCCTGTTTTTGGCGCCGCGCCTGTTAGCCATCCGGGGCAGTGACTCACCGTTCGTGTTTATCTGGGACCAGGATGTTATTGGAGCCATGGAGCAGGGCATCCGAGAGGACAAGGTTGGCCGGTACAACATGGCAGGTGACGGAGCCCTTACCATTCGGGAGATCGCCAGCCGGTTGGACAAGTCCCTGCTGACCATACCCGCGAGTGTGGCGAAAGGCGCATTGCAAGTGGCCAGGTGGCTGGGGAAACCGGTAGCCCCGGAGCAGGTCAACTTCCTCCGTTATCGACCCGTGTTGAGCAACCGCCGGTTAAAGGAGCAATTCGGCTACCGACTTCAAAAAACCTCGGCAGAGACCTTCGAGTTCTTCATCGAGCAGGCGAAAAAGGCGGGCGACCTATGAGCGTTACCCTGATCACCGGCGCTGCCAGTGGCCTGGGCTGGGCCATGGCCCAACACTGGTACCAGGCCGGCCACAATCTTGTGCTGGCGGATATAGATGCGGATGCCTTGTTGCGACGGCAAAAGGAGCTGGGCGATGACACCCGGGTGCATATCGTTACCGTGGATGTCACCCACACACCGGATCTTGAGCGATTGGTACGAGAAACCGAGGCTGCATACGGTCGTCTGGATCTGCTGGTGAATAACGCGGGCATTACTCACCGCTCCCTGGCTGCCAGCACAAAGCCGGACGTATTTCGCAAGGTTATGGCCGTTGATTGGCAGGGGCCGGTGGAGCTGACGCAGCTGGCCTTGCCCCTACTGGAGCGCAGCAAAGGTCAGATTATCTGCATAGGCTCGATGGCTGGCTGGATGCCGGTGCCAGGGCGGGCAGGATATTGTGCCGCCAAGAGTGCTCTGACCCAGTTTTTTGAGGTGTTGCGGCTGGAGCTGGAGCCCAGGGGTATTCATCTGCTCATGGTCTACCCCAGCTTTCTGGACACGCCCATAGAGCAGAGTGCCCTGGGGGCCGATGGCAACAGGGCGACCCACGCCCGTTCCACCGTTGGCAGTATGGCCAGCGCGGATGATATTGCGCAGCTGATCGCCAAGGCTCTCATCAAGCGCAAGCCCTGGTTGTTGCCAGATCGAATATCCCGCTTCGGCAGCCTTTTGTGGCGCATTGCCCCGCTGCTGTATCTTAGAGTCGTGCGCCGAAAATTCGCAGGTGATATTGCGGGCGGTGCAGAACCAGAAATCGCGACTTCACACGGGAACCCGCCACATGATTGACCCCTGGCTCTGGCTTGGCCTGGCCATATTACTTGCCTACACCATTGAAGCCATCACAGGCTTCGGTTCTATTGTTATCGCCCTGTCCCTGGGCGCCATATTCCTGCCTATTCCGGAGATGCTGCCAGTACTCGTGCCCCTGAACGTGTTCATGAGCGGCTATCTGACCTGGAAACACCGCCAGCACATCGACTGGCGCCTACTCACCGCCCTGATTCTTCCCTTGATGGTAGCTGGTACCTTTACCGGCTATGTGCTCACGCCCTGGCTGGGGACCAGTCTTCTCAAGGCGCTATTTGGCGCTCTGGTAGTGTGGTTTGCCGGCAAGGAACTCTGGCGACTGTTCGGTGGCCATGTGGCCAGGCCCCACGGCCTGATGACCAGCCGCATTCTCACCTTCGGCGCAGGCATTACCCACGGTCTGTTTGCCTCCGGCGGCCCACTGCTTGTCTATGCTCTGGCCGGTATCCAGCAAGACAAAAGCCGCACCCGCGCAACCCTCCTGGCGGTCTGGTTCACTCTGAACCTGACTCTGAGTGTGCTCTACCTGTTTGATGGCAGCCTGCTCAATAGTGCCGGTCGGCTAGTGTGGTACTTGCCCTTGCTGGTGGTTGGCGTTCTGGTAGGAGAGTTTTTCCACCAACGCCTCGACGAGACCAGGTTCCGGCAGGCCGTGTATTGTGTGTTGCTAGTCACTGGATTGCTGTTGATTGTGAGGGCTTAGGCACAGTTATACTATCTGCCAGTCGGCTCTGGGAGCCAGGGTTTGAGTAAAGAATGGTGATGATCTGTGCCTGATTCTGAAAGAGCTTGGGTTGATTTAAGGCCTAAAGCAGCACCTCTCGAAAACCCTCTGTATTACCTGAAAAACATGGAAACGGTAGTGGCCTGGGTGGCCACTCATCACGTGGATCTGCTGCTGGAGCCCGAGCGGGGCTGCCTGCGGGATTTCTTTGAACTGCCTCGCCCCTCACGGGCGCTGCTGACCCGCATGGTGATGCGCAGTGGCGATCTGTTTCGCGCTGACAAGCTGAATTACCCGGAGCTGGGAAGCCCGGAAGCTGAAGCAATGGATAAGCTGGTTACCGGTGGCTGGCTGGATACAGATCCGCTGCTGACGCTGGACGAACTTTTTCGTCTGTTCACTCTGGCGGAACTTCGCCCGGCTTTTGCGCCGGTTCTGGCACAGGCCGGGCATGGCAAAAATCTTCCGAAAGCCCGTATGCGAGAAGTTGTGCAGGACACCTTCGAAGGCCCTCTCACACTGACAGGTTGGCTCGGTCAAGGCGTTGCGCCTGTTGTACGGGTCAGGCATATGGAGCTGTTTGATCGTATCCGCCTGATGTTTTTCGGCAATCTGCGCCAGAGCTGGTCTGATTTTGTATTGGTGGAACTGGGCCATCACCGTTATGAGCCGGTGGAGTTTACCCCGGAAGCACGAGCCTTCTCGCATCGCAGCGAGGTGGATACCTACCTGGCAATGCACCACTGCCGTGAAAACCTGGATGCGGGAATGCCAGCGGCAGAGGTTTGGGCTGAGGTTCCGCCTGCTTCGGATAACGCCTGGCTGAGTAGCCGCCGTGATCGTCTGCTGCTGGAGCTGGGGCGTCAGGCGGAACGCCAGAGTGAGCGAGAGATTGCGTTGCAGGCGCTGGCGGCCAGTGGCCATCGGGAGGCCCGATTAAAACAGCTGCGGCTGCTGGAGCGGATGAAGCGCTTTAAAGAAGCCTGGGCCATCGCCACTGAATGGCGAAGTGATGAACTGAGCGACGCTGAATTTCAGGGCCTGGCACGTATACTCAAGCGGCTGGCGGTAAAAGTGGGCCAGCCGGCGCCACCGGTGCCCCAGGCCCCGGATATCCGTGAATTCGTACTGACCCTGCCGCAAACCGTTGGCTCTGTGGAGGCGGTGGTTCGGGATAACCTGTCCACACCTGAAGCTCCAGTATTCTATGTGGAAAACACCCTGATCAATGGTCTGTTCGGCTTGCTGTGCTGGCACATTATTTTTAAAGCCATACCCGGTGCATTTTTTCACCCGTTTCACACCGGGCCGGCGGATCTGGTGCGGGAGGACTTTGTCAGCCGCCGGCAAGCCGGGTTTGAAGAGTGTTTTACCGCGCTTCAGAATGGCGAATACCGGGAGAGGATTCTGGCCACCTACGCTGCCAAACAGGGCATCTCCAACCCGTTTGTGATCTGGCCGGCGCTGAATGAGGAATTGCTGGGTCTGGCACTGGATTGCATTCCTGCAACAGATCTGCAGGTTCTTTTTGAGCGCCTTTTGCTGAATATCCGCGAACATCGCAGTGGTTTCCCCGATCTTGTACGTTTTTATCCGGAGAACCCGGAGGATAAGCCCCGTTATGAAATGATCGAAGTGAAAGGCCCGGGCGACCGGTTGCAGGATCACCAGATCCGCTGGCTGCACTTCTTCGCCCGTCAGGGCATCGCCGCCAGCGTGTGCTATCTGCGTTGGCAGGATAGCGGAGCGACACTGTGAGGGTTGCGGTCAGAACCCTCTGCGAGTTTGCCGCTCGCGAAGGCGACCTGGACTTTCGTTATACGCCGGCACCCAGCGCCGAAGAGGGTATTGCGGGGCATCAGGCTATTCAGGGGAAACGTGGCTACGGTTATAAAAGCGAGTATTCACTTACCGGTGAATGCCTTGGTTTAGAGCTTTATGGCCGCGCGGACGTTTATAACCCGCATTCGGGGCTGCTGGAAGAGATTAAAACCCACCGGGGGGATCTATCCCGTATCCGGCCCCATCAGCGAGCTTTGCACCGCGCCCAGCTGCGGGCCTATGGTGCCCTGCTCTGTCGTCAGGAAAAGCGCAAAAAACTGAAGCTGTCCCTGGTCTATTTCGATATTGGCAAGAACCGTGAAACGCCGGTTACTGAAATCGCCACGGCCGATGAGCTTTGGCAGGAACTGGAAGCCTTGTGCGACCGCTACCGGCTCTGGGCGGAGCAGGAAGCCCACCACCGGGAACAGCGGGATATTCGTCTCGCCGGCCTGCGATTTCCCTTTGCGGACTTTCGCCCCCGCCAGCGTCAACTTGCGGAAACGGTTTACAAGAATACGGTTAAAGGCGGTACCTTGCTGCTGGAAGCGCCCACGGGGCTGGGCAAAACCCTGGGGACTCTGTTCCCGGCCTTGATGGCAATGCCGGCTGCGCAGCACGACCGATTGAATTATCTCACCTGCCGCAACACCGCACGGCAACTGGCGGTGGATGCCGTCGAGCGTCTGCGGGCGGCACAGGATACGCCGCAGATCTGGCCTTTACGCACTCTGGAACTGGTGGCCAAGGCCGATGCCTGTGAACACCCGGATAAAGCCTGCCACGGGGATTCCTGCCCGCTGGCCAAAGGGTTTTTTGACCGCTTGCCGGATGCTCGCGCCGAAGCGGTTCAGGCCGGCGCGACCCTCACTCAGGAGGTGTTGGCGAAGATTGCCAGCGGCCATAATATCTGCCCCTACTTTCTGGCTCAGGAAATGGCGCGCTGGTGTGATCTGGTGATTGGCGATGTAAACCGGATGTTTGATCAGTCCGCCCTGCTCCACGGCCTGACCCGGCAGAACAACTGGAAAACCGCCATTCTGGTGGATGAAGCCCACAACCTTGTGGATCGTGGTCGGGGTATGTACTCGGTTCAGCTGGACCAGCAACGGCTGTTAAAGGTGCGTACATCTGCACCCAAAGCGCTGAAATCCCATCTGGATCGAACAGCGCGGGCCTGGCAGGGTATTGTGCGTGATCACTCAGCCGTAAGTTCCGCTCCGGTGTTTCTCGATAACCTGCCTCCGGCTCTCACCGGTAGCCTGCAAGGGCTGGTATCCGGCCTTACGGATTATCTGGCGGATAACCCGCCGGATCTGGCCCTTCAGGAGCTGTTGTTTGAGTCTGTGTCTTTCATGAAACTGGCGGATTCCTTCGGCGACCATTCCCTGTGTGAATTCCGCCGCGAAGGCCGGGGCCGTGCCAGCCTGGCGATTCAGAACCTGGTGCCGGCAGATTTTTTGCGCGACCGTTTTCAGGCCGCGGCCTCTGTATTACTGTTTTCTGCCACCCTCAGCCCAGGCGTTTATTACCGGGACCTTCTGGGCCTGCCGGAAGACAGCCGGTTTACCTCATTGCCCAGCCCCTTCAGCGCTGACCAGCTAAGGGTAAAGTTCACACCGAAGATCAGTACACGTCAGGCCCACAGGGAGGCATCGGTAGCGCCCATAGCTGCGCTGATTGCGGAGCAATATAAGGCGCGCTCGGGGCACTATCTGGCGTTCTTCAGCAGCTTCAAATACCTGAACGAAGTGAGTGAAGCCTTGGGCGCGAGCGCCCCGGAGGTACCTCAGCGCTCTCAGCATTCAGGCATGAGCCAGCAACAGCGCCGGGAGTTTCTGGCGGGGTTCCGGGAAGAGAGCGGCAGCGTGGCCTTTGCCGTTTTGGGGGGTGTGTTCAGTGAAGGCATTGATCTGCCGGGGGATCAGTTGATTGGCGCCTTTGTGGCAACCCTGGGTTTACCGCCGTTTGATGCCTGGCATGAGATTCTCAAACATCGGCTGCAGCAGCGTTTTGGCGCTGGCTATGAGTACACCTATCTTATTCCGGGCTTGCAGAAAGTAGCTCAGGCTGCGGGAAGGGTGATTCGCACACCGGAGGATCAGGGTGTGATCTGGCTGATAGACGACCGCTTTTTACAGCCGCAGATTCGGGGGTTGTTACCGGGCTGGTGGTTCGGAACCGGGGCCGCTGACTAATACAGCCCCGGTTGCAGGCGGGCTTCAATCAGCCGAAGTGATAAAACGCCACTTTGTTGTCATCCTTGTCTTTTACGTAGGCACCGTAAAACTTGTCAGGGATGCGCTGCCCTGGCTCGCCATCGCAGGACGCACCCAACTCTATGGCTTTCTGGTAGTAGGTATCAACCGCTTCTTTCGAGCCTGGCCAGAACGCCAGCATATTGCCGTTACCGGGATGGTTAGGCTCGCCGTCGAAGGGTGTGCAAACAGCCAGCATCGGGCCCTTCATGCTTTCGCCAATAAATGCAATGCGGCCCATGTCCAGCAGAAGCTTTGCGCCCATACCGCCCAGAAGCTCTGTGTAGAACTTCTTGGCTCTTTCCATATCGCTGACACCAATGGTGACGTATCCGATCATGCTCAATTCTCCTGTTTCGCGCTTTGTGTCTGCGCGGTGCATCTTAAGGCGTTACTCTATTATCCCACCGAAAATTCGCGGCCCAGTGCAGGGCTTCCGGGAGTGGCACTGGCTTGCTGTAGAAAAAACCCTGGCCGATATCGCAGCCGAGCTCTATCAGTTTTCGTTCAACGTCTGCACTTTCTATGCCTTCGGCAACCAGCCGTCGTTCGAAACTCTTTGAGAGACTGACGATGGCACTGACAATCATGCTGTCGTCTGCATCGTTCAGCATATCCATTACGAACGAGCGGTCAATTTTGATTTCCTGGGCGGGCAATCGGCGAAAGTAGTCCAGAGACGAATACCCGGTCCCGAAGTCGTCCAGTGAAACATCCACCCCCAGCTCGCGACAGGCCGTGAGATTTTTCAGAACGGTTTCAGTATCGTCCATCGCAGTGGTTTCGAGAATTTCCAGGATGAGGCGTGCGCGCAATTCCTTCGGGCAGCCTTCCAGCGCCGCGGCTAAATCGTCTCCAAACTCTTGGCTCAGGAAGTGTGAAGGGCTCAGGTTGACACTCAACGTATACGGCAGGCCCTGTTGCGCAAATCCCGCCAGCTGCTTTACGGCTTCCCGGATCACATAGTTCCCAAGGGTGCGTGCATACTCAGTGTATTCAATATGCTCGAGGAAATGGGCGGGCCCGAGAAGGCCCTCTTCAGGGTGGTGCCACCGTATCAGGGCCTCGAATCCGTTCACTGAGCCGTTACGAAAGCAGATTTTGGGTTGATAGAATAATTCGAGCTCCTCGTGGCGAAGAGCGTTGTCGATCTGATCCAGTACTCTTATCCGCTCTTTGCGGGAGGAATGTGACGCCAGGTCAAATACCTTGAAGCAGTTCTTGCCGGTTTCCTTGGCGGCATACATGGCTTGATCTGCATGGCGAAGCAGCAAGTCCGTATCCGAGTCATCGTCCGGGTATACAGTGATGCCCATGCTGCCAGAAACCTGAAGCACGTGATGCCGAAAATTAATGGGTTGTTGGATAGCGTCCAGCAATCGCGCATAAACCCGTTCATCGTCTGCGTCCCTAAGTATGGCTACGAACTCGTCACCGCCCAGACGGGCTACGATGTCGTGGGTGCGCACGGTTGCCAGGAGTTTTGCGGCTACGGACCTGAGAACGGCATCACCTACCGAGTGCCCATGCTTGTCGTTGATTGTCTTGAAACCATCCAGATCAATGAAACAGACAGAAACCAGGCCTTTTCTCTGGTCGGCTTCATAAAGCTCCTGTTCGAACAGTTCCGTCAGCCGGCGGCGATTGGGCAGGCCCGTCAGCGTATCGAAATTGGTGGCCAGCTCAAGGTCCTGTTTATGGGATCTTTGCTCTTCATACAACCGTTTGCGCTCGATCAGGTTGGCGAGAGTTTGTGATAGTGGTGCCAGTTCGTCAGCTAGCTTGCGGGTGTAGCCTTCAGCCCGGTTTGCCAGGCCAATTAACCCCAGATGTTTGCGGCCGGTGAATACAGGAATACCTATGTAGGTATGAATCGGCGGGTGCCCCGGGGGCAAGCCACCGCGCCGGGGATCTTCGGGTAAATTATTGGAGATGATGATTTCGCCGGTCACCATGGGTTGCCCGAGGATATTGTCCAGTCGGTCGAAAATCATGCCCTGGCGTTCAACATCCTGGTACAGCGCCTGGGTTTCCGGGTTCCATGCGATATTGGTAATGGCGCCGACCTTCAGATAAGGAGTGCCGTTGCTTTCATGCAACACTTCTCCGATGAACCCGAACTGACTTCCGGTTAGGGCGAGCAGGTCGCTGAGCATTTGGCTAAATGCGGAACGTTCGTTGTCGCTAGTGAGAAACACGTTCTGGGCATGGTGGATAGCTCGGTTTAGGTGAGAAACCGGTACATACTCACTCTTGTCAGACTCAATGTACGAACGTTCGAGTTCGTCTTCCACTATGGTGGCCAGGGTGCGGAGTACTTCCAGATCTTTTTCGGTGAACCGTCGGGGCTTGTCATCAATGATGCACAATGTGCCAATTTTGAAGCCGCCAGGTTCACGTATGGGCATGCCTGCGTAGAAACGAATATCCGGGCTATCCAGCACCAGGGGATTATTGCGGAAGCGGGGGTCATGAGAAGCATCTTCCACCACAAAAATCTGATCTTGCCGTATGGCATGCGCACAGAATGCAACAGAGCGGGGAGTTTCTGTGACATCAAGGCCTTGCCGGGATTTGAACCATTGGCGGTCATGATCCAGTACCGAGAACAAAGCTATTTTGACGTTATAGTGCTGGCGGGCTATGCGTGTAAGCCGTTCAAAACGTTCTTCAGGAGGTGTGTCTAGCAGCCCAAGCCGGGTCAACGCCGCGAGCCGTTTTTTTTCGGTTTCAGCAGTATTCATTCGGGATCCTTAATAGAACCAGCAACCGAAATGTTTGCACACCGAAATTTTTCAGATTGTGACATTGGGCGAACCGAAAACGTATATAACGATAAGGCGACTAGAACCATCGAATGCGTGAAACTTGTTATAAGATAATAGCAGCAGGTGGCCATAGCGCCAAAGCGCTATGGCTGTTAATCGTAGAAAAGTTGTTTATCGAGGTGAATTGGGGTCAGATTGTCAGGCGGAGCGGCGTGCCGGTTTCGCCAGCCACTCGTGGCCTTTGAGCATAACATGCCAGTACAGGGCGGGAAGCTGTTTGGCCTTCAGAAACCAGGCGGCTCTCGTCGCTTTGGTGCCATCGTTTACCCAAGTTGGAAAGCTGGGCTGCAACACGCCACCGTAACCAAATTCTGCCAATACTATACGACCGTTTTCCACGGTCAGCGGGCAGGAGCCGTAGCCAAGATAAGCCGCTTTCATCGGCTGGCTGCGCAGGCATGCGATCAGGTTTTCGGCAACAACCGGTGCCTGCTTACGCACGGCGGCAGCGGTTTTTGCATTGCCTGTGCCACTCACATCTCCCAAACCGAAAATGTTGGTGTGGCGCTTGTGGCAGAGGGTGTCGTCTTCAAGATCCAGCCAGCCACCTTCATTGGCTAGCCGGGATTCCCGGATGAACTCAGGGGCGCGCTGGGGTGGAACGGCATGCAGCATATCAAAACCGATCTCCCGGTCTTCCGTGTTGCCGTCGGCATCTGTTCGACGAAATACGGCTTTACGGCAGGGGCCGTTCACTGAGACCAGATTGCTCTGGAAGTTAAGATCGATACCGTACTTCTCAATATAGCTTTCCAGCGCCGGAACGTAATCGGGGACGCCAAAAAGCACGGCGCCGGCGTTATGGAACGCGATGTCCAGGTTGTTCAGAACCTTGTTCCTGAGCCAGTAATCCGAAGACAGATACATAGCCTTTTGAGGTGCACCGGCGCATTTGATGGGCATGGGTGGCTGGCTGAACAGCGCCCGTCCGCTCTTAAGGTTCTGTACTGTTTCCCAGGTGTATCTGGCCATACCTTCCTGGTAGTTGGACGTAACGCCGTTTGAGCCCAATGCTTCTTTCAAGCCATCAATACCGCCCCAGTTCAGTTCCAGACCGGGTGCCAGCACCAACGCCTGGTAACCAATGCGGGAGCCGTCGGCCAGAGTGATACGGTTATTCTCCTCATCAACAGACGACGCAGATTGTTTGTACCAGGAGACGAAGCCGGGCATAACCGAAGACATGGGCTTTGAGGTTACTTCGGGATTGAAAATGCCACCGCCGACCATTGTCCAGCCAGGCTGGTAATGGTGTTTTTGTGCTGGTTCGATAATTGCGATGTCCAGCGAGCTGTCTCTTTTATGGAGGCTGGAGGCAACGGAAATGCCTGCGGCCCCGCCCCCGACAATAACCACTGTGTGGTGTTTGTTTTTATCCTGCTCTGTTGGGTTGCTGCTCATACCTGGAACCTCTTGTCATTATTTGAAAGCGTGGTCTTCTCTTGAGATACATCAAATCGTATCAAACAATGGGTTCTATCGTTATATAAAATAGTAATATAAAAGATGGCTATTCACTCTATGGTGAATCTGAAGACGGTTTCACCCTTTCGGGGCCTGACTGAAGGTGACTTTGTCACTGAACCATGCGGATGCCTGGTCTAGTCTGGGAATAGACCAACGTTAAACCGACACAAGGAGCACATCACAATGATCAAATCACTCAAGGCACTTGTTGCAGCGGCCGTGGTTGCTGTTGCCCCCATCAGCGCTCAGGCAGGAGATCAGAAAATGGTTGAGGAAGTACTGGTAATTCTTTCAAGCGACTCCCTGCAAACCCAGGGTATGGCGATGGTTCTTTCCAATACCATGGCCCAGAAGGGTGCCAAGGTAAATGTACTGCTGTGTGACAAAGCTGGCGATCTGGCTCTGAAGAGCTACGAAGCCCCGGCATTGAAGCCAAAGGACGTAACTCCTGGACAGATGCTGCGTGGGTTGATGAAGCAGGGTGGCGTTGCCAACGTCTGCGCTCTTTACCTTCCTAACGGCGACCACAGCAAGGATGACCTGATTGATGGTGTGGGCGTTGCTACTCCTCCGGAGATGGCGGATCAGATGCTGAATCCGGCAATGCGTACCTTCACTTTCTGAGATTTTCTGACAGAGTCCCGGGATGTGAAAAAGCCGGCCCCTTTAACGGGGCCGGCTTTTTTGTAGGTCGCAGCACACAGGTTATCAGGGTTTGCCGGCAGGCTCGTCCAGGTCTTCGTAGCCGGTCACCATCGGTTTGATGAGGCTGGTCAGGGTGTGGCCCATCGTAGCCATATATACATGAGCGATAATAAAAACCAGCATGGCGAAGGCAGCTGCAGTATGAACAAATGCCACTGCTTCAAGGCTGAGAACTCCCGCCAATGTGGCCGGCCAGTCGTTGTAGAACAGGTACAACAGCCCACTCACCCAGATCGCAGGTGAGATCCCCAGTTTGAAAAACAGGTACGCCAGGCGCTGCAACGGATTATGCTTGGCTTTGGTGGTTTTGCGGTAGGGGTGTTCGGCACCGGTAAAGGTGCCAATCAGATAGTAATGCATCACCGCAAACAGACCGTCACGGGTGGGCACATACTGGCGCCATTCGCCGGTGGTGATGTGCCAGAAAATCGCAAACAGCCAGAGTACGATCAGTGACCAGGCCGCGATGGTATGCAGCCGTGTAGCGTCACCAAAACCCAGCAATGAATAACTGCCGTGTATTTCAAAACCGGTGATCAGCAGGCTGAAAATCAACAAGGCCTGAAACCAGTGCCAGAAGCGCTCAAAGCGTTTGTAGACCATTACCCGGCTCATGATTGCTTCCTCTTTCTGAAGACCACACGCAGAAGGCCGTGGATGATGACGCCTGCCAGGGTGAGCGCCACAACCAACCAGCCAATACGATCCAGCCATGGGTTGGCGCTATGCCCCGGCATATAAATGCCACCAATACCCGCCAGGCGACTTTCTCCGGAATGGCAGGAGCCGCAACGCAGGGCCTGATCGGCAGGTGGCACCATGTGCGTAATCGGCCAGTACATTTTGGTTTCTATGAAGTCGAAGTTGCCACTGAATGGCATGCCTGACATCTCACTGGCGGATTTCAGGGCTTTGGGCCAGTCGTAGTTGCTCCAGAGCGACGAATCATCGGCGCCAAATACGTGAGTGGCCAGCAGTGTTTTGCGTTCGGTATCGAAGGGTTGCTTGCCGCGCATCAACTTGAATGGCCAGATGCGTGAGGCAGGGTCGTCCGGACCGCCATCCAGTCGATTGATTTCCAGGGGCGGGTTGTCGATGTCAAACTGCTCATCGACCATCGTGTACTCAACCGTACCATCAAACCAGGCGTAATAAGGCACCACATTTTCACCGTGGCGAAAATCACCCTTCTCGCTCAGATAGCTTACATGGCCGGCTTCGTCGTATGTGGTGATCGGCTTGCCGTTTTCATCCAGCTTGCCGGCGGTAGACCAGTCCCACCACATCTTGGTTGGTACGCCACCCCGAGCAAACGCGGGTACGTGGCATGTCTGGCACGCCAGTTTGTCGACATGATCGTTCAGCTTTTCTTTTTCATGGGGCTCGCCGCCATGGCAGGACTCACAGCTCGCGCGACTGAGATCGGTGTGGCCAGGGATATCAATGCCCAGAGTGTCTTTCGCATTCACCTGATAGCGGCTGCCGGAAACACTGTGGCCCCAGGTTGAATGGCAGTCGGAGCAACTGAAGTTGCCGCCATCGGGCGACATATGTACGTCGAGGGAACGGTCGGGTGATACCAGTGAAGAATCGATATCGCCGTGTTTAATACCGTCGCCACCGCCGCCGTAGAAGTGGCAACTACCGCAATTGGCGCGGCCACTGGCGCCCACATTTTGCGCAATTTTGGGCAGATCCGGCGGCTGGACCATGTTCCCGCTGCCTTTCGGCCATTCCCGGGGCACATAGGTCGGGTCGCCTGCGAGGGTCGGGAATTTCCAGTAATCGCCGGTTGTGTCGTGGCACACCAGACAATCGACGGCAGAGTCGGCTTCTGGCGGCGGCTGATTCATGTCCTCCCAGCCATAACCTACGTGGCAGGAAGTACACCGGGGTTCATTGGTAACAGCCATCCCGCAAAAGCTGTTGATAACCTTGCTTTTCCCCAGCGTCTGCCCGGTTTCCTGATGCTCATAGAGCCAGGTCCAGTGTGTAGTAGCCTTGATTTGCCCGGCGGCCTCGGTGTGGCACTTGAGACAGGCCTCGGTCACCTCGCTGGCGGATTCAAACGGGCCTTTTAATGCTTTGAATTTGCTGTGGTCGGCGGTGGCGGGAGCACGCTCAACCGCCGCCATGGCAGGGATACCAGTCAACACTAGCAGGGCTGTCACCATGCTCGCCACCAGGTGTCTGGCAGAGAGAGCCTTTATCAGGTTGGCCATGACGTTCTCCGTACTATTGTCAGATTAAGGAATCCCCCGTGCTCCACCAGTAAAGCAGTTATCAGGGCTGGAATATTTTTTCCGGATTAAGCTTCATGGACCAGGGCAGGCCTTCGTTCTGCCAGCCGTTTACAATTCTCATTCCGGCTTTTTTCCCTTCTTTGGCGCCACTGCCCTGAAAGCCGTGATCAATGTATTTCACGTTAGTGAAACCATGCTCCAGCAAATAGTCGGCGCTAGGCTTACCACGGCTGGAACCGGAGCGGCACATGGTAATAATCAGTGCATCTTTGCCGAGCCCTTTGTCTTTCAGAGCCTGCTCAACGCTGGCCGCAAAGTTCGGATTGGTTTCCATGGCAAACCGGCCTTTGTCCGCGAGAAAAGTGCTGCGATCGGCGAGCATGAAAGGAATGTTTATATCCACGACATCGGTGTAACCGATAAACATGATTTCTACCGGATCCCGTACGTCAACGAACAGAACCTGATCGCCCTGTTTCTGAACCAGATCGTAGGTCTCTTGTGGAGTCAGAGACAACGCGTCTTTTGCAGAAGCTTGAAAACTCAGCCCGAAGGTAATGAGAAGTGCAGCCAGTAACAGCCTCATCGCTTTTTCTCCCGAAGTCGGAATAGAATGGAGTTCAGCTTTTACCATACTCCCAATGGGTTGGAAGTCTCAACCTAAGTTATAAGCTTATAATCGTTTGATTGACCAAGATCAAATAGTCCATGGAGCTGCTAAACTTATCTCTCTGGTCAGAAGGAGTGCTGCAATTGTTGAACCGGCCTGGATGGCATCTTCCTGGCATTTTTTTACCCTTTCTTGCCTTGGTACTGACCATAAGCGGATGCGCCTTGCCGTCCCTGAATGATCGCGTTGAAAGCCGGTCTGTGCCCGCAGAACAAACTGCAAATACCCGGCTGGGAGCTGCGATTGAACCTCTGACGCTTGCACACCCGAGTGAAAGCGGAGTTGTTCTGCTGGAAAATGCCCATGATGCGTTTGCTGCCCGTGCGCTTCTGGCCGAAGGTGCTGATGCGACGCTGGATGTTCAGTATTACATCTGGCAATCCGACATCACCGGCACCCTGCTGCTTGATGTGCTTTACCGGGCAGCCGAGAGAGGCGTCCGCGTTCGGCTCCTGCTGGATGACAATGGTATTTCCGGGCTCGATAAGCCCCTGGCAGCGCTGGATACTCACCCGAATATACAGGTTCGCCTGTTTAATCCCTTTGTTGTGCGTAGCCCGAAGTGGATTGGATATGTAACCAGCTTTCAGCGGTTGAACCACCGTATGCACAACAAATCCTTCACCGCCGATAACCAGGCGACCATTATTGGTGGGCGCAACGTTGCTGATCAATACTTTGGAGCAGGACAGGGTGCGATGTTTGCCGACCTTGATGTACTGGCCATCGGGCCGGTTGTGAGCGAGCTTTCTGATGACTTTGATCGTTACTGGTCAAGTGCTTCGTCCTATCCTGCTGCGATCATTCTGCCTGAGCCTGCAGAAGTAGATCTGGAGCGGGGTGTTGAGACAACCAGAGAATGCAGCGCCAGCACCGAGGCGAGCAGGTATGTCTGTGCGGTGGCCGAATCCGGATTCCTGAAAAACCTGCTGGCCGGTGATCTGGAATATACCTGGGCTCCTGTTTCGATGGTTAGTGACGACCCCGCCAAGGTATGGGGGGAAAAATCCAAGAATGGTCCAGTGAGCCGGCAACTGGCAGAAGCCATTGGTAGGCCTGAACGCTCAGTAACACTGGTATCGCCTTACTTCATCCCCACCGAAACCGGTGTAGAAATGTTCAGGGAGATGGAGAGTAATGGTGTTCAGGTACGTGTGCTGACCAACTCTCTGGAAGCCAATGACGTAGCCATGGTGCATTCTGGCTACGCCAAATATCGCAAGCCGCTGCTGGAGGCGGGAGTTGAGTTATTTGAGCTGCGCAAACTGCCTGGAGGGGAACCACAGGAGGACCGGTTACAAAAATCCCTGACGGGCAGTTCGTCTTCGAGCCTTCACGCTAAAACCTTCGCTGTGGATGGCAAACGCCTCTTTGTCGGGTCATTCAATTTCGATCCTCGATCTGTTCATATCAATACCGAGCTGGGTTTTGTTATTGAGAGCCCGGAGCTGACCCGGATGATGGAGGCGCGGTTTGAGGAGCAGGTACGTGTGACCGCCTACGAATTGGTTCTGGACGAAGCTGGCGATTTGCAATGGCTGGAGCGTAATGGTGAGCAAGTGATCACGCATAGCCAGGACCCGGGAACCGGGTTGATCAAGCGTATGATGGTTTCCTTTTTCTCGTTTTTGCCTATTGAATCCTTGCTCTGAATATCTTGTACGCCTTTGATACGTGTCAGTCACCAGAAAGTGCCCGGTGATATACTGATGTCCACTTCAATATAGGTACGCAAGCCCACAACCGTATCGGGGAATATGCATGTCCAGTTCAAACCCAAGATCCTATCTGAAACTCCTGATCGCGCTGGCCATGATTGCACTGCTTGCGATCCTGGCCTGGCAGTTCCTCCCCGATAGCGACGAGCTGCCGGAGCACATTGCCTCTGGCAATGGCCGCATTGAGGCGACTCAGGTAGACATTGCCACCCGAATTGCAGGACGGCTGGACAGTCTTTTTGTCGCCGAAGGGGATCTGATTGAGGCGGGCACGCCGGTTGCCGCGATGGACACGGATGAACTGGATGCGAGTCTGGCGGCTGCCGAGGCCAACCTGAGCCAGGCAATCGAAGGCAAGCGCCTGGCAGAAGCCGTTGTGAAACAACGGGAGAGTGAAAAACGCCTGGCCCGCGCCGAACTGGGCCGGTTCGAAGCCCTGGTAGAAAAAGGCCATGTGTCCCGGGAGCAGCTTGATCAAGCAAGCACGGCCGCAGACACAGCCGACGCTGCGTTACAGGCTGCGCGGGTGCAGATTGCTTCGGCACAAGCCGGTATTGAAGCCGCGCAGGCCAGCATTCGCAAGATAGAAAGCACCATTGATGACAGCCATCTCGATAGCCCGATTGGCGGGCGAGTGCTTTACAGGCTTGCAGAACCCGGTGAAGTACTGGCTGCCGGTGGTAAAGTTGCCACCATACTGGATGTTACCGACGTCTATATGACCGTGTTCTTGCCCACGGTTCAGGCAGGTAAAGTCAGGGTTGGATCTGAAGCACGCATTATTCTGGATGCTCTGCCCGATTTCGTAGTGCCGGCGGAAGTGAGCTTTGTTGCTGCCGAAGCCCAGTTCACGCCCAAGGCTGTGGAAACCCGAAGCGAGCGGGAAAAGCTCATGTTCAGAGTGCGCATTCGCATAGATGCGGAACTGTTGAAAGCCTATCGCGACAGGGTAAAAACCGGTGTTCCGGGTGACGCCTATGTGCGCCTTGATGAAAGCAAGCCCTGGCCAGAAAATCTGCAGGTGACTTTGCCCAATGGCTGAGATGCAGAATACGGGTATGGAGGCTGAGGCGGGCGTAGCTCGGCTTGAGGCCCTCAGCCACTTTTATGGCACTCGCGTGGCGTTACAAGACATCAACCTGAAGGTTCCAGCGGGTTGCATGGTCGGATTGATTGGCCCGGATGGCGTGGGTAAGTCCACACTGTTGGGGCTGGTGGCTGGCGCCCGCAAACTGCAGCAGGGTAAGTTACAGGTGCTGGGTGGCGATATGGCCAGTTCCCGGTTTCGAAAAGAGGTTTCACCGCGCATTGCCTATATGCCCCAAGGCCTCGGCGGCAATCTGTACCATACGCTCACCGTCGACGAGAACATTGGTTTTTTTGCCGATCTGTTTGGTCTGACCGGTAAGGCCCGAACCGAGCAGGTTGACCGCTTGCTGGATGCCACAGGGCTGCTGGATTTCCGCGACCGGCCTGCGGGTAAGCTTTCCGGAGGCATGAAGCAGAAGCTGGGCTTGTGTTGTGCGCTTATCCACAACCCGGAGCTGTTGATTCTTGATGAGCCCACCACCGGGGTGGACCCGCTTTCACGCCAGCGCTTCTGGGACCTGATTGATACGATTCGCCGGCAGCAGCCATCGATGAGCGTGCTGGTGGCTACGGCCTATATGGAAGAAGCCGAGCGCTACGACTGGCTGGTTGCGATGGATGCAGGCTCCATTCTGGCGACGGGTTCCCCTGCGGAGTTGAAACAGAAAACGGGTACAGAAACCCTGGATGATGCATTTATTGCCCTGTTGCCAGAGGATCGCCAGGAATTTGTATCTGGAGGCGGAGAGGTCACCTCTTCGATAAAAGGTGATGCCTCTTGGGACGATGCACCGGCCATAGAGGCTCACAATCTTACCCTGCGTTTTGGTGACTTTACGGCGGTGAAGAACGTCAGCTTTACCATCCCGAAAGGTGAGATATTCGGTTTTCTGGGCTCCAATGGTTGTGGCAAGACCACAACCATGAAAATGCTCACCGGCTTGCTCACGCCCTCTGAGGGCGAGGTTTCCCTGTTCGGTTCACCACTGGACGCCAGAGATCTGGCTACCCGCCAGCGCGTTGGTTATATGTCCCAGTCGTTCTCGCTCTATAGCGAGTTGACCGTACGCCAGAACCTGAAGTTACACGCCCGTCTGTTTCACCTGCCGGCAGAAGCGATTGAAGCCAGGGTGTCCGAGCTCACTGAGCAGTTTGGTCTTGCCGAGGTGATGGAGCAGTTCGCCGGCGACTTACCGCTTGGGGTACGCCAGCGTCTATCCCTGGCCGTGGCGGTGGTGCATTCACCGGAGGTGCTGATTCTTGATGAGCCCACCTCTGGCGTGGACCCAGGCGCTCGCAACCGCTTCTGGACGCTGCTGTTGAAATTGTCCAGAGAAGATGGCGTGACCATTTTTATCTCCACACACTTCATGAACGAAGGTGAGCGTTGCGACCGGATTTCCCTGATGCATGCTGGTGAAGTCCTGGCCTGCGATACGCCAGCGGCACTGGTCCGTGATGCAGAGGCCGACAGCCTTGAAGCGGCATTCATGAAAACCCTTGAGGCTGTCGATAAGGAGCCGCAGAGCCGTGGTGATGGCAAGGTTATCAGTGGGGATGGTGCTTCGCCGCAACCTGACAGGGCCTTCAGCGCCAGGCGACTCCTGGCCTATGCTCGGCGTGAATCCCGGGAGCTGCTGCGCGATCCTATCCGCATGGCGTTTGCCTTTATTGGCTCAGCATTGCTGATGATGATTCTTGGCTATGGCATTACCCTGGATGTGGAAGACCTCTCTTTTGCCGTGCTGGATCAGGATCAGAGTCCTGAGAGCCAGGATTACATCACGGCGGTTTCGGGTTCCCGGTATTTTGTTGAGCAACCGCCGATTTCGACCATGGTTGAGCTGGAACAGCGCATGGTATCTGGTGAACTCAGCCTCGCGCTCTCATTCCCTCCGGGGTTTGGCAAGGATCTTAAAAGTGGCCGGCCTACAGAGATCGCTGTCTGGATAGATGGAGCCATGCCTTTTCGTGGAGAGACTATTCTTGGGTACATCCAGGGATTGCACCTGAGCTACTTTGAAGACCTGATACTGCGCACTTATGGCACTGCGCCAACGTTAAGCCTGGTCTCCATAAAAACCCGCTACCGGTATAACCAGGAGTTCCGAAGTCTGGATGCCATGGTGCCCGCGGTTATCCCCATTCTTCTGATCTTTATTCCGGCGATCCTGATGGCTCTGGGCATTGTGCGGGAGAAAGAGCTGGGCTCCATCACCAACCTGTATGTAACCCCGGTAACCCGGCTGGAATTTCTGCTGGGCAAGCAACTGCCCTATATCGGGTTCAGTATGGTGAGCTATGGGAGCCTCGTTTTGCTGGCCATATTCCTGTTTGATGTGCCCATCAAGGGCGGTGTGCTGACCTTGACCCTCGGTGCCCTGCTCTTTGTTACGGCGACGACTGGCCTGGGCCAGGTAATCTCGGCTTTCGCGTCAACACAGATTGCTGCGCTGGCGGCGACTGCCATTATTACCATCCTGCCGACGGTACAGTTCTCGGGTGTCACCGAACCCGTCTCAGCTCTGGAAGGCGTTGCGGCGCTTATTGGCCAGTTCTGGCCTGCCACCTGGTTTTTGGAGATCTCCCGGGGTGTGTTTACCAAGGGGCTGACCTTTGGTGATCTGCAACATGCCTTCCTGATACTGGCGGCGTTTATTCCTGTACTCACGTTTTTGTCCGTGGCCTTACTCCGGAAACAGGGGCGCTGATGATGGAATCTCTCGGAACTATATGGAACCTCGGTGTTAAAGAGCTGCGCAGCGTATGGCATGACAAGGTTCTGCTGATCTTTGTGTTATTGGCTTTCACTTTACTTATCTATACCGCCGGCTCAGCCGGCTCGATGGAACTGCACAATGCGCCTGTGGCGGTCGTGGATGAAGATCAGACAGCGCTTTCCGGCCAGGTTATCAACTCACTGCAACAGCCGTGGTTCCTGAAACCGGACCTGATTCGCTTTGATCAGATTGACGAACTGCTGGACCAGGGCACCCATACCTTCGCCCTGATCATTCCGGAGGGTTTTGAGCGGGACGTACGCAGTGGCAAAGTCTCCAGCCTGCAACTGGATATTGATGCTACACGGATGACCCAGGCGTTCATCGGCTCCAGCTACATTGAGCAGATCATTACCACGGAGGTGGCGGAATACCTGGAGACCGGAAGCTCCGCAAGCTCGCTTCCGGTAGAACTGGTTACCCGGGTCAGCTTTAATCCAAACCTGGATGGCACCTGGTTTGGCGGCGTGATGGAGCTGATCACCCAGATAACCCTGATCAGTATTATCCTGACCGGCGCTGCGCTGATCCGTGAGCGCGAACATGGCACGGTTGAGCACCTTATGGTGATGCCCGTGAGACCCTTCGAGATTATGGCTGCCAAAGTCTGGGCGAATGGCCTAGTGGTTATGCTGGCGGCTACTCTGGCCATCACTGTTGTGATCCAGGACGTGCTTGCAGTGCCCGTGCAGGGTTCGGTTCTATTGTTCCTGCTCGGCGCCTTGATTCATCTGTTTTCCACCACCGCGATTGGCATCCTGATTGGCACGGTGGCCCGTACCATGCCGCAGTTTGGTTTACTGCTGATTCTGACCATCCTGCCCTTGCAACTGCTCTCCGGTGGCATTACACCAAGGGAAAGCATGCCGGAACTGGTGCAGAACATTATGCTGGTCGCCCCCACGACCCACTTCGTAAGCATGGCACAGGCTATTCTGTATCGGGGGGCTGGGCTGGACGTGGTGTGGCCGCAAATGCTGGCGCTGGCTGCCATAGGGACAGTGGTGTTCAGCGCCTCACTGGCCTTGTTCCGGCGGCACCTGGCCGTTTAACAGGCCGCAATTACCGAGATTTCGACCAGCAACTCCGGGGACGCCATCTGGGCCTGCACACAGGCTCGTGCTGGAGCAGTGCCTTCGGGTACCCAGTTATCCCACACCTCATTCAGAGCTTTGAAGTCGGCCATATCTGCCAGATAAATCGTCGCGGACAGAATCTCGCTTCGGCTGGAACCAATACTCTCCAGAAGCTCATCCACTTTTTCCAGCATTCCGGTTACCTGAGTGTGAATGTCGCCGTTCCTGTCCTTGGCAACCTGCCCGCACAGATAAGCCGTGCCATTATGCTTTACGATTTTGCTCATGCGGTTGTTGGTTGAAATGCGTTCTATAGCCATGGGTGTTGCCTCGAAGAAAGTGGAATGAATTTGTCGTTAGTAGCAGCTCACCGAGCTCAAGAATACCGGGTTTGTGTACTAAACGTACCCCTCCTCCGCGGCCCCCGGTTATTATTAAGCTTGCCCAGGTTCATACTGTCTTTTCGTGCGATGCTCGGTGTAGGAGTGCACAAGCATTTCCAGCTTCTCCATACTGAGTGGCTTTGTGCAGTATTCGTTCATGCCCGCATCCAGGCATTGCTTGCGGTAGCTGGCGCTGGCATTGGCGGTGAGTGCGATAATGGGCGTGCCCAGGTTCCTGATCGCCTCCTGGCGGATTCTCCGGGTAGCTTCTATGCCATCCATGACTGGCATCTGGCAGTCCATAATGATCAGAGCCCATGGCTCTTTCATGGCAGAGTTCAGAGCTTCAAGACCGTTCTGAACCCCTTCGGACGTTACTCCCATCGCTTTCAGCTGCTTTCGGAGAATCATCCGGTTGCTGCCGTCATCCTCTACGACCAGAACCCGGGGCGAATGGGTATCGCGATCATTGGGAAAGGGTTCATTCGTATCGGGCGGTGATAGATGGATTTCACCAAAGGGTACGCGGAGTTCCATGGTCGTGCCATTTTCTGTTGAACTGATTACCCGTATCGCCCCCCCAAGTGCAAGCGCCAGAGAATTGGCCAATGGCAAGCCCAGCCCCATGCCAGCATAGCGGCGGGTCAGGCCGGTTTCGCCCTGTTCAAACGCCTGAAATACTTTGTCGCGCTTTTCCGCGGGAATGCCGGGCCCGGTGTCGGTAATCGATATGGTAAGAGCGGGTTGGCCTTGTTCTTTCTCGCACCAGACGACTACCTGGCCTTTCGCGGGAGTGAACTTGACCGCATTGTCGATGAGCTGAAACAGGGTTTTTTCCAGCATCAGTCCGTCCATAAAGACTTTTTGCGGCACATTCGCTGCCACGCCAACCGACAACGACAGGGGTTTTGCACGGGCGGCTTCGGCAAGTTCATAACTGAGCAGGTCTGCCAGCGACCGGGGTTCAAACACCTGGGGCGAACCCACGAGGTTATCGCTCTGGGCATCGACGAAATCCAGAATGCCACCCACCTGTCGGGTCATCCTCAGATTGGCGGACTCAAGGGTGCGGAAAGCCTGGTCCTGTTCGCTGTTAAGCGGTGCCTCCCGCATGAGGTCCAGTTGGCCCTGGATGGTATGCAAGGGTGTGCGCAGCTCGTGGCTGACGGCGTTGAGGAACTCGTCCTTTATCTGGTTGCTGCGTTCAAGGGCTTTCCGGGCTTTTTCGCTGACTTCGATTTGCCGGGCCTGAAGGGCGTTGCGATCGTCCCGAAGGATTTTTATGCGGGAGGCCAGTGCGAGTGAAAACAGGGCCATTTCCCAGGACAAACCGACGGGCAGGTAGTAGGAGACCCAGGACGTTGGCTCGGTAAGACCCATATATTCAAAGGTGGTCATGAACAGGCTGGCCACAAACGGGACCCAGCCCAAAAGGAAGTATCTTGCCGGATGATACCCATTGAGAGCCCGGGCACTCGCGACACCCAGAACCAGGATATAGGTCGGGTGCCCCAGAACAAGCATGCCCCCCACCAGTTGGTCCTGGGAAATCCAGGGTGAAGCGATCAGAAGAACGGCCCCGATAGCCAGAACTGCGTTGACCGCCAGGTGAACTTTGGGAAAGGCGGTCTTGGTTTCCAGAAGCCGCTGGAACAGTAAAAATTGCAGAAGGAGTGCGCTTGAGCCGGCCAGGAAACCGTATTTAGGCGGCATCCCCCAGTCAGCGATGACATAGGCAGAGATATTGGTGAGCATCGCGGAATAAGCCAGCGAGGCGCAGGAGGCGGCCACGTACCAGAGATATACCGTATCACGGGTGCTGAAGTACAGAAACAGGTTATAGATGGCCATAATGACGATAACGGCCATCAGGCTGAACCCGAGAGCAGTATGCAGCGTCAGCTCCTTGACCAGCCCCTGGTCGTCAGCAAGACGAAAAAAAGTGTTTACCGGGAAAAAGGGTTCCAACCGGAGATGGAGGCGATGGTTTTGTGACTCGCCTTCAGAAAAAGTTGGAATTGGAGAAACGAGAAAGTGATGGGGAACCGGGCGCTCGTCCATCGGGGCGAAGAAATGGAGCGGCTCCGGAGTCGTCGGTTTGCCGTCGACATAGACGTTCACACGCTGTGCATAGGGGTGGAGAATCAGCCAGTGCTGCCTGGAGAGATCGAGGTCTTCAAGATTGGCCCGCAGCCAGATGGGCTTGTCGATGTCGGAGGTTGAAAAGGCGGGGTTGGCAACCGATACCCAGCCAGTCTCGTCGTCCGGTGGCGGCTCCGGTTTGTTCCAACTGCCCTGATAAAGCTCCATCTTTGAGCCGAGGTCTCTGATGGCAGCCTCCGGGCTGGCGGCCGCGGCAAGGCCCGAAACAAGAAGCACCAAACAGGCGATTACGACCTGAAACAGCCCCGTTTTCCGATCGACTCCACGCATTGGTTCTTCCCTGCCTGCGAAACCTGGAACTGTTCAAAACTGTAAAGTTTTGCAAACCCTGGTGCCCGCTATTTGAGTGACATGTAGTGAGACTTTATACTTTGGAGCCTAATAAAAAGGATGCTCTATGTATAGCCCAACCTACGGATTCCGAAAGGAAATTTACTCTCTTTTACTCGCCCTGTTTGCAGCCCCTTCGCTGTCATGGGCAGGTGGGCTTACGCTTGCAGACCAGAGCGCCGGCGCTTCCGGCACCAGTAATGCCGGGGCAGCGGCAAACCCTCAAGATGCGACGACGGTTTACTTCAATCCGGCCGGCATGAGCCGATTATCTGGAACCAACGTTTCAGCGGGCCTGCTCCTGATGGACATTGATGCGCTTGGCCGCGACGATGCTACACGCGCAACCCGGGCTGACGGCCGTCCGGTGCCGGGCGACGGTGGCGGAGACCATGTTGGTACGATTGTGGTTCCGAATGCCTATGTGACTCATGAGGTTAACGATTGGGTAGATATCGGCATGGGACTATTCGTGCCCTACGGCTTGGGCCTGGACTATGAGGACGGCTTTGCCGGCCGCTATCTGGTAGATCGCATTGATCTGGTTTCCGTTGGCCTCAGCCCGTCGATTGCCTTTAACGATGGCAATGGCTTTTCCATCGGCTTTGGTGTCAACGTACTTTATGCCAGCGCCGAGCAGGAAAACTCAGTGGATTACAGCGGTCTGGAGGCCCGGTTTGGTCTTCCTGCCGGAACGCTTGAAGACGGCAAGGTTTCTCTTGAGGGCGATGATGTTGCCTTGGAGTTTACGTTCGGCATGATGTTTGACCTTACCCCCGACACCACGCTGGGCTTTTCAGGGCGAACGGGTACGGAGTTCGAACTGCAGGGAAAAGGCACTCTGAGCAATGCGCCTCAGCTCTCCGCCAGCGGGCTGGTTCAGACCGATGTAACCGAACGCGTACAGGTCCCGATTCAGGTACCGGAAAGCCTGAGTATCGATATTGCCCACCAGTTAAACCCTGACTGGCAGTTGCTGGCCGGTGCGACCTGGGCAAAGTGGAGCCGTGCCGCCGCGCTCTCGGTGGTTTCCCGGGAGAGTACCCCGGTGGCTTTTCCAGCCGCAGATGATGTGACTGAGGAGCCCCAGAGCTGGAAAGATACCTGGCAGTGGCGTCTGGGTGCGATATGGCAAGCGACACCTCGGTGGGCCCTGAAAGCGGGGTATCTGTTTGATGAATCGCCCGTTACGCTTGCAACCCGATCACCAGCGACACCTTTTGAGGACTATCACCAGGTATCTGTCGGCGCTCAGTTTCAGAACCCCGGGAATGGCTGGACGGTGGATATGTTTGTCGCGCGGGTGTTTTATGAGGGCGATATATCTATTGACTACAAAGCGACAGACCCTGCCCAGGGACAAACCGGGTTTCAGAGCGAATACGACATTATCCCCTGGAATCTGGGGCTTCAGTTGAGTCAGAGTTTCTAAGAATCGAAGAGGTAATACAGGAAGATAAAAGCGGGAAATGGTCGGCGTGGCAGGATTCGAACCTGCGACCCCTTCGTCCCGAACGAAGTGCGCTACCAAGCTGCGCCACACGCCGATTAACGGCCGGTATTATACGGATTCATCCGTTTTTTACCAGCCCCGGGCCTGATAAAAAGGCATCCGCAAATGCACTGAGGTTGTCGTGGATTGCCACGCTGGCGCCGGGTATTGAGCGGGATTTCAGGTGGCGTTCGGTATCTTTACCGTTGCCGGTGCGGACCAGAACGGGTTGGCAGCCTTCTGCAACACCTGCTTCCAGATCCATGCGGCTGTCTCCGACCATTACTGCACCTTTGAGGTCGTCCAGTTTGAAATGATCACGGATCTGTTTGAGCAGGCCGGTGAGCGGCTTGCGGCATTGGCAGCCATCGTCTGGATGGTGCGGGCAGTAGGCGATGAAACCGATGCTGCCGCCATGAACCTCCAGCAACTTTTCCAGCTTTGCATGCATGGCGTCCAGCACGTCGGTGCCGTAAAACCCCCTCGCAATCCCGGACTGGTTGGTGGCAACGGCGATACGGTGGCCGGCTTTGCAAAGCCGTGCCACCGCCTCGATACTTCCGGGAATGGGTTGCCATTCATCTACAGAGCAGATGTAACTGCCATCATACTTGTTGATGACCCCGTCCCGGTCGAGGATGATCAGCATCGGTCAGCCAGCAGTAGGCAGCAGTGAGATATCTGCGACGCGCAAGAACAGGTTGTGCAGACGATTCAGCAGCGCGAGACGGTTGTTCCGCACGGCTTCATCTTCGGCCATAACCATAACCTCGTTGAAGAAGTTGTCTACCGGCTCCTGCAGGCTCGCCAGTGACTGCAGCGCGCTGGCGTAATCGCCTTGCTCGAACAACGGGAGCACCTTCTCGGCTTGCTGGTCTACCTTCTCGGCCAGAGCTTTCTCGGCCGCATCCTGCAGCAGGTCTTTGTTGACGGTTTCGCCCAGGCTTTCTCCGCCCTGCTTGGACAGGATATTGGAAACTCGCTTGTTGGCGCCGGCCAGAGCTAGAGCCTCCGGCAGCTGGCGGAAGGCTTCCACGGCCTTCACCCGGCGGTCGAAATCCAGCGGACGGGTTGGTCGCCGGGCGTGAACAGCCAGGTACACTTCAGCACTAATGCCACGCTCCTCGTAGTAAGCGCGGAACCGGTCCAGCATGTAATCAACAACACTGGATGCTGTATTGTCTTCGGTGAGTCCGGTGAAGTTTTCTTCTGCCCATTCACAACAGGTTTGCAGATCCAGTGGCAGCTCCCTTTCAATAATGATGCGGAGCACACCCAGAGAGGCCCGGCGCAGAGCGAAGGGGTCCCGGGTTCCAGATGGCGGCTGGCCAATGCCGAACAACCCGACCAGCGAATCCAGACGGTCTGCGATGGCCAGTGCACAACTTGTGAGCGTGGTGGGCAGGCCGTCTTTTGCAAAGCGCGGCATGTACTGCTCATTCATGGCCTTTGCCACGTCGGCTGGCTCGCCGTCGTTGGCTGCATAATACTGGCCCATGATGCCCTGAAGATCGCTGAACTCCAGTACCATCTCAGTGACAAGGTCGGTCTTCGCCAGCATGGCGGCGCGCTCGGCCAGGGCAGGATCACTGCCAATCGCTGCGGCGATTTTCTTGGCCAGCGCTGCTACGCGAACGGCTTTGTCGTAAACGCTGCCAAGTTTTTCCTGGAAAACAATCGGCTTGAGCCTTTCGATGCGGTCTTCCAGGCGGATCTTGCGGTCGGTTTCATAGAAGAACGCAGCATCCGAAAGGCGCGGTCGGATCACCTTTTCATTGCCTGAGATTACCTGCGAAGGATCTTTGCTCTCAATGTTGGCGACGGTGATGAACAATGGCAGCATTGCGCCATCGGTACCTACCACGTGGAAGTACTTCTGGTGCTCCGCCATAGAGGAAATCAGGGCCTCTGCAGGCACTTCGAGGAACCGTTTGTCGAAGCGCCCCATCAGTGGCACTGGCCATTCGTTCAGGCCAGTGACCTCGTCCAACAGGTCTTCATCAATGATTGCTTTCGCGCCGGCTTCGGTCTCAGCAAGGGCGCTGACACCGGAACGGATCTGTTCACGGCGTTTGGCGAAATCGGCAATCACATACCCTTCTTGCTCAAGGACAATTTCATAATCCGCAGGCGTTGGAATGATCAGTGCTTTCGGGCAATGGAAACGATGGCCCCGGGTTTTGTTGCCTGGAGTCAGACCCATGATGGGCGCATCAATAACCTTGTTACCAAACAGCATTACCAGCCAGTGTACCGGGCGGACAAATTCCGTGCGGTGCGCACCCCAGCGCATACGCTTGGGAATTGGCAATGACGCCAGCGACTGTTCAACCAGCCCGGACATAAGATCTACGGTGGGCTTGCCCTGCTCTACCGTGCGATAGACCAGCCAGGCACCTTTATCGGTTTCGAGGGTGTCGAGCTGATCCGGGGTTACACCCAGTGATGTGGCGAAACCGGTAAGGGCCCGAGTCGGGTTGCCAGAATCATCGAAAGCGGCTTTGACTGCCGGGCCTCGCTTTTCAACGGGCTTGTCCGGCTGGGCGTCGGCCAGGTCGCGTATGCGAACCGCCAGGCGGCGCGGTGCCGCAAAGGCTTCTACCTTGCCAAATGCAATGCCCGCGTCTTCCAGGCCTTTGGTAATACCCTGAGTGAATGCTTCAGACAGCGGCTTGAGTGCTTTCGAGGGCAGCTCTTCGACGCCCAGTTCGACCAGAAAATCCTGCTTTGCCATGATTATGCCTTACCCTCTGCCTGTTTTTCCTGCTTCGCTTTTTTACCTTTCTTACCGTTGGCCTTGTTCTCGGCTGCTTCGGCTATGGCCATCACTTCCTGGCGCAGGGCCTCCGGGGCCAACGGGAAGCCGAGCTTGCGCCGGCTGTCGAAGTAGGCCTGGGCAACGGCTCTGGCCAGAGTACGTACCCGCAGGATAAAGCGCTGGCGTTCGGTGACCGAGATGGCGTGGCGGGCATCCAGCAGGTTGAACGTATGAGACGCTTTCAGAACCTGCTCGTAGGCAGGCAGCGCCAGGCCGGCTTCGATCAGCCGGGCACTTTCACGCTCGTGGACATCAAAGCTCTGGAACAGGAACTCGACGTCTGCGTGTTCAAAGTTGTAAGTGGACATTTCCACTTCCTGCTGATGAAACACGTCGCCGTAGGTGACTACACCATCCGGACCTTCTGTCCAGACCAGGTCGTAAACACTGTCGACACCCTGCAGATACATGGCGATGCGCTCAAGACCATAAGTGAGCTCGCCGGTAACCGGGTAGCATTCAAGGCCGCCCACTTGCTGGAAGTAAGTAAACTGGGTGACTTCCATGCCGTTCAGCCAGATTTCCCAGCCCAGACCCCAGGCGCCCAGCGTGGGTGATTCCCAGTTGTCTTCAACAAAGCGGATATCGTGCACCAGCGGATCAAGCCCCAGGGCTCTCAGTGAATCGAGATAGAGCTCCTGAATGTTGTCTGGTGATGGCTTGAGTACTACCTGGAACTGGTAATAATGCTGCAGGCGATTCGGGTTCTCGCCGTAACGGCCGTCGGTGGGGCGGCGGCTTGGTTGCACGTACGCGGCATTCCAGGTTTCTGGCCCGATGGCCCGCAGGAAGGTGGCGGGATGAAAGGTACCAGCCCCTACTTCCATGTCCAGTGGCTGAAGCACCACGCAACCGTGCTGTGCCCAGAAGTTCTGCAGAGCCAGAATCAGGCCCTGAAAAGTCCTGATGTCCGGAGTGCTGATGTTCTTTGCCTTGTCTGTCGCTCTTTCTGTCACTCTTTCTGTCACAACGTTTGCCTGCTGATTCGGTCTGTGTGTAGCCACTCTTCGGCACAATCTCGACTCAATCTCGAGTTAGTATCGAGCCAATATTCAATTTGCTCGCAAGAGGGTCATTCTGAAAAAAGGCGCATTATACGCGCGCCAAACCGGTATTTCTAAGTAGTCTTTATGCTCTTGATTTTGAACTAGAAGAACGTAAGCCCCACGGAGAAGAGCTTTTCAACTTCCCGCACCCGGGATTTGTCTACCAGGAACAGGATGACATGATCATCCGGTTGCACCCGGAGGTGGTCGTGAGCGATCAGTACTTCGTTATGGCGGACGATCGCACCTATGGTCGCACCCTGGGGCAGGTTGATTTCATCCAGCCGCCTGCCGATTACCTTGGAAGATTTGTGATCGCCATGGGCAATTGCCTCGATGGCTTCGGCAGCGCCCCTGCGGAGAGAGTGAACGTTCACAACGTCGCCTCGCCGTACATGGGTGAGCAAGCTGCCGATGGTGGTTTGCTGAGGGGAAATAGCGACATCAATCTCGCCGCCCTGGATCAGATCCACATAGTCCGGGTTGTTGATCAGCGTGAACACCTTGCGGGCACCCAGACGCTTGGCCAGCAAGGATGCCATGATATTGGCTTCATCATCGTTGGTAACGGCGCAGAACACATCGGTGTTTTCGATGTTTTCTTCCAGCAGTATGTCTTTGTCCGCAGCATTACCTTCAAGCACAACCGTTTTGCGCAGGCTTTCAGAAAGCAGAACACAGCGTTCACGGTCGCGCTCCAACAGCTTGACCTGATAGCGGTTTTCGAGAGTGTGGGCCAGGCGCTGACCTATGTTGCCGCCGCCGCATATAAAAATGCGTTTGTAGTTTTTAACCAGGGGTTGCAGTTCACTCATTACCGAGCGAATGTGGTCGGCACCGGCGATGAAAAACACTTCATCGCCATCCTCAATCACCGTATCGCCCTTTGGCATGATGGCGTGATCTTTGCGGAAAATAGCTGCCACCCGGGTATCAATTTTGGGCATGTGCATACGAAAATAAGACAGCTCGCGCCCGACCAGTGGGCCGCCCTCTGTGGCGCGAATGGCCACCAGCCGGACCAGGCCCTTGGAGAATTCCAGTACCTGCAAGGCGCCCGGATATTCAATCAGCCGCGTGATGTGCCGGGTAACCAGATGCTCCGGGCTGATCATGACGTCAATCGGAAAGCCGCCTTCTTTCTGGAAAAGCTTGTTATTGGATATGTAGGCGCTGGCTCGCACGCGGCTGATTTTCGTGGGTGTGTTGTACAGAATGCTCGCAATCTGACAAGCAACCATATTGGTTTCATCGCTGTTAGTAACAGCAATCAGCATGTCGGCGTCTTCGGCATTAGCCTGGCTTAATACCGTTGGATAAGAGGCCATGCCCTGAACCGTGCGAATGTCGAGCCGATCCTGCAGTTCGCGTAGCCGCACCGCGTCAGTGTCGATGACCGTTATATCATTGGCTTCATTGGCCAGATTTTCTGCCAGTGTGCCGCCGACCTGGCCGGCGCCGAGGATCAGGATCTTCATGATTCAGGTTTCTCCAGTACGGCATAGAAAAAGCCGTCATGGCTGGTTGGATCGGGGAGAAGCTGTCGCCCCGCGCCCATGTTTCGACCCCATTGAACCTCTGGCTCAATAAGAACGGCGGTGGTTTGCTGTTTAAGGAACCGCTGGATTATACGGTGGTTTTCCTGGGGGAACACGGAACAGGTCGCGTAGACCAGGCGGCCGCCCGGCTTGAG
Organism: Marinobacter sp. 1_MG-2023; assembly: GCF_030549045.1. NCBI lineage: Bacteria > Pseudomonadati > Pseudomonadota > Gammaproteobacteria > Pseudomonadales > Marinobacteraceae > Marinobacter > Marinobacter sp. 1_MG-2023. The sequence goes on along the minus strand of NZ_JAUOST010000005.1, from coordinate 153,643 downwards.
TACAGACCACATAGCTTCCAGCAGTCCGAGTTGTATAGCCGCCAGGGGCACAACATCGGTTTCCCGGCGCAGGAGTTTGATGTCAGGGTGGCGGCGGATAACGCCGCTGGCGCTGCAGGGAACATCCAGCAGAATGCGGTCGAAGGCCTGGCCGTCCCACCACTGTTCGGTGTCCGCAGCGTCCGCTTGCAGCAGGCTTGCGTGCAAATCCAACCGGTCGAGGTTTTCCTGAACCCGGGGCAGCCGCGCCGCCGACTCGTCGATCGCTACGACTTCGGCAAGCTCTGCCTGGCTTTCAAGAATGGCGCAGGTCTTCCCGCCTGGCGCTGCGCAGGCGTCCAGAACCCTTTGGCCCGGCGCAAGGTCCAGCAGCGTCGTGCAGAGCTGTGCGGCTTCGTCCTGAACGCTGACCGCGCCGTCGGCAAACCAGGGTAGCTGGTCAACCTGAACCGGCCGGGCAAGCTGAATACCCTGAGGTGCAAAGGCGGTCGCGGTCGCTTCAATACCTGCGTCGTTTAACAGCGCGAGATATTCATCGCGGGTAAAACGAAGCGCGTTCACCCTCAATGTCATGGGCGCCTGGGCGTTATTGGCTTCAAGAATCTGCTGCCAATGGTCTGGCCAGTTATGGCGTAACTTTTCCACCATCCAGGCGGGATGGCTGAAGCGGCTGGCATCATTTGCCGGCTCGGGCGCACCTTCGCGCTCGGCAGAACGCAAAACACCATTCACCAGACCGGTGAGATGTGGCTTGTCGAGGGCGCGACAGGCTTCTACGGATTCGTTCAGGATGGCGTAGGTGGCCTGCTGACTGAAGCGCAACTGGAACAGAGCGACCAGCATCAGATGATGAACAACGCGATCCTGCTTCTTCACAGGGCTTTTCAGTCGGCTGTTCAGCTCATTGTCGAGGCGGTGAAACCAACGACAAGTGCCGTAGCAGAGTGCTTGCAGTGCCGGGCGCTCATTTGGCGCAAGTTGCTGCAGAGCCGGCGGCAGGCACTGGGACAAAGACTCACCGTTTTCCACCGCCATCAGCACATTGGCCGCAACGGCGCGCATCGGTTGATCAAGTTGATCATAGCGGTCCATGTCAGCGCAGCTCCTGTCCGGGCAACAGCAATTGTTTGCCGCCATTAATCAGGTCGTTGACGCTTTGGGCGCGGGACCCCGGCAATTGTAGTCGGTTGATGCGCAAAGTGCCGGTGCCACAGGCAACATCAATACCTTCCCGCTCCCGCTTTAACACGGTTCCTGGCGGCTTCTGGCTCTGCTCGTCGATGGCCGTGGCTTCGTGGATCCGCAGGCGTTGCTGCTCCAGATCGGTATAAGTGCCCGGCCAGGGGTTGAAGGCACGAATCAATCGCTCGATGGCCGGAGCGTCTTGCGACCAATCAATGTGACCTTCTTCTTTTGAAAGTTTGTGGGCGTAGCAGGCATCCCCGTCATTCTGGGTTTCACCAATTAGCTTGCTGCTCTCGAGCTGGGTCAAGGCTTCAATAATGGCGTCGCCACCCAATTCAGCAAGGCGGTCGTGAAGGCTGCCGCCGGTATCGGAGGCTTCAATCGCGGTTCGGGATTTCAGCAACATGGCGCCGGTATCCAGGCCTTTGTCCATTTGCATGATGGTAATGCCGGTTTCTTTATCGCCGGCGGCAATAGCGCGTTGAATGGGCGCCGCGCCGCGCCATCGGGGCAACAGCGAGGCGTGAATGTTAAGGCAACCATGGGCGGGGATTTCCAGCACTGCCTGGGGCAAAATCAGCCCGTAGGCCGCAACGATCATCACATCCGGCTGTAGGTTTGCCAGTTCCTGCTGTGCTTCCGGGGTTCTCAGGGTTTCTGGCTGGAATACCGGGATGCTGTTGTCCAGAGCAACCTGTTTGACCGGGCTGGGCTGGAGTTTGCGGCCACGGCCGGCGGGTCGGTCAGGCTGGGAGTATACGCCCACGATGGTGTGATGGGTGCCCAGTAGCGCTTTCAGGGCGCTTGCTGCGAAATCCGGAGTGCCGGCAAAAACGAGTCGCACGGTGTTGGGTCTCTGATTCGTTGAATACGAAAAGACCGGGCCAAGGCCCGGTCCGATACTTTCTATACAATCATCAAACGCCGTTCAGGCATTGATCACGCACTTTGCTTGTGAAGCTTTTCCAGCTTCTTGCGTATGCGGTTGCGCTTGAGGTTGCTGAGGTAGTCGACAAACAGCTTGCCGTTCAGGTGATCCATTTCGTGCTGAATGCAGACAGCAAGAAGGCCTCGGGCTTCAATTTCAAACGGCTTTCCGTCCCGGTCCAGTGCACGGATCATGCAGTGCTCAATCCGTTCAACGTCTTCATAAAAGCCAGGCACAGAAAGGCAGCCTTCCTGCATGGGTTCACGTTCGCCATCGAGCACTTCAACCTGCGGATTGACGAACACCAGGGGTTCACTCTTGTCTTCAGACAGATCCATAACGATGATCTGTTTGTGAACGTCCACCTGTGTGGCCGCCAGACCAATGCCGGGCGCATCGTACATGGTCTCGAACATGTCGTCGATCAGCTTGCGGTCGGCGTCTGTCAGTTCATCAACCGGCTTGGCGATGGTGCGAAGACGGGGATCCGGGTATTCGAGAATATCTAGTATCATAGTGCTCGTACTTTGGCCTGTATGACGAATGCCAGTGTTTCGGGCTGGCACCCTTTTATGACTAATGGTTGTGCCGAACTTTTAACGTTGTCTTTTGTAACCGTGTGAAAGCGATCTCTGAAATGCGACAGCGTACTGCGCAAATTGTTCCTTTCACATTAATATGGGCGGCGTGACGCCTCTTTCGGTACATTATCCAACAATTCGCCGATTGAGTACAAACTGATCAGGCAATAGTTAAAATCTTTTGGAAATGGCATAGAATTTACTGGAAGAACAAAAGATAACATCACAATTTGCGAGACTTCTTCTATAGTAACTTGCATAACAACGTAATAAGCTGCAGACAACTGGCTGCATCCTTACCAGAACTCACAGATTCAAGGCACGCGATCAAGGACTTAGACAATGAGGAAACTGCTGTACGCTCTGGCGGCCACTATGCTGCTAGCAACCTCCTGGGCTCAAGCTGCACCAGAACTGCGGCCTGACCACCCTGAGCGTTACACTGTTGTAAAGGGTGATACTCTCTGGGACATTTCAGGGCGATTTCTGAGCAACCCGTGGTACTGGCCTGAAATCTGGCACGTTAACCCGCAGGTAGCCAACCCTCACCTGATTTACCCGGGTGATCGTCTCGCTCTCGTTTACATCGACGGCAAGCCCCGGCTCACGAAGGTGGCGTCCAACAACGGTTTTGTGAAGTTGTCACCGGAGATTCGCTCGGAGCGGATCGATACACCCATTCCCGCAATCCCTCTCGATGCTATCAGCAGTTTCCTGACCGATACTCGCATTGTCAGCCCTGAGCTGATCAATGAAGCGCCTTATGTTCTTGAAGGCGTAGACGGTCGCATTGTTAATGGCGCTGGTGACCGGGTGTATGCCCGAGGCGAAAAGCCTGCGGATAAAGTGGGTGTATTCCGTCGCAGCACAGAATTTGTTGATCCGGATACCGGAGAGTTTCTGGGTCTGGAGGCGCGCAGCATAGCCCGTGGCGATGTGGCTGCAGAAAACGGTGATGTTCTGACTGTAGATCTGACAAGCTCCAGTGAAGAGGTGCGTGTCGGTGATCGCCTGCTGGTCAATGAAGATCGCCGCCTGACCACCAGTTTTACGCCTAGCTCCCCCAGCGAGAAGATCGAAGGCAAAATGATCTCCGTGGATGGAGGTGTTACTCAAATTGGTCAATACAATGTGGTTGCGATCAACCGGGGCAGCCGTGAAGGGCTGGAAGCTGGCAATGTGATGGCCATTCTGAAAAGCGGCAACCTGGTGCGTGACCCGGTTACCAACGAAACCGTCGAACTGCCTTCCGAGAGAGCTGGCTTGCTGATGGTATTCCAGGTATACGAAAAAATGAGCTACGGCCTGGTATTGCAGGCGACAAGGGCACTATCGGTTGGCGACAAAGTCACCAATCCCTGATCCCTTAGGCGGTTAACCGAAAGCCGGGCCAGGAAGGCCCGGTTTTGTTATTTCCAAGGATGATGCCGTGTTTTCCTCTCCTTCTGCGCAGTGGTTATTTCTTACCTGTTTGCCCAAATTCGGGCGTGCCCGTCGGCGGGCGATGCTTGCGACAACCCCCGATCTCACTGACCTTCTCACGAGAAATCCTGCAACGCTCCGGGCTCAGGGCCTGCATGCTGAAACGGTTGCGGCAATTCTGGCGTGGCAACAGCAAAATGAAGCCGATAGCTCTGTAAAAACCGTCCAGCAGATCCTGGTGGCTTGTGAGCGGCATGGCATAGGTACCGTGAACTGGCAACACCCTGATTATCCGGATGTACTGAGGCACATTCATGATGCGCCACTGGTGTTGTATACCCGAGGTGATCCGAGGCTGTTGTGCTATGAGCAGATTGGCATTATTGGCAGTCGCAACGCCACCCCTGCGGGGTTGGATCACGCCCGACGCTTTGCTGCAGAACTGAGCAACCGGAACCTGCTGGTAACCAGTGGCCTGGCGCTGGGTGTTGACGGCGCGGCCCACGCTGGGGCCCTGGATGCGGGATACGCGACAATCGCCGTTATCGGGTGTGGCCTTGACCGAATTTACCCGAACCAGCATCGTCGGCTTGGTGATCGGGTTATCGAACATGGCCTGATGGTATCCGAATATCCGCCCGGTACGCCCGCCAGAGCTGCTCACTTTCCCCAGCGTAACCGTATTATCAGCGGCCTGAGTCGTGGCATTCTGGTGGTTGAAGCTGGTTTGAAAAGCGGTTCTCTGATTACCGCGAGAATGGCCCTGGAGCAGGGGCGCGAAGTGTTTGCCATTCCGGGGTCCATTCACAGCCCGGTAGCCCGTGGCTGTCACCATCTCATAAAGCAGGGCGCACGGCTGGTCGATACGGTTGACGATATCCTGGAAGAACTTGGCGCCTGTTGGTCACTGCCTGCCGTTCGCGAATTGCCAGAGCAGTCTGGCATTCAGCCTGGGGCTGAAAGCCGGGATGCTGGCCCTTTGGCTGCACTGGACAACCGGGAAATCGCGGTGTTTGAGGCATTAGGGTATGATCCCCAATCAACTGATGCACTGTGTTCGGCAACCGGTCTTCCGGCCGATCAACTCGTTCAGTCTCTGCTGCTACTGGAGCTTGAAGGCTTGGTGAGTTCTGCACCCGGAGGTTTCCAGAAAATCGCCTGAGCCTGGTGTGATGATTTATTTCGTTTTGGTCTGACTAAATCAACATGGCTGTGCAAAATCCTTTAAATGATCAGCAGTTACAGCTTGCCCGCAGTACAATTCTGCAAGGCGGTGTTATCGCCTATCCGACCGAGGCTGTCTGGGGTCTTGGATGTGACCCCTGGAACCTTCAGGCAGTAACACGCATTCTTGAACTCAAGAACCGCCCGGTGGAAAAGGGCCTGATTCTGGTAGCGGCGTCTGTGGAACAGGTCCGCTTTCTGCTCGACCCTTTGCCTGAAGAGCTTCAGCAGGCGGCGCTGAGCCAGTGGCCCGGCCCTGTTACCTGTTTGTTGCCGGATGTGAACAAGCAGATTCCTGAGTGGGTACGTGGCAGTCATAGCTCTATTGCTGTCAGAGTCAGTGAACACCCCGTGGTTAAAGCCCTTTGCGAAGGCGCCGGCATGCCTCTGGTCTCCACATCGTGCAATCCCGCAGGGCAAGACCCTGCCCGTGACGCCCAGCAGGTTCGCGATTACTTTGATGACCGGCTCGACCAGATTGTGCCGGGCGCACTTGGCGGTAACCGGAAACCCAGCCGCATTATTGATATTGTCAGCGGCGAACAGCTTCGTTAGGAGAATCCATGCCACAGCAACCGGATATTCATGCGGTTAAACAGTATCTGCTTGGCTTGCAGGACAGCATATGCCAGCGCCTGGAGGCGCTGGAGGGTGGTGCAGAGTTCGTTCGCGACGCCTGGGATCGCCCCGAGGGCGGCGGCGGTGTAAGTCGTGTTATCAGCGATGGCAGAGCCTTTGAAAAAGGTGGGGTCAACTTCTCCCATGTGATGGGCGACACCATGCCTGCATCGGCCACGGCGCACCGGCCTCATCTGGCTGGTGCGCCCTGGCAGGCCATGGGCGTCTCTCTGGTGATTCACCCGAATAACCCATACGTGCCTACATCTCACGCCAATGTGAGGTTCTTTATCGCGACTCCGAAGAATAGCGAACCGGTTTACTGGTTTGGTGGTGGCTACGACCTCACACCCTATTACGGTTTTGATGAAGACTGTGTGCACTGGCATAAGACTGCTGAAGCTGCGTGTGCGCCGTTTGGCGAGGACACTTACCGTCGTTACAAAGACTGGTGCGATGATTATTTCTATTTGCGCCACAGAGACGAGCCAAGAGGCGTCGGCGGGCTTTTCTTCGACGATCACAACACCGGCGATTTCGAAAAGGATTTCGGGCTGATGAAATCTGTGGGCAATAGTTATATTGAAGCATACGAACCCATTGTAAGGCGCCGGATGGACCAGGCATATGGTGAGCGCGAGCGTGATTTTCAGCTATACCGGCGCGGTCGCTACGTTGAGTTCAACCTGGTTTATGACCGTGGCACCCTGTTCGGACTGCAGTCTGGTGGGCGCACAGAGTCCATTCTGATGTCGCTGCCACCCCTGGTGCGTTGGGATTACAGTCGGGTACCGGAAGCGGGCAGTGAAGAGGCGCGTCTGACGGACCATTTTCTCACCGGGCGGGACTGGTTGGCAGATAACACATCGCAAGAGGGGTAGATTATGAGTAATGATCTTTATGCGGTGGTCGGGCACCCGATTGGCCACAGCAAATCACCGAGAATTCACAGTTTGTTTGCCTCGCAAACCGGTGAGCCGGTGGAATACACCGCAATTCAGGCGCCCCTTGATGATTTCACGACAACGGTTCGCCAATTCTTTGAGGGTGGCGGCAAGGGTCTTAATGTCACGGTTCCCTTCAAGGAGCAGGCCTGGCGACTGGCGGAAAGCCGTACTACCAGAGCTGAAAAGGCGGGCGCAGCCAACACCTTGTATCACAACAGTGAAGGGCAACTGGTAGCCGACAATACCGATGGCTGTGGGCTGGTTCGGGATCTGATGAGCAACCATGGCGTTAAGCTCGAAGGTGCCCGGATACTGGTTCTGGGCGCAGGTGGTGCCGTGCGTGGCGTTTTGGGCCCACTGCTGGCACAAAAACCCGCCAGCCTGAAGATTGCTAATCGTACTGTGGCTAAAGCCGACGCACTGGTCGCCCTGTTTGCCGATGAGGCCGGCGCTGCCGATCTGAGTGCCTGCGGATTCGATGAGCCGGATCAGCCATTCGACGTCATTGTTAATGGCACCAGTGCGAGCCTGCAGGGTGACTTGCCACCCCTTCGTGCAAATGTGATCGCGGCTGGCACAGTCGTCTATGACATGATGTATTCTTTGCAGACAACCACGTTTAACCAGTGGGCTCTGGATAACGGTGCTGTCGAGGTATTTGATGGTTTGGGAATGCTGGTTGAACAGGCAGCCGAGTCGTTCCGGGTCTGGCGGGGCGTGTACCCGGAAACAGCGCCGGTTATTGATACATTGCGGAATGACTAAAATCGTACTTCGCAGCCAGACCAGTCACAGAGACCATAATCCATAAGGGCTATATATGGACATTCTTACCCTCGTAGGGCTTGTCGCCGGTATTCTGATTGTTATTCTGGCGATGCTGGCAAACGCTTCAATTCTGACCTTTCTCAATCTGCCGGGCCTGGCCATTGTTATTGGCGGCACCTTTGCGGTAACGCTCATAAAGTTCCGGCTATCCTCCGTGATGAGCGCCTTCCGTCTGGCTATGAGCGCTGCGTTTACTGACAGGGTCGAACGACCTACGGAGCTGATCCGCGAAGCGGGGGCGCTGGCTCTGGTCGTTCGGAAAGAGGGTGTTCTGGGCCTGGAAAATCATCGGACCGGCAATGAGTTCCTGCAAAAAGCCATCAATCTGTGTGTGGATGGCCATCCACCGGAACTGGTTGAGGAGGCGCTGGCTCAGGAATCCCAGCAGATGGCAGAGCGCTACGAAGTCGCTGAGCGGGTCTTCCGGGGCATTGGCGAGTCTGCGCCGGCTATTGGCATGCTGGGCACCCTGGTGGGTCTGGTGCAGATGCTTAACTCGCTGGATGACCCCTCCTCTATCGGCCCGGCTATGGCGATTGCCTTGCTGACAACACTCTACGGCGCTTTCATCGCCCAGTTGATAGCGCTTCCTCTGGCAGACAAGCTTCAGCTCAAGGCCGAAGATGAAAGCCGCAATCAGGTTCTGATTATCACCTCCATGCGCAACATCATGCGCGGGGAAAATCCGAGGGTGATGACAGAAATGCTTTCCTCGTTTGTAACGCCAGATCAGCGCAGAGCTCTGGTGCCGGAGCGGGAGGTCTGAAGCTTTGCAAACGCTCCGGAAAGCCAGCAAGCCGCGGCAAAAAAACCAGACGCCTGCGTGGATCGTTACCTTTGCCGATCTTGCAACGCTGTTGCTGACGTTTTTTATTCTGTTGTTATCATTCGCGGAAATGGACATCGAAAAATACAAAGCTATGGCGAACTCCATGTCCGTGGCTTTTGGTTCTGCCAATGTGCTGTCTGACAACATTGGCGGTTCGCCAATTACTTTGGTGGAATCAGACACCGTATCCCTGCCAGAACCCACAGAAACGCAGGTGCGGGAACCTGAATTTATCGATGAGCGTGCGCCGGACTCCGCTGATACGGTTATCTCCAGTGGCGTCATAGATCTGGCCAGCAGAATGATCGGTGAACTGGAGAGTGAAGTGGCCTCCGGAGCTTTGAGCGTAAACTACGATAAAGATAAAGTGGTGATCCGCTTCTCGGAAGAAGCAACCTTCCGCTCCGGGGAGGCTGCCATTAAACCGGAGATGATTCCTATTATTGAGCGGGTAGTTGGTGTGCTGGCGGGCTGTACCGGTGATGTTCTGGTTTCCGGTTATACAGATGACAGGCCCATTTCCAGTAGCCGTTATCGCTCCAACTGGGACCTTTCCGCGGCACGTGCGGTATCTGTTGTGCACGAGCTTGTCATGAGTCAACAGGTGCCCGCTGAGCGCGTCGTCGCAGCTGGCCGTGCGGAAACAAACCCCCTTGCAGCAAACGATACGGCGGAAAACCGAGCGCTGAACCGTCGGGTGGAAATAGCCATTCGCGACCCCGAGTGCGACGAATCCATCTCCACCGGAGACCTGCCGGTGGAGATTCTGCCCTGAATAGAAAATTCCTGAATAAGGAGAGTGTGAATATGAGCGGTCCGGATAAGCCCAAAGTCATCGGTGAAGAGTGGAGTGACGAGCGCGTAAAAAGCTTTCTGGTGGCTCCACCCGAAGGTGAGGGCTCAGATTACAATACGTTGCTAAAAGCTTACCAGGCTATGGTAGCCGGCGATTTCGAACGGTTTGTGGGCTTCTTCGTGGACGCGGGTCGGGATCTCAACGCGGTGAATGAAACCGGCGAAACCATACTGGACAGAGTCAGCGAGCATCATAAAAGCCAGGATTATGCCCGCGTCCTGAAAAACGCGGGAGCCACAAAAAGTTCTTGAGGTCGATTTCAGGGGTTGCCAAAGTGCTTGTGCAGAAATGGCCGTAATTGGTTCATGGGTGCACCGGTAGCCTGAAGGTCTGGCCTGGTGCCGGGCTGGAATCCCGGCAGCTCTCCGGAAAGAAAGGGTGTAACCAGCCCGGGATCTCCGCTGATGATGTGAACGATGACATCCCGGCTGGCGTTCTCGCCGGTTATCAGTGGGGCGGGTTGGTGGTCGCCAAGAATGATCATCAGTGTGTTCTCTTCTACATACCTGGTTGCGAAATTACTGGCAACGTTCAGGGCATAGTCTATTGCCTTGCCATAGTGGTCGCGGACGCGTTCGGTATCACGCCAAAGCGACGCGGGTGCTTCTCCCGCACCTCTCCAGCGCTCGAAAACTTCTCCGTCGCCAATAGCCTCCCAATCAGCGAGAACCGGCAGAACAGGAACCCAGGGAGCATGGCTGCTGATCAGCGCAAGTTCGACAAGCAAGGGCTCGGGCGTGCGCTCGCGCAGTTGCTGCAGCCAGCGCCAGGTGTATTGATCCGGCATGGTCACCCAGTTGAAGGCAGGCCCCCGATAACCCATATTGTCATGATCATAGATATATTCGTACCGGAGAAGCCGGCCCTCGGGCCAGGCTCGAGTAATGGCCGGCATCACTGCCACAGTTTTATGGCCGGTGCCGCGAAAGTCGTCGACCAGCGTGGGGTAGTTGCTGCTGAGGAGGGTCTCGTAGGCGAGCTGATTTTCAATCCATTGCCCGCTGAGCACCGAGAGATGTCCAAGCCATGACTGCCCACCTTGTACAGGAGATTGCAGCCGCCCGGTCACAATGGTCAGGCCTGCGGAATCCAGTTCCTGCTCCATTAACTCCAGGCGCTGGTCGATCAGCATGCGATAGCGATCATCCGTCAGGGTAGATATACCATAGGACTCGATAAAGCCGAGGATGACATCCCTGCCGGCCAGCTGTGTGAGTGGTTGGGCGGTTCGGCTCGTCTCCGGCTGATTCCGAAGTTGCTCGACAAAAGCTTCAGTCGTCTGGTGGGTATGGGTCATCAGGGATGCCTGGTTGGCCATGAATGCCAACGCCGGACTACCGATAAAGGGCGTTATCGCGCCAGCTATGACCAGGCCGCTCACAAACAACAGTGGCTTGCCGAAGCCCGCCGATGAGTGATACTGAATACGTTTCAGGCATACATGGAACAGCCACCCCAGACTTGCCAGAAAGCCCACGAGAAGCAGTAGAGCCAGAGCCGCTATCACTGAACCCAGATTGGTCTCCAGAAGATTCCAGGCAGCGCCCAGCAACCCTGCTTCCAGATACAGATTCAGCCCCCGACCCAGACTCTCGCGAACCAGCGCATCCACCAAAACCAGGAAAGCCAGAGAGCTGTAGATGACCGCCAGGGTTATCGTAAATCGATTCTGGCGGTAGCGGCGCGGCAACAGGCAAAGCAGCGCCCAGAGAGCGATTGCTTCAATCGAAAGCCAAGGCATGGATCCCGGCAAGGCGATAGCCGGGATCAGAAGCAGACTGTTAAGAAGCAACAACCAGAACAGCATCACAACGCACGTTCTCCACCAGGGTTCGCGGATAGAAGGTATACGGCGTGGGACTGCTGTTCAGACCACAGTTCGGGTCGTGCGCTCAGGCCTCGGAAAGATACTCATCTTTGAGACGTACATAATTTGCAGCGGTATATGCAAAGAAACTACGTTCATTCTCCGAGAGTGCTCTCGCCTTTTTACAGGGAGAACCCACGTAAAGGTGGCCGGACTCGAGCGTTTTCCCTGGAGGCACCAGGCAGCCAGCGGCAACAATCACCTCATCTTCTACGGTTGCGCCATCCATGATAATGCACCCCATACCTACCAGCACCCTGCTGCCAATCGTGCAGCCGTGCAATAACGCCTTATGCCCCACGGTAACGTCGTCGCCCAGAATTAGCGGATAACCACCCGGGTTATAATCACTGGCGTGGGTAATATGAAGCACAGAGCCGTCCTGAATACTGCAGCGGTCGCCAATGCGAATCTTGTGCATATCCCCGCGCACCACAGTCATCGGCCAGATGGAGCAATCATCACCGGTTTTGACATCGCCGATAACCACGGCACTGGGATCCACCAGAGTGCGTGCTCCGAAATTTGGCGTGGTACCCTTGTGAGAACGTACATTCGTCATTACATATACTCGATAGATGAGATTACTCCCCGAGATCGGGGAGTCCGGATGGAAGCCCTTTCCAAAACCGTGCGGAGCCATGGATGGCGGAGCCGAGCCTACAGGGAGGTATTCACGGCGTGTTTTGGAAAGGGCTTCCATCCGGACTCCATTTCCGGGCCCAATAGCTAAGCGTTACTCGTGTCACGCTACTTTACCAACTCATTGCTGAGAAGGGGATCCATGAATAACCCGTTGCTGACAGATGATTTGCTGCCAAAGTTTGACCATATCCGCACAGAGCATATGGAAACGGCCATTGACCAGATTCTCAGCGAAAACCGAATGAAAATTGCGAGCCTGGCCCAGAACGAAGATCCTGATTGGGACACTCTGGCGCAGCCTATGCAGGCTCTTGATAACCGGCTCAGCAATGCATGGTCGGTGATCTCGCACCTGAACGGCGTCATGAACAACGACGACCTGCGCAAAGTCTACAAAAACTGCCTGGAAAAGCTTACCGAGTACGGTACGGAAGTCAGCCAGAATGCCGCCCTGTGTGAGGCCTACAAAAAGCTTGCAGCAAGGGATGATTTCAGCGAGTTGAGCGAAGCCCAGCGAAAAGCAGTTGATAACACCTTGAGAGACTTTCATCTTGGTGGCGTAGACCTGCCGGACGAGCAGAAAAAGCAGTATGCGGCCCTGTCCCGGGAGCTGGCAGAATTGACCAACCGGTTCAGCGACAATGTACTGGATGCCACTCAGCACTGGTTTAAACACATCACGGATATAGTAGAACTCGCCGGCCTACCGGAATCTGCCATCGACGGTGCCAAACAGGCCGCTAGCCAGAAAGAACTCGATGGCTACGTGATCACCCTGGACTTCCCCAGCTTCTTTCCGGTTATGACCTACGGCGACAACCGTGAGCTGCGCCGCGAAGTATACGAAGCTTTTGTCACCCGGGCATCCGACGTAGGGCCAGATGCCGGAACCTGGGATAACACCCAGGTGATGGCCGAAATTCTCAAGCGCCGCCATGCCCTGGCCAAACTACTTGGCTTCAACAATTATGCGGAGCGCTCATTGGCCACCAAAATGGCCAGGGACTCCGATGAGGTGCTGAACTTTCTTACGGAGCTGGCAGCAAAATCCAAACCCGTTGCTGAGAAGGATTTTGCCGAGCTCAAGGCGTTTGCCAAAGACGAACACGGCCTTGACGACCTGAATGCCTGGGATGTCGGCTACTACAGCGAGAAACTCCGCCAGCAACGCTACGATATCTCGCCTGAAACCCTTCGTCCCTGGTTCCCGGCGGACAAGGTTGTGCCGGGTCTGTTCAAGGTGGCGGAAAAGCTGTTCGACATACAGATTGAAGCGAAGCCTGAGGTAGAAACCTGGCACGAAGACGCCACCGCCTACTGCATCAGCCGTAACGGCGAGCCGATTGCCTGGTTTTACTTCGACCTGTTTGCCCGCCAAGGCAAGCGCGGTGGAGCATGGATGGCAGACTGTCGGGTGCGCTGGCGCAATCAGCGCGGCACCTTGCAATTGCCGGTGGCTTTCCTGACCTGTAACTTCACGCCGCCGGTGAACGGCAAACCGTCGCTGCTCACCCACGACGAAGTAACTACCCTGTTCCACGAGTTTGGCCACGGATTGCATCACATGCTGACCCAGGTGGAAGTCATGGATGTGTCCGGCATCAACGGCGTGGCCTGGGATGCGGTGGAGCTGCCCAGTCAGTTCCTGGAAAACTGGTGCTGGAATCCGGATTCTTTGGCATTGATTGCCAGCCATTACGAAACGGGAGAGCCTTTACCGGAAGATTTGCTGCAGAAACTATTGGCGGCCAAGAACTTCCAGTCAGGCATGGCCATGGTGCGACAGCTGGAATTCTCCCTGTTCGATTTCCGCCTGCATGCGGAATTCACGGAAGAAGTCCCGACCAATCCGCTGCACATGCACCGCAAAGTGCGCGAAACCATCGCCGTGGTGGAAGCTCCGGAATTCAACCGCTTCCCGAACGCTTTCTCGCACATCTTCGCCGGCGGTTACGCGGCAGGCTATTACAGCTACAAGTGGGCGGAAGTGCTGGCTGCAGATGCCTTCTCGCTGTTCGAGGAAAAGGGCATCTTCGACTCGGAAACCGGGCGTGCGTTCCTGCAGAACATTCTGGAAAAAGGCGGATCACAGGAGCCGATGGAGCTGTTCAAGGCGTTCCGCGGCCGTGAGCCTCAGGTGGATGCTCTGTTGAAGCAAACCGGCATCACAAACGAAGCGGCCTGATCCAATCCTCTCCGGTGGTCGTTAAAGCCACCGGAGATTCCATTGTGGAGATACATTATGGCAAGCCCGAAACGTTTTATAGCCGGTGCGGTTTGTCCCCGCTGTGCGGAGATGGACAAGATCAAGATGTTTACCGACGATGACGGTGAGCAGATTCGTGAGTGTGTGGCTTGCGGTTTTACCGATGCGGTATCGGATGCCGAAAAGCCTGCAGAGCCTGAGTTGGAGACCCGGGTTAACAAGCGCGGCAATGAGGATGATCATACGGTTAAGCAGGTTGTTTTTTTTAAGGCTGGGTCTTCTGAGGACTAGTAACTTTTAAGACTGAAGCCTGTGATTTGAGGGGAGTACGAGGTCGCGGCGATATATTTTTCTTCTGGGAAAAAACAACTCGCTGCGCTCAGACATTTTTTTCCCGGCAGAAAAACATCTCCCCACACCCTCTTGTTCTCACTGCATGGGTAACTCGTTTAAAAGATCAGGAAGTTCGGTTCAGTACGGCTTGGTTCCAAGTTTTCAGTGTCAGCTGCTGACCGCCAATACAGTGATTCAGAGAACACTCGTCCTCCCCGTCTTTCCCCTACGATATCTGTATTGTTTAACGCGAGGGTGCGGGGGTACTTTCTGGCGGAAAAAAAATGTTTGAGCGCAGCGAGTTGCTTTTTTCCAGAAGAAAGTACCCCCGTGGCTTCGCATCCTCCAAACCTGCAGGCTACGAAACGAAGGCAAACTCCAAACTTAAAGAACCATAGCCGCCAACCACCCAAAGCCCAGCAACGGCAGATTGTAGTGCAGGAACGTGGGCACCACAGAATCCCAGATGTGGTTGTGCTGGCCGTCTACGTTCAGGCCGGCGGTGGGGCCTAGGGTGGAGTCGGAGGCCGGGGAGCCAGCATCGCCCAGTGCGCCGGCGGTGCCGACGAGGGCAACGATAGCCAGGGAGCTGAAGCCCATTTCCAGTGCCAGGGGCACGTAAAGGGCTGCAATGATAGGGATGGTGGAGAAGGATGAGCCAATCCCCATTGTGATCATCAGGCCAACAACCAGCATCAGTAGCGCGGCCATGGGTTTGTTGCTGCCAATCACGTCTACCGAACTTTGCACCAGAGTTGCGATCTCACCGGTTTCGCGCATTACTTCAGCAAAACCCGAAGCAGCGATCATTATGAAGCCGATCATGGCCAACATCTTCATGCCTTCCGTAAACAGATCGTCAGCTTCTTTCCACTTCACTACGCCAGAAAGGTTGAATAGCAGGAAGCCTGCCAGCGCCCCCAGAATCATTGAGCCGAGCCAGAGCTGAACCACGAAGGCAACCACAATGGCAATAACGGCCATGATCAGCGTGCCAGAGCTGTAAGACACGTTTACGCGCTCAGTGCGGGTAATGGCTTCCAGATCGTATTCACGTTCGCCGCGGTAGGTAAAGAACACTGCAACCAGAAGGCCACAGAGCATACCCAGAGCTGGCAGCGCCATGGCGTGCATAACACTCAGGCCTTCTGTTTCGCCGCCGTTGGTGCTGATTTTGGCCATCAGGATGTCGTTCAGGTAAATACTGCCGAAGCCGATGGGCAGGAACATGTAAGGGGTGATCAAACCGAAGGTGAGCGCACAGGCAACGAGCCGGCGATCCATTTTCAGTTTGGCCATCACGTAGAGCATGGGTGGAACGACCAGCGGGATGAATGCAATGTGGATAGGCAGGATGTTCTGTGACGACAGAGCAATAAGGATCAGCACGCCGATGATCATGAAGCGCACGCTTTTGGCCGCCGCGTTGTTTTCCTGCTGGCCGACCATGGCAAGGGTTTTGTCTGCCAGAGCGTGGGCCAGTCCGGATTTGCCGATAGCAACCGCGAAGGCGCCGAGGGTTGCATAGGAAAGCGCGACGGTAGCACCGCCGCCGAGGCCGTTGTTAAAGGCTTCAATGGTGGCTTCCAGCGACATTCCGGCGATAAGGCCACCAGAGACGGCACCTACGATAAGGGCAACAACAACGTGGATGCGGGCCAGGCTCAATACGAGCATGATCAGCACCGCGGCAACAACGGCATTCATGGAAGACTCCGGGTACGCGTAGTGGGTTATCCCGCCCTCTTGCGAAGGCGGGAATCATGAAAGCGCGGTAATTTGCAGTAATTGGCAGGCTTAGTCAAAGGTCTTGTGTAATGGTCAGGCTTTATCAATACGTGCGAAACGTGGGACCTGCTCTCCTGCAAGGTTTACGGTTTCGCGGAACATGCTGAGGGGGCGGACCCAGAGGCTGTAGTCGCCGTACAGACAGCGATAGACCACCAGTTTTTCTTCGGTTTCGCTGTGGCGGGCAATGTCGATTACTTCGTAATCTTTGCCCTTATAGTGCCGATAGCGGCCGGGGCGGATCTCGTTCTTTTTTTCAGTCATTCCGGTATCGTGCCTCGTCATGTCATTCCCGATTCTGGTTGTTTCTGACTTTTGGTCGTTCCGATTGTCATAGATGGCGAATATCCGGGTAAAGAGGTAATAGTCGCTTGATCAGACGATTCTGTGCGGCTGTTGGTATATTGTTGTCTTCCATGGCCAGAATAAGGTTTTCTGCCAGAGCGTTAAACTGGGTATCTGTAATCCCCATAGCTGCATGCAACTCGCGCATTTCACGCCCGGTATACTTACAGGGGCCGCCACTGAGCTCACACAGCTGATCGGTAAGGTTGCGATGAAACTGCGCAACGTCCATACCCTTGAACTGCTCATTAATGCGTTCGTCGTCCACGATAAGGTAAAGCAGGTCTTCTACCACGTCGGCGATACCGGCGCGTTCACCCAGCTGCAGGTACAGGCTGTTGTCCGACTCGTTGTGAAGGCTCTGGCAACCGCCTGCAAGGAGGCTTGCCATAATCATGAGTGCGGCCATATACATCTTTGTTTTGCTCGGGCGCATTGTCAGAAACTCCCCTGCAGAGACAGATACACACCTTGCTGGTCCGTCAGGGTTGCAATATCACCCAGGTTGACGAATGCAGCGGTCACCGCGAGCCGACGATCCGGCACCCAGGCAACAAACACATCCCACCAGTCCTCCTCGCGGGCAAAACTCAGATTATCCGGTTTTTGCCGATACTCGGCACCCAGCAGCCACTGCCGGTTCATAAACACACCAACACCGGCTTCGGCCATGATTTCATAGCCGTTATTCAAGTCGCCACCAAAGCCCAGCAGCCCGCCCTGGTTGGCGCGGGTTCCCCGCAGGGTCCCGTTTACCAGCAGGTTGCGGCCGAATAAGGCAGCAAAGAAGACTTTCGATCCGGAAAAATAGAAATCCGTGCCACTGTCATCCTGCGCACCTATGGCTTCCGGCACAGTGAACTCCCGTTGCCGTTTATGCTGCGCGCCCAAAGACCATTGCCCCCAGGGGCTGTAGAGAGCGTCACCCGCCAACCGCACTTTCACTCCGAAGATGTCCTGGTTGAGCTCATCCTGCTCCAGTCCGAAACCATCTTTAAGGGTGAAAACCAGGCTGTCGAGGTCCAGAGTCTGGCGCGCGACGGTAACTTCGATCCGGTTGTTCCAGTTCAGGCCGGCGCCGGTGACTGAGAGCGTGTAGTCGTCTACTTCAGCCCGGCTCAGGGCAAGTGTGCCGCCCCATTCTTCATCGCTGGCGTAACTGCCAAGAAGGGCCCAGGGCACCAGTCCGCCGCCGGCGCTGCCTTCTATGGTGGTAACGCCGCCGGTTGCCCAGATGCGACTGCCAACATCCGCCATGGCTGCGGGGGTTACAAAAAGCCCTGCAGCCATAAAGGATGCAAATCCGGCGGCACACAGCAGTGGGTGGGAAAAACGTATCATGAAGAAGGCTCCGGCGTGATCTCAGCCAGCTCGTGCCGGCGGTCGGCAAGGGACGCGGTAGTTTGCGCAAGGTTATCTGCAGAAACCGGACGGCTCAGATAGAAACCCTGGCCAACGTTGCAGCCCCAGGTCTGCAGCAATTTCCAGGTTTCCAGGTTTTCTATACCTTCTGCCACCACCTTGAGCCCAAGACCATGGGCCATATCGATTGTGGATTTTACGATCAGTTGGTCCTGAGGTTCGGCATTCAGGCTGAGCACGAAGGATTTGTCTATTTTAAGCTCCTGAACGGGCAGTTTTCGCAGTTGCGACAGTGATGAATAACCAGTGCCAAAGTCGTCAACAGAAAGGGTGACGCCCAGATCCCGTAGGCGGTTCAGTGTAGCCATAGCTTCTACCGGGTCTTCCATCAGCGCGCTTTCTGTTACTTCCAGGGTGATGCGCTCCATGCTGTGGTGCCAGCCTGCAAAAATGCTCGTTATGCGCTCGGTGAGCGCCGGCCAGGTCAGGTCCATTGCGGAAAGGTTGATTGCGACGCCCATATCCAGGCCTGCGCTGAACCAGGCTCTGGCATCATTGGCCACCCGTTGCAGGATATGATTGGTGAGATCGTTGATCTGCCCCGACTGCTCTGCCAGGAAGATGAACTCTTCCGGTGATATGAACCCAAGCTCGGGGTGGATCCAGCGTACAAGGGCCTCCACCTGAAGTACTTGCCCGGTGCGACTATCGAGTTTGGGCTGATAGTTCATATGCAGACCGTCGTTGCGGATCGCACTGTGCAGATCGGAGACCAGCTTGAGTTCGCGCAGGTGGTTTTCATCTTGGCCGGGCTCGTATGGTGTGACCGCAGCACCCTGTTGCAAGGCCTGTTCAAAGGTAAGGTTTATCCGCCTTCTCAGTTCGTTGGTCTGACTGGCATCGACAGGAAGTTGCAGTGTTATCAGGTTAGCGCGCAGAGAAAACGGAGTATTGTCGACGTCGAGGGGCAATTCCACGGCCTTATGTAGCGTCAGGGCCCGTTGCGCCAGCATTTCTGGGCTTTGTTCCGGAACCAGCGCGAGGAACTCCCCACCTCCGGTGCGTGCCAGCAGGCTGGCATCCGGCAGTTCCTCACGCAACCGTTGTGAGACTCCCAGCAGGACTTTGTCGCCGAACTCGATGCCGAGGGTATCGTTGATGTTGGAAAGGTCGCTCACGCGCAGGCCAATCAAGCTGCAGGACACTCCCGCATCGAAACCTTCCTTCGCCGCATGCATGAGGGCGCTACGGTTGCTTAGTCCTGTAACTTCGTCGTGTGTCGCGGTATGACGGATTTCCGCTTCGCGGCGAGTAAGCCGCGCAAGTGTATCGCGCAGAGCGTTGCGGAGTTCGCGCAGTTCACCGCCGGTTCGAATTTCGGGGGCTCGGGGGTTATCTCCCCGTCCAACAGCCCTTGCATAATGGGCTAGCTGAAGTACGGGCCGGCCGAGATATCTTGCTGTCAGGAGTGCCAGTAATATGGCGAGCACCATGATGACTGTGACCAGCAGGGCAATTTCCAGCACCCGGCTGTAGTAGTTTTGCAGGCTGGCTTCCCGACTTATCATCAGTACCGCTTCGAAAATACCCTGGTCGGAAGTGCCAAGATTCAGTGTGCGTGTGAAATACCGGGCGCTTTCGATGAAGTTCTGGCCCCCCGCCGACTTGATAAGCGCCGGCTCTTCGGCGCTGGCAATATCGGAAGACGCTGCAAAACTGGTGAAGCCGTCTGGATTGTTGGCGTTTGTGCGGAACATGACAGAGCTGCCGCTGAGCCTGGCGATGACATTTGCCAGCTCCTGATCCATCTCGAAGCCGGCGACTAACCATGCCCTCAATCCGGGCGCTTCCACGGGAACAACGAGTACCTCGTAGCCGCGTTGGTCGATGCTAAGTAGTGAGCGGTCAGCGCCGTTTCTGCGGGCATTAGTGAGTTGCGCGGGGGTAGCGCCGGGCAGAAGAGCACGAGGCAGCGTTGACGCCAGAAGTTCTCCCTGATTATCCAGCAGCAGTGCAAAGTCTGCCCCGACGCGCCCGCTGTGGTTTTCCAGAGCACTGCCGAGAGTTGCGGGATCGCCGCTGGCGATGGCAGAGCGAAAGCCGAAATCACGGATAACAACGCTCAGGCGCGAGAGCTCAAGGTCGGTGCGGCGCTCGATTACTTCGTTAGTCAGGCGCTCGGCTATGCTGAGTTGTTCCAATGCCCGAAGCTTTTCATCCTCGAACAGGTACACCATCAACAGCGCACCAATCAGCAGGCTTACCAGCGCAACCAGAGCGACCATTGCCGTAACCAGCCGGCCGCGGAACCCTATGCGGTTAGCCCAGCCTGCCATCAAAGCTCCCGGAAGCGCTTCTGGAGGTGATCCAGAGGGCCTTCATGGTGTGGCTCGGGCTCCAGTTCTATGCTGATGATTTCTGTAGCCGCGCCTGCCAGGCTGGCGCCATCGATTTCCCGAACCAATGGCCGGGTGTTATCTGGCAAGCGGGGGTGCCAGATGTTAAGGCTCAGCGAACCGGGTGCAGGGGAATCGCCGAAATCCAGCGCGAGCCTTACCTCTCCCTGCTCGTTGGTTTGTCCGATAGCGCGGGTGTCGGCTACCACAATGAACGCCCGCATGTGGTCGTGAATATTGCAGCCAAGCTCAACAATGCCGGGCTGATCAAACACAACAGGCGCTTCGGGCCGGCCAGCGTAGAGTTCAAGATCAAAGGTTTTGGCGCGCGAGAACGAATAAACGTGATGCTGGGTATTGTCCCGGTTGGGGAAATCCACGCTGGAGCCTGTAGGCAGGATCGATATATGAGGGTGGAACATGCGGTCCTTTTGAGTCACTTCTGCCCGCACCGGGGGTGGTCGGCTCGCATCATTTACATACACCACGGCTCCGGTCACAGGGCCCGAGCCATCAGCAAGCTGAACCCTGACGGTCAGCTCATCTGACAGAACAGAAGCTGGCAGCAGACAAAAAAGCAGCAGCAAAACCGTTTTTTTCTTCATTATTGCTATGAACCTTCCAATGATGCAGAGCCTTCCAGGGCAAAGTGAAATCAGGCTCGGCCAGAGCCCAGAGAAAAGCGGATATGATTGCGGATCAGGAGGTTTTCCCAGTAGCGCCGCATCCAGTTCCAGGCATCATTGTTTACCTGTTCAACAAAGGGGTCGAGATTCAGTTCGTAATAGTCGGGTGTGCCGGCGATCTGCAGGACGGTTACGGTGATTGAATCGTCAAGTTCGTTTGCGAAAGGTTCGCCAATAAGCTCGTGAACCAGCAGGTTAGCACGAGTTGCTTCGATATCGACAAGTCCTCCGTTTCTGATCGAGTGATTATTTTCGTGCATTTCCTCCATCAGGCGATGGCAAAGGTATGCCCGGATCAGAAGCCCATCCAGCCCGTCGTAGCGAACCAGTAATACGGATGGTTCGGTGAAGTAACCAATGGCCGCTTTAACAAACGGGTCAAACAGCTGCGCAGTACCCGCTTCGCGCGCGCAGGCGTCTACGCACTCTATCAGCCTCGGGGCCATTTCGATGTACTCGATGGCAAACTGGAACAGGCTGTTTGCCGGCTTGTACCCTTCAATTGTGACGGCCGACGGCAGCGCCGCTGCCTTCTCATGCAGTTGCCGAAGAAATGTTCCTGAACGGGCCTCCTTGCGCCGTGCATGGTCAATGATCTCTAGGACTGCCTGTGGAGTCATTTGCGGGCATGCCGTTGTCTGGACAAGTTGAGGTCGCAAGGGGCCTCCTGTAACGGGCCATGGATAACCGGGCAAACCATAGTGCGGTTCTTTATTACCACTAAGCGCCCGTCATTTCTGACAAGTGTAGACGAGATTTAGTGAGCTGCGATTTCCTGACTGTGAGATATTGTTAACGGTTGTCCCGCTGCTACCGGTTACTGAACCATCGGTTATTCCGGGTGTGAGACCAGCACAGCCAGCCCATACTTGCGGCGCGGGCGAGCATCAGGCAGATAAGAGAAAACCAGAGCCCGTGATTCCCCCAGCCTGTCGTCAGCCACCACACAGGTGCGAAAACGCCGAGCGCCGAGAACAGCATGGTGTTCTGCATGTCGCGGGTTCGGGTCGCGCCGATGAATACGCCATCGAACAGAAAGCCCCAGACTGAGGCGAACGGCAGTAGCCATAACCACGGCAGATACTGCCAGGCTGTGGTGCGCACTTCTTCAATGCCGGTCAGCAGGGCGATCAGGCCGCGACCACCCACAACGAAAATAATGGTCAGCAACAGTGAGCCCCAGAGAGACCAGCGCAGCGCACATCGAAACACCACAAAGAAACGCCGTTGACTGTTCTGGCCCACGGATTCCCCGATCAGAGCTTCGGCGGCATTGGCAAAGCCGTCCAGAGCGTTTGAAATCAGAAGCAGAAAAGTGATCAGCACGGCATTGGCTGCGAGTATGGTGTCGCCCTGACGAGCTCCCTGAGCGGTAAAGAACGCCAGTACCAGAAGCAGCGCGATTGTGCGTACCATGATGTAGCGGTTTACCTGAAGGATGGCGAGGTAGTCCTTAAGCTGGCCGAACAATTCCCGGGTGAGCTTTTGTCCATCGGGCATACGGCTCAGCACTATGGCAAACCCGATGATTGCCGCTCCGTACTCTGCAATCACCGTGGCAATGGCGACACCACGGCTATTCCAGCCCAGCACTGTGACGAACAACACATCCAGAACAATATTCAGCCCATTGGCAACAATCAGCATAATCATGGGACCGCGCGGGAACTGAGTGCCGATCAGCCACCCCACAAGCGTGTATTGGCACAGCACCGCCGGGGCGCTCCAGATTCGAATGGCGGCATACTCGGCAGCCAGTTCGGTAACTCCCGGGCTGGGGTTCATCAGTGCCAGACCGGTTCGGATCAGGGGTTGATGACACAGGATGAGTAGCAAGCCGATACCGACCGCCAGCAGCACTGAGCGCAGTAGCAGAGCAACCTGGCTGAAGCTGTCGCGCTTGCCCCAGGCCTGGGCTGCGAGCCCCGTTGTGCCCATGCGCATGAAACCGAATGTCCAGTAAAGGATGCTGAACAGATTGGCGCCGACAGCCACTGCGCCCAGGTATTCGGGGCTTTCCAGGTGTCCAAGCACGGCTGTATCCACCAGCCCCAATAAGGGAACGGTGAGGTTGGTGAGCATAAGAGGCCATGCCAGGGCCCACAAACGCCGATCTATCAGTGACAGTTTGAAGGTCATATTCTATTTTTTTCTTAAAAATCGGCAGTTAGCTTATTTAGGTTTATCCAATTTTTAGTGTTTTTTTGATCTGCGTCTATACTGCCTTTTGAGGTATCTATAAGCAGGCTTTCACTCTGACTTATTCCGGTGAATGCGAGAGCACCGGCAAAAATCAGAGGGATAACGCAAAATCCGACAAGAATAACACTCTGTGGAGACACAGTATGCGCGTGCACGCTCAGCGGGCAGGTGCCCTGTTAGGTGGTCTGTCGTTCCCCGCCCTGTCCTTAGCGGACTGGACGGTAAACATGACCCCCGGGGTGACCGGTACCAGTAACGATATTTTTGACCTTCACATGACCATTTTCTGGATCTGCGTCGCCATTGGTGTCGTGGTTTTTGGAATAATGTTCTGGTCTATCTTCGCCCATCGCAAGTCCCAGGGCGCCAAACCAGCAAACTTCCATGAAAATACACTCGTCGAGGTTCTCTGGACGACTATACCGCTTGTTATTCTTGTCATCATGGCGATTCCCGCCACGACTACTCTGATAGACATGTATGACACCACCGAGTCGGATATAGACATCAAGGTAACCGGCTACCAATGGAAGTGGCAGTACGAATATATCAATGAAGATTTTGGTTACTTTTCCAACCTCTCAACCCCTTCCGACCAGATCAGGAACAGACAGGCCAAGGGCGAAAACTACCTGCTGGAAGTGGATAACCCCATGGTTATTCCAGTCGGTAAAAAGGTTCGGTTCCTGCTGACGGCAAACGACGTGATTCACTCCTGGTGGGTTCCGGATTTCGGCGTCAAAAAAGATGCTATTCCCGGATTTATCAACGAAGCCTGGACCCGCGTGGATGAACCCGGCACCTATCGTGGTCAGTGCACTGAGTTGTGCGGCAAAGATCACGGGTTTATGCCAGTGGTTGTCAAAGCAGTGCCTGAAGAAGAGTACAACTCCTGGGTTGCCGAACAAAGAGCCGCAGCTGAGAAAGAGCGTGAGCTGACCCAGAAAGACTGGACCATGGAAGAGCTGATGGAGCGAGGCGAGCAGGCCTATGCTACAGCCTGTGCTGCCTGTCACCAGGCGGATGGTAGCGGTGCGCCGCCGGCTTTCCCGGCGCTCAAGGGTAGCGCTATCGCCGTCGGGGATATAACCGATCACATAGATATTGTGGTGAACGGTAAGCCTGGCACAGCAATGCAGGCCTTCGGCGGTCAGTTAAATGAAGCAGATCTTGCGGCCATCATTACCTACGAGCGGAACGCCTGGGGTAATAACGTTGGTGACATGGTCGCGCCGAAAGAAATCTTCGACTACAAGAACGAACAGTAATCAACGCCAGATAACAGCTATCACCAGCCACAATAATTGGCGGTAACGGGGGTTTTAATGAGTGCGGTTGCAGATACCCACGCCCAGGATCATCATCACGGCCCGGCCAGTGGCATCAGCCGCTGGCTGCTGACCACCAACCACAAGGATATCGGGTCCATGTACCTGATGTTCAGTTTTGCCATGTTCCTGCTCGGGGGCACCATGGCAATGGTTATCCGGGCTGAGCTGTTCCAGCCGGGTTTGCAGATTGTCCAGCCGGAATTTTTTAACCAGATGACCACGATGCATGGTCTGATCATGGTCTTTGGTGCGGTGATGCCGGCGTTTGTGGGGCTGGCGAACTGGATGGTGCCGCTAATGATTGGCGCACCGGATATGGCTCTGCCGAGGATGAATAACTGGAGTTTCTGGTTGCTGCCTTGTGCCTTCCTGATTCTTGTATCAACCCTCTTCATGGAGGGCGGTGCACCCAACTTCGGCTGGACCTTCTATGCCCCTCTGTCCACCACTTATGGACCGCCGAGTACGACCTTCTTTATTTTCGCCATCCATATTATGGGTGTGTCGTCGATCATGGGAGCTATTAACGTAATCGCCACGATACTGAACATGCGGGCGCCCGGGATGACCCTGATGAAAATGCCCATGTTCGTATGGACATGGCTGATCACGGCATTTTTGCTGATTGCGGTGATGCCGGTGCTGGCGGGCGTGGTTACCATGATGCTGATGGATATCAACTTTGGCACCAGCTTTTTCAACGCGGCCGGAGGTGGTGATCCGGTTCTGTTCCAGCACGTGTTCTGGTTCTTCGGGCATCCGGAGGTGTACATCATGATCCTGCCGGCGTTTGGTGCTATATCGCATATTATCCCGGCATTTTCGCGCAAGCGGCTGTTTGGTTATGCCTCTATGGTCTACGCGGTGGGCGCAATCGCTTTGCTGTCGTTCCTCGTGTGGGCGCACCATATGTTTACGGTAGGCGTGCCGGTGGCCGGCCAGTTGTTCTTCATGTATGCCACCTTGTTGATTGCTGTGCCCACCGGGGTGAAGGTTTTTAACTGGGTGGCCACCATGTTCCGGGGCTCGCTGACATTTGAGGCCCCCATGCTCTTCGCCGTTGCCTTCGTGATTCTGTTCACGATCGGCGGCTTCTCAGGTCTGATGCTGGCGATTGCCCCTGCAGACTTCCAGTATCACGACACCTATTTTGTGGTTGCTCACTTCCATTACGTCCTGGTGCCGGGTGCCATATTCGGCATCTTTGCTTCGGCATACTTCTGGTTGCCCAAGTGGACCGGCCATATGTATGACGAAACCCTCGCGAAAACCCATTTCTGGTTGTCCTTTGTCGGGATGAACCTGGCCTTCTTCCCCATGCACTTCCTGGGTCTTGCAGGGATGCCGCGCCGGATTCCGGACTATGCTCTTCAGTTTGCCGATTTCAATATGGTTTCGAGCATTGGGGCGTTCATGTTCGGCTCGACCCAGCTGTTATTCCTGCTGATTGTTGTCAAGTGTGTGAGGGGCGGTGAAAAAGCTGCTGCCAAGGCGTGGGAAGGCGCAGAGGGGCTTGAGTGGACGGTGCCTTCGCCAGCGCCTTACCACACATTTTCCACTCCGCCTGAGGTCAAATAGGAGACTGGCGACATGGCAGAGCAACCGGCAAATACCGCGACCTCAAAACCCAGCAATTCTCGGGTTGTAGGCTGGTGTCTCGCCAGCGTGGTCGGCATGTTTGCCTTTGGCTTTGCCATGGTCCCTTTGTACGACGTTTTCTGTGACATCACGGGCATCAACGGCAAGACCAGCGGCCGCTATGAGTCCACCGAAAGCACAACGGCTGATATGAACCGCACAATCAAAGTGCAGTTTCTGGCACAAAACGGGCCGGATATGCCCTGGATTTTCCGTCCGGTTGCCCGCAGTGTCGAGGTTCATCCCGGTGAGGCTATCACCGTAAACTTCTATGCTGAGAACCCGACTGACAAGGACATGGTGGGGCAGGCGGTTCCGAGTCTGTCGCCATCGGAAGGAACGCTGTATTTCCATAAAACTGAGTGTTTCTGTTTCAACCAGCAACCACTGTCGGCGGGCGAGAGTACAGAAATGCCTCTGGTTTTTATTGTGGACCGGGACTTGCCCAGCCATATCACAAAATTGACGCTGTCTTATACGCTGTATGACCAGGGTGAATCACAGGCGGCAGTGTTGAAAACAACAACAATCAATAACGGATAAGCCATCGGAGACTGCTATGGCGGACTTTCAGACCTATTACGTTCCCGAACAAAGCAAGTGGCCCATTGTCGCGACGGTGGGCATGGGGGTAATGCTCTTCGGGGCGGCCTCGGTTATGGTCAGCAGCAACCAGGGCCAAAGCACGAGCGGCGACTGGATGATATTCGCCGTCGGTACACTGATCATGATCTACATGCTGTTCGGTTGGTTTGGCAGCGTAATTAAAGAAAGCCGAAGTGGGCTCTACAGCGCCCAAATGGACCGTTCCTTTCGTTGGGGCATGAGCTGGTTTATTTTCTCGGAAGTCATGTTTTTTGCGGCGTTTTTTGGCGCTCTCTTTTATGCCCGCGTGTTTGCCGTGCCCTGGCTTGGTGGCGAAGGCGACAGGGGCAGTTCCAATATGCTCTGGGAGGGTTTTCAGGCAACCTGGCCGCTGATCAATAATCCGGACCCCGAAGCCTTCCCTGCACCTAAGTCGGTGATTGGTGCCTGGGGTCTGCCGCTGCTGAATACCATTCTTCTTGTCACGTCATCCTTTACTGTGACGATTGCCCATCATGCCCTCAAAGAGGACAACCGCAAGAAGCTGAAAATCTGGCTGGCAGCGACCATAGTGTTAGCGCTGGTCTTCCTGGTTCTGCAGGCCGAAGAGTACATGCACGCCTATCAGGATCTCAATCTGACGCTTCAGTCCGGTATATACGGCAGCACCTTCTTCATGCTCACCGGTTTTCACGGCTTTCACGTGATGCTGGGCACCCTGATGCTGATCATCATGCTGATTCGTATTCATAAGGGGCATTTCACTTCAGATAACCACTTCGGGTTCGAAGCAACTGCGTGGTACTGGCACTTTGTGGATGTGGTGTGGCTGGGCTTGTTCGTATTTGTGTATGTCATCTGATGTGACAAGAGCCAGCTTTCAGGGAGTCGGATGCAGAGTCAGGCTCCCTTGCCATAGCGATAGAAGAATAACGGCGAGCAGCAGCACGCTCAGCCCGACCCGCACCGCGAGAGAGTTAACAACCCGATTGGTTTTGCCGCCATCCCTGATCAGAAAAAACAGTCCACTGAAAAGGCTGACCATGACGGCGAGCATGAGAAAGATAATTAGGCCTTTGAGCATAAACGTATCTCTGATTTTTATTCTGTTTACTGGCAGATTCACTATAGCAGACCATGACTGAGGCAAAGAATAATCCTCGTCAGTGGCACCTGGATTGGCGGCTAATGCTCTTCACGGGCGCATTTTTACCGCTGCTGATCGGCCTGGGTATCTGGCAACTGAGCCGGGCGGAAGAAAAACAGATCTTACTTGAACAGTGGCAGCAGGAAGCTCAGAACCTTGATTGGCCCGAGCTGGTGATCAGTGGGCTGGAGGTCGGCCGGCCGGTTACGGTTACCGGGTTGTTTGGAGAGCGCAGCTGGTTACTGGACAACCGTACCCGCGATGGGATTGCCGGTTACGAGGTACTGACGGCGTTTTACCCGCTTCAGGGGCCGCCCGTTATCATAAACAGAGGTTGGGTGTCGGCCCCGAGAACGCGAAACGAATTACCGGATGTAAGTCCCCCAGATGGCATATTCAGCCTGGTCGGCCGGATCAGCCAATACCCGGAGCCGCCGGTTCTGTCCAGCAAATCCGTGCAGGCAGCAAGCTGGCCCCGCCGGGTGCAAACGCTTCCCCGGCCAGCTGCGATAGCTGAAATCGCGGAGCTGCCTGAGGCGATTATCCGGTTGCAGGACAAAGAGCAGCCCGGGGCATACCGTGCTGACTGGGAACCGGATCTGATGGGCCCCCAAACTCATTACGGATATGCAGCACAGTGGTTTACGCTCGCCCTCGTGCTGGCTATATTGAGTGTAGTAGCGAGTTATCGAAAAACAGGAGCCAATAATGACAATGACAATGGCTAACCGGATTCCCCAACAGCAAGAGTCAGAAGGTCCTACGCCCGAGCAGGTCCGCAGAGGGCGACGCACCGCGATTCTGCTATTTGCCCTTGGCTTCGGCCCGATGATTCTGGCCACAGTCATGTTCTATACCGGCTGGCTGAACCCGGCCGGGCATACCAATCAGGGCGCATTGATCAGCCCAACTGTACCTGTGGCGGACCTCAACCTTGAGACACTTTCGGGTGAGCCGCTGGCCAAGCGATTCAGCGCAGGCCAGACGGAGCCCCAATGGTTGCTCGTGGTGGCCGCCGGCGAGTGCGACAGCCGCTGTGAGGAGTTACTCTACCTGGCCCGGCAAGCAAATATTGCGTTGGGTAAAAATGCCAACCGTGTTTCCAGAGCAGCAGCACTGGGCGGTATTTCAGGGGATCTCGCAGCACGCTGGCCTACCGAATACCGGTTGATGGAACGTTTGAGACCCGTGCCCGGCACAACACCGGCCTGGCCGGCAGGAATCAACCCCGAAACAGAGCCGCGTATTATGCTGATTGATCCGTTTGGGAACGTGATGATGCACTATGGCCCGGAAAATTCTGGCAAGGACATGCTCAAGGATCTGAAGCACCTGCTCAAACTGTCACAGGTCGGCTGAGGCTGATCCGGAGGAGTCGTTTTGAGCTTGTTATCCACAGACCGCCCGCCAAAAGCCAAAGCCATGGTGAACTGGGCTACATTTTCAGTGCTTCTCGCTGTTGTGGTGATCATGCTGGGCGCCTGGACACGCCTGGTTGATGCGGGGCTGGGGTGCCCTGATTGGCCAGGTTGTTATGGCTTTCTGACCGTGCCCCAGAGCGAGTCGCACATCGCAATTGCCAACGCCCGGTTTCCCGACACGCCGGTCGATGTCGCCAAAGGCTGGCCGGAAATGATCCACCGCTACGCTGCCGGCACGCTGGGGTTGGTGGTATTTGGCCTGGCGGTGAGCGCGGTGCGTCAGCGCCGGAGTGGCGCGCCTTTCAAATTACCCTTGTTTATTGCGGCGTTCATCCTTTTGCAGGGGGCCTTCGGTATGTGGACGGTCACTCTGAAGCTCTGGCCTCAGGTTGTTGCTCTACACCTTCTCGGGGGCTTCACCACGTTGAGCCTGCTCACGCTGCTGGTGTTTCGTCTGCGCAAATTTTCAGCCGCTCAGGCAGAGCCTCCGGAAACAGACCACCTGGCACCGCTTAAGGCTCCGGTATCGGCTGGTAACCTGGTCAGCTTTCGCCCCTGGCTCTTTGGTGGCTTGTTTCTGATCATCATGCAAATCGCACTGGGCGCCTGGACGGCTGCAAATTACGCGGCTGTTGCCTGCACAGACTTACCAACCTGCCAGGGCCAATGGTGGCCAGAGGGCATGGATTTCCAGCACGGCTTTGATATTACCCAACACGTTGGCCCTAACTATCTGGGGGGGCAGTTAACGGCAGACGGGCGAGTGGCAATTCATGTAACCCACCGGGCCGGTGCTCTGGTGGTACTGGGTTACTTTGCAGTTATGCTGGCTCTCATCTGGCGGCGGGACGATAAACGACAACTTCACGGCCCGGTGGGACTGGTTGCCGCTGCGCTTACGGCTCAGATTACGCTCGGCCTTGCCAACGTTCTGTTCTACATCCCTCTGCCAATTGCAGTTGCTCACAACGCCATGGGCGCCGGGCTTCTGCTCTCGGTGATTTATCTGATCTGGAAACACTATCAACTGCCGCTGCAGGCACAGGTACAAACAGCCACACCTACAACAATAATTCATCAGGAGATGACGGCATGAGTGAGCAAGTGGACGTACTGCCGGCCCAGAGCATGACCATCCAGCCCGCACGGACTATTTCCTGGCGGGATTATCTGGAGCTGACCAAACCCAACGTCGTGGCCTTGATGATCCTGACATCGGCCATTGGCATGCTACTGGCGACACCCGGTTTACCCGGCCTGAGCGTGCTGATCTGGGGTAACCTCGGTATCGCTTTCCTGGCCGGTGCCGCCGCCGTGGTCAACCACATAGTTGATCAGAAGATAGACACAGTAATGGCTCGTACCCGCAAGCGCCCGGTGGCGACCGGAAAAATTTCCCCGGTGGAAGCGGTCGTGTTTGCAGCCCTGCTAGCCAGTGTTGGCATGGTGGTCCTGATGTGGCAGGTGAATCACCTGACCGCATGGCTCACCCTGGCCTCGCTTGTTGGTTATGCCGGCGTATACACCTTGTTCCTCAAGCGGGCTACACCCCAGAACATCACTATTGGTGGTCTCGCCGGGGCCATGCCGCCGTTGCTGGGCTGGACCGCCGTAACCGGGCAGGTAGAAGGCCATGCACTCCTGCTGGTTCTGATTATCTTCGCCTGGACGCCACCGCATTTCTGGGCGTTGGCTATTCACCGTAAAGAAGAATATGCGAAAGCCGGCATCCCCATGCTGCCTGTTACCCACGGAAATAAATTTACTGAACTGCACATCTTGCTTTATACCCTGATGTTACTGGCTGTCAGCCTGCTACCTTTTGTCACAGGCATGTCTGGCTGGATTTACCTGGCTGGCGCCCTGGCCCTTGGCCTGCGCTTCCTCCATTACGCAGTACGTTTGCTCAAAGGTGATGATCGGCGGGTTGCACTCAACACTTTCAAGTACTCCATCACTTACCTGATGGCCCTGTTTGTGGTACTTCTTGTAGATCACTTTGTGTTTTTCTGACTTGGTGCATACGCGCCAGCAGGAGGGGTGCCTTTTCCTCTGGGAAAAACAACTCGCTGCGCTCAGACATTTTTTCCCGGCGGAAAAGGCACCCCTCCTACTGTCGCTGCGTCACAGCGGAGACTGCTGTCTGGAGTAATAATGAGTCGTTCCCTGAAATTTACCTTATTTGCTTTACTGCTTATCGTTGTTCTGGTTTTTGGCCTGGTGGTGGGGCGGCAGGTGTTTTTGGCAGATACTGGAGAACCAACCCCGGCTCCAGATCTTGCCGAGATGAACACCTACGTTTATGACCAAGCTCGGCCTCTGGCGGAGTTCACGCTCATCAATGAAAACGGAGAAACCGTAACCCGGGAGAGCCTGCGGGGGCGGTGGACGTTTGCGTTCGTGGGTTACACTAACTGCCCTGATATCTGCCCGGCAGCCATGGCGAATCTGCGGCGTACCGAAAAACTGTTGTCAGATGAGTTGCCTCAGCCAGATTATCTCCTCGTCAGCGCGGATCCGGAACACGATACGCCTGAGCAGCTGAAAGCCTATACGGGTTTCTTTGGTGAAAATTTCCATGGTCTGACCGGTGACCTGGAGACGTTGCGGGCTTTGGCCACGAGCTTGAGCGCCGTGTTTGTGCACCGGCAGGTTGATGGTGAATTGTTGGTAGATCACAGCGGGCATTTCGCCCTGATAAATCCGGATGGTGAGCTGGCGGCCCTTATTCAGCCGCCTCACCAGCCGGAACAGCTGGCGGAAGCCTTCGAGCGCATCTATCAGTGGGCTCAGGCCAATCGTGAAGACGCCCGCTCCTGAAGCGGCTCTCAAGAGCCGCTAACACGAAGATAGGTGCTCATCTATTTCAAGGATGTGAATTCAAGGGGGCATCATGGACGGGGCATTGAGTTCAAAGGGGCGCTGGGCAGGTCTGTTATGTCTGGTGGCTGGCGTCATGAGCCCGGGCGTGGCCTCAGCCTCGTTCTTTGAGGAATACATGATCGACCCGCAGGACGGTATGCTGGACGGCAGCCGCTATCTTTCAGAGGTTCCTGGCGGGTTCCTGCCAGTGCCCGTTTTGATTACAGAACCTGCTGTTGGCATGGGCCTCGGGTTAGCCGGAGTTTTCTTCCACGAATCGAGTGAACAATCTGCAAGCAAAGCGAGCGGAGGCCACCCGGTGTTGCCCGAAAATATTTCAGTTGTGGGCGTCGGTGGTACCCGCAATGGGACCAAGGGTGCAGGGCTGGGCCATATGGGATTTTGGTTCGACGATAGTCTGCGTTACCGGGGCTTCGTGTTATATGGCGATGCAAATCTGGATTTTTATTCGCTGGCGGAACAGCAGCTCAACCGCCCTGTTGAGCTGAACATCAAAGGCCCTGCAGTGATTCAGGAGCTTAAAACCCGGCTCTGGGGCAGTGACTGGTTTTTGGGTGGCCGGCAGGTTTACCGTAAGGTCGAAACCACTCTAGAAAGTCAGATCACGCTGCCGAATCAGGAGTTCAGCGACAGAGTGAACGCCTTCCTCCAGAACCAGCTAGGCCGGGAGTCCGTAACCTCCGGGCTGGGGCTGCTGGCTGAATATGACTCCCGGGATAATCCGCTTGATCCCCGGTCAGGTTACAACCACCAATTTCACTACATTACCTTTGATTACGTTATCGGTAGTGACGTAGATTACGATAGTTATCAGTGGGTTGGTCTGAATTACTGGAGCCTGTCAGACACGTTTAATCTGGGTGTGCGCCTGCAATATGACGGAGTGTCTGCGGATGAGGGCGAAGTGTTGCCGTCCTATGTGGCACCTTCTATCGATTTGCGTGGGGTGCCGATGAATCGCTATCAGGGACGAGCCGTCGCCGTAGCCGAAGTTGAACTGACCTGGCGATTTACCCCACGCTGGAGCACTAACGTGTTCACCGGAGGAGGACGAGCAGCTGACAGTTTTGGCGACCTGCATGACGATGCGGAGCTGGCCAACAGCGTCGGTCTTGGGTTTCGTTACCTTATTGCCCGCAGGTATGGTCTACGTATGGGGGCAGATATTGCCAGGGGACCGGAAGATACGGCTTTCTATATTCAGGCCGGCGCATCCTGGTAATCCGTTCGCTGGATGGCAGCCCTCTTGCAAGCACTTCCTCTGTGAGACTGATGATCTGTTTGTCGTGTTTGGTGATTTCCATAGGCCATGGCTGTAGTCTAATCAGTCTGAAATAGCTTCCGCATGGGTCCACACTGCTTAAAAAATGCTCCCGATAAACGACATACTCCCAGAGCTTAAGCAAGCTCTGGAGCAGTCCACCACCGCCCTTCTGCAGGCGCCTCCGGGTGCTGGTAAGACTACCAGGGTACCCCTGGCACTGCTGGATGCACCCTGGCTGCAGGGCCGTAAAATCCTGATGCTTGAGCCGAGGCGGCTGGCAGCTCGCTCAGCGGCCAGATTCATGGCGACGCAACTGGGCGAGAAGCCCGGACAGACCGTTGGCTATCGGACGCGGCTGGATACCCAAGTATCCGGCGCGACGCGTATAGAAGTTGTCACCGAAGGGATCCTGACCCGGCTGATCCAGAACGATCCCATGCTGGAACAATACGCCGCTGTGCTGTTCGACGAGTTTCATGAGCGCTCCTTGCAGGCAGATCTTGGTTTAGCCTTGGTGCGGGAAACACAAGAAGCCTTGCGGGACGATCTGCGTGTACTGGTCATGTCCGCCACACTGGACACTGCGCCCATTGCCCGCCTGCTGGGAGATGTGCCCATATTAAGCAGCGAGGGCCGGGCGTTTCCGGTTGACGTATTGTATCGGCCCGCGCCCACTACACGTCGAAGTCCACGGCTGGTGGATCAGGTGGTGGCGGTGATTACCGATGCCCTGACACAGCAACCAGGTTCGGTGCTGGTGTTCCTTCCGGGTGCAGGGGAGATTCAGCGGGTGGCTCAGGCGCTGGCCGGGCAGTTAGCCTCGAACGTAATGGTTACGCCCTTGTATGGCAACCTCAAAGCCGCTGAACAGGATCTGGCCATTGCGCCGGCGGCCGAAGGCATTCGCAAAGTGGTGCTGGCCACCGCTATTGCTGAAACCAGCCTGACCATTGAAGGCGTGCGCGTTGTGGTGGACAGTGGCCAGCAGCGCCGCGCATTGTTTGACCCCAACAGCGGCATGACCCGGCTGATCACCGGCCGGGTTTCAAAAGCTTCGGCAGAACAGCGCAAAGGGCGCGCCGGGCGAGTGGAACCGGGGGTGTGTTACCGGTTATGGAGCGAATCCGAGCAGTTCGGGCTGTCGGAGTTTACGCCCCCGGAGATTCGTGAGGCAGATCTGGCCCCGCTGGTACTGGGCCTGGCTCAATGGGGTGCCCGAACACCTGACAAGCTGGAGTGGATCGACCCTCCACCCCTCTCCCATTGGCAACAGGCCGTGGAATTGTTGCAGTGGCTGGATATGCTGGATGAGGAAGGCGCAATTACCGAGCACGGTAAAGTAGCTCGCGCCCTGAGCATTCACCCCAGGCTGGCGCATATGGTCATACTGGGGCGATCGCTGGGGTTGGGCAGGCTGGCGGCTGAGTTGGCCGCTTTGCTGGAAGATCGGGACCTGTTGGGCCCGGGTGCAGGTGCCGATATGCATGAACGCATTCGCGTACTTCGCGGTGAACGTGGCTCCCAGCGTATAGATACGCGTCGGTTGCAGGCACTGAACCAACAGGCAAAGCGTCTGACAGTCCCGGAAACTGGTGGAAAAAATTCAGAGGAAGAGATTCCGGCGGCCACAGATGTCGGGCGCTTGTTAGCGCTCGCTTACCCTGATCGAGTTGGCAAACGGCGGCCGGGTGGTACGCCACGATATCAACTCAGCAATGGCAAAGGCGCTCTGTTGCGGGATGACGATGGGCTGGCACGACACGAGTGGCTGGTGGCAGCTGACCTGGATGGTAAAGCCAAAGAGGCAACCATTTACCTGGCGGCGCCGGTAGATCTGCCGGTTCTGGAAAAGGATCTGGCGGCTCACATACGAGTAAAAGATGAGGCGGAATGGGATGATAAGCGCGGCACGGTGGTTGCCCGCAGAACCCGTCGGCTGGGCTCATTGCTTCTTGCAGAGAAACTCCTGGATAAAGTCTCCCCCGAGCTGATTCAGCAGGGCATTCTCAATGCAATACGGCGGAAAGGGTTGGATAGCCTGCCCTGGACTTCCGAAGCCAGGCAGTGGCAGGCACGAGTTGCTTTGCTGGCCAAACACTTCCCCGGCCAATGGCCGGACGTCAGCGATCAGGTGCTGACAGAGTCGATGGAACAATGGCTTGCACCTTTCCTGACAGGCTTCCGCCGTTGGTCTGAACTGTCCCGGCTCAATCTGCAGCACGCTCTGAACAGTTTGCTGGAATATCCGCAACAGCAACAACTGGCAGAACTTGCTCCAACCGCACTGACTATTCCTACCGGAAGCTCCGTCAGCCTGGATTACACCGCTGAAAACGGCCCGGTTCTGGCAGCGAAACTACAGGCATTGTTCGGCTGGACAAAAACGCCGGAAGTGGCCGGTGGTAAAGTGCCTGTGTTGGTTCACCTGCTTTCGCCGGCCCAACGACCGCTGGCGGTAACAGCGGATCTGGCCAGTTTCTGGTCAAACGTCTATCCACAGGTGCGAAAAGACACCCGGGGTCGCTATCCCAAACACCCCTGGCCAGAAGACCCGCTTACCGCCCTGGCTCAGCAGGGCGTCAAAAGAAAGCGGCCAGATTGATTACTTTACGATTTTCCGGCTATTGACCAGGTACTCTTTGCCGGCGGAACGCACGGTATCCGGATCGGCGTGTTCTGAGGCCTTGTGGACTTTCTCCAGTGTTTCCTCAAGCTCGTCGATTTCGTCATCGAGTTTCTGCAGGGCGTTTTCCAGAGTATAGGTAAGCTGATGCACTTCGTGCATGGCTTCCGGAGAGAGGTCGCCAGCCAGAACTTCTTCCAACTTTTGATTGTATTCTGAAAAGTTGCTCACTGCCTGTTCAAGGGTGTTTGCAGCTTTGCCTTTGAAGTGATCTGTGTCGCTTGCAAGTGCGGGTAAGGCAATCAGCAGCGAGGCGGTGATTACAGAAATGTTTCGAAGGATTGTCATGGAATGTCTCCGGAATCAGTTAAGCGTTAATGTAATGCGAATTGTTATCAATTAAGTTCGTGATAACCATGACCCTTATCAAGTTGCCGATATAATGCTTGCGCTCAAACTGAAACTGCATAAAATTTGCGCACTTTGGTCAGCGCGAACACCGCCCATGAAGTCCGTATCGTTTAACATTTTCCGTACCCTCGGCTTTCCTGACACGACCATACTCAAGCCAGAACATTTCCTGCGCCACAAGGAACTACTACGGGAGGCTGATTGGGTGTTGTTTCCCGAATACTGGCAGCTCAATGCTCTGGTTCATGGCTTGAAGTGTCGGGTTTTTCCGAGCGTTGCAAGCTATCGTATCGGGCATGACAAAGTTGAAATGACCCGGGCTTTTGAGGCGGTCGCGCCGGAGCATATTCCCTGGACAATCATCGAGGCCAACGGCCCCCAGGAGCGCGAGCATATCTGGAGTGTTATGGCGCTGCCCTTTGTGGCGAAGTTGCCGAAGGCCAGCATGGGCGAAGGCGTTTGGTTGATTGAAACCCTTGCTGACTGGCGCGAATATTGCGACCGCACAGAGGTTTTGTACGTTCAGGAGTATTTGCCGCTGGATCGCGACGCGCGCGTTGTGGTGGTGGGCGAGAAAGTCGTAACTGCCTACTGGCGAACTCAGGCTGATCAGGGTTTTTACAACAACGTGTCAAAGGGCGGCAGGATAGACAACAGCCCTGTACCTGCTGTAATGACTGATCTTGCGCTCCGGCTTGCACGTGATCTGGAAGTGAATCACGCCGGTTTTGATATTGCGCTGGTGGAGGGCCATCCGTACGTACTGGAGTTCAACCGCTTGTTCGGTAACCAGGGCCTCGGCCAGGGTAGCGACCTTAAGGACGCCATCCTGGCATATCTTCAGCAACAGAGCGAACCTCGGGACCCAGGTGGCTCCAATGCTCCCGAGCCACTTCAACCACTAATAGCGGTATGAGTGTCAGGGGACTGCAGTCGCTTCGCCCCGGCTACAGATTCTTGTAGCGGTTGATATCGAAAATGCCCGCCTGCAAGGGCTGATGCTCTAACTGCCAGGCAGTGATATCGTGAAGAATCTCCCAGAACTGTCTGTGAGTGCGGCGCACACCCCAGACGCCAACCAGGGCTTCGAAGCTTTTCGGCTCCTCGGCTTTCAGGCCTTTCATCCGGTCTTTGAACAGCCCCAGTTGTGATGCCGGAATGTCGAACATAAAGTTCGGGTAACTGCCGATGATGCCCGGGTAGATGGTCAGTTTATCGTTCTCCGGCTGGTAACGTAGGTCCTCTCCCAGCAGAAAGGCGACGTTGCTGTGGGCTCGGTCGCGAATGACGGTGTACACCGTGCGCTCGCCTTCCTCGTTATAGACCCGAATGAAAGTAACGTCGGGCAGATAGGTGATAGCTGGCAGGAATTCGGCTCGGGTTGCGGCCAGCTCTGACAGCATCGTATCTGCATTACGGACCCATTCCGGTTCGTCTTCACGGCCACAATCACTGCCCCCGCAACGGTTTATCGGGTCATCCGACTCTGCGTTCAATTCACTGAAGTTAAGTAGCAGGCGCGCTCCCAGCTCTTCGTTGAAAGCAGACGTTGCATACCGCACCTGGGAGGGGGCGGTTTCGTCCATGCTGGCATAGCTGTAATCGAGTTTCAGCTCACCAGCACCCTGGTACCAATTGCGCAAAACCCGATTGCGCTCCCCAGGTGGCACAAGGCGCAAATAGTCCTGCTCACCACCATTGCGGATCAGATCGAAATAGAGGCGCGTCTGGGCCTGATGAGCCACATTGCCAAATACATCGAAATTCACCACGAGTTCGTAGTAGGTGCGCTCAAACAGAGGGTAATCCATCCACCAGCTGGTAAGTGGTACCTGCCCGATCAGCCCACGCTGGACAGAGGCATTGTCGTGATGGCGGAAAACAGTCAGCAAGGCGTTCGTATTGTCACCGTCGCCATCCCAGATGTAGTCGAGTGAGGCTCCTTTAGGGTAGGCCTCACGGTAGGCGCTGTTTCGCAGTTCATGGTAGCGGTTGCGCTTGCCTTTATATTCGCTCCAGTTCTCGCCCAGATCCAGCAGTGCGTTGTCTTGCCCGGGCAGTGCCAGTAGTGGTGTTACTTTGTCGCGGTACTCCGCATTGGTTATGTAAAGATCATTCTCCGGGTCATGGTAAGTCACCCAGAAATGGTCACGGATCACATCGGTGGCAATCTGACCACGGCAAACCGGCCCGCGAATGAATGTGCGGGTAAAGTACTCTGCGTTATCCAGCATGAACTGGTAACGGGCCTTTGCCGGAATATCGGCAAACGTGGCGAAGGGGTTGGCGCGGCTTTCCCGGCTGTAGTCGGGCACGGTTTCCACCTGCCAGTCACCTGCTTCGAACAATTCCCGGGTACGCTCAAACTTTTCTTCGCCAAAAGCAAAGGTGATATGACGTTTGTGTACGATGCTGCCGGCGACCGGGCGCAGGCGGTAATACACCTGAGATTTCGGGTCATCGTTGGGGCGGCGGGTTGCAATCATGTCGATGGGTGTGCCCGGCGCTGTGCGGGAGCGTACAACCTCAAAGAAACGGGTTTCTGCACCCTCGTCTTCGAAGTACAAGTGTGCAAGATAAAGGTGTTCATAGACCCAGCGACTGACCAGTTGCTGTCGTAGGCTGCCGTCGTTGAGCCAGGTCTCCCAGCGCTGGATGTGATTTCGCTCGGCTTCGTTAACCCGGGTCACTAACGGGCTGATAGCGCCGCCCTGGTTGAGCCAGCCAGTTAGCGTGGCATATTCGTCGTCAGTCAGGCCGGTAACGGCTAAAGGCATACCCTCATAGGGGTGGTCACTGGCGTAGTCTGAGAAGTCGGCATTGCTGACACATTGATTGGCGCGTGACAGCCCGAGCTCTATGTCTTCGGGCAGTTTGCTGTTGGGTGCAAATTCATATTCTTTGCCCAGGCGGATCATGTTTTCGAAAAGGCTGCGGGTCTGGTCACCACGGGCGAGTACGGAGTAGAAGCCCTTGTCTCGCCACTGCTGTTCTGTCTGGGCGTCGATACCCAGGCGTGTGGGTGCTTGAGCGTCCAGACGGGCGCCGTTATATACGGAGTCTTTGTGAGCGCCGCGAATCAGGCCGTCGGAGTATTCCATTTTCAGCTGGCAGGGCGCATCAAAGCAGCTGTGGCAGGCGAGGCATTTGGCTTCGACTATGGGGCGCACGTCTTCGTTGAAGCTGACCGGCTGTTGGGTTGCTGTGGGCAGCGCCTGTTTGAAGGTGGGCGGCGTGGTGTTTTCGGCACAGCCGGCGAGTAACAGCAGGGTAATCAGTGCTGCTGTGATGAGTCGCGCCATTGGGGGATCCTGTGATTGTCGTTTTGTGATGGGGAATTATAGAGGGTTTGGTTGGGGTTCGCTAAGGCCCATTGTGGGAGTGGGCAGTAGGCCGGGAAGACTTTTGCTCTGGGAAAAACAACTCGCTTCGCTCAGACATTTTTTCCCGGCGCAAAAGTCTTCCCAGCCCGCTTCCGGTCGGCCATTGGAGGTTTCTCATCAAAGTCTGGGAAATGGGTAGATATGCTCATATCTGAGGGGGGAGAAAAGCCCGATTATCGCGATTATTGTCGGGGCCTTTCTGGCGCCGGCGCCCAAGCTGTATTCCCTCAGGAGGGACACACCATCAATGACCGAGTCAGCCAACGTTAACATCGCAGATTACTACACCGCCGAGACCTTTAACCGGATCAAAGCGTTTGCAGATACCAAAGAGACACCGTTTGTGGTGATTGATACCGCCACTATCGATCGGCAGTACGATGAGTTGGTGGAAGGTTTCCCCTATGCCAATGTCTATTACGCGGTGAAGGCCAATCCGGCTCCCCAGGTTCTGACCATGCTGCGGGACAAGGGTGCGAGTTTTGATATTGCGTCGGTGTATGAGTTGGAAAAGGTGATGGGGCTGGGCGTGACCGGCGACCGGATCAGCTATGGCAACACCATCAAGAAGGCGCAGGATATTCGCACTTTCTATGAAAAGGGTGTGCGTATGTTTGCCACGGACTCCGAGGCAGATTTGCGTAACATTGCCAAGGCGGCTCCCGGTTCAAGGGTGTACGTGCGCATTCTGACTGATGGCACGCAAACGGCAGATTGGCCGCTTTCGCGCAAATTTGGCTGCGAGATTGATATGGCCATGGATCTGCTGATTCTCGCTCGTGATCTGGGCCTGGTGCCCTACGGTGTGTCATTCCACGTGGGCTCCCAGCAGCGCGAAATCGGTGCCTGGGACTCGGCTCTGAATAAGGTGAAGGTCATTTTCGAACGTCTGAAAGAAGAAGACGGTATCGAGTTGAAGATGATCAATATGGGTGGTGGTTTTCCAGCTAATTACATCAACCGGA
The DNA here is from genome assembly GCF_030549045.1 of Marinobacter sp. 1_MG-2023. NCBI lineage: Bacteria > Pseudomonadati > Pseudomonadota > Gammaproteobacteria > Pseudomonadales > Marinobacteraceae > Marinobacter > Marinobacter sp. 1_MG-2023. The sequence goes on along the minus strand of NZ_JAUOST010000005.1, from coordinate 112,744 downwards.
CCAATGAGTTGGGTGTGTATGCGTCTGAGATCACGCGGTTCCTGAAGGAAGACTTTGGCGATGATCTGCCTGAGATCATTATCGAGCCAGGCCGGTCGCTGATTTCCAACGCGGGTGTTCTGGTGAGCGAAGTGGTTTTGATCGCCCGTAAGTCCCGTACGGCTTTGCACCGTTGGGTATTTACTGATGTGGGCAAGTTCAATGGGCTGATTGAAACGCTGGATGAAGCGATTAAATTCCCCATCTGGACGGACAAAAAAGGTGAAGGTGAGGATTGCGTGGTTGCGGGACCTACCTGCGATAGCGCCGACATAATGTACGAGCATCACAAATACCCGCTGCCGTTGAATTTGGCTATCGGTGACCGAATGTACTGGCTGTCCACGGGGGCTTACACAACAACATACAGCGCCGTGGAGTTCAACGGATTCCCGCCGTTAAAGGACTACTATATCTAAAGTTCGAAGGCCGGGGTGTGGGGGTGTCTTTTCCGCCGGGAAAAAATGTCTGAGCGCAGCGAGTTGTTTTTCCCAGAGGAAAAGACACCCCCGCACCCCAGCCCTGCACCATCGATCTTAGGCAGGGCTTTATTGACGTTGAAGGTTAAGTTTGACCGCTATAGGAAAGGCAAGTACGCCGTAGGCAATCATTACCGCTATGGCGTGTGTTACGTCGCCAGTCCAGTCTGATACCAGACCCCCCAGCATGGGCACGGTGAACGCCAGAGTATAGCCCACCAGAAAGTTGCCGGCGGATAGCCGACCGGTTTCGTTGGCTGGCACCAGTAGCGGCGGCAATGCCACCAACATGATCAGCATTATGCCAGCGGTGAGACTCATGACTGTCGCGCTGGCGATTGCCCACCATCCGCTAAATAACAGCATTCCTATCGTGCCCAGCAGGCTGAGCATCAGCACGGTGATTAGTGGTGCCTTTCTGCCTACCCAATAGCGGGCCATTTTCAGCATCAACAGTGACGCAATCACCTGAGCAAAGTTGTACCAGAACAGGGCTTCGGTAAGGTTATCAAACTCGCCTCTTTGCTCCAGTAACGCGCCCATATAGGAATTTACGCCGAAGAACAGGGAGCCGGATACGCCAAGTAGCAGGCCAAGTTTCAGAGTAAGCGGGTTTTTCCAATCCGGTAGCCAGGCAACTTTTCGGATGGGCCGCGCCAGGTCACGCTTGGGCAGGAACAATGCTGCGGCGACCAACAATGCGGGTAATGACCAGGCCAGCATGGTGGCGCGCCAGCTGTTTTCCAGCAGCGGCATGATTACAGGCAGGGTGATGCCGGCGCCGATGAATTCGCCCATCAGCATGCCGTTCATGTAGATGGCAGACCCGACCGCCAGGTGTTTTGGCTCCAGCCATCGTGGCAGCAGTGCAGGTAATGCGGGCTGCATCATAGCAATGCCAATGCCCATAACGGCGCTGGTGAGCAGTAATGTGGTGGTGTCTGGCGCCAGGCCGCGGCCGGCGGAGCCGATGACCATGACTAATATTGCAAGGGCGAGTGTATTCCGGGGACCTATGCGTGATATCGACAGGGAGCCGGGCATGGCGCCTATGGCAAGCATCAGGATGGGCAGCGTGGTCAGCGCGCCGGTGAGGGTCTGGGAGAGTGCCAGTTCATCACCGATAAACGGCGCCAGCGGTGGCGCAATCAGTATCGGGATGCGCAAGTAAACCCCGGCGAGCCAAAGTAAAACCGCCACCGGCAGCAGGCTTGCTGGCGATGGCGTTACTGGTGCTGCGGGGTGTTCAGCAATAGACAAGAATGATCAGTCTTCGCTGGTATCCGGCAGATACGCACCGTCTTCGTCGTGTACTTCCTGCCCGGTAACAGGCGGGTTGAACGAGCAGATCAGACGCATGTCTTCGGTACCACCGCGGAGGGTATGCTGATCATGTTTGTCGAGAGCATACAGCGTGCCGTCGGAAATTTCGTGGGTCTCGCCAGTGGCTTTGTCGGTGATCGTGCCGTTTCCAGCTACGCAATAAACCGCTTCCAGGTGATGCTTGTACCAGAGGTTCAGCTCTGCACCTGCCGGGATGATTGTCTCGTGGAACGAGAAGCCCATGCCGTCTTTCTTTAGCAGCATGCGGCGGCTGGTCCAGCCTGGCCCATGCACTTCGCGCTCGGTACCAATGATGTCTTTAACCCGTACAATCTTCATGAGCATTCCTCGTTTTTTGCTGGAATAGCCTTACAGTATAAACATTCCTTTCAGGTCCGGTTCAACCGCCAGTTGTCGTAAACCTCCATGCATTGTTCTATGGCAGCCTGAAATTTCTGCTTTTGACCTTCGTCCAGAAGTTGCTGTTTGCGACACTTATCAAGGGTTCGCTGAATGGTCTGGCGGCTCTTTTTGTCAAGGCGCTCGAGCCAGTGATGATCTGCTGGTTCGAGGTCGAGTAACTCTCTGCCGGCGTGGTTGCGATGGCTTATATGCCACCAGTGGTCGACAGCCCTCCCCAGCACGACATAGCCGAACTGGCTGTCTTGCACTGGCCCGAACGTGGCTGTTTTCAGGCCGTTCTGGAGCAGGCCGATATTCAGGACCGGGAGCGTTAGCTTCCCTCCGTAAAAATAACTTCCGGCAGCGCCTAGCAGGCCCCCTACCAGAGCGCCGGCTCCCAGTGAGGAACCCAGGGTGATTGCGTCCAGGCCGGCACCGCTGACTGCGCCCGCCCCGAAGCCAGCGGTGGCGAGATAGCGCTTGCTGACGGCCCAGTGTTCGCGACTGTCTTCCGAGAACAGATCATGGTCGCTGTGCCATTCCAGCTCGGCTTCCTGTCGGCGGATGGTTTGATGTTGATACAGGTGTTCGATTTCGATCCGCAGGGATTGTTCCCGCTGGCGCTGATGTTGATACCAGCGTTGCCGGAGCTGGTCCGCAAGGGTGCTGTCACTGGTACCGGCGACCTGGTCCAGCGTTAGTGTGCGCTTTTCCTGGAATGACATCATATCCTTCAAGGCTTTCGCAATGATGCCAGCCGCCAGGTGTCGGCGTTGCTCACGCTGGGCCAACAAATGATGTGTTGCTTGATCCAGAGATTTCTCCCAGCCCGGCTCAAGTTGGCCAAAGGCACGCAAAAGGCTGAGATGTTGCTCGAAAGGGGCGCGAACGGCATCGAATTTGCGTACAACCTGAAAAAACTGCCCCAGTGCGGACTGCCAGGTGTCGCTGTAATCGTCGGATCCGATGCTGTTGATCAGGGCGAGGCTGGGCTGCCCCGTCCAGCGTAAAATCGTCATCTCGGCTTCATGCTGGGCACTGTAGGGCGCGGAGCCGTCCACTACATAAATAATACCGGCCCCTTCAATTAACGGGGTCAGCAGTTCGCACTCGTCAGTAAAACGGCCGTCGCCCTGATGTTGCAGAACAAACGCACGCACGGTTTCGCTGTGATCAGATGCCGATACGCTATGGGCTTCCAGCCATTCCAGAACCCGCCTGGGCCGCTGAAATCCGGGAGTGTCTACCAGTGTGTAGAGGATCTTTCCGTCCACGCTGAGGGGGTATGACTGTCGCGTGCGGGTCGTGCCTGGCTCCAATGCAATGGCGATGGCATCGTTCTGCGAGAGCGTTGCCACTACACTGGATTTGCCCTTGTTCGGATGACCTACGACAGCAAAGATGGGTGCGCTCGTCATTCAATAATTCCCCCTTCCGTATCGGGAACGATTCCGGAAGCCGGCATAAGGCTGACCGTTATAAATTCCGGCCCTGCGCGTTCGGAAAATCTCAGCCATTGCTGAGTCTGATGCGGATCTGGTTCCTGCTCCATGCGGGGAGCCAGCGGCACCAGGGTAACCCTGGTGCCCTTTGGCCAAAGATCTCTGGCGCTGGCAAGAAAATCATCCAGCTCGCCCGTTGGCGGCTCCCAACTGCGGGTAATCAAAAGAACGGGCAGGCGTGGCCCCTGTGCCAGATAGCTGGCAATTTGCGTCAGTGACTGCCGGTCTTCTTCCAGGGTCATTCTACCGCCTGCTCTGGCAATCAGGCTTTTGCCTGTGGTCAAGGTATCCGGGAGCTCCGGTTCACCGGCGCCCGCCCAGCACAAAACAATATCGGAATCCGGTAAGGGTTGCAGGCTCAGACGGGTTTCGGTGTCCGGCAGGTCCGAAGCATCATTATGTTCGTTTCCGGTATCAAGCGTCGGTGTTTCCATACGATACATTAATGCACGTAACGCCGGGTGGCTGGCCAGAACCTGCCGGGCTTTACGCCGGATCAGCATGTTTGCCAGCAAGAACAGAACGAGCCGGGGCAGCAGCGCCCAGGTTGTCCAGACCATGGCGATGAACGGCCACCACTGGCCCCAGCGTACCGGGTTGATGCCGCTGTTCGCCGCAGTGGCGCGAAAAAAACGAGTGGCTTCCACGAGTGCAAGGTCGGGAGCGGCGGCCGGCCATAGCCAGGCCCAGGGTGCTGCGACTGCAGACACCATGCGGTGATAGCTGCTTGCGTCGGTCTCGAGAGTCGTACTCCAGCCAAAGGCAAGATCCTGAAGCACCACCATGGCAAGTAAGGTCACCAGGCCTGCCACGGTAAAACACAGCCCGCCCAGTTGTGCGGCCCTTGCCATCAGAGTCGGTTGGAGTCGTATGGCGATTGCTGGTTCCGGCCTCTTCCGGAAGCGTTGGAGCAGGCCGCGCCATGGTTGCCAGCCAACCAGAGATTGCACAGTAGTGAGCAGTGCAAGTAACAACTGGAAGGCTACAAAGGCAAGGAAAATGGTAATGTTGATGCGCTGTCCGCCGTCATAGAACAGCAGGCCAAGCATGGTCAGTAACCCGAACATTGTACCCGCTAGCATAAATCCGCTGTTGATCCGGCGCCAAAAGCGCAAAGTCTGCTCAGCGGACGATATTCCTGCGCCCGGGCCGCTAAGGCGGTTCATGTGGGCTAACCAGCGTTCAGGGTCCGGCGTGACATCTTGTTGTTCGCAGGTCAGTGCAAATTTACGGTCCCTCCGGTGTAAAAATGCCGGGGCCTGGCCGTTATCTCTCTGGGCGCAGGCATCAAAATCCAGCAGCAGGTGGAGGGGGTGATCTGTCATGAACGCTTCCGGTTGTGAATTCGGTCTGTTGGTCTTTGATGGTAGGATATCGGTATTACCCTGTCCGATACCAGACAACGAGCCCTCATGCCCCACCACCTGATGAATCTGCGCCATGTGCCTGATGACGAAGCCGAAGAAATACGGGCCTTGTTTGATGCTCACGAGGTACGTTTCTATGAGACGCCGCCAAGTCGCTGGGGTATCAGCATGGGTGGTTTCTGGGTGCATGATAACGAGGAAGCAAACAGAGCCAGAGTCTTGTTGCAGGATTATCAGCGCAAGCGCATGGAAAGCCAGCGTGAGGCTTACGAGGTGCGGCGTTCAAGTGGGGAATCTGGTGGAATCTGGCATATGTTCCGGAATAAACCGGTACGCACCCTGGCAGCCTGCCTGGCCATACTGGCGATTACCGGCCTGAGCCTGTTGCCTTTTATCCGGATAGGATAATTTTCTGCTCGTTATGATGTCAGCGCGTGGCGCTGTGTCACTCCAGAAACCCGCTTGCCTTAATTGGCTGTCCGACAATCACGACGGTGTCCGGTTTTCAGGACAATTCCCGTTAGTGGCCCCGTAGCGGGCGGTTTCGATGCAAATTCGAACGCCTGGCCCCGTGAACTTGTCCGGAAATCTGGACGAATACGCAGTTCAGTCTAAAGAATTCATTAAAATAATCAGTAAAAACATAAAGATAGAATTATGGCACAGGAGGCGCATAGGGTTCCTTTCGGGTCGTGGTCCCGACCCGTTCTTAACAACAACAAATAAGGAACGACCATGAAACGTCTCATGATCTGTACGCTGATCGGCGCTACAGGCTTTGGTTTGAGTGCCTGCAACGACAGCGATAACGACAAAACGCCAGAGGTAAATCAGGTACCCGGGTTTATCCAGGGTGATATCCAGCGCACCGCTTATGATGGTATTACGGATGACCTGCTCACTGCCGGTCTGGGCGCTACAGGCCTGGGCAGCGCCACTCCACCGGCCTTCGCCGACCCTCTCAACCCCACTCCTGGCGAGCTGCGCCAGCTTGCGATCTACAATAATTATCGGGCGTTAGTGGATACGTCGCCGGGTGGCGGCTATGGGGTTTTCTTTGGCCCCGGCGTGGGCAATAGCACCGAAGGGCTGGTACCCGGGCAGGAGTATATTGCCTTCATGACGGTCCCGGGCAGTGATGTCCCCGTTACGGTTATGGCCCAGATACCGGATAGCTTCGATACGCAAAGCCCCTGCATGATCACCGCGCCCTCCTCCGGATCCCGGGGAATTTATGGTGCTATAGGAACGGCCGGAGAATGGGGACTGAAAAAGGGCTGTGCCGTGGTCTATACCGACAAAGGTAGCGGGACGGGTGCGCACAACCTGGAAACCAACACTACCCAACGTATCGACGGCACGTTGACCGGCGCAGACGAAGACGTGCAGTTCCGGGCTGACCTCAGCGATACAGAGCGCAGTGATTTTACTGCTGACTGGCCGGACCGGCTTGCTTGGAAACACGCCCACTCGAAAGTTAACCCGGAAGCTGACTGGGGACGCCATGTTCTGCAGTCTATCGAGTTTGGGTTCTGGGCGCTCAACGAGCAGTTTGGCACCGACGACGAAGCCAATGCGATTACGCCCGCAAATACGCTGGTCATCGCTTCCAGTGTTTCCAATGGTGGTGGCTCATCGGTTCGTGCGGCCGAACAGGACGCTCAGGGATTGATTGATGGCGTTGCGGTCTCGGAGCCGAATTTAAACCCGGTTGTGGATGCCAGCTTTACTATCAATCAGGGAAGCTCTGCCGCAATAGTGGATCACAGCAGAAGCCTGTTTGAATACACCACAGCGCTGGCGGTTTATCAGGGCTGTGCGAACCAAGCGCCAGCGATTCGCGATGACGCACCACTGAACTTCCTCAACACACCGGCGGTGCGCGAGAATATCTGCAACTCCCTGGCAAATAAAGGCCTGCTCAACGGTGCAGCCAGCGCAACTCTGGACGATTACGCTACCGAGGCACAGCGTATTCTGAACGAGGACTTCGGCATTCAGCCCGAGCAGAATCTGTTGGCGCCTGTGCACTTCGCTTCCAATGTTGCCCAGAGTATCTCCATGACTTACGCCAATGCTTATGGTCGCGCTGGCGTCGAAGACCGTGTCTGTGGCCTCAGTATGGCTGCGGTGGATGGTGCGGGCGCAGTCACGCCGTTTGCGGCCGCCGCCGAAGCCGCTGCATTTTCAATAAGTAACGGCATTCCGCCGACCGCCGGTGTTGTTATGGTTTATGACAATGCTGAAGGCCAGCCTACGGCCATGCCTGCCAGCGTTTCGCCCAGTAGCAGTACAGCCGACTATGGTCTCGATGCCTTGTTGTGCTTGCACAGCCTCGCGTTGGGCCATGATGCCGTCACTGGCAATCCGTTGTCAGGTGATGATGCAGCTCTCGCCACAGCGATTGCCGAGGGTATCGACGAAATCCGTGCCACCGGCGACCTGCAGGGTAAGCCGGCGGTGTTTGTGACTGGCCGTGCGGATGCAATTCTGCCGATCAATCACGCTTCCCGGCCCTATTACGGGCTTAACCAGCGGGTGGAAGGTGATAACAGCGAGCTTCGTTATTACGAAGTACTCAACGCCCATCACCTGGACGCGTTAAACGGTCTGGCGGGTATTACTGAGCGTTATATCCCTCTGCATCACTACTATTTCCAGGCTCTGGATCTGGTGTGGAAGCGCCTGACTGCCGACACGCCGCTGCCGCCAAGCCAGGTGGTCCGCGCCGTGCCAAGGGGAAACCCTGCTTCAGATCTGGCCGAGGTAAACCTGCCCGAGATTGCAATGAACCCGCCAGCAGGCGATCTGATCAGCCTGGAAAGTGACGAGTTGCGCATCCCCGATTGATGGCTATCCAAGCATCGCATTCCCCCTCTCATTTGCTCACTTTACGGAGGGGGCCATATACTTCCGACGGAACACCCGGCATTGCCGGGTGTCAGGGCCTTCATAATGATTGATATTGACCCCGGCGGTACGCGTTACATGACACAGTTGTTCGGTGAGAAAAATAAAAGCGGGTTGACCCGAGACCTTATCGAAGCACTCTTCCCGATGTTCGAGGAAGCCAGTGCCGGTGCCATTGCGGTTGATCGCGAGGCGCGCATTACCTGGATGAACAGCAGCTATTCGCAGTTGTTGGGCCTGAAAAGCCAGGCCAGCGCTATTGGCCGGCCGGTGCGCCAGGTTATTCCGGAAACCCGTATGCCCGAGGTTGTGGAGACCGGCAAACCACTTCTACTCGATATCATGGAGCATCAGCAACAGCAGTTGGTGGTTACCCGATTACCCTTCTATGACGAAACCGGTGAAATTGAGGGTGCGGTGGCATTCGTGCTCTATGATGATCTGCAACCACTTACTCCCTTGGTGAGCAAGTACCGTCGTTTGCATCAGGATCTTGCTGCTGCGCGCAAGGCGCTGGCAAAAAAAGCGAGGAGCACACGATACAGCCTCGGCGATTTTGTTGGTGCCAGCCCGGGAGCTCTTGAGGTCAAGCGTCGTGCACGCCTGGCTGCCGGTCGTGAGATGGCGGTACTGTTGCTGGGAGAGACTGGGACGGGAAAGGAAGTGCTGGCACAAGCGATCCATACTGTTTCGAGCCGCGCGGAAAAACCGTTCGTGGGTGTGAATGTGGCCGCCATTCCAGATAACTTGCTGGAGGCCGAGTTTTTCGGTGTGGCGCCAGGTGCCTACACAGGTGCAGACCGGAAGTTACGGGAAGGAAAGTTCCAGCTTGCCAACGGCGGAACTCTGTTCCTCGATGAAGTCGGCGATATGCCTTTGCCGCTGCAGGCCAAACTGTTGCGGGCTCTCCAGGAGGGGGAGGTCGAGCCTCTGGGTTCCAACAAGGTTGCATCGGTCGATGTCCGGGTCATTGCGGCAACCAGTCGTAACCTCGAGGCTATGATTGCCGATGGCAGCTTCCGCTCAGATCTGTATTACCGGCTCAATGTGCTGGAAATCCCCATACCGCCTTTGAGAGACCGGCTTGCTGACCTCGGCCTGCTGTGCGAGACCCTGCTCTGGGAAATCAGTGAGGGTCTGGATATGCGTGCAGAGATATCGGATGCAGGTGTCGCGGCGCTCGCAAGCTACGACTGGCCGGGGAATATCCGCGAGTTGCGCAATGTGTTGGAGAGAGCTCTGACCATGAGTGAGGAAGGTGGCGTGCTGGATGCCGACGCCATGTTCAAAGTACTGCCACGCTTTGGCGCGCGCCCGCTTCCGAAAACGGCATCGCGGCCCGTCAGGCCCTTGTCGGAAATATTGGCAGAGGCAGAGGCGCAGGCGGTGGAAGAAGCGCTGGTTGCTACCAGAGGTAATCGAACCAAAGCCGCCCGGCTATTGGGTATTTCTCGCTCGGTGCTGTACGAGAAACTGGCCAAGATGTCCTGATATCAGGACAGGTGTCCTGATATCTGTACAAGTACTTACGACTATAGCATTATATTGTCCGGCACCTCGGACACTTCGGTGACCTACCGTTTCCTTTGTTTTTTCAACTTATTGATATAAAAGTAAAAATTGGCATTGGCATAGTCTCTGCTAATTCTAGTGCGCAGGACGTCAGAACAACACAGAAAATAATCCTGACGCTAAACGTAGGACCCCCGGTTTATAACTGTCGGTTGCGTTTTCTGTGTTTTCTGGCTGGATTTCAGACCAGGCCTACCGGGCCAAAGAGCTCCGGGCCATATACAACAACAAGAAGGATCATCTTCATGTCTATCAAGCAAAAGCTTTCCGGTTTGACTCTGGGCATTACTGCCGCAACCCTTATGACAGGTGCCATGATCAGCAGCGATGCTTTGGCAGCTGAAAAAATCCGTTGGCAGGTGCCCCTGGCGTTTCCTTCTCACCTTGTGGGCCTGACAACGCCGGTTAAACATTTGACTGAGAATCTCAAAACAATTTCAGGTGGCGATGTTCAGTTGCGCTATTACGAGCCCAATGAACTGGTACCTCCGTTTGAAATTATGGATGCTGTTGGCAGTGGCAAGTACCCGGCGGGTTATACCTGGGTAGGCTACGATCAGGGCACTATTCCGGCTCTGCCGCTGTATTCAGGCGCCCCATTCAACATGGAGCCGCCAGCTTATCTGGCCTGGTATTATCAGGGCGATGGCCGTGCTCTGCTGGAAGAGATCTACGCCAAGCGTAACATTCACCCCATGCTGTGCAGCATCATTGGGCCTGAAGGTGCTGGCTGGTTCGCAGAGCCGATTGAAGGTGTAGAAGACTTCGACGGCCTGAAGATCCGTTTTGCGGGAATTGGCGGCAAGGTACTGGAAAAGCTTGGTGCCTCGGTAACCATGGTGCCCGGTGGCGAGATTTATCAGGCGCTGGAGCGTAAGACTATTGATGCAACCGAGTTCTCGCAGCCTGCCATCGACAAAATGCTGGGCCTGGACCAGATCATCAAGAACTACATCATGCCTGGCTGGCACCAGACTCTGACCACGTCACACCTGCTGGTTAACAAGGATGTGTGGGATGGACTTGAGCCTCAGAGCCGCGCACTCATTGAGATGGGCTGCGAATCTGCCACGCTCAAGGGCTTTGCAGAGAGCGAGTGGGCACAGCCAACAGCGCTTCGTGACTACGAAAATGAAGGCGTAAACGCCCAGACTCTCCCCGAGCCTGTGTTGCGCGAACTGCAGAAAATCACCAACGAGGTATTGGACGAGATCGCTGCAGAGGACGAAATGTTCAATCGCGTGCTGACCAGCCAGCGCGACTTCATGGAACACCACTCCATCTGGCACTCCAATGGCTACTTGCCGCGGGATTTCTACCAGTCCGACTGATCAACGGATGATGTTCACTGCGGGTAACGGATAATCGTTACCCGCCTCCTGCCCTGCATCCGGATAATCCGAGGTTTTTGTGACTGATACCAATGTCTCCGGGGATAATCAGGCCCCGGCATCCGACACTGATACGCTACCGACCAATGCGTTGTCCTGGCAGCTTGACCGAATGGTCGTTGCCGTTGGCCGCCTTGCCTCCTGGTTATGGATCGGAGTGTTGGTTGTTATTCTGATCAACGTTTTCTCGCGCTATGTGATGTCTCAAGGCTCCATCGCTCTTGAAGAATTATCCTGGCACCTGTTTGGAACGGCGACCCTACTGACGCTGGGGTACGCGGTAGTACGTGATGACCATGTACGTGTTGATGTGTTGAGAGAAAAATTCAGCCCAAAAACTCAAGCCATTATTGAACTGCTGGGGATTTTGCTACTGGCGCTGCCGATTATCGCATTGATGATCAACTCAATGGTGCCATACGCCTGGACGGCCTGGACTTACATGGAACACTCTCAAGCGCCCAGTGGTCTGCCTTACCGGTTTATTTTCAAAAGTATGCTTCCACTCGGTCTGGCGTTTGTGATGATTGCCCTGGTGTCCCGTGCCTCGCGATGCACCACCTTTTTGTTCCGTTTTCCCAGGGCCGTTGTGCCTCCCTACGATGACCGGCGCTCTGTCGGCCATCCAAATCCCTGAACCGCGAGGCTATCGTCATGGGTGTAGAAGCGATTCTTGTTATCGCCATGTTCGCCAGCTTTATGGTGCTCTTGCTGCTGGGCTTCCCGGTTGCCTGGTCACTGGCGGGTATTGGTCTTGTATTCGGTATTATCGGCCACGTTATGGTCGAGTATCTGGATTCTCCCCTGTGGTTTACCTGGCAGGGCACTATTGGCGTTCTGGACGCCAGGATATACGGCATTGTTGCCAATGAGCTGATGGTAGCGCTACCCATGTTTATTTTCATGGGCATCATGCTCGACCGTTCCGGAATCGCCGAAAAACTGATGCACAGCCTGGTGCGGGTACTAGGCGGGTTGCGCGGTGGTTATGCGATTACCGTAGTGCTTGTAGGCGTGTTGCTTGCAGCTTCCACCGGTATTGTTGGAGCGTCTGTTGTATTGCTGGGCATGCTGTCCCTGGGGCCCATGATGCAGGCCAACTACAACAAGTCACTGGCGGTGGGAACAGCCTGCTCCGTCGGAACGTTGGGGATTCTGGTACCGCCAAGCATCATGCTGGTGTTGATGGCTGATCGGCTTGGTACCCCGGACGCCTCCGTGGGCAAGTTGTTCATGGGTGCGCTGATCCCCGGTGTCATGCTCGCGATGCTCTACATTCTTTACATCATCATCGCCTCATACATAAAGAAAGATCTGGCGCCCGCACCGCAAAACCGTGAGCGCCTTGACGCCCGCGCCTGGCTGGGCGTTATTCTGGCGGTGTTGCCACCGATGGCGTTGATCATTTCTGTACTTGGTTCGATCTTTTTCGGTATCGCCACAACCACGGAAGCCTCCGCCGTTGGCGCTGGCGGTGCTTTGATCATGGCATTTGTCAGCAAGCGACTGGATATGGAAACCCTGAAAGAGTCGCTCTACCAGACCAGCCGTACCTCCGCATTTATCTTCGGCATCTTTATTGGTGCTACGGTCTTTGCTTCGGTGCTGCGCGGGCTTGGTGGTGATGAGGTTATTGAAGGCGCGATCACTGGTTTGCCGTTCGGTACCACGGGTGTGCTGCTGACCGTTCTGTTCATTACCTTTCTGCTCGGATTCTTCCTGGACTGGGTAGAGATCACGCTTATCGTATTGCCGTTAGTGGCACCTGTGCTGTTCAAGCTGGGTGTGGAGCCGGTGTGGTTCGCCATCATGTTTGCCATGTGCCTACAGACGTCTTTCCTGACACCACCGGTCGGTTTTTCACTTTTCTACATCAAAGGTGTATGCCCGCCGGGTATTACCACCCGGCATATCTATCTGGGTGTGTTGCCGTTCATTGCCTTGCAGTTGCTGGCCCTGGCTCTGGTGTTCTGGTTTGCCCCGCTGGCAACCTGGCTGCCAAATGAAGTTTATGGCGGTTCGTGACGGGCGGCTTTCCGCAGATTTTTTAATAACAACTGGGAGACAAACACTATGCGTCTCGAAAATCGAGTTGCACTGATTACCGGTGCGGGGCGTGGCATCGGCCGGGCAATCGCCGAACATTATGGCCGTGAAGGTGCCCGAGTGGCGGTCGCAGATCTCACGCTGGAAAGTGCGCAAGAAGCTGTTGATGCCATCGAAAAAGCGGGTGGTACGGCGATGGCGCTAGCCATGGATGTGACCGATGAATTGGCCGTTGAAGAGGGCGTGTCTGCAATTGTGAATGCCTGGGGTGGCCTGGACATCGCTGTGGCCAATGCCGGTATTCAGCATATTGATCCGGTTCACAAGCTTGCGTATGCAGACTGGCGCCGTGTGATGAATGTACATCTTGATGGCGCTTTTCTGGTAACCCGGGCTGCCCTCAAACAGATGTACGCGGGCGGCGGCGGGACTATGCTATATATGGGTTCTGTGCATTCACTGGAGGCTTCGCCACTGAAAGCGCCTTACGTGGCTGCGAAACACGGTATGCTGGGTTTATGCCGGGCGGTCGCCAAAGAAGGTGCAGAACATAGCGTGCGCAGCAATATTATATGTCCGGGCTTTGTCAGAACACCGCTGGTAGACAAGCAGATTCCGGAACAGGCAAGAGAACTGGGTCTTTCCGAAGAAGACGTGATCAGCAAGGTTATGCTGAAGAACACAGTGGACGGCAAGTTCACGACACTGGAAGATGTTTCCGAAATGGCGGTGCACCTTGCTGCCTTCCCCTCGGCTGCCCTTACAGGCCAATCGATTGTTGTCAGCCACGGCTGGCACATGCAGTAAGCAACAGGAGCGACGGATGAGCTTTACTGAACTATCACCCGTAGTCTGGACTCCCTCGGAGGACACGCTGGACAATGCCCGGATGGGCAGGTTCAAAGCTTGGCTGGAAGATCAGGGATATGGTCCCTTTGCCGATTATCACGCGCTGCACCGCTGGTCCGTTGATGATCTGGAAACCTTCTGGACCAAAGTCTGGGATTATTGCGGGCTGATCTGCGAAACGCCGGCCACCAAGGTGCTGGGCAAGCGGGACATGCCGGGTGCCGAGTGGTTCCCGGGCATGAAACTGAACTTTGCGGCCAACCTGCTGCGACTGGCTGAAGGTGATCATGCTAACCAGGAAGCGATCGTGGCTTATTGTGAGACGCGCCCTGTTCTGCGTCGCACCTACGGTGAACTGAAAGCCGACGTTGGCGCACTGGAGGCGTTTTTACGCAGTAAGGGCATCGAAAAAGGCGACCGGGTAGCCGGTGTTGTCACCAATGGCTATGAGGCCATCGTAGGCATGCTGGCGGCTACCAGCCTTGGCGCCATCTGGAGCTCCGCCTCGCCGGACTTCGGTATCAATGCGATTCTTGACCGGTTTGGCCAGATTGAGCCCTCTGCACTGATCGTGGTAAACGGCTATGGCTATGGCGGCAAGACATTCGCCCGACAGCAGGATTTTGCTGAACTGGTGGCAGGTCTGCAGTCGCTCAAGTGTGTTATCAGTGTTGAGCAGCTTCCGGGTGAAGCCGCTATTCCGGGCGAACTCGTTACCACCTGGGACGCAGCGCTTGCTTCCGGCGCGGGCCAGGCACCCTCGTACACCCCTGTCGATCCGGATCACCCTGTTTATATCCTGTATTCGTCCGGCACAACCGGCAAGCCCAAGTGCATTGTCCACGGGACTGCTGGTTTACTGGTGAATCATGCCAAGGAACTGATCTTGCACGGTGACATAGGTCCCGGAGATCGATTCCTCTACTTCACCACCTGCGGTTGGATGATGTGGAACTGGCAGGCGTCAGCTTTGTTAACCGGAGCCGCCGTGATCACGGTAGACGGCTCACCTGGCTACCCCAGTCTCAGCTTTCTGTGGGACACCGTCGCCGCCGAACACGTCACCCACTTCGGCACCAGCGCCCGGTTTATTGCTGGCTGCCGAAAAGCCGAAATGTCCCCGGCGCATACGCTTGACCTCAGCAGCCTGAGGGTCGTATTTTCAACCGGCTCGCCCTTGCTTCCGGAAGACTATGACTGGATGTACAGCCATGGAGCCCCTGAAGCACTGCTTGGTTCCATTGCTGGTGGTACAGATATCTGCGGCTGTTTTGTTGGTTCCACACCCATGTTGCCGGTGCGCCGGGGCGAGATACAGTGCAGCCTTCTGGGCGTTGATGCTGTTGCTTATGGTGACGATGGCAAGCCGGTGAAGCAGGGTCGGGGCGAACTCGTGTGCCGCCAACCTTTGCCCTCCATGCCCGTCGCTTTCTGGGATGACGCCGACGGTGAACGCTATCGCTCTGCCTATTTCGAGAGCTTTCCGGGCGTGTGGGCGCATGGAGATTTCATTGAGTTTACCGAGCACGGCGGCGCAATTATTTACGGGCGCTCCGATGCCACACTCAACCCCGGCGGGGTGCGCATCGGCACGGCAGAAATTTATCGCCAGGTAGAAACCGAAGCGGCTATCAAAGACAGCCTTGTGGTGGGACGCCAGATCGAAGGCGACGTAGAAGTGGTGTTGTTCGTTGTGCCTGCGGAAGGTCAGCAACTAACCGACGAGCTGTTGAATCAGCTCAAGGTCCGGATCCGTAAAGGTGCCAGCCCACGCCATGTTCCAAAGCACATTGTGCAGGTGCCTGACATTCCCTATACCCGTAGCGGTAAGAAAGTGGAGCTGGCCGTTGCCCGCCTGGTCAATGGCTCCAGTAAGGCAGATAACCGCGATGCTCTGGGCAACCCGGAAGCTCTGGACCAGATTCGTGACCGGCTTGCGGAGGTAAACTTGCTACCGAAGACTTAGCTTGTGTGAGCGGTGGGGAGCAGAGGCCCCACCGCTATACATCGAAGCAAAATGTTCGAAAGTTTCGTAAATTCCCTCCATTTAATCACTCTGTCACTGAAGATTAACGGTGTTTACTCCGTTCTTATACTAAGATCGTAACCAGAAATCCCAAAAAAATGGTATCTTAGTAGGCCTATTAAAAGTTCCAAATCAGTCATAGCAACGATCAGTCGCTCACAAGGCTGCAGATCTCGCCATGGCCGTCCTGAACCCACCTATTATCCTGAGGACGAAAATGACATCATCCAAAGCAAAGATTGTCTATACACTGACCGACGAGGCACCAGCTCTCGCGACACGTTCCCTTCTTCCGATCCTGGAAACCTACGCCAAACCGGCTGGTATTGAATTTGAAACCAGCGATATTTCCCTGGCGGCCCGTATCCTGGCAACCTTCCCGGATTACCTTGAAGAAAATCAGCGGGTTCCGGATGCCCTTTCGGAACTGGGCGACTACACCAAAGACCCGGATGCGAACATCATCAAGCTGCCGAATATCTCTGCTTCTATTCCGCAGCTACGCGCCGCTATTAACGAACTGATCGACCAGGGTTACAAGCTTCCGGAATACAAGGAAAACCCTGAAACCGACGAAGAAAAAGAGATTACTGCCCGCTACGCCAAAGTACTTGGCAGCGCCGTGAACCCGGTTCTGCGTGAAGGCAATTCTGACCGCCGCGCCCCAGCCGCCGTCAAAGCCTTTGCCCGTAAATACCCCCACACCATGGGTGAGTGGAGCCCGGCTTCGCGTACCCACGTGGCGCACATGCGCGGTGGCGATTTTTACTCCAACGAGCAATCGCTGACTCTCGACAAAGCGACCAACGTTCGCATTGTTTTCGAGAACAAGGCGGGCAAGCAGACTGTACTTAAGGCTGAGCTACCTCTGCTTGAAGGCGAAGTGCTTGATGGCATGTTCATGAGCAAAAAAGCGCTGTGCAAATTCTTCGAGGAGGCCATCGAAGATTGCGAAAAAACTGGCGTGATGTTCTCCCTGCACGTGAAAGCCACCATGATGAAAATCTCTCACCCGATCGTGTTTGGTCACGCGGTGAAGATCTTCTACAAGGAACTGTTTGACCAGTATGGTGACCTGTTTGAAGAAATCGGTGTAAACCCGAACAATGGTCTGTCGTCTGTCACCGAAAAGATCAAGCAGTTGCCGGAATCCAAGCAGGAAGAAATTCAGGAAGCGCTGCACAAGACCTACGAGCATCGCCCTGAAATTGCCATGGTTGATTCCGTTAAAGGGATTACCAACCTGCACGTACCAAGTGACGTGATCGTTGATGCTTCCATGCCGGCCATGATTCGTAACTCCGGTAAGATGTGGGCCCGTGATGGCAAGTTGAAGGACACCAAGGCCGTTATGCCTGAGTCCACCTACGCCACCATCTATCAGGAAATCATCAACTTCTGTAAGACTCATGGCGCCTTTGATCCAACCACTATGGGTACTGTGCCAAACGTAGGCCTGATGGCGCAGAAAGCCGAAGAGTACGGCTCTCACGACAAGACCTTCGAAATCAAGGAAGACGGTATTGTGCGGGTGATTGCCGAAGATGGCACCGTACTGACCGAACACAATGTTGAGGAAGGCGATATCTGGCGCGCTTGCCAGACCAAAGACCTGCCGATCCGCGACTGGGTCAAACTTGCCGTCAATCGCGCCCGTGCTACTGGCATGCCCGCTGTATTCTGGCTGGACGATGAACGTGCCCACGACGCGCAGCTGATCAAGAAGGTAAACACCTACCTGAAGGATCACGACACTGACGGTCTGGATATCCGCATCATGTCACCGGTCCGCGCCATTCGCTGGACCATGGAGCGCCTGATTCGTGGCCTGGATACCATTTCTGTAACCGGTAACGTACTGCGTGACTACCTCACCGACCTGTTCCCGATTCTGGAACTGGGTACCAGTGCCAAAATGCTGTCTATCGTGCCCCTGTTGAACGGTGGTGGTCTTTACGAAACTGGTGCTGGCGGCTCTGCACCCAAGCATGTACAGCAATTGTTGCAGGAAAACCACCTGCGCTGGGATTCGCTGGGCGAGTTCCTGGCCATTGCGGTGTCCCTGGATGAGCTGGGTGAAAAGCACCAAAATCAGCGTGCACGCCTGCTGGGGCAGACCCTGGACAAGGCTACTGAGCGCCTGCTGGAAAACAACCAGTCGCCGTCACGGGTAACGGGTGAGCTGGATAACCGTGGCAGCCATTTCCATCTGGCGCGCTACTGGGCAGAAGGTCTGGCCAACCAGGATAGTGACCCGGAGCTGAAAGAGTTCTTTACAAAACTGTCGGCACAACTGGAAGAGAACAAGGACAAGGTTCTGGAAGAGTTGAGTGTTATCCAGGGTCATCCTGCGGATATCGGTGGTTACTACCACGCACCTGCAGATAAGGTGAAGGCGGTAATGCAGCCGAGTGAAACTCTTAACCGGATTATGGAAGAGGCCCGTGCTTCGGTGAAATAATCCGCGTTGCAATTGTGAATAAAAACCCGGAACGCCCCTTGTGGCCTTCCGGGTTTTTTTTGGCCGCGGATTAACCGCAAACCCATTGCGTGGGAGATGCCTTACTCCTGTTGTAACTGTGCGAACCGCCCTCCGGTCAATTGGGCCAGGTCCCCGGGTGAAAGCTCGATCTCCAGGCCGCGGCGACCAGCACTGACGTAGATGGTTTCAAAGGCCTCAGCGGAGGCATCAATGAACGTTTTCAGACGGTTTTTCTGGCCCAATGGACTTACGCCCCCGAGCACATAGCCGGTGCGACGCTGGACTTCCTGTGGATCGGCCATGCTGGCTTTCTTGCCGCCGGCAGCTTTGGCAATCAACTTCATACTCAGCATGGCGGTAACCGGTACCACGCCGACGGCGAGGGTTTTGCCATCAACGGTGACAACCAGTGTTTTAAATACCCGTGTCGGGTTAACGCCCATTTTTTCGGCGGCTTCGTTGCCGTAACCCGCGCTGGCGGGATCGTGGTCGTACTCGTGGATGTTGTGGGTAACGCCGGCTTTACAGGCCGCATTGATACCAGGCGTCATAGAGTGCTCCTGAAACCATTGGTTTTTATCATGCTCACCAGTCTATGATAACTTCAGACTTAACCAACCCGTATACAGAATAAAAACAGTCACCAATACCAAGGCATACCCGATGAACCCAATAGCCCGTCGTGCACTGCATAGTTGTAAGGTCCCCAAAGATCTATCTACCGTTACGCACCGCGATGCCGCCGGCGAAAGACCGGAATCGGTTGGTGTTGATACCCGCACCGTAGATGCTATCTGGAAAAGCGTCGAATCTCTCTACCGCACCGGTGTCCACCCGGGTATCCAGTTATCTGTGCGCCACAGGGGCGAGCAGATTCTGCATCGTGCGATTGGCCATGCGAGTGGCAATGGTCCCCAGGATCCTGCTGGTGTGCCCAAAGTACCGATGACAACCGATACGCCCATCTGCTACTTCTCGGCGTCCAAGGCGGTTACCGCTTTGTTGATGCATATGCTGGTTGAGCAGGGGTTGGTTAACCTGATGGACCCGGTATCCTATTATTGTCCGGAGTTCGCCACGAACGGGAAGCGGACCATCACAGTGCATCAGATCCTGTCACACAGGGGTGGAATTCCTGCTATTCCGAATGAAACCCCGATTGATGTTCTATGGAATCAGGACGAGATCTGGCGACTGCTCTGTGAGGCCAGAGCAGTTGAGGTAAATGGCGCCAAAGTTGCCTACCATGCAATAACCGGTGGCTATGTGCTGCAGAGAGTGCTGGAAAAGGTGACCGGCGACTCTATCGAAAACTATCTCGATAAACACCTGCGCCAGCCTATGGGCATGAAATGGTTTACCTACGGAATTCAGCCGGAGAACCTTCATGAGCTGGCCACCAACTACGCTACCGGCCCTACACCTCGCTTCCCTGTGTCCTGGATCGTCAACCGTGCGCTTGGCGGTGACATTGCGACCGTGGAGCAGGTAACCAACGACCCTCGCTTTCAGGAAGCCGTGATCCCGGCGGGTAATCTTTGCGGAACAGCGGAGGAAATGGGGCGCTTCTTCCAGATGATGCTTAACGGCGGTATTTGGAAAGGCAAGCGCATTTGCAGTGAGATCACTGTTCGGCGCGCAATCCAGCAATTCGGCTCATTACAGATTGATCGAACCATGATGATCCCCATGCGTTTCAGTGCCGGGATGATGCTGGGCGGCAATCCGGTTGGTTTGTGGGGCCAGCAAAGCCGCTATGCCTTCGGCCATGTGGGGCTGATTAACAAGCTCTGTTGGGCAGATGCGGCGCGGGATATCTCCGTAAGTCTTCTTAATACCGGGATTCCCATCGTCGGGCACCACCTACCTGCACTCGGGAAGTTCGTCTATACCATTGCCCGGGAGTTCCCGCTTCGCCCGGAAAGCGAGCGCCCGGTGATCGCTGCCTGAGGCAGCAACTATTTACAAGGTTCTGAGTTGCGCTTCCAGAATACCGAGCACGGATGACAGAATGTCGCGAAAGTCCGTCAGTGTCTGAGTGCGCTGAATGACTTCCTCGCGGCTCTCATCCAGCCGCTCCAGTTTGGGCACAACACGGCGAATGCCTTCCGTGATCACCTCATAAGGGTAATGGTGGTCCTGAATGCTGAGCTTGTTTATCTCGGACACTTCCTGGCTGAAAATACTGATGATGTCGTACAACATGTCCTTATGCTGGATGCTGGCGGCTTCCCAGTAGGCATCGTCCAGTAACTCAAGCAGGGAGAGGTATTCTCTGAGGGTATCGGCAACGGATGTCTGGCTCATAAGCAATCCCGGTGGCTGGAAATGAAGCAGTAAGTGGCACTATAGCAGTGGATTCAAAGGGTTTCTCTGCGTCTCGGGTTCTTGCTGCGATTATGTCGTAAAAGTGAAACTCCATTCATTTTTGTTGCGCTTTGTCAGACAGTTGTGCAAACTGCATTCTGGTAAAGGAATTGCCGTTACTCAATGGATGAGAGACACAATGGAAAAGCCCGGATTCCCCCAGTACGAATACCCTTCCACCGCCAGAAACGTCCGGCTCGATCACCACGACAGTGTCCGAAGCCACGTACATCAGCAAGTCAGTACAGAAGTAGAGCGGCTGGAGCGACGTATAGAGATTCTGCGCCTGACTAAAGCCCCTCATGTTGCCGTCATGATTTCGGCCTACGAGCGAATCATCAGTCACAAAAAAGGTTTTTTGCAGAACTGGGGGCTTGATGAACGCCGTGTCTATTGACGCACGAATGCACCGGTCGCAATCCAGCTGACAGCTGCATCATTGTCTGGCTGGTTACTGCAATGAGCCGGGTTAGCGGTGGTTTTTTCCGGCTCCGCATCGG
The DNA here is from genome assembly GCF_030549045.1 of Marinobacter sp. 1_MG-2023. Lineage (NCBI taxonomy): Bacteria > Pseudomonadati > Pseudomonadota > Gammaproteobacteria > Pseudomonadales > Marinobacteraceae > Marinobacter > Marinobacter sp. 1_MG-2023. The sequence goes on along the minus strand of NZ_JAUOST010000005.1, from coordinate 91,489 downwards.
TTGGGGTGTTAATTACAGTGGGTTCCCCATTGGAATAGAATATTCTAAGTATTGAATTTGCGTAGTTCAGCTCGATCCTCAGGCAGTCGGGGCTTGAGTCGCTCAGGCTGAGGGCGTCGTATCGGTTAAGATCCAGTGTTGTTTTATCTGCACTCTTGATAAACAGAGTGTCGACTTTGTCCTGAACGAAATCCTGCCTTAGCTCGATACTGCCGAAGTTCCTGCTGAGATAATCCGCAGTCGCATACTCCGGGCTGTTGTAGCCGAGAGTCACAAAGTTGTTGGCATCAAACCGGCTCCCTGCCAGCAGGCTGATCAATTCCGGCTGGGCCTCAGCTGCTTCAGGTTCAACGCTCCGGCTCACGTATTGTATGGTTCGATAAACCTTTGCATCCAGATCGCTGCCTTCGGGGCCGACTGGAAGGTATCTCCAGTCCAGTGTCGAGAAAACCCATAGCTTGTCGTTGAGCGACTTGTCGCTCAATACAGCGTTCTGATCTGTAAATCTGATGAGCGCCCCGTTTCCCCGGGTGTTGTAGGTGCCGGCCTGTCCGGCGGCAATGCGTTGGCTGATATACGTCCGGCCTTCCCGGAAGTTGGTGACCTGATTGGATGCAATGACCTGATTGATCAGATCCAGCGGGTTGCGCACTTTTTCATAGCTATTGCTGTTTTCGGCACGGGTTGCCTGAATGAACCTGTCAATGTGGGCGCGAATCTCGTTTGCCGTTTCACGATTGTCAGCACTGTCGTCGGGACCGCTGGGTTGTATGCCCTGGTAGAAATCCCGGAACCGGGTGTATTCAAGGTTGTCGGGTACTTGCTCGGTATTTTCGAGATCAAATGTTGAAAAGGCGAGGTCCACATTGGTTGCAGGATTAAACGCCGATTCACCGGTATCCTCCAGTCCGCAACCGCTCAAGTTCAGTAGTGTAAGTGAGATGGCAGCGAAAAAGCAGGAATGTCTCATTTCAGAAGGCCCTGAGGTGCGCAATTGTCCGTAAACGACTAAAGTGAATACCCGCGGGGCTTTCCGCCCCGATCCGACTGCTGACAATAAACCATAAAACAGGCATCTACCCTCGCGGAGATCACATTTTGCAGCAACGGTGCAAATCGGCTTCAGGCCAAGCGGTGCAATGGCTGCTTGCCGCGATACTCCTGGTAACGGCACTGGCGCCCGCCGTTGCGAGCGCCAGTGAGCCGTGCCGGAATGGTCAGATTCTTCTGCAAAAAGGCATGGAGAGCGTTCGTGATTTAGGTGGCTGCATCTCGTATCTGGAGGATGCCGGACAGCTTTACCTTCTACCCGATATTCTTGCTCTGGAGCCCGAGCGATTCACCCGGCATGAAAGCGGTGTGCTGAATTTCGGCTATACCGAATCTGCTTACTGGACGCGCTTTGACTTGCGTACGGATACAGGTGAGGCGGGCTCAGACTGGATTCTGGAGCTGGCTTTGCCACTGGTAGATGAAGTGGTGCTGTATCTGGTGCGCGATGGCGAGTTGGTTGATCAGCGCACGGCAGGCTATCAAGACAACTGGGCAGAGCGTGATCTGGCTGTGCCCAACCCCACGTTCCGCCTGCATCTTGAGCCGGGCAGTGTTACTTCGGTGTACTTGCGCATTATAAATACCAACACGTTCCGCTTGCCCGTCAGTCTCTGGAGCCCGGACAGCTACATTGAAAAAGTGTCCGTGGATGAGATGGTCCGAGGCGCACTTCTGGGGAGCCTGCTCGCCATTCTGGCCTATAACCTGTTTGTGGCGATATCTGTTCGCGAACGAAGCAATATCTATTACGTGCTCTACCTGGTATCGGCAGCGGTGTTTATCGCTACTGAACAGGTACACGGCGTTCAGTTGCTGGATAGCCGTCCTGCAATCTTTAGCAAGGAGTATCTGCATTTTCAGATCATCACGACCTGGTTCTGGGGCCTTCTGATGGCTCGGGCATTGCTCGAAACCCGCGCCCGGTCTATGGATCTGGACCGGGTGATAAAGCTATGCATCTCTTCGGTACTTCTTACCTTTGTATTGTCACTGTTCCTGCCTTATCACGTTGCCATGGAATGGATTGTCATCGGTTCAATGTTGCTCTGCATTATCCTGATCGTGGTGAGCTATCTGTCCTGGCGCTATTACAACCCGGCTGCACGCTCCTACTTTTTCGCCTGGACGCTGGCGCTGATTGGCTTTGGTATATACGCCCTGACGGTTATGGGGTACCTGCCGCTCAACACATTCACTGGTTATGCGCCCCAGATCGGCCTCACTGCACAGATTATTCTGTTTTCCTTTGCTCTGGCTGACCGGATCAAGCAGGTCCAGGGCCAGGCATTGAACTGGAGCCGGCGGGCTTTATCCAACCTGCAGCGTTACCAGTCATTGTTTGATAACGCCATTGAGGGGGTTTTCCAGATGTCCCCCGGGCGACAGTTTGTTACGGCCAACCCGGCTATGGCACGTTTGATGGGGTTTGATAACAGCCAGGAACTTCTGGAAAACAACCCGGATGTACTTGAGGCGTGCATTGCCGATAGTCAGCTCCGGGAACTGGTGGTTGAGCAGCTGGAGGCGCGGGGCACGGTAAAAGGGGTGGAGGCTCGATACCTGACGAATGAAGGGAAGGAGCGCTGGGCCATTATTTCTCTCCATACCGCTTACGACGCCGATGGCGAGCCCACGCACCTGGAAGGAACCTGTGTTGATTCTACGGAAAGTCACCGGCGCCAGCGTATCGAGCGTGAGCGGGAGCAGGAGCGGCTGGAAAAAGAGCTTGCGCGCAATTCCGCAGAGGCCAAGAGCCAGTTCCTTGCCAATATGAGCCATGAGATACGAACGCCGCTATCGGCGATAATCGGTTACGGCGAAACGCTCATGGATCCTGACCTTGATGAGCAGGAAAAGCGCAGCAGCGCGGAGACCGTTGTCCGCAGCGGGCGGCATCTTCTCGACCTGGTAAACGATATCCTTGATCACTCCAAAATCGATGCCAACAAACTGGACCTGGATGTGGTTTCGGTGAATCTGCCAGATCTGCTGGATGAAATCCGCGCGTTTTTTGCTCCGCGGGCCAGAGAAAAAGGCCTGACTTTCAACATAGACTGTGAATTCCCGCTACCAGAGCAGATCCAGACGGATCCGACGCGTTTGCGCCAGATTATTATCAATCTGTGCGGAAATGCTCTCAAATTTACAGAAAAAGGCTCGATCTCCCTTTTGATTCGTTGTGATTGCGAGCAGGAACTGCTGGTTGCTCGGGTTGTGGATACGGGAATCGGTATGAAGCCGGAGCAGGTTGGTCGGTTGTTTGACCCCTTTGCCCAAGGCAGTGCCGCTATTTCCCGGCAGTATGGCGGTACAGGGCTTGGCCTGAGTATTTCGAGGCGGCTGACCGAAATGCTGGGTGGCAGTATCCGGGTCAGCAGCACATACGGCGAAGGCAGTGAGTTTGAATTGTCGATTCGCACCGGTGCCCTGAATGATGTGCATTTCCTGCAGGACGCGTCGGAGCTCAGCCGGCGTCGGCGCAGTATTCCGGTAGTTGTGGCGCCTCGCCTTTCCGGACGCATACTTTGTGCGGAAGATAACGATGTAAATCGCCGCCTTGTTTCGCTGCTGGTAGGGCGCACCGGTGCTGAACTTGTGCACGTGGGTAACGGCGCAGAAGCTTTGGAAGTGGCTGTCAGAGAGCCTTTTGATTTGATTCTGATGGACATTCAGATGCCGGTCATGAACGGCCGTGATGCCACCGCTGCGTTGCGGGAGGCGGGAGTGAATACGCCAGTAATTGCACTGACAGCCAATGTCATGTCAGAGGATATTGCCGACTACCGGCTTGCCGGCTGCAACGAACACCTGGCAAAGCCCATCGACAAGCAGCGTTTCTACCAGGTTCTGGCCCGTTACCTGAAGGTTCAGCCCGGCAGTGTCGGGGAGCCCGACCAGCAATACCACGGATGTGTTTTGGTGGCGGAGGCCAATGAAGAACGCCGGCACCTGGCAGTGCGGATGCTGAAACCTATGGGGCCGGACGTGATAGCGGTTGCCTCAGGTGCGGAAGCTGTTCGTAAGGCGCTTTCCGAGTCTGTGCAACTGGTGCTTCTGGGTCGATATATGCCCGAAATGAATCGTGTGGATGCAACGCAGCTGCTCAGACAAGCGGGTTTTCGATACCCGGTCATTGCCGTTGGCGCCGCTGACCAGCAGGAAATCGACGTATTGCGTGAAGCAGGTTGCGACGAGGTGTTGGACGAAGCACTAGATGAACAGCGTTTGCACACGCTGTTGGAGCGTTTTCTGACGTATGTCCCCCGGAGCGAGGAGACTGTATATGACGATGAGGAAATTGCACGCCTGGCGACCAGGTTCTTGTCCGGGCTAGGCGGGCGCTGGCAGCGAATGAGCCTGGCACTGGCAAGCGGTGATCAGGCAACACTCGAAACGGAAACTCATCAGATTAAAGGCTCTGCGGGCGCTATGGGGTATCCGGCAATGACCCGCCAGGCGGGTATTGTGGAGGCACTTGTAAAAGGCACGAGCCCACAATGGGAGCAGGTACGCACTGAGCTTGCGATACTGGGTGAGATGATAGAGCGTGAACAAACACAGAATAAAAAAGGAAGGGTTCAATGAGTGAGCGCCAGTTACACCGTGAAAACCAGTCCATGAGCATGATGTACGGCACCTATGCCGATATTCTGTTCGTGCTTTTCCCGTTTCTCGTTATCGGCATGCAGCGCCTTTGGGATGGTCAGCTTTACGAAACCCTGATGAATGCGGATCTGAGCATAGCGGCTGCTATTCTTGCCGGTCTTGCAATCGGCAAGTTCGTGCTTGGGCTGGTCACTAACCGGGACCTTGGCCGCTATAAAGAACGTATTGTATTCTTTATAGCCCTGACACTATTTGTCGTTCTGGGGCCCGCCATTATCCTGATGCTGAGTATTTCGGGAGGCACTGAAGTGCCTGGTTTCGTGGCGTTTGTGCAGCCGGTGCTACTGATCATTGCGATTTCGCTCTATTCAACGGCGGTCAGTATCAGCAATATACTGACCCGTGATGGCGAGCAGGAATCATACCCCGCCAATACAGAGGGGGTTATGCCGGATATTGTCCGCGCCTCGAGAGTCGGGTCTACACCGCTGGACCTGCCTCGGCATACTGGTTCCGACTCTTGGTAATCCCGGTTCTGCAAGGAGCCCGGTGAGCAATACCTCTGGCGAACAAGGAGATAAAGGATGGGTAATTTGACCGTACTGGTTGTCGAAGATGAGCCGGTGATGCGTGAACGACTGGTTGGGATGCTGCATAAGGCAGGAGCAGCTGACGTAACGGATTGCGAGAATGCGGCCTCAGCTCGCAAGGCATTTGATGCTGGCAAATTCCAGATTGTGCTGCTGGATCTCGGTTTACCGGATGGCGACGGGCATGAACTAATGAGGGAGTTCAAGATGGCCCGGGATGGACAGCATGTTGTGCTGGTTACAGCGGATGATTCTATTGACAGTATTCAGAGGGCCATCAGCGCAGGAGCCAACGGCTATGTGGTCAAACCCTATTCCCAGGAAAAAATTCACGATGTGGTCAGCAACTATGCAGTGGTGCATGGCGGCGACCCGGCCACAATGCAGGGTCTGAACCGGCACCATTGACCGGTTCAGACGCTTCTATTCTGCCCTGAGCAGACTAGGCCACCTGGCGCGCGATCCAGGAATTGTGGCGAGTAGCCAAAGCGCGAACGTAGCGGGCTTCTGCAGCCCCGAGCGTCGCCAGCACGCCGTTGAAGATCCAGCCCCGCTCATAGACTCCAAGCACCCTTTGCTCGTCATCAAGATTAACGCGCTGGTTCAGCTTTTTGCAGATAGCATCCAACAACGGCAGCTTTTCCGGACGACGGATGGGCCCTGGCCGTGTGTTTGTGGGCTGGTTGGCTGCACGCGCTGTCGTTTGTCTTCTCATGGTGATCTCCTTGTCGTGTTGCGACGGCAAAAACAAAACCCCGGAGCCGAGGGCAACCGGGGTTCTGCGGAGATGCTGACCCGGTCGCTGCAAAGGCTCCCGGGAACTGACCGAAAGCCGCTAGATGCTCTTTACCTGCGCACGCATGCACTGCCCTTCAAGGCAAGCTTCTACGGCGTTCATCATGTGTGTAGGAGTCATTCGGGTCATAGTCGGTTTTGCTGTTTAATTCGAACGAATAGTGTATCCATTAGCCCAGTGTTTGCAATAGGTCCGGCGCTTCGGCAAACGCGTACAGACGCATGCAGGAAGTATGCTCATAATGCATTTGTCACGTGTTTTTACGTTGTGCTATCCAGGTTGCCTGTCAGGCAGGTAATTAATGGATCTCTCCTTTATACGCAGCCTTCAGGGCTGCGTTTTTTTTGGGTAGTGGAAAGTCCGTAGCCACTAACTCTTACAGATATCCGGGGTTGTTTGAGGGATACTTTGTACACTAATCAATCACTCAAACTGATATATACCCAGAGGTTGAAACCTAAGAAAATGTCCGACGAATTCGGATTTGCCCGCAATAAGTTCCGCATCCATTTTGCTGTAGAAATCGTTTTGATCGCTGCGCTGGCCATATACATGCTGTTGGCGAACGGCCAGATCGTTGGCGATGATCTTGCTTTTACCGTTCTTGGTGCCGGGTTGATGGCGCTTGTCACTTACTGGACGCTAAACACCCTAAGGGATGGCCTGGAGATCGTGGCTCTCAGAACACGCGCTCTGAAGCACTGACATACTCCCAGGTTCTTCGCAGAATCAGAGCATCGTTTGCTGCCCGATGAACGGGCAGGCCCAGGGCAGAAATGACCTTTTGGCGCGCAGATGGCCACTCCTTGATCTGCTGGGAATCAAGTAGTACAGCGACGGATTCCAGCTGAAATCCGGGCTCCACGCCGGCAGCCCGGAACAGCCGGTAGAGCCAGAAGCTGTCAAACGTCCATGCGTCACAGAACACATTCCCGGACAGTAATCGGTTGAGGTTATGAGCGACTTGCACTACACCACTGCCCTCCGCCGATAATCGAGACCTCGGAATGCCGTGAATCTGTTCTGCACTTTCAGACCAGTCCTTCCATAATATATGGGGCGCAATCAGCCAGCTATGCAGTGAGCTATCGGGCATGCAAACGCCGACCTCGATCGGGTAGCTTGCGATCAGGTCAAGACTTGATGCTTCGAAGTCAATAAATGCGGGGCGCAGTTCAGTAGTCATTGGAAGTCTGATTGTCAGGTTGCTTTAGGGTCAGTTTACCTGCCCTCGCGCTGCTACAATACCACTACTCTGTTACCTGGTCTTTACAGACCCAATTATCCCTTAACCAGGAGCCCGAATGACTGACGCCGTGGTTGTAATCTATTCCGGAGGAATGGACTCTTTTACTTTGCTTCATCGAGCGCGCGCCCGTGGGTTGCGAGTCCATGCGTTGTCCTTCAATTATGGTCAGCGTCATGTCCGTGAACTCGATGTTGCCCGCTCTGTTTGTGCCGATCTCGGTATCCCTCACAAGGTTATCGATATTCGTGCCATGAGCGAGGTCATGTCCGGTTCCGCATTAACATCCGACGAAGACATACCCGAAGGTCACTACGAAGAAGAGAACATGAAAGCCACGGTCGTGCCGAACCGCAACATGATCCTGCTTTCTCTGGCCACCGGCTACGCCGTAACCGTGGATGCCGGTGCAGTGTGGTATGGCGCCCACGGCGGCGATCACGCGATATATCCCGACTGCCGGCCAGAATTCGTAGAAAAGATGGATGCAGTGTGCCGTGTTGCAAACTATGAGCCTGTGGGCATCGAAGCGCCGTTCATGCATATGAGTAAAGGTGACATTCTTGCAGAGGGTGTGAAGCTTGGCCTGGACTACGCCAACACCTGGACCTGTTACAACGGGCGTGAAAAGGCTTGCGGGCTTTGTGGCTCTTGCGTGGAGCGCCTGGAAGCCTTCGCCGAAAACGACATTCCGGATCCGCTGGCCTATGAGACGGGGCGCTGATGTACAAGGTCAAAGAAGCTTTCTATACCTTGCAGGGTGAGGGCGCTCAAGCTGGCCGGGCTGCAGTATTCTGTCGCTTCAGCAAATGCAATCTGTGGACGGGCCGGGAGAAAGACCGGGCAACGGCGGTCTGTAACTTTTGTGACACGGACTTTGTGGGCACGGACGGCCAGAATGGAGGAGCTTTCGAGACCGCGGAAGCTCTGGCGAGTCATATTAATAACCTCTGGCCGAATGCTCCGGGAGTGCCCTACGTGGTTTGTACCGGTGGGGAGCCCTTGTTGCAGCTGGACGAAAGCCTGATTGATGCTTTTCATCAACGGGGGTTCGAAGTGGGAGTGGAGACCAACGGCACTCTGCCCGCGCCCGCCGGCATCGACTGGCTGTGCGTGAGTCCGAAGGCGGATGCACCTGTGGTGATTGAAGCCTGCGACGAGCTGAAGCTGGTATATCCTCAGCCCAAGGCCATGCCGGACAGGTTTACGCACATAAATGCCAGGCATTTTTTTCTCTCGCCCATGGCTTCCCCGTCAGCTCCTGACAAGGGCACAGACCCGGTCAAGCAGAGCAATACCCGCAGGGCCACCGACTACTGCCTGGCGCACCCACGCTGGCGCCTTACCTTGCAGATGCACAAAATCATCGGCATTGACTGATTATGCGGCTGCGACTCTGTAGTAACTCGGGCTGCTGCCTGTCCAGCGCTTGAACGCCCGGGTAAAATTTGCTGCATCTGCGTAGCCTAAAACGTCAGCAATCCGGTTCAGATTCATCCCGGTGCCGGTCAGCAGCTCCCTGGCCCGGTCCAGCCGCACCTGATCTACAAGGCTCTGAAAACTGGCGTTTTCTTCCTGGAGCCGGCGCTTCAAAGTGCGTTCTGAAACAAAAAGAGTGGCGGCTACCCGCGCCAGCTTTGGCGGGAAGGGGTAACTGGTTTCAATCACCCGTCGCACCCGGCACTCGAAGCCTGCATCTGCGGTCAGTTGTTCAAGCGCGTTCTCACACTGGACTCGTGACGATTCTGCAAGCTGGTCATCACTGAATCGGATAGGCGCTGAGAGGGCTGCGACGGGGATCACCAACGCGTCAACCTGAGCGTCATAATTAACCGGCATAACGATCGACTGTCGGAAGCGATAAAAATAGGCGGGCTCAGGACCCTTTCTGAGAATTCTCGACCCTTTTGCGGTCGTGCCGGTGAGCTGCTGACCCATGAAGGCGCATCCGAACAGCATTGCGTCCATAACCAGCTTCTGCAAAGGGCCCGGCTCGCCATCACTCCGGATGGTGTAGTGTATGTCCGTGCCGCACTCGCGGCGGCTCACGCTCAGGTGCGGAGCCCTTAAAGTCAGATACCGGGTCATCAGATCCAGCGCGTCCTGCAGTGTCCGGCTGCTCATCACAGCAACGCCCAAGACGCCGTGCAATGGAAGCTTGAGCTTGCTTGCGAGCATGATGCCCAGGCCGGGTTCGCGGCTTTCTATAATGGCTCGGGTAACAAATTCACTGGCCTGGGCCTGGCTTACCCGGAGATCCGCAGATTTCAGCTGAACCGGATCCAGGCCGACCCGCAGCAGCAGGTCGCGCTCGTCGAGTCCGATGGTATTCAGCAGTTCGGCCAGTATATGCAGGTAGATGGCCGGCATACCCAGGTCCTGGGCAATTGAGGCAGCGATACGCATAGGAGTCCTTGTTCCAAGCTGTTCTTGTTATATGACGTGGTGACTATTGGAGTTGATTATGACCTTTGCGGCGCTACGCCCCCATGACTCTAGTGACGCGTCAATAGGCACGAGAGGCCAATTGGTCAGAGCAGGGCAAAACTTCGAGCAGGGAATTCAAGAGTCTGGAGGCTGGCTCAGAGCTGGATATCGGTAATAACCGGATTGTGATCAGAGGAGCGCCAAGGCGACGCGGCAGTGCCTGGCGGGTTGTGTTTATACCCCAATTGCGGTGGCTCGTCGGCATTGATAGCCCAGGTTCTGGCGCCGAGAACCCGGGGTTTGAGTGAGGCTGAGGCCAGGGAATAGTCCAGCGAACCTTTTTCACCCTTGTAGCGGTAGGTGTAATGGGCACACTGCTGTGCCTTGCATGGGTGGAAATGGTGCACCATGCTGGTGAACCCTGCCTGCTGCAAAGCTTTTAGCGGATCTTCCTGAAAATAGCTGTTGAGGTCGCCTGTGATCAGAGTACCTGCCAGGTCGGGAACCTGCGGCAGCCGGTCAAGCCATTCTGTAAGCGCATAAGCTGCTTCTGTGCGACGTCCGGCATAGCACCCCTGTCCATCGTTCCTGTCCCGGTTGGCACCGGTTGCACCCTTGCAGGACTTTGATTTCAAATGTGGCACTACCACTTGAATAGCAAGGCGCTGGCCTTCGGGCCGGAAAGTCTGTACCAGCGGCGGGCGCCCTTTGTTGCTGAACGGGCCGCTGTTCAGGCGCTCCGGATCTGTTTCGGTCACGATGCGGTCACTGCGGTAAAGAAGAGCGGTGCGTATCTGGTCGTGGCCATCTTTACCCGGAGTCATAACAAAAGCCCATTCCGGGCCGAGAGCCTTAGCCAGCTGAGCTATCGCACTGGTCTTACTATAGCCGTCGTTTTCCAGCTCAGTGATCGCCAGAATATCCGGGTCTGGTCGCCGCAGGGCATCTATCAGCCGCCTGTGTTGCGCCTCGTAAGCCAGAGCTGTTGGTGCACCACGCTGTGTTGGGAAGCCCCCGCCTTCACCGTCGCCATTAAAATAATTCTCCAGGTTCATGGCCATGATTCGGACATGAGGCTCGGCCGGGCGGGCTGGTGCTGGGGGCCTCGAATTCGAGGATTCGAAAATTGGTGGTTCTTTCGGTTGTATTCGCCAGGCTCCGAAGCGGTAATCAAGGATGCCCGAGATATTCCGGACTTTATCGCCGCTGCGGGCAGTTTGCTCGCCACCCGGGCCGCCGGGTGGCCAGGGTATCGGGTTCGGGTGGCGAACGCTGCGTGCGTCGTCCAGCAGCACCCTCTGCTGTTTGTTCCGGCTGGCAATCTGTGTGGCTTGTGGTCCAGGCTCAAGGTATTCCGTGGGAATGATTTGATCGCCAGCCGCCAGCGTGAGTTCGCCGTAACGTGCCAGGTTCCAGGAATCGATAATTGTTAACGGCTGGGCCACGTGGACCCGCATGTTTTCGAGTGACTCCAGGGCGTCCGGCCAAAGTAACGTCAGAGTCTGTGCTTTCGGGAGAGGTTCCGAACCACAGGATGTGATGGTTCCGATGTCGGTCAGCTCCGTCAGGCCATGGAACTCTTTTACCGTGCCAGTAACGCGTAAGCGCTCACCGGGTGCCCCCGTGTTATTGCGGGTATGTACAAACAAGGCTTCAGAGGTTTCCGGGTTAGCGTCGGTTTCGTCGTCAGCCTGTTGCAGATAAAAACCGCCAAACCCGCCCTCAGCGCGGGCATCAAAAGTAAGTATGCCTTCTACCGTAACCCGGTCACCAACCAACGGAGAAGCGTCACCCCGCCCCTGAATCTTAGAAACAGGTGTCGCAGGTTTTCCGCAGGCATTCGCGGCCAGGCCCTCTGAAGCAGTCAGCAGCAGTGCAAGAAAAAGTGCAACAGACCGTGAACCTGCGATCACACTGGCCAGCTTATCTGAGGCCTGCGGAGGCTTTCAGAGCGCGTTCGCGCTTGCTGCCAAACCCGAGCTGATCAGGATTAGTCAGTTCAAGTTGCTGTATCAGCGGGTCGGGATGATGATTGTCGAGCGTAATTCCGAGGCGTGACAATACATAGGGGGCAAGAGCCGCGCGAGTGTTGATATCCAGATGGCCATTCTCCATGCCGTAATCCATGGCAATGATTTTTTGCTGGGCTTCCGTCAGGCGGTGATCGGGTGAGATCGACATTGTGACGCTACGGTTCCAGTCGTCATCTTGCACACTGGTATGCTTGGCCTTTTGTCGCAATGCTGAGGGTGCAGCGTGGAAGCGGCTGAGAGCGAAATCCCGGAACTCACGATTGGAATCACACCAGGCACGCAGGTGCCAGTTGTTGCCCGTACATACCAGCGTGTGCGGCTCGAGGATACCCTCTACGGCTTCGGGGCGGCTCAGGGATGCATAGCTCGCCCTGAGCTGGCGGCCATGGCGAGTGGCAGCTACGACTGCGCGCATGGTTGCGGGGGCTATAACCCGGTTAGGGCTGTAAACAACGGTGCTGTCCGGCAGACCTATATCCAGGTCCTCGAAGGTACTACTGAGGCTCTGCTGCCGCGCGAGCAGGTCCTGATATTCGCTGACATGTCCCCGGGTAACAACGGGACGGTAACGCTCTGCAGGCACGTAGCCTTTGAGGTGGCGATCATAAACAAGATTGCCCGGAGCCAGTTCGCGCAGGTAAGTGTTTATATCCTTGGATGCCTGCTGCCGGCCGATACCAAAGCTGTGACAAATGTGGTTGGTGGTCAGGCGACCTTCCCACAGGGCAATGGTTTCAATAAGTCGGTAGCGAAGCAGCAAATCCCATCGAATGGGCCAGTCCGTTTTTTTCATAACCAGGCGCTCACGGGTTTATTGAATAGCTAACCGTAATATTACCTTCTATGATGCAGCGGGTCTGTTACGGCACATTAATGTGAAACATTGTGAAACCGCGTCACAAGCGCGTTTGGCGGTTTCGTGCCTGTTCCCGGGCTTCGGGAAGTGCGTAGTAGTCACACCTCTAATGTACTGCTTTAATACGTTGATATCGATATCCCGGATCTTGCTGCAGCTCTGCCTTTCAGCCCCATGAATCCGGCCCGCAAAGCCCGGAGTTGTTGCAATGACCCGAATGGTCACCTCCCTGTCTGCTCTCCTTCTGAGTATTGTCCTGCTGGTCAGCGGAAATGCGTTTCTTATGACCCTGTTAGGCATTCGTCTGAGTATTGAATCGGTTTCACCGGACACCATCGGGTGGGTCCTGGTGTGCTATTCCATAGGCTTTGTTCTGGGCACTCTATACGTACACCACATTATTGGCCGGGTTGGTCACATACGCGCTTTTGCGGTATTTGCGGCGGTGGCAGCTGTGACAGCGCTCATGTACCCCATGGCTATTTCCGCCGAGTTCTGGGCGTTTCTCAGGGTGCTTTCGGGGTTCAGTATTGCCGGAGTACTGGTTGTCATCGAAAGCTGGTTCTCCAGCCGTGCCAGCAACACCAACCGTGGAGCGCTTTTTGCTGTCTACCAGATCGTTTTTTATCTTTCCGCGGCTGGCGGCCAGCTTATCGTTAATGTGGGCGATCCAGCTAACTTCATGCCCTATTCCCTCGCTGCGATTTTGCTGGCGCTGGCGTTGATCCCCCTATCTCTGACCCGGATGGAGGCACCGACCATTGAGCAGGTCCAGCGCATCTCGTTTTTCACGCTCGCCCGGGAGTCGTTTACCGGCGTCTCCGGCGCCGTGATCTGTGGCATCCTGATTGGTGGCTTCTATGCGCTGGGGCCAGTCTACGCGACCCTGATGGGGTTGGATGTCGCGAAGACCTCAACGTTTATGGCCAGTGCCATTATTGCAGCCATGCTGCTCGCCTGGCCGCTCGGCCGGTTGTGCGACCGCTTTGATCGCCGTCGTGTGATGTTCTGGGTGGTATCTGCTGCCGCTCTCGCGGCCGTTGCTGTCAGTTTCTCGGGTGCTGGAAACCTTCCGCTGCTCATGCTCCTGGTGGGCGTATTTACTGGCCTCTCGGCAATGATCTACCCGATATCTGTTGCTATAACCAACGACCGCATGGAAAGCACGCGTATCGTAGCGGCCAGTGCCACCCTGTTACTTAGCTACGGCGTGGGCAGCGTTATTGGCCCCATCGCGATGGCTGAGCTGATTAATCTCATGGGGCCCAAAGGACTGTTCCTGGGAAATGCCGCGTTCCTGCTGGTGCTTGCTGTAATTACGTCTCTTCGTATTACCTACACTGAAGATGTAGCCGTAGTGGATCAGGAGCACTATGTGCCAGCTATGCCCGAAACATCCCCTGTTCTGGCCGAGCTGGATCCGCGGAACACGGAATTTCATGAATCTCCCGAAGCTGAGGAAATGAACGAAGAGTCCTTACGGCACACGGGCTGAAGCAAGGGTGCCATCCTGGCTTTCGGTTTTTCCCGATTCTGTTTTGTTTTCATATCTGTTTTTATGTTAATGGTTAGCTTACTATTGGTAGCTTTCCCATAATGTAAGCATTTTGTCGGAGTGCCAGAAATGTGCGACTCCGGCCTCGGAATGGAGTACTGCCATGAAAGATCAGTTCCCTTTTGCTGTTGCCCGGGTGACTCGGCGCTGGCGCAAATTGCTGGATGAACGCCTGAAAGATCTGGGTGTCACTCAGGCCCGCTGGACTACGATGGTTTACCTTCAGGAGGGCGGCGAAGGTCTTACCCAGCGTGAGCTGGCGAGCCTGATGGCTATAGAGAACCCCACGCTTGTACGGCTGCTCGACAGCCTGGAAGAACAGAAACTGATAGAGCGCCGCGCCTGTCCGAATGATCGTCGGGCCCGCCGCCTGCATCTCACTGACCCGGGCCGCGAGTTTATGGAAGTTCTGACCGCACGGGCCAATGTGCTGCGAGACGAAATGCTTGACGGTATCAGCCTGGACGATATTGAGAGCGCGTTGAAAGTGTTCCACAAAATTCTGGATAACGCTGAAAAGCAGAAGTGATCCTTGAGAGATAATTCTGTTGCCAGCCTGACCGCCCGATACGGACCTCAGTGGCGGTGGTTTGCGCTCGTTACGGTTATGCTGGGAACCATCGCGACGGTTCTGAGTGCCACAGTGGTGAACGTTGCGCTGCACGATATCATGGTGGAGTTCGGTATTGGGCAGGGGCAGGTGCACTGGCTGGCAACAGGTTTTATTGCTGCCATGACCACGACCATGCTTGCTTCCTCCTGGTTGCTTGACCATTTCGGAGTGCGTAAGACTCTGGCGTTTGCCATGGCGGTCTTTACGCTGATTTCATTGGCGGGAGGCTTTGCGAGCTCGCCGGAACACCTGATTGCGGCCCGTGTTGGGCAGGGTGCCATGGCTGGCGTGATGCAGCCGATGGGCATGTATCTGGTGTTCCGGATTTTCCCCCGGGAACAGCGTGGCCGGATCATGGGCATCTACGGCATGGGCATAGTGCTGGCGCCGGCACTGGGGCCAGTGCTTGGTGGTTTTCTGGTGGATCAGCTGGACTGGCGTTATGTGATGTTTGCGCCAGCGCCTGTCACCTTTCTCGGCGTATTCATGGCGTTGCGGTTCCTGCCAACGCCTGCTTCCCGCCCATCGCCTTACCGGTTTGACCTGAAGGGGCTGGTTTTATTGGGAGCCACCATAGGCCTGAGCCTCGACACTTTGAATCGAGTGCAGAGTCTGGCGGGTCAAGAAGCCCGTATTGTAATTGAAGGCCTGGCGGCCCTGATGTTTTTGCTCATGTTCGTGCGGCGTCAGCAGACAATAGAGTTTCCTCTGCTCAATCTTGCCCTGATACGTAAACCCTCTTTCCTATTCGCCAACATGGGGGCTATGGCCCTCGGGCTGGCATTATTTGGCTCCACCTATCTGATCCCCCTGTATGTTCAGACTGCCCTGGAATTTAGCGCCACAGAGGCGGGCCTGTTGATGCTGCCTGCAGGCATTGTTCTGGGTATGACGTTTCCGCTGGCAGGCCGCCTGGCAGACAGGGAAAGTGCCCGAAAGCTGGTTATTTTCGGCATCGTGGTTTTCGCGATGTCAGCGGTGCTGTTTGCCCTATCTGGCCTGACGCTGGCCTTTGGCTGGTTGGTGGTCTGGGCCATGCTTGGGCGTGTAGGTATTGGTTTCATGTTACCAGCGCTGACTACTGGTGCGCTCAATCCTCTCGAGCCGGAAGAACTGGGCGCAGGCTCCAGTATTATCAACTTTACCCGGCAGCTCGGTGGTGCATTTGGTGTGAATATTGTCGCGCTGACTATCGAATTTGGTGAGCACAGTGATGGTGTGCCTACTATTGGCGCTTTCCATTCGGCCTGGTGGCTTGTTGCCGCATTTGTCGCTGTTGCAGCCATTCCGGTTTGGCGAATGCGCGTGTAAAGTGCAGTTTTTACGACTATCCCACCGGACTGATCCATGGATGCTTTTGTCACCTCCACCATAGCCGTCGCCATTGCTGAAATTGGCGACAAGACCCAGTTACTCTCGCTCTTTCTCGTTGCCCGTTACTCCCGGCGAATGGCCATTATCATGGGTATTCTGGTTGCGACGATTCTCAATCATGCGTTGTCTGCCTGGTTGGGCGCCTGGGTCGCTGCGTGGATTCCCGAAGCCTGGTTACCCTGGATTCTGGCAGTGAGTTTTGTGTTGATTGCGCTGTGGCTTCTGATTCCCGACAAGGACGATAACGATGACTCGCGGTTTCTGGGTATGGGCGCCTTTATGGCGACAACCGTCATGTTTTTCCTGGCAGAGATCGGTGACAAGACCCAGGTAGCGACCGTTGTACTGGCTGCCCGATTTACTGAAACGATCTGGGTTATCATCGGTACAACTGTGGGGATGTTGCTGGCCAATATACCGGTTATTATGGCGGGTCAGTGGCTAATGGATCGCATGCCACTGGCGACAGCGCGAATTTGTGCGAGCGTGCTGTTCGCGGTCATGGCCGCAGTGACCCTTGCATCGGTGCTCTGGAACTCTTGAGAGTGGCTGCTGTCATTGCACGTTGATAAGCAGGTTTTTCTGGAATGGGATTTATGGGATTTAAAACGTATTCACTACTGATGCTGTTGGCCGGCGCCCTGACTTTCCAGCCCGCTTGGGCCGCTGGGCAGCGCAGCACTCCTGAAAAACCGGATTCTGCAAAGGCGTCGGATCGCAGCCCCCGGGTGCCAACATTTAACGTTAACGGTGATCTGGCCGGTCAGCTGGGTGTGTTCACCACCCGCTACGAAGACACGTTTGCCGAAGTTGGCAGCCAGCTGGCGCTGGGTTATCTGGAGCTGGTCAAAGCAAACCCCGGCGTGGACCCATGGCTTCCGGGAGAAGGCACCACGATTACATTACCGCGCCAATACGTTCTCCCGGAGGCCCGCAGAGAAGGTATTGTTATCAACCTCGCGGAGTATCGGCTTTACTATTTCACCGAGGATGGCGTGCAGGTCTATCCGGTTGGTGTCGGGTCCGCCGAGAACCCGTCTCCCCTGACCGACGCAAAAGTTACCATGCCGTTGGAATCACCTGCGTGGTATCCCCCCGCCAGCATTCGTGCAGAATATGAAGCCTCGGGAGACTTTCTGCCCCGAATGATACCGCCCGGCCCCGAAAACCCACTGGGCACCCATGCTCTTTTATTGAGTGAGAAGGGTTACCTGATCCACGGCACCAACAAGCTTTTTGGCGTAGGCATGCCTGTCAGTCACGGTTGTTTCCGAATGTACAACGAAGACATATCCCGTTTCGTGTATCAGGTAAATAAGGGCACTTCGGTTCAAATCGTAAATGATCCGGTAAAAATGGGGTTGTCCGGTGGTGAAGTCTGGCTTGAAGTTCATCGCCCCCATGAAGAATACAGCAAGCAGGATCGCGACCGCCTTTGGCGTGAAGTTACCCTTGAAGTAGAAGCCTTCCGCAAGAAGCATCCGGGTGTGGAGGTTCAGCGCAGAGCTATAGAGCTTGCCGTAGACCAGGCTGACGGAATTCCCGCCATGGTCGGTGAGCAGGTTGCCCGCCTGGCGGCTGATAAAACGTCAGAAGACAGCCAGCCTGTTGCATCGGAAAAGCCTGAGCAGAAGCTGTATTTCTGATGTTGCGGGAAAGGAATACGAAGCGACGTTGAAGCATAAAAAAAGGCCGGGATTCCCGGCCTTTTTCGCAGTGCTTAAGCTGAAGTCTTACTTCATGCTTGCACGGTCGAGCATACGCTTGGCGCGCTCGTTAGCTTCGTCAGCAGCTTTTTGAGCTGCTTTTGCCGCGGCCAGAGCCTGATCAGCAGTTTGCTGAGCGGAGCGAGCAGAGCTGGCAGCGCTGTTAGCGGTGTTCATTGCCTTGTCTGCAGTCATCTCTGCAGAGCTGGCGGTTGCATTGGCTTCGTCAAGAGCGCCCTGGTCAGTAGTTGCACAACCTGCAGTCAGAGCAGTAGCCAGTGCGATTCCGGCGATCGTCAGTTTACGCATTGTAAATCCCCTTTTTGGTCGAGTTATTTCCTGTTGATCCGAAAGTCAGTTCAGACGACTTCGTGTCAGTTTCGGCCCGATAGGCGTTGACTACCGGAGTCGAGAAACAGTGTAAAACACTCTGAGACGAAATGTTAACTAAGTATACGTAAATTTTCTGAGGTTATGACAACAACTTAATTCTTGTGCCATGGAGAATTCATCAGGGGAGGATGCGAATGGGGGTTCCGTCGTTGACCAATTGCCAGATTTCGTCCATTTCCTGGTTATTTACTGCAATGCAGCCGTTGGTCCAGTCCAGGCCTGTGTAAGCAAATGCCATGTCTTCCGCGCCATTGGGTAGGCCGTGAATCATAATGCTGCCACCTGGGTTCAGCCCCCAGTTTTCAGCCATTTCACGATCTTTTACGCTGGGGTATGAAATGTGAATGGATTTATAGAAATCGCTGCCGGAATTCCGCCAGTCCAGCGTGTAATCGCCTTCCGGGGTGCGTTCGTCACCTTCAAAGAGCTTGTGCCCTTCCGGATTATCACCCAATGATATGCGGTAACTCCGGATTATTTCTTCTCCGTTCATCAAAAAAAGACGGCGTTGACCTTTTTTCACCAAAACTCTGTTAACGATCAGAGACTCGCCTGGCGAATCGTTCAGCGTCGGCATACGGGAGTCTGCTCTGGCCAGAAGTTCAGACCCGAAGGCCGGAAGACTTGCCACAACAAATAGAGCCAGTAACGATGAAACCAATAAACGGAGAATAGCCATAACCCTAACTTACCAATGATTAATCTTTGTTCAGGGCTTTTATAACATAACCGAAAGGCCAGCTGTTAAGGGGTTTTGTTAACTTTTATAGCTATCCGATGCTGCTGTCAGGCATTTTGTGACTTGTCCATTTTCAAGCCAACCTTGGTGACCTGGTCGGTTTCAGTAGCTCTGGCTACAAGAGTCACTGGCCCCAGAACCACAGTGTCGCCAATAACCGGGTGGCCTTTGGTACGTCGTGCGAAGCACTCTGCCAGCGACAACTCTGGCGGGAATTCATCGAACTCTATGCCATAAACCTGTTCCACATCCCCAAGCAGCGCATCCCCGTTCAGCACAAAATCCCCGAAAAAGGCTCGCTCAGCGAGATACTTTGGTGTGTGGCGACCGCTCAGCGATTTGGCCAGCTCTTTCAGAACGCTGGGAGTGGCAAACATGGCGACCATGTCTCCACTGGATACTTCCAGATCTGCCTTGGGTTGCAGGCAGACCCGGTTACGGAACACGCCGGCAACAGCAGTGTTTTCCGGAAAGCGGAGCTGGCCCAACACTCTTGGTGTTTCCCAGTTTTCGCCCCGCAACGGAAACAGCATTAACTCGTGGTCGCCTGCTGCAGGTGCGTCCAGTGGTAGGCGGCGGTACGGCTCTCCGTCCGCCGGGATTTCCAGGCGTAGGGCGCGTGCGAGCGGTGTGAGCGTGGTGCCTTGAACCAGTAGAGACACCAGAACGATAAAGAACGCAGCATGAAAGACCAGCTGAGCCTCGGGCAGGTCGGCAATAATCGGGAACAGCGCCAGAACAATGGGCACAGCCCCCCGGAGCCCGACCCAGCTGATAAAGCCAAGTTCGCGGCGATTGAACCCGAATGGCCAGACAGTGAGCATAACGGTTAACGGCCGGATCACAAAAATCAGCGCCAGCGCCAGTATAAAACCGCTTCCAGCCAGAGGGAGCAGGTCCGATGGGTTAACGAGCAGACCAAGTATCAGGAACAGACAGAGCTGTGCGAGCCACGCCAGGCCATCGTGTACCTGGAGGATCATTGGCATCATACGTACCTTGCGATTGCCGATCACAACACCGCACAGGTAGATGGCCAGGAATCCGCTACCGCCTAGTGCGTTGGTGGCTGAGAACACCAGAATGCCGGCGGCCACCACAAGTAGAGGGTACAGCGATGGCGTCAGGCGAATGCGATTGGCCAACTCGGCAATCAGGAAACCGCCAATGATGCCGCCAACGCCGCCGATGCTGAACTGCTTGAACAACAGTAGCAGTGAATCCTGTATGGCGTGGTCACCACTACTGGCAATCACCGTCACCATCATCAGCGTGAGAAAAATCGCCATGGGGTCGTTACTGCCGGACTCGATTTCCAGCGTGGCACTGACGCGTTCATTGAGGTGCAGGCCGCGCCCCTGCAACAGCGAAAACACGGCGGCCGCGTCGGTTGATGAAATAATGGCGCCAATGAGCAGGGCTGTCATCCAGTTAAGGTCGAAGACCAACCACGCGACGAATGCGGCTCCCATGGCGGTGAAGGCGACACCAACGGTTGCCAGTACCAGGGCGGGCTTGAGGCCTACACGAAAGGTTTCTGCCCGGGTTCGCATGCCACCATCAAGCAGGATAACGCCAAGGGCCAGGTTGGCGACCAGAAACGAAAGCTGGAAATCATCGAACTCAATGCCGCCCGGACCGTCTTTGCCCATCATCATGCCCACCGCCAGAAAAATAAGCAGCACCGGCATCCCGACCCGGCTGGAAAGCGGGCTCAGAACGATGCTGATAACAAGCATCAGAGCACCTACAAGGGTGAGCATTGGGTCCATCAGAGCTCCAAAAGAGAGTGCTTGCCGGGAACCGGCAGAAGCGCTTATATTGCGCGGGTATTCACGCCTTCCGGCGGGTGTAGTTCAATGGTAGAACGGCAGCTTCCCAAGCTGCATACGTGGGTTCGATTCCCATCACCCGCTCCATACTGAATGTTCTACATCTTCCAGTATCAACGTAAACCACATTTAGATCAAATGGTTGGCAGGCTAAATGGTTAATGTGTCAAACCGTGACTTTTCTCTTTAGTGTTTCAATTTCAGTGGTATGCGTTCGCAGCACTGGCTCACGTTTTCTGGCAGTGCTGTCTCTTTTTTAATAATTATTCTTCTATTACATTCCCATTTTGTCGCGCAGGGAGTACCACCAGGAGCCCATAACCGAATAGGGAACGCGGAACATGCGTCCGCCGGGGAACGGATACCAGGGCACCCTGGCAAACACGTCGAACCGTGTCATGTCGCCGTGAACGGCCTCTGCCAGAATGCGGCCGAAGGTGTGTGATCCGGTCACACCATGGCCACTGTAGCCATGCGCGAAATAGGTATTGCCGCCGATTCTCCCCATCTGCGGTACCCGGCTGAACGAAAGAGCGAAATTACCACTCCAGGCGTAGTCGATTTTGATCCCTTTGAGTTGGGGAAATACCTTGTCCATATTGCGTTGCAACTTGGCTTTGATGTTGCTGGGATCGGCGCCACCATAAACGGTACCTCCGCCGAATAGCATGCGCTTGTCGCCGGACAGGCGATAGTAATCTAGGATGTAACGGATATCTTCGACGCAAGCATCCGAGGGGATCAATTCTCGGGCCCGCGCCTCGCCCAGGGGTTCTGTTGCCATCACCTGCGTTGATACTGGCATTACCCTCGGGGTGAGTGTCGGCACCACATGACCCAGATAAGCGTTGCCGCACAGAATCAGTGTCTTGCAGGTCATCGAGCCTCTGGCAGTTCTTACAACAGGTTGCGTCACCTTGTGATCAACGTCAGTGACTGCAGACATCTCATAAATTATGCCACCGTTGCGCTCAAAAGCCGCCGCTTCACCCAGGGCAAGGTTCAATGGATGCATATGGCCGCCGGAATGGTCGATCATCCCGCCTGTGTAAAGGTCAGAATTGACGTATTTTCGCAGTTGATCCCTGTCGAGCATCTCCTGGTTTTTCAATCCATAGCTGGCCCAAAGCTTCATTCGCTCTTCCAGCTCTTTCATGTGGGCGCTGGTCAGGCCCGTAAAAATATTCTTGTCTTTCAGGTCGCATTGAATGTTGTAAGTGCTGATTCGCTCGCGGATTATCTCACCACCTTCCTGCACAAGGCCGGCGACGAATGTGGCCGTGTCCTGGCCATAGCGTTTTTTGATGGTCTGCAGGCTGGCGTTCAGCCCGTTGACGATCTGGCCACCGTTGCGCCCCGAGGCACCCCATCCGACCCGCGCGCCCTCAATGATAGCTACCTTGTAGCCTTTCTCCACGAGGTGCAGGCCTGTGGAGAGCCCACTATAGCCAGCACCGACGATACAGATGTCGATGTGGTGATCACCGACCAGTTCCGGTCGCTCTGGCGAAGGATTTGCTGAGGCTGCGTAGTAACTTTTGGTGTGGTTGCCGTCGCCAGAATATGGGTGACTTCGGGAGCCCATCACACGATCTCCAGGTAACTGTGATATTCAAAATTGGTCACATGGCGGGCAAACGTGCGCAACTCCTGCATCTTGCATTCAACCAGCATTGTTTGCAGGCGGTTGGAAAAGATGCCCGGCACCTCTGCTCCTTTTTTAAAGGCGTCGATGGCTGTCGCCCAATCCAGCGGCAGGTTGTCCAGCTTCATCGCATAGGCGTTCCCGGTGATGGGTGCAGCTGGCTGCAGATTGTTTTCGATACCGAACAGCGCGCCGCCAAGAATGCTGGTCAGTACAAGGTAAGGGTTGGCATCGGCGCCAGCAACGCGATGCTCTATGCGTCGTGCGCTAGCAGCACCGCCGGGAATGCGGATTGCCGCCGTCCGGTTTTCGTAGCCCCAGGCAACATTGGTCGGCGCATGAGCGCCTGGGAGGAGGCGGCGATAAGAATTTTCATGCGGCGCAAATGTGAGAGTGTTCTGCTGCATTGTGGCCAGCATTCCGGCCACCGCGTTCAGCATTAGCGGTGAGCCTTCATCGCTACCGTTATCGAATACGTTTGCGCCGTTTTCATCAATCAATGAGAAGTGCACGTGAAAACCGCTACCAGATAGAGCGCCATAGGGCTTTGCCATGAAGGTGGCTGCAAACCCGTGCTTGCGGGCAATGCCACGTACAAGTCGTTTGAACAGCACAGCATCGTCGGCCGCACGCAAGGGGTCGGCGACATGGCGCATGTTGATCTCGAACTGGCCGGCTCCGTTTTCCGAGATAGCTGCATCTGCGGGAATGCCCTGCAATTCGCAGGCATCGTAAACATCATTCAGAAATTCATCGAAATGCTGCAACTCGTCCAGTGACAGTGCTCCGTCAGATTCAAGCCGCTTGCCGGTAACCGGGGAGCATGGCGCTTGTGGATAATCCTCCGTTGGATCAACCAGATAAAATTCCAGCTCGGTGGCCACGACAGGGGTCAGACCCCGCGCCTTGTATTGGTCTGCAACGCGTGCGAGGGCCCGGCGCGGATCGCCGGGAAACGGAGAGCCGTCCTCCTGTCGCAACCACAGCATAGCGAGGGCAGTCGGACGACTGGTCCAGGTGATTGGCATCAACGGGCGGCCGGTAAAGTCGCATAATCCATCGGAATCGCCAGTCTCGAAAACGAGTTCATTGTTTTCGACATCCTCGCCCCAGATATCCATGCCTACGATCGACAAGGGCATCCGTAGCCCGCCGTCTATAACCTTGGCCAGTTGATCGGCAGGCACACGCTTGCCGCGCATGGTGCCGTTCAGGTCACACACACAGGCAAAAATGGAATCAATCTCGGGATGCTGTGCCAGCCAGGTTTCGGCCTTATTATCATCAGACATGGGTCACCTTGCGATACCTTTCGAAAAAATGTGATATCATTTTTCGGATTTTTATATCATTAGATTAAATGTGTCAATCTATTTTGATAATCTATACCTTTCATTCAATTCCGGGGCGGCCTGATGATCAGTAACGGCGAACTCAACATTCCTGATATCCCGGCGGTATCCGGCACGACCACGCAGGAATACGTTTACGAGCGCTTGCGTAACGCGATTATGCTGGGCGCAATTGAGCCCGGCACTTCGCTGACGATGCGAGGGTTGGCCGACTGCCTGGGGCTCAGCCCAACTCCTGTGCGTGAGGCCGTGCGGCG
This sequence comes from Marinobacter sp. 1_MG-2023, assembly GCF_030549045.1. NCBI lineage: Bacteria > Pseudomonadati > Pseudomonadota > Gammaproteobacteria > Pseudomonadales > Marinobacteraceae > Marinobacter > Marinobacter sp. 1_MG-2023. The sequence continues at coordinate 67,416 of NZ_JAUOST010000005.1, read as the reverse complement.
ACTCAGCTCGGAACATGCGATACAGGTCAAGGACAACCGCCGCATGACCGTGCCTTTGATGACCTCTGACCGCTTTGAAGAGCTGATTGCACTGCGCATTGCAATTGAGGTCCATACAGCCAAGCGCGCACTGCCCTTCATATCGGATGTCGTCATAGAAAAGCTGACGGAAATAGATGACAGGATGGACGGGTTCGTTTCCGAAAGAGACCTGGATCAACTGACTTTATTGAACCAGGATTTCCATCGCACCCTGTACACGGTTAATCCGGCCCAGGCTTCGATGCCGATCATTGAAAGCATCTGGCTGCAGCTTGGTCCTTTTCAGCGGCAGATCCTTACGACGGTTGCAGAAAACTATGAGGTTGATCGCCATAAAGAGATTCTGGCGGCCTTATCGACCCGTGATGTTATTGCTCTGGAGGAGGCCATTACCAACGATATAAGTGATGGAGCCTGGAAGTCCGGCCGAAACTTGCTTGACGAGACCGCCCCGGCTTGAAGGTTTCTAAGCTCTGCCAGGAAGTGCATCAAACGTGGTGATCTCGCCCGGGCTGTCGGGGTCATAGCCCGGCACGCTGTTGATGCGATCGATCAGTGCCGGAGTTTTCATTAGCGCTTTCAACTCTTCAAGTGCAGCACGTGGCAGTCGATCCTGACGATAGATCAGCATGTAGTGCTCCTCTGCCATTTCAATAAAGTTCAGGCCGAACTGCTCGGCAGCAGCCTGCACCCCAAAACCAACTTCCGCCATTCCCGAAGCTACGAAGGCTGCAATCGCCGTGTGGGTGAACTCTTGCTGGGATGTGCGGTTGATGCTATCCCCGGCTACCTCTTGTTGCTTCAACAAAAGATCAAAGAGAATCCGGGTGCCGGAGTGACGGTCGCGGCTGATAAAGCTGAGTCCGGAAGTGCTCAAATCCTGCAAAGTGCGGATGTTCTCATGTTCGCCTTTGCGCATCATCAAACCTTCACGCCGGGTGACAAAGCGGATAAGGCGGTGCTCATGGCCATACAGGTGCTTTTTATAGTGTCTGATAATCTGTCGGGCAAGTGATGGGCAGGTGGGCAAGTGAAAGCTGGCAATATCACATTCTCCGCGATTCAGGGCAGAAAGCGCTTCTTCCGGGTTCCGGTACTGCAGGTTGATGTTTGCCTGCTCCGAGAACTCCGGCAGCAGTGCAACCGCGTACCCGTGGCTTGCATGCAGGCGCAGGGTGGGTTTGGAGCCTGCCAATAATTGCTGAATCTGATCATTGAGCTCCGCCGCCATACTGTCAATTTGTGGGCCAAGCCGCGCGCTTACCCGGTGCTCGGCCCAAAGCAGTTTCTCACCCAAGGCAGAAAGCTGGCTGCCGTGGCCTTTGCGCATAATAACCAATGGCATCCCCAGAATATCGGCAGCACGGTTGAGCAGATTCCAGGCGTGCCTGTAGGAAATACCGACTGCGGCGGCAGCAACGGTTAGCTTACTGGTATCGCGAATGCTCGCCAGCAGGCGGAAAAGAACTGGCTCGAAAAGTTCGTCCGTATCGGTACGGAATACCCAGGCCGGAGATATGTTCAGTTTCTTGTTATGCATGTCTGTTCATATTCCGTACCTGAGCCTTGAGTGCTAATTTGGCGTAGTTGAGAGTTTTGATACTGTATCAAAATAAAAACAGGTAGGAACAGTTATGCATATGTCAGAAAGAACTGGCCATAAAACGGTGCCTCTTGCCGATGACTGGAACCCTGACATGGTCCGCCAGGACGTCGCGGCCCTGCAGCACGAGCCAGGCGCACTTCTACCCATTTTGCATGCTATACAGAACCGCATCGGCTACGTGCCCGACGGTGCTGTACCTATCATTGCTGAAATGCTGCAGCAAACCCGTGCCGATATTCACGGAGTTATCAGTTTCTATCATCATTTCCGTACCCGCCCGGCAGGCAGCAACATCCTGGAAGTATGTCGTGCTGAAGCCTGTCAGGCCCGTGGCGGTCGCACACTTGAGCGCCACGTACAGGAGAAGCTGGGCGTGGGCTACCACCAAACCACTGCTGATAACGAATTCACACTGGAGCCGGTGTATTGCCTGGGCAATTGTGCCTGTGGCCCGTCCATTCGGCTGAACGATGAAATCATTGGCCGGGTAACCCCGCAGTCATTCGATGAGCTGGCCGACAAACTGACAACGTCAGTCCTTAAGCTAAAGTAAAGGCAGGAGCGAATCCCATGACAATAACAATTTATGTGCCCTGCGATACCACTGCACTTTCTCTTGGGGCAGACCAAGTGGCAAAAGAACTGCTGTATGCGGCGGCAGCGCAACATCTCGATATCAATCTGGTGCGCAACGGTTCACGCGGACTTTTCTGGCTCGAGCCTTTGGTGGAAGTGCGAACGCCTTATGGTCGCGTAGCATATGGCCCCGTGAAACCAGAGCATGTGGAAGAATTGGTGGCCGCCGGCTTGTTTGAGGGGAGCCCGGATCATTCTCTGTACCTGGGTGATATTGCCCAGCACCCCTATCTTCAGCAACAGCAACGTCTTACCTTCGCCCGCATTGGTATTACCGACCCGGTCTGCATTGAAGACTACATCGCCCACGGCGGATTTGCCGGCTTGAAGAAAGCTGCGGCGCTGACGCCCCAGGGGATTGTGGATGAAGTAAAAGCGTCCGGCTTAAGAGGCCGTGGCGGTGCCGCATTCCCGGCGGGGATCAAATGGCAAACCGTACTCGACGAACCGCATAACCAGCAAAAATATGTTGTGTGCAACGCCGACGAAGGCGATTCCGGTACTTTTGCCGACCGCCTGGTGATGGAATGCGACCCTTACATGCTGATTGAAGGCATGACCATCGCCGGGCTGGCGGTAGGTGCAACTCTCGGTTTTATTTACGTGCGCTCGGAATATCTGCTGTCCAAGAGGATGCTGGACGAGGCCATTCACCGGGCCGAGGCACAGGGCTATCTGGGGGATAACGTGTGTGGCAATGGCCGCACCTTTCGCCTGGAAGTGCGGTTAGGCGCAGGTGCCTATATTTGCGGCGAGGAAACCTCACTGCTGGAAAGTCTGGAGGGTAAGCGGGGGCTGGTTCGCTCCAAGCCGCCGCTGCCAGCTATAAAAGGTCTTTTTGGCCAGCCTACGGTGGTGAACAACGTGCTGTCGCTGGCGGCCGTGCCATACATCCTGGCTCACGGTAGCAAAGCCTACGCCGATTACGGCATGGGCCGGTCACTGGGCACCTTGCCCATTCAACTGGCGGGCAACATCAAGCAGGGGGGGCTGATTGAGCTGGCCTTTGGCGTGACTCTGCGCAAAGTGCTAGAGGACTTCGGTGACGGCACCTTTACCGGTCGACCAATGAAAGCCGTGCAGGTGGGCGGCCCACTGATGGCCTACATGCCTGAAAGTCAGTGGGATACACCGATGGATTACGAAGCCTTCGCGAAGCTCGGTGCCGGTATCGGCCACGGCGGCGTGGTGGTGTTTGATGACACAGTGGATATGGGCGAGCAGGCCAGTTTTGCCATGGAGTTCTGCGCCGTTGAATCCTGCGGCAAATGCACCCCATGCCGGATTGGCTCAGTGCGCGGCGTGGAGGTGATTGGTCGCATCCGAGCCGGTGAGAATCGTGATAGCAATCTGGAGTTGCTGGAAGATCTGTGTGAAACCATGGTGGACGGCTCGCTCTGTGCGATGGGCGGTATGACGCCGTTCCCGGTGCAGAGTGTAATGAAACATTTCCCCGAAGACCTGATGGCCAGCCCGCACCCGGTGGAGGCATAACATGTTGCATTATTACGACCCAAGCACACAAAGCTACGACGCTGGCACGAGCATTCCGAACCCTGATTTTGATTTCGGCACCCCGGCAAGGGTGTCGGAAACGCTTGTCTCTGTCTCCATTGATGGCCGCGAGATTAGCGTACCTGAGGGCACTTCGGTGTTGCGGGCGGCGGCTCTGGCGGGCATCAATATTCCCAAGCTTTGTGCCTCTGACAATCTGGAACCTTTCGGCTCGTGCCGCCTGTGTGCGGTAGAGATCGAAGGCCGCCGTGGTTACCCGGCTTCCTGCACCACCCCTGTGACCCAGGGCATGGATGTCACCACCCAGACCGGCAAGCTGGCGAAGCTGCGCCGCAACATCATGGAGTTGTACATTTCTGACCACCCCCTGGATTGCCTGACTTGTCCCGCCAACGGCAATTGCGAGTTGCAGGATGTGGCCGGAACAGTAGGTCTGCGAGAAGTAAGATACGGCTTTGACGGTGCAAATCATCTGGACGCTGTAACTGATGATTCCAATCCCTACTTCAGCTTCGATCCCAGCAAGTGCATCGTGTGCTCGCGCTGCGTTCGAGCCTGTGAGGAAGTGCAGGGCACCTTCGCACTGACCATCGAAGGCCGCGGTTTTGACTCAGTGGTTTCCGCCAGTCAGAACGACCCGTTCATGGATTCCGAATGTGTATCCTGTGGTGCTTGTGTGCAAGCCTGCCCCACATCCACCCTGATGGAAAAAAGCGTGATTGACGCCGGTCAGCCCGAACACAGCGTGGTAACCACCTGTGCATACTGCGGCGTTGGCTGCTCGTTCAAAGCCGAAATGAAAGGCGACCAGTTGGTGCGCATGGTTCCTTACAAAGGTGGCGAAGCCAATCATGGCCACTCTTGTGTGAAAGGTCGCTTTGCCTTTGGTTACGCCACGCACAAGGACCGCATCAAAGAACCGATGATTCGCGATTCCATTAATGACCCGTGGCAAGTCGTATCCTGGGATGAAGCATTGGCGTTCTCCGCCAAAAAGCTCAAGCGTATTCAGGCTGACTACGGTCGCGAAAGCATTGGCGGCATCACTTCCTCGCGATGCACTAATGAAGAAACCTATCTGGTGCAAAAACTGGTGCGGGCGGCGTTTGGCAACAATAACACCGACACCTGCGCGCGGGTGTGCCATTCCCCTACCGGCTATGGTTTAAAAGCCACTCTCGGCGAATCGGCGGGAACCCAGACGTTTGACTCGGTGATGAAAGCCGACACGATTATGGTCATTGGCGCTAACCCGACCGATGCTCATCCAGTATTTGGTTCACTGATGCGCCGCCGCTTGCGCCAAGGGGCAAGGCTGGTGGTGATTGACCCTCGCGGTATCGACGTTCTGAAAACACCTCATGCTGATGAAGGTCTGCACCTGCCGCTGCGCCCGGGCACCAACGTCGCCATGGTAAACGCGCTGGCCCATGTGATTGTGACCGAAGGCCTTGAGGATCAGGGGTTTATCAGCAGCCGTTGCGATACCGAAGCTTACAACACCTGGCGAACGTTTATCGCCGCGGAGCGCAACTCCCCGGAAGCCATGGAATCGGTAACTGGCGTAGCGGCAGACAAGGTGCGCGAAGCCGCACGCATCTATGCACAGGCAGACAACGGCGCTATCTACTATGGCCTGGGCGTAACCGAACACAGCCAGGGCTCCACCATGGTGATGGGTATTGCCAACCTGGCGCTGGCCACCGGCAATATCGGCAAGGAAGGCGGAGGTGTAAACCCGCTGCGCGGGCAAAATAATGTGCAGGGTTCCTGCGATATGGGCTCCTTCCCCCACGAATTGCCGGGCTACCAGCATGTGAATGATCCGGATGTGCGTGCGCGCTTTGAGGCTGCCTGGGGTGCGCCCATCGACAACGAACCGGGCTTGCGTATTCCAAACATGTTTGATGCCGCAATCGCCGGCAGTTTCAAGGCGCTTTATGTGCAGGGTGAGGACATCGCTCAGTCAGACCCCAATACCCAGCATGTAGAGGCAGCGCTGAAAGCTCTGGACTGTCTGATTGTGCAGGATATTTTTCTGAATGAAACCGCCAAGCTAGCCCACGTGTTGCTGCCAGGCTCCACCTTTCTGGAAAAGAACGGCACTTTCACCAACGCTGAGCGCCGTATCAACCGCGTGCGTAAAGTCATGGAACCGATTGCCGGCATGGAAGACTGGGAAGTAACCATGGCGTTGTCCAACGCACTGGGTTACCCAATGAACTACAGCCACCCTTCTGAAATCATGGATGAGATTGCGTCGTTAACACCCACATTCACCGGTGTAAATTACGACAAACTGGAGCAACTGGGCAGTATTCAGTGGCCGTGTAACGACGAGCACCCGGACGGTACGCCCACCATGCACACGCTGGACTTTCCCATTGGCAAGGGTCGTTTTGCAGTGACGGAATATCTGGCTACGGAAGAGCGTGCCAGCCGTCGCTTCCCGCTGCTGCTGACCACCGGCCGCATATTGTCCCAGTACAACGTCGGCGCACAAACCCGGCGTACGGCTAACAGCGACTGGCACGAAGAAGATCGGTTGGAACTGCACCCCAGCGATGCTGAACTGCGTGGCATAAAGGATGGTGACTGGCTAGGTATCAGCAGCCGGGTGGGCCATACGGTATTGCGGGCAAAGCTCAGTACCCGCATGTTGCCGGGAGTGGTTTACACAACCTTCCACCATCCGGGCAGCGGAGCCAACGTGATAACGACCGATAATTCCGACTGGGCCACCAACTGCCCGGAATACAAGGTAACCGCTGTTCAGGTAGAAAAAGTGTCCCAGCCGTCGGGTTGGCAGCGCAACTTCGTAGACTTCGACGAGCGCCAGCGGGCTTTGTTGAAGCCAGCCATGGAAAACGGGGAAGGCCGCCATGCAAGCACACTCAAGTAATCAGCAACCAGTTGGAGTAGATACACCCACGTGCACTTCACCATCTATGAGTGAAGCCAGGGTTGTCGTGCGTGGCGGTATTGAAGGTGCGCGTCCCCACGATCTGGTTGCGGAAGAAATTCCCGTGGCTATGGTTTACAACGGCGTGTCCCATGCTGTGATGATGGCCTCGCCCTGCGATCTTGCAGACTTTGCCCTGGGTTTCAGCTTGAGCGAAGGCATTCTGCAGCGCCCGGACCAACTGTTCGGCATCGAGATAAAGCCGGGCGAAGACGGCGTAGAGGTGGACATGCACATTGCCGGTGATTGCTATGCACGACTACGCGAACAGCGCCGAAATATGGCTGGCCGAACGGGTTGCGGGCTTTGTGGCACTGAATCTCTGGCCTATGTGGTGAGAACCATTGATCAGATTGTTCCGCAGCCACCCCCCGAGGACAAGGCTGTGCAAGAAGCGTTGAACAATTTGAAAAAACATCAGCCTGTGCAGTTGCAAACCGGCGCTACCCACGGCGCGGCCTGGTGCGATATGGAGGGTAAGGTTGTGTTGGCAAGGGAAGATGTAGGCCGCCACAACGCGCTGGACAAACTTATTGGCGCTCGCCTGCGTGAGTATGGCAATCAGGCTTTCATCGAAGGCTTCGCGCTGATCTCCAGCCGTGCCAGCTTTGAAATGGTGCAGAAAAGCGCCAGTGTAGGTATCAGCACTCTGGTGGCGGTATCGGCCCCTACCGCCCTGGCCATCCGCGAGGCCAGCAAAAGTGGCATGAACCTCATCGGGTTCGCCCGGCCCGGGCGCCACGTTATCTATACCCTTGGTGATACAACACCTCAGGAGAACAGTCTGTGAGTGACCAGCAGTTGGACAACCTGATCAAGATGCTCGACCAGATTATCGCCAACAACCGACATTGCGGTAACGATGAAAAGGTAACCGATGTGGCTGCCGACCACCTGCGTAAATTCTGGGCCCGCAGCATGAAGCAGAAAATAATCGCCTACGCGAATCAAAGCCCTGCCGAGTTGTCTGCACCGGCACGGTCGACCATTGCGAAGCTGGAAGCCTCATCGTAGTAGCGCCAAACCACACAGGTTTTAACTGTTTTTTACAGACTCCCTGCGCCTTTTACCTTTAGACTGCTCCCTAATTAGGTTGGTAACTGTCACGGTTGGGCTAAAGCAATGCGCGGCACATACGTTGAGCTTATAGAAACCCAGGTAGATGTTGCTGACCTGGAAATTGGCATGCATGTCATCCGGTTGGACAGGCCCTGGGAAGACACAGACTTTCTTGTGCAAGGCTTTATCATCAACGACATCACAGAAATTCATGCGTTGCGTCGCCAATGTGAGTTCGTTGTTATTGAGGGTGTGGCTGAAAGAAAGCGGCAGCCCGCAGATAAGGCTACCAACAGGAGGGGTGTGGCGGGTTTCTTCAAATCCAAACAGAAGCCTGAGAAGGCGTTGAAAAGTGGAGCTGCCCCCAGCTCGCCCCGAAAACGGGTGTCTTATATTAATAAGGTGAGCGTAGGCCGGGAGTTACAAACGGCTACCATGCGGTTTGAAGATGCTCAGCTCACCGCAAAGTCCATCATGTCCGGTTTGCGTGTCAGCCGCACACTGGATTTAAATAACGCCAGAAAGGTTGTGAATAGTTGCGTAGAAAGTGTACTGCGTAACGACAATGCCTTGATGTTGCTCACCAAAATCAAGAACCAGGACGAGTATACCGCCGAACACTGCATCAACGTCTCCATTCTGGCTGCCGCGTTTGGAAAATCCCTGGGCATGATAAAGGGGGAGATCCAGAACCTGGCGCTATGTGGCCTGTTGCACGATGTCGGTAAAACCAGAATTCCTAACGAGGTTCTGAACAAACCTGGCCGCCTTACTGACGACGAATTTGCCCTGATGAGAAATCATGCGGTTCATGGCCGCACCATACTCATGAGCACCGGCGCCTCCCTGCAAAGTGCTGTGGATGTAGCCTTCTCTCATCACGAGCGAGTGGATGGCAAAGGTTATCCCAGAGGGCTTCAGGCCGAAAACATACCCTACTTTGCGAAGATCATTGCGCTGGTGGATACCTACGATGCGATTACCAGTACGCGTGTCTACAAGAAAGCCATGGCGTCTATGCAGGCCCTGGAAATCATTTATAACAATCGCGGAACCCAGTTTGATACTGAGCTTGCTGATGCCTTTATCCGTATGGTCGGTATCTATCCGCCCGGGTCGATTGTCGAAATGCGCAATGGCGAAGTGGGCATCGTGGTTGAGAGCTATGAGGATCACAGGCTAAAGCCGAAGGTGTTAATGGTTCGGGATGTGAATGGATCATCAATCTCTACCTCCAAGGTCCTGGATTTGCGGGAATCGCCAGTAGACGACAGCGGAAGGGTCTATCAGATTTCCAAAGAGGTTCCCGACGGAACCTACGGTATTATTCTGCAAGATTACGTAAAGAATGGTTCAATCATAACAGCGCCTTTACCGCTGCTTGATTCGGAATAAAGTTCAAGTGGCTGTTATAGCCGCCCTGCACACCTCCTGAAAAACAATTTGTTTCAGCAAATGTTTTATATATCGGGCACCCTACACCCGATTAGTGAAACGACAATCACCGATCCGGGTGTTCTTGATGAGAAAAAATTTACCAGTTACTGACACTGAGCACACGTTTTCAGAGTCGCAAAAGCTTATTTCATCGACCGATCTGGACGGGAAAATACGCCACTGCAATCAGGCGTTTGTGGAAGTCAGCGGGTTCACGCGAGAAGAGCTCATTGGCCAGCCTCACAATATTGTGCGCCACCCTGACATGCCTCCGGGCGCATTCGAAAATATGTGGAGCCATCTGAAGGCCGGCACCCCCTGGATGGGCATGGTTAAAAACCGCCGTAAAAACGGCGATTTTTATTGGGTCAGCGCTTACATCACACCAGTTACTGAGAACGGCAAAGTTGTCGGTTACGAATCAGTCCGCTCTTGCCCGTTAAGAGAGGATGTCCGGCGTGCGGAAAAACAGTACGCAAGAATTCGCCAGGGCAGCTCAGGCAACTCCCTTTCGCGGAGATTTGCACCGGAATCCGTGTTTTTGATGGCCGTTCTGGTGGCTGCCGCAGTCTCCTTCTATGTCGGCCAGGCATTAATTTCACAAGCTGTATTGGTGTGTGGAATTATCGCGTATGCAATCTGGATGCATGGTTCCAGGCGTCGGTTAATCAGCTCGGTAACGCACCTACTTGGAACCAGCTTTACCGACGACCTCGCGGCACAAAGCTATACGGATGATGACCTTGATTCCGGGCGCATGAAAGTGGCCGTAATGGCCCAGAAAGCCCACCTCGACGCAGTGCTTACCAGGCTTGAAGACTCTGCCGGGCAAGTGAAATCCGGGGCCGTGCAAGGGCTTGAAGTTACCTACGAATCCCATGAAGCCCTGAGAACGCAGCAGGCGGAAATCAGCAATGTAGCGGCTTCTGTGCATGAGGTGTCCCAGACCATCACCGAAGTGTCCTCGAATGTTCAGAGTACCGCGCGCAAAGCCGAGGAATCCCGAGAGCTGGCAGATCGTGGTGCGGCAGTTGTGGGCACAACCCGGGAAGTCATCCAGAGCCTGCAAACAACCGTTCACAGTATCAGTGAATCGGTGGGCGAGCTTGCGTCTGAAAGCCAGAAGATTGCAAGCGCGGCCAAAATCATTGAAGAAATCGCCGATCAGACAAACCTTCTGGCGTTGAATGCGGCGATTGAAGCGGCCAGGGCCGGTGAGCATGGGCGCGGATTTGCGGTGGTAGCCGACGAGGTACGGGGCCTGGCAAGGCGGACTCAGGACTCCACCCAGGAGATTCACAGCATTATCGAAGCCTTGCTCTCCAGAACGTCTGTGTCAGTGAGGGCGACCGATGAGGGCAAAAAAACGGCCGACAGCGGGCTTGCGCACATGCTCGAAGCTGAGACAACGCTTGGTCAAATAGCAGGGTCGGTAGGCACGATTGCGGAAATGTCCATCCAGATGGCAGCCGCTGTGGAGGAACAGGCCCAGGTGTTTGACCAGATAAACGAACAGGTTGAACACATCTCCAGCCTGGGCTCCGACAGCTTGCATAAAGGGGATTTGGCAATAAGCCAGGTGCAGCAAATGGAAACCATTGCCGGAGAGTTGCACGAGCTCGTTATAAGGTTCAAATAGGCTGGCTCGGCACTCTCTCCAGTTTTATGGATGCGGTTCCCCGCCCATTAATGCAACTTCATCCGTGGCTGCATCGCCCTGCTGATCTTATCCATAAACCAGATCACCCCTGTGCGCACAAAGCCGTGCAGGGCCACCTGGTGCATGCGGTACAGCGAAACATAAAACAGTCGCGCCACTTTGCCTTCAATGTACATGCTGCGGCCAGAGAGGTTGCCCATAAGGTTGCCTACCGTGGTGTAGTGGCTGAAGTTGATCAGGGAGCCGTAGTCGTTGTACACGAAGGGCACGAGTTCTTTGCCTTCGAGCCGGTTGCACAGGGACTTTAACAGAGCGTCTGCCTGTTGGTGCGCGGCCTGAGCGCGGGGTGCGACAGGCCGGTCGGAGTCCGGTTGGGGGCAGGCGGCGCAGTCACCGAAAGCGAAAATGTCAGAATCCCTGGTGGTTTGCAGGGTCTGGTGCACAACCAATTGATTTCCGCGGTTGGATTCCAGTCCGTCCAGGTCCGCCAGAAAGGCCGGTGCCTTGATGCCGGCGGCCCAGATGGTCATTTCTGAGGGCAGCTCGGTGCCATCTTTCAATAGAACTAGGCCGGGGCGGATTTCGCTTACGGGTTGGCCGTTAAGAACGTTCACATGCTGGTGGTCCAGCTCCTTGGTAGCGGCCGCAGAGAGTCGGCCAGGGAGTGCAGGCAGAATCCGGTCCGCTGCTTCAATCACCGTTATGTGTACATCGGATGGCTTCAGGTGGTTCATGCCATACACCGGCAATTCCCGTGAAGCTAACCGGAGCTCTGCGGCCAGTTCAACACCTGTGGCACCGGCACCGATGATACTGATGTCCAGGGTGTGTTCGTTGCCTTGCCGGGCTTCGTGATTTTTGCGTAAAAAGGCATTGAGCATCAGGTTGTGGAAGCGCCGGGCCTGTTTCAGGCTGTCCAGGAACAGGCAGTACTCTTGTGCGCCAGGGGTGCCGAAATCATTGGCGGTGCTGCCGACGGCGATAACCAGGGTGTCATAATTCAGCTGGCGCTCGGGAACCACTTCTTTGCCTTCTTCGTCGAGAAAAGGCGCGATCACCAGCTTCTTGGTTTCACGGTTCAGGCCGCTCATGCGCCCCAGTTGGAATTCGTAATGGTGCCGGCGCGCATGAGCGCGATAGTTTATTTCATTGGAGTTGGCGTCGAGGGAGCCGGATGCAACCTCGTGCAGAAGCGGCTTCCACACGTGTGTCAGGCCTGCGTCCACGAGGGTAATGCGGGCTTTGCCTTTTTTGCCCAGCTTTCTGCCGAGGCTGGTCACAAGTTCGAGGCCGCCGGCACCGCCTCCGACGACTACAATATGATGAAGATTTTCCATAGCGATCCGACCTGTATGTAGGTAAAGAAAGCCAAGCGCTCTCTCTGAAAAACGCTTGGCTGTCATCACTGGAGCCTGGTTACAAGGTAGGATACTAATACTAACGTTCTCCGGGCGGCCGGTACAATTGGTCATAAGACCTAGATTTATTGGTTGTTCAACACACAAGAGACAGAAAAGCATGAAAGTAGCAGTTTACTGTGGTTCCCGTTCAGGTAACGAGCCGCTATACGCTGAGAAAGCCAGAGAGCTGGGCGAGTTCTTCGGTTGTAACGGTATAGATCTGGTATTTGGCGGTGGGCACGTTGGCCTTATGGGTATTATTGCCGATTCTGTGCTTGCCAGCGGCGGCAAGGTGTACGGTGTTATCCCGCAACATCTGGTTAATCGTGAGCTGGCGCACCCTGGCCTTACAGAGCTGTTTGTTGTACGTGATATGCACGAGCGCAAGGCGAAGATGGCAGAGTTGGCCGATGGCTTTGTCGCGTTGCCCGGGGGGATTGGTACGCTCGAAGAAATCTTTGAAATGTGGACCTGGGGGCAGCTGGGTATGCACCAGAAGCCTTGTGGCTTCTATAACGTCGAAGGGTTTTACGATGCGCTGCTGGAGATGGTCAGAAGCATGGTGGCTGCAGGGTTTGTAAAACAACAATACCTCGACATGATTGTGTTGACGCAAACACCCACAGAGCTGATTGATCGCTTCAACGCCTACGTGCCGCCTCAGGAAAAGTGGACCTGAGCCAGGCTGGGCTCAAAGTCGGCTGACTCTGCTCATCAGCCGGCTCCAGTCGATTGGTAGTCGTTTTTCCAGGCGGGCCAGTGCGGGGTCTTTTGGGTGGATGGCCTCGAAGGGCTGCTTGCTGGCGTACACCACCGTGTTGTTGGTTTTGCTTTTAAATATCAGCAGCACGGCAAAGTGCTTTCGAAGCTGGCGGAAGTAGGGCCCTTCGGCGTCGGGTGTCCGGTGGTAGTTCAGAACCAGCCAGCCGTCGGGGCTTAAAGCCCGGCTACAGCTTTCTATAAATTGCCGCTTTGCCTGTGCGGGGCTCATGCGGTCTGCGCTATACAGGTCGGCCAGAATCAGGTCGGTACTGGCGTCTGGAGCATCGTTCAGAGCATTGCGGGCATCAGCAATGGTAACGAGCAGGCGATCACTCTCGGGTAGACCAAAGTACTCCCGTGCCACATCCAGTACCGCCTGGCGCAGTTCAACCGCGTGCACTTGGCATTCCGGGAAAAGATAATGAAAGGCGCTGGCCATAACCCCGCCGCCCAGGCCCAGGATGGTGACGTGGCCCGGTTTGATGAAGGCAGCCGGAAGCAACATGGCCCGGCTGTATTCGTGCACGGGGAGATGCGGGTATCGTCGGTCAATCTTGCTTTGCTCAAACACGGAGTTAAAGGTCAACACCCGGTGCTTGCGGTAGTCGATCACCAGAATGCTGCCGAGTTTGTCCCGGCTATGGTGAATAATCTCGCCTTTGTTGAACATGCGGTGCTCTTTGAGGAAGTCGGAAACCTAGCGGCTGAGGTGTTTAATTGTGTCCTGTGCGCCCTTGCCCTGGGCAAGGCTCAGCGCCGTGTTGCCATCGGCGTCCTGGAGTTCCGGGTTGGCGCCTTTTTCCAGCAAAAGCGCTACCGTATCGGCATGGCCGTTGCGCGCGGCAAGCATCAGCAGGCTTTCACCTTCGCTGGTGCGCATGTCTACTGGTACGCCTGCATCCAGCATCACGCTGAGAGGTCCGGCACCGCCATTGCGTGCCAGCTCAAAAATTCCCTGTGCAAAGGCGATGGCGTCTTCATCTGACTGGTTCTCAGGTTGCTGAGGTTGGCCGGTTTTGTGCTCGCTCATTGGGACTCCGTTTCAAAGGCTGCTGAAAAGTCGGTATAGACATGCATACGATACCGCTGATACAACGTTTTAGCACAGAGTGGGTTCGCCTCTGGCACAATCAAAACGATATAACCCAGCTATTAACAGCATTAACTGACAGGAGAAAGCGCCATGAAACTGAACGTTGAGGGTATTGAAGAGGGCAAACCGGTCCCGGAGATATTCGCGTTCGGCGTGTTCAACCGGGAAGAGCACATGAGCTTTGGCCCTAATCGGAGCCCGGACATGTTCTGGGAAGGTGCGCCGGAAGGTACGAAAAGCTTCGCTGTGATGATGTTTGATCCGGATGTGCCCAGTGTGGCTGATGATGCAAACCAGGAAGGCAAAACAGTTTCCAAAGATATTCCGCGGGTTGATTTCTTCCACTGGCTTCTGGTGGATATCCCCGCCAAAATCAGCCGTATTCCGGAAGGTGAAGACAGCGATGGCGTTACGCCCAAAGGCAAAGACGGAGGCTCTGGCCCGGTTGGCCTGCGAGGGGTGAACAATTTCACCCAGTTCCTGGCTGGAAACCCCGATATGGCCGGCACTTACTACGGCTATGACGGCCCCTGTCCGCCCTGGAACGATGAATTGCTGCACCACTATCACTACGAAGTGCATGCGCTGGATGTGGAATCACTGGGTCTTTCCGGAGAGTTTGATGGAGAGGCGGTGCGCAACGCCATGAAGGGTCACGTGCTGGCGAGCGCGCGGGTGACTGGCACTTATACGCTGAACCCGGACCTGCGCTAAGCTTTCGGACATCGCTCCTCAACGCAGAGGCCGGAGCCGCAGCACATAGGTTCCGGCGTGTTTCTGGTTGCTTTCTCGCGAGATTAAAACCGGTATTCTGCCATGAATGAGCCGAAGCTGTTTCTTGGATCTTGGCTCGGAGGCAGGTTGTCGTCGTCGACCGTTTCCGTCGATAGCCATAGGCTGAGATGGGCCCCAAAGCGTGGCCCAAGCCAATGCAAACCCAGAATGGTTTGGCCGACGGTGCGGTTGATTTTGATTGTGTTGCTGTCTGTCCAGTCGTTGCTCACCAGAAGGTTGCCTTCACGCGGCAGTGCCCAGGCGAAGTAGGTTGCTCTCAAGGTGATCGACGCATAAAACCGATTGCCCGTAACCGGTGCGATGGTGGCGTCATAGTCCATCCCACGACCGACGGGGCCCGGAATAAACGTGAATCCTTGTGGACGATCACCAATCCGCAACTCCAGCCCGGGCTGCGCAAACGTGTAGTAGTTGCCCACTGCAGCATCTCCGCTCAGAGCAACGTCAAACCAGGAGTTTTGGTACAGCCGGCGTTTGGCACTGATATACCCGTTGAGTATGGGTTCAAAGGCGAGCTGATTATCCCAGCCTTCAGGGTTATCACCGCCTATTGCGGTGTGAACCGTTACCTGGGCCTGCCTGGCAAGTGCCGGCTCCCCCACCCATCCAAACAGCCACTGGGCACCAAAAAAGTATTCATCATCAAACCCGTAAAAGCTGTTGCCCCAACCTAAAAAACCCACATAGGGAACATCATTTTCAATGAGCACTGGTTGTTCGATGTTTGCCGGCGTCTCCATATTCTGACCGAGCACCCAACTCTCACGATAGTTCAGACCGGCAATGTCGGGAATTGCCCAGGCAACCAAGGCTTTGCCAAAGGCGGGCGTGCCCCCGGTTTCATCCAGCGAGCTGACAGGTACTGACGATAGAACGGCTGAAACGCCATTGGTGAACTGATTGTCGGACGTGAGAATAACGTCGTTGGAGAGTTCAACGCGGACCGTCCCTCCAGCTTTGGTGGTTTCTGGCAATATTGCAGCACAGAACATCAACGCCAATGAGAGCAAACGAGAGCAGGCATTCAACTTTTAATCACCTGTAATTTTTCATGACGCTATTGTCTTCCCTGAGCCACTTGTCTGGAAAGGTAAGCTGGGAGATGCTTCGTCGGCTGGAACCTCAGGAGGCCTGAGGTTCATCGCGTTTATGAAGCGGGTAAATCGCTTAGCTGATTGTACCTGCGTCTTTGACCTCCGGGCTATGAAGGCACGGATGGTTGTTTCCACATTCGAGATCTCTGGCACTTGGTGTATCCGCATGAGCTGTTGCACCCCACGCGAAGACAACAAGGGCACCGATCAGTGCTAGAGTTTTCATAATGCTGTTCCTCTTCGTTGGTATAGCGGCCACGCTCCTGCTGATCTGGGTTCAGTCAACGTCCTGCGGCGTGGCTTTCACGGTATGGACACACGAGCGAACGAAGGATTACAGATTATTTGCATGCCGCAGACTCAATGCACGCCCTCAACATGACCGGTAGAATAGTCTGATGAACCGTTCCCAATGGGCTTTCCGTCTCACTATTCTTGTTATTGTTGCACTCGTGATGGGCGCCATTTGGCTGGTTCTTCGCCAACTGGGCATGCCTGTGAGTCTGGCACCAGTAGCGCTGTCTGAGTGGCTTAACGATCAGGGCATGTTCGGACCACTGTTGCTCATGCTGTTGATGATTCTCGCGGTAGTTGTCGGGCCCATTCCGACATTGCCCATCAGCGCTGCATCGGGGCTGGTATATGGCATGTTTGCCGGAACGGCCATTGCAGTGATTGGCGCGCTTGCCGGGTCGCTTATTGCCTTTTACCTGGCGCGGATGCTCGGGCGCGATGCCGTTCAGAAGAAATTGGGGCACAACCCGATGTTCTCGGCACGGGGGTCGCAACCTTTCCTGTTTTTCGCGGTACTGATCACCCGGCTGATCCCCCTGTTTTCCTTTGCCCTGGTCAGTTATGCCGCTGGGGTCACCGCAATACATCTCTGGCGTTACGCCCTTGCGACCACCCTGGGCATGCTGCCGATGACCTTCGTTTTTGCGGGGCTTGGCCAGAGCTTTGAGTTCAATCCGGTGCTGACGGTAATAGCCGCTGTTATTGTTCTGGTATTTATGAGTACCCTGCCGATTTATCTTGGCCGACACCCGAATTCCAGGCTGGCCCGCTGGCTGCATCTGAATAAGGTTGTTTGAGTCTGAGCATTTTCTGTGTAACAGAACGCGAAGATGGTTGTCTGTAATCGCATTCCTTTACTAAAAATCCGATGCGATTGGAGTGATTATGCTTGGTTACCGACGTCTATCCTGTGTTCTGGCCATTCTCGTTATGCCTGCCCTTGCTTGGGCAGATACTGATACCGGGCTGTACAAGAGCTACCAGTGCCTTCTGACTGATTACGTGGTTGAGCAAGCGATGCCCGGGAACGGCCTGGTATCGGCTTTCGATTATCGGTCTGCTCTGGCCGATAGTGGCTTGCAAAAGAACCTGGCGGACCAACAGGCCAAACTGCGGGAGTTCGACCCCGAGACCCTGAATGGACGAGAGGAATCCGTAGCCTTCTGGATTAACGCCTACAATTTTTTCATGCTTGCCCAGATACTCACTGAACGACCGGATGGCGAACTGGTTTCGTCCGTCTGGGATTATGGTGGCCGGGTGAATCCGTTTGTTGACAGTGTGTTTGAGCGGAAGAGCTTTGTTATTGGGGGGCGAGCACACAGTCTTAATGAGATTGAAAAAGAAATCCTGCTGGGAAACGACTACGCGGACAGGGGCTGGAAGGATGCCCGCGTACATTTTGCGGTGAACTGTGCTTCGGTTGGTTGCCCGCCACTTCGGGACATCCTTTATACCGCAGACAATCTGGAAGACATGCTTGCAGAAAATACCCGCCGGGCGTTCAGCACAGAGCGTCACCTCCGTGTAGAGGGTGAGGTTCTTTATCTCACCGAATTATTCAAATGGTATAAAGAGGATTTCGCAGCGGCTTCCGGTTCTGAAAAGGCGTTCATTGAAGAATGGGCTGATCCGATAGTGGTGGATCGAGTGGCAGGCACAGGAACCATAGAATTCATCAACTATGACTGGACTTTAAACAGTCCGGCCAATTTTTCCGAGTTGCGTTAAGCCTGCTCTCGGAACACGGACACAAAAAGGCCGCTATTCCGGAGAATAGCGGCCTTTTCCGTTCCCGATCACTTTGCAGAGACTTTCATTTCCACAATTTTGTCAGCAGTTGCAACCGGGTAGCTCTTTGCTTCGTTGTATCTGTCCGCTTGACCGTTCATTGCCAGCGCAGTAGATGCTGAGAATGAAAGGGCAATAACGGCGAATATCAGTGTCAGTTTCTTCATGGTTTGGTACCTCGTTCGTGATGATGCACAGGGTCTGTCCGATGCTCGGTCAGGCCGCGCTTACGAGGTATAGACAACCGACTGCCCCCTTGTGTTACAGATTTTTGGAAAGTGGCAAGAAAAATTGGAGATTTGCATATAACCAAACGTCATAGAAGCTGAGCTGTCCATTACTCAACGTAGAATTCATAATGGCGGCTCAAAAACTGATAGTGATATAAGGAGAAGCGCCATGAGCCGCATATTGGCCATTGTTCTGCTGATTGCCAGCTCACTTGCGTGGGCGGATGGCGGTAGAACGCCGCCCCTGGTTGATGCCAACTGGCTTGAAGCGAACCTCGAACGAGATAACCTGGTAGTGCTGGATGTCCGTTCGGGCATTGATAATGGTGGTGACCGAAGCAGCTTTCAGAATGCTCATATCCCCGGAGCTGTATACAGCAGCTACACTGGTGATGGCTGGCGCGAAAGCAGGGACGGCGTCAGGGGTCTGTTACCGCCTGTCGCAAGCGTGGAGCGCCTGATTGGTAGCCTGGGAATCAGTAACGACGATACTGTGGTGGTTGTACCTGCCGGCACAGGCGCTACCGACTTTGGAAGTGCCGCCCGTGTGTACTGGACCTTCAGAGTGTTGGGCCACGACGAGGTAACCATCCTCAACGGTGGCTTTGCTGGCTGGAAGGCTGCCGGTTACCGGGTGGACGGCGGTGAAGGGGGGCAGCGGGACCTGGTGCAGTTTGAAGGCACCCTGCAACCGGAATTGCTTGCAACTCTGGAGGAGGTGCAGGAAGCCAGAGATAGTCAGGCTCAACTCGTGGATGCTCGCCCTTCCGACTATTTCAGAGGCGAAAACCAATCCCCCGACGCCAAGGCACCTGGCACAATTCCGGGTTCTTTCAATCTGCCCCACGCAGGTTTCCTTGGTGAGCAAAACGCGGTCTGGTACCTGAACGAAGAAGACATCACCGCGCGGGTTAATCAGGCTGAGCTTGATTCCGGCGCTCGGACTATCGCGTTTTGCAACACTGGCCACTGGGCGGCCACGGATTGGTTCGTGTTAAGTGAGCTTGCCGGATTCCAGGAGGTTGCGCTCTATGATGGCTCCATGGCGGAGTGGTCACAGGACAGCAGCCGACCGATGCAGGTAGCGAAGAAGGGGCTTGGCAAGCTTCTCGACCTGTTTAACTAACCCGTTTAACCAAGTGGACTCGCAATGACAGATTCTGCAGTTCTCCAGCCCGGGCTTCAGCAGCCAGGCTGGCAGGTGGACCGATTTATCGTAGCAACCGCGCTGGCAGGCCTTGCTTTGCTGGGTGGGTTGATATGGTTGGAAACCGCGCCCTTCATGGTGGCGTTATTTGTAATTGGTAGTGTGTTGGGCATGGCCCTATACCACGGTGCATTCGGCTTTACGGCAGGTTGGCGCAACCTGGTAGTTAAAAAGCGCGGCGCCGGTATGCGTGCACAACTCATGCTGTTTGGGCTTTCTTCCCTCATTATGGTGCCTATGCTCTACAGCGGGCAGGCAGGGCTTGTGGGTGCTGTTGCTCCGGTAGGTACCTCTCTGGTCGTGGGCTCCTTTATTTTCGGGCTTGGCATGCAACTTGGTGGAGGGTGTGGCTCCGGCACCTTGTTTACGGTAGGTGCCGGTAATATCCGCATGGTGGTGACGCTGGTGTTTTTTATAGCGGGTACTGTGCTTGGATCCATCCATCTACCCTGGTGGCTGGATCAGCCGGGCTTCGACCCGGTGCCACTGGTCAACACCTTTGGGGTCAGTGGAGCAATTATTGTTCAGCTTCTGGGCCTGGGCCTGATTGCCCGCTGGGTTAACCGGGTTGAGCGCAAGGCTCACGGCAACCTTGAGCGTAATGAGCTGCTCTGGAGAGGCCAGGAACATGGTGTCTTCCGAACGCTGATCAGTGGTCGCTGGCCGTTTACCTGGGCGATTTTGATTCTGGCCGCTGGGAACGCGTTAACTCTGGCACTTAGCGGTGCTCCCTGGAGTATCACGTTTGCCTTTAACGTTTGGGGCGCCAAAGCTATGGAAGTGCTGGGAGTGAATATGTCCCAGTTCGAGTTCTGGACCTGGGAATACCCCGCCATGGCCTTGAAAGACTCGATGCTTACCAATGCACCTTCGGTAATGAACTTCGGTTTGTTGCTTGGTGCCATGCTGGCGGCAGGCCTGGCGAACCGTTTTAACGAGGCGAGCCGTAGTCGGCCTGAAGGTCGCCAGTTTCTGGCTTCCGTAGTCGGTGGACTGCTGTTGGGCTATGGGGCCCGTTTGGGCTTTGGCTGTAACATCGGGGCGCTGTTTTCAGGTATCGCGTCAGCCAGCCTGCACGCCTGGATCTGGTTTGCTTGCGCCTTCGCCGGTTCAATGATCGGAATACGGTTGCGCCCCTGGTTCCGGCTGCCAAACTGATGCGGGAGAAGAACATGGAACGAGCTTATAGCCCCGCCCGCATTCTGGTAATGCTCGGGATTATTCTGGTGCTGATTATGGCAGACCACCTGAGCAGCCCCACCTTTGCGTTCAATTCCGGGCAAGGCAACGTGCAAACAGCGTTGAGCCAGCGAGATGAAACGGCCTGTGCGCCATGTGGAGCACCCTGCCCTTCAACACGAGACTGACTGACAAACTAGCCGGTACTCTTTCACACGGGGTTGGTGGCCAGAATTTTCATCTGCTGGCCACCTGACACGAAGGCGGGTTAGGCGTTTGCCCTGCCTGCCAGGCAGGAAAGCCAACAGCGTGAAGATGGCAGTGAGCCGTCCCGGGTTGCGTTTTATCATACGCATTCTCCATTGATGCTTAACCAACTGAAGCT
The DNA here is from genome assembly GCF_030549045.1 of Marinobacter sp. 1_MG-2023. Classification (NCBI taxonomy): domain Bacteria; kingdom Pseudomonadati; phylum Pseudomonadota; class Gammaproteobacteria; order Pseudomonadales; family Marinobacteraceae; genus Marinobacter; species Marinobacter sp. 1_MG-2023. The sequence goes on along the minus strand of NZ_JAUOST010000005.1, from coordinate 46,269 downwards.
CGACGACTCATTGATTACCTCGATATGGCAAACAGAACCCCAGGAGGCCTGAGGTTCGTGTGCTTCACCGCTTATCCGGTTGACCCTTGGCTTTCACCCTCTTGGATATGGAAGGTGGATGGGTTGTTTCCGCGCTCGATATCCTCCGCGCTTACTCCTTCTGCATGTGCTGTTGCGCCAAATGTGAAGGCAATGAGGGCGGTTATCAGTGTTAATGTTTTCATGATGCTGTTCTCCGTCTTTGGTCAGCGGCCACACTCCTGTTGCTGTGAGTTCAGTCAACATTCTGCGGTGTGGCGTTCACGCTATGGACACACGAGCGATCAAAGGATTACAGATTTTCTGCACGCTGACGTTTCTGGCCGGGCAGTCGCGATTCGAAGTCATAGTGGGCTGCCGTGGACGTGCCGCTCAGCTCGGTATTGGGTGTGCCCGTCGACCAGCCACCCAGCAGTAGAATGAGTATCGCCAGGGTACCGAGGGGCGATAATGGGATAGGGCAGCGATTCTCACGAAAGAAAAACTTCATTTCGTGGTCTGTCCTGTAACAATTGGCACTGCTTGGTAGTCTACTAACAGTAGACCTTCTTAACGGGCAAGGAAAAACACTATGACGAGATCCAAAGTGGAGTTCGCAAATGCTCAGGGCCAGAACCTTGCGGGCTTGTTGGAGTTGCCGGGCGAGGGCAAGCCTTATGCTATGGCCCTATTCGCCCATTGTTTTACGTGTGGAAAGGATATTGCTGCAGCGTCCCGGATAGGGCGCGCCCTCGTGAAGCAGGGCATTGGTGTGTTGCGTTTCGACTTTACCGGGTTGGGCAACAGTGACGGGGATTTTGGCAATACCAATTTCTCCTCCAACATCGAGGATTTGCTGGCGGCCGGCGAATTCCTCAAGCAACACTACGAGGCGCCGCGAATGATCATTGGTCACAGCCTGGGAGGCGCCGCGGTTTTGGCAGCAGCCCAGCGCATGCCGTCCCTTGAAGCCGTTGCCACCATCGGGGCGCCGGCTACCGCCCATCACGTCCAGCATCTTTTTGACAGCAAGGCCGACGAGATTCGTGAGTCCGGTGAAGCCGAAGTGACCCTGGCCGGTCGGACATTCAATGTAAAATCGCAGATGCTGGATGATCTGGTGCAATGGAATACACCGGACCACATCGGTAATCTGCGTAAGGCACTGATTATTTTCCATTCGCCGGTTGATGAGGTTGTGGGTATCAACGAAGCGGCCACTATCTATCAGGCGGCCAAGCATCCCAAAAGCTTTATATCCCTTGATAATGCCGACCATCTGCTATCAAAAGCTGCGGATGCGGAATACGTTGCGGATATGCTCGTGGCCTGGTCCAGCCGGTACCTCTAACGTTACGGAGTTAGTCTGGCATTCGGGGCTGAACCTGGTGGCCGATACCTTGTCATTCCCGTCGTCTTCCAGGGTGTTGATTCGGCACTGGCGCGGGTAAAAAAGCCGGCACTGATTCTGTAACAATTTGCAGGTTCGCCTGTCAGTAGGTCATGAGATATAGAACGATTTACCTTAATTGCCGCGCTGGCCCTCTGTAACCTTTGCGTTGTTGGTCGGGTCGTAAACCCCTTGGGTGGAGCTGGTCTCCACCCTTTTTTTGATGGCCTCCTCAATTAGCCAGAGCCTGTCCTGACCCCAGCAGCTGAAGGTTCCATAGCGGAAACTCGGGACGCCCCAAAGCCCGCAGTCATACATTGCCTTACGGTTTACTTCCGCCCACTCACGCCAACTCTGGTCATCTAACAAAGTCTCTGCCTTCTGCCATTCCAATCCAGCGCGCTCTACGATGACTTTCAAGCCTGCATCGGTTTCCGAGCGGATGCCTTCGGCATTGACGGCCCGGGCGTAGCTACGCATGTACTCGATTTCACGGCCCAGGGAGCGGGCGTATTCAAACAGGGCATAACACCTTTCCACGCCAGGCCCGAGAGGGTCAGCGACAAAGCCATAAGGAATGCCCAGCTTGTCGGCTTCCCTTTTTGTGTCGTGGAAGATGTACCACTTCTTGGCATCGGGTACCGATTGTCCGCGCATCACCATGGGGAGCACCGGCTTCAGTTGCAGAGGTATATTCCATGCCTTCGCCAGCAGAATTACCCGTTCCAGGCCGAGGTAGGAGTAGGGGCTGCGAATGGAAAAGAACACATCCAGAGGTGTCTCGGCGGCCGGATGGCCATCGGGTAATCTTGTGGCGATATTTGTTAAATCAGCCCAGGTGCGCGTATAGGTTATCGCCCTTGAGGCATCCCGGTTCAGCCCTTGATCGGTGAGGCTTCGTTCAAGATGGTCCAGCCGGTCTACGCCCCAGAACCACTCACCCAGGTACCAAACCATGCTGCCCTGATAGTGGCCGAGCCGCCGAAGCATTTTTTCATTATCGAGCAGGGTTTGATTATCAAGATCTGTAGGTCCCGAACCTGGCTTGCTTTGGGAATCGGAACTCCAGAGGTCCGTCAATAAGCGGGCAGCGGTATTGAGTCCGTCGTTGGCGTGTTCGGCCTGAAGCAGCCGGGCGGTGGCGGCCTTGAGTTCGGTTTCCGAGAGTGGCGTTGGCCGGTCAGGCGGCGTGAGGTTATACAGTTTGGCGATCCGGGTGGCGTCCTGTTGAGCCCACGAGCCCCACAGCGCCGGCTCGGGGAACATTTCTTCATCCAACTGCCAAACGGTATGGAGCCGGATGCGCACCCCATAGTGCTCCTGCAATTGAACAAGTGCCTGCAACAAGGTTAGCCCGAAAGGGTCTCGAGGATTCACGAACACCCGAACAAGGTCGCTCTCGCCTCGCAGCCTTGCCCGAGCTTTGTGCATGGATCGTTGCAGAGCATATCGGTACGGGCTGGAAAATGCGCGGGCGAACCAGGGCATAAGATCCGCTTTGACCGGACGATGCATAGGAGGAGTCTCTTTATTTGTTATTGATTGAACAGACAGTTCCTCACGTACTGTAACAGTTGCACTTCTCATGTGTCTCTACCGGTGAAACGCGAACAATCAATGCCTTGGAAGCTACCGAGGCAGTGAGTAACCGGAACGGAGAGCGCGACAAGATGACTCGGCACTATTGGATGGGTGGCAACAGGTCCTACGAGGAAGACCGCTTTTTTGACGAATCCCTCGACAAATCCCTGTGGCAACAGGCAGAGACCTCCGAACGATGGCATGCCTGCTGGTATACCGGTATGCCAGACCCGGAGTTTTTCAGCCAGGTGGGGCCGGAACGAAAAATTAACCATATTCCCGGAAACAATGCCCTCACGGTGAAAAGCCGTCTGCACCAAAGCCTTATGGAGCTGCGGGAACGAATGGAGCGGCAGGAGAAAGGCGGCGGGCACCTGACGGAGCGCTTGGCTTTCGTCCCCGGAGTTTTCTCCATGCCCGAGGATTATCACGATTTCCAGCAGGCGGCACTTCAGAACCCGGACAAACGCTGGATTCTCAAACCCAAGAATGCCGCCCGCGGAAAAGGTGTCCAATTGGTGGGTGACCCGGCGGACGTGCCCATGGAGTCCTCCTGGATGGTTCAGGAGTATCTTGAAAATCCCCATACCATGCATGGTCGAAAATATGTGCTGCGCCTGTATGTGCTGGTGTCGTCTATTTCGCCCTTCAGGGTTTACCTGTACCACCAGGGGTTTGCCAAGCTCGCGTCGGCGCCTTACGACGAAGAAAACGCAAATAATCCGTACAGTTACCTGACCAACCCTGATGTCAACGCTCTGAACCTTGAGGCTGATGTGCCGGTGGAATTCGTGGATTTCGAGCGCTACCGGGCCTGGTTACGGGAGCAGGGCCATGACGACGAGGCGCTATTCACCAAAATCGAGGATATGGTTGCCCTGACCTGCCTGGCAGCTCTGGAGCCCATGCGCGAGCGCTCACGAGTTATCGGCGCCGACACCCGGGGCTGTTATGAACTTATGGGCATTGATTGCCTCGTCGACGGCAACCTCAAGCCCTGGATCCTGGAGTGTAACCTCAGCCCGTCTCTGGGAGTCTGTGCCGGCCCTGAGAGTGGCGGCGACATTGAGGAAGGCATCAAAGGCGCCCTGATAGGGGATATGGTTGAAATGCTTGGCCTTAACCGGCCTGCTGGTGCCGATTCTGCCGGTTTCATGGCGGAGCGGCTGGTTCGGGAAACCCAGGCCGAAATAGCCAACAGTGGTGGTTTCAAAAACCTGATACCGGGGTCGGATCCTACGGTATACCTGCCGTTTATGGCCCTGCCTCGGCTGGCTGACTGGGTGGTTGCCCAAGCGCTCTCCGACCGTCCGGTGAAGCAGCCTCGTCTTGAACGGTGGATGTCCGAGGAGACCTTCAGTGAAGACCAGGTCTATGTCTACGACACCCGGCTGGGCCACCTGAGTAGCCTGAACGAGACCGCCTCACTGATCTGGTTGATGGCCACAGAAGGTGCCGGGCCGGATGATATTGCGTCGACGCTGGTAGATTCCGCTTTCAAAAGTATGCCTGTGGCCCCGGACGCCTGGGCTATCCGCAATGATGTATGGAATACACTGGCTGACTGGGTTAACAACCGTTTTCTGGTGCAATCTGAGAATCATCTGGCCGAACGGGTTGCGCTGGAATCTGTCCAGCCGCCATTCCCGGAGACATCCGCGATGATGTCGATGGTGCTGGCCTGCGGTCGCTTCCGCGCTCGATTCTTCACCGACAGTGCAGCGCTGGTCAATCGGATTGAAAACCTGTTGCAGCCAATGGCGTTGCCCGACGAGGCGGGAAAAGACTCGCTGCCCCGGCTCGAAATTGTCCGGGATACGCCTGGCTTCACGTTGATTCTCGATGGTCAGGTGCTCCACCCACGATTGCCGCTTTCGGCTGTCACGCCCGCCCTTGCAAACTGCCTGGCAACGCACGCAGCCAAACACGATGACATCGCTATAGACGCCGGCCTGGTTGCCGGCCCCGATCAGGCTGGCCCGATGTATATGGTCAGCCATAGTGAACCAACCCTGCGTGACGCGCTCACCCTTGCTCTGTCTGCCCACTGGCGTGCTGATTATGGCCGCGGGGCGCTTCTGAAAGCCTCCGGAGACGATCACATTGAAGGGCTGGGTTTGCCCCTGCAGGCCCCCGACTTGGAGGGAATGCTCCTGCCCGCAATGGCAGGTATAACGGGCAACTTCGCCCAGGTACTTGCGGTGCTTGTCCCTACGAGCGAGCCAATCGAGGACAAAAGCGGTGTACAGGCCATGACCGTAAATGAGGCACTCAGACACCTCATTGCCAACTGCTGTTCCGAAGACGGGCGGCCACTGGATACCGGTGGTTTCAGCAGGCTCGCAGAGTGGCTGGAAGGCTGCGAACGCTATCTGGTTGATATGAATAATCCGGAGGCCGCTGCTGCAACGCTTTCCGGGCAGTGTTCCGTGAGAACACCGCAAAAGGCATCCGGGAGCCGTTGAGTCTAAATATTCTTCGATTCCGGATATTGGGAGGCCAGGCATACAACCTGGCAATAACGTGAAAAGCAAAGGGGACGCATCATGTCCAGAGAAACGCAGAAACAGAGATTGCTCGGCAAGCTTGCCCGGGGCATGGCCTACACGGGCCCCGTGTTTGCAGTCGCTATAGGCGCCTCGGCGTTCAACGTCTCAGCCGCTGACGTTACAGCGGAGCCCGGCTACCTGATGCTTGCCGCTGGAGAGGCGGAAGCCGAGGGTGAAGCCAAGATGAAGGGCTATGGAGAAGGTGAAGCCGAAGACAAAGGTGAAGCCAATGGAGAAGCTGAAGGCAAAACCAAGAAGAAAGGCCATGACAAGGATGACGGCAAGGGAGAAGGGGAAGGCGAGGCCGAGGGAAAGGCCTAGAGCTGAGATGTTGTCCGGTGTGGGCATGAGTAACGCTTGTGTCCACTCGGTCGCTTTCAGTGCTTAACAGAGCAACAGCAAACGGATAAATACCATGACACAGCCAGTTTCAGATAAGCGTCGGGACGTGAGCGACATTGTTGAAGAAAATGCCCATGCCATCGGGCAACTCGTCAACTTGTTGCAAGCGTTGCCCGGGAACCTGTACCGGCAAAGCTCTGGTTACAGGAAGCAGCATGTGATTGGCAAGCACGTTCGTCACATCATCGATCACTACAGCGCCTTGTTGTCGGCCACTGATTGCCCAGGGGCATTGCTCGACTATGAAAACCGGCACCGGGATCCGGCACTGGAAACAGATCGGCGGGCTGGGGGGCGCCGACTGTCAGACATTTTACGGGAATTGCGCACCCGATTTGGAACAGAGTATTGCAATGAACTTGCGATGCTGCACAGCAGTGAGGGCCAGCGGCACGTGGTAACCACCAGTGTCGATCGTGAACTGGTTTTTCTGGCCAGCCACACCATTCACCACATGGCGATTATCGGAATGCTTGCTGAGCAGGCAGGTGTGGAAGTCAATGCAGAATTCGGGGTCCATCCCTCGACGTTGCGTTATATGGAAAGGCAGGTTTCGGGCATGGCTAGAAGCGCCTGAGGCCCTGAGCACTCCCTGAATAAGGGTAAAATACGACCGGAGGTTGTTGATATGTCTACAAATAAAAATCGAAAAGAACTTTTACGCAAACTGTCGCGAAATCTCATGGTGACGCTTCCCATGATGACGGTAGTGACTGTAGCGGGTTTCAACACGGGTTCCGGCTCTTTTCTGGAGCTGATTCCATCCGCCGAAGCGGCGCAGGGTGAGGCTGAAGGCGAAGCCAAAGGTGAAGCAGAGGGAGAAGCCAAAGCTGAGGCAGAAGGTTCTGCTAAAGGAGAAGGCGAAGCAGAGGGTCGCGCCGAAGGTGAAGGTGAGGCCGAGGGCGAAGCGGAAGGCGAGGCTGAGGGAGAGGGTGTATCGGCCAGTCTCAAGAAAGCGGTGCGCCGGCCTGAAGGTTACACACCTTACCAGGGCAATGTGGCCGAACTGAGAGCCAAGGGTGAGAAGCTGTTCAACGACACCAGCCTGTCCTCAAACGGCCTTGCGTGTGCCACTTGCCATACAAATGGCATGCTCTATAACCCCACCTTCAAGGACGAGTACCCGCATTTCGTGGCCATGGGCAAGCGTGACTTTGGGATGGACATGGTGCACCTGGATGAAATGGTCCAGATCTGCATGGTGGCTCCGATGGCAGCGGAGCCTCTGGAATGGGGGTCCGAGGAGTTGGCTGCGCTGACTGAATACGCACGAACGGAGCAAAAGAAATTCATCGACAAGTAACTACGTTGGTTTGCATCAGTAAGATTTTTGTCGACCTTGGGTGGGGCCAGAACCCCCACCCTTTTTTGTTGGCTGGCAACTGGGGCAGGTTAAAGATTTGCCCAGTTGATGGCCCTGAAATCGAAGCTGTTTTCCAGCGTTGGTTTGATAATCCGGAAATACGGAGATGCATCAAAATCTCGCGGCGTGAACAAGGATGTGTGCCGGATACGGTAATGCTCGCGAATACAGCCCCTGCAGCTCGGGTCGTCTGAAGGTATTGTGTCGACAGTCGGAAGTATCGGGTAACGCAAACGCTGAAAACCCTCGGCAATAAACGTGGAACAGATCGCTCGTGTGGGGTCGCCGCTTCCAAGCGACAGCAATTTGTGCCGGTGCCGGGCAGGTACCGGCGGTGTCTGGATAAGATAGCGCGCCAGATCAAACACATTCTTCATGTCGTACTGGTTCCCCAACCGGCTCAGTGCGTAATCGGTTAGCATACGCATGTTGCCGTCATCCAGCCCTACAGGGCGGCAGATACGGGTATGACTATTTCGATAATAGGAGAGCGGCAGGGGACGAATACCGAACTCCAGATCCGCCTCGATCAGGGTGTGAGGTTCGCCATCTTCCGATATACCCAAACCTGAATTCGGCCCGAGGTAAAGCGCAGCATGAGACCAGGTTGACTGGGTCAGGTACTTTATCGCGACGCTGACGCGTGTATTACCTTCTACAAGCAGGACGTCTCCGGGCCTGAGCGCCTTTTCCAGCGCTTCATAGGTTGAAGTCGGCACGGAGTGTTGCGCTACCTGCTTGGAAAGATAGGCAGCCAAGCGCCTCGACAGCCAGTTAAGAAACATGCAGTACCCCGGTCGTAAATCTGTTTATATTGATAACACAGACAGACAACCGGGGCATCTGTTACACAAGCCGCCAATGCATGGTGCTAGGCAAGGGCGGGAGTCGGTTTCCGTGAAAGCGTAAGGGTATCGTAATCCCGTAACAGGAATAAGGCGGCACAGGCCGCCAGCATTGGCCAGGCAGCGAAGAATATGAGGTTGTCAAAAGGTTGGAGGTATTTGCTGAATGACGCGAGGGTGGAAACCCCGTGGAACACCAGAATGGCGCCGTAGGTCCAGGTTTTAAAGAGCCCTGCGACGAAGGCGAGAATCAGTGCCAGTTGGGCGATACCAATTGCATAAAAAGCGCTTTCTCCAAGACTTCCTAGCCCATAGAACGCGGTAAAGACTTTGGCCGCGTGTTCAGGCTGCACCAGTTTGTCCAGGGTCCAGAACAGAAATACAATAAAAACGCCGAGTCTGAGCAGCAGCAGGGCAAGAGGTAGCTGTTTGGGCATTCTTTTTTCCTTTGTGGTTTTTGAGTGATCGCTCCAGTGACAGGTGCGGTCATACAGAGTTCCACCAAAGGGGAGTTTTTTGAAACGATTGGGGTAGCGGAGATCGCACTGCAGCCTGTGTTACGTCATTCGCGAGTGCCGCCGTCAGACTTTCTTTCCCTGAGGGCCTCAGCCACCCGCTCATCTATTTTTCGAATCAGCTCTTCATTTTCCCGTCCGGATGAATGCACCTTTAAAAGATCGGTACTCGCGCGCAGATTGCCGATAAAGGTCCGACAATGTTTGCACATCATCAGGTGCATTTTCACGGACAGGTTCTGTCGGCTCGTGAGTTCACCATCTATGTAGTCACTGGCTATGTCTGCCAGATCCCTGCACATCAACATTTTCCTGTCTCCTGAAACGTTTCAACCATCAGAAAGATCTTCTGCCTCGCGCGGTGTAAAAGTACACGGAGGTTAGATGCACTGATATCAAGAATGTTACAGACATCTTCAGATTTGTGCTGATGGGCTTCGTACAGCATCAGGGCCGAACGCTGGGTTTCTGGCAGAGCCGACAGGTGTTTGTCCAGGCAGCCACTGAGCGCATCTTTTTCCATAAGTGTGTCAGCAGATTCGTGGAACTTTAGTTTTGGTGGCAGGTCCCAGCGGCCTTTGGCATTGAAACGGTCGGCAAGCTCCGGGTCGAGGCTCTCTGAAAAGTCAGTAGCTACTTCCCTGTTGATGGATCGGAGCTTGTTTTTGCAGCGGTTGGCGACAATCCGGTGCAGCCAGGTTTTCAGGCCAGAGCGGCCTTCAAACTTCTGAATGGCATCAATCACCGTAACCCAGCAGTCCTGGACAATTTCTTCAGCACCGGAGTGATCCAGGTAAAACCGGGCGACTGCCAGCATACCGGGTGAGTATTCCCGCACGGCTTCTTTGTAGGCGAATGAATTGCCTCGTTTCAGATCTTCGATCAGCAAACCTTGAGGATCGGGGTGGGTGGCAGTGTCCATGGAACGTCGTCCCTTGTATGGCGTTAGGAGATTATTTTGTTTTTAGTGTTTCTGATTCCGGGAAAGTTCCTGTATTTTGGAGCGATCACTCAAAAATATTTCTCAGTAGCGTGTAACATTCAATAGATGACCGTGTCTGAATGAAATCAACATACTGGTTCCTATATTTTAAAAGGCATGGATATGACTCGTAGCAAGCTCTTACTTCTTTTGGCCATAGCGGTAGTTGTCGCCGCTTTTATCGGCTTCGACGGGCACAAGTTGCTCACCCTGGAGAATCTGCAGGCGAACCAGAGTGCTTTGGCACAATGGATTGAGCAGAATCTTCTGATCGCCGTGGTCGGCTATGCTGCTGTTTATGTGGTAGTCACAGCCCTGTCTTTGCCAGGGGCTACCATAATGACTTTGGCAGGTGGTGCCTTTTTAGGCAATTTTTATGGCCTGATTGCGGTTTCTATTGCTTCAACCCTGGGTGCGTCCCTGGCGTTTCTGGTGGCCCGATTCCTCATGCGGGACACGCTGCGCAAGCGCTACGCGGAAACCGTAGCGAAGATGGACCGGGGAATTTCAAAAGACGGTGCGTTTTATCTCGCAACGCTGCGGTTGGTTCCGGTGTTCCCCTTCTTCCTGATTAACCTGGCCATGGGCCTGACGGCCATGAAGCTGCGCACTTACGCTCTGGTAAGCTGGATTGCCATGCTTCCAGGTACTTTTGTTTTCGTTAACGCCGGAACGCAACTGGGTCAGATCCAGTCTACGAGTGATATCGTCTCCGCAGACCTGCTGCTTTCTTTTGCATTGCTCGGGCTCTTCCCTCTGATTGCAAAGTTCGTGGTGGGCTTCATCCGCCGTCGCAAGGTTTATGCCGGCTGGCAGAAGCCTGAGAGCTTTGACTACAACCTGTTGGTGATTGGCGGTGGCTCGGCAGGCCTGGTGTCCGCCTATATCGCTGCAGCGGTGAAAGCGAAAGTGGGGATGATTGAAAAGCACAAGCTGGGCGGTGATTGTCTGAACACTGGCTGCGTGCCATCGAAAGCCCTTATTCGCAGTGCCAAGGCCGCGGATACCATGCGCCATGCGAACCGCTATGGGCTGGAGTCGGTGCCGGTGAAAGGCTCCTTCAAGAACATCATGAACCGTGTTCAAGAAGTGATTGCCAAGGTAGAACCCCATGATTCCCCGGAGCGGTACAGCAAGCTGGGTGTGGATTGCATCTCGGGAGAGGCGAGCTTCGTATCTCCCTGGGAGCTGGAAGTCAGGCATAACGACGGCCGTACCGAGCGGTTGACCGCTCGCAGCATAATTGTTGCCACTGGCGGAAAGCCGGCCATGCCGCCGATTCCAGGGCTTGCAGAAATGGAGCCTTTGAACTCTGACAATTTATGGGAATTGCAGGAACAGCCAGAGCGCTTGCTGGTTCTGGGTGGTGGTCCGATCGGTTCCGAGCTGGCCCATGCGTTTGCTCGCTTGGGGAGCCAGGTAATTCAGGTAGAAATGGGTGACCGGTTGCTGGCTAAAGAAGACAGCGATGTCTCGGAACTGATAAAAACCCAGTTTGAGAACGATGGTATCGACCTTCGCCTGGAACACGCGGCCAGGGAATTCGCCATCGAAGAGGGTGAGAAAGTCGTTTACTGCGAGCACAAGGGCGAGCGGGTTCGTATTGCCTTTGATCAGGTGTTGGTCGCAGTGGGTCGCGCCCCGAACACCAAAGGTCTGGGGCTCGAAAATATTGGTATTGAAACTCTGCGCAATGGGACCGTGCCAGTTGAAGACGATATGAGCCTTCGCTACCCCAACGTGTTTGCCTGTGGTGATGTGGCAGGCCCCTATCAGTTTACTCATGCGGCTGCTCATCAGGCCTGGTATGCGGCGGTTAATGGTCTGTTCGGGCAGTTCAAGCGCTTTCGGGTAGATTATCGGGTAATGCCCTGGGTAACGTTTACTTCGCCAGAGGTGGCTCGGGTGGGGCTCAGTGAGGCGGAAGCTCAAGCCCAGGGTGTTGCTTACGAAATTACCCGATATGGCCTGGATGACCTGGATCGCGCTATTGCTGAAAGTGAAGATTACGGTTTTATAAAGATCCTGACGCCACCGGGTAAAGACAAGATCCTTGGGGTGGTTGTGGTTGGTTCTCATGCGGGTGAAATCCTCGCGGAATTTACGCTGGCGATGAAGCATGGCCTTGGGCTGAACAAGATTCTGGGCACTATTCACCCCTACCCGACCTGGAATGAGTCGGCCAAGTACGCAGCTGGTGAGTGGAAACGCGCCCACGCCCCTGAAGGTATTCTGAAACTGCTGGAAAAATTACACGGCTGGCGCCGGGGTAAAAGCCCGACCGTTCCGGCGAACCGTATAAAAGTAACCGAGCGCTGAAAATTGTGGGCGATAGCTGTCACCAGAAGGCTTCGCCTGTTTTCGAGCATCCTTATTCCAGAGCTATCGAGGAGCATTTATGCCCCTGACCGAAACCCGACCTGCCAGAAAACGCATTCCGGCGGTAGAAGTACTGGAGTCCAGAGCGTTTGATAGCTGGACTCACACCCGCAATGGCGACCCTCGCGGATACATCGACGCCGCCAGGCTTAAAGAGCTGTGGATTCACACGGGCACAGCTTGCAACCTGGCCTGCCCCTTTTGTCTGGAAGGCAGTCACCCGGGTGATGGCCGTATTCCCGGCATGAAGTTGAGTGATGTGAAGCCGTTTATTCACGAAGCCCTCGATATGGGTGTGGAGCAGCTTTCGTTCACCGGTGGCGAGCCGTTTGTGATTCGTGATTTTGTGAACATTCTGGATTATGCCAGTCAGCATCGGCCCTGCTTTGTGCTTACCAATGCCACGGAGCCGTTACTTAAGCGCCGTCATCAGGTGTTGCCGTTGCTGGAAAATCCCTACCCGATCCATTTCCGCGTGAGCCTGGATTTCCCGGATCGAGCCCGCCATGACAAGGATCGAGGTGAGGGTAGTTTTGATCAGGCGCTGGAGGGCATTCACTGGCTGGTTGAGCAGGGGTTCAAGGTGTCTATTGCTCGCCAGACGGATCCGGATGAAATTCCGGCTGATGTGGAAGCTGCGTTCCGGGAGATTTTCCGTGAGTGGCAGATTCCCGAAACTCTAGCGTTTACTGCGTTCCCGGATCTGGGTACGCCGGGATCAGAAGATGGTAGCCCGGAGATTACCGAGAACTGCATGGAGAAATATCCGACGGTGGATAGTCGTGCGCATTTCATGTGTACCTATACGCGGATGTTGGTAAAGAAGGGCGATTCGGTGCGGGTTTATGCGTGCACGCTGGTGGATGATGATCCTCAGTATGATCTGGGTGGGTCGCTGGCGGAGAGCATGGATGAGCGGGTTATGTTGCGGCACCACCGGTGTTTTTCCTGTTATCGATTTGGGGCTAGTTGTTCGGCGCCTGTTTGATTTTTGGCTTGGGAGTTGGCGGCATGGGGGGGTGACTGTTTATTTTCTTGGAAAAAACAACTCGCTGCGCTCAGACATTTTTTTCCGGCGAAAATAAACAGTCACCCCCCATACCGCGGCGGAATCGTGCAGGCCTCCTGATCAGAACGAAGCTGAAATACGAATAAAACCCCGGAACACAACGAGGAAATAGACATCAATGAACATCACGGAAGCCTCCCTGTTTTGGGGATTTTTGCTGGTTTATGGCGTGGTTATGTATGTGCTGTCGCCAAAAAGCAGGAATTCAGAGTCTTTTTACAAAGGCGCGGATGATCAGGGTAACCCGGTTAGTCAGTGGTCGCTTACGGCGAGTATCTTTATCAGCTGGATTTTTGCCAAGTCGGTGACCAATGCAGCGAACCTTGGCGCGACTTACGGCGTGACCGGAGGGCTGGCTTATGCCAGTTATTGGCTGTCGATTCCGGTGGCTGGGTACATCATTTATCTCATTCGGACACAGACTGGCGCGCGCAGTCTGCAGGATTTTCTTACTTCGCGGTTTGGGCGTTTTGCGGGGTTGGCGTTTGCTGCGGCTATTCTGATTCGGCTGTATAACGAGGTCTGGAGTAACACGGCGGTTGTGGGTGGTTACTTCGGGTTGCCCGGGGAGTGGGAGTATTACGTTGCGGCTATGGTGTTCACGGCGTTTACGCTGGCCTACAGCCTGAAAGGCGGGCTCCGGTCCTCGATTTTTACCGATGTGATCCAGACCTTCGTGTTCGTGTTTTTCCTGGGTGCGGTGCTGTTCATGATTATCCCGGCCAACGAAACCTCGGCTTTACTGAGCGAAGGCGAGTTCCGGTTAAATGCTGGGTTTGATTTGTTGTTAGTCGCCTTGTTGCAGATGTTCAGTTATCCGTTTCATGACCCGGTGCTGACGGATCGGGGTTTTGTGAACAAGGAAAAAACCATGCTCAAGAGCTTTGTGGTTGCGGGCTTGTTGGGTTTTGTGGCGGTGTTCTTGTTCAGCCTGGTGGGTGTTCACGCCCGCCTGAATGGTATTGAGGCCATGGGCAATGCGCCCGCTGCAGTCGGCCAGTCACTTGGGTTGGCGGCGCTGTTTTTTATGAGTGTGGTGATGATGACTTCTGCAGGTTCTACCCTGGATTCAACCTTTACCTCTCTCGCTAAATCCCTGGCGGTTGACTTACCGCGTTTGGCGAAGCGGGCGACAGACCGGCTGCCCGGTATGCGGGTGGGCGCGGCTGTAATGATTGTATTTGCAGTGATTGGCAACCTGCCGATGTTTGCCGGTACGGATATTCTCAAGGCCACCACGATTTCCGGAACCATGGTGATGGGGCTGGCGCCGGTGTTTCTGTTTTACGGGTTCACGCGCTGGTCGCCGTGGAGTTTTCACCTGAGCTTCTGGACCGGTCTCGGGTTGGGGCTGATGCTGGCAATCGGTCTTATCCCGGCAGGTTGGGCTATTGGTGACGGTAATTACGCCATGTTGCTCGGCGTTAATGCCTATGGGTTCCTTATTTGCACTGCGGGCTTTTTCCTGCCGCTGGCCTTGCGCTTGCTGGTTGGTAAATCTCTGACTGCGGGAGAGGTACGATGAGTGAAGGTCGCAGTTGTCCTCTGGCTTATCGCTATGAACCGGCGTCTTTGTGCGCAAACCCCATGCCGGTTACGGAAGACGTTCTGTATGTCATTGGCGGGCTCTATGGGAACCCTTTTGCTCTGGATGAAATTGAGCGCATGGCCCTCGCCGAAGAACGGCAAGGGCGCAGCGTAAGGCTGGTGTTCAATGGCGATTTCAACTGGTTCAACGCCAGTGACGAACTGTTCCGCAACATCAACAGTCGGGTACTGAGCCACACGGCCAGCCTGGGGAACGTTGACTATGAACTGGCTGCCCCGAGTACGGGTGCCGGGTGCGGTTGTGCCTATCCTGAGTTTATAAACCAGGGCGTGGTTGAGCGCTCCAATCAGATTATGGCGAAGCTTCAGGATGTTGCCGGATCGCATCCGGATATCCAGAAGCGGCTGGCCTCTCTTCCCAGATATCATTGTCTGTTATTTGGAGGCCTAAAGATTCTGGTGTTGCATGGCGATCCGGAGTCTCTGGCCGGTTGGGGGCTGGCTCATGAATCCTTTGCTGCTGGCAACAGAGAAAAGCTCACTGAGTGGTTTGGGAGTTCCGGCGCGGATGTGATGGTGTCCACCCACACCTGCCTGCCGGTGCTCTGGTCGGGCGAAGTCGAGGGGCGTCGTCGCCTGGTGGCCAACAATGGCTCATCGGGTATGGGCAATCTGAGCTCTGATACCCGCGGCCTGATTGCTCGTGTTAGTCGCTCAGCACCGCTGTCTGAGTCGGTCGCAGGCCTGGAGTCCGGTGGATTGCATCTGCATCTGATGCCTGTTGACTTCGATGTCAGGGCTTGGCTTTCGGAGTTTGATCGCCTCTGGCCCGAGGGTTCCCCGGCTGCGATCTCCTATCGAAAGCGTGTTCTTGAAGGTGCCTCGCTGACCCCGGGCGAACTTGTGTTTCCTTCGGTTTTTTAATATTTCCGTCACTGGCGAATGCCATAATCCGGTCTATCATTGATGGAGGCGCTCATGGTTCCCGTGGCGCCTTTGACCGGGCCGACTTGAAATATATTTTGTGGTCTATATAATTTACCTCTTACTTTTAAGGCGAATTAACCACGTTATGACATCAGAAGGATCGAATACCACCGCCATCACCCTGCGTACACCCGTTAAGGATGATGGCTTCAGGCTCCACCAGTTGGTAGCAGAATGCCCCCCTCTGGATGCCAACTCGATTTACTGCAACCTCTTGCAGTGCAGCCATTTCGCCGACACCGGCGTTGCTGCGGAGAAAGACGGCGATCTGGTCGGCTTTATCTCCGGATACATCCCCCCCTCAAAGCCCGAAACTGTTTTTGTATGGCAGGTGGCCGTCCATGAGAAAGGCCGCGGTCAGGGCTTGGCCAAGCGGATGCTTAAAGAAATCGTGGCTCGGGATGCGTGCAAAAGCGTGACCCACATGGAAACCACGATCACCGCTGACAACGAAGCTTCATGGGCACTGTTCCGCTCCTTTGCGCGAGATATGGGCGCCGAGCTTGAGCACCATGAGCACTTCGAGAAAGACACTCACTTTGGTGGTCAGCACGATTCTGAATTTCTGCTGCGCATAGGGCCTTTCACCAAGTAGCTGCAGCAAGCGGCTCTCAAGCAGCCCTGGAGCGATTTCAGAGCTTATCCGGGTGTTCTTTAAGGGGCACTGTGTCTCCCTTTGCACCCGCGCTGCTCTCTCGGCCCCCATCGACACCGAACTCTATTCAAAAGCCTAGAGGCTAAGAGGAACTATTATGGAAGTTTTCAAGACTGAATCCGAAGTACGTGTATATAGCCGTGCCTTTCCAGTGATCTTTAATCGTGCCAAAAACGCACATCTTTACACGGAAGACGGTAAGCAGTATCTGGATTTTCTGGCCGGAGCAGGTTCGCTGAACTACGGCCACAATAACGATATTCTTAAAAAAGCATTGCTTGAGTACATTGAATCAGACGGCGTAAGCCAGGGCCTGGACCTGTTTACCACCGCCAAGCATGACTTCATCGAATCCTATAAGAAATACATTCTTGATCCCCGTGGCCTGGACTACAAAATGCAGTTCACGGGCCCGACGGGTACGAACTGTGTCGAAGCAGCCCTGAAGCTGGCACGTAAGGTGAAAGGTCGTACCGGTATCATCTCTTTTACCAACGGTTTCCATGGCGTGACCATGGGTGCAGTAGCTGCAACAGGTAACAAACACCACCGTGGTGGCGTGGGCGCGCCCCTGAGCAACGTCGACTTTATGTTTTATGACGGCTATCTGGGTGACGATGTTGATACTCTGGCCATTATGGACAAACTGCTATCGGACAGTTCTTCCGGTGTTGAGCTACCTGCGGCAGTCATTGTGGAAGCAGTTCAGGGCGAAGGTGG
Source organism: Marinobacter sp. 1_MG-2023 (assembly GCF_030549045.1). Classification (NCBI taxonomy): domain Bacteria; kingdom Pseudomonadati; phylum Pseudomonadota; class Gammaproteobacteria; order Pseudomonadales; family Marinobacteraceae; genus Marinobacter; species Marinobacter sp. 1_MG-2023. Next base: position 29,266 of record NZ_JAUOST010000005.1, on the reverse strand, counting down.
CCTGAATGCGGCTCGTGCTGAGTGGCTGAAAGGCCTGGAAGCTCTGTGTAAAAAGCACGATATGTTGCTGATCCTTGATGATATCCAGGCAGGCAATGGTCGTACAGGTGAGTTCTTCAGTTTTGAGTTTGCGGGTATCAAGCCGGATATCGTCACTGTTTCCAAGTCTCTGAGTGGCTACGGCCTGCCGATGGCACTTGTGCTGCTCAAGCCGGAACTGGACATTTGGGACTCAGGTGAGCATAACGGTACCTTCCGTGGTAACAATATGGCGTTCATTACTGCCCGTACGGCAGTAGAAACCTATTGGAAAGACGATGAGTTCGCCAACAGTGTCAAAGAAAAGACCCAGGTTCTGGGTGATGCGTTGCAGGCGATTTGCGATAAGTACCCGGGCGAGTTCAAAATGAAAGGGCGGGGCTTGATGCGAGGCATTGAGGCTACCCATGCGGATATTACCGGGCCAATTACCAAACGTGCCTTTGAGCATGGCCTGATCATCGAGACCAGTGGTCCGAACGATGAAGTCATCAAATGCCTGATGCCGCTGACAACCAGCAAGGACGATTTGAAGCTGGGTGCCGAGTTGTTGGGGAAAAGTGTTGATGAAATCATGCAGGAAGGAATCAGCGAGGCGTCGTAAGGCGCCCCCGCAACTCGAACAATAATCTGCAGGATAAGCCAGGGTACGAATATGACGAGTCAATTACATACCGTTGAGAAGATCGGCGGTACCTCAATGAGCAACTACGAAGCGGTCCGCGACAACATTATTGTCGCGGACCGTAGTAAGGAAGATCTCTACCAGCGCATCTTCGTGGTTTCTGCATACGGTGGTGTTACCAACGAGTTGCTGGAACACAAAAAAACCGGTGAGCCGGGCGTGTATGCCTTGTTCGCTGATGCAGAGTCGGATTGGGCATGGGGTGATGATCTTACCCATCTGATCAAGTTCATCACCGATATTAACGGCGAACTTTTTGAAGACCCGATGCTGAAGCAGCAGGCTGATCAGTTTATTACCGATCGTATTGAGGGTGTTCGCGGTTGTCTTATCGACCTTCAGCGTTTGTGCTCTTACGGCCAGTTCCAACTCGAAGAGCATCTGCTAACGGTTCGGGAAATGCTTGCTGGCATTGGTGAAGCGCACAGTGCGTTCAATACAACCCTGAAACTGCAGCAGGAAGGCATCAATGCGCGGTTTGTGGATCTTACCGGTTGGCGTGATACCGAACTGTTACCGCTGGATGAAAAGCTGAAGCAGGCATTTGATGCGGTGGATTTGAGCCGTGAACTACCCATCGTAACTGGCTACGCACAGTGCAAAGAAGGACTGATGCGTACCTTCGATCGGGGCTACAGCGAAATGACCTTCAGCCGCGTGGCAGTGATGACTGACGCCCGCGAAGCCATTATTCACAAGGAATACCACCTGAGTTCGGCTGACCCCAACATTGTAGGCGCAGAAAAAGTGGTCCCGCTGGGTCGCACCAATTATGACGTGGCAGATCAGCTGGCAAATTTGGGTATGGAAGCAATTCATCCCCGCGCTGGCAAAGGCCTGCGTCAGGCTGAGATTCCGCTACGTGTGATGAACACCTTCGAGCCTGAACACACGGGGACCCTGATCACTGGCGATTATGTGAGCGAAAAGCCACAGGTTGAGATTATTGCCGGTGCCAAGGGCGTGTTTGCGATAGAAGTGTTTGATCAGGATATGCAGGGAGAGCCAGGCTCTGATCGTCGCATTCTGGATATTCTCAGCCGCTTCAAGGTGCGTTTTATGGCGAAGGACACTAACGCCAATACGATTATCCACTATGTGGACAGCACTCTAAAGCACGTAAAGCGTGTGGTAAGTGCGCTGAAAGATGAGTTTCCCAATGGTGAGATCAGTACCCGTAAAGTAGCGGTGGTTTCAGCGATTGGCAGCGATATAAAGATGCCGGGTATTCTTGCGCGGTCGGTCAAAGTGTTGGCTGATGAGGAAATCAACATTCTGGCTTTGCACCAGTGTATGCGACAGGTTGATATCCAGTTTGTGGTTGATGAAGACAACTATGAGAAAGCGATCATTGCTTTGCATGGGGTTCTAGTCGAACCCCACAATCATGGTTATGCGATTGTCGCGGCCTGAGGAATGAGTGCAGAGTGGATTCATGGCGCCGGCAGGGCGGCCGGCGATGAATCCATCCTTGGTATGAGGACGTATTCTCTGTAAATTCCAACGGGTACCGTGCCATGTTAGATACAGACAGGCCGGGACCATCTCCTAAAAAGCCCAGCGATGGTGAAAGGGATTCTCTGGTCGGGCTGTATTTCAGGGATGCGTCCCGCTATGAAATGCTCACGGAGGTGTCTGAACGCCGCCTCTCTCGCAAACTCACGCGGTGTTACCATGTTATCAGCGCAGAGTTAACTCTGCCTGAAGACACACCACAGACCTTCCGTGCTGTCATCGGCAGCCTTGGCGACGCTTGCATCTTTTCACCCAGGTGCCGCCGCGCCTTCCATCTTGCTAACGCCTGTCGTCGCAAACTCATTCAAAGCAACTTGCGTCTGGCCGTGCACATTGCCCGCCGTCACAATCAGCACAGCATACCCATGTCTGATTTGATTCAGGATGCGAATGTGGGCCTGATTAAAGCGGTTGAGCGCTTCGACCCTACCAAAGGCTTCCGCTTTTCGACTTACGCATACTGGTGGATCAGTGAAGAGGTCAAACGCTGTTTGCAGCGGGGTGCCCGGTTGGTTCATACGCCGGAAAACGTCGTGAATGAAATTCGCAACCTTCACAAAGTATCCTTGCAGATGCATCAGAATCTCGGGCGCATGCCGTCTCAGACAGAACTGGCCCGGGCGATGGAAGCGACGCCCTCACGGATTGGAGAACTCAGGGCGCTGGCATGGCGGGAATTATCAACGGACGTTCCTTTGATTGATGATGGTTCAATCACTTTGGGTGACAGCCTTGAAGCCGACAAGCAGGCAAGTCCGGAGCACCGAATGTCTGGGCGCGATGATCGTCGGGCCCTGACATCGATGTTTAGTGAGCTGACGGAGCGGGAGCAGACGATTCTTGCTCGCCGCTACGGACTGGGCTTGCCTGAACCGGACACGCTGCAAGTGATCTCTGATGAGATGGGTATTAGTCGGGAGCGGGTCCGGCAAATAGAAAAGTTAGCGCTACGCAAGTTGCAAGCGCTGGTTACTGGGCAGGAGGAGGCGTATCAGCTCTAGACCACCTGGCTGGAATGGATCAGGAAGAACCAGGCGCCGACGGTCAATTGACAGGTAACTGCGACGAGGGTCAGGACAAGGCGCAGTCGCAGGTACCAGCCTGGCCAATACACTCGCATCCAGCGAGTGTCGGTAATATAAAGCGCAAGGTAGGCAAAACTGTAAAGTGCAATCTGCGCTGGAGTGCTTAGCAGAAGGCCGACGCCTGCTGCAACGAAGAAGACCTGGCTTAGCAGCATGGTTACCAGCGGTGATAGCGGGTAACAACGATTATCCAGTTGCATTGCTATGGGCCAGTACACACCTGCCATGAAAGCCAGAATGCCCGCACTGTAAAGATAAAAATAACCCAACACAGAAACGCTGTATTGCGGTAGTGTAAAAAGAGCAGTAACACCGGCAATGAAGGGGATCAGGCCCGCAATGCCCACCAGAATTGCCAGTCTTGCTACCGAAATCACTGTTCTTGCCCCTGAACCTTCTGTCTCTGAACCCGTATTCTCAAGGGCTCTACTGCGGCGGGCGCCATGCCTATCATCTCGTGATAGGCCGAAGGGTGAATGACCTGAGTCTCTTTAATGGGAAAGCTGCCAAGAGTGTCCTGAATCTGCCAGGCACTGCTGAACAGTCGGGTAAGACCTTTCTTGTCAGACAGTAGCAGCTGCCTGTCTCCGAGGCTCAGCCTGGCCATGTATTGCTGGCCTTCAATGGATATGATCTCAAGAAGGTCAATGACCTGCTTAGGCTGCGTAGCGAGTTGTTCCAGGGTAATTCTCACAGTGAAGCTCCGGGATACCTGATTCTCCAGAACTTACGAGCCAGTGAGCATTTAAGATCATTGGGCGAGTGCGCGGCACTGCATGTGCTGCGGGCAATGTACGAGGTGGTCATTAACCATTCCGGTTGCCTGCATGAAAGCATAAACAATGGTCGGGCCGACAAACGTGAAACCGGCTCGCTTCAAAGCTTTGGACATAGCCTCGGATTCCGGTGTGGTAACGGGGACCTCATCATGGCTCCGCCAGTTGTTCTGCATAGGGCTGTGTTGAACGAAAGACCAGAGAAAATGTGAAAACCCGATGCCTTGCTCCTGCAAGTCGAGAAATCCTCTGGCGTTTTTGATAATCGATTGGACTTTCAGCTTGTTGCGAACAATGCCCGGATTTGTCAGAAGCTCGGCGATTTTTGCGTCGTTGTAGCGAACAATTTTTTCCGGATAGAAGTGGTCATAGGCGTCCTGATAGCTCTCCTGTTTGCGCAGGATCGTAATCCAGCTCAGGCCAGCCTGCTGGCCATCAAGACACAACTTTTCAAAAAGGGCGAGGTCGTCGTATTCGGGGCGACCCCAGACGGTGTCATGGTAGTGCACATAAAGCGGGTCTGTACCGCACCAGGGGCAGCGTTGAGTGCCGGCCGGAGTTTCGCGGGCTTTGTCATCTTGCTGCGCAACAGGCATAAGTTGGTCTCCCGACGGTTTTATCGATTCGCCTTCAGCGCTTTGGCCGGATTCTACGCTGAAACATTGGCTCCCAGTGGGGGTCCAGCACCTCCCCTGCGCTCAGGTTGTAATTCTCTGGTGGCGGTTCCAGCAGCGTGATGACCGGCCATGAATCAGGCTGGTCACTTGTAGTCTGCCTGTACACCAGTGAGCACAGAAATCCCTCGGTGTAAAAGGCGCAGGCTCGCCAGTCATCGTCAGGCTGGTCGCCGTAGAGCTCAAAATTCCTTCGCACTTCCAGTGTCTGCAGATTTCCCGCAATACCGCGCCCCGTTGCTTTCAACCATGCCTCTTTCAATGTCCAGGCCCAGAGAAAAGCGTGGGGGTCATCTTCCTGAAACAGCCACTCCTGTTCAATGGGCGAGAACCAGCGCTTAACCACTTTCTGCCATTGCGGGTGACGCTTGCTGGGTTCTATATCTATGCCCAGGGCTGAGCCGTACTGAGTGCTGCAGGCAGACAGCCCGTTACTGTGACTGAGTGAGAGTTGCCAGCCTGGCGGGTTGCCAGAGGCTGTCGCGCGCCCTTTCACCGGCCAACACCGGGCTGGCTCTTCGGCGCTTACCCTGCTGAGAGCCTGGCGGATCAGCCAGCGACTGGTGAGAAACTCTGCCGCGCGGTCCTGGCTGAGCCCGGAAAACCGTTCACGCTCATCAAGTGCAAGCCAGTCCGGTGGAGCCTCGGGAGTGGGTCCGGCCTGGTGGCATAGCCAGATGGCCGGCTTCGGTTGGTTGCCGCTGGAGTCAGGGCTGAAGTCGTTGGATGAGCCAGCCATCACCTTCCCTCACGTATTCAAATCGGTCGTGGAGACGGCTGGGTCGGCCCTGCCAGAATTCAATGCGCTCCGGGACAACGCGATAGCCGCCCCAGAAACCCGGTAATGGCACTTCACCTTCGCTGAATTTGCGTTTCATCTCCGCCACTTTCTGCTCAAGCAATCCCCGGGAGTTAATGGCTTTGCTCTGTTCTGATACCCAGGCGCCTATCTGGCTGCCTCTTGGGCGTGAGGCAAAGTACTTCAGGGATTCAGTCTTGCTGACTTTTTCGACTTGGCCCTGAATGCGTACCTGACGGTTCAAGCCAATCCAGGGGAACAGCAGGGCAGCGTTCGGGTTTTCCGCCATCTCGTGGGCTTTGCGGCTCTCGTAATTGGTGTAAAAAACAAACCCGCGCTCATCAAAATACTTCAGCAACACTGTGCGCAAATCCGGCATGTTGTTGGCGCCGGTTGTAGCCAGGGACATAGCGTTCGGCTCCAGAATACTGGCTTCCCGGGCGTCGCTGAACCAGGTCTCGAACTGCTGGACCGGGTCGTCGCTCAGTGCCTCGCGATCGAGCCCTTCGCTTTCAAAATCGCGACGCATATCGCCAATATCCATAAACCTTTCCCTCACTCGCGTTGAACAGACTGCACGGGATGACATTACGACGGCTGAGCATATCCGGTTCTGGGCCGCTTGTCAGCGGTCCCCGTGTTGTAACCGGTGACATGCAATTAACAACAAAGTGAGCAGCTGACAAACCGGCACCTGGCCGACTATCCTTATGGGCAGGAAGGTGGGCAAGATCGCCCCGGTATTCCGCCGTTATTGAGGAGATACCCGTGGCCCAGAGCCGTCAGCACAGCCGAATGCCCAGAAATCTGATTATCGGATTTCTGGTTCTTCTGATTCTGTATAGCCTTGCAGGCTTTCTGCTTTTGCCCTGGTGGCTGGAAAGATTTGTACCAGAACAGCTGAGCCAGCGTATGGGCTGGCAGGTTGACGTTACCGATATCAGCGCCAACCCGTTCAGGTTGAGTGTCGAAGCCTCTGAGCTTACTGCCCGCGATAGCAGCGAAGAAACGGTGGTTGGTTTCGACCGACTAATGATCGACATGAACTTCTTTCAGCTGATTCGTGGAATTGTCGGCTTTGAGGCCATTCAGCTCGAGGAACCTTTTATACGGGTTGATCTGCTTGAAGACTACAGTGTGAACTTTGCGCGGGACTTTCAGGCTGCCAGTGCAGAGGACGACGCTTTGCCGGAAGAGCAGGCCGGGGCGGAGGAGGATCAAGCCCCACCTTCGGTGTATTTTGGGCAGATCGATGTGAACGGTGGCGAACTACTGTTTCGGGATTACACCCAGGCCGAAATGGCAGAGTTCCGGATTACACCACTGGACCTTACTTTGAGCGACCTTGCCACATGGCAACGGGATGATCGCAACAGTGACTATGACCTGCAGGCAGCACTGGGCAGCCAGATCATTGAGTGGCGCGGCAACCTGAGTGTTACACCGCTTTACTCCAACGGAAACCTGATGGTCTCCAACGTTGACCACGAGACAGTTGGGCATTTCCTTGCACCTTACCTGCCCTATGATTTGCGCGGGGGTAAGGTGTCGGTAAGTTCAGATTACGAGCTGCAGTCAGGAGATGTTCTGTATTTTTCTACCCGCAACGGCCGGTTGTTGCTGGAAGATTTGGCCGTGGCTCCCGATGCACAAAACGAGCAGCCTGGGCTAACCACGGCATCCATCACTGTTGACGATATAGGATTCGACCTCAATGCCCGTGAAGCCGTTGTTGGTCAGATTTCGGTGGAGCAGCCCAATGTTGCATTGGCGCGGAACAAAGCAGGCGACATTGACTGGGTCGCCGGGCTTGCCGCGTTCAATGAGAACAACCAACAAAAAGAACCTGGCACTGAAGCGTCGGAGCCTGCATCGACTGAGCAACCGTTCCGGTGGTCACTGGATGGCATCAGCATTTCTGATGGTCGTGTGAGCTGGAAGGATCAGAAGCCGGGCTCGCCTGCGGAGCTGACACTGGAGCAATTGTCCTTTTCCACCGGCGACATCAGCAGCGAGATGGAAGACCCTATGTCGTACAAGCTCCAGACAGCTTTGGCCAGCGGTGGCACGCTGTCCCTGAATGGCCAGCTGACACCTCTGCCCTTTACGCTGGAAGCTGCGATATCCGGCTCGGGCATCCTTCTGGCGGTGTTCGAGCCCTATTTGCAGGAGTCAGCCAATCTTGCCATTGAATCTGGCACATTGGGGTTGGATGGTAATCTCGATCTGGATGGGCAGCAGGACCCGCTAACGGGTACTTTCAGCGGCACAGCTGAGGTCAGCGGGCTGAACCTTCAGTTGCCAGATAGCAGCGATCGAATGATCTCCTGGCAGGCGCTTCGCCTGGCGCCCATCGAGTACAACGTCCACCCGCCCAGATTGGAAATCGGCACGGTTACCCTCGCCGAGCCCACGATTAACCTTGTTCGCAACACCGACAGTGTGCACAACGTAGCGAAAATTTCTCTGCCGCCCAAGTCTGTTGATACAGCCTCAGAGCCGCAGGAGGACACGACAGAAGACGAATCGTTTATCTTCCGGATCGGCCAGTTAATGATTGAAAAAGGCGCGCTCGATTACACAGATCGTACTCTGGACCCCGCGTTTACAACGTCGCTTGACCAGCTCAATGGAACAATCACCGGCCTCAGCAATGTATCGCCGCAGCAAGGCAAGGTGTCCCTGAAAGGTCGAGTGGGTGGCAGCGCCAGCGTGGAAGCTGACGGCACCATCGGCACTCTGGGTACGGAAGAGACCAGTAATCTGAAACTGACCATGAAAGACCTCTCATTGCCCGCACTTTCGCCCTATCTGAGTCGTTATTTGGGCTACGGCATTGATAGCGGCAAGTTAGAGCTGGATCTTGACTATGAAATTACCGGGAGCCAGATAGACGCATCGAACAGGGTGATTATGGATCGCCTGAGTCTGGGGCAACCCGTTGCCAGCGAAGAGGCCGTTAACGCACCGGTGAAGCTAGGGTTGACCCTGCTAAGGGACGGCAATGGTGTTATTGATGTGAACCTGCCAGTCAGCGGCGATCTGGACAGCCCGGATTTCAGAATCGGTCAGGTTGTTATGCGAACGTTTGTTAACCTGCTTGCAAAAGCCGCTACGTCACCGTTCAGTGTGCTTGGATCGATTGCCGAACTGGCTGGCCTGAGTAGCGAGGAGTTGGGCAAGGTGCGCTTTGAGCCCGGTACGACCAGGCTGGTGCAGGGCGAGGCTGAGAAGCTGGCCGCCCTGGCAGAAGCCCTGCTTGATCGCCCGGATTTGTTACTGAATATACGTGGTGGTGTTTCGCCCGATGCTGATGGGCTGGCGCTGCTGCGTGATGAGCTGGCGGCGAGCCAGAACGGAGCCTTGTCAGAGGAGGTCTGGCAAGAAGCCCGTGAGGCCTATCTGGCGGGAGAGCGGACTCTGGTGCCCGAGGCAATGAGTAATCTCGCCAGCGCACGGGGCGCCGCATTACAGGAAATCCTGCGGGATACTCATGGTGTTCCGGCAAACCAGTTATTCATGCTCGATCCGTCACGTAGTGCCGAGGTATCTGAGGACGGCAATGTCATTGTCGGGTTTACGTTGGATGCCCGCTGAGGCGGCGGTAAATTTCACCACGATGTTTGAAAGGGATAAAGCGCGTGTCACAGGCTGGTAGTCATTTTTTTGCTTATGTTTCCCGGTTACGCTGGATCAAGCGTTGGGGGCTGATGCGCAACGCTATCGAAGAGAACGTAGCTACCCACTCCTGGGAAGTGGCCACACTGGCTCACGCGTTGGCACTGATCCGCAACCGGCACTTTGGCGGGCGGGTGAATGCCGATAAAATCGCTGCTGCCGCGCTTTATCATGACGCTACTGAAGTGATCACCGGCGATATGCCGACTCCTGTTAAGTACCACTCGAAAGTTATGCGGGAGGCTTTCGGTGATATTGAACACAAGGCGGAGGCTGAGTTGCTGGCACTGCTACCGGAGGACCTGCGTGAGGATTTTGCGCCCTATCTTCGGGAGTCCCAATTGCCGGCTGAGGATCGCGAACTGATCAAGGCCGCAGACCGATTGTCGGCTTGGCTGAAGTGCCAAGCGGAAGTGCGGGCGGGTAACCGTGAGTTTGAGCCGGCTGAGAAGCAGATCCGTCAGAGGCTAGAGCAGGAAGGGTTGCCGGAAGTCGCTTACTTTATGGAAGTATTCGCTCCCGGCTATGAAAAGCCGTTGGATAACCTGCTGGGCTGATGCCCGGCAGGTTATTTAGCACTCGTGAGCGTCAGAGGTTGCTGGCGCCGCCAACGAACCCACCACGCAGGCCGTCTTTTTGTAGTGATTGGCGAACCACGTCGTCCGGGCTGCCGGCCAGTTCCCGGAACATACCCATAGAACCCAGAAGCGCAGAAGACTCGTAGGGTACAAACACCCGCTCACCGTCTTTCGCCATGTTCGGCAATACCTTGATGTAACTTTGCCCCAGCAGATAGCCGATAACCGTCTGTTTATTCTCTTCCGAATCACCCATGGCGCTCAGCACCAGGCGAATGGATTCCTGCTCCCCCTGGGCACGCAGAATAGCCGATTGTTTATCACCCTCGGCGTTGAGAATGGCGGATTCTCGCTGGCCTTGTGCCATGGCAATCGCTGCTGTTTTTTCGCCTTCTGCCTCGGTTACGGTGGCTCGGCGTTTGCGCTCTGCGGCCATCTGCAAACGCATGGCATCCTCCACCTCTTCCGGCATGCTGATGTCCTGCACTTCCACCCGGGTCAGTTTTACACCCCATTTTGACGCAGGTTCTTCCATTTCGGCCTGAATGGCGTTGTTCACCTCGGCGCGGGACTCAAACAGCTTGTCCAGTTCCATCTTGCCCACTACCGAGCGCAAAGTGGTTTTGGCCAGTACTTCAACCGCCTGGCTCATGTTGGCTACTTCGTATACGGCACGACGGGGGTCGATGATCTGGTAGTAGAGCGCACCGTTGATTTTTACGGTCACGTTATCGGTGGTCACCACCGGTTGCCCGGGGAAATCCATCACGGTTTCACGGCGGTCGATGCGGGTTTCATCAGTGGTCATCGGGTGATATTCCTCACCCATGCGCATGTAGCGGATCATAGTGATGGGGCGGGGCCGCTCTACGAACGGGATAATAATGTTCACGCCGCTTTCCAGAACCCGGTTAAACGAGCCCAGACGCTCAATAACCATGACTTCAGACTGGCGCACGATCACCAGGCCCTTGGCAATGATGAAAATACCGATGGCAACAACAATAAGACTGATGATCAGTCCCGGTGAAATATAGGGTTCCATAACTTACTACTCCTTGGGGGCGGTTTGAACAACGGCGGTGGTGCCGTCGAATTGTCTGAATATGACGTGGGTTCCTTCAGGGAAATCGGTAGCCCCGGTTTTTTCGTCTCTAAGACGATAAAAGTCGCCATTGATTTTTATACCCGCGGCACCGTCGAAATCCCGTTTTTGGGTGCGATAACGCTGCCCCTGCTCGACACCTGTGCCGGTAGTGCCGTAGGCCACGCCTTTAGGCGAAAAGCGCGGGCGTATCCAGCGGATAGCAATGGGTACCAGCAGGCCAGAGAACAGGCCCATACCAACAAGCTGCCACTCGAACGACAGGCCAATATAGGCAAGCACAGCGGTCAGGCCGGCGGCAATCGCCAATGCCAGCAGTAAAAGCACGCCAGATGTCAGCTCGGCGAGGCCTAACACGAGCGCCAGAATCAGCCAGAAATGCGTAAGACTCCATTCCATACAGAAAATCCGCAGGTTCAGGGTTGAAGAAATCCGCGAGACTAAGCTCCCGGATTCTGGATTGTACCCAAAAGCGAGGGCTGAGTCCGAGTGGCCCTGGCGTCGCTCAAGACAGAAATTTGAAGCCATATGCTGATCAGGGGCGGTTGTTAGAGTATCTTCTTTAATCAGCACAACACACAACAAGAGTTCAACGCCCATGAAAAATCTGAAAAACAAAGTGGTGGTAGTAACCGGAGCGGGTTCTGGTATCGGGCGAGCCCTCGCCAAAGCGCTGGCAGTGCGGGGCTGCAGGCTCGCCTTATCGGATGTTAACGAGGAAGGCCTGGCTGAAACGGCTGCTTCTATCGAAGGTTCGGAAGTCAGAACCTATCGGTTGGACGTGAGTGACAGAGACGCTGTATACGCCCATGCGGCGGATGTTGTGAAGGACTTTGGCCAGGTTAATGTGATCATCAATAACGCCGGTGTTGCACTTTCTGCAACGGTGAGAGAGATGTCTGACGCGGATTTTGAGTGGATCATGAATATCAATTTCTGGGGTGTTGCAAACGGATCCCGTGCTTTCCTGCCACACCTGATCGCCTCGGGTGATGGTCATGTGGTGAACATATCCAGTGTGTTTGGCATGATCGGCGTGCCCACACAAAGTGCTTATAACGCAGCGAAATTTGCCGTTCGCGGATTTACCGAGTCCCTGCGCCAGGAAATGAAACTGGAAAAACAGCCGGTTGCGGTCAGTTGTGTGCACCCTGGAGGTATCAAAACCAATATTGCCAATTCGGCACGCACCAGCCGGCCTAAAAGTGCCGAACATCTACGAAAAGGCTTTGACAGGCTGGCTATGACCACTCCGGAAAAAGCCGCTGAAACGATTGTAAAAGGCATTCTTAAAAATGAGTCCCGTATTCTTGTGGGAACCGATGCCTGGGGTATTGATGCGATCAACCGACTGCTGGGTTCGGCCTATCAGCCCCTGGTTGAGCGTTTTGCCGGAAAGAGTTTGTATCGCTGATCGGAACAACTGTAAGGAATAACTTCGCTCTATGTGTGAACTGCTGGCCATGAGCGCCAATACACCCACTGATCTCTGCTTCAGTTTCACCGGGCTGACCCGCCGAGGTGGCGACACTGGCCCCCACAAGGATGGCTGGGGTGTGGCTTTTTATGAGGGCAAAGGCGTGCGGGCCTTCCACGATGTGGATGCCAGCGCTAATTCACGGCTTGCGGAAGTCGTTCAGACTCACCCGATCAAAAGCGAAGTAGCGATCTGCCATATCCGCCAGGCTAATGTGGGTGAAATTTGCCTGGCCAATACCCATCCGTTTATGCGTGAGCTTTGGGGCCGTTACTGGGTGTTTGCCCATAACGGTCAGCTTTCCGAGTTTCAGTCATCGCCGGGGTTTTACGAACCTGTTGGCGGCACGGACAGTGAGGCTTTGTTCTGCGACATTCTCAATCACTTGCGTGGTCAGTGTGATCGTAGCGACCCGGCTGAGGCTATTACCGAGCGACTGGTTCAGCTCTCGAAAACTTATGCTGGTCAGGGTGTGTTCAATCTGTTGCTGAGCAACGGCGACTGGCTGTTCACTTACTGCACTACCAAAATGGCCAGCATCACCCGCCGTGCGCCCTTTCGCCCCGCAAGGCTGAAAGATGCCGACGTTATCGTCGATTTTGAGTCTGAAACGACGCCGAACGATATCGTGAGCGTTATCGTAACCGAGCCGCTGACCAGCGATGAGGAATGGGATATTTATCAGCCCGGCGAGTGGCGGTTATGGCGTAAGGGCATAGTGGAAGCGAAAGGCATAGCGGTCAACGAACAGAGCGTTGCGCCTGGAAACTAGACTGGCCGGCGCTACTATTTGGCCGGCCACCCGGTTGCATCTCGGAGTTACTGCAGGGTTTTGCGGTTGCCGTTTTGGTACTGGGGTGCAATGTAAGCCTGGATTTCAGCTTTGAAGTGTGCAACCAGCTCGCTGTTGTCATGGTCCCAGGGATGATAGCCTGGCTTGAAGTAGGCAAACCAGGCAGGGATCAGGCTGGAAAAGGTGCCGTTATTCCCCCATAAACGCCACAAGCCGCTGACGGTATCTTTGATTGAGAAGCGTCTGGCATCCTTCAGCATCATGCGACAGGTGAAATAAGTGGCCATGACACCCAGAGCGGCCGTGCTGAAAGCCAGGTAAAAGGTTCTTTCGGCGTAGGTGCCACCGACCTGCTGGAACACATCGTAAGCCACTGCTTTGTGCTCGGTTTCCTCAATCGCATGCCATGCCCAGAGCGGGCGCATGGTCTCATGCATGCCTTCGCGGATATCGTCACGCTCCAGAAGCATATCCGCCATCATAGCTGTCATGTGTTCCAGGGCGCAGGTAATCGCCAGCTGATGGCGCTTTGGCAGTTTTTTTGTGGCGTTCAGAACCACGGCGAGGTGTTTTTCCATCTCGTCCACCGGCATGCCACGATCCCGCACATGCTGATTCATGGCCATATGCTCCAGGGAGTGCATGGCCTCTTGCCCGATAAATCCCCGTACCTCGGCCTTCAGCTTGGGGTCATCAATCTGATCCCGATAGGCGCGTACAGAGTCCACGAAAAACTGCTCGCCCAGGGGAAAAAGTACTGAGAGAGCGTTCATCATGTGGCTCAGAAAATGGCTGTTTTCCAGCCAGTAACGGGGCACCTGTTCATTAAATTCAAACCCCATGCGTTGGGCCTTGATGTTAACGTTACCCGGCGTTTTTGACGCCAGGCTGACTTTGGAAGCCCGCTTCTCAGCGGGTTTTGTGCTCAGCATGGGTCTACTCCTCACATTGGCTGATGTCATGCCCAGTGTGTGGGAGTCCAGCGTCAGGACGAATGCGGAAACGGGACGGTCACCATGCCATATGGGACAAAATTGCTGGTCAGTTGGCCGGCGCGACGCTAGCCGGGGTGCAACTCGTCCCACTGTAGTGGGTGTGGGCTTTTGCTAGAGTCAGTTTGAGACATTCTCCCAGGTGGTAAAGGGCAGCCTATGGTGATCCCCGGAGCAGAAAAAGAACTGCATGTGTTGGGACTCTCCCTTTTGCCTGGCGTGTACATGCGGGTGTTGGCACAGACTGTTCGACAGCTTGGACATAACGACCTATCGCTCTACGAGGGCCTCACATTCGGCCCGGAAGACCTGAAAGCCAATGACAGCCGGGTGTTCGTAACCGACGCAATGATTATGGCCGAGCGCGCACTGAAACTCGCCGGCAACGAAGGTTTGAGTTTCATGTTGGCCCGGGAGCTGCGGGTAACCATCCATGGCACGCTTGGATTTGCTGCTTTAACCAGCCCGACGTTTGCCGGGGCTCTTGACTCGGTTCGCCGTTATTTGCAGTTACGAGCGCCCTTTCTGAGCATGAGTTGGACTGAAGCCGATGATCACGTATTGGTGAAACTCTGCACCGATTTTGATGTGCCCAGCCTCTATCCGTTTCTGGTAGAAACCGTCAGTGCCACACTCATCTTGCTCACCGAACAGTTACTGGATGGCGGGGATGTGGAAAAACGCGGATTTTCTCTTGATAACGGCAAGCTGTCTGGCGTAAGTGTGCGCCTTGGCGGCGCTGAACCCGCTTATTACCGCCAGTTTGCGGATCAGCTGCCGGTCAGATTCGAGTACGATCAGCCCGATGCACTCCTGGTGTTTCCAAAAGCATTGCTGGATGTCCCCATGAGGCTGGCGGATGCAGAAGCCAGTCTCATGGCCCGCGAGGAGTGCGAGTTCGAGCTGCAGAAAGCGTTGAAAGAACAGGACGATCTCGCCATGGCCGTACGCAACATGTTGCGCATGATGCCCGGGCCCCTGCCTTCTCTGGAAGCCATGGCAGAGCGCTTCTGCGTATCTTCCCGAACATTAAAGCGCCGGCTCGCAGACAAAGAGACCAACTACCGTGAAATCGTAGAATGGGTCTTGAAAGACCGAGCGATTCAGCTGTTACGTTATACAAACCAGTCGGTTAGCGAAATTGCCTACCAACTGGGCTACGCCGACCTCTCCAACTTCAGCCGGGCTTTCAGAAAGTGGACCGGGAAATCCGCCAGCGAATTCCGCGAAGGTGGGCCTGATCCGGTATCAGAGGTCGGCCACTCTCCGGCCCGGCACCTTAACTGCAGGCCTTGTGGAATTAAGGTGTTAGCCCCATATAAAGGTCACGAATAATTTTCAGCGGAGTAGTTATGATTAGCAGACCAGATACGCACAGCAAGTTGTTTGGATACCTGCTCTGGATCTTCGGATTTTTAGGTGCCCACCGTTTTTATTACGGCAAGCCGATCACCGGAACCATCTGGTTCTTCACATTCGGGCTATTTTTTATAGGCTGGATAATCGACCTGTTTCTTATACCTTCCATGGATGAGCAGGCCGACAGCCGGTTCCGCGAAGGTGAGGTCAACTACAACATTGGCTGGCTGCTGCTGACCTTCACCGGCGTTTTCGGGTTACACCGGATGTACATGGGAAAGTGGATCACAGGTATTATCTACCTGCTGACCGGCGGCCTCTTCCTTATCGGTATTCTCTACGATTTCTGGACCTTGAATGACCAGATCTCGGAGCGTAACCGCGACGTAAAATTCAGCTGACGGCACCCTGTTCCAGCTCGACCAACCCATCTTCGAGATAATCCAGCATCCGCTGCAGGCTTGGTAGCGTGCGGCGGCAGCCAATCAAACCAAATTCCACCTGATCGTTGTAACTGGTGAGGGTCATATTCAGCGCCAGGCGGTCCATAGCGATGGAAACCGGGTACATGCCTTCCAGTTTGGCACCGTTCCAGTAGCTGGCCTCTTTCGGCCCGGGGACGTTGGATATCACCACGTTAAACGTCTGCCACTTAGGGGCCACGCCTGTCAGCAGATGAAACGCTGCTGGCGATAAGGTGAGTGCGGTGTAGTTAACGATTTCTTCAGGAGACATGTTCGCGTAGCGGTCTTTCCCCTCCTGCATACTTTGATGAATTTTTTGCAGGCGCGTGCCAGCGTGGCTCTCGTCCGTATACAGGTTCGCCAGGATTACACCCACCTGATTGCCTTCTGATTGCTTGCTTTCCGGTGTCCCGTCGTCGGGTTTGTCATACTTGCGCAGCGATACCGGAACCATAGCGATCAATGGCTTCTCTGGTAGCGCATCCAGGTTCATGAGGTAGGTACGCAAAGCACTGGCACACATTGCAGTGACGACATCGTTTACGGTGACGCCATAAGCTTGGCACACTGCTTTTATCCGCTTCAGACAGTATGATTGGGCCGCAAAACGTCGGGAGCCGGTAATTTTCTGGTTCAGAATACTGCGTGGCGCATGAAAAATGGAGTCGTAGAAGGGGTCTTTGCGTGCGGTGTTCATGGTGCGCAACAACGCCCGGGCTACGGCCGGCACAGTGCCGAGCTGTTTGCCGGATTCTCCCAGCAAATGACTCAAGTTGCGCCAGAGGGAGGATCCGCCCCCATTCTCATTTCGCCCGGATCGTGCCGACAAATCCCAGATTGGTGGCATATTGCGCTTTGCAGGGTCCGTGGACAGCATTCTCTGAAACATGCGCATCGCAGAAACACCGTCTACCAGGGAGTGGTGTATCTTGATGTAAACTGCGAACTGCCTGTCGCCCATCCCCTCGATGAGATGAAACTCCCACAGTGGCCGTTCACGGTCCATGAGGTGCGAGTGTTCCGCAGAGACAAAGCCAAGCAACTCGCGAATACGACCCGGGGTAGGCAGAGCTTCAAAACGGAAATGGTGCTCCAGATCCAGATGCTTGTCGTGTACCCAAACCGGTTGTGCAAACCGACTGTCGAGACGACGATCAAAGGGCGCCGTCACTTCAGTATCATTGCGAAGTTGCTCGGCAAGCCGGGCAACGTAATCATCCGGTGCATCTTCGGGAAACGAAAAGATCTGCAGTCCGCCCACATGCATGGGCTGCTGGCGCTTCTCCAGCCAGAGGAAAAGCTGGTCGGTGGGGCTCAGAGGCTTCACGGGCGGCATCCTTTTTATTGATGTTTCCCTGATCTTACCTCAGGTTGTCTGTGAGAGGTTGACCTCGGGTGCATGCCGGCCCGTTAAAATCGCTTGATCCAGCCCCGCCCGGTCAAGCAGCCACGGCTTGCCGCTGAACATCGGCTGTTTCCAGGAGAATTCGGTTGCCGTCCAGGAGAACAGGGTAGGTTCTGACCGACACCGAGTCATCTTCCAGGCAAGCTCCGGTTTTCAGGTTAAAGTGCTGTTTGTATAACGGCGAGGCTACGACAGCATTTCCTTTCAGGTCCCCCGTGATACCACGGGCCAGAATATTAGCGCCGCTGAATGGATCCGTGTGACTGATGGCAAAGAGAGCCGGTAGTCGGTGCGGTAGATAAAACACCGCCACCGGCCCCTCTTCCGTCCAGACCGCAATGCCGGATTCAGGCACCAGATCGTCAACAGTACAAACCGCATTCCAGGAAGTATGAGTTTTCATCTTCGTTCTCCTTAAGTCTTCGTTTTTTGATATTCGCGAGTTCGGTGAGAGTGGTGGTATGGGGTGCTTTTCCGCCGGGAAAAAGATGTCTGAGCGCAGCGAGTTATTTTTCCCAGAGGAAAAGCACCTCGTGCCGCCGCGCTCTCGCACCCAAACAAACAGGCTACGCAGACTCCAGAACAGGCCGTCTCTGCCCCCGCTCTGAAGTCCACTGCTGCACCGGATCCTTCTGCTCTGGCAGGTTCACAAACTCCCGGAACCGCTTACGCTTCTCGGGATCTTCCACCGCCGTTTTCCACTCACACTGGTAAGTGTCGACAATGCCGGCCATATGTTCCTCCAGCTCGGCACAGATCCCCAGGCTGTCCTCCAGCACCACCTGCTTCAGGTACTCCAGGCCGCCTTCCAGATTCTCCATCCACACACTCGTACGTTGTAGCCGGTCTGCCGTGCGTACATACAACATCACCACCCGGTCAATGGTGCGAATCAGCTCATCATCAGACAAATCGGTGGCAAACAGATCGGCGTGGCGCGGCCGCATGCCACCGTTACCGCAGACATACAGGTTCCAGCCATTCTCGGTAGCTATCACCCCGAAATCCTTGCTCTGAGCCTCGGCACATTCCCGCGTACAACCAGACACCGCCATCTTCACCTTGTGCGGCGCCCGCAAGCCCTTGTAGCGGTCCTCCAAGCGGATCGCCATACCCACACTGTCTTGCACCCCGTATCGGCACCAGGTGTTCCCGACGCAGGATTTCACGGTCCGCAGTGATTTGCCGTACGCGTGGCCGGTTTCAAACCCGGCAGCGATCAGCTTTTCCCAGATCTCCGGTAGCTGGCTCAGGGTGGCACCAAACAGATCCACCCGCTGGCCGCCTGTAATTTTGGTATACAAATCGTACTCTTTGGCCACTTCGCCCAGCACAATCAGCTTGTCCGGAGTGATCTCACCACCCGGAATGCGCGGCACGATGGAGTAGGTGCCATTCTTCTGCATGTTGGCCATGAAGGTGTCGTTAGTGTCCTGCAGGGGCACATGGTCAGTGGCCAGGATGTGCTCGTTCCAACAGGAGGCCAGGATGGAGCCGACCGCCGGCTTGCAAATGTCACAGCCCTGGCCCATGCCATGCTGCCTGATAAGACTGCGGAAGGTGCGAATGCCATTCACCCTGACCAGGTGGAACAGCTCCTGGCGGCTGTACGGGAAGTGTTCGCAAAGGTCTTTGCTGACTTCCACGCCGCGCTTTTCAAGCTCGCAGTCCACCACGTTCTTCAGCAGTGCGGTGCAGCCCCCGCAGCCGGTGCTGGCTTTGGTCTCGGCTTTGACACTGCCGAAATCGGCACAACCCGCATCAATGGCCTTGCAGATGTCCCCTTTGGTTACGTTGTGGCAGGAACAGATCGAGGCGGTTTCCGGCAGGGCATCCGGACCCAGTGCCGGGGCGCCGCCCTGGTTTTCCGGCAGGATCAAGGTTTCCGGATTCTCTGGCAACGGAATGTCGTTCAGAGCGTATTGCAACAGGGAATCGTAGTGGCTGTTATCGCCCACCAGAATGGCGCCCAGCAGGGTCTTGCCGTTCTCACTGATGACCATGCGACGATAGTGGCCGGCCTGCTCATCATTGAAACGGATACTCCGGGCTCCCGGGGTCTGGGCGTGGGCATCGCCGATGGAGCCCACGTCGACACCCAGCAGTTTCAGCTTGGTGCTCATGTCAGCGCCGGTAAAGGCGGCATTGTTGTCGCCGTTCAGAACCGAAGCCAGGGTGCGGGCCATGGTATAGCCGGGGGCAACCAGCCCGAAAATTCTCTGTTCCCAGAGCGCACACTCGCCAATGGCATGGATATGTGGGTCTGAGGTAGTGCACTGGTCATTCACGACAATACCGCCGCGCTCGCCCACCTCCAGGCCGCTGGTTCGCGCAAGGGTATCCTGCGGGCGAATACCCGCAGAAAATACGATCAGGTCGGTTTCCAGATGGCTGTCATCGCTGAAGTTCATGCGCAGCCGAGCACTCTCGCCTTCAACGATGGCGGTAGTGGCTTTTTCGGTGTGCACCTGAACACCCAGCTCTTCGATCTTGTGGCGTAATAGTGCCCCGCCATCGGCATCAAGCTGTACGGGCATCAGACGGGGGGCAAATTCAACCACATGCGCCTTCAGGCCGAGGCTGGTTAGTGCGTTAGCGGCTTCCAGGCCGAGCAGCCCGCCCCCAACCACTACCCCGGATTTGCCTTCATGTGCACTGGCCCGGATAGCATCGAGGTCTTCCAGGGTCCGGTATACGAAGCAATGTGGGTGCTCCCGGCCCTCAATCGGCGGTACAAACGGAAAGGACCCGGTGGCCAGCACCAGTTCGTCGTAGTTGTATTCGCCTTGGGGAGTGGTAAGGGTGCGCTGCTCACGGTCCAGGGCGGTGACCGGCTCATTCAGCCGCAGCTCAATACCCTGCCCGGTGTACCAGTCTGTGGTGCCCATAGCGAGATCGGCGTGGGTGGAGCCGGAAAAATACTCCGATAAATGTACGCGATCATAAGCCAGCTGTTTTTCCTCCCCGAATACGATTATCGCGTAATCAGCGGCTTTGGAGCTGGCGACGAACTGCTCCAGGAAATGGTGACCTACCATGCCATTGCCAATCACGATCAGGGTTTTCTTGCTCATGGTGGTGTCCTTTTAAACAAAAAAAAGCCGGAGCATCTCGTCCCCTGTGGGAGTCGATGGTCCGGCGCCAATGCCAACAATAGTGTTCTGGAAGCTCGGCCTGGTCCTTGGCCGGGATATGCATCCTTGGGTTATGCAAAGCGATGTTCATGCCAGTTTCAAAGAGCTATTTAAATCATATGGTTATAGTTTTCCTGGTTGGCGGTGGCGCACAGATACGCGGGTTTTCTGCACTTTGGCGGAGCAGGTTGCACGATTTTGATGCCTTTTGGCTGGCGCAGTAATTGCTCCGGTACCCGGTAACGCAACCGTGTGACTCACCCGGAGTTTTGAAATGGACACCCGTAAACGCCAACGCAAATCTGCGCAGCCCTCGGCTGAGGAGTATCTGATTGCCTCCAGACGGTGCGAGCTTATGCACCTCCAATATTTTTTGCAGATGGGCAAGCTGATGCAGAGCATCGGTAACCTGGTGCACGGCCTGCAGCGGGAGCGAGGCGCATCTAACATCTTTCTGGGGTCGGATGGTGAAAAGTTCGGCGAGGAACGAAAGGCCATGGTCGCGGAATCCGGTTGTTTGTACACCGTTTTCGAAAGGGCTCTGGATGAGATCCATGAAGAGCTGACGGCTCATCCCGTAAGCAGTCCCTTACTGGCCCATATTGCCAGTGCTCTTCACGGACTGGGGAGCCTGCCGGCGCTGCGCCTGGGGGTAAAGGACCGCACGTTGTCGGTGTCGGAGGCAACCGAATCCTACAGCATGCTTATTCATCGTCTGATTGCGGTGGTCTTCGAAGCGGCGGATACAGCGGTAGACCCTTCACTTGCGCGTTTGCTGGTGGCCATGGTGCATCTGATGAACGGCAAAGAGTTCTGTGGTCAGGAGCGTGCAACAGGCTCTGCTGGCTTCGCGAAGGGGAGCTTTGATGGTGCACTGGCTCGGCGCATAACGCACCTTGTTGAAGCACAGGAACGGTGTTTTGAGGTGTTTCTCGGGTTTGCAGATGAGCAAAGCTGCGGGCAGTTGCAGGACCTTCTGGCTCACGAGCGGGAGAAGGAAATTGAGCGCCTGCGGAAGCTCGGATGCTCTATCGGTCGCTACAAGCCATTGGACCCGGAGCTTTCCGATCAGTGGTTTGCGTTAATGAGCGAGCGTATGGACGAATTCAAGAAAGTAGAAGAGTCCGTGGAGGGCAGCTTTCATGGTCGCTGCGTAGAGCGATTCTCCGAGGCGCGACGTTCCTTGGCACACCATGAGACACTCATCGCATCACTCGATGAGCCTGAACCTTCGGCTCAGCCCCTGTTGGTTCTATGTGAGCCGGATGACAGTGGGGAGGCCCTGGCAGGTGAAGTCTGGAGCAGTGAGGGAATGGGCCAGCAATCAGGGCGGTCGATTTTTCACCTGGTTCAGGAACAATCACTCCGGCTTCAAAAAATGAGCGAGGATTTGCGGAGTGCGAAGGAAGCACTGGAGGAGCGGAAAATCCAGGAAAAAGCGGTCTCATTGCTGATGGGTCACCGAAAGATCAGTAACGACGAAGCCCACAGGGTTCTGCGAAAGCTGGCCATGGATCAGGGTAAGAAGCTGCCCGAGGTTGCGCGGGCGCTGGTCTCTATGGCCGATGTGTTGAAGTAGACCGCCTGCGCAGCATTGATAAGGGCACTCGGTAGCGTTGCCCCCGGAAGCTTCCTGTCCCGTCGACAGTGCAGGTTTTCCGATTGACCCGGACAATCTCTCCCTGAAACTCTCGAGCACCGGAGCTGAAGGCCACGGCATCTTCTACTTGCCAGGGCGACGGCTGGAGTGCCGGTTCAGGGAGCTCGAAAGTTTCACTGGATAGAGGGATCTGGTGTTCATTCGCCTGCTTCGCCAGTGTCGCCCGCGTCGTTTCTGCACCACCACTCTCATGCAGTTCATCGAGAATGGTGTAGAAATGCCGGTTGTGAACCGAGCCACGATATCTCTTGCCGGCGCTGTGCTGTAACAGGTGTGCAAACTCGTGACAGCAGGTGTGTGCCAGCAGGTTAAGTGTACTCAGCTCGCCGCCGAAATAGCCTCGCCTCTGGATTTCCCGTGCAGAAAGCCAGCCACTGGCCGTATCCGGCTGATGCTTGGCCTGAATCATACGGAGGCCGTAGGTAATCTGGTGCTGTTTTCGCTGCGGCTCAAAGCGATGATAAGTTGCCTGCCCAGAGCCCACCCGGCACACAAGAGAGCTGCCAGATACCCGTTTCTGAACCCAGCCTGCAGCAGGTTGCCAGAGAATCTGTTCGGTAACAATGCACATCAGTTCGCCGAGTTTGCGGGCTTGAGGTTTCGGGTCAGTCATATCAATTGAAGGGCTACACGCCTCATGGTCTGGTTAATAGCTTTCAACAAGAATAACGTTCGAAGAGGGTGTTTGCTATGACCCAGCCGGTGCTCGGACTGATCTTTAGTCTTGCTTGAACCTGCAACACTAATAAGACAAACTGTCACCAGATATAAATAAGTGGTGACGGTTTGTCTGAGTCTGATTCCACCCGTTCATTCCGGGTGCAACTCCAATCTCTGTTCCGCCTGCACGGCGGTCAGCTCCGCCTGAGCGAGGCGCTGGCCAAGGGCATCAATCGATACCAGTTCTATCAGCTGCGGGATGAAGGGCTGATTGAGCCGGTCAGCCGGGGCCTATACCGGCTGGCGGACCTGCCTCCTATTGAAAACCCGGATCTGGTCGCCGCCGTTACTCGTTTCCCCCATGCAGTGCTCTGTCTTATTTCCGCGCTGGACTGGCATGGTATCACCACGCAGATTCCCCATCAGGTCCATCTCGCGGTTGAGCGGGATGCTCGTCTGCCGGTTCTGGATTATCCCCCGGTGGCGGGTTACCGGTTCTCCGGGCGGTCCTTCAGTGAAGGCATAGCGCAGGTGACGGTGGACGGCATCACACTGCAAGTTTACAACCCGGAGAAAACACTGGCGGACTGCTTCAAGTTCCGCAATCGCATCGGTATGGATGTGGTGCTGGAAGCACTGGAGCTCTACCGCACCCGCAAAACCTTCCTGCCGGGCAAGCTGATGGAATACGCCAGAATCTGCCGGGTCGCTAATGTGATGGCACCCTACGTGGAAGCGAAGCTGTGAGTGGAGCCAGGCGTTTAAAGGAATAAACAAGCGTGAAAGGAGATCACGATGGCGAAAAACATCGCCGCGTCTGTTCGTCAGAAGTTGTTGAATAAATCCCGGGAAGAGAAACGCCCCTTTCAGGAGCTGCTACAGTACTACGCGATGGAGCGGTTTCTATACCGGCTGAGCCAGTCGCCCCATAGCGGTTGTTTTACTCTCAAGGGCGCGCTGATGCTTTGGGCTATCCAGGGGCCGAGCAGCCGACCGACCCGGGATATTGATATGCTGGGTCAGACCAGCAATGAGCCTGAGGCGATTCTGGCGCAAGTTCGTGATGTTATTGCTGCGGAAGTCGTCGATGACGGTCTGCGCTTTGATCCGGACACTTTGAAAGTGGATAGCATTACCGAAGATGCCGATTATCAGGGGCTGAGAGTGGCCTTCACCGGTTTTCTTGATAATGC
Organism: Marinobacter sp. 1_MG-2023; assembly: GCF_030549045.1. Taxonomy (NCBI): domain Bacteria; kingdom Pseudomonadati; phylum Pseudomonadota; class Gammaproteobacteria; order Pseudomonadales; family Marinobacteraceae; genus Marinobacter; species Marinobacter sp. 1_MG-2023. Next base: position 5,195 of record NZ_JAUOST010000005.1, on the reverse strand, counting down.
CAGAATCCCGATGCAACTGGACATCGGATTTGGCGACCCGGTTTTTCCCTTTCCTTCCTGGCTGGAGTTCCCGGCCCTGCTGGATTTTCCCACAGCCAGAATTCAGTGTTATACACCGGAGTCTTCCATCGCTGAGAAGTTTCAGGCCATGGTGAATCTTGGTGAACTGAACAGTCGGATGAAAGACTTTTATGATATCTGGCTGCTTTCGCGCCAGCATGAGTTCAGATTGGAAAATCTGATGGGTGCGGTTGAACGCACGTTCCATAAACGCGGAACGGGAATCCCTGAAACCAGTCCCTTTTCTGCCGCTTTTGTGGAAAGCAAGCAACCGCAATGGCAAGCTTTCTGCAAACGCCTTGGCCAGCCCCATGTACCAGACGCGTTCATGGAGGTTGTAACGGTGGTGACTGAGTTTCTTGCGCCAGTGATGGCGGGCAAGGCTGCAGGCACCTCTGAGGAAGTCTGGCACCCACCCGGTCCATGGAGCAGGTAGTAGACCGATGGCTAGTTTTATTTCGGAAGATAACATCGAGCAGGCGCTGTTGCAGGGCCTTCAGCCTAAAATACAATTCCGAAAGCTCCTCAAGAAAGACAAACTCACCAAGTCGGAAGAGCAGAAGGTCAAGTTGGCAGCCAAGGATCTGATTATCAGGTTACTGGAAGGGCACCACAAAGTACGGGTTCAGGACTGGTGGAGAGATGGCCAGACCCAGCGGGCTGTTAAGGCCGCCATTGAAGAGGTTTTGGATAAGGATCTTCCGGAAAGCTATGACCGTGTGGCGTTCAAGGAGAAGTGTGACAACGTTTTCGAGCTGGTCGTGGAGTTTGCGGCTAGTGGTCGGAAGTGGGTGGCCTAGCACTGGGCAAATTGCCTAATCCAGCGCCGACATCAAAAGCTTACTAAACCGGGACAGTAGGAAACCGTCAAATACCGGGCTTTGATCGGTGGAAAAAAGAAGGGCCGTAGCCCCTCTTTTTCACATCAAAGCGCGAATTACGCCTCGATCGGCGAACGCCAGTCGTCTGAACCGGAAGTGCCGGCAACAGCGTGCTCCCAGGTTACTTTCCGGTAGGACAGGGAAACGGTAACCAGCTGTGTGAAATCAGCGCTGGCGGCGTCCTGGCAGTGTGGCATGTTGCAGTTGACGTCGATGATGGTGGCGTCTTCCAGAATGGTAGAGAAGAAGTGTTCCTGCTTGCCTTCAACGGACGTGCGGTACCACTTCAGTTCAACCTTTGGCAGCATTTCGCCGGAAGCCAGAGCGTTGTACATCAGCGGGGTGGACTTGTTCAGCGCGGATGTGAACTTGAATGGCTTGTGCACACGTTGGCCGGAAGGCTGGCCGGACTGTGGGTCGGTGGGTACGGTAACAACGTGGCTGAATTCCTGAACCAGGACTTCGTCTTCGTGACCTTCTACGTAGATGTTCCCGACGGAATCGGATGTGAATGCACCTGCGGTGATGTTGCCTTGGGTTTTACCTTCGATGGCGATATAACAAGGGGTTGGCATTGTCTGCTCCATGACGTTTAAGTAAGTGTTCGTCCCCGGGGTGTTCCCTGGACGCGCAGACTTCTACAAGGCGCGTGCCAATCTGTTAAAATCCATTAAAAACAGCAAGATGACGCTTCTCTTTGGTCATGGTCGAGAGCACCAAGCAAACCCTTGCCTGGAAGCTTGGGCGAGCTTTTGCTGGCGGGGCAATAAATGGCCCGGATTATGGTCGATAGGCAAACGATAAGATCAGAGCGAACAGCAACAGCGCTGACAATCCCTGCCAGAAGCCTACCGGGTGGCGCTCAATCAGGGGTTTGCGGTGTTGTTGGTGCCAGTGACGACTCGGTTGACGCAGATCGAACAGGAATTCAGAGAGTGCCTGGTAGCGTTTGTGGGGTTCCGGGTTAACAGCGCGGGCGATAGCACTGTCAACCCACCCCGGCAGGTCGTTCCGGTGCAGGCGAGCGGAGTGGTAGCTGAGGCGCCGCAATTGGTTAGGGTTACGGATGCCGGGCACTCGGGTGCCGTAAGGTAGCTGGCCGGTCAGCAACTGATAGGTAATCACACCAAGAGAAAACTGGTCGGCCTGCCAGCTTGCGGGCTCCCCCAAAAAGGTTTCCGGTGCACTGTAGAGCGCAGCGCCCCTGGGCCAATAGGGTTCGTCATGCTCTTTCAGTTCCTGCAGGCCGGCAATCCGGGTGGCGCCGAAGTCGATAAGGACCACGGTGCCCTCGTTGTCGATCAGAATATTTTCCGGCTTCAGGTCCTGATGCACCATTTCCAGCCGGTGAAAGGCGCGCAATCCCCGCGCTATCTGTTCTACCAGCCGGCGTACGGTTTCCAGGTCCGGGTGTGGATTGTCCTGTAACCACTGTTTGAGACTGACGCCCTGAACGTATTCCGTGGCCAGATACAGACAACTGTGTTGCCGCTCCGGAGCAAAAGCCCGCACGACATGGGGGCTATTGATGCGCTGAGCTACCCATTGCTCGGTGGTGAAATGTTCCAGCGCTGCTGGGTCCTGCTGCATTTCCATGGCAGGTACTTTCAAAGCAATCTGCCGGCTGCTGGCCTCGTCAACGGCCAGATAGACGTGGCTTCGACTGCTGGCGTGAATCGGTCGTTGAATCCGGTAACCGTCCACCACATGCCCCGAGTGAAGCTCAGGAGCAAAGGGGAGCTGGTGCGCATTCCGGGTTATCTCGTCATTGCTTTTGCTGGCGGGGATCGAGTCGACCCGCACGATTTGCACACTCAGGTTATCGTCGCTGCCGTTGCCCAGGGCAGCTGCAACGATCTGTTTGGCTGCATTCTCCAGGTCATTACAGGATTCGCGGATGATTCCAGCCATGTCACCTTCGCAGAGGTGCTCGTAAACCCCATCGGTTGCCAGCACAAAGGTATCTCCGGGCCACACTGGAGTCGCCAGGTAATCAATGTCCAGCTGCTGCCCCAGCCCCATGGCTCGGTTCAGGCAACTGTCGTCTCGCGATAGCCAGACCCGGTGGTCGCTAGTCAGTTGATCCAGAGAGTCACCCTGAACTCGATAAACACGTGCGTCGCCCACATGAAAGAGATGGGCGGTGGCGGATTTCAGAACCAGCACGCTGAGGGTGCATACATATCCGCGGTCCTGATCATAACGGTACCGGCTTTGGCGGGTCTGGGCATGCAGCCAGGCATTGCTGGCCCGCAGGACGCGCTGGGCTGACTGCTTGACCGTCCAACTGTCTGGCGTCGAGTAATAGTCGCTCAAAAAACCTGCCACCGCTGATTCACTGGCGATCTGGCTGACATTGCTGGAGCTGATGCCATCGGCGATGGCCACCGCGATTCCCTTGGATCGGAGCTGATGGTTCTCTGGTAGCACCAGGCCATGAAAATCCTGGTTAAGCGGCTTCAGACCTTTGTCCGAATGCTGGCCTGTGGTCACGGAAAGTTGGGTAGTCATGGCTCGCTCTGCCTCAAACTACGGTAAAAAGCCCGGAGGGTGCGGCCCCCGGGCTTTGTCCCTACTGCAGTTGTTTAGTTTGAACGGGCCAGCTCACCGCTGAAGTTGACCGGAACATTGCGCTTGGGTGCCGTACGAATGTGCGTGGTGTACAGGGTGAGGCCGGTAAAGGACAGGCCGCCGACCAGGTTGCCCAGCACAGTCGGGATTTCGTTCCAGATGAAGTAGTCCATGATGGAGAACTCGCCACCCATCATCAGAGCGAACGGGAACAGGAACATGTTGACGATGGAATGTTCAAAGCCCATGTAGAAGAACAGCATGATCGGCATCCACATGGCCAGCACTTTGCCGGGGACAGTGGTTGAAATCATGGCGCCAACCACGCCCATGGAGACCATCCAGTTGCACAACATGCCGCGCAGGAAAATTGTCATCCAGCCGGCAATTCCGTATTCGGCATAACCCAGGGTCCTAGCCTTGCCGACGCTGGCAATCTTGTCGCCCACGGCGCCGGGGTCAGTGTTGAACCCGTAAGTGAAGACAAAGGCCATGATTACCGCCACCGTCAAGGCGCCACCAAAGTTACCCAGGAATACCCAGCCCCAGTTGCGCAGAATACCTTTGGTATCAACCCCCGGGCGCTTATCCAGCAACGCCAGTGGTGTCAGCATGAATACCCCGGTGAGTAGATCAAAGCCCATCAGGTAGAGCATGCAGAAACCGACCGGGAACAGCATGGCTCCCGCCAGTGGGCTGCCGGTCTGAACGGCTACGGTAATGGCAAATACTGCTGCCAACGCCAGAATGGCGCCAGCCATGAACGCCCGGATTAGCACGTCCCTGGTGGCCATGTAGATTTTTGATTCACCGGCGTCCACCATTTTGGTGACGAACTCTGAAGGCATGATGTAAGACATAAGGTAATCCCCTGTGCTTTTCTGGCCGTCTTTTCGACAGGCGAAAAAAAACGGCGCCGCTCACAGGCTGCCGTTAGCTGGCAGGTGTGAGCAGACGCCGTCGTCTGAAACAAACTTTTGTGTGGGCAGATAATTACGATCTGCTGAATGACTAACAGCAGGTGTCGTGCCAGTATCGAAAATTTTTAATAAAAGGCTTTTTATTCAATAGGTAATGCGAAGGCGGGTGGCCGTATTGATTAAAGCCAAGTCCGGCAGCTCGCACAACGCAGGTGCGATTCGCGCAGCATTGGTGCGGAATTCAGCGCAAGCGGAACCTGACGGGCAGTGCGTAGCTGAAGGTTCGACCGGACATGTCATCCGGCACAGGGGGCAGTGGAGCCGCTTGTTCGAGCATGGCAAGGGCGGCTTCGTCCAACAGGGCATGGCCGGATTTTGTGCGCAGGCTGTGGTCAACGAGTGAGCCGTCCCTACGGAACTCGAAGGTTATAACTGGTGCGCCTTCCTGCCCTAGCCTGCGGGCTCGGCGGGGGTATTCGTAAAAGCGAGACAGGTGCCTGCTGAGTTTCGTCAGGTAATCATCGACGGCATCCGGGTTGCCTGCAGTCTGCAAGGGCACCGATGATTGTGACTGGGTTTCGCCATTCTCGGGCGCCGGCTCGGCGGATTCGCTGGTTATTGCCTCTCCCGGGGGGCTGTCAGTCGGCATTTCAGGGGTTGCGGAGGTTTCAGGTTCCGCTACCATTTCTGGCTCTGGCTCTGGCTCTGGCTCTGGCTCTGGCTCTGGCTCTGGCTCTGGCTCTGGCTCTGGCTCTGGCTCTGG
>NZ_JAUOST010000004.1:0-324073 GCF_030549045.1 Marinobacter sp. 1_MG-2023 | reverse complement strand
TCGTTAGCTCAGTTGGTAGAGCAGTTGGCTTTTAACCAATTGGTCGATGGTTCGAATCCATCACGACCCACCATATTGAAGCATGAAAAGTTTTAGCTTAAAGGACTGCAGAAATGCGGTCCTTTTTTTTGCTCTGCGTAAACCCGTAATTTTCCTTCCGAGATTTTCTCGTTTCCTCTGTTCCCAAAAGAACTTGCTATCCAAAACGATATATTGACCAGTATCAAATTCCAGACAAGTTGCTTTTCCGATGGCTGGTAATTAACCGGTCGTAGACTAGGATAAGCCTATGTTCAGGTTTTACCTTGAGCGAATTGAACGCTCAAGCACCATGACAAGCGGGGCATTTTATAGTGTCTGCGAGTGGCTCTGGCAGTTCAGCCGACATTGAGCGCATTATTCAAGAGTATGTCCCGGGTAAGCAGGTCACCCTGGCGCATTTGCTCGCGAATCCCACTGAGGATTTGTGCCAGAAAGTCGGTGTAGAGCATGCAGAAGCGATTGGTATTCTTACCCTGACGCCGGGCGAAACGGCCATTATTGCCGGCGATGTCGCAACCAAGTTTGCATCGGTAAAAATAGGCTTTCTGGATCGCTTTTCGGGCGCGCTCGTCCTTACCGGGAGTATCGGGTCAGTCGAGGAAGCATTGGGGGCCATCCTTTCTACGCTGGAGTCGTCATTAGGATACAGGGTATGTCAGGCAACCCGGACATGAATAGGACCTCTCTGTACCCGGATCTGGCGAACTTCGTGCTGGTGGGTGATGTCGGCAGCGGCAAAACGGCACTCACGATGGCACTGCTCGAATCCAGCGATCAGGTTATGAAAACACAAGCTGTTGTTTTTCATCCCAGTCATGTTGTAGATACTCCGGGGGAGTTCACCTCCCGCCCCGCATACTATGGGGCCCTGCTGTCCACTATTTCCGATATCAGCACGATCCTGTATCTGCAGCCGGCAAATAGTGCGTCTTTCTCACTGCCTCCGGGCCTTTTGCAAGTTTACCCTGGCAAGCGGGTTGTCGGGGTAGTCAGCAAAATCGATTTACCGGATGCCAACGCAGAAACGGCCTGCCGGGTAATGCAGGATCACAATATTCCGCCACCGTATTTTCTGACTTCTACAGCAACGGGTGAGGGTGTTGCTGCCTTGAGGTCCTTTCTGATCAGTTTGCAAACACCAGATACCAAAACAGGTGCCAACGAAGAGTGCGCTGAAAGCCTAGGCGTTGGCGATAACGAATGTTAATACGAATCTGATAGGGGCCGGGTTATGAAATCTCTGTTTACGGCTGAAAAAATAAAGGAGCTGCACAAGAGCGGACAGACCTCGGTGGAGGTTTCCCCGAAAAGCACGATTATTACGCCAGAAGCCCGTGATGTTGCCAAGAAGCTCGGGGTCAAAATAATCGATGTAGCGGTCAGCAGCGAACCGCATCAAGACGGTGCCTCTCGCACGGGCGGCCAACCGGATAGCCTGCAGGCTATCAAAAAAGCGGTCAGGGCAAAGCTGCCAGCTTCACACCAGAATTCCGGCCTGCTTGACCAGTTGATCGAGAAAGCCTTGAAGGAGCTACAGCACCAGGATGTCGCGGGTCCTTCATGTGAACGCGAGAAAGCGCCCAATGGCGTTGTGCTTGTGCGCGGTAATTCCGTGAAGCCCGGTAAGTTCGACGGCGCAGGCGGCAAACCCATAGGGCTGACGGATGTCATTGGTCCTGACGACAAAAGCTCCATCGCGGCAGGCTATATGCAGTGGGATAACTGCAGTTTTCCCTGGACTCTGAATTATGACGAGATCGACGTGGTTCTTGAGGGCGAACTGCACATTACTTGTGGTGACAAGACGCACATCGGCAAGCCAGGTGACGTCTTTTTTATACCCAAGGGTGCGTCTATTGAATTTGGGTCTCCCGGGAAAGTGCGATTTGTGTATGTGACCTATCCAGCGGACTGGTCAGCGCAATAAAAGGGGTTGTATCGATGCCATCCTGGATTACAGAAGCCAGTTTGCGAGCCGAGCATGGCCTGGCCCATGGCAGCGAAGTACACCTGCCTCAGGGAGCCAGGCTTACCCCGTCTGCAAGCCAGCTGCTGGCCGAACGCAAGATCCGCATCAAATATATCGGTGATGACGGTCGGGTTTTCCTGCCTGACGAGTCGGACGCGGGCGTAAGCCAGAAAGCCTCGGTGCACCCTCTCACCAGCGCGAACGTCCGCCCCGGTAATCGTTGTGCTATTTGTCACAGCCACGTCGAAAAGAAAACCGAGTTGCTGACGCTGTTAGACGGTGAACAGTTGGTTCCCAAGACCCATCCCCGAATCGCACTGCGTGGCAAGTTGGATACGCTGATTTCCCAGACCGTGTGGGTACAGACGCAGTTTGCCGTCAGTTTCGATAAATATCCGGTGCTGTGCCATTCGTTGGCAGATCTGCGTTCGTTTATGGGTAATCTCCTGCGAAGCGAAGTTACTGGTGAAGTTCAGGACGATATCAGTATGGGAGACCTGGACGACGAAACCATTCACCAGATTTCCCACCAACCTCTGAAGTATCTTGGCCACGACCACATAGTTCCGGAACTAAAGCACGGTGCCAACGTGTCGCTGCTGAACGTGCTCAGGGCTATGGCCCGTGAGGCAGAAGTCGAGGCCTGTAAAGCATTCCAGACGGACAGTTTTGGTCTTACGCGGCCGGATATCGTTCAGGGACTCAATCGGCTAAGCAGTGCACTTTACGTATTGATGCTAATGACTCTGGTGGTTGAAACGAGTGGATCACTCCCTGAACTTGGAGTGATCTCATGAATAAGGTGATGGAGCAGTGCCGGAATGCGTGCCGTGAAACACCGAAGCGCATTGTTTTTCCCGATGCTCTTGATGAGCGGGTGCTGCATGCGGCAAACGAGCTGCATCAACGTGGCCTGGCTCAGCCCATTTTGCTGGGTAACCCGTTTGAACTTCGGGATTACGCACATGAGAGGGGCGTAGCGATGCCCTGTTTTTCGATTGTGGACCCTGCACGTTCGCAATGGATGGACTCATTTGTCAGTGCGTACGTCGATAAGAACGAAGGGATGGATAGGGAGGAAGCCCGCGAAACCATGAGTGCGCCTCTGTTTTTTGGCGCCATGATGGTCAAGCAAGGGCATGCTGATATCTGTATTGGAGGAAACATCTCGACCAGTGGCGATGTGATCCGGGCGGCCATCAGGGTAATCGGAACGGCTGGAGGACAGAAAACCGTGTCATCGTTTTTCCTTATGTCGTCAGCCGATGGCAGCGACATCCGGCTGTTTGCAGATGCGGGGGTTATTCCAGAGCCGACAGTCGAGCAGCTATCTGATATTGCCATTGATTCGGCACGCAGTTTTGAGGCGCTCACGGGTGAGCAGGCGCGGGTCGCGTTACTGTCATTTTCGACCAAAGGCAGTTCGCAGCATCCGGCAGCCAGAAAAATCATGGAGGCCTTTGAGTTAACGCACACCCGGGCTCCCTCGTTGGTCATTGATGGCGAACTGCAGTTCGATGCAGCGGTTGTGCCCTCTGTTGCTCAAAAGAAGGCGCCTGACAGCCCATTGAAAGGTAATGCAAATGTTCTGATATTTCCCTCACTTGATGCTGGAAATATTGCTTATAAGGTTGCTCAGCGCATGGCTAATTACACAGCGCTGGGGCCGATGTTGGAAGGTTTAGCGAAACCTATGCATGACTTGTCACGAGGTTGTACGGCCGACGATATCGTCGACGTCGCCATGGTGGCGTCATGCCTGGTTAACAACGAGAAGTGACACCCTGAGGAGAATTAACCATGAATGAAGCACTTGGAATTATTGAAACAAAGGGCCTGACCGCCCTGATTGAGGCCTCTGACGCAATGGTAAAAGCGGCCAGAGTTCAGCTTGTTGGTTACAAACAGATTGGTAGTGGTCTTGTCACTGCGATGGTTCGGGGTGATGTAGCTGCCTGTAAGGCAGCCACAGATGCCGGTGCCGCAGCAGCACAGAGATTGGGTGAGTTGGTGGCTGTGCACGTGATTCCGCGTCCGCACGGCGATCTGGAATCGATATTCCCGATTACTCCTACCGGCCAGCCTTTATCCGATTCCTGAGCCAATCAGGCAACAATGAAAAAGGTTTATTCAGATGAACGCAGTCTGGAAGCAGGCTTCAGAACAAGCCGAAAGGCTAGAGGGTACCAGCATGATGGAAGCACTAGGCATTATTGAAACCAAAGGTCTGACGGCTTTGATAGAGGCCTCAGATGCCATGGTAAAAGCCGCCAGGGTTGAGCTGGTTGGCTATGAACAAATCGGCCATGGCTACGTGACCGCTTTGGTCAGAGGTGATGTGGCTGCCTGTAAAGCTGCGACGGACGCAGGAGCGGCAGCAGCGCAGCGCCTCGGAGAGCTGATTGCGGTTCATGTCATCCCACGACCACACGCTGATCTGGAATCCATATTTCCGATTGCGCCGAGAAAAGGGGTAGAACCGGGAAAACCTAACCAGGGCAAGAAAGCATAAGGCTGATGCCTGCTGATTTGGAAGCTATCCCATGAGACTTGCAAAGGTAATCGGTCAAGTCGTTGCTACTGTCCGCAGCGAGCGTTTGGGGATGGATAAGCTTGCCTTGGTCAAGTTTATCGATCAGGACGGAAACGAAGAGAGCCCAGTGATGGTGGCAGCTGACCGGCTGGGCGCAGGGGAAGGTGAATGGGTGCTGGTGGTGGGTGGTAGCTCCGCTCGCATGTCGGTAGACAGTAGCGGCCATACACCTGTCGATCTCAGTGTCGTGGGCATTATTGATGAAGTTACCGGTGGCTCGGAAACCTGGTTTCAAAAGTCCCAGCGTCGGTACTAGGCCACTTTTATCAGGCTGTCATAAATGGTGAGGCAGCCTCGGGGGGAGGGAACATGCAGATGGATGCACAGCAGATTGAGTCCATCGTCCGCCGCGTTATCGAGCAGCTGAACTCGCCGCAGCGCGACGGTGAAAGCTACGGCGTATTCAGAACGCTTGATGATGCCGTAGCGGCCGCTCAGAGTGCCCATAAACAGGTCAAGTCGGTGGCGCATCGAGAGGCGATCATTGCGGCTATTCGGCGCATGGGACACGAGCATGTACAGGAGTTATCTCAGCTTGCCGTTCAGGAGACCGGATACGGACGGGTAGAGGACAAGATACGCAAACACAAGCTGGTGCTCGACAAAACACCTGGGGTCGAAGCTGTTGTTCCGATGGCGCTTACTGGTGATCATGGGTTGTCACTTATCGAAAACGCACCCTGGGGCGTAATAGCATCGGTTACTCCCTCTACCAACCCATCAGCAACCATTTTAAACAATGCGATCAGTATGATCGCAGCCGGTAATTCGGTTGTATTTTCACCTCACCCTGCAGCGAAAGCCGTTTCCCAGCGCACTATCCAGTTGGTCAATCGTGCTTCATTGAGTGCCGGGGGGCCTGCGAACCTCGTTACTTGTGTTGAAGAACCCTCAATTGAAGCAGCCACACGGCTGTTCAGCTTCCCCGGCATTCGCTTGCTCACTATTACGGGTGGAGATGCGGTGGTGAATGCTGCGCGGAAAGTCACTGACAAACGCCTGATAGCGGCCGGACCGGGTAACCCGCCTGTTGTAGTGGATGAAACCGCTGATATAGAACGGGCGGCGATCAGTATCGTTCAGGGTGCGTCGTTTGATAACAACATCATCTGCGTCGATGAGAAGGAAGTTGTTGCCGTTGAGTCTATTGCGACCGAATTAAAAGAGGCCATGTGCCGACATGGTGCCGTTGAGATCAATGCAGATCAGGCAGATGCTGTGGCAAGGCTCGTTTTAGCGGGTTACCCCGGCCCCAGCCCACGTCCGAAGCCGGATTGGGTAGGGCGAGATGCGGAAAAGATCGCGGCAGCAGCAGGCTTCAGTGTACCGGCTGGCACTCGTTTGCTTATTACAGAAACCGGGCGGGATCATGCGTTTGCCACAACTGAAATGATGCTCCCGGTTATTGCGCTGATACGCGCCCGCGACGCAGACCAGGCTATCGATTGGGCAGTGGAGTTGGAGTCCGGAAATCTGCATACCGCAGCCATGCACTCCCGGAATATCGACAATCTTTCCCGCATGGCACTGGAAATCAATTGCAGCCTGTTTGTAAAAAATGGCCCTTGTATTGCCGGGCTGGGTGCGGGTGGAGAAGGGTGGACCTCCATGACGATATCAACACCTACTGGCGAGGGAGTTACTAACGCCAGCACATTTGTGCGCAAGCGCCGCTGCACCATGGTGGATTCGTTCCGAATCGTATGACAAGGAGACCGAAATGAGCAGGACAATGGCCGACGTTAACAAATTACTGAAGACGACTGCCGGCCTGATCAACAAGGACGCCGCCAAGCCCTTTCAGGGCGAATTCCGAGTGGGTGTCGACTTGGGTACCGCCGATATTCAGACGATTGTATTGGATGGGGCCGGTAACCCGCTTGCAGCTTTTATGGATTGGGCCAATGTCGTCCGCGACGGCGTTGTCGTCGATTTCTTTGGTGCCAGCCAGATTGTCCGGGAGCAGGTTCGGCGTGCGGGCGCAAAGCTGGGTATTCATATTGAACAGGTCACCACTTCTTTCCCTCCAGGCACGGATTCACGCATTTCAACCAACGTTATTGAAGCCGCCGGCCTTGAAGTGGCAGGGGTTATTGATGAACCAAGCAGTGTGGCGAAGTTGCTGCAGCTTGATCACGCAGCCGTGGTCGATATTGGTGGTGGAACTACAGGAACCGCCATTATTGAACAGGGGGAAGTTGTTTGCTCGATGGATGACGCCACTGGCGGACGGCATATCAGTCTGGCCCTTGCCGGGCATTTCGGTATGCCTTATGAAGAAGCCGAAGAGATGAAACGCAACACCAAAGATTTCGCACTGTGCAGACTGGCGACCCCCGTCATTGCAAAAATGGCCGATATCGTCCATGGCCATATTGCTGATTACAAGGTACCGGCCATTTATCTGACCGGCGGTTCCTGCGCGTTGCCGGGGTTTCTGGAGGTGTTTGCGGCCGAGTTTCCAGGCGTTGAGGTAGTACTTCCTTCGCACCCGCTTTATCTGACGCCGTTGGCAATCGCCAGCTACTCGGATGTTCTCCAGGCTCAAGAAGCGAGGGTTGGATGAAATGAATCTGGGAGAACAGCCACTGGACAACGAACTAATTGAGGATATCGTCACCCGTACGGTAGACGAGCTGACGCCCCATGGCCTGTTCAATTTCAACGCCCCGCGCCAGACCTTGATGGGTGAGGGTGCGATTCTCAAAATTGGCGAGATACTCAGCAAGCTGGATGTAACTCATGTCTTGGTGGTCGCGGATCGTGTGGTCCATGAAAAGGGCCTGATGCGAAGCATGGAAAGGAGCCTCGAGAGAGCAGGCATAGCATGCACGATTTATCCCGCTATAACTCAGGAACCTGATGAAACCGTTGTCGCTTCTGCCACCGAATTGCTGACCCGCAATGAAGCAGACTTTGTTCTGGGCTTCGGTGGCGGTTCAGCACTGGATGCAGCCAAAGCCATAGCTCTGGCGGGGAGCAGCCAGAGCAGCCTGCATCAATTGGCAGAACCGGGGTTCAGCGGTCGCCGCGTCGTGGGGCTGGGTGCTGTTCCAACAACCGCGGGCACTGGGTCTGAAGTTACCGATATCAGCGTGATCATGCGGGCTGACAGGCTGCACAAGTTTGTAATTAAAAAAGCGGACCTGATGCCGGATCTCGCGATTGTAGACCCGGGCCTGATGCTTGGTTTGCCGCCTAAGGTAACGGCTGCAACCGGTATTGATGCGCTGACACACGCTATTGAAGCCTACGCTGCGAGGAGTTCCCATCCGTTGGCAAAGGCATTGGCTATTTGCGCGATACAAAGTATTGCTGAGGCATTGCCTATCGTAGTGGGTAACGGGGGAGACAGGGCCGCCCGGCTGACCATGGCAACTGCATCTTACAAAGCGGGGCTTGCTTTCAGTAATTCCGGGCTTGGCCTGGTCCATGCAATATCTCATCAGATTGGACCCCGCTACCGCCTTGCCCACGGTATCGCCAACGGGATTCTTCTCCCTTACGTCATGAGATTCAATGCTCTGGTTTGCCAACGAGAGTATGCCGCCATCGCACATATGCTGGGCGTTACCCATTCCGGAATGACTGAACGAGAGCAATGCATCGCGTCCATTGATGCCGTCAGGCAGCTGCTTTCCGACATTGGGTTACCTGAGAAGCTTACGGGTACCGGTATTAACCGTGATGACTTTAGCGCCATTGCGACGGAAGCACTCCAGGACGTGTGTGCCCGGGATAACCCGAGAGATGTTACCGAAGCGGATATTGTGCAATTGCTTGAAGAGGTGACAAAAAAAGAAAAAGTGTGATTGAACCCTTTTGCTAGAAGCTGGAGAGCCGGTTATGGAAACGTTAAACCAGATCATTCTTTATATCATGATGACCTTTATGGTCATCGGCGCACTGGATCGCATATTCATGCAATTTGGAGGGTCGGAACCGGTTCTAGGAAAGATCGGCCTGCGTGGTTTTGGTCGATCTATTTCAGGGGCCGGTAACGAGTTTGAAGAGGGTTTTCAGGCCATGGGCGCACTTGCGTTGGCTATGGTTGGTATTATCGCCATGGCGCCGGTGCTGGCCAAAATACTGTCTCCAATCGTTGTTCCGATCTACACATTTCTTGGCGCCGACCCGGCCATGTTTGCTACCACCCTGTTGGCTAACGACATGGGCGGATACTTCCTGGCGAAAGAAATGGCCACAGCCGTGGATGGAGCCATTAATTACGGCGCCTGGATGTACGCTGGCCTGATTCTTGGGGCCATGATGGGCCCTACTATTGTATTCACCATCCCCGTTGCTGTTGGCATCATTAAAGAACAGGATCGCCCCTACCTCGCGTCCGGGGTACTGGCGGGTATTGTCACTATCCCCCTCGGTTGTATTGCAGGTGGGCTGGCCGCCATGGCGTCAACGGTTCTTATACCCGGCACTGACCAGGCAATACAGTTCAATATGCCGCTGATTTTCATGAATCTGATACCGGTAATAATCGTGTCGGCTCTGATCGCCGCCGGGTTATGGTTCATGCCCGAAAAGATGATTAACGGCTTTTCGATTTTTGCAAAATTCCTGGTTGCCTTTATCACAATCGGCCTTGCAGCTGCGGTATTGAAGCAGACTCTGGGCATTACCCTGATTCCCGGCATGGACCCTATATTCATGGTGCCTGGCGACGAGCCGGGTGTTGATATGCGAGCGATCGAAGTCATCGGCTCCATCGCCATTATTCTTTTGGGTGCATACCCCATGGTTCTGTTGCTGACCCGCTGGTTCGAGAAACCATTGCTGAAGATGGGTGGTGTGCTGAACGTAAACACGACAGCCGCCACCGGCCTGATTGCCACTCTGGCCAACAACATTCCAATGTTTCAGGTGATGAAGGATATGGATAGCCGCGGCAAGATTCTTTGCTCGGCCTTTGCCGTCAGTGCCGCGTTCACCTTTGGTGACCATCTTGGTTTTACCGCGGCCAACAAGCCGGACATGATTATGGCCGTCATCATCGGCAAACTCGTCGGTGGTATCACCGCTGTCCTGTTCGCCATGTTGCTCGCCGATCGCATGATCGCCTCCATCGAGAAAAACGGTAAACCAGCACCAGAGCTATCCAGCTCTGAGGAAGCGGAAGGGAAAGCGTGAACAGAAAAACCGTCCACAGTGTTGGTATTGATATCGGCACCACCACTACCCAGGTGATCTTTTCAAGGCTCACCATGGTCAACCGGGCACCTGTTACCCAGGTGCCCAGGTATGAGTTTGTGGAACGGGAGATTTTTTTCCAGAGCCCCGTCAGCGCCACGCCTTTACAGGAGGATGGCACAGTGAATGTGCCCATGCTGCAGCGGTTTATTGATGAACAGTTTGCTGCTGCGGGTATTGCTCTCAGTGATATTGAAACCGGTGCCATTATCATCACCGGTGAAACCTCCAAAGTGAAGAACGCCAAAGATACCGTTATGGGGCTTGCCGAGCGTTTGGGGGACTTTGTGGTAGCAACTGCGGGGCCAAATCTGGAGTCCGTGATTGCGGGGAGAGGCAGTGGGGCGGGCGATTACTCGAAGCGTAATCACGCCCGGGTACTGAACATCGATATTGGCGGTGGCACCAGTAACTACGTGGTCTTTAACAGTGGCCGGGTAGAGGACACTGCCTGTCTAAATATCGGCGGGAATCTGGTTAAAACTGACCCATCGGGGGCTGTAACCAAAATCCGGGAACCCGCAAGGCTGGTTCTCGAGTCGCTGTTTGGAGAGGCGTTACCTGAAAGCCGGTTAAGCGCGGATAAGCTTAAAAAGGTCGTTGATTGCATGGCGCAACTGGTTGTTGATGTGATCCTTGGCAACCACTCTGAACTGGCTCAAAAACTGATGATGACGCCGTATCTGAAAGAGGCTGGTGAATTTGATGCAGTCTTCATAAGCGGAGGCGTCGGCACCAGCTACTACCGCCTGAAAACAGACGATCTTGACCCTTTCAAGTGGAACGATGTCGGCGTAATGCTTGGCGGCGCTTTATTGAGGCACCCGACGCTCGCGGCGATGAACGTCAAAGAGCCGGCCCAGACTCAACAGGCCACCGTTATCGGCGCCGGCGCCTACTCCATGTCGCTCTCCGGAAGCTCAATCTGGATGAATGTGGATTCACTGCCTATTCGCAATATACCTGTGGTGGAGCCTCAGATCGACTGGGAGGGGGGCGAGCAGCCACCGGTTTGCCGACAGATTGTCGAGGCTGCGGAGCGCATGGACTTGCGCCTGCGAGAGGATAACTACGCCATCGCCCTGGGCCGGGATATGCCCATGAGTTATCAGGCTGTGAGCCATACAGCAAAAGAGATTGCAGATTATTACCAAGAGCATGGCAACCGCCAGTCACCTGCAATCATCGTTACTGAAAATGATCTGGGTAAGGTGTTGGGGATGGAGCTGCAGCCCCGAATTGACCCCCAGAAACTGCTGGTGATTGACGAAGTGCGCGCCGTTACCGGTGATTATATCGATATCGGTGAAAGTTTTTTTGGCGGGGAAGTTGTGCCATTAACCATCAAATCTCTGGCATTTCCTGCCTAGAGGGGGAGGTTTTTCATGAACTTGAAGACAACGTTGTTCGGAAAGGTTTATCAGTTTCGTGACGTAAAGGACGTGCTCGCAAAGGCGAACGAACTTCGTTCGGGGGACGTGCTGGCAGGGGTGGCGGCAGAGACGGCACAAGAGCGAGTTGCCGCCAAACAGGTCCTGAGTGAAATGCGCCTCGAAACCTTGCGGGAAAATCCTATAGTCCCTTACGAAGAGGATGCCATAACCCGGGTCATTCAGGATGCGGTAAACAAAGCGGCTTATGAAGATATCCGGCATTGGACCGTTAGCGAGTTGAGGGAATACATCCTGTCGGATGTGCCCACCCGTGAAGACTATGAAAGGATGCGCCGGGGCCTTACGTCTGAAATGGTCGCAGCTGTATGCAAGATATGTTCGAACGGCGACCTCATGGTGGGTGCCAAGAAACTGTATGTGATCTCAAAGGCCAACTGCACCGTGGGTATTCCTGGCCGGTTTTCTTCCCGACTGCAGCCCAATGATACCCGCGATGACATAGACAGTATTATGGTTCAGGTCTACGAAGGGTTGAGCTATGGCTGCGGTGATGCAGTTATTGGCATCAACCCGGTTACTGAATCGGTCGAAAACACCATCCGCATACTCAATGCGGTCAAGGAAGCCACCGACAAATGGAATATTCCGACTCAGGGTTGTGTGCTTGCTCACATATCCAACCAGATGGCGGCGCTTGAGAAAGGCGCACCCGGTGGTTTGCTGTTTCAGAGTCTGTCGGGCACAGAGAAAGGTCTCAATGAGTTTGGCGTGACCGTTGAATTGCTCGATGAAGCCTATGAGATGGGCAAACATTACTGCAAGCTTGCGGGTTCGAACATGATGTATTTCGAAACCGGCCAGGGCACGGCTCTATCTGCCAATGCCCACCACGGTGCGGACCAGGTGACCATCGAAGCCCGGAACTACGGCTTGGCAAAACGCTATAAACCTCATTTGCTGAACACGGTTGTCGGGTTCATCGGCCCAGAATATTTGTTCAACCATCAGCAGATCACGCGAGCTGCATTGGAAGATCATTTTATGGGCAAGTTGACCGGGATCTCCATGGGCTGTGATGCCTGTTATACAAACCACGCCGATACCGATCAGAACTCTAATGAAAACCTGACCACACTGCTCGCAGCAGCTGGCTGTAACTATGTGATGTCCCTGCCCCTGGGGGACGACATTATGCTGAATTACCAAACCACTGGTTTTCATGACGTTGTCACTGCCCGGCAGCTCCTGAGCTACCGTCCCGCCCCCGAATTTGAGGCCTGGATGGAAACTATGGGGTTGATGGAGAACGGCAAGCTCACCGCCCGTGCGGGCGACCCATCCATCTTCTTTGATTGAGGTGATAACCATGGATGAGCAAACAATTCAGAGTATCGTCAATTCGGTGTTGCGTGAGCTGGGCGAAAAGGACCTTCCCGCCGGCCAGGTGACGCGTGTTCAGCCCGAAGGTAAAAGTACACAGCGGAATGATCCACCGGCCTACAAGCCATCAGAGACTGCTGGTCGGCAAGGGCAGACAGAGTCAGCCGATACAGGCGACGGCCTTGAAGATCTGAGCCTTGAAAAGTTCGTGCATTGGAACGGTATCGAGAACGCCCATAACGCTTCGGTCAACAGTGATATGGTCAAACAAACAGCGGCCCGTGTCTGCCAGGGCCGAGCCGGGCCAAGGCCCCGTACCCGTTCACTTCTGCGCTTTCTTGCGGACCATTCCCGTTCAAAAGACACCGTCGTGAAGGAAGTGTCTCCGGAATGGCTTGAAAAGAAAAACCTCTGGGAAGTTCAGACTTGTATTTCGGATAAAAGCGAGTACCTCCGCCGCCCGGATCTTGGCCGCAAACTCTCCGATGACGCAAAGAAAACCATCGGCGAACGCTGTAAGAAATCGCCTCAGGTGCAGGTGGTTATTTCTGACGGTCTGAGTACAGACGCCGTGACCAATAACCTGGACGAAATTATACCACCCCTTATGAAGGGGCTTGAGAGTGCCGGATTTACCGTTGGCACCCCGTTCTTTCTGCGGTATGGCCGTGTAAAGGCTCAGGATGAAATCGGCAACCTGTTGCAAGCCGACGCCAACCTCCTGCTCATCGGCGAAAGGCCAGGGCTGGGGCAGTCTGAAAGCCTGAGTTGTTATTGCGTATACAAACCCACCGAGAAGACGGTGGAGTCAGATCGTATGGTTATTTCCAATATCCATAAAGGCGGTACACCACCCATAGAGGCAGCGGCTGTTATCGTGGATCTGACGCGCAAAATGCTTGAGCAAAAAGCGAGTGGGCTAAACCTTAAACGCTGAAGCCAAGGGCTCAGACTCATGGTTCGGAGACCTCAAAATGAGGCTCCCGGCAATATTTTGAAGGAGCACCATCATGGCAATTCGGGACGAGATCAGAGCATCGGTATTGGCGACACGCGTTATTGCGTCGGTCGATGACGGAATGATGAAACAGTTTAATCTGAAGAAAGAACAACGATGTATCGGCATGATTACAGCCGACAGTGATGACGTTACCTACGTAGCCCTGGACGAGGCAACAAAAGCTGCACAGGTTGATGTGGTATACGCCCGATCATTCTATGCCGGTGCTGCGCATTCGTCCGGCCTGTTATCCGGTGAGGTGATCGGTATCATCGCCGGGCCAGGCCCTGCAGATGTGATCGCCGGGCTTCAGAGAGCGCAGGAAGTGATCGAAAATGAGGCCTGCTTTTATTCAGCTAATGACGAGGGCAGTATCGCGTATTTTGCACACCTGGTATCTGCCACCGGAAGCTATTTGTCGAAAGAGGGCGGGTTAAAGCGGGGCGACTCAATGGCGTATCTGATTGCACCGCCTCTGGAAGCCATGTTCGGTATGGATGCAGCATTGAAAGCGGCCAGCGTGAAGGTTTCCAACTTCTTTGCTCCGCCTTCTGAAACGAACTACGGTGGTGGGTATCTCACTGGTACTCAGGCAGCGTGTAAGGCTGCGTGCGAAGCCTTTGAGGAGGCAGTTCTGGCCGTTGCCAGAAATCCTATTGATATATGAGCGGCGCAGGTGACATGAACTCCCTTGTTGAAAAAGTCAGAAGCGCGGGTGTTGTGGGTGCCGGAGGGGCGGGTTTTCCCTCGTATGTAAAAATTCAGGCATCGGCCGATGTGCTGATTGCTAACGGAGCCGAATGCGAGCCCTTGCTGTTCAAGGATCAGACGATCATCCAGCGGTTCTCAACCGAACTGCTTCAGGGTATGGCGCTTCTGATGGATCAGGTTGGTGCGAGCAGGGGCGTGTTGGCAGTCAAGGAAAAACACCAGGATTCGATCGCACACATAGAGCCTTTGTTGCCGGCAAATATCGAACTGAAACTCATGCCCAACGTGTATCCTGCGGGCGACGAATACGAACTGGTGTATGAGGTAACCGGTAATCGTATTCCGGCGGGTGGTCTACCCAAGGATATCGGGGTACTGGTTCAGAACGTTGAAACACTGGTGAACATCGCGCGGGCAGCAGAAGGTCAGCCTGTTACCCGAACCATGGTCACTGTGCACGGAGAGGTTGAGCATCCTTTTACCGCTTGGTTGCCCATAGGTATGCGCTTTGGCGATGTCATTAGCCTTGCTGGTGGCATAACCTGTGATGATCCCGTGGTCATCGATGGCGGCGCCATGATGGGGCAGGTCGTTGACGACCAGGATGCGTCGATTTCCGCAGTGAGTAGTGGTTTATTGGTGCTGCCCAGGGCAAGTAACCTCGTGAGGCGACGTTCCGAAACCGAGCAGGAGTACAAACGCATCGGGAAATCCGGTTGCGACCAGTGCACCCTTTGTACTGAAATGTGCCCCAGATACCTGCTCGGCTACCCGATACAGCCACATCTGGTTATGCGCTCGTTGCTAACAACAGGCGAGGTCAGCGAGACTCTATCGGTTCATGCTCAGGCCTGTTGTGAATGTAATATCTGCAGCCTATGGGCGTGTCCGGAACAGCTGAACCCCCGAGATATATGCGTTTCAACCAAGCGTGACCTTAAGGCCAATGATTTGTGGCTGACACCGGAGCAATTGCAGGGCCAGACCCGCGAAGTACACAGCATGCGTGAATACCGGGGCGTGCCATCACAACGGCTGGCCCGTAAGCTGGGGCTCGCCAAATACGACAGTAAAACCGCCTACTGGAAAGAGGTTGATACGGTTCCATCTCGAGTCATCATTCCATTGCACCAGCGTATGGGGCAGCACCCGGAGCCGGTGGTGTCTAATGGGGATGCTGTCGTTGAGGGCGCAGTCATTGCGGCCCCGGCGGGTGAGGGAATGGGCGTTCCCATTCACGCCAGTATCAGCGGGATCGTTACATTGATAGACGGCTTTATTGAAATCGACGCCGGTTAACTGGCTTGGGCTCCAACAGGAATCGATCATGAGCAACAAAAGTGCGATCGGAATGATTGAGATGAACTCAATCGCCAAAGGCTATGCGGTAGGCGACGCTATGCTGAAGGCAGCTAACGTTGAAATCGTTTTCAACCGGACCATTTGCCCGGGTAAGTTTATGGTCATGGTCGCCGGCGATGTAGCTGCTGTCGAATCTGCTATGGCTGCAGGGCTTGATATGGGTAGCGAAACCATTGTGGATGAACTGATCATCCCCAATGTTCACCCGTCTGTTTTCTCAGCCATTAGTGGAACCCGAGTTATCGAGGAGACGGCAGCTTTGGGTATTATCGAGACCTTCTCGGTTGCCACCATTATTGAAGCGGCAGACGCAGCAGTAAAAGCCGCCAATGTTGAGCTGATTGATATCCACCTGGCCATGGCGATTGGTGGCAAGGGGTTCCTGACCCTGACGGGTGACGTTGCTGCGGTGACTGCAGCAGTCGATGCGGGAACAGACTACATCAAGAGGAAAGGGTTGCTGGTGGATAAAGTCGTTATTCCTCAGCCCCGCAAAGAGATCTTGCAGGACAAGTTATAGTCCTTACAGTGCTACTGCTGTCTGAAATGATATACTCGGGCGCAGAAAGTAACTGAGAGATGCTGTACATGACTAAAGCTGAAGACCGAATCCTTGTTCAGGAACATCTGGCCCATGCAGCGGAGCCGAAACAGCTCAGCGCTGATGAGAAGGCGCGGCTCGAAACCCGTATCAAGGCTGTCCTCAAGGAAAAAGACGCCGTACTGGTGGCGCACTATTACACAGACCCGGATATCCAGCGTCTTGCCGAGGAAAGCGGCGGCTGTGTGGCAGATTCCCTCGAAATGGCCCGTTTTGGTAACCAGCATCCGGCCTCAACCGTGGTTGTCGCAGGTGTTCGTTTCATGGGCGAAACTGCCAAGATTCTGAACCCGGAGAAGCGCGTATTGATGCCCACTCTCGAAGCGACCTGCTCGCTTGATGTGGGATGCCCCGCGGATGAGTTTTCAGCCTTCTGCGATCAGCACAGTGATCGAACTGTGGTGGTTTATGCCAACACATCGGCTGCAGTCAAAGCCCGGGCAGACTGGGTGGTTACATCCAGCTGTGCTCAGGCTATTGTGGAAGCTCTGGACTCTCGGGGAGAGAAAATTCTCTGGGCGCCGGATAAGCACCTTGGCCACTACGTTCAGAAAACCACCGGTGCTGACATGCTGCTGTGGGATGGCTCGTGCATAGTGCATGAGGAGTTCAAACACCGCGGCCTGGAAGACCTGAAGGCCCTTTATCCCGATGCGGCCATTCTGGTTCACCCGGAATCCCCCGACGCTGTCGTGGAACTGGCAGACGTGGTTGGCTCAACCTCCCAACTGATTCACGCTGTGCAAACACTGCCGAATCAGGAGTTTATCGTTGCGACGGATAACGGCATTTTCTACAAAATGCAGCAGCTT
This sequence comes from Marinobacter sp. 1_MG-2023, assembly GCF_030549045.1. NCBI lineage: Bacteria > Pseudomonadati > Pseudomonadota > Gammaproteobacteria > Pseudomonadales > Marinobacteraceae > Marinobacter > Marinobacter sp. 1_MG-2023. The sequence continues at coordinate 307,004 of NZ_JAUOST010000004.1, read as the reverse complement.
GCCCCCAATAAAACGCTTATTGAAGCCCCTACGGCCGGCAACGGTGCGACATGTCGGAGCTGTGCCCAGTGCCCATGGATGGCGATGAATGGTCTGGAAAACCTATTGAGTGTTATTGAGAAGGGTGACCAGGAAGTGCTGGTGGACGCGGTAACCCGCGAGAAAGCCCTTAAGCCACTGCGTCGCATGTTGGACTTCACTGCCGGCATGAACTTGAAAGCGGCGGGTAACGCCTGATACTAGCTATTCCTGTACGCCCTAAGGCGGCTGGTAACTTCTCCCAGCCGCTCTGATACAACCTGTCTCTCGGCTGAGCCTGCGGGCAATTTCTCCTGAGCTTGCCGCAGTTGCCTTTGAGCAGATTCCAGGTCGCCCATAAGTGCATAGTATTCAGCGCGGGCTCTGTGCACACCAACGATGTTTCTTGCCATTCCTTCGGCTTCTGCAAGCCGCAACCACAAATATTCCTGCTGCTGCATCCTGCGTGTCAGCTGCTTCAGGTACTCGGCGGCTTGAGTGCCGTTACCAGCTGCAATTTCCACATCCGCAAGAGTGGATGTGATCGGGTAGTTGCCGGGGTTTCTTGCCAGGGCGTCTTCGAGCAGGGCTCGCGCCTCGTCGAGTCTTTTCTGCTGAATATATATTTCAGCAAGCGTAACCTGCAGGGTAATCCGGCCCGGGTTACTGGCCAGTAACTCGTTAATCGCTTTGGCTGCTTTCTCAAACTGGTTGTTGCTCAGGTAGGCGACTGCCAACCCGTAACGGATGGCCTCGTTGCTCTGTGCGTCTGGTTTGTTAAGGTAGCTTTCAAAGGTTTCAACTGCGACGTCGGGCGAGGGGGCATAGTGCACTTGCAGACGGCTGCGCACCAAGTGGTACTCCTGGCCGTCCCGGATGGTCTTTTCAGGATATTGTTCTGCACGGTTGCGGGTATCGGCCACCCGGTTGCGGGTCAGGGGGTGCGTGGACAGGTATTCCGGCATGGTATTCCCCTGTAGCCGATTTTGCCGCATCATGATTTCAAACATTTCAGGCATACCGCGTGGATCCAATCCCGCCGTCGCCAGGATATCCAGGCCAACCCTGTCAGCTTCCTGCTCGTGAAGCCGGCTATACGCCAGCATATTCTGGATGGCCAGCGCCTGAGTGCCGGCAATGGCAGCAATACCTATATCGGACTGAGTAACCGCAGAGAGCACAATGCCCGCAATCATGCCGGCAATCGTAAGTGGTGCACTGGTTTCCTGTTGCTCCATCCGGCGGGCAAAATGCCGCTGGCTAAGATGGGCAAGTTCGTGTGCCAATACTGAGGCGAACTGCTGCTCTGTGGCTGCATTGAGGAACAGGCCGCCATTGACTCCAACGATCCCTCCGGGTACGGCGAAAGCGTTGATTGCGGAGCTATCAATGAGTGCGAGAGTAATGTCCCGGTTATCCAGCGGAGCAGAGGGCAGCAGCCGATAGGTAATAGAGCTGAGATAGTCGTATACCAGCGGGTCGGTTATGCGGGGCGCTGACCTCCGGATGGACACCATAACCTGCTGCCCGATCTCACTTTCCTTTTGTCCGGCTATAAGGCCACCGCCGGTTCCACCAATGCTCGGCAATTGGCTTTCTTGTGCGGTGGATGCTGAGCCTGATGCCAGCGTTAGAGCAAAAACCACAGCAAGCGAAAGTTTTCGGTAACAAGGAAACGCTGTAATAACGTTAGTCATGTAATGCTGTGGGCTCCTGGTTCAAACTACCCTTGTGACAACAGATCATGGTTGAAATTCCATGAAACAGTTCGGGTCGACCATTAACAGGGTTTGTGATGCAATAGAGTATCACTGAGGGCATAATGCCGGCTTGCGAATTCCATGTCTTGTAATGGTGCAACTTCTCTATGGCTGATCGTACACTCGATGCGTCCGGGCTTCGATGCCCTATGCCCCTGCTGAAAACAAAGCTGGAGCTCAACGGCATGTCGCCAGGCGAGATGCTTGAGGTAATCGCCACAGATGCGGGCTCCGCCCGCGATATCCCGGCCTTTCTGAAGTTATCCCGCCACCGTTTGGTGAACTCCTCGGAAACTGATGGCCACTACCGGTTTATGATAGAGTGCGGCGGTTAAATCTCCGGAGTCCTTGATGTTCAGAATTTTACGCGGTCTTGCGCACAAATACTTTTCAGATGAAGAAGCTGTCATTCTTTTTCTGATTCTGGTGACAGGCACAGTTTTTATTATCTGGTTTGGCGCCATGCTTGCACCAGTGATCGCCTCCCTCATAGTCGCGTTTATTCTCCAGGGGCTTGTTACCAAACTGAATGCCCTCGGCGTTCCGGAAGGTCTCGCAATAGTGGGTGTCTTCCTGGTGTTTCTGGGTGTTCTGGTGGGTTTTATGTTCGGCCTGCTGCCGCTTATCTGGACTCAGCTCAGTACTCTTGCTGGCGAAGCGCCTCGAATTATCGGTGAGTTGCAGTCCTATCTTGAACTGCTACCTGAAGAGTATCCGCATATTATCTCCGCCCAGGCGGTTAGCAGTCTTTATCAGCAAGTGAACACAGAAGTAGGGCACATGACACAGTGGTTAGTGTCCTTCTCACTATCGAGTATCCCCGATCTGGTGGCGCTACTCATTTATATTGTGTTGGTACCCATACTGGTTTTTTTCTTTTTGAAAGACAGCGAGGTCCTTCTGGGATCCATTTCCCGGCTACTGCCACCGCAGCGCCCGATGATGCTGAAGATCTGGCACGAAGTGAATTTGCAGTGTGCTAATTATGTACGGGGAAAAGCTGTTGAAATTTTGATTGTTGGCGGCTCAACCTACGTTGCATTCAAGCTGTTGGGTGTGCCTTACGCAGCTTTGCTTTCACTTTTGGTTGGGTTAAGTGTCGTGATTCCCTACATTGGTGCGGCGGTTGTGACCATTCCGGTTGCAGTGATTGCGCTGTTCGCCTTCGGCTGGGGCACACACTTTATCTGGGTTATGGTGATATACGGGATCATTCAAGCGCTGGACGGCAACGTGTTAGTGCCAGTGTTATTTTCAGAAGTGAACAATCTGCACCCGGTTATCATTATTATCTCAGTGCTGTTTTTTGGCGGCATCTGGGGTCTGTGGGGTGTGTTTTTCGCCATTCCGCTGGCAACCATGCTCAAGGCAGTATTTTCCGCCTGGCCGGTTAAGGAACTCTCATCCTCAACCGCGCCAGATCAGATAAAATAAAATGGGAGTGTTGATCAGAGAGATTTCACCGCTGCGAGCACTTCTTCCACGTGCCCGGGCACTTTTACTCCGCGCCACTCCTTACGCAGTACGCCATCCTGGTCAATCAGGAACGTGCTGCGATCAATGCCCATGTATTCCTTGCCGTATAGCTTTTTAAGCTTGATTACGTCAAACAACTGGCACAGAGTTTCATCTTTATCGGAAATCAGGTGAAACGGGAACTCGAACTTTGCCCGGAAGTTCTCGTGAGCCTTGAGCCCATCCCGTGACACCCCGAAAATCTCTGTATCCAGTTCCGCAAACGCCTTCATGTTGTCGCGGAAGTCCTGTCCTTCAGTTGTGCAGCCCGGAGTATTGTCTTTTGGGTAGAAATAAATAACGACATTTTTGCCACGCAAATCCGCCAGTCGAACGGTCTGGTCGCCCGTGGCTGCTGCTTCAAAGTCTGGTACCGCTTTATTCAGTTCAATAGATGACATGACATCTCCTTTAATTCCCTTGTGTCCGTTCGTGCCCAACATTACCATAACCGTTTTATTCGGACGGAGTTTTTATGATTACGGGTAGCCTTGTCGCACTGGTAACGCCCATGCATCCAAACGGTGACGTTCACTGGGAGGATCTGGATAAACTGGTGGACTTTCATCTGGAGAACGGTACCGACGGTATCGTTGCTGTGGGAACCACCGGCGAATCCGCAACGCTCGATCAGCAAGAGCACTGCCGGGTAATTGGTTACATCATCAAACGCGTGAACGGGCGGATCCCTGTTATTGCCGGTACTGGTGGTAACAGCACACGTGAAGCCATTCATCTGACAACCGAAGCGCATAAGCTTGGTGCAGACGCTTGCCTGCTGGTTGTCCCTTACTACAACAAGCCGACTCAGGAAGGTCTGTACCAGCACTTCAAGACAATTGCTGAAGCAGTGCCCGGCATGAGTCAGATGCTCTATAACGTGCCAGGCCGTACAGCTTGCGACATGCTTAACGAAACCGTTCTTCGCCTGGCTGACATTCCGAATATTGTTGCCATCAAGGATGCCACCGGTAATATCCCCCGCGGTGCAGAGCTGATTGCTGCGCTTGATGGGCGCCTGGCTGTCTACTCCGGTGACGATGCCACTGCGGCTGAACTGATTCTCGCGGGCGGGCAGGGTAACGTTTCTGTTACTGCCAACGTGGCGCCCAGGGGCATGGCGGATCTATGTGCGGCAGCCATTGCCGGCAACCGTGAAGAAACCGATCGTTTGAACGAGCTTCTGATGCCTCTGAACCGCAAATTGTTTCTGGAAGCGAATCCCATTCCGGTCAAGTGGGCGCTTCAGCGCATGGGCCTGATTGGTGAAGGTATCCGGCTTCCATTGACGCCGTTCAGCGAAAAATTCCACGCTGAACTTGAAGAAGCGATGAAAGCCTCGGGTGTGCTCTGAGTTTGCAGATGCTCCCCAAGACACAGTCCCACACAGAGAGTAGGCCGATGCCGGTTCTTTCAGGAACCCGTAAGTTTTTTGCATTCCGTCCCACCGTGCTTGCATCAGGGCTGTTACTGGCCGTTGCGACGGCCGGTTGCAGTTTCGTCGATGACCGATCAGAGCGTTACGTAGATGCAAAGGAAGGCGACGCGCTGACGTTGCCTGAAACGGCAGATGCTTCCCGGTTTAATGAGGTAATGCCCATTCGCAGGATAAATCCGGCGGATGCCAGCAAAATGTATACGTCTGATATCCCGCAGCCCCCTGATATGACCTCGGAAATTCTCGAAGAAAATTACGTGGTTGAAGAGCTGGATGGCCGGGCCTGGTTGCTGGTGAACGACGTTCCCGGTCGCATCTGGCCGGCGGTAACCGGTTATATGAACGAACAGGGGCTGGGTGTCGCCTATGACAACCCACAGCTGGGCTTGCTACAAAGTGATGTGGCAAACTTTAGCATGCGAGCCCGCGCTCTTCTGGAGCTTTCCAGTGCGCCAACCGAAGCAACCACAGCTGAACCCAGGGCGGTGTTGCAGGTTCGTATAGCTCCTGGTGTGCGTCGCAAAACCACTGAAATTCAGGTGCGTAAGCTCACGTCAGAAGAAGGTGGTTCCTGGCCTGCAGAGCTTATTTCCTGGCGTGGAGCAACTGATCCTTCCACGGAGGAACTATCGCTGCAGAAACGCGTGCTCGCGGATCTTGGCGAATTCCTGAAAGCCCGCGAAGAGAGCAAATCCTTCTCCCGGGCGGCATCAGGAATGGTCTCCAAGCCTTTAGTAAAGCTTGTGTCTGAAGATGACAGAGCAAAAGCGATTAGCATGGACCTCGATTACGGTCGTGCGTGGGCCGAGGTTAATCGGGCGCTTACCGAGTCAGATATCGCCATCGTAGATCTCAACCGTAGTGAAGGCTGGCTTTTTGTCGATTTCCGCAGCGCCGACGAGCGCGACCCTGGCTGGTTCAGCTGGTTCAGTGATAAAGAAAAACCTCGCCACACTCATACGGTCACCGTCGACGAACTCGATGGCCTGGTGCAGGTAACGGCTGAAACGGCTGAAAGTTATACCGGTGTGCAGGGCGATGAAGACCTGCTGACACAGCTGTTCAATTACCTATACTGATTCAGAAGGGGTGCCCGCGGCGCGGGCCTCCGTTTCGGAGACTTACAATGGAAAAGCGCGAAGAACTCTACGCAGGCAAAGCTAAATCTGTGTTCTACACTGATGATCCAGAGCGTTTTGTTCTGGTCTTTCGGGATGATACCTCGGCCTTCGATGGTGAGAAGAAGGAGCAGCTCAGCCGCAAAGGTATGGTGAACAACCGCTTCAATGCCTTCATCATGGATAAACTGGAAGCTGCTGGCGTACCGACACATCATGAAGGTTTGCTGTCGGCTACGGAATCGCTGGTGAAAAAACTGGACATGATTCCTGTCGAATGTGTGGTGCGAAATGTGTCTGCGGGTAGCTTGTGTCGTCGCCTGGGTGTGGAAGAGGGGTTGGAGCTTAATCCGCCTACCTATGAGCTCTTTCTTAAAAACGACGCCATGCATGATCCAATGGTTAATGAGTCTCTGGCTGTTAGCTTTGGTTGGGCCAGTGAGGCTGAGTTAGCTCGTATGAAAGAGCTAACCTACAAAGTGAACGACGTACTGAAAGCACTGTTCGATGATGCCGGAATGCTATTGGTGGATTACAAGCTGGAGTTTGGCCGCAGCGGTGCAGAGATTGTTCTGGGCGATGAATTCAGCCCGGACGGCTGCCGTATATGGGACAAGGAAACCCGTAAAAAGATGGACAAGGATCGCTTTCGCCAAGGGCTGGGCGACGTTATCGAAACATACGAAGAAGTTGGTCGCCGTCTGGGCATAAACTTCGACGAGTGATTAACGATAAATCCAAACAGATGACAAGGACACAGGTGCACTATGCGTAAACTGACCATAGCAGTAGGAAGCTCTCTTGTATTGGCAGCTCCTCTGGCACAAGCAGACTTGGCTGGCCTTGGCGCCAGCGTGAGCTACTGGGACTCGGATTTGTCTGGGGATGTGGTCTCTGGCGGCGACTCTGTCGATGTAAATGACGAGTTGCGGCTGAAGGACGACGGTAATGCCAATGCCAGCGTTTATTTGGAACACCCTGTGCCTTTGCTACCCAATGTCCGTTTGGCTTATACGCTGGTTCAACAAAGTGGCAACGGCACGCTTTCTGGTAATTACGGATCGTTTCCAGCAGGCACATCAGTGCGCTCAGACCTGGATCTTGAACAGCTTGACCTGACCTTGTATTACGAGGTTCTCGATAATTGGGTAAACCTTGACCTTGGTCTGACGGTACGTGACTTTTCCGGCGAACTGCTAATGCAGAGTGGCGGCAGTTCAGAGAAAACCGAAGCAGATGCGGTATTACCTCTGGGCTATATTGCTGCTCGCTTTGACCTGCCTCTGACGGGTGTCGCGGTTGGTGCTGAAGGCAACTTTATAAGCTTCGATGGCGACTCCATGCGCGACTTCAACGTTTACGGCCAGTTCAACATTTCGCTTTTGCAGTTACGTGCAGGCTATCGCCAGTTAGCAGTCGATTATGAAGACGGCAGTGATGTATTTGACGTGAAGCTGGACGGGCCCTTCATCAGTGCGGGCGTAGCGTTTTAATACCACACGGCTATAGCGTGGAAGGTAATGCAGTAAACAGGAGCGAAGGATTTGAAGATTCTGGTAACGGGTACCGCCGGCTTCATCGGTGCGCAACTGGCGCACCGTTTACTTGAGCGGGGAGACGAAGTCATCGGCGTTGACAACGTCAACGATTATTACGATGTCAGTCTCAAAGAGGCCCGTTTAGCGCGACTTATTGGCCACCCCGGCTTCACGGAAGTGCGCCAGGACATCTCAGACCGTTCTGTGATGGCAGACATCTTCGCAATGCACCGCCCTGAACGAGTTGTACACCTGGCCGCCCAGGCGGGTGTGCGCTACTCACTTGAAAATCCTAATGCGTATGTGGACGCCAATCTTGTTGGCTTCATGAACATACTGGAAGGCTGCCGCCATAACGGTGTGAAGCATCTGGTTTTTGCATCAAGCAGTTCTGTGTATGGTGCGAACGAGGCCATGCCTTTTTCTGTCCATGATAACGTCGACCATCCCCTGAGCTTGTATGCGGCCTCTAAAAAAGCCAACGAGCTGATGGCTCACTCTTATGCTCATTTGTATGGTTTGCCCATCACCGGCCTGCGGTTCTTTACGGTATATGGCCCCTGGGGCCGCCCGGATATGGCGCCGTTTATCTTTACGAAAAAGATTCTTGCGGGTGAACCAATCGATGTGTTCAACCATGGCCACCACAAACGCGACTTCACCTACATCGACGATATTGTGGAAGGTGTCGTTCGCACGCTTGACCAAGTCGCCCAGCCCAACAGCGACTGGAGCGGGCAAGCGCCTGATCCTGGTACCAGCAAGGCACCGTATCGCATTTACAACATTGGTAGTAACAACCCTGTCGAGCTGTCTCGCTTCATTGAAATAATTGAAAAGCGAACTGGAAAAAAAGCGCAGAAGAACCTTCTACCCATGCAGCCAGGTGATGTAGTAGCTACCTACGCCGATGTCGACGACCTGATCAGCGACGTAGGTTATAAACCGGCTACGGGAGTGGAAGAGGGTATCTCCAACTTTGTGGACTGGTATCGGGAGTTTTACAAGGTTTGATTTAGGCCGCCTTCCCAAAGCGTTGTTCCAGCCAGGCGTTGATGTCATTGGACTCGTACATCCACTGCTCACTGCCATCGTCATTCCGGATGTGCAGGCAAGGTACTTTCACATTGCCGCCGCCCTGTTCAAGCTCAGCCCGGTGGGTCTCATTATGCTGCGCATCCCGCTTCTCGATATTCAGGTTCAGTCGTGCTATCTGCTTTCGCACCTTTACGCAGAATGGGCAGGTCTTGAACTGGTACAGCGCCAGATGCTCACAGGCTGCATCTACTTTCTGTTGCTCTTCGGCACTTCGCTCCAGGGGCTTGCCGCCACCAAGCTTTTCGCTCAGTAGCACAAAGGGTGTCAGGATCAGGCGCAACGTCCGGAAAAAATAACGGATAACCACTCGCATTGAATAAACCTTTAATTTGATACATGACTGTTTTGTACACGAACTGCGGTGGGCAGTATAAAGCAAAACAGGTGTCGTTCGGGTACTCTGGGCTTATACGTAACAGTTTTATAAGGAACATAAAATGAAGTCGATCTCCCTTTGGGATTTGCCCACAAGGCTATTTCACTGGTTGCTGGTACTCGCAGTCACGGGCTCACTCGTGACAGTGAATCTTGGTGGTACCTGGATGTTGTGGCATGAGAGGTTCGGTCTGACCATCGTGGGGCTGATCAGCTTTCGGTTGGTATGGGGATTTGTTGGCTCTACCTATGCGCGCTTTTGGCAATTTATACCGGGGCCTTCAGCAGTCTCTTCATACCTGAAAGGCACATGGCGAGGTTTGGGGCACAATCCCCTGGGTGCCTTGTCGGTATTAGCCATGCTTGGCTTGATTGGATTTCAGGCTGTTACAGGGTTGTTTGCAACAGATGCCATAGCATTTAACGGGCCGCTCTATCGTGCGGTTTCGTCTGAGTGGAACGATACAATTACGTCGTGGCACAAGCTGACAGAATGGTTTATCTACGGATTGATCGGTTTGCACATTGCCAGCGTGTTTTTTTACACCTTTGTAAAAAAGGACAACCTGATAGCCCCAATGATTAGCGGACACAAAACCATCAGTGAAAGCATGGGTGAAAATCGCAAAGGTGGTGGCCTGATAGCCCTGGTTGTTGCGTTGGCGGTTGCAGTATTCGCAGTATGGGTGGCTAACGGAGGGCTTCTGCCTCCCCCTCCACCACCAGCGCCCGATCTGGGCTGGTAAGCGAAGGAGGATAGGGCGTCTAAAGGTAAGGCTTACTCAGCACGGAACGCGTCGTGGCAGGCCTTACAGGACTTGCCAACTTCGCTGAACTGGGCTGCGATAGCGGCTTTGTCACCGCCGTTTGCGGCGATTTCCTGAAGCTTGGTAGATGCCTGGGCAAAACCGATAGCCACTTCACGGGCTTTTTCCGGTTCGTCGAAAAACTCTGGCTTAAGCTTGGTGTTGTCGTTCTGATCCATGCCCGTGCCAGGTCCGAAAAGGGCGCCCAGGCCAGAGTTGGCTACTGATGCAATGGCATTTGCCGCAGCAAGTATCTGTTGTTCGTTGTAGGCGACATCACCGTCGATGGCCTGAGCCTTGATTTTGCCCATGTTCCATCCGGCAAACGTAAACGCGCTCTGACGGGTTTCAATCTGATCTTCCACATCCATTTGGGCTGCAACTGGAGTAGCTACCATAGCGCTCAGTACCAGAGCCGCAAAAATTCCTGATTTACGCATGCTCTTATTCCTCTCTCATCTATGAAAATAATTAAGCCGATTATACCGCGTTAATGATTTCACAAATATGGCATGGTTTGAATCGATACGCTGTAAAATTCCGGTAAATCCCAGGTGACCAGATCAATGTTAGTACGGCCTTTTGGCGTTGGGAAACTTTGTTGGGGAAGCCGTTTGTGGAGCGGTGCTTACAAGGAGGGTCTGTCAGTCGTTCGATGAGAATAAGTACCCAGGCACAAAAAAAGCCAGTTCTTACGGAGGGCGCAAGTAACTGACTTTTCTTGCAGAAATGGTAGGACCACCCAGATTCGAACTGGGGACCTCTACCATGTCAAGGTAGCGCTCTAACCAACTGAGCTATGGTCCTGCGTTCTGCAACGGGGCGAAATATACTGACTCCGGCGTTTTTGGTCAACCTCTTTTATCCGGTTTTTCTTCTCCTCGATGAGCTTCTGAGAACTTTGCTAAAGGCACTCCAGCGATTAACGATCAGCGCAGCGAAGATCAACCCGCAGCCGGCCAACTGGGTTGCGGTCATGGTCTCACCAAACCATCCGGCGGCGAACAGGGATACCCAAACGGGTTCCAGCACCAGAATAACGGCACCATGGCTATGAGTGGACAGGCTCTGGGCATAGGTTTGTACAAGAAAACGCCCAGCGGTTCCTATGATAGCGCTGGCAAGAATCCACCAGATTAACAGTGGTGGCGGGTTGCCAAACGTTGGCCCCCAGGGCTCCAAAATGAATGATTCAACCAGTGTCACAATCCCCACAGTAAGCAGCGCAATGGCTGTAAGGGGCAGAGCGGGGATACGGTGTTTTTCAACGGTCTCACCCTGGCGATTGATGACCTTGCGCTGGTTCGCGGCCCGGGTATTGAGGGTGAAATACAGCGCAAAAATTGAAGCGGCCACCACGAAGAACATCTGCCCCGCCTCTGGCTGAAAACCGTTGCGAAGGGAGAGAAGCGCTAATCCGGAGACGGCAACGGGAATGGCCAGCCAGGTACTTGCGGGTTGCGCCTCCTTGAACGCGAGACGGGCAATAACGGGAACAATAACCACGCCCAGGCTGGTAATGAAGGCTCCTTCACCCATGCTGGAGGCATTGAAAAGACCCATGACCCAGAAACTCATGGCTACGCCGAAGACCAGCCCGACCCCGATGCCGCGTTTCACCTGATCGCGGCTGAGGCGTGATAGTGGTTGCCAGGCGAACAACGCCAGAAAACCGCCCGCAACCAAAAAGCGTACGGCCATGAATAACAAAGGCGGCATGAGCAATATGGCTTCTTTAGAAAAAACCCAGCTCACAGCTGCAAGCAGAGTAACCGTAACAAGTAAAAGGTCGGATTTTTGAGCGTCAGACATGGTGTGGGGAGTTCACCAGAGTTAGGGAAGTGGTGTATCCCGCCAATGTATAGTTTGCGAAGTAAAAAGAAAAGAAGGCTCATCCGTGAGCCGGGTTGAATCCCTTATACAAAGCCGCTGTTAATTGTTAAGCGTTGAGTAAACCAGTGCGGACATATCGGTCTGGTCTGAGCCGGGCACCTCTATATACCGGTCTTTCGAACCCCAGAGCTTCCACCAGGGACGTTTGCTGTAGCTTCTGCTTGCAAAGTCGACCTGCAAGCCGTTCAAGGTAGTGTTGTTCACCACCGGCACCGATATGTTGCCGGTCTCTGAGCCCAGAACGCCACTGTGTGTAACGCCTTCGTTCATCAGTACCGGATAGTGGTTGTAGTAGAGGCCAGAGGGCGCGCTCTGGCTGGTGACCTTGCCTGCGAGGCTGAGATTGCTGGTGCAGGAGTCGATACCCTGGGCTGAGGTTGCGCCACAGGATGAATGTGCAGGTACTACGCCGTCATCTTTGCCGGCTATGAAGGGCTTGGTGATGCCCGCATAGGGTGAGCCACCGGCGACGAACCGAAGCCTTGGTACAGAGTTAGGGCTTAAGGCAAGGTTTCTGGCTGTATTGGTTTGCAGGTCATTCACCACGCCCAGTTTGCCCGGCTCAGGTTCAATGCCTGTGAAAGCCTGCACGGCCGCTCGAAGTGGCCAGTTATACCAGGTCGGGTTGTACGCAAGGCTCAGCGCCAGGTTCGCCAGGTCTGTGCCACCACCAGCGCCAGCGTAGTCTATGGATGCAAGGATTTTCAGTGGGGGTAAACCTTCGTTCTGCAACCAACGCGCCTGGTTTTCCAGGAGATAGCGGGTGACAAGATCGCCAGTTGAGTGGGAGACAACTATGCAGAAGTCATTGCACAGTCCTTGCTGACTGATTTCGCGGATCTGCGCATAGGCTTGTTGCGCAATGGAGCCTTCTATCCGGCCGTCGCTTGGCCAGTCAATACGTGCTTCCGAGCGTGATAACCAGAATGTTTGCCAGTAATCCTCGCCGGCGTCTCTGATTGCCTGCAGGTTCGCAGGGGGGGTATCAAGGTCCTCCATTTGGAAGCCATGCACCAGAATCACATTGTGCCCGGCCAATTGCGCCTGGGCGGTCCCGGCCATCATAGCGCTGGTCAGCGCGGTGGCCATTGCAATTTTACAGGCATATCGGGTCTTTTTTGTTGTCATGATTGCTCCGTTTTGCTTGATTTTTATTGTGGTACCTCAGAACTTGTCAGCCAGTTGTTTCAACAGAGCTGCACGCTGTTCTGATTCGGGATTTACCGCCGGCGTGTCATTAAGAGCGTCAAGATCCGGCGGCTCAAAGCTAAAACCATCATCCGGGCCGAAGGCATAATGGGTTCGGTCACCGGGCTGGGCTGGTAGTTGTCGTATCTGCAAATTTCGTAGCTGGAACGCTCCGCTAAACGATTTGTTGGCGAGCACCGTACCGTGCGCTTTCAGTAAGACCGTGTCGGCAGTGCGATCGAGCCGTCTCTCGGCCTGGAGCTGGGCGACAGGTTGCTGCCCGTTATAGAGCTGGGCAGATAACGCATAGAATCCGGAAGCCTGCGGTGAAAAGGTAACGGGAATGACAAGATTGTTGTTGCTGAGATAGGTGTCTTCCAGCCCTTCAAAATCCCCGAGATAGGGTTCTATGGTAAGGCTGGAGGCATGTCGCACGGGCTCTCCATCCACGAGTGCTTCGACAATAAGCCGGTATTCTCCTGGCTCTTCGTCGGTGCCAAGGCTGCCCTGGTAGTATCCGGTCTGGGCCTCCTGCTCAAGCGTTGCACTCCCGACCGAGTCTCTGGAATCAGGGCGCTCAAGAGTCGCCTTAAGCGAATAGCCCATTACCTGGGGCCCTTGCAATGAGGCAACGACAAGAATGTCTTCACCCCGAGTGAAGCGGAATTTGTCGAGGGTGACCGTGAACTGGCCGCCGTTTTCCAGAGGCAAGGTCACAGGCTCATAGCGATTGCCTTGGTATCCCTCTGCCTGGGCTTCGGTCAGAGGGACTGACCAGGGGGGATATCGAACAGACTCGGCGTACTGATCCGCTACCCTGGCCAGCATAAACCCGACCGGATTATCTGAAGGCGGCTTCTTATGCAGGCCATCAGTCGGCTGAAAGGCTCCTTTCACGGGGCCGGGCCCGACGGTTTCCAGGTGGCCTTCACCCCCCTGGGGCAAGGTATTCCAACTGAAACCGAAGCGGTTCTCATCTGATAAAAGGTAGCCGGCGCCAACAACAATGGAGGCTGCGGCAAATACGGCTACGAGCGCCTTCGAAGGCATTCGTTTGTCCTTTTCTATTGTTATGTTGTCTGACAAATAGGCTTTTACTGCTCAGTGCCGGCTAAAATATAGTCAAAACCTGCGGCGATGCCGGCAAATTATGTGATTGGTCTCACAAACGCATTCAAAACCAGCCGGAATCCTTATTTGCCTCAAAGCCAAACCGGAGGTTTACTTCGTCCCCCACAAGCGCCGGGTCCAACCCATAGGTCATGCCCCAGTCGCTGCGTTTCAGGGTGGTTTCAGCGCTGATGCCCAGGGTGTACTCTTCGTGGCCAATCGGGTACTCAGCGGCCTTGTTCAGCGTAACGTCCAAATCCACCGGTTGGGTTTTTCCGAGCATGTTCAGGTCACCGGTTACCACGCCGGTTGATTCCCCCGTTGGCTCAAAACTGGTTACGGTGAATGTAATGTCCGGGAACTTGTCGCTGTTCAGGAAGTCTTTGCCGGTAAGGTGGTCATCGCGCTTCTCATGATTGGTAAACACGCTTTTGCTTTCGAACGCCAGCTTTCCGGAGATCAGTTCCTGAGTGTCTTCGTCGTACACGAATTCGCCTTCGACCTTTCTGAACATTCCCATGACGGGTGCGTAACCAATGTGCATGATTTCGAAAACCATCGAGAAATGCTCATCGTCCACTTCAAATGTGGCGGGCTCGGCATTGGCGACGGTCGCTACAGGCGTCAGAGCTATGCAGGTGACAAAAGCCGGAGTCAGGAAAAACGATTCAGGCTGTTTCATGGTGAAGTCTCCTTTGGTAAAGCCAGTACACGTCAGTCGTAAAAGACCAGGCGAGTAACAACAGGGCGGTTGCCAGCGTCAGGCTGGCGAAGGTAGATGAGATGGGTGGCAGTATCGCGACCATCAGGGTAACGATTTGCCACACACAGATGGTTTTGCGACGAAAACTGTCGGGCAGGGGATTATTTAGCCAGGTTAACAAGGAAGCGGCGGCCACAAACAGGTAGCGCATCAGCCCCAGGGCGAGAACCCAGGCTCCGGCTTTACCGCTCATGATAACGGCTATGCATAAACCCAGAATCAATAGCGCATCCACTTCCATATCAAAGCGGGCGCCGAAGTCACTGCCGGAGTTGGTGGCCCTGGCAAGTTTGCCGTCGACGCCGTCGAGAACCAGGGCAAGAAGGGCGCCAATGGCATAGAGCCAGAGCGCAAACTCAGAGGCCTTCATGGGGATGAACGGAGACGCCGCCACCAACACGATAATAAGGCTACTTCGAAAAAGGGTAGCGCGATTTGCCCAACCGAAATCTACATCGCTGGGCCAACGTGCGAGCACGGCAGTGCAGATTGAGCCGTACAACAGAGTTGCGAAGGTAATCATCAGCCAGGATGATGAATACAGTTGCGTAGCAACCAGTAGCCATAACATTGCGAGCGCAGCGCCCCAGAGTAAGTCCATCCAGGGCGGTATTATGGAGTGTTTCAGCTGCCTCTCAGAATCCATAATATAACTCCAGCGTATAGGCTTCTGTGTGTCGCCGTCGATGCATAACCTTCGGGGTTAAGCGGTGCCCGGCGAATAATTATGACTATAGTGTTCGGAATGCGTTAGTGCATACGACAGCGAGTCCTATTTGGAGGTTGTTTCTATCAATCAATTAAGAGTGCTGACACAGGGAGGGCAGGATGAGTTCCGGCTTTAGCGGTTCATCAGACAAAAATGTGTCCCGGGCCTTCTGGATTACCGGGCCTGGAGAAGGTCATGTCCGCGAAGCGCCGGTGGTGTCTGGCTTGCCGGATAGCAACGAATCCCGGGTGGTTGTGCAAACGCTCTGGTCGGGTGTCAGCAGAGGCACAGAATCCCTGGTGTTCAATGGGCGGGTTCCCGAAAGTGAATTCGAGCGTATGCAAGCGCCTTTTCAGGAAGGGCGGTTCCCATGGCCGGTAAAATACGGATACGCCAGTGTCGGGCGCGTACTTGAAGGGCCGGACGAACTTATTGATAAAACGGTGTTTTGTCTTTTTCCCCATCAGGAATGCTATTCAGTCCCTGCCAGTGCAGTGACACCTGTTCCCGCTGGTGTACCGCCGGAACGGGCCATTCTTGCAGCGAATATGGAAACCGCCATTAACGGTCTTTGGGATGCCATGCCAGCGGTGGGTGATCGCATTGCGGTGGTGGGGCTTGGTGTTGTGGGTCTTCTTGTCAGTTGGCTCGCCAGCCGCATTCCCGGAACGCGAGTGACCGCTATCGATACTAATCCTGCGCGGGCTTCAGTTGCGGAGGCGCTGGGGCTGACGTTTGCAGCGGGTTCGTCGGCAGATGATCACGACCTGGTTATCCATGCCAGCGGTCATGAATCCGGCCTTAAAACCGCGTTGACACTGGCTGGGCAAGAGGGGAGGGTGCTGGAAATGAGCTGGTACGGCGACAAGCCGGTTTCCATCCCACTTGGGGGCGCATTCCATGCCCGCAGGCTCACGCTGAGGTCCAGCCAGGTTGGCCAGATTCCGCCGGCTCGCCTGCCACGATGGACATATCGCAAGCGCCTCGCGTTGGCGCTTGAACTGCTGCAATACGATGTTCTGGACCACCTGATTACTGGTGAAACGGCATTTCACCAGATGCCAGAAACCATGAGCCGAATTCTTGCAATTGGCAACGATACGCTCTGCCACCGCATAAAATATTGAGGAGCTTGTTATGTTCAGCCTTACAGTCCGGGATCACATGATGATCGCGCACAGCTTTAATGGGGATGTTTTCGGCCCGGCTCAAAAAACACACGGTGCCACTTACGTGGTTGATTTGACGTTCGAGCGCCACGAGCTGGATAGTGACGACCTGATTATTGATATTGGCCTGGCCTCAGAGGCGCTGAAGCAAGTGCTGAGTGAATTCAACATGAAAAATCTTGATGATATCGAGGATTTTCGGGGCCGTAATACCACCACAGAGTTCATGGCAAAAAAAGTATTCGACCGGATGGCTACCGCCATTCATGCCGGCCGGCTGGGTGAGACGGCAAAGGGCGTGTGTGCGCTGAAAGTAACTCTGGCTGAGTCCCACATTGCCTGGGCCAGTTATCATGCTGGAATCTGAAACGACCCTGCACTTTGTTGTGCCTGGAGATCCGGATCAGAATACAGGTGGTTATCGCTATGTGCGTAAACTGGCCGAAGCGCTGAACCTGGCCGGTGCAGCAGCGGAGGTAACTGGGTTGCCGGGCAGCTTCCCCAAGCCTGATGCAGTTGCAACACAGGCAATGGATAGCCTGCTTTCCCGACTTGCAGACGGCTCCCGCGTCATTCTTGATGGGCTTGCCATGAGTGCAATGCCCGACGTGCTCGAAAAGCACGCTCAGCGTTTGTATCTGGCTGCGCTCATTCATCACCCGCTGGCAGATGAAACCGGGCTGAGCCAGAGCGAGCAGAGCTGGTTTTTTCAGCGTGAAAAGGGGGCACTGAAAATAGTTCGCGACATTTTCACAACCAGCGCATTCACAGCTACCCGGCTTGCGGCTTACGGTGTTTCTGCCGGGCGTATCCGGACTGCCGAGCCGGGAGTGGAAAGCCCGGGGGGCAGGGTTACGCTGGGTGCCGATAAAGCCGCAGAAAACCAGGCGCCGCACATTCTCTGTGTTGCACACCTTTCACCGCGCAAGGCGCAAAACCAGCTTGTAGAGGCTCTCTCCGGTTTAAAGGACCTGCAGTGGCATTGCACACTCGCAGGTTCATGCGAGCGGGACCTGGCCTATGCAAGTCGCGTGCGACAGCAGATTCAGGACTCAGGGCTGCGAAGCCGGATTGATCTTGCTGGCGAGGTAGATGGAGACAAGCTCGCCAGCTTATATCGGCAAGCGGACATGTTTGTGTTGCCATCGTTATACGAAGGCTACGGCATGGTGATAGACGAAGCTGTGGCTGTGGGCTTACCGGTTATTTCATCGGATGGCGGCGCCTTGAAAGCTACCGGAGAAAGGCCGGGCGTAATGTTATATCCGGCAGGGGATGTGAACGTTCTGCGAGCGAGCCTGCGTAAATGGATTGATGATCCCGATTCCCTGGCGCATGCCCGTGCGGTTGCCCGAGGCGAGGCCTGCAACACAAGAACCTGGGCGGATACAGCAAGCCTGTTTCTGCAAGGGCTTGGATACTTTGATCAGAACCACCGCGAGACGCATTTCCCGGGCGAATGGCTGCAGGTACGGGAGACGGCAGACCATCGTGCGCGCTCCGTAAATCTGACACAGAAGCTGGAGCATTGGCTGCATGCATTACCTACTAATGATGGCCCTGTCAGAATTGTAGACATTGGCACCGGTCGTGGGTCAAATGTAGCCTATCTGGCCCCAGCGTTATCAATGTCTCAGGAATGGCTGTTGGTTGATCAGGATGAAAGTTTGCTCGCTGAAGCGGCTCTCAGGTCCAAGAAACTGGACGTGTCCATGAGAATGCTACAGCATCGCCTGATGCCGGGGGACTTTCACGGGTTTCTTCCTCATCACATCTCTTTAGTGACAGCTTCGGCGCTGATTGATCTGGTATCTGAAGCCTGGCTCGCAGAGCTTGTGAAAGAGGTGGTTTCAAAGCAGGCGGCCATTCTTGTTGTGTTGAGTTATACCGGTCGTTTTGCGCTTACGCCGGCTCACGAACAAGACGATTTGTTGATAGATCTGGTAAACCAGCATCAGCACGGCAATAAAGGCACTGGCGCCGCGCTTGGCCCGGATGCCGCCTCTGCGCTTGCGGAAAAACTGGCCTTAAACGGTTACGACGTGCAGGTTGAAGAAACCCCCTGGCATCTCACCTGCAAAGACGCAAGGCTGGCTGAAATGCTAATGGCTGGCTGGGTAACTGCGGCCAAGCAACGAAGCCCGGATGCCGTTGCTCTTCTCGATGCCTGGTTTGTCGCCAGAAAGCACCAGTTGGCAGCGGGCGAACTGGAAATTACCGTGTGTCATCAGGACGTACTCGGGCTTCCCCCAGTCCGCACAACAACAAAGATACCCGAACAACCAATATGACCTTTTCTCGCAGTACGGGTATTCGCATCGCATTTAAATGGGTGTCGACTGCTTTGATCATCCTGGCGGTGCTGTTGTTTGTTGATGTGAAAGCACTGGTTAATGAAATTACGCGCATTCCGAAGACTGCGATGATTGCCGGCCTCGTTCTGGGGGTAATCCAGGTATTTCTGTCGGCCTGGCGGTGGCGGTATACCGCCGGGCTTCTGGGTCTGCCGATACCCTACATACAGTCGGTGCGGGAGTACTATCTGGCAACCTTTACCAATCAGGTTTTGCCCGGCGGCGTTCTGGGTGATGTTAATCGGGCACTTCGCCATGGCGCTGATACTGACAAGAGGCTGGCAGCCGCCCACGGGGTTGCTATCGAGCGTTTATCCGGGCAGGTAGTGCTGGCGGCCGTGGTTATAAGTGGCCTTATCTGGTTGTTTATTACTGGCAGGATTGTTGGCGCAGACCCTGTGGAGCGTGACTCTACAAGCCATCTTTACTGGCTCCTGGCGGGTTCATTTGTTGGGATTTACCTGCTGTGGTTTCTCGCACGCAGGAGCGATCGGGTGTGCAGATTTTTCGCCACTCTACGCGGAGATCTCGCCCGGGCCTTGCTCTCCTGGCCGGCTTTTCCATTGCAAGTGCTGACGTCGTTGATGGTGGTGGCAAGCTATCTGGCCGTGTTCCTCGTGTTGGCCACCGGCGCGGGTTATATCACCGACCTGCCTTCGGCAGTTGTCTCAGGGGCTCTGTGCAGTCTTCTCCTGCTGAGCATGGTGATACCGGTTACTGTCTCGGGCTGGGGTGTCCGTGAAGGCGCAGCGGTGGTTCTATGGCCAATGGCGGGCTTGCCCGCAGAGCAGGGTGTGGCACTGAGTGTGGCCTATGGTGCACTTATATTTGTCTCCAGCTTACCAGGTGCTCTGTTCCTGTTCAGTTCGCCGGCAAGGCAACACTGAAATCAAGATCAAACAGCATGTCGGTGCCCAGGTTTACGAATTGAGAGGCAGGCCTGAGCGCGTCATCCAACAAGTCAATTTCCGGCAGGGAAAAGGCCGGCCTGCCACTGCCGATAATCATGGGAGCCACCATGACATGGAGCCGGTTTAACAAGCCAGCTTGCAGGAAAGACGAAACAGTCATGCCACCGCCTTCTATAAAAATCTTTCTCAGCCCGAGATCAGCAAGAACCTCAAGAATACGTTTCGGGTTCGCGAGTTCTTTTCCACTGCCGAGGCAAGGAATATCGATTACCGAACTCCTGCCGTAACCATCAATCATGCCAGGACTATAGTCGCCAGCAACCAGGCGCAGTGTCGGTGCAGCTCCGTCGGTAAACAGGTGATGGCTTTCAGGTACCCGACGATGACGATCAATAACAATTCTTACCGGATTGGCTCCGCTGGCACAGCGCACGGTCAGCCGGGGGTTATCCGTCGTTGCCGTGCCGGCGCCGACAATCACAGCATCGGAAAGGGCCCTGATGCGGTGCAGGTGGGTAATCCCATCGCCGCCGTTGATAAAACGGGAATTCCCGGTAACCGTTGCGATCCGGCCATCGAGACTTTGGCCGAGCTGACCGATAACGTGCCAGGGTGCGGATTCAGCAAGTGGACGGCACAAGGGTAAAAAAACACTCAGTAATGCGCGGGCTTCTTCTGTTGCTTCCTGCAGCAGCCGCCATTCTCCATTGCGGTGCAGCTTGAGTACCGGCTTATCGGAGTCTTGACGCGTTAGCGTTGCACCCGAAAGGTTCTCTGCTTGCAGAATAAGATTCCAGGCGGCTTCTGTGTCCAGTGCTTTAAAAGTCATAAGTTTCCTGGGTGGTTGCGTTCAAATCAGTATAGGCAGATTGTGCATAAAGCTATATGTACGTTACATTTCCTGATTAACTCACTTTTCCTGATAATTTTGCAGAGGCGAATACCATGCGTTACCTGCAGACATTCAACCGCCGGTTACGGCAGATGCGCGAGGCAGGGCGCTTATCCTGCCAGGATGTCGCCGAGATTTGTGGTGTAGAAGAAGCGCAGGTAATACGCTGGGAAGCTTCAGATGCCGGGCAACGTACCTATCCGGATTTAGCGGCGTTGTTGGATTTCTGTATAAAAACAGATACACCTCTGGAAGATCTGCTGGATCTGACAGCCCCCGGCGACGGTGGACAGCTCGAATTACCGGGGCTGGTGTTCAGCAACAGCGATGATCTCTCAATGGCGTTGAAAGAACTGGAGCAGGTGATAGACAGGGTTCAGCTTTCGGAGGAAGAGGCAGAAATGCTGCGCCGTTTCCGCAAGACGACTGCGGAAAATCGGCGCATGATATTGCAGATTTTGGGTACCTGAGCAGCAAATCGATCAGCTTGCTGCCCTTTATTACTGTTTCTTGTAGATGTTTTCGTATACGTAGTTGGTCGCTTCCACGAAGCCGTCAATGCTGCCGCAGTCGAATCTCTGGCCCTTGAACTGGTACGCCAGTACACAGCCATTTTTAGCCTGTTCCAGCAGCGCGTCAGTAATCTGAATCTCACCGTTTTTTCCCGCCGGCGTGCGTTCCAGAATGTCGAAAATATCCGGTGTCAGAATATAGCGCCCGATAATCGCCAGGTTGCTCGGCGCATCCTCTGGTGACGGCTTCTCAACCATGTCGGTAATGCGGTAAAGGCCATCTTTCATGGACTCACCGGCAATCACGCCGTATTTGTGGGTTTCATCAGCGGGGACTTCCTCGATCGCAACAATAGAGCAGCGGAACTGGTTGTACAGCTTGACCATTTGGGCCATAACGCCGTCTTCACCTTCACCAGGACCTACGCAAAAGTCGTCTGCCAGCACAACCGCAAATGGATTATCGCCCACCAGGTTGCGACCGCTCAGAATGGCATGGCCCAACCCTTTCATCTCAACCTGGCGGGTAAATGCAAAGGTATTGTTATCGATAAGATCGCGGATAGAGTTCAGCAAGTCTTCCTTGCCTGATCCTGCAATCTGATGCTCCAGCTCATAGCTGATGTCGAAATGATCTTCAATAGCGCGCTTACCACGCCCGGTAACAAATCCGAACTCATGAATACCGGCTTCGGATGCTTCTTCAACGCCGTATTGCACCAGCGGTTTGTTAACGATGGGTAGAATTTCTTTCGGCATCGCCTTGGTGGCTGGCAGGAAGCGGGTGCCGTATCCGGCAACTGGGAAGAGGCATTTTTTGATCATTCGGTTCATCCTTTGGTCAAGATTTGCAGCGTTTCCATGATTTGAATTGAGTTTAGCAAGTTATTTTGTGTGAAAGGAGAGGGTGCCGCGGGGTTCATTACATTTTGTAATTGCCGGGACGGGTAACTGTGTTCCCGTGATTTGCCTGATATTTCTCACATTTTACATCTGAATGTCGCCATAACCGGCTGTTTTTAATTATATTAAAATTGTAACTTTTGGCAGTTGCTACTGGATTCTGTCGGTGCGTTTTTTTAAAGTAGCAGGGCTATATTTAAAGCACCGTAATTCTTTCTTTTCATTTCATCGAGGCTTTTTCGTGGGACGCACTCTGCTGGCAGCCCTGATTTTTGGTTTTTTTACTTACCAGGTGTCAGCGAACAATTCGAAAACGCCCGCAGACTCCGCCTTGTGGGATCTCTATCCTGCAGATTTACTGCAGTCGGTCACCCAATATGTCGCTTCCCATATGGAGTTTTCAGGTAACTCCAGCCAAACCAACGACAGGTCTGATGGCAGCATAAACCTGATCAGCAATGATCTGATCTGGTCACAGCATGTGCTTGGTCTCAATTTCAGCGATTCTGTTGCCCGTGAGGGTCGTGCCGAATCTACAACACTGGCGCTGCGGTACGCTTTTCCCCTCGCAGGGAGCAATTTCCGGATCGATCTCGAGAATAGGGATTATGCGGGCGCAGTGAGCGGTTCAGGGCAGCGTTATGATACGCGTGGTGAGTACCGCAACCTGAAGGTAACGGGAAATCGATCGCTTTGGGCGTGGCAGGGCATTGAAATCGACAGTGTCTTTTCACATTCCAGTGGCAGTAGCAGTGCGTTCGAAGAGGCTTTGTGGGTTGAGAGCTCCACGCATCGGCTTTCGAGCTTTGGCCTGCAGGGCTCGGCGTCACGGGATCTGTTAGGCGGCCTTTATGCGACAACCTCGCTGACTGCTGTAGGTGGGGTTGATTCGGAAGAAATTGTGAATTCATCCGGCCGCCACAGCGATGTGGATGGCTTTCACAGGCTGGCCGTGGCAGCGTCTTTGAGTAGAGAAGTGTTGAGCTGGAATCTCGGGCTTAACGGGCGTTATCAGTTTGCACCTGACGACCTGCCAGCCTCCGAATACCTTCGCATAGCTGGCCCGGGACTGATGCGGGGCTTTAATGGGCAGTCGGTGCACGTGGCAAAAGGTGGATGGCTGCGAATGAACGCCCGTAGTCCGGATTATCACTGGCCGTTTGTATCCGAGCTCAATTCAACCATCACATTTTCCCTGCTGCAGGGGTGGGCACCGTATTCGGCCGCCCAATCGGATCGTTCTGGCACCACTAGTACCGGAGAGATTTCTCTGCAACTTTACTCCAGGGATTTTCGCGCCGACCTGAGTATTGGCCAAATGCTCAATGCCTCCAACGAGGCCTTGCTGATGCCCACCAGCCCTGATCTATCCTTATCATTCACTGTTGGCATCTGACTGCCGTTCCTGCTTTTGTTTATACCCTTTTTGACTCCTCGTTACTAAGATGTCACTTGAGGCCTGCCATACAGCGGGTGTTACATTTGAACGCTGGTTTACAAGGAGTTTCGTAATGACTGGCTCACGGCTATCCGTATTTTTTACTCTGATCACGTTGATAACATGTTCCGGTTACGCTCAGGCGTTCGGGTTCAAGGACGTAGCAGACAAAGCCCGAAATTTGGCCGGCGAAGCCTACCAAAAGCCAGCCCAGGCCCCCGACTTCCTCAGAAACCTTGGCTATTCCGACTACCAGTCAATTCGATTCAAGCCTGATCAGAGCCTCTGGCGGGCCAGCGGATCACGGTTTCAGGTAATGATGATTCCACAAGGTAGCTTTTACTCCAACGCAGTTGGTCTCAATGTGATCGATAGTGAAGGGGTCCGTCCGGTGGAGTTTGATAAAACCCGGTTCGATTACCCCAGCCCGGAACTTGAAAAGAGGGTTCCTGCTGATCTCGGATATGCCGGGTTTAAATTGACTTATCCTTTATCAGGGAAGGATGCTCAGAACCAGTTTCTGGTTTTCGGTGGTGCAAGTTACTTTCGTGGCGTGGGGGCAAACCAGACTTTCGGGCTTTCAGGGCGAGGCATAGCCGTGGATACGGGCTTGCCATCCGGTGAGGAATTCCCCGCATTTACTGAATTCTGGATGGAGCGTCCCAAAGCGGGCGCCGACGTTATGGTGGCTTACGGTTTGTTGAACGGCCCGAGCCTCACAGGCGCCTACCGCTTCGAAATTCATCCGGGAAAAAGCACGAGAATGGATGTCACCGCGCAACTGTTTTTCCGGGAAGACATCGATCAACTGGGGCAGGCACCTTTAACTTCCATGTTTTTCTACGGCGAAAACACCCTGCGCCCCAGAGGTGAGTGGCGCCCGCAAGTGCATGATTCAAAGGGTTTGCTAGTTAGTGATGGGGTCTCTGGGGAGTGGCTCTGGCGCCCACTTGTGAACCCGGCAAAGCTGCAGTTGAGTTATCTTCATGTTGAGGGTCTTGAAGGTTTTGGTCTGATTCAGCGTGATCGGGAGTTTGATGACTTTCAGGACAGCGAAGCCCGGTATGACCGCCGGCCAAGCATGTGGGTAAAACCACTCGGCGAAGATGATAGCGGTTGGGGAAAAGGTGAAGTCGTACTTGTTGAAATTCCGTCAGGTGCAGAGTCGAACGATAACATTGCTGCCTTCTTCAAGCCTGATCAGGCGGCGGTAGCTGGTGCAAGCCGCAACCTGAAATACTCGGTAACCTTCGGAGAGCCTGATATTACCGGGCAGCCCAATGCCCGGGCTGTAAGGACATTTGTTGGTCATGGAAATGCGAACGATGACTCGGGCGAAGCCTTGAGGTTGATTGTTGATTTCAAAGGCGGTGAGTTAGCCGGGCTGCGACCAGGTGCGGCTGTTGTCAGCCAGGTCAGCGGAGGAGAGGGCGTTGAAGTCATTGAGCACTTTGTAGAATACATCGAAGCCAGCGATGTATGGCGCCTGTCGATCCTGGCAGAGCCGACCACCGGGCAGCCATTCAGGTTGCGAGGCTTGCTTAATAAGGATGACAAACCCGTTACGGAGACATGGACCTATTTCCTCGGACCTGAAACAGACCTTCGCGGGAACCCCCGGTAGCTGGAACCAGAAGCGAAATAACAGGCAAGGAGACAAGCATGGAAGACATTTCCTTTCAGCAGGTTTTTGGCCGTGTATATAGCTATCTAAGTGAAGCAGGCGTCGAAATGACCAGTGAGCGATGCCGACAAATGCTGCAACTTATTGATGATGCTATGGCCGAAGTGGGAGAAGACAAGGGCGGGCATCGCCTTTTGGAAAACGTAATGGACCGGTTGCCTGATTACTTCTCTATCCCCGGGGCAATCATTCCCGCAGTAGCGCCACCGTTGTGCCGGGGCAGTATCGGGTACCGCAGCCGTGGATAACACATTAACGGCAGGCTCTGAAAAACACCGCTGGCGACTCGTTGCGAATATCCGACGGGCGGTATTGATGCTCTTTGTCTTTGGTCAGACTACAGTGGCATCCTATTACCTGCTCTGGGTATTGCCTTACCACGGGGGCACCCTGCTGGAATTGGGGATGCTGGCACTTTTCGCGATCCTTTATGCCTGGATTGCCGTCGGTTTCTGGACGGCAGTATTCGGCTTTCTGATTCGACTGATGGGCGGTGATCGCCATTCGATACTCAAGCGTCATAAAGAAGCGGAGTTGCTGAAAACACCGCTGGCAAAAACGGCCGTGCTACTGCCTATCTACCATGAGCCGGTGCACTGGACGCTGAGCGGTCTTAAAGCCGTATACCGGGATATCGAACGTACCGGCCAGATCGAGCATTTTGAATTCTACATACTTTCCGATAGCCGAGACCCTGACGTCTGGCTGGAGGAGCAGGTTGCATGGAATCAACTGGCCAAAGAGCTTGGCGGTGAGGGGCGCATCTTCTATCGCCGGCGCCCGGTAAACCTTAATTATAAAAGTGGCAACGTGGCCGACTTTCTCCGTCGTTGGGGAAAGCGTTGCAAGTATATGGTCGTGCTCGATGCAGACAGCCTGATGACGGGCTCCACCATTGTTCGCATGGTGAGGCTGATGGAGCGCGAGCCTGGCGTGGGTATCCTGCAGACCAACCCGAATATTATCAACGGTCATTCCTTGTTTGCCCGGGTTCAGCAGTTTGCCAACAGGTTTTACTCTACGTTGTTCGCCAGTGGCCTTGCAGCCATTCAGATGGGTGATGCGGCATTCTGGGGCCACAACGCCATTTTGCGTATCGAACCTTTCATGAAGCATTGCGGGCTACGCAAGCTACCGGGTATCGGGATCTTCGGCGGCCCGATCATGAGCCACGATTTTGTCGAGGCGGCTTATATGGGGCGGGCCGGCTACGAAGTCTGGCTGGAACCAGGTCTGGGTGGCAGCTTCGAAGAGTCTCCGCCAACCCTGGCCGACGAACTGGCACGAGACAGCCGATGGGCCAAAGGTAACCTACAGCACCTGTGGGTTATGTTGCGGGAGCCGGGCCTTCGGTTTGCTCATCGTATGGCGTTTCTCAACGGTATTATGGCGTACGTCGCTTCTCCTTTGTGGTTGGGGTTTCTGATTCTCACCACCATTGCGGCTGCCGATATGACACTGTCGCCCATCGAGTACTTTCCCGAGGGTCATCAGGGGCTGTTCCCGCTCTGGCCTGAGTGGAGGCCGGAATGGGCTCTGGGTCTTGCGCTGAGTACGCTGGCTTTGCTGTTTTTCCCGAAGTTTCTGGCCATTCTTGATGCCGTGATCCACAGGTTTACAAAAGAATTTGGCGGTCTTTTCCGGCTGTTCTGCAGCGTGATGCTGGAAATCGTGATTTCAGTGTTGCTGGCTCCAGTGCGTATGTGGGCGCACAGCCGCTACGTGGTATCGGCATTACTGAATGTTTCTTTGCAATGGGCGGGGCAGAACCGGACGGAAGAGACAAGCTGGAAGGAGGCTTTTATCACCCAGCTGCCTGGCATGCTTCTGGGCGGCGGATGGTCGGCATTCGCCTGGAGCCTGGATACCATGTTTTTCCTGTGGTCATTACCCGTGGCTTTGCCGCTGATCCTGGCCGCGCCGACGGCGGTGTATCTCAGTCGCAACTCCCTTGGCGAGGCGCTCAGAAAATGCCGCCTTCTGCTCATACCTGAAGAAATTAGAGCCATGCCACTGCTTGAAGACGCAGTCGCGTTTCGCTCTCGTGCCGTTACCGGCTCTCCACTCACACCCCTTGAGCAGGCCGTATTGAGGCTTGATCACAACTGTTTGCACCAGGCCTTGGCCTGGGATCACCGTTTGGGTTCTCGTGAGGTGGAGCTGAAATCGTGTGTGGCGCGCTGCCTTGGCGAAGGGCCGAATGCCTTATCACGCGCGGAAATGAGCCAAGTGGCAAGAGACCGCCAATCCCTGAAGGCATTGCATGAAGGTGCGTGGAGAGCTTCCCCCGCCAGTTACTGGGGCCGCGCCATAGGGCGCCTCAATACCCAGGCGAAAAGCTCGGGCGAAAGAAACATCGTTTGATACGAGTTGCACTTTAAGTCTGCCAGTTTGTCATTAAGAGGTGAGAGTTTATGGAACGACGAACGCTTATGAAAACCCTGATAGCCGGGCTTGGGGCCAGCGCGTTGCCGCTCAGCTCTGTGGTGTGGGCACAGGACACACAGCCTGGCACTGGCAATAACGAAAAACCCTTCAGCTATGCCTGGTTAAAAGGCTATGCACGGGACCTGGCAGCGCATCCTTACATTTCTCACGAGGGTGAACTGCCCCAGAGTCTGAAACAGATCTCCTGGGACGACTATCAGGCCATCCGTTTTCGCGAGGATCACGCGTTGTGGGCGGATAGCGAGTCTGCCTTTCAGGCGCAACTTTTCCATCTCGGACTGTATTTTCAATCGCCGGTTACAATCCATGAAGTCATTGACGGGAAAGCGACAGAGCTCCGCTACAACCCGGATTTTTTCGATTATGAAGGTGAGCAACCACTGGGGGACTTACCGGGCAATCTGGGTTATGCGGGCTTTCGGCTTCATTACCACACCAACTTCTCTCTGGATCTTGCGGCCTTCCTTGGTGCCAGTTACTTCCGCGCGGTGGGGTCGGAAATGCAGTACGGCATGTCTGCCCGAGGCCTAGCCATTGATACCGCTGTGGAAGGAGACGAAGAGTTTCCGAGATTTAGCGCCTTCTGGCTGGAGAAGCCTCAGCCGGGCAGCCAGGTGATCCGGGTTTGGGCCTTGCTTGATTCGCCGAGCACAACAGGTGCTTATGCGTTTGTTCTGGACCCCGGAAGCAACATGGTGATGGACGTTGATGTGGCGCTTTACCCACGGACGGAGATCAAACGGGCTGGCATTGCGCCTCTTACCAGTATGTATCAGGTTGGTGAGAACGATCGACGCATGCACTACGACTGGCGCCCGGAAATCCATGATTCCGATGGTCTGGCTATGCTGTCCGGCACCGGCGAATGGCTCTGGCGACCGCTTGAGAACCCGGCACATCTCCGTTTTAACAGCTTTACTGATAACAATCCCAAAGGCTTTGGTCTGCTGCAGCGTGACCGTAATTTTGACCACTATCAGGATGATGGGGTGTTTTACGAGCGCCGTCCGAGCGTTTGGGTGGAGCCGAAAGGCGAGTGGGGCAATGGCAGTATTGATCTGGTTGAAATCCCCACAGTGGATGAAACCTTCGATAACATTGTTGCATTCTGGCATCCGGAGCAGCCACTGCAGCCAGAGCAGGAATATTTGTTCTCATATCGATTGCATTGGGGGGAGCGGGCACCCGTCAACCCTCGTGAACTTGCGACGGTTCAGGCAACCCGCACAGGGTTGGGCGGTGTGATCGGGCAAAAGCGTGAATATTTCTCCTGGCGATTTGCCGTGGATTTTGCCGGAGGCGTGCTTGATATGCTGGGTGGCGATGCCGAGGTAGAAGCGGTCATCAGCGCCAGCCGGGGAGAGGTGGAAATAACCTCTGCGCGTCCATTGTCTGCAATCAACGGCTATCGGGCCATGTTCGACCTTGTGCCCGGCAATTCTGAAGAGCCCATCAACATTCGCATGTATTTGCGCCTGGGCGATGAGCCTCTTACTGAAACCTGGGCATACCAATACACGCCGCCACCGGCCTCTGAACGCAAGCTCTACTGATCAACCGTTGATCAGTGGCGAATGATCCGGGATTGTTAACAATGCGACTCAGGTATTGTTGACAATATCCGGTATCCGGCGTAGATTTCGACAACCTCAGCTATTATTGTTGACAAAATATGTCGGAACTCGCTTCACAAACCTACACCCGCGCCGATGAGGCTTTCGATTGTCTGCAAACAGCAATCGTCAAAGGGGATCTTGCACCGGGTGACAAAATCGGTGAGCTGGATCTCTGCTCCCGCTTCGAGCTGACGCGTGGCCCGCTTAGAGAGGCTCTTGGCCGTCTCGAATCCCGCGGCCTTCTGGTTCGTCGCCCCCATGCCGGTGTAAAGGTTGTTTCCGTCAGCGCCTCCGAGTTGGTGGAACTCTACCGCATAAGGGAAGTTATGGAGGGCTTGGCGGCGCGTCAGGCTGCCGAACGCATGACTGACCAGGAGATTGCCGACCTTCAAGCCACTCTGAATGCCCATGAAGCCATGATCGACGAGGCTCGCGGCCAGGCCTATTATCAGGCTGAGGGTGACTACGATTTCCACCATCGCATTGCCACAGGTAGCCGGAACACGAAACTGGCCCAAATGCTCCTCGGCGACCTCTATTACATGGTGCGTATGTACCGTTACCGTTTAAGTACCTCCGCCGGGCGTCCCCACCTTGCACTCGGGGAACACCGTCGTATTGTTGAAGCCATCGCCCAGCGTGATGGCGAACTCGCAGAATTTCTCATGAAAAGACACATCAACGCAGCACGCAAAAATATCGAAAAAAAGATTGAAGAAGGTCTTTTAACTATCTGAATTAAATAGCTAATCAAACGAACTATATCAAAAGAGAGGGAAATGATATGTCCAGCAAGCTCTCCCCGGGCGCACGTTTTCGCAAGGCCCTGAACGACAACAAGCCCCTGCAAATTGTAGGAACCATCAATGCCTACGCTGCCATGATGGCGGAGAAAGTCGGCCATCAGGCCATCTATCTTTCCGGCGGCGGTGTGGCGAATGCCTCCTATGGCCTGCCAGACCTGGGTATGACCAGCATGAACGATGTAGTGGAAGATGTGCGCCGCATTACCGCAGCCACCGACCTGCCGTTGCTGGTGGACATTGATACCGGCTGGGGTGGGGCATTCAACATTTCCCGCACCATTAAAGAAATGGAGCGCGCGGGCGCTGCTGCGGTTCACATTGAAGACCAGGTGGCGCAAAAGCGTTGCGGACACCGTCCGAACAAGGAAATTGTCTCCAAAGAAGAAATGGTCGATCGCATCAAAGCGGCTGCGGATGCTCGTGAAGACAAAGATTTCTTCATCATGGCCCGTACAGACGCGTTTCAGAAAGAAGGCCTTGAAGCAGCCATCGAGCGTGCGAAAGCCTGCATTGAAGCCGGCGCCGACGGTATTTTTGCTGAAGCCGTTACCGAACTTGAGCATTACAAAGCCTTC
The DNA here is from genome assembly GCF_030549045.1 of Marinobacter sp. 1_MG-2023. Taxonomy (NCBI): domain Bacteria; kingdom Pseudomonadati; phylum Pseudomonadota; class Gammaproteobacteria; order Pseudomonadales; family Marinobacteraceae; genus Marinobacter; species Marinobacter sp. 1_MG-2023. The sequence goes on along the minus strand of NZ_JAUOST010000004.1, from coordinate 276,367 downwards.
TCTGAGGCTCTGGGTGATGTTCCACTGCTGGCCAACATTACCGAGTTTGGCGCAACACCGCTTTATAACCGCAAAGAACTGGGCGAATCCGGCGCAAGCATGGTGCTGTATCCGTTGAGTGCCTTCCGTGCCATGAACAAAGCGGCGGTCACCGTATACGAGAATATTCTTGAGAAGGGCGATCAGAAAGATGTTGTTGATCTGATGCAGACTCGTATGGAACTTTACGATTACTTGAACTATCACGACTTCGAGCAGAAGCTGGATCAACTGTTCCAGCAATCCAAATAATTAAATAATTACGGGAGAGTGACCCATGGCAGAAGCAAAAAAACTTGGTGGCGCTGGCCTGCGCGGACAGGTCGCGGGCGAAACGGCATTGTGCACCGTTGGAAAAACCGGCACAGGTCTGACCTATCGCGGTTACGACGTAAGCGATCTGGCGGACAATGCCCAGTTTGAAGAGGTGGCTTACCTGCTGCTGCGCGGCAAGTTGCCGAACCAACAGGAACTGGATGCATACAAGGCAAAACTCCAGAGCTTGCGTGGGCTGCCCGAAGCCTTGAAGACCGTTCTCGAACAGATTCCCAAAGACGCTCACCCCATGGACGTGATGCGTACCGGCTGCTCCATGCTGGGCAACCTGGAAACCGAGATGGACTTCAGTGAGCAGGACGACAAGATCGACCGTCTCCTGGCAGCCTTCCCGGGCATTATTACCTACTGGTACCGCTTTGTTCATGACGGCGTGCGCATTGATACCGAAGGCACCTGTGACTCCATTGGCGGCCACTTCCTTGAGTTGCTGCATGGCAAAAAGCCAAGCGAGCTGCATGAACGGGTGATGAACGTATCCCTGATCCTTTACGCCGAGCATGAGTTTAATGCCTCTACCTTCACCGCACGCGTTTGCGCATCGACCCTGTCTGATATTCACAGCTGCGTAACCGGTGCGATCGGTACGCTTCGCGGCCCACTGCATGGTGGCGCCAACGAAGCAGCCATGGAGCTGATCCAGAAGTTCCAGAGCGCTGAAGAAGCGGAAGAAGGCTTGATGGGTATGCTGGCGCGCAAAGAGAAGATTATGGGCTTCGGCCACGCGATCTACAGCGAATCCGATCCACGTAACGTGATCATCAAGAAGTGGTCTGAAAAATTGGCTAACGAAGTAGGTGACACGGTTCTGTATCCAGTGTCCGTTCGTTGCGAAGAAGTCATGTGGCGCGAGAAGAAGCTTTTCTGCAACGCCGACTTTTTCCATGCGTCGACTTACCACTTTATGGGCATCCCGACCGAACTGTTTACGCCAATCTTTGTTATGTCCCGCGTATCTGGCTGGACTGCCCACGTAAAAGAGCAGCGTGCCAATAACCGGATTATCCGCCCGAGCGCGGATTACACCGGGCCGGAGCATGCAGAATGGCTGCCGATTGAGAAGCGGGCATAGAAAGATTTCCCCCTCTCCCTAACCCTCTCCCACAAGGGGAGAGGGGGCCAACATATTTCGATCAAGGGTATCTCCATGAACACCAACTACCGCAAACCCCTTCCAGGCACCGACCTGGACTATTTCGATACCCGCCAGGCCGTGGAAGATATCCAGGCCGGCGCCTATGACAAGCTTCCGTATACGTCCAGGATTCTGGCTGAACAACTCGTTCGCCGTTGCGACCCTGCTGCACTGACGGATTCTCTGAAACAGCTTATTGAGCGTAAACGGGATCTGGATTTCCCTTGGTATCCGGCTCGCGTGGTCTGCCACGACATACTGGGTCAGACCGCTCTGGTTGATCTGGCTGGCCTGCGTGATGCTATCGCCGAAAAGGGTGGTGACCCTGCCAAGGTGAACCCCGTGGTTCCCACGCAGCTGATCGTGGATCACTCCCTCGCGGTTGAACATGCTGGCTTCGAGAAAGACGCGTTTGAAAAGAACCGTGAAATCGAAGATCGTCGAAACGACGACCGCTTCCACTTCATCAACTGGACCAAAACTGCGTTCAAGAACGTGGATGTGATCCCGCCGGGTAACGGCATCATGCACCAGATTAACCTGGAGAAAATGTCTCCGGTGGTGCAGGCCCGTGCTGATGGTGAAGGCAAAAAGGTCGCCTTTCCGGATACCTGTGTAGGTACTGACAGCCATACGCCAATGGTTGACGCCCTGGGCGTTATCTCTGTGGGTGTGGGTGGCCTGGAAGCCGAAAGCGTAATGCTTGGCCGTGCCTCCATGATGCGCCTGCCGGATATCGTAGGTGTTGAACTCACCGGTAAGCTTCAGCCGGGCATTACCAGCACAGACATGGTACTGGCCCTGACCGAGTTCCTGCGCAAGGAGCGTGTCGTCGGTGCCTATCTGGAGTTCTTTGGTGAAGGTGCAGACAGCCTGACCGTAGGTGATCGGGCCACCATCTCCAACATGACGCCGGAGTACGGCGCCACTGCAGCCATGTTCTACATCGATGGCCAGACTATTGATTACCTGAAGCTTACGGGCCGTGAAGACGAGCAGGTGGCTCTGGTAGAGCAATACGCGAAAGAAACCGGTCTCTGGGCCGACGCCCTTAAGACCGCCGAGTACGAGCGAGTTCTGAAATTTGATTTGTCTTCGGTCAGCCGCACACTGGCCGGCCCATCCAACCCTCACGCCCACCTGCCGACCTCCGAGCTGGCAGAGCGTGGCATTGCAGGCGAGTGGGAACTGGAAGAAGGCAAAATGCCGGATGGTGCCGTTATTATCGCGGCCATCACCAGTTGTACGAATACCAGCAACCCGCGCAACATGGTGGCTGCAGGCTTGATTGCCCGTAACGCCAACAAGCTGGGCCTTACCCGTAAGCCCTGGGTTAAGTCTTCCCTGGCACCGGGTTCCAAGACCGTCAAAATGTACCTAGAAGATGCTGAATTGCTGCCCGAGCTGGAAAACCTCGGCTTTGGTGTCGTCGCATTTGCCTGTACTACGTGTAACGGCATGAGCGGCGCACTTGACCCAGCGATCAGAGATGAAATTGTTGATCGTGACCTGTATGCAACTGCAGTGCTTTCAGGCAACCGTAACTTCGACGGCCGGATTCATCCATACGCGAAGCAGGCATTCCTTGCATCGCCACCGTTAGTTGTGGCTTATGCCATTGCGGGCACCATCCGCTTCGATATCGAAAAAGATGCGCTAGGGTACGACAAAGACGGAAACCCGGTCACTCTGAAAGACATCTGGCCGGATGACGCGGAAATCGACGCCATAGTGAAAAAGTCGGTGAAGCCGGAACAGTTCCGCAGCACCTACATTCCGATGTTCGACATCACCCGTGATGCCCAAGCCAACGCCAATCCGCTTTATGACTGGCGCAAGATGAGCACCTACATTCGTCGCCCGCCATACTGGGAAGGTGGCATGGTTGGCGAGAAAACCCTCAAGGGTATGCGCCCGCTGGCGGTGCTGCCAGACAACATCACTACAGATCACCTGTCGCCCTCCAATGCCATCATGATGGACAGTGCTGCCGGTGAATATCTGCACAAGATGGGCGTACCAGAAGTCGATTTCAACTCGTACGCAACTCACCGTGGCGACCACCTGACCGCACAGCGCGCAACCTTTGCCAATCCCAAACTGTTTAACGAAATGGTTCAGGATGAAAACGGTAATGTGAAGCAGGGCTCTTACGCGCGTATCGAGCCGGAGGGTAAGGTCACCCGCATGTGGGAAGCCATTGAAACCTACATGGATCGCAAGCAACCGCTGATCATTATTGCCGGTGCTGACTATGGCCAGGGCTCTTCCCGTGACTGGGCGGCCAAAGGCGTCGCTCTGGCGGGTGTTGAAGCGATTGTGGCAGAAGGGTTTGAGCGTATTCACCGTACCAACCTGGTGGGTATGGGCGTGATGCCCCTGCAATTTGAAGAAGGCACTACTCGCAAAACCCTCGATATTGAAGGGACTGAAACCTTCGATGTGGAAGGCACGCCAGCTCCCGGCGCCAAGCTGACGCTGGTTATCCATCGCAAGAACGACAGCACCGAACGGGTGCCGGTAACCTGCCGACTGGATACCGCAGAAGAGTTGTCTATCTACTCAGCTGGCGGTGTGTTGCAGCGTTTTGCCCAGGACTTCCTGGAATCGGAAGGCGCAGCATAAAAACGGAGCCCTGGCTGCCGGAAAGTAAAGCCAGGGCTCCGGCTTCAATATCCTAATGAGAGCAACGAAATGACTCACGCTCCGCAAATCAGAATTCCCGCGACCTACATGCGTGGCGGCACCAGCAAAGGCGTCTTTTTTCGCCTTGAAGATCTTCCTGAAAGGGCCCGCACCCCGGGTCCCGCTCGGGACAACATGTTGCTGAGAGTTATTGGCAGCCCCGATCCCTACCAGAAGCAAACCGACGGTATGGGCGGCGCTACATCCAGCACCAGCAAAACTGTTATTCTGAGCAAAAGTACCCAGCCGGATCACGATGTGGATTACCTGTTTGGTCAGGTGAGCATCGATAAGCCTTTTGTGGACTGGAGCGGCAATTGCGGCAACCTGACCGCAGCCGTGGGCGCCTTTGCGATCAACAGTGGCTTCGTGGCCAAAGATCGTATCCCGGAAAACGGTACAGCGATCGTGCGCATATGGCAGGCCAATATCCGTAAAACGATCATTGCCAATGTGCCGATCACCAATGGTGAGGTTCAGGAAACCGGCGATTTTGAACTGGATGGCGTCACCTTTCCCGCCGCCGAGGTTCAGGTAGAGTTTATGGACCCCGCCGACGGCGAGGGCTCCATGTTCCCGACTGGCAATCTGGTCGATGAACTGGAGGTGCCAGGCGTTGGCACTCTGAAAGCCACCATGATCAATGCCGGCATCCCGACCGTGTTTATCAATGCGGATGAAGTTGGTTATAAGGGCAGGGAACTGCAGGATGACATCAACAGCGACCCCAAAGCCCTGGCAATGTTTGAAACCATCCGTGCCTATGGCGCCCTGAAAATGGGGCTGATTCAGAACATTGAAGAAGCTGCCTCTCGCCAGCACACGCCAAAAGTGGCTTTCGTGGCTCCACCGAAGGATTACACGTCATCCAGTGGCAAGAATATCGCCGCCGGTGATATTGATGTGCTGGTGCGTGCGCTGTCCATGGGCAAGCTGCACCACGCCATGATGGGTACAGCGGCTGTAGCTATAGCAACCGCAGCGGCCATTCCGGGCACGCTGGTGAACCTGGCTGCAGGCGGTGGTGATCGTACTTCAGTCACGTTTGGTCATCCTTCAGGCACCCTGCAGGTAGGCGCAGAAGCTAAGGAAGTGAACGGTCAGTGGACGGCCACCAAGGCTATCATGAGCCGCAGTGCCCGGATTCTGATGGAAGGATGGGTAAGGGTTCCAGAGGATAGCTTTTAAGCAAAAGCCATTTGGTCTTTCGACCAAATGGCTTTCATTTTCAGGAGAGTCTATTTAACTGCTTGAGACTCTGCATCAGGTCCTGTCAGGAGCGACGCGCCAAAAATCGGCGTCTTGCTCCAAAACCAATCAATCCCATCGCCAGCAGTGCCAGAGTTGATGGCTCAGGAACCGGTTGCGGATCCGGATCTGGTGTAACCTGACCAATGTCGCCGATTACCATATCATCGAATGCGAAAAAGTCACCGCCACCCGCATTGGTAAATGAAATGCTGGTGTATGTTTCCTCGAGATCGTAGAAACCGAAGAATAGAGTTGCATTAGCGCTATTCGGGATATTCAGAGAATGGGGGACCGTAAGCTCTGAGGTTTCTCCAACGGAGCTGGTGAGGTTCAGTATCATCTGATCGGTCACAAAGTCTCCGATATCGATACCGTTAAAGCCAAAGGCGCTCACCGGATCCACAAAATCAATCGTAAAGGCTCCCGTGGTGACTTCCCAGTAATTGACCCCGGATGTTGGAAAGCGTCCGGGACCTGAATTGCCAATAGAGCCTGTACCGGTTATCGTCGCATCCAGAGTTGTCCCGGTGCCGGGAAAGCTCAGGCTAAGAGGTGAGCTGTCGCCGGAAGAGAAGGATTCAAAGTCTTCGTTTCCCACACCGGAAAGATTTGACAGGAAATCATTCCTGGCTTGGGTAGAGTTAGGCCCTAGCACCCCAGCGGTCGCAGGATCTTCCCCGAAAAAAGTAATTGGTGCAGCCACTGCATTTGCTGCACCGCCCAAAAGAACAAGCGCCATTGATGCGCCTGCGATACGTCCACCGAATTGAAATTTCCTGCTCATTGGTTTCGTCCTTATCTATTTTTTTTGCCCGGTGTGCAATTGGGCGTTAAGAGGCCTCAAGCCTGCACCATGATTTAGCAATCAAGGGGCCAATACATAAATTTCTATTTAAATCAGTAGGGTGAAAATATCTTCACAGTCAGAAGTGTGAACAAGTGTTAAATTACCTGACAGTTTTTCTGGCTGTCGGGTCGGTATGTCGGGCTCGTATACACTGAATTTCCGGACAAAAAGGCTAGACTTCATTGGTGCGACCTAAACAAAGGAGAGTAACCCTGTGTCAGCAACATTCGATCTGAACGAACGCCCGGATTATGACGAGGTCCTACAGAAAATCGCTGACTACGTGCTTGGCTACAAGATTGCCAGTGACGATGCCTGGAAGACCGCACGTCACTGCCTGATGGATACCCTCGGGTGCGGCTTGCTCGCTCTGCGTTTTCCTGAATGCACTAAGCACCTGGGACCTTTGGTTGAGGGTACGGTTGTACCTCATGGATCCCGGGTGCCGGGTACGTCATTCCGTCTCGACCCCGTAAAGGCGGCATGGGACATCGGCTGCATCGTACGTTGGCTGGATTACAACGACACCTGGCTGGCGGCTGAGTGGGGTCACCCTTCGGATAACCTGGGTGGCATTCTGGCGGTTGCAGACCACCTGTCCCAGAAGCGGGTAGCTGAGGGTAAATCCCCTATCGCGATGAAAGCGGTTCTCGAGGCCATGATCATGGCCCATGAAATACAGGGCATTCTGGCACTGGAAAACTCGTTCAACAGGGTAGGGCTGGATCACGTTGTGCTGGTAAAAGTCGCCTCAACAGCAGTGACTGCCAAGCTTATGGGGGCTAACCGGGAGCAACTACTTTCCGCGCTTTCTCATGCCTGGGTGGATGGGCAGGCGCTGCGTACTTATCGTCACGCCCCTAATGCCGGGTCACGCAAGTCCTGGGCGGCGGGTGATGCGACATCACGGGCAGTTCGCCTCGCGGATATTGCCATGCGCGGTGAAATGGGTATTCCCAGCGCCCTCACGGCGCCCCAGTGGGGCTTCTACGACGTGTTGTTCAGCAAAACCAACAAGGATCAGGCTCTGAAGCCGGAAGACAAGCGTGAGTTTTCATTGCCTCAGGATTTCGGCTCCTACGTCATGGAAAACATCCTTTTCAAAATTTCCTTCCCTGCCGAATTTCACGCCCAGACGGCTGCGGAAGCTGCTGTAACGCTTCATCCACAGGTCAAAGACCGATTGGGCGAGATCGATCGAATCGTCATCACCACGCACGAGTCCGCAATCCGTATTATTTCCAAGCAAGGTAAACTGGCAAACGCAGCCGATCGGGACCACTGCCTGCAGTATATGGCTGCAGTACCACTGATTTTTGGCAATCTTAACGCAGAACACTACGAAGACAGCTTTCATGAGGCTAACCCGATAATTGATACGCTGCGTGAAAAGATGGAAATCATTGAAGATGAGCGTTACACCCGCGAATATCTTGAGGCAGACAAGCGCTCTATCGCTAACGCTATTCAGGTGTTTTTCAACGACGGCTCAAGTACTGACAAGGTTGCGGTGGAGTATCCCATCGGCCATCGCCGGCGCAGGAAAGACGGTATTCCGCTATTGGAAGAAAAATTCAAAGCAAATCTCTCAACCCGCTTTGTCGGGCAGCGTTGCCAGCAAATTTTTACCCTCTGTAATGATCAGGAGACGCTTGAGCGGACGCCAGTCAATGAGTTTGTGGGTTTGTTTGTCGTGTGAAGGCTTTACTAGGTAACAATGAGTGTCAGGAACCTTTACACTCCAAGTGTCTGATAGAAGTTAAATTTCTGAATATGATAGGTTATTTATTTTGGCATAGGGTTTGCAATTCTGTTGTAAAGGTCGCTTTAGGTTACTGCGACTAAACCAGGATGCTAGGAGTAGTACCAATGAAAACAGCCATTAAATTAGCAGTAGCGGGATTGACACTGAGTGTGTCTTCATTGGTTAGTGCCGTGCCAGTACTGACAATCAGCGATGAGGGCAATGCTGCCGCTACAGCTGCAGAAACGGCGTTTCTGTCGACATTAGGTGGAAGTGGTCTTACTGAGACCTTCGACAGAGGGTACACCGTAGGTGCACAGGATCTGACAATTGATTCAGTTCTTGTTGCGGGGACTTCTTTCACTAGCGTCACGCAGGGAGTAGGTGGTGCTTGTGATAATGGCAGTTTCAACTGTTAGGACGGGCTTGCTGTTCTCAACAACAGCGCCTCCCCATTCAGCGGTCGCTTTTCACTATCTTCGCCTAACTGGCTCGACAGTATGGATGCTCGTGAAATGGAAATTTCACCAACCGCAGGCTATAACGCTATGGGCTTCTATATGACCGATCCGAACGATTCGGGTGGCCGTTTCTCCATAGGCGGTGTGGATTTCAGTTTCGGTGATATTTTTGGCAGTGCGCTGGGTAGTGGTAAGGTTTTCTACATCAGCTTGTTTGATGCTGCCGGTCTTGGTGATATGAGCATTTTCTCTAACGCCAATGGCGACGGCTATGGGCTGGATAACGTAACCATTGGTTCTGTTGCGGTGCCAGAGCCAGGTACATTTGCACTCTTGGGACTTGGATTGTTGGGTCTTGGTGTTACACGGAAAAGAGCGTCGAAATAATCGTTCAGGGTTAGTTTGAACAAAAAATCCCGGGCTTGCCCGGGATTTTTTCGTTATAACCGGGCTTATTTGCGCCCGGGTGAGAGCGGTTTCACGTTGTCCGGCGTTCCAAAGCTTTGCTTTGGAGTGGATTGTTCTTCCGGGAAGGCATTGGCAAGGCGGCTCTCAATTCTCTCCAGTGCTTCTGCCATCCGCAGCAATGCGTTAGCCGCGCCGGCTAGCTCGCCTGTGTGTTGGTCGCTTTGTGCTTGTGCCGGGTGTTCCCGCTTCCGGAGTTCGGCTGTTTTGGGCGAATTCGTCGGTAGCTCGTCCCCCAGCAAATCCTTGCGAATGGATTTGAGATCATGGGGGTCAATAAACGGGCGGTCTTCCGAATAGGCGCACATCATCATGCCGTCGCACAACTTGTTGATCAGCCGTGGTATGCCTTTGCTCAGCTTGTGGATTTCGCGAACCGTATCGCCATCAAAAAGCTTGTTACCGCCGTGGCCGGAAACCAATAGCCGGTAGTCGATGTACTCGGCTGTTTCTGCGTAAGTGAGCCCTTCCAGGTGAAAGAACAGTTTTACACGCTGAGCGAGCTGGGGGATGTCCAGAACCGCTTGCTTCAGTTCCGGCTGGCCAAGAAGAATGACGCGCATTGAAGGCCCGCCCATGCTTTCCATGCCGGCCAGCATGCGGATGTCTTCCAGGTTTTCCCGGGTGAGATTCTGCGCTTCGTCGATGGTTAGTACCACCGGAGTGCCAGCGGAAGCCATTCTCTCCAGGTAATCTGTAATCTGAAACAGCATGGCAACCTTGCTGTCGTCGGCCACCTGCAGCCCGGCTTTCCGAAGAATCAGGCCAAACAAATCCTTTGATTCAAGATTGGTATAGGCAATATTGAGCAGCTTCAGATTGCCTTCAAGATTACGGACTGTCTTTTTCAGCAGGGTAGTTTTGCCCGAGCCAATCTCACCACTGATCACCACGAAGCCTTCAGAGCTCCAGATCGCTGAAGACATGTACACATAAGCCCGCGAATGCTGCTGGCTCATGTAAATAAAATCGTCTTCCGGTGTGATGCGGAAGGGGTGTCTGTGGAGACCGAAAAATTCAAGATACATATTCAGTTCCTATTCAGCTCTGTGCCCTGAATCAGGCGAGGCGGATCATCTGATCGCTGCGCAGCAGGGTTTTGTCTGGTTCATAGGCATTATAGCTTTCGCTCACGGTTCCGAACCGGAAATCACCGAGTAGTCGTTCGAGGCGATCGTGGCACTGATCAAGGTTAGTATAATGCCGGAAGCGTGAGAACCAGCTTGCGTTATTGTAACGTGGCTGCTCCGGGTCTATCTCCCAGGGGTGCAGATAAAACATCTGCGGGCGCGCTCCGAACCCCGATGCGTTGCGGAACAGGTAACGAAACACCGGGTAGGGGAACTGACGGAAATAACCGCCACCGGCGGCAGGTATGGAAAGCCCCATTATGTGGGCGGTGGTCAGTGGGAACTCACGGATGATTGCTCCGCTGGCAGTTTCTATCGAGTAGGGTGCAGACGGTGAACCGGGAATACCGTAACGGTCGTGTCGAATCGGGAAAATGCTCGAATCCCAAGTAAAGCCGGCCTCACTTAGTACATCCAGTGCCCAGAGTGATTCCCGGGTAATGGAGTAGCTCGCGGCTCGGTAACCTTCTACGGCTTTGCCTGTGATGTCTTCCAGCAAAGCTTTGGAGCGAATGGTTTCTTCACGAAACACGTCCTGAGTCTGATTATAAATCAGCTGGTGGCTGTACCCATGGGAGGCAATTTCGTGGCCGTGGTCAGACAGCTTGCGGATAAGAGCAGGAAATCTCTCGGCTACCCAGCCTAATACAAAGAACGTTGCCTTTACTTGATGTTTATTAAACAGGGATAGCAGGCGCTCCGTATTCTGTTCCACTCGTGAGGGCAGAGAGTTCCACTGGTCCGGATGAATTACTCCAGAAAGGGCTGCAACGTGGAAGTAATCTTCTACGTCTATACTCATGGCGTGCAAGGGTGAAGATGGTTCCGTACCGGGCATGGGATCTCCTGTCCAATGGTGCTGATAGCCTATGTTACTGACCATCTGTTTGCACCGATTGTTCAATTTTCACCTACTGACCGTGCAAATACAATTCTTGAAGCGAGTAATTTCCCGTTGCCAAGAAAAACAATGTAAAACTGTGTTACCAAAAGATACAATGAGTTGTGATTACGTCTTGGTCAGCGCAAAATAGGCCATAGAATAACAGGGAACCGGTGGCGCGGAGTCGCTCTAGTGTCAGGTTTGAGTGTTCGCCGCCGGAGAATTTGATGTTGGTCTGGCGCATGGAGTTGTGCAGACGACAAGGAAGTTCGGCGTGTCTTATATACGGTTTCGGAAGCATTACCTTCATATCCCTTATCTGGTGCTTGCGGCACTGGAGTTCGTTGCTTTATATTTGATTTTTACCTTTCTTGGGCTTCTGCTTTCGAGTGCAGGCGTTGGTTATCCTTCTGTAATCACAAGTCCTCTGTCGTCAGTCCTTTTCGCATTGATCCTGAGCTGTGGAACGCTTGCCATGGGCGGTTATCTTGCCATGGTTCATGAAAGCCTTTCCGCATTGTTTTTCCGCACTTTGGTCGCTTACTGTTTTGTGGGTGGCATCGGCCTGAAATTGCTCTACGTTATTGTTCCATCAGCTGACCCTGGAAGTACGAATCTGTTTTGGGCCGTTCTTCTGGCGTCGTTGGTGGTGATCCTGCTGCGTCTGGTTTTCCTCAAGATCGTTGACTCTGAGCAGCTCGTTCGCCGCGTCGTGATTTTTGGCGCCGGCGCTTTCGCAGCGAGCTTGCTGGATGAATATGAGCGAAATATGCGTGCTCTTGGTGTGCGGATCATTGGTTGTATCTCAGAAAACCCCGATGGCGCAGTGGATGCAGACAAATTGCTACCCACCCCCTATGACTTTTACCAATTCTGCCGTCAAAACCGGGTTTCCGAAATTGTCATTGCCCAGCAGGAGCGTCGGCGCAGTGAAGGTGGATGGTTGCCGGTACCAGAGCTGATGGAGTGCAAACTTCGGGGGATTGCCATAACCAGCGGCATCGATTTTTATGAGCGCGAACTGAAAAAAGCGAAACTGGATATGGTCCACCCATCATGGATTGTGTTTTCAGAGGGATTCAAGGCCTCAAAAACCCGCGATTTTGCAAAACGCTCTCTGGATTTACTCATCAGCCTTACGCTTCTAGGGGTGATGCTACCGTTTATTATTCTTACCGCCATTGCGGTGTTTCTGGAAACCGGACGCCCCATCCTTTACAGCCAGACCAGGGTTGGGATGCTGGGTCAAGAGTTTCGAATCTACAAGTTTCGTAGTATGCGTCAGGATGCAGAAAAAGATGGTAAAGCTCGCTGGGCATCCGCCAACGACAACCGTGTAACCAGGGTGGGCGCATTCATACGCAACACACGCCTGGATGAGCTGCCGCAGATCTATAATGTGATCAAAGGCGAAATGAGTATCGTTGGGCCGCGCCCGGAAAGGCCGGAGTTTGTCTCGGAACTGAAAGAAAAAATTCCGTTTTATGACACCCGGCATTATGTAAAGCCTGGCTTAATGGGCTGGGCACAGCTTAAATATCCCTATGGAGCATCGGTAGAAGACGCCCGGGGCAAGCTGGAGTACGATCTTTACTACTCCAAAAATCACAGCCTTTTGATGGATTTCCTCATCATGATCCAGACAGTGGAAGTAATCCTCTTGGGGAAAGGCGTTCGGTAATAAACAGACGAAGAAAAAACAAGGATTTGGAGGGCGTTTATGACTATTACTACGTTAATGCGAGCGGGATTAATTGCAGTTCTCGGGCTGTTCATTGCAGCGTGCTCTGGCCTGCCGTCTTCAGCTGAAATGCCGCCGGCATCAGAACTGGAAGCTGAGCCTTACGAAATTGGTGTAGGAGATACCGTCTCTGTGCACGTATGGCGCAACCCGGAGCTGGGTCAGTCCATCGTTGTTCGGCCAGATGGTTTTATATCTTTGCCTCTGATGGGGGATGTAAAGGCGGAGGGTAAAAAACCTGAAGACCTGGCCTCTGAGATCAGCACCACACTGGGGGAATATATTCGCACCCCGGAAGTTACCGTGATGGTCATAAATCCGCTAAGTAAAGAATTCCGAAACCGAATACGTATTACCGGACAGGTTGCTTCACCGCAATCCGTTGCCTTTCAGCCAGGCATGACCGTTCTGGACGTAGTATTGATGGCCGGTGGTATTACCGATTTTGCCGCCGATAGCCGTGCCACCCTGCATCGGCAGATCGATGGTGAGTACAAGAGTTTTGGCCTGGATCTTGAGGCCATTCTCACTGATGGTGACATGCGCACGAATCACAGCCTGCAGCCGGGCGATGTCATCAGCGTGCCCCGTAAACAACTGTTCCGGGGCGAGCTCTGATGGATATACAGTTCATAATTGATACCCTTCGTGCGGTAAAGCTTGAGCTATACCGGCACAGGCTGGCAGCGGTCATCATCTTTATGACCGTTACAGCAGGGGTGTTGACGCTGGGCTATGTAACACCGAAGAGCTATACCTCGCAGGCGGTGCTGTACGCAGACCAGTCCAATATCCTCCAGCCGCTGCTTCGGGGCCAGGCTGAAGTTACCCAGTTGGACCGCATCAACGAAGCGCGGGAAATGATGCAAAGCCGTTCATTTCTGGAGCAGATCGCTCTGGATACCGGGCTTATAAGGGGCGGTGAAACGGATGCGGACCGTAATGGAAAGATCAGTGCACTGCGTAAGCAGGTTGGTATTCGGGTATCCAACCGAAATTTTCTTGAGCTGAGCTATACCAGCGGAAACCCTGATGAGTCCTTCCAGGTTCTTAGTGCAGTGCTCAACCGCTTTGTTGAGCGTACCGTGCGTAAAAAGCGTTCCGAAAGTCAGGGAGCGTTCGAGTTTATCGATTCCCAGGTAAAAACCTATCAGGGCCAACTCGAAGAGGCCGAGCAACGGCTGAAGGAATTTAAATCCGGCAATCAGGATGGAACCGAAAGCAGTGTGCTCGCCAGGATTGAAAGCCTGCGAAGGGATATTGAAAATCTGAAGCTGGAAATTCAGCAAACTGAATCCGAAGTGCAGCTTACCCGCCGGCAGCTTGAGAACGAGCAGCCAGTGCGTCGCATTACTATCGACCCTGGCAAGTCCTCTGCCGAACGACGATTAGCCAATATGCGGCAGGAGCTGGATTCGCTGCTGTTGCGTTATCACGAACGCCACCCGGACGTCGTCAGTATTCAGGATCAGATTGCTGACCTTGAAAAGAGGGTGTCCACGCAAACCGATGATGATCGGGATGGTGGTGTAACCGAGGTTATGGAAAACCCGGTATACGAAAATCTGAAAATACAGCTGTCTGACAGCACCACACGTCTGGCGGTGCAGAAAAACCGTTTGGCTTCGCTGGAAAGGCTCCTGGTCGAAGGGTTCGAACGTTCCCAGCGGGTCGCTGAGAATCAGGCCCAGCTTTCAGAGCTCACGCGGGACTACGACGTTACCCGTGGCGTATATGAAGACATGCTTCAACGCAGGGAAAAAGCCAGGCTGTCCATGACTCTGGATGTACAAGGTGAGGGCGTAAGCTACAAGATTCAGGAACCGGCCTCCTACCCGACACACTGGGATGGGTTGCAGCTCTATCAAGTCGGCCTTGCCGGACCCTTCCTGGGTAGTGCCATGGTGCTGGGTTTGCTGGTTATGCTGGTGATGTTTGATCAGCGTTTACGCTCACCCCGGGCGCTGCAACTGGCGTTGCCGGAATCCATCCCAGTGCTGACCACCATTCCTCACTACCGTAGCACCTGGAAGGACCGTTTGCTGCGCAAGGATGTTCTCTCGATCCTGATCATACTGGCGGTTTTCATGGTCGCGTATTTAGCCGTTCTCGTCTTCAGTGTAATGGGTATTACCCCGGAACAGCTGATCAATAAAGCCAGCGAATTAATCGGGCTGGTATCTGGAGAAGCGGGAGGAGGCAATTGATGGATGACAACAAACTCTACAATGCACTTCTGAAAAGCCAGGATGAGCGCCGTCAGTTCGAGCGAGACAGGGGAGAAGCAAAAGCTGAGGATGGTTTTCGTAAAGAACGACCATACGCCGGCTCGGATCGGGACAAGCCGAACTGGACTCGTTTAGAGCATGATCGCAATGAATACCCGCCCACCGTTTACGATTCGTCGATGTCCCTTGGGTTAATCAGCAACCCCAATCCTTGGAGCCGTGAACAGTTGCGGGAGCGGAAAATAATTTATTCCGGCATGCCCGATAAAGAAGTAATGGACGCCTATCGCGAGCTGCGTATACAGCTGCGCAACCGCGCCGGCGAAGGCAATTTCACAGTGATGTTCAGTAGCCTGGGTAGCGGCTCTGGTGGGCTTCTGACGGCGTTTAATCTTGCCGCGTCTTTTGGGCTGGATTCCCATAGCTCGGCATTGCTCGTGGATTGCGACCCTTACAGCAATGAGCTGGAAGGCCTGGTTTCAGCTCCGATGGAGTATGGCGTTACGGATTTCGTTGGCGATCGATCGCTGACTATTAAGTCCATTATTTATCCCAGTGGTGTTGAGCGTCTTTCGGTGATTCCTGCGGGTACCCAGGCATCCTCTGCAGTTGAGTTGTTTTCTGCCGTACGAATGCGGGAACTGATTACTGAGCTGAAGGCCCGTTACCCGGATCGGTGCATAGTGCTGAATGCACCCCCTTTCCGGGAAAATACAGAGGGACGGATTCTTGAGCGCTTTGCCGATCAGATTGTCTTCGGTGTTCCTTTTGGAGAAGTTACCGGAGAGATCATAGCGGATTCTGTAGATGCACTCGGGTCTGAAAAATTCTCCGGCCTGATTTTTCAGGAGTAGCCCATGGAATCCAGAGCAAGGAACGCAGGCAAGTCCCGTATTACCCTTCGCTATTTGGGTGTTTTCTGCGCAGCCTGGCCACTTTCGGTGGCAGCGCAGAGCTTCAGTGATAATGTCGAAACATTCTCTGGTTCGGCCTCGGTGTTTACGGGCGTAAAACACACCCGAACGGATCAGGGAACGTCAACTGACACCAACACGGAACCCACGCTGGGTATCTCGGGGCAGATAGGTGGCTCGCTGGAAAGTGGGGCCAATTCACTTGCTTTGCTATATGGCGGAACTCTGGAAACAGATCAGGAGGGGTCCGGAGGCGGACTGAGAGACAACAGCTCCATCACCGGCGCCTCCCGCTATGCGTACTTTGATCCCGGTAGCCGCGTCGATTTCAATCTAGGCCACACGGTCAGCTCGGTGCGCAACGACACCGGGTTCGTGATAAACCCCTCCAGTTACGATACCCGGAATACCTTGAGTGCGGGTGCGGGGCTGCGTTTTTATCCGGGTGAACTTTCGACCCTGAGGTTTTTTGCCCAGGCAGGGCGCAGCTTTGGCGAAGATAACCTTAATGACCAAAAATCCTATACCGTTGGTAGCGAGCTTTCGCGAAGATTAAGTGAGCGTTCCACAGGTAGCCTTAACGTCAGTCGCAGCTGGTCTGATGAAGACAATACAGACATCACCATTGATTCCGCACAACTGGTATACAGCCTGCAGTTGGAAAGCGGGTCCTTCAGTGTCGGGGGCGGGGGCAGCAAAGCAGAAATCGAGTATGCCGGCGGTGGCACCACGAGTGAGTATGACGCGATGACGGGTTTCGTAGAGCGTGCCTGGGTCACCACCGACTGGAGTTCCGCTGTGAAGTACGACCGCAGTATGTCTGATAGCGCCACCGATTTGTCCCTGAACGTACCGCCTGAGTTTTCATTCATGCCGGATACCGTAAGGTTGAGAGACCTCACGGTCAGCGATTCACTGTCTATTACCCACAACAACCAACGGGTATGCGATGCCTGCGACCTTGGGGTATACGCTGCAGGTGCCATCCTGGAATCGCAACTTTCCGGAGCTACGACTCATGAGTACCGTGCCGGTATTAATCTTGGTTTCCAGTTAGACGCGCTTCAGAGGCTCAACTTCGGATATAGCTGGGAAGGCGATGCAGATGAAGATGCTGATGTGATCGTTGACGAAGTCCACCGAATCAACATGGGCTGGACCCGTCAGCTTGCTGAACACACAAGCTTTGGTGTGCAGCTCTATCAGTCTTATCTCCGTTCGTCACTGAGAAATAATCAGGACCAATACGAGCTGCGCTTTGTGTTGAGTCGCGGTTTCGCAATGAGCGGTCAGCGTTGATCCAAATTATGTTTGAACAAAAGAAAGAAATACGCCTGCCTCCGGAGACACCGCCACAACTGATCGTGGTGATTGATACTGAAGAAGAATTCGACTGGAGCGCGGAGCCAGATGCTAACGCCAATCGTGTGTCAGCCATGGCGCACATCGATCGGGCCCAGGAAATCTTCAACGAGTACGGCATTTGCCCCTGCTACGTAATTGATTACCCGGTAGCCAGTCAGCCCCAGGGGTATGGACTGCTGAAGCAATTCGCAGAAAAAGGACAGTGTGAAATCGGTGCGCATCTCCACCCCTGGGTAAATCCTCCTCAGGAGGAAGCGGTAACCCGGTCGAACATGTATCCGGGGAATCTTCCAGAAGCTCTGGAGCGGGAAAAACTCCGGATTCTTAGTGAAACCATTGAGCAGAATTTCGGCAGGGCGCCAGTGGCGTATAAAGCCGGTCGATACGGTTTTGGGCCGAATACCACGGGCATTCTCCAGGAGCTGGGGTTTGATATTGACCTGTCTGTCTGTCCACCCCTGGATTCCCGGGCGGATGGAGGCCCGGACTACCGCAAATATAATGCATACCCATTCAGGTTCGGCGGTGCAGACCGACCGATTCTGGAGATTCCCTGCACCGGAGGGTTTATCGGTTGGGCGAGCCCGTTAGCTGTTCCACTGTATGAGGTTGCGCAACGACTGCGCAAATTCAGGGCGCCGGGCATTCTGGCCCGTGTCGGTGCGGTAGACAGACTCATGCTGTCACCGGAAGGCTTTACGCCAGCAGAACACATCAAGCTTACCCGGGCCCTTTACAAGCAGGGCGTGCGCACTTTTACCTGGAGCTTCCACAGCCCGAGCGTTGTGCCAGGCCACACGACTTATGTTCAGAATGAAGCCCAACTGAAGGCGTTTCTGGACAGCTTTCGGCAGTTTTTCGATTTCTTTTTCAATGAATTAGGCGGACAGGCGTCTTCGCCAACCCGCATTCGCAAGTATATGGAGAGTAAGGCATGAAGGTGCTCGGGATATCCCCGCTAGACAAAGACTCAACGGTTTCAATTGTTGAGGATGGCAACATTCTCTTTGCCGCTGGAGAAGAACGGTTTTCGAGAGTAAAGCAGCAATCCGGCTTTCCACGCAAGGCACTGGAGAAGGCACTTTCATACACTGGTCTCTCCATGAGCGATTTTGACCAGGTGTGCTATCCGTTCCTTACTGCGGAGAATGAACAAAAGCTATTCACGAAAAACCTGGAAGATGAAAAAGCTTTTATCAAAGCATTCCAGCCCAAGGATCTTGGCCCTCAAATCAAAGAGGCACTGGGCCGCGTTCCTGATCGTAACCAGCCGATTCATGGCCTTGAGCACCCGAACGCCATTATGGAAAAGGGCTTTCTCCATAACTCCTACTACAACATGGCAGGCATTCAGAAGCTGGCGTCTAACAATGCAGCTCTGAAATCATCCAGGCACTGGGGTGAAGGTGCTACAGAGTCCTTCCGGCAATGGGAAGCTGAACTCAATCAAGGCTTGAACGAAATGGGCTGGACGAAGCCCGTAAAACGCATGGATCATCATCTATCCCACGCGGCCAACAGCTTTCTGTGCAGCGGCTATGAGCGTGCGCTGTGTGTAACCCTGGATGGTTATGGCTCAGGGCTTGCTGGCTCGGTTAGTGAAGCCCGCGATGGTAAGATTCATCGTCTGCATGGCTTGCCGTATCCAAATTCGCTGGGAACCTTGTACGAACACGTTACCTCGAGCCTCGGGTTCAAGCCCAGTCGCCACGAAGGCAAGATTGTCGGTCTGGCTTCGTACGGTGACCCGAGCATCCTGGGTGATATTCTGCTCTCTCGCATTGAACAGGCTCCGGGCGATTTCCGGATCTACGAAGCCAATAACGTGTTCTTCTCACGTTACCTCGCTTCGAAGTTTCCGAAGATCGACGTTGCAGCAGCCTATCAGTATGTCCTCGAAAAAGTGGCAACCAACTATATCCGCTACTGGGTCGAAAAAACCGGCATCGACACCATTGTGCTCTCGGGCGGCGTAACCGCGAATGTAAAACTGAACCAACGTATTTTTGAAATCGAAGGCGTGAATAACATCTTCGTGTACCCGAATATGGGTGACGGTGGCTGTGGCACCGGCGCTGCGCTCTATCACAGCTGGCCAGGTGGCGTTAAACCCTCTATTACCAACGCCTACATGGGGCCGGACTATTCCGAAGCCGAAATTGAAGCGGCTCTGAAAGCCGAGAACCTGAAATATCGCCGTCCGGAAAATCTTGCAGCAGAGGTTGCAGCGTTAATTCATGGCGGTGAAGTGGTGGCACGATTTGATGGTCGGATGGAATACGGCCCCAGATCGCTGGGCAACCGCTCCATTCTTTACCATGCCCGTGAGCCGGAAGTGAATCAGTGGCTGAACAAGCGTCTGGGCCGAACTGAGTTTATGCCGTTCGCACCGGTTACTCTCTACGAAGCCCGGGAGAAGTGCTACCACAACATAAAAGGCGCGGAGCACGCTGCGGAGTTCATGACGATCACCTTCGATTGCACTGATTTTATGCGTGAAAATTGCCCTGCTGCTGTTCATGTAGATGGTACAGCCAGACCGCAGCTTATCCAGCGCGAGGCCAATCCCGGTTACTACGACATCCTGAAAGAATACGAAAAACTCAGTGGTATCCCGAGCCTCATCAATACCAGTTTCAATATGCACGAAGAGCCGATCGTGAATTCTCCGGAAGATGGTGTCAGAGCCTTTATTCAGGGTGCTCTGGATTATCTTGCGATAGGGCCATTCCTGGTAAAACACCCGAACCCGGGGCACTGATCTGGTAGCGGATGTAACGCCATGACAGCAGGATTGCTGACAGTGACTACAGAGCCAGCGGCCGCGTGCGCAACTTTGCGAAGCGACTGGCTGGATCTGGAACGCCGGGCACAACCCACGGTGTTTCTTTCTTGGCAATGGCTCGGGCACTGGCTGAGTGTCTACAAGCCGGATGCTCTGGTACTGCGCGTAATGGAGGGTGAGCGCCTGATTGGTCTCGGATTAGTGGTCGAAACCGATGAGCGTCGCCACGGTGTGCTGAAATCCCGGTGTCTGCGCCTGCACCAGACAGGGCATAAACTGCTGGACCAGATCTGGATTGAGTACAACGGATTCCTGGCCGAACGGGGTAAAGAAGACGCCGTGGCAAAAGCCAGCCTGGAATATCTGTGCAATACCATGCCCGGTTGGGACGAGTTCATTCTGGGCGCCATTGATGCCGCTGAAGCGGACCAATACGCCAAAATCACAGGCCTATACAAACATCTGCGCTGGGAAGCGCCGTGTTTCGGGGTGGACCTAGATGGCTTGCGCCGCAACGGCGGCCACTATCTTGATACGCTTTCACGTAACACCCGCCATCAAATCAACCGTTCCCACCGACTGTACGGCGAACGAGGCGAAGTGAGGCTGGTGCGCCCGGATTCACTCGAAGAAGCGCTGGCCGTGTTTGACGCCATCGGTCCCAGGCACCTTGAGCGCTGGGGACACGGCCCTGATCAGAGCGGATTTGCCAACCCGGATTTCGTGCGTTTCCACCGCGAGTTGATTCGTGAGCAGTGGGCAGATGGGGGGGTTGACCTGATCTCTGTGATGGCCGGCGATGAGGAAATTGCCTTTTTCTATAATCTGCTGCACAACCAGGTGGTGTACTTTTACCTGGGCGGGATGGCCGTAGAAGACGATAATCGCCTGAAGCCGGGGTTAGTTGGCCACAGCTTGTGTATTGAGGACTACCGCCACCACGGTTTTCATTATTATGATTTTATGGGCGGTGATGAGCGCTACAAATCCAACCTCGGCCACTTCCATCGCAATCTGGTTCAGGTCGCGTTGCAGCGCCCGCGCTTCAAACTGAAGCTTGAAGACGTGGCAAGGCGGGCAAGGAACCGCTGGCTCGGGGAGGCGGGTACTGGCTATGAGCGTTGATATCCAGGTTCGGGCTTCACGCTTCAACGTTTTCCCGGCACACGAATACGATGAGTATGTGGCAGAACACCATCAGGCAACGCCTTACCATCTGAGTGCATGGCTGCAGGCGACCGAGAGTGCCTATGGCCATACCAGCTGGTTGATTACCGCGCATCACGAGGGGAACTTATGTGGTGTGCTGCCGATGGTAGAGGTAAAGCCCC
This sequence comes from Marinobacter sp. 1_MG-2023, assembly GCF_030549045.1. Lineage (NCBI taxonomy): Bacteria > Pseudomonadati > Pseudomonadota > Gammaproteobacteria > Pseudomonadales > Marinobacteraceae > Marinobacter > Marinobacter sp. 1_MG-2023. The sequence continues at coordinate 255,027 of NZ_JAUOST010000004.1, read as the reverse complement.
CTATCGGAGGCGGCAGCCTGGTTTCACTACCATTCTGCGATCTTGGCGGCGTGCTAGTAGACAACGCTGGCATTCGTGAACGGCTGATTGCCGAAGCCAAAGTACTGGCAGACACAAATCACATCAAAATTCTGGAGCTTCGTGAGGGCGGACCGGTCCTTGAAATGGGGCAGGGGGATCCAGAAAAGCAAGGCAAACTGACGGTCCAGGCGCTGCCAGCGCACACCAAAGTACGAATGTTGTGTGACTTGCCCGAAAACAGCGAAGCCTTGTTCAAAAGCTACAAGCCCAAATTGCGCAGCCAGATCCGCAAGGCGGAAAAAAACGGTCTAAGGGCCGAGCTGCGCACGGAACCAGATGCCGTAAACCTGTTTTATGCTGTATTCAGCCAAAACATGCGCAGGTTGGGGTCACCGGTGCACAGTCTGCAGTGGTTTCAGGATCTGAAAGCCTCCTATAGCGATCAAATGTTGATCGGCGTTGTGTTTCAGGACGAGAAACCGGTAGGCGCGGGTATTGTGCTTTTGGGAAGCAAGCAAGCCTGCATACCCTGGGCGTCTACGCTGGAAGAGTTCAACCGGCTGGCGCCTAATATGCTCCTGTACTGGACACTGCTCAGCCACGTATGCGATCTGGGGTACACCTGCTTCGACTTTGGTCGCTCCACTCTGGGAGAAGGCACTTATCGCTTCAAGAAACAGTGGGGTGCAGAACCCTACGCATTAATATGGACTGAATATCGCAACGGAGATCAAGTGCAGAACAGCTCTGATGCGAATGGCAACAGGACCTCTGGCGTATCCCGCCTAAGGCCTTTTGTTGAAAATATCTGGCGACAACTGCCGCTGCCGTTTACCAATTGGCTGGGCCCAAAACTGAGACGATACATCACCTTATGACGTTTGTACTGCTGTTAACACTGTTGTGCCTTGCTGTTCCTGTGTACGTGTATTTTGGTTACCCGTCCATACTGTGGCTGCTGACGCGAGGCCTGCCGGATATCACACACCGCCGTGGCGACCAGAAGCCCTCTGTCGCAATGGTTATCTCCTGCTACAACGAAGAGGATGTAATCCGCGAGAAGTTGCAAAACGCCCTGGAGCTGGATTACCCGCGAGAACTGCTTCAGATTATCGTGGTGTCTGATGGCTCAGACGATGGCACAGACGAGGCGGTACAAGAGTTTGAGAATCAACGAATAGTACTGATCCGGCAGGAAGGTCGGTTGGGTAAAACCATGGGCATCAACCTGGCCATGGAGCAGATCGACGCAGACATCACCGTGTTCAGTGACGCAAACGCCATGTACGCCAGCGATGCGATCAGTAAACTCGTGCGCAATTTTGCTGATCTGGACGTCGGGTATGCCGTAGGCGCTGCGCTTTATACCGATGGCGACCAGGGCGCCAGTGCCCACAATGAAAACCTCTACTGGCGCTACGAGCTAGCGATCAAAGCCATGGAATCTCGCCTGCATTCCGTAGTGGGTGGAGACGGTGCCATCTACGCTATTCGTACCAAGCTCTGGACACCCTTGCAGCAGCAGGACATTAACGATTTCGTAAACCCGTTGCAGATCATCGCCAAAGGCTACCGGGGTGTGTTCGATGCTGATGCAAAGTGTTTTGAAGAAACCGCCGGCGATTTCGACCGGGAAGTGGCCCGCAAGGAACGAATAGTAAATCGCAGTATTCGCGGGCTTATGCGGATAGGGCAGGTAATGAATCCTGCCAAGGCCGGGATTTTTTCTTTTGAAGTTATCTCACACAAATTACTGCGCTGGCTGATCCCGCTGTTCCTGCTCGTGGGAGTAACCGGTAGCATTGTTCTGGCTTTTGCCGGCTTCGGTCTGTTTCAGCTTATTACCGCCGGAACGCTGTTGATCCTTGCTCTGACGTTGGTGGGGCACCTGTCCTCTGACCGAAACAAACTGCCAACCTGGATCGCCACGCCTTATTACTTTGTGATGGTGAATGGTTATGCCGTAAAAGGCATAGTGAGAGCCCTGCAGGGGCGAACTCAAGTTACGTGGAACAGTGCCAGAAACACCGAAAAAGGAATTTCCGGAGAGTTAGGCGCCGAGGCTAAGCTACGGGTACTTGAGTTCATTACCCCTGCGGGCTTCTACGGTGCAGAACGCTGGGTTCTGGCGCTCGCCAATAATATTAACCGGGATGATGTTATCTGTGACCTGGCGGTGACCCGGGAGTCTCCTGACCAGGATTTGTCAGTAGCCGAATACTACCCACACGATGACGGCCAGCAAGTTCATTATCTTGATATGCACGGCCGCTTTGATTTCAGGGTGGTTACGAGTTTGTGCGACGTCATCCGAAACCGCCAGATCGACGTTATTCATACCCACGGCTACAAATCCGACATACTTGGGCTTCTTGCCGCGAAGCGGACGGGTATCGCATGTGTAAGTACACCCCATGGGTTTTCGGGGAATGTAGGCTTCAAACTTGCGACCTTCATCCGTATTGGCACCCACATGCTTCGTTACTTTGACCGGGTTGTTCCTCTTTCTGAGGAACTGATGGATGATATGAAGCGGTTCAAAGTGCCACAGTCCAAAACCGCGTTTATCCGGAACGGTGTCGACCTCACAGAAATCGACGCGGCGCTGGCAGGCCTGCCTGAAGATAACGACCTCAACAAAGATTCACGAATCATCGGTTTTATCGGCCAGATGATCCCCCGAAAAGGCATACCAGACCTGATTGCAGTATTCGATCAGCTCTATCAACAGGCGCCAGACCTTCGCTTGCAACTCCTCGGGGATGGCGCTCAAAGGACCGGGTTGGAGCTGCAGGCCGCTGAATTGAATAGCGCTGACGCGGTTGAGTTTTTGGGTTTCCGCAGTGATCGGCTGGAACTGCTCTCAAAGTTCAGCCTGTTCGTCATGACCTCCTCTCTGGAAGGTATTCCCCGGTGCATGATGGAAGCCATGGCCGTAGGAGTGCCTGTGGTCGCTTATGATATTCCCGGTGTCGATCAGTTGGTGGAGCATGGCAAAACCGGACTGCTTGCGCCGTTCGGAGACAAGGCCGCACTCGAAGCATGTTGTAAACAGGTTCTCGATGACCCTGAGCTGGCCGGAACTCTCAGCCGCAATGCGCGTGAAATGGTTAACCAGCGCTATTCAGCCGCCCGCATGGCAGACGAATACGAGGTTCTGTTCCGAAAGCTGACAGAAAGGTCAGAGAGCATTGTGTCGAAACCTCAGGAGGCCAACTAATGTGTGGGCTGGCCGGTTTCCTGCGCACTGGTTCAATTCCTGACAGGGATGCACACCAGCGCTGGCTCGATAACATGGGGCAGGCAATCATTCACCGCGGCCCCGATGCCGGTGCAACCTGGCTTGACGACTCGGTTGGGCTGGTACATCGCAGGCTGAGCATTCTTGACCTCAGTGATGCCGGCACTCAGCCCATGGTGTCTGCTTCTGAGCGTTACGTGATTGCCTACAATGGCGAGATTTATAACTTTCAGGAATTACGTGACGAACTCATCAGCCAGGGCCACAGTTTCCGCACAAGAACTGATACGGAAGTTCTGCTTGTCCTTTACGAAATCCATGGGCCGAAATGTCTTCAGCTGCTGAATGGCATGTTTGCTTTGGCCATCTGGGACCGCACAGCTCGTAAACTGTTCCTGGCTCGGGATCGCCTTGGTAAAAAGCCATTGTACTTTTACGAAGCTGATGGACAGTTTGCGTTCGCCTCGGAGCTGAAAGCCTTAACCCCGGCCCCCTTTGTTAAAACTGAACTGCGCCATGACGCCATCAAAGACTTTTTCACCTACCAGTACGTCCCAGACCCGAAAACCATCTACAAAAACGTCCACAAACTGGCCCCCGGCTATTGGTTAGAGACGGACGGCATCCAAACACATCAGGAACAATACTGGGATGTATCTTTCGGGACGCCTTCAAGTGCCAGCCTGGGTGAATTGGAGGACGGCCTGTACAACCTGATTGATGACGCGGTTCGCCTGCGCATGGTCAGTGACGTACCCCTTGGAGCCTTCCTGAGCGGCGGCATCGACTCGAGTGCCGTTGTTGGTTTAATGGCTGGCCACACCAGCAAGCCGGTTACAACCTGTGCCATCGGGTTTGATTCAAAACGGTTTGATGAAGTCCATTGGGCAAAAAAAGTTGCGGAGCAATTCAAAACCGATCATCACGAATTCACGGTAAAGGACAATGTTGCAGAGAGTCTGAACAGCATTGCACGCTTCTTTGACGAACCCTTCGCAGACCCTTCCTTCGTGCCTACGTATTTTGTTTCACAGTTGGCGCGCCAGAAAGTCACTGTGGCACTGGCTGGTGACGGTGGTGACGAGAATTTTGCGGGTTATAGCAAATATTACACAGACCAGGTTGAAAACCGGTTACGGGGCCTGTTCCCGGCAGGAATTCGCCATAGCCTGTTTCCCGGGCTCGCCCGCCTCGCAGGAATGGTACACAGTGGCCCCACAAGGAAGGCTAAATCCCTTCTGGGAACCCTGGCACTGGAGCCGGATGAAGCGTTTTTTATCACCAACAGCTTTTTCCGTAGAGATGTGTGGAACGATTTGGTGACAGGGGAGCTGAAACGGGAAACCGGGGATTACGACCCTGCTGACATTACCCGCGCTCATTACAAGAATGCAGACACCGACGACCACCTATCCAGCATTCTCTATACAGACATAAAAACCTACCTCCCTGGGGATATTCTGGTGAAGGTTGACCGCATGAGCATGGCGAATTCGCTGGAAACCCGAGCTCCGCTTCTTGATTACCGGGTGGTGGAGTATGCCGCGCAGATACCAGCGGCCCTGAAACTTCACGGGAAAGAGAAAAAATACATTCTGAAAAAAGCTTTTGAGCGCATGCTGCCGGAAGACATTCTGTATCGTAAAAAAATGGGTTTCTCTGTGCCCTTGGCACATTGGTTACGCCATGAACTGAAACCTACCGTTGAGCAACTTTTGCTACCTTCAAATAGCGGTGTGGCCAACTTCTTTGAACCTGCAGGCATCCAAAAACTCTGGCGAAAACACCTGGCAGGCGATGACCAGTTCACACAGGAACTCTGGTCGCTACTGGCCTTTGAACTCTGGTGGCAGCAGTATCAGGTGAGCGTATGACGGTCGAGAAGGACAAGACAGTAATACAGCCGCCCAAAACGATACTGAGGGTCCTACACCTTACCTTCAACATGGGCATCGGCGGCACAGAACAGGTTATCCGGCAGCTTGTTCAGGGCATGGAGTCGGAAGGGGTTGAGTCTGAAATTCTTTGTATGGACGGTCAGATAGGATCAATTGGTGAAACGCTTGAAAAGTCGGGTATCCCGGTTCATAAACTGGCGCGAAAACAAGGGTTTGACCGATCGTTGATTAAAGCAATCCGGAAGCGGGTGAAGGAAGGGCAGTTTGATGTGGTGCACTGCCATCAGTATACGCCCTGGATATATGGGTGGTTGGCTTCTCTTGGAACGCAAGCCAAGGTGGTTTTCACAGAACATGGTCGCTTTTATCCTGACAGATACCGCTATAAAGCAATGTTTGTTAACCCTATAATGGCAATGCTTACGCCAGCGGTCGTGGCAATTTCAGGTGCAACCAGAGAGGCTCTTACAAGGTACGAATTTATACCGAAGCGAAAGGTACGAGTAATCTACAACGGAATCGCCCCTTTATGCAGGAGCGAGTTTGAATCGAAGAAAATCCGTAACGAGTTAGGAATTCCAGAAAAAGCATTTGTTGTGGGTACTGTTTCCCGGTTGGATCCTGTCAAGAACCAGCAGATGATGCTGCGCGCGTTTCGGGCTTTTTCGGAAGTACACCCAGATTCGTACCTGTTAATGGTGGGTGATGGGCCCGACAAAGCCATGCTTATGGCATTGGCTGAAAAGCTTGGAATTGATGGACGAACAATATTCACAGGCTTTATCAATAAGCCTGAACATCACTTGTCAGCTATGGATGTATTTCTTCTCTCTTCCCATACTGAAGGCACATCCATGACCTTACTGGAGGCTATGAGTTTGGGTATACCTGCAATAGCTACACGAGTGGGAGGGAATCCTGAAATAGTAGTGGATGGCATAACAGGAATACTGACGGACTCGGGGTGTGCGGCGGATTTTAGCAATGCAATGAGCAGGTTTGCCGAGAACAAACAGCTTTGTGAAGATTTTTCCAAAGCGAGTAGCAAAGTGTTTACCGAGAAGTTTACCCAGAAACGGATGATTCAATCATACATAATGGTATACGACGGTTCGGAGTTGTTGAGCACACCATGAGTACGATCAGAAGGCTGTGTCAGAGTTCCGGGTTGTTAGTAGGTATCCGCCTTTTCCAACGTTCTTTGGGGCTAATCAGTACACTTTTATTGGCACGGGTTCTTATGCCAGCGGACTTTGGTGTCGTGGCGGTTGCGGCACTGATCATTCATTTTTCGGAAGTCCTTTCCAACACAGGTATTCAACAGTATATCGTTCAGGCAGAAGAGGCGAACGATGAAACGATCAATACGGCGTGGACGCTAGATCTGATCTTGAAAGGCTCCGTTTGCATACTTCTATTTTGTTCTCTTCCAGGTATCAGCTGGTTTTATGACGACCCGAATATTGTTTACGCTGTTGGGGCCCTTATTCCGGTAATTTTAATCAGGGCCATGACAAACCCAGAACTTCATGTACAGCGTCGAAACTTAAGTTATGGTGTTATTTTCAGAATTGGCGTTATTTCGAAACTGATTAGTTTTCTAATGGTGATCGCGATTGCACTGATAACGCGGTCATTCTGGGCGATCATTGTCGGTGATCTCGTCACGAGTATCGTAAGTGTCTCCTTGAGTTATTTTTATTGCGCTAGACGCCCGAGTTTATCTCTTCGGAATGTGAGTAGGCAGTGGCTATTCTCAAGATGGATGCTGGCTAGGGGAAGTGTTGGCTATATCCGTGCACAAGTTGACACGCTCCTTATTTCGCAATTTTATTCACTTTCGCAATTGGGAAAATTCAATGTTGCAAGAGAATTTACCATTATGCCAGCGAATGAAATTATTCAGCCGGCCGTAGAACCGCTTTTAGCAACGTTTTCCAGCGTCCGGACGGATTACCAGAAACTAACACAACAGATCTCTCTCGCACTATTGGTCATATCGATATTTACAGCCCCTTTTGTTGCTTTCATATACCAGTTTTACGAGTCAATTGTATTCTACCTTTTAGGTGAAAATTGGAGTGAAGCTGCGCCATTAATGCAGGCCATGACGCCTCTGTTGTTTGCATTTGCCCTTGGAGGCATTCTTAATAATGTTTGTTTCGCGCTAGCAAAGATTAAAATCGTCTTTTGGTATGATGTTGTATCATTGATATTGATTTTTGGCACATTGTTGTCTGCTCAAGGTATTGCACTCATTAGTTTTATCTGGTTGAGAAGCTTTATTGGCCTTGTCGCAGTTATTATCTTTCTTTATATCTGTAGTCGCCTCGTCAGGGCAAGTTTTGCTGCTCAGATAATACTTTTGGTGGTTCCTTTAGTAGCATCGTTTGCTACAGCCTCGTTGGCATATCTTATGATTTTCCAGAACAGTTTCCTATTACTAGTCCTTAGCGGTGTATTCTTTGTTTTGTGCTATGGCATCGTGATGCTGGCTTTGGCGTGCTTTCTATCAAGATGGAGTCCTACCTGGAACTATATATACAAATACAGCCTAAAATTCTTGCATAAGTTGGGCAAAAAATTCTGAATTCACTGAGTTAGATTGAAAGGAATCTCATGAAAATTGCAATCTTCAGGACGGACTCCTCCACACAAGATCCAGCTTCATATAACTCTCAGGAAATGGGTTTAGCAAAGGGGTTTAAAAATCTCGGACACATTGTAGATATAATCATGGCGTCGTCATCTGACCGATACAATGAACAAGTTGTAGAGGGAAGCAAGGGCGCTATAAGGGTGCTTGAGCTTCCCTTTCGCTTGATCCCAGTGCTAAACGAACCCGTTTATCTAAAAGTTGGCAGGCTTCTGAGTAGAGAACAATACGACTACGTCCAAATAAACGAAGAAGGAAATTTTTCGTCTTACCTTATAGCTCGAGTTTGCCGAAAACATGGATTGAATTTCGGTATATATCAAGGAATGTATCGTGTCTTATCGGGACGGCGATGGACTCTCTACGAAGCTTTTCACCACAGGTTTTTTCGACCAATGCTGAGAAAGCATTCAGTAGGTGCGTTTTGCAAGACCAGTGAGGCTAGGAGGTTCTTGGATTCAAAGGGCTATGAAAATACTCATGTAGTGCCGGTAGGGCTGGATTTTTCTAAATTTGATAATGGTAAGAATCAGGATTGGAGAGCCCGCCTAAACATCGGAGCAAGTGAACAGCTTATTTTGTACGTGGGTAGGCTTGAGCAACGAAGGAACCCTTTGTTTATTGCCGAACTGGCGAGTAGCGCAAGAGGTGACCAGCATTTTGTAATTGTGGGTGAGGGGCCCTCCAGGGTTGATGTTGAAGTAGTCCAAAAGGAACGTAGCCTTAACAACCTTCACCTGATTGGTCTGCTGAGCCAGCAAGAGTTACCTTCTCTTTATGAGCAGGCTGACGTACTGATTTTGCCAAGCGACTATGAAATCTATGGAATGGTAGTGGCTGAGTCCCTCTTTTTCGGTACGCCGGTGCTAAGTACTAGAACTGCCGGACCGGTAGACATTATTGAGAAAGAGATTCAGGGGTGCCTTATGTCGAATATGGATGTGGAAAATTGGCTTACAACCCTAACGAATTACAGGGCATTTTTTCGTGATAGAGATAATGTTGCTGAGCGAATATCTTATGCAAAAAGTCGATTTGATTGGACGGAAATCGCCCGAGAATACCTTGTGCTCATATCCGATGCACAGTGATGTTACGAAGTTATTCAGTGAAAGGGCTGTGTTAAGCATACAATATTATTACTTTGAGAGGTGATGAGTGCTAACTGGAGCATTTAAGTTCAATGTTCTGATTCTCTCGCTTATATTGGCCACGCTAGGATATCTTACGTATCTAGTTTTCGAAGGCCGGACTGACCGAGATGGAAAGGTTACATATTTTCTCAAAAATACTGAGATAATCCAGCTTCGGCGGCTTGTTGACCTTCCTGACACTGCCATTCCGTTCTATGGAGACAGTCTTGTACACGGACTTGCTGTAAGTCGTGCAAATTTCTCATTAGAGAATTTCGGGATCGGCCACGATCATTCAAGCAACCTCTTGCATAGAGTTCGAGAGGGTGTCAACCATACACGGCTTTCAGAGTACGCCGTTGCTATAGGTATAAATGATATTAGCAACGGAGTGGCTGTTGGTAAGCTTTATCATAATATAGTAGCAATTGTTGAATCGCTTGCATTTTCCGATGCTATTTACTTACATACTGTTTTGCCTGTGGCAAACACTCGTGCCTCAGCTTCAGTAATTAACGAAAAAGTACGCAAAATCAATGATCTTCTATCCGGATTGTCTGTTCGTCATAAAAATGTAGTTATTGTTAATACTTACAAAGCGCTTGCGCCGACTGGCTTTCTTCCTGAAAATCTCCATATTGGTGATGGTTTACACCTAAATTCTTCGGCAAATCGTAAATGGATAGGCTTGCTTTCGGATGTACTAAGTGATCGACAACGTAAGGGTTGGGTTGATGGCAACAGAAAAAATTAACCTAGTGCAATTGACATGGTTGCGCGGGTTGGCGGCTTTCTGGGTGGTTTGTTCACATGTTAATCGGGCTGCAGAGGTTAAATATACACCACATGATGTGCCATCTCACAATATACTCCTTTCGGTTTTTGACTTAGGTACATTAGGCGTTGCTCTTTTTTTTACGCTCAGTGGTGTTACCCTTTTTTTAAGTAACCGGAAGATTTCAATAGAGTCACCCTTTCAATTCTATATTAAACGCTTTTTTAGGATTTGGCCTGCATACTTTATAGCGCTAGTAATCTACATTTTTGCAGGATTTATATTTAGAGAATGGTATGTTAGCGATCCCAATCTTTGGGTTGCCAAACAATTTACGGCCGATTACACCGGTTTAGATGTTGTTCAGTATTCACTTCTTACCTTCAATTTTACGGGGCCGAGTGGTTTGTTTAATAACGCTTTTTGGAGCTTGCCTGTTGAGTTTCAATATTATCTAATGTTTCCTATTCTTATTCTGATGCTGGGTCATATAGGAATTGCGGGGCCACTAATATTTGGTGCCTTTGTTTATTTAATATATAGATCTGGACTTGTTAATTTGCACAGTAACCTTGTATTTATTTTCGCTTTTACATTCTGTTCTGGGGTTTGTATTGGTTCAGCCTATAAAGAACTAGACTTTCGGATTAGCCTTGCGACTTTCTCAGTTACTAGTCTATCGATTCTGATTTTAAATGTTCTTATGGTGAATGGGATTGTCTCTCTTGAAGCATATATTATAATTCCAAGTGAGTGGGTATTTTTTGGAATTTCGGCTGTGGCGTTAGTGTTTTTGGCAACTTTTACCGAAATAAAATTACCTTTAACGTTAGAAAAATTTTTAGTGCGCTATGGAGAAATCTCTTATAGTACTTACCTTTATCATAATCTCGTCATCGGATTTCTTGTGATCGGAATGGGATTTTTTAATATTAATGATCCAAAACTAAAGTTAGCATACCTTTTCTTCACAACTTTGTTTATCACTTATTTCTTTTCGTTAATCTCATATCGATTTGTGGAGCAGCCATTTATAAAGCTAGGAAAAGTTGTCTCTAATAATTTGTTTTCATAGGTTTAGACTTAAATTTAAAAATGTGTTCTAACACCATTTTTGGATCAAAGTTATCTTCCGCCGTTTATTCGGCTGTATAAGATTGGTGCAATCCGTTTTAACGAATACCCTGCTACGACAGAAATAAGTATAGATAGGGGTAATGTTAAATAAAATAACAAGGAATCAGATACAAGAAGGCTCGCTATATTAATGCTGAAGGTGCTGATCGGTTTTATGTGATAAAGGAAGATAAAAAAGGAAAACGACGAAAGCCAGGTTAAAGTTTGGTTATCTCGAAGAGATTTTGATGCTATATAAAGTGTCGGTAATCCTAAAAGGATTATGGTCTTATAGAGAATGAGCGTAGCAGTGCCACCTCCATGAACTCCGTACCAGACCGAGAAATGTGGAGCTAAAATAACACGTAATATTGAAAGCGAAATAAATACTGGAATGATAACGCGTTTATGATTATCAATATTTATAAGTAGGTTTTCAAATGATGTTAGATTCTTTGCGAAAAAACAGCCTATAGAGAAAAAAAACAGTACCTCTATATTGACGAAATACCAACCGCTTAATTTTGGAAATACCTGGAATTCAACTAGCCATGACAGAAAAATAAGGATGAGGGTGTAGATAGGAAACCGGGTTATTAATATGTGAAGAATTGGGCAGAGTAATAGTACAATAATAATTAGGTCTCGAAGGAACCAAAATTGAATCGAGTTTGGATGAAGAAAATGATAGCCAAATAGGGAGAGCGAAGTTGAAATAGCTCTATATTTATAAAATTCTAATGCTAGATCATGGAAGAAAACAATAGAAACTGCTATTAAATAAGGGATAATGAGTGACCAAAAACGCTTAGTTAGTTGTAGCCAATAGTTCCCAAGTTTTGAAAAGTTTAGAAAATAAAAAAAACCAGCAGCAAAGCCAAAAAATGGAACTGCTACTCGAGCTAATGAGTTGGTAATCCATTCCTGGAGGTAATAGTTAAGATCTAAGCCCGTGCTTATGTCAATGTAGTGTTTGGAATTGTAATGAATTGCTACAACTAAAACTATGGCAATTAAATTCGCAGTCTTTAAGGTATCGCTAATTTGTTTTGTTAATCTAGCCACAGTAAGAAGCGCCCGAATAAGTATTAAAGTAGAGTTATTTAGGTGGTTTGGTTCTCGACAAGCTTTTTCTTCCGCGCGATGATGAAGGTGCCTCGCTTGAGGCCGCTGTAACATTCTGAAGCGCCGATGATATACCTATAAAATAAAATATCCATGGTGCGTAAGCTACTCCTATGAACATGCCGCAGACACAATAAATTATAATTATTTGATGGAGGACGGTTGCCAGATTTCGCAACGAACTTTCGCAATTTTCATCCCGGCTTAGTTTCCAGTTTAGATACCATGACCGGTAGATAAGCAGCATATAAACTAAAAGACCAATATATCCTTGTTCCCCTAATACTTCGAAAAATACATTGTGAAATGCTTTTGGTGTTGTTTCCTTTATTTCAATGTTCGTTGAATTCGGCAGGTATTGGTTAAGTTGACCAGTATTTGCTCTAAAGGAGTCAAACCCTCCTCCGGTAATAGGGCGATCTTTTACATAGTCAATCGTCCATTTCCAAACCAGGATGCGGCCTAATGCAGACGAATCTTCAGTCGCATTCTCAAGGGTTTGCATTCGTGACAAGTAATCGTCGGACACGAATACAAGAATACAAGCTGCAGCTACTACAGATCCAACCGCGATCTTTAATTTATGTCGGCTAGAGAGAAAGAAAAGAAAAAATAGAATAAATAATCCAATTAATCCCGTTCTGGCATACGTTCCAAGTATTGTCAATAAGCAACATGCGATCAGAAAAATGCATATATGCTTTAGAAAGCGGATCTTATTCCTAAACAACGAATGATTTCTGATATATATAAGAAGTGGGATCGTGAATACAGCTATCATAGACAGTGTACTAGTTTCAACAATTTCACTATCACCTAATCTAGTTGGAACTAGAGGCATACCGTAACCACCTTGTCCTAATGCAGTTCGGACACCACCAATAACTACGTAATAGGATACTCCTACGACCATTGCGCAAACCACAATTTCCATCTTTAATCGAGTATTTATTATAAATGGAATCACAATGGTCATTGCTATCGTTTTTATAACATAGTCATATTTAAACCAGGCCGGGCCCGGAAATTGAGCTATTGATGTGGTATAAGTTATCCAGAAAACAAAGAAAATAAGTAAAATTGTTATACCAATTTTTTTTGGTAAAACTAATTTTTTAATATTTATTAGGATTGAAAATGCTAGAATTGAAGTGAGAAGTAGTGATAAGGATGCGTTTGCCAAAAAACCGTAACTAAGATTTTGAGGCTTGAGTATATCAATGAAAATGACTGTATAAAGAGCCAGGTAAGGCGACCGCAGACCCAATAATGCGCATATGCCTATGGTGAAAATCCATAATATATCACTTAACATTGTTTTCTTTTTCTTCAATTACTGCATAGATAGAGAAGGAAATTGCTAAGTAGCAAACTAAAATTTTTGCGAGGATTGTTAGCATGTTAGCGTCCTAAATATAGATTTCTAATCATAGCCTAGGAGCGTTGTCAGTTCAATTGGCGATCGTCTTTGGCGTAGGTGAAGCTCAAATTTCGCGCCTGCGGGGTGTTTTTTGACTTCTAATTTACGGTTCATTCGCGTCTTAAGCCGCTTGGTTACTTGGCATATTTTCGTTAGGCTGAAATTCTTAGCCATCTTTTATTCATTATTTTACGAAGATTGGTTTCGCATCAAGGAGATTCCATTGATCTCCATCTCCATCATTGTAGTGGTCCAGTATAGTGGTTTAACGTTCCGTGGATTAATATAGTTGAGTAAGTCTGCCACACATAAACGATGTGTTGGTTTACCAGAAAGCAAAGATTTCATTCTTCTAAACCCAAACGGTGAATGTCCAATTTAGCGTTAGCGTGGGACACAAGATACCAAATTGGCGGTGTGCCTCCGGATCGGAGAGGTCACTATTCGACGAAGCGTTAACCAATTAGTCGATGAGAATCTTAAGGTAGTCCCGGGATTCTCGATCGGAAGTTTAGGACAAAAGGGTTTGGCGTGCTCGGATGATCGAGTTGCAGCTAAAGGAGATAGAGAGCCCAATTTGGAGAATAGGTTAATATGTCTGAATTTTCAGGGAGTTGGCGATTGAACGAATATTAGTTTCAACTCCCTAATTCGTTTCATTACAATAGTCTAACGAAATTAACATGCCGTTATCTTTCTGTTGTAATAAATCACTCTAAATGCTTTAGTTTCGTACTATGCTTGGTACTATAAAATTTAATTGGGGGGAATTCCATGCTAGTAGTTACTCTTTTCGAAAGAAAACTAGCTATACTGATGATTTATTTAGCATTTACGCCATTTTCATTAGCTAGCGAAACTATATTTTCCGAAAATTTTAATGATTTGCCGGACTGGACTTCGGACGAAATATACAAGTCTAAGAACCAACTGGACAATCTTTCTGTCCCGGGCGACTGGTACGCTGGTACATCTCGTCCAATTTGGTCCCCCGCAACTAGTCATGAGGATAGGCACGCAGTTGGTGAAATTCTTGCTAAAAACGCTGAAATGGCAAGAGGGGGAACGGGGAAATCACATGTCAACTGGAGGGAGTCATATAACCCGGGGTGGAGTCAATTCAATTCGGATAGTGTTTTGTTGAAGTATTTCCCTAACGGGTATGATGAATTATATGTTGAGTTTTGGATAACCTTTTCAAATGAAATGGTTCGTACCTATTATGAAGAGCAGTTGGGTCAGTCTAAGATTTTCCGTATATACCACTTCAATGGTGATGAATCAGCAATATTCGATTATTTTGGTGATGAAAACAAACCGAGCTTTAATTGGGATGTTTCTGGTGGAGCGTCTACTGGATATGGATTAAGAAATTTTCAAGCATATCTAGCTCGAGGTGATAATGATATTGCAGATTATATTAAAGGATTGCCCTCGAAAATTCTTAAAACGGGTGACGTTTCGCTTTCCTATACTACTGCCTCTTTAAATGGCCAAGCTGTTAATGGGGGTACGTCGCTTCTTTCGAATTTTAAAGATGGTGGAGTAATTGGAGGAGGGCCAGTTTCATTGGATCAAGTTTTTGGAACAGAAGAACAGTGGGTTAAAGTAGCATTTTACGTCAAAATGAACAGTGCGCCTGGTGCGGCTGATGGGGAGTTGATGCAGTGGATAGATAACAAACGAATTTTGCATGCCACCTCGATTCCTTGGGTTAGAGAAGGGTTCGACATGGTGAAATGGAATACCATCGGAATCGGAGGTAATGACTATTTTCAGGCGTATCACAACGATCTCCGTTATGAGGAATGGTACGCAATTGATGACGTCCTGGTATTGGACGGGATTCCTGAAGAGCTTTTGGGGCATAAATCAAATGCGCCTAACCCACCAGAGGGTGTTTTATTGCACTGAGAGATTTATTCTTAAATTTATTTTTTATATTTTTTTCTGTTTACTATTATTTTTAAAATTCCTAAGCTTCGCCCTGTCAGGTATATAAAATCTAGGTAGTATATTTTGCATATATCATTTAATCCCATAACGAATTGTTTAGCGCGAAATATTCGCTTGCAAGATAGCACGGCGGGAATGAGAAGCCAGGATAGTATAGAATAGATAATTATGGTTGAACTTTCGCCTAGAAAAAGTAGAGCTGTAATGAAGGTAGGCAATGTTAAGAAGGTTAGTGCTGCTATAAATATGGGATCTTTTATGGATTGAATAGTGTTTTTCGAGTAATATTCTGCATGCCAAATTTGGCGCTTGATAAATTGCATGGAGGTTTTGGCATTGCCAAGATGAGTGACTGTCAGTGAATTGTTGAAAATGATAGTTGCACCCTGAAATGTCAGGCAGTTATGTAGCTCGGTATCTTCGCCAGAAGATACTCGCTCATTAAAACCATTTATGCTGAAAAAGAGTTTTTTTGGTATGAGTGTGCTTGCGCCAATTAAATGCTTCGGCAAGTTCGGTCGGCCTTTGTACTCCAGCAGCCAAAATTTTTCAATCCATGTTGCGTTCGTGGGGAGCCTGATACCACCCCCATACGCACAGTTCGGCTTTTCTTTAATTAACTGCTCGGCCCTATTTAGCCAGTCTTTGTCCAAAAGGCAATCAGCGTCAATGAAAACAAGGATCTCACCAAGGGCCATAGTCGCACCGTAATTCCGTACAGCCCCAACATTTCCCTCCGGGAGCTCAAGTACCTTTACCTGGCCGGTGTTAAGAGCAATTTCACGAGTCCGGTCTTGAGATCCGTTGTCGACAACGATAACCTCATACCCATTGCTGTCGTAGTTGGACTCCAGAATAGACTTAAGGCATGAGCCGATGTGTTCTTCTTCGTTATAGGCCGGTATCACTATTGAAAAATAGGGCGAAGAGGTCTCTGTTTTCGTTAGTTCATTCATGTTTCTTTAATCACCGAGCGGAATTTCCCATTACGACCACGTGGAATTTTTTGTACATGCTCAACAGTAACGCGAAAGTCGTCTCCAAGTCTTTGTTTGCAGTTGGAAACAAGGATGCTTTCATTAAAGACAGCCATTGAATCTTTCACTAGCCTGATGGTGGCAGAGCCAGGCTGTTTTTGAACAACCTGCGCCTCCTGAATGCCATCAACACCTTTAAAAATATGGTCAATACGTCCTATTAGTCGCCCATCGCTGGTTTCAATGTAATCGTCGACCCTCCCGTTGACAGATTTCAGCCCCGGTGTGCCGGTGGTTGGTAAGGTTGGATCTGATAAGGTTGCCGTGTCGCCAAGGTTGTACCTGAGCAATGGCATTTGTTTGTTGGCCAAAGTGGTCGCAAGTAATCTGCCCGTATCGACGGAATCGGCACCTGCTTCAACCTCTGTAATGCCTATTATCGGGTTCGGCTTATAGATTCCTGTCTCGTCCTGGCCTGCAAATATCACGTATTCGGCGGTTCCGTAGTAGTCAAAAATCCTGCAGCCGAACACGGATTCAATTTTTTGCCGCTGCCATTGAAGGAGCGTCTCGGAGTTGGTAATGATTGCCTTTGCTTGAAAGCCTGGCGTTGAACTGGATCTTTGATAATGGGTCGCAAGATCATAGATTGCTGATGGATAGCCGATAAGTTCTTGAGGCTGAAACCTGTCCAGCTCCTTCTTATAGTGGGGAAACGTATGTTCGTTAATGTGGTAGCTGGAAAAAAGTCTCTGGTTTTCCGCCCGGTTAAAGCGCGAAAAAGGTGGATTCATGTCGTCAGCGGGTTTGAGCATTCTTCCTGCGAAGGTGGCTCGTTTAGCGCCAAAGGGAATACCATGAGCTTCTTCATGATCCACCAGTAACGCCATAGCCAGTTTGTAAGTGCGTTCATCAACATCGAGTGCCAGCGGTGTACCAGTGCTGCCGCTTGTATGCTGAACCATAAAAGGTTTTATCGGCTCTTTTGGTCGAAAATTATGACTCTGTTCCAGTATCGTCTGCTTGTTCAGGACGGGTATTTTTTGCAGGTCTTCTATCGCGGTAATGTCGTTTGAGCGTACCCCGTACTCGGCGAAGAGTTTCTGATAGTAGGGGACCTGGCTTGCGCAATAGGTCACCATCTGGTGCAGACGCTCGTCCTGAAATGCTTTTGTTTCTGGTGTGCTGAATCCCTTGATGTCTTCAAGCTCTTTGCGCAGCTCATGATATAAGCCTTTGTATCGCTTTTGATAAAGCTTGTATCCATAAGCGGATATCAGCAGATTTTGAAGCAGAGTGGGGCTGCGGAAGTAAATTTTTTCAGCGATTTTCATCGTGAATTGCATCCCCATTTTCCGTATTTTTTCTGCTCGCGGTTAGATAGTAATCTACGGTTTTAATCTTGCAGACCATATCCATTGTAGATCCGGCATCTATGCCATTTTTTTGATTCGAAGCTATTGTCTTTATCATCCGTTCTTTAGACCAGATGTCGGATTTTAGCGAATCTGTAGTGGTTTTGAAAAAATTTCCAGTATAAAGATGTTCGTAGTTAAACCATCCAAGGTTAGGGCGATTTCTCTTTAACTTGAAGAATGTCTTTTCAAAAACTATTCGTAGAACTCTTGATAGCTCTTGAATGACTATGGGGCGCTTCGCTTTTGCCAAAGTAGCGGCCATGGGGAATTCTAATAGGTCAGCATTTAGCTCAGAAATTACGCTTTGGGTTAATCTGTTTTGGATCCGTTGTTTGAAAGGAGTATTGTAGGCCAGTTTTAGTAGATCCGGATGGCTAAGAGGCGAGTAGTAACCCTGAAACGGTTTAGCCATACTCGGCTGCTTCATCATGTACTGGCGGCTTACATGGTCATAGTTGAACTTCTCGATTGCAAAGGAAAAGTCGTCAGTCGTTTCCAAGTAATTATCGAGTGTGCCATGGAGACTTTTAGTTATGCTTGTAGCCGTTTTACTAAATAGTCGCTGACCCTTTTCGCTGGTAAACCAGAACTGCTCGGGTGCCGTCATACTTTTCTTAATGTCGTTAATTATCTTTTCTTTTGAAACTATTTTCGGACTAATCAGGTGTAACGAATTAAAAGTTTTCTGGAAGCGGCTTCCAACGGTGGGGAAGCCATTGTGGCCTCCTAACCGTGCACCTATAACCCCACTGGTGATGGGTAGGAAAAACTTGTCCGATATAAGTTTGCTGGACAGGTGCCATATTGGCCAAAGGCAGTGGCCATGAAGTGCAAGCATTTCATCGAGCAAATCTGTATTTATTACCATCCCTTTGACATCTTTAAAATAATGATCCGTCCGCAAAGTACCTGATAGTTTTTTTGCAATGGTGCTTTCGCGACTGGAGATATCCCCATGGGTATAGGCAGCCGTTATCGGTGAGTGTCGCGGAGCTAAAAGCGTTCTGGAATCCCACCCTGCTGACATCATCAAAGCCATGGGCTTATAGGTTTGCATGATGCTGCTCAGCATTTCAGCAAATTTTTTCCCATTCTCAGGCAGCGTTTCCCCGTTTGGTATGCGCGTAGTCTCATCGGACAACTGTGTTGTAATATCCAGGGTGTCTGCACTTACCTCCATTTTTTGGTTAGGAAGTGTCTGCCGAATGCGTTTTAAAAAGGTGGTTTCCCTCAATGTATAGCCAAATGCAAGGTAGCAGTGAATGGCATCCCAGTCCGGCTGATCATTGGTTTCGATCAGGTTGTCCAGGCGGTTGGATAGCTTGATTGTAGAATCACTAACGCGGTAGTAGACAGGTTCCGCGCCG
The DNA here is from genome assembly GCF_030549045.1 of Marinobacter sp. 1_MG-2023. NCBI lineage: Bacteria > Pseudomonadati > Pseudomonadota > Gammaproteobacteria > Pseudomonadales > Marinobacteraceae > Marinobacter > Marinobacter sp. 1_MG-2023. Next base: position 235,924 of record NZ_JAUOST010000004.1, on the reverse strand, counting down.
GCCAGATCTGTCCTTACAATCACTTTTTGGTTGGCGACCGAGTAGGTTACAGATGTACCGTTGACCGGGGAGTTGAAGTTAACAGTTTCGCTGTCCTTTCTTTCACCAAAGAACAGTTTGAAGTCTCCGGATTCCCCGAGTTGGTGACGGATATAGAAAGGGTTGGCACCCTCCACCTGAAGTAAAGCCAGAGAACGAGGGCCCGTTGATTCAGAGCGTTTATGATCACTAGTTCCAATGGTCACCAGAAATGAGTTTGGCTTCAACATTTGTTACTTTCCTTAGTTCTTGAGCTGATTCTGGCAGCTGGGTTTCCGCCCCAAATAACCCCGAATTCCGCTATGGGCCGAGTCAATACAGATCCCGCAGCAACTATAGATTTGTCACTAACATCGGCCATTACTATGGCGCAGTTTCCAATCCAGCAATCCTCGCCAATTTTAACTTTCGTATATTTGCCTCCCTGTTGCTGAATGGGCGTTTGGGAGTCGCTAAAGTTATGCTGCTCGTTACCGCTCAGTATGTGCACACCACTACCCAGGAGTGTGTTCTCTCCAATGGTACATTTTCCAATATTGCATTGAGGGCCGATGTACACCCCTTTGTGGATAGACGTATCGCGGTGGGAAAAGACGGTCAGAAATCCTACGAGAATGTCGTCTGAGGTTTCCGGGCAGGCGAGCCGGTAAAATGCCGCCCGAAGGTAAATTCCGGTTTTCCCTGGAATCAGACTGAGTAATTGAGAGAAGGTCTGGAATGTACCGTCCGGGTTGCCCAGCAAACTGAGAAGCAGGTACAGGCCATAGAATGGCACGGCCAGTAAAAGAAAGAGGTTTTTGATGGTTCTTTTTAATGTATGGCGCATGTTCAGTGTCGGTCCAGTCGCGTGTTTAACCAGCTCTTTTCGCGGGAGGGCCGAAATGTAACCAGGGCCCGAAGTGCCCGCCCGCCAATGCGTGAGAAGAGTAGTCTCCATGTGAGAACCGGAGGCGTCCAATGGTGTTGTGCCGGCGCAGCAGGATTATTCGTTGAGTCGCTTGAAGAGGCTGCTAATTGAGGGCCGTAATTCTGCATCAGAATGATGAGTATTCTGGAAAAATGACGCTCTTTGCTGTGTTTAAGTGTTTCAGTATGCTCCTGCAACCACTTCTGGCCCTGTTTCCGATACTGCTCGGCGTTTTCGTGGTCGAGTTCAGAGGCCTGGAACATAAGCATGGCTTTTCGTACGTCCTGGGCTACCCAGGTGTCATTCGGAAATTCAAGCTGACTCTTGTCCTCCATAAACGGGCGCTCATTGCTAAGCATCCAATGGGTGTAACGTAGCACCGATTCTTTAGTGTAGTCGTATTGCTCGTCGTAACTACCGATCTGAAGTTTTAAATAGAGATAGCGAAAAAGAGCCGCAAGGAGTACGAGATAAGACCACCTGTTTTCAACATCGAGCAAATCCCGGTTTTCTATCACATCCAGAGGGTGGATTGTTTTCCGGATAACTGCTTCGGCCTGTTGAAGCCATGATTCCTTCTCATCGAGAATCCAGGCATCCAGGAGGGTATTGAGGTAATTGCCGGTACCGCGATTGAAGCCATATCTATGGGTTGATACGGTTTCACCACGAATAATCTTTTTCAAGGCGGGAACTTCGCGTTTCTTCAAGGCAAGCATCTGTTCAAGAAAGCCGCCTTGGCCTTCATGAAGTGCTGTCATCCAACGAGCAAGCTCAAACACGGCCTGGCGGGACTTTTCATTCCCTGTGAGGTAATGATGGTAGAGGAGGCCCGTTGAATAACAATGCTCTTCAGCTGGGCCACCGCCGGTTTGTCCGGGGGTTGAGCTGGAATCGTTGAACCTCGAAAACGTTCGATGTGTTGCGGTATAGGCATCAAGGTAGTGGTCTGTATGCCAGAAAAGCCCGTTGTTGTATTCGCTTCTGTCTTCTTCAGTATGGTAGATATCTATATCTGTCACGTGCCGTGCCAGATCATCCATCAAGCGAAACCAGCGCTTATCGCCGGTGAGGGCAAATTGCCTTGCGAAACCATACAGTGGGTCGTACTGGTTATTGTAGTGAGATATGAAGGGTAGCTCGCCTTCAGCTTGGTAAAGAGATTCATGGTCCGCGAAAATATCGCCAAAATTTCGCCAGCCAAATTCGTCAATAACCTCTCTTTTCGCGAAAAAGTTAGAGTCGCCGTCTAGCCCTTCCGCTATGAGTTCATCAATTACCCCCGGATGAACATTGGCTTTGAACCAGGGGAAAACGTCTGCCTGCTCATAGCATTCGGGAGTAAGCACAGGTACAAGCGGTGCATAGGCAGTTGCAGGGATGCTATTACTGGCATTGTGATCCATCAGGAAGTGCAGAGTTTTCTGTTCTCCACCCTGTAACTCATAGGCATTCTTTGCATCTTTCGGGAACAGCCCGATTGTTAGCGTGTTTTCTTCTTTGCGGATACTCGTTGGAAAATTCTGCCAGAAGTCTGGTATAGCCAATGCCAGATGCCCGCCATCATAATCAATGCTAACCAGTGGATCAGCACGTTTGCCTTCATGTACCAGACTGTCGGGGCTTGATAGCCTGTATCCACAGAATTGAGTGCTCACTTCACCATTGCGGTTTATATGGTTGCGGCTTTGCCAGTTCCTGCCTCCGCTGGAATCCTGGTAGAGGTTGAACTCCGGCAGATGAAATACGTCAGAGGTTTTATCGGTCGCCTGGGGAGTTACCTGGGCCAGAATCTCAGCTGACAGCGTTGTTTCGACGGCAAGTTCCTGAAAGTACACTGAACCCGCATCTCCCAGGTCCCACAAACCGCCGGAATGTCGCGCACGTTTGGGGTTATGGGTTGTGAGTTCTACCTGAATGAGACCGGTTTCCAGGAAAATACGAAGTTCACAATCGAATTGTGCCAACAGGTCGTTATTCTGCGTTTGCCATTGGCCTTTTATACGGGCGGTGACGAAGACGGGGCCTTTCTTTGCAATTTCCCACGTGGAATCTGCTTTTGCAGAGCAGGGTGCGCCCGTTTCATCACGCAGAGTTACTTTCGAGTAAAAACTTTCACTACCGGTACTATTGAAGCGCCACGCTAGGGTGTCGGGCTTTAAATAGACGGAGCCAACGGGTGTTTGTACCACAAGGCCGTCAAGCGTCTGATTAAAATAGGGTTCTGGGTCAGGGGAGGAGGGTAGCTCTGTTTTGGCAAGGTTTAACTCTTTTGCACTGCCGGCATCCAGGCTGATCAAAAAACTGGCATGAACCCACCGGATGCTGCCGTCTGGCCAGTGAGCCAGAGGTTCAAGCTGAGCACAGACAGGTTGCTGGTCGTCCATAAGTGAAAGCTGGTGAGGCGTTTGTATGGCCCCCTTGGGCAGAGGAATACCAAGCCCTACTGGTTCAGAAACGCGTTTGATGCCGTTTTTTGCTTCTAATCGGATGGATATTTTTTCCATAGCTCTTCCTACTGCCTAACTCCCTGTTTGCTGCCTAGGATAGTTCGCCTCCGCAGTAACATAAAGCGACATTTTTTAGAGTCTCCAATTTAGGGAGCTGACAATTTTCAGGTAACTGTCTTAACAGAGATAGGAGCTTTGAGATAAGCCCAATCGTTACCCTTGGGGCGTCAGCATAATTTACGCCCGCTGGGCTTAATCAGCCGTTAAAGTAAGTTATTAATCCTGGAATGAGTAATGAACAGTATTTTAGTTCGTTTTCGTTCTGACGTGCCCTTTTGAATGCACCACTAAAAAGAACATGCCGCTCAAGGCGGGGTATATACATTTCTTTAACGTCGAAGATGTTTACACTTTTACCTACGTATCCGTTAATTTTCGATTTAACATTATTTTACGTTGTTGATAGGTAACCATTTTAACCACGTGGCATGGATGATGCTGTTTACTCCTCAGCGTTGATCGACTGATCTGAGTTTCAGCTGTCAGCGTCCACCTTCAAGGAGAGAACACAATGAACAAATCCTTAAAAAGAACGCTTTTATCATCCCTAGTCATACCTTTTGCATTAGGTGCGCAGTCAGCCAGCGCTGCTTTGGTTACCGATTGGGGCTTTAACGTCGAAAGTGTGTTCGATAACATTTCTGACACTGGCGGAACCGGCTCTGTTTCCGGCGAAGGCACTAATCTTCTCTCGTGGGGCGTTGGGGCGGGACCTCAATCATCTGTCGGGATTTCGAGCGCCAGTGCGCCAAGCGGTTTAATCACTGATGGAGGTTACGTAAATGGTGGGGTATTCACCCATACCAATAACGTTCTTCCCGCTGCGGGCACAGCGTTGAGCAGCTTTGACTTGATTTCTACCCTCACATTGACTCCATTCAGCCCCGCAGCTCCTTCGCTTCCAGCGGCCGATACGACGTTTGCGAGCTTCTTCACAGAAACACCTAATGGTGGAGCATGTGTCGAGCCAATCGGCGCTCCCTGTGCTGACATTTTCACCATTGCGGACGTGAGCGGTGCTGATCTCCTTTTGGATGGCAGCTATGAATTCAAATCCGAGTTCGATTATAGCGGCTACACCTACTCGTTGTTTCTGAACCTGGCTAACCTGACGGCCTTGGGTAACGATAGCTGCGCAGCAGCGGGTGCTCCAAACGGCTGTGTGGGGCTTGTGACGGCAGAGAATGCTGTTACCAACTTCCAGACTAAGTTCCGCATTACAGCCGTAGAGATGGTACCTGAGCCAGGCACTTTGGCTCTGCTGGGTATGGGTCTCGCTGGCCTTGGTCTGTCACGTAGAAGAAAAGCAGCAAAGGCATAATGTAAAAAAGCCCCGCTAAGAGGCGGGGCTTTTTTAATGATGCAGGATGAAATTACGCAACCTGTCTGGCGTTTAGCTTGTAGTCGGTGTCAGGTTTTGGCGGCAAATACCGTCCACCGTCAGTAACCAGAGACCACACATCCGGCCGGCGATTCCTCATGCCTTCAATCAGCGATGCGGCTTCGGTGAAGGCCGGACGGCGGCTGCCGTGATATTCCATTACGGGCCCCACGTGATCGAACTCCACACCAAACCGCTTTAACAGGCGCAGCTGTGCAGGTTCCATGACGGCCATCCAGTGGGTTATGCCGTGTTTGACCGACATCTGGAGAATTGCGCAAAAAAGCCCGAGGCTGATATAGGGCATGGCGCGTTTGCCATTTTCCGAATCGCTGTAGTATGCGGGCGCACTGATGCCGGAGACTGATTTCTCCTCCGTGAGTCGCCGACGAAACTCCCGGCTGACCGCCATTCGTGATATTTCTGCGATCTGTTGGCGGGGCGCCTCTGCAAGTGCTTCCTGTGCGGCCTGGTCCATACGGTGAAAACAGGGGCCTTCCATGGGAAAATCGGCCTGTTCGGGATTTTCGCCGGCCATAACGAGGCGAACGGCAGCAACGCTGTCGCCTGTCATTTTGTGACGAATCAGAGCGTGTGTAGATCGGGGATCATAATCATCATGTTCGCGTTTATCCGCGAAGCAATTTGGGTCCTCGAATGGGCGGTCGATGCAATAAACCTGGTAGCGCAGCTCGAAAACTTCGTTAATAGTCTCTGGTGACGTCGCCAGTTGGACGTTGAACACCGAGTTAAAAATGCTACTGACATCGGTCTGGGGCAGGTTGTTGTTAGTTATTTCTGCTTTAAGTTGATGAGTAAACCCTGAGTTCATTTTAAAATCCTCATTCTTTCCCGGTCCATGGGCTTTTATGCCGAAAAAGTAGTGCCGTTTTAAAATAGACAGGCGGCTTGCTACGGGTGTGTCGAGGTAACAGCAATCAGACCTCGGAACGCTTTACCCTGGGCACGTAACGTCCGGGTGCCAGGATGAAATTAGGGTCGACGGCAGCTTTCAGTTTGCTGGTCAGTCCAGAGTAAACAGAGCCACCGGTATTAAGAATGTCCATGGCGTCGATATTAAGGCGGTAGGGCAGAAAACCTTCCCGCTGTCCGGCGGCGTATAGTGCGCGATAGCAATCGTTGGCCCGCGCAGTTGCTTCCGTGTCATTTCGATCAAAAAGCAGCGGAACGGTGGAGTCAAAGCAGCGATCGTTTACGGTTGTCAATGTAATGAGGGGATTGACACCGTACTGGGGGCACACTCTTTCAACCATTTGGATATAGCGGCGAGCGTCATTGCTCCGTATTGGAACCAGAGGTGCGAACCATATAAGCCCACAGCCGTCCCGAGCGGGATTTTTGGGTTGCCCGGGAGCGGGCAGGGCGCCCGAACGCCAATATGCCAGTGCCAAAGCCACATCATTAGGGGTGCCGTGCATGATTTCCAGGGCGCCCGCGAGCGTATCGGCCATGCCTTTAACTCGTGTGCCCAGTCCGCCAGGCATTACGCGGGCAAATGTTCTTGCCATCTCAACTTTGCGCTGATTGATAAAAATGAGTCGGTCGGTAGCCGGCCCGAGAAGTCGCCGTAGCGTGCGTCTGGCCGCCCGGGCTACTTCCTTTGAGGCGTAAATCGCGCCAACTCCACTCCACGCTGGAACGCCATGGCGGTTGGCAAGACTTTCAACTTCGTGAGCCGGGAGCACACCGTCAACGGCCTTGTCTTCGGGGAAGGGTGTCATCATCGAGAGCATGCGCTGGCTGTTGAGCAGATTAATTGCCACAACCGAACCTCCGAGTGCTCGCAATACCTCCCGGACTGCCGGTACGAGGGCTTCCAGTTTTTCGTCTTCTTTCGTCGAAAAGAAAAATGCGGTCACTGTGTCGGGAACTGGTGCAAGAGCAATCGTCATGTTCACCACAACGCCGAAATTTCCCTGACTGAAAAGTCCATCGAGATAAGGGCCTAGCCCCCACTTGAAAAGCCCGTCGACTTCCGCACCGCCAAGTTCGCTGAGCGGCGTCCGATAAAGGGAGCCGTCGGGAAGGACTGCTTCTATTCTTGTTACCGCTGCAAAATGGTCCGTAATCGGTGTGATGCCATAACCCCGTTCAAGCGCGTTGCCAAGAATGCTGCAGGTGGGGCCCGCTCCGGTTACCGGGACCAGGTAGTTGCCGTCATGACTATCAAGGAATTCTCTGAGAGCGCCCTGGGTTACACCTGGCTCGACTGTGACTACACCCAATTCTGGGTCGAAACCGGAAATGCGATTGAGCCGGCTAAGATCAAGAATAACGCAGCCGTTTTCGACCGGGTTTGCACTTCCATAGCCCCAGTTATTGCCTGTACTTACGGGGTAAACTGCGACTTGCCACTTTTGCGCTACCTGAAGAACCGCTGCAACTTGTTCCTGGTTTTCTGGTCGGAGCACAGCCGGAATAGAGCGCTTTGTTCCGATTGTCGAAATACCAAAGTCTGCTGCACGAGCCGTAATGACTGCGGGCTCACCAAGAATAGTGACCCATTCGGCAATTGCAGACTCGGTTGAGGTGCGGTTCACTGGCGCTTCCAAATTGTATTGGTGACTTTACGAACACGTAATCAGATTCTGTGTCGTAGTGTTCATTAGAGGCGACGATTTTAATCGAGAAAGGGTTGACAAAATATGTCGTATAGTTAAGGGCGTGAAAACACCTTACCTAAAAGAATGGGCGTGCAAACAATTAGTTGGAGCGAAATCAGAAGAATTTGGCTAAGTGTAATTTTGTTAAATAATGTTAAATTGGTTGTTTTTTAACCTGATGTGAAGGTTTCATTAAAACTGGTTCTCAACTGAAGTTACTGTTGTGCGCATTCGAGGCAGCACCTCTGCGCAATCCCGGGGGCCGCAGAATGCCTGAATGGTGATCAATGCAAATCGTGTTTCACCTGCAAGTGCCGCAGGTATCTGCAATAGCTTGGCGTTGCGATAGCTCCAACTTGTGCGCGAGCCCACCTTATACCATTGAGCTACCAGTACCTTATTCCTGGTGAGGATGTTGCGATATACACGGAGACCTGGTTCCGGTTGTTCTTCAATGTGCCAAATGGAATTATCAAACAACTGCGGTAGGTAGGGCACGAGTTTTTCATCAGCACTCTTTTTGTGGCTCTGTGCGAATGATATCCAGGTGTTGGCGGAGTACCAGACTTGCTCATCAAGATCTCTGGGAAGAGCCATCGGTAAGGGCATTTTCTCAGGTTGGACTTGCTCGAAGTCTGGAAGGTTGATTGTCCATGCTGGTTTTTGGCTTGCTGTGTTTTGAGCGATTACGAGTGCAATCGGGCCAAGAACAACAGCGGCTACAATCGCAATAATGCCTTTCCTGTACACGGTGTCGCCGCTGACAAGAACGCTTTGCTTTGCTGCGCGCCTGCGAACCGGTGAAAAGTAGAGTGCCGGAAGGATGAAAGCCCCAAACACCATCCAGCCCATGGTTTCATGGTCCGCAATTATCTCGCTTTGCATGTCGGTTTCGTAAGCAACGACGACCAGGATGGTTATGCGAACCCAGTTTGCGACCAGGCCAATTAAGGCGGCGCTCAACAAAGTGATCAGCCAGCCGCGCCAGCGGTAGTCGTTAAGTATTGATGTCATCATGGCCAGCAGGATGGCAATCGCAAAATAGCGTATCCCCGAGCAGCCGTCGGCAATGAGAAGGCGACCGTAGGGCAGGGTGATGCTGTTACCTTCAATAAGGGCTGTCATACCGAACCAGCCAACCCAGGTTCCGACAACAATACTTGCAAGGTCTACAAGGGCCGGCACCACATCTGCCCATATTGGCAGTGAAAGTGAGAGAAGGAGAATGTAGGGAAGAAACTTCAGAGTTCTGGGGAACCCTAACAGTGCCCAGGCAGTTGCGAACAGGCCCGCAGGTAGCAACAGGTAGGCCAGGGTGTCTATGCGAACCAGTTCCAGTAACCCCCAAACCAGCGTTGTCACAATTAACAAAACTGCGCCGGCAAGATGGTAGGGTTTGAGCGGTGCTTGGCGGTCGATTTGCCCGGGCGGATGGATCAGCAAAAGGCCAAGAAAGATAATGGCTGTTGCAAGGCCGTGTGCCAAAACCTGTTCAAACTCAAGCCAGGCTTCTGCGAGTCTGGCCCAGGTGGGATAGAAAATAAGGACCGCAATCGCTGTAACGATTAGATAAGGCCTGGAGAGAGGTAAATTGTCTAACGTTTTCCTTAACATTGTTTGTCCGTCCAGACTGCTTATCAACCGACAGGATACTGTGTATTTCGTTTACATAAAACTCAAATTCAGAACAAAAAAAAGCCAGCCGAAGCTGGCTTTCTTATTAATCAACCGAAATCAGGCTTTCTGACGACGGCGAGCTGCACCAAGACCTGCAAGGCCGAGGCCGAGAAGGGCCAGGGTGCCGGGCTCAGGTACCGGAAGGAAGGACTCAACCATAACGACCATATCTGAATAGTCCCGATCAGAACCACTCAGCACGAGATCTTCCCACGCAAGAATAAAATTGTTGGAAGTGAATGACTTAAAATTACCGTCGCCATTCGGATCCATGTTCAGGGAGCCATCTCCACGATAGGTAACCATGTGGTTATCATTAACACCGTTGTTGTCTGAATCGCCGTTTAGCGCAGATTGAGAGTAGAAGGTGTTATTTTGCGGAGTTGTTAAATAGAAGCCAAAGTTCGAGCTGTTAAATGTAGAGCTGTTCTGCCCCGCATAGTCACCGATTTCATCGAAGTAAGTGGCTTTGAACGTGCTACCAATCTGTTGGAGGCGAGCAGTATCGCCGGTTGCAGCGCTGCCTGAGAAAAGCTCAAGCGTTGCGCCGGAATACAGATCGTAAATACCCAGTGTATTTGAAGTGGCAAATCCTGCGACTTCGAACATCATGAGGGCGTTGCCTGCGCTGACTGCGTCCAGTGTCCACACATCTGATGGCGAGTACTGGTCAGTAGTGACGTCTTGGTTGAACGTTCCGCCCTGAGAAGCACTGTTAAGGCCATTTTGAAGGCTGTTGCCATTGATCTGTGTGAGTGCGCTAGCAGAGCCTGCAAAAGCAATGAGACCTGCCGCGAGGACCAAGCGTTTAAATTCCATATCGATTTCTCCGATCTTTGTTGACGTTCCTTCGCAGCCAGGCTGTCTCTTTTTGTTTGAGATCCTTGGCTTTCCGTCCCATCCTCGCGAATGGTTTGGCGTTCAGTCAGAATGGTTTCTAACCTACTTTACAGTTAAGCTATAATCATGCCAATACAACAAGATGTTGATTTATAAAGTTATTCTGGTAGGTATTTAGCGGTACTGTAAAGAGGATCGACACTAAAATAAACAAAGGTCTGAAATGTTTACATTTCAGACCTTTGTTTTTTGTGTTCTTGAATGTTGTAGATAAAGTTTGTTACAACGACTTCTTCACGGTATCAAGGTGTGCCGATATCTCCGCATTCCCCGGCGCAAGGGAAAGCGCCTTTTCTATAGCGGTTTTGGCTTCTGCGTGCATGCCGTTCAGGTGGAGCACCCACCCATATGTATCCAGAACAGCAGGGCTGTTGGGTGCCAGCTCACTTGCCTGCCGTGCGAGATTCAGTGCGCGGTCGGAGTTTTTCTCGCGCAGCACCCAGGCCATATTGTTCAGCGTAGCCACGTTGTTTGGCTGTTGTGCAAGAATTTGCTCATAGTGGTTCGCTGCTGCAGTTTCCTGGTTATTGGACATCAGCCACTCAGCTCTCGCCATGTGCGCTGCAAGGCTTTGCGGGGTTTCGTTAAGCCAGCTTTCTGTGAGGCTGTCGACGGCGTCAGGGGCTTCGGTTTGTGCCAGCCCAAGTAGGGCGGGCATCAGTTGGACGTCTTTAGTGGCTTGCCAGCTTTCAGAAAGGTATTCATAAGCAGCTTCTGAGCCCTGCTGTTGCTGAAGCAACTTGGCCCGGGAAAGTCTGGTTGCAGTCACTTCTCCGAAGGTTTTCTCAACCGCTTCCAGTGCTGAGATGGCCTCTTCTGTTTTACCTTCTACCTCTGCAATTCCCACGGGTAATAGTGCAAACCTGAGGTTCTCTGGCTCAAGAGCAATGGCTTCGGCAGCTTTAGCCCTTGCTTCAGTCCATTCCTTATCGTTCGCGGCGGCCCGTGCTTCAGCAACGAGCAACTGGGCATATGCGCGTTTTACCGTTGCGGAGTCTGAATCCTTCAATGGTGACAGAGTTGCTCTCGCCTCTGTCAGTTGGCCCTGGTTGATATCAATCAGGGCGGTCAGCGTATCCGTGTTCTGTTTCAGTTCCGGGTGGTCTTTGGCGACACCAGTGAGCCAGGTCTTGGCCTCACCTATCGTATGATCCAGCGTATAGATTTGGCCTGCCTGCTGAAGGGGACGGATAACATCCGGAGTTATGGTGGCGGCGTCTACCAACAGGTTAACTGCACTTTCACGTTTGCCGGATTGTGCATAAAGGCTCGCGAGTGCAACTTTGGGCGCCTGTAATTGGGGGCTATCCTTAACCAGTTTTTCTAGTCGTGCTGCGGCTTGATCGGGGTTACCCAGCTTGGCATCTGCAAGGCTTGCCAGTAAAACGGCCCTTGGCTGGTCGCCGTAACCGTTAATTAAAGAGTCACGGATTTCGCCGGCTTCCTGCTTTTCACCTTGCTGGATCAGCACATTCATATAGGTGCTGGTGGTGGCCCAGTCTGCAGGGTTGGCGGTAAAGGCCATTCGCAACTGGCCTAGTGCCTGCTCGGCCTGGTTGTTCTGGAGGTAATGCCTTGCCAGCGCGAGCCGCAGGCGCACGCGCTCTGGCTGATTGCTAATGGCCTTGCTGAGGCTGGCAATACCGTCGTTCTCGTGGCCTGGGAGGCTGAGTGCCAGAATGCCATGCATGGCCAAAAGTTCGTTATCATTGGGTCGGGCTTCTATGGCGCGATCCAGTGTTTTCAGGGCAGCTTCCCGGTCTCCGGTATCAATCTGAGCCATTGTGGCGGCCCTGATGAACTGGGTAGGTGTTGTTTCCGGGTCCAGGTTTTCCTTAAGCAGCTGAGCGCCTTCCTCAAGTTCGCCGGTGCCTGCAGAAATAGCTCCAAGCAGCATGGCTGCCTGTTCGTTTTCAGGGTCCAGCTTGAGGCTGTCCCGCAGGATCGTTTTCGCCTCTTCAAAGTTGCCCTCTTTAAGGGCTGCGATAACGGCTTCACCTTGCTCCCGTGCACCGGTGTTAACATTTTCAGCCAAGATCCGGTTATAGATCTGGGCTTCGGTAATCTTGCCTTGCTCAGTGAGAACCCGGGAAAGCGTGGCAAGCACATTTCGGCGAATAGGTAGGAAAAAGTCGGATGTGGGGAGTACCCCTACGGCATCTGTCAGAGTAGCAGCTGCCTGTTCCAGTTGGTTCTGTTGATATTGAGCTACGCCTTTCCAGTATAGAACTTCTGGCGCCTGTTCATTTCCTGCTAGCCATCCGTCTGCGGTCTCTACCGCCTGTTGTGTATTGCCGAGGTTGAGTTGGGTTTGAAGAAGACCGGTTACCGCCTCTGTGTCGGCTGAGTTACTGGCGACGAGGTTGTCATATAGCGCCAGTGCTTCGGCGAGTTCTCCGGATTTACGCAAAGCCTCAGCCCGGATCAGAGAAGCTTCCAGTTGGTCTTCCGGGGAACTGGGTGTTTGAAGCGCCAGGGTTTCTACTGCGGAAAGATGTTTACCCTGTTCCACATAGGCGCGAGCGAGAGTGAGGGCCACGGCTTCAGGTTTTTCATCTATCCAGGGGGCGAGGAGTTCGGCGGCTTCTTTCGCGGCGCCTACCTGTAGATAGAGATCAGCCAGGCGAACGATGTGTTTCACGTCGTTCGGGTCTTTCTGGATGGCATTTTTGACTTCAAGCAGGGCCGAGCGGAACTGCCCCTGGTCCGCGTATGTTTCTGCGCGGGTAACGTGTGACATAGCTTCTGACGAGTCTGTGTTGTTGTTACAACCCGTCAGCAGGGGCACTGCGAGTAGAAGGCTGCCCGCCAGCGCCAGCCTTGAAAATGTTTTTAATGTTGTTTGCTTTGCGATCATGTATATCTGCTCCTTGATCCGCTCGCTGCCACCGGGTGCCTGGAAAGTAACTTAGATTTCCGGAGCTTCTGCCGAGGTGTCGATTTTGTATTTATCAGTGAGGTTGTAAAGGGTCGGGCGTGTCACACCCAAAAGCCGGGAGGCTTGCGTCATGTTGAAGCCGCTTGTTTGCAACGCTTGCATGATGGCTTTGCGCTCGGCCTGCTCGCGAACCTGGCGAAGGTTCAAGTGGCATGCTCCTGGCTCGTCGCTACCCGGCAATTCAAGATCTTCACTGGTAATCCGTTTGCCATCGGCCATGATAGTGGCCCGTTTTACCTTGTTGATCATTTCCCGGACGTTGCCGGGCCAGGCGTAACCGCTGATAGCGTTAATGGCATCTTCGGAGAAGGTGAGGTTTTGTCGGTCCATTGTTTTGCCGAGGGATTTGAGCAGGGACTGGGCTATGACCAGCGCATCCCCGTCTCGTTCCCTTACAGATGGCACATCCAGCGTTATTTCGCTTATCCGGTAGTAAAGATCCTCCCGGAAATCTCCGCTTTCGATCAATTGCTGCACATTGCGGTGCGTTGCGCACACCACGCGCACGTCTACGGGTATTGGTTTTACTGAGCCCACTCTGTCGACAACACGTTCTTGCAGAAAGCGCAGTAGCTTCGCTTGCAGGGGCATTGGCATATCGCCGATTTCATCAAGGAAGAGCGTACCGCCGTTTGCGCTTTCAATTTTGCCTTTTTTGGCTTGGGTCGCGCCGGTAAACGAGCCTTTTTCAAAGCCAAACAACTCGCTTTCAAGAAGGTTTTCGGGAATGGCGGCACAGTTGATAGCTGCGAAGACGTTTCCAGCCCGAGGGCTCAGGTCGTGCAGGGCTCGGGCGAGTACTTCTTTGCCTGTGCCGGTTTCACCCGTGATAAGGGTGGTCACATCAGTGGGGGCGACTTTCTCTAATGTCCGGCATACAGCCATCATTTGCGGGCTTGCCGCAATAATACCCTTGATGTTCGTGCCGTTGCCCTGGTGTGCGAGCGCCTGGTTTTCCTTTTCCAGCTCCGCAAGTCGGAAGGCTCTGTTTACCACAAAATTAAGAATATCGGCATCCAGGGGTTTCTGGTAAAAATCGGAGGCGCCCATGCCGATGGCCCTGACTGCGTTTTCTTTGTCTTCGCGGCCGGTTACCACAATCACTTTGGTCATGGGAGAAAGTCGCAGAATTTCTTCCAGAAGAGCAAAACCTTCCGTCGCACCACCCGGGTCTGGTGGCAGACCCAGGTCCAGTGTTACTACATCCGGCTCTTCCCGTCTGAGCGCCGCGAGAGCTGTTTCTCTGTCTGAGGCGGTTGTCACCTCCAGGTCCTCGCTGAAACACCAGCGCATCTGGCTTTGAAGCCCCGGGTCATCCTCTACAATTAGCAGTCGTCTAGTCACAACAGCAACAATTCCTTTGTTTGGGTGTTCCACTACTGATGATTCTTAACTGAACATTGACACTTTGCAATGATCGATTTGCCCGTTGTAGAGGGCTGTCATTTAATTGGCGATTTCTTTCGGGTCTTCCGCGTCGGAAATTGAGCGCTTCGCTCCATTCTCACTAGGTGTTCGAACCTCTCGTTCTGTTGGGCTGGCAAAAGAATCGCCCACCAGCGGAATTCTAACGGAGAAGCAGGAACCTACGCCGGGTTCGCTTGTTGCATCAACGGTACCACCCAGTTTTTGGATGTATTCCCGGGCCTGATAGGCGCCAATGCCCATGCCAGTAAGGCCTTTGGTGCTTTCAAAGGGTTTGAATAGTCGGCTGCTGATGAAATCTTCTGTCATGCCGCAACCTGTATCCTGAATAAACAGCACAACGTTCCCTTTGGCAATTTTAAGAGAAAGGGCAACTTCTCCATCTGGAGGTGTCGCATCCTGTGCGTTCTGGATCAGGTGCCCAAGAACACTCCGCAATTGTTCGGGGTCCGCTTTAATCGTGATTTCCGGCGGATCACCCTCAAGCCTTGGCAACGGCTGCTGCCGATCGTAGTGTTTCAGGAGGCTTGTAACGAGGCGGGTCAGGTCCAGTGCTTTGGAGTCATCATCGGCGCCTGCGGATGGTTTACGTATATGCTCAACCAGGTTGGTCATTTTGCTGACTGCATGGTCTGTGGTTTTAATCATGTCATCAACGAACGCTGGGTTGTTCCGGTGTTTTTGAGCGTTGTTCACTAAGAGAGAGAGTTGGGCAATCACTGTTTTCAGGTCGTGGACCATAAACGCAGAGGCTTTGCTGACCGCCTCGAATTGCATGGCTCGTGATAACCGGTGCTGGGCATCTGCCTGCGCCAGTAGATTGCAGGTCTGGCGGGCCACAACTTTGATCAGGTCGAAGTTCTCCCAGTTCAGATCGACCCTGGCGTAGGGTTGGCCAATCATGGCAATACCGTAGAGTTCATTGCCCAGGTACAGGGGTATTAACAGCCAGGCATCCGGAGTGCTGGAAATCGCGTCGGGGATTTCCAGCAGGTTATAACTCACCGGGTCCGCCCTGTACTCATCCAGATTGATAATCCACTCTTTCTCGGAAAAGAAGCGCACCAGATCCGAGTCTTCATCGATGATCATGTATTTGGGGGTGGCCAGGTTGGCGGACTCTTTGAGGGTGAATGAGCCCTGTTCGCTTTTGAGCCAGATAGCGCCGGCGTTACTTTCTACAAGGCCTGTGAGTATCCGGATTGCTCGAAGGGGAAGGGGAGGCTCATCGCTGAGATCCGACAGTTCTTTGGTCATCTTCAGCCATTCTTCACGGTAATCGTATTTATAGTCGAAAAAGTTCTGGCTGATGAGCACCATCAGCTTTGCCCGTATGCGTCGTGAAAGCAAAAGAGTTGCCAGGAAAACCAGTGCCACGGCGGATAGAAGGACCTGAAGAGCCTCCCCCCAATTTCCACCAAGAATTCGTATGTAATATCCACTGATGGAAAGCAGTAGAAGGTAGGCGCCTGCCAGAACCAGTGTGCCGACATGGAAAACGGCTGAACGTGAGAGCTGAAAATCGATGGGTTGTTTGCGGGTGTTAACTACGTTTATAGCGAACAGTGGCACCAGTGCCGCATTTACAAAACCGCGGGCGTTCCAGAAGGAATCAGCGATCGTGCCGAATAACAGCGCATCCGCGTACATGAAGAAGTCAAACAGGAATATGGTAGCTGTGCCGATGCACAGATATTTCATGCTGGACCGGCCGAAGGCGGGGGCGTTGCGCCATATCTGCTCCACCAGAGACAAACCAAGAAGTGATAACGCAATCTGGCCGATGAGCTTGGTTTTTCCGTCTACCAGTGCCAGGCCGAAAATAAATTCAAGGCTGCCGAGCGCCAGCAGGGTGATGAGTACAGTAATCGTTGCGATGCCGAGGAACTTCTTGACTTGCCCGCTCAGGCGCCCTAGCCGGAAGGTGTCCCGCAGCATTGCGAAGAGAAGCAGAATCCAGGCAGTATCGCGGAGAAGTTCCAGGAGGTATCGAATAAAAAAAGCCGGCTCTCCCCAAATACTTTGAGTAACGAGAGCAGAGGCCCACAGGGTTGTTACCAGTGCCGCAACAAACAGGGCCCGGTCTATGTCACGCCTTAGATAGCGAGTGCCCACGAGTAACGCGAGTATTGCAAATACTACTGCAGCCGCACCGTGGCTTATTACGCTCAGATCTGGAAGCATCTAATCCGCCTGTTCCTTGGATAGCTGTAGTTTGAGGCGGGCCGCAGCTCAGTGCAACTCCGGCTTGTTCCGGAGCTGCAGCTGCAACTATAGCGGTGTTTTATTATCCCGGTAAAACCGGAAGATTTCTTTCAGCGGCCGCTTGGGGCTGAAACCGAATTCTTCCGCAAAGGCCCGGCCGTCGATTATTACGGGGTATTTGAAAAAATCCATAAGGTAGGCAGGAAAGCTTCGCATGCGCAGTGCCCGCATCAAGAAACGAGGCAATACTGGCGGGACAGAGGGGACCGGGATCCGGGTGCAGCCGCATAGCTCCAGTGCCCGCTGGTAAGCAACCCAATCATCTGACGCCACATTGAATATTCCTCTGACCGGCTTCTGGTAAGCCAATACGATGGCATCTGCCATATCGTCAATGTGGATAAACTGCATCATGGGCGAAAAGCCGGCAAGTACCGGGGCGCGCTGACTGGAAAGCAAGGTGCTCATGGTATTGCTCACGCTCGGGCCTACGATATTGCAGGGGCGGAGAATGGCAATGTTCAGCTCCGGAAAGCGCCACAGATAAATGTTCGCCAGGTTTTCCAGTTCCACCGAGTCGATCAGATCTGCACTCAGGCCCGCGCTTTTCATGGGGGCGGATTCGTTGATCAGGGCGGGGTTGTATGCCATGGCACCATAGACATGGAAGGTAGACAGCACGACAATTCGCCGGATGTTGTACTTGTGGCTCAGGTCCAGCAGCTTCTGTGTGCCCAGAACATTGGCGTTGTAGCGCCGCATCCGGGTGAGCTGGCTTGAGCGGATCCGGCCCAGATGTATAACCCCGTCAAACTGGTAGCGGCGAAAGAGATCCTCAAAGTTGCGGTGGTTGAAATCGAGGCAGTAGCTGGGAATGTCATCGCCGAGCGGAACCTGTATTCGCGCATCGACGGCGACCAGATCACAGGTTTTGCGAAGCCGCTCGATTACCTGCTTTGCCAGTGCGCCAGCGGCGCCTGTTATCAGGACTCTAGGTTTACACTGCCTGGTCTTTGGAGCACTCATCAGAACACCCTTTTCCTTTCTTCCAGTCCTTTGTCGATCAGCCGGTTTATTTCGGCTTTAACCTGTTCGACGCGCTCTTCTATCTGGTCTTCCTGAAGATCCGCGTTATCGAAATACATGGGTGGTCCGAAGTTCAGGTGAACCTTGGCGGGCAACACTACCGGCATGGCAACAGGAACATAAGGGACCCCGAGGGCTTTGGCCAGAGGTTTGATGTTGGCGATGGCAGGTATGGTTTCTTCACAGCCCACCACACCGACGGGCACGATGGCAGCCTTATGCTTCATAGCCAGGTGCATGAACCCATTGCCAAACCGCTGAAGTTTGTAGCGATCCCGGTAGGGTTTGCCGGAGCCGCGTATGCCTTCGGGGAAAACAATGATGGCTTCGTTATTTGCGAGCATTCGGGCGCAATTCACCGGGTCGCCCAGTACTGCTCCGACTTCATTCAACAGATTGCCAAGCCAGGGTACCGTGGGGAAAAAGCGCTCAATCATTGCCCGTGGAATGCGTGGGTTTTTCTCTCTTGAGGCAATTGAGTAACCCACGAGGATGCCATCAATGGGGAGTTGGCCGCTATGGTTTCCTACAATCAGCACTGGCCCTTCCGCAGGCACCTGATCAACGCCGTGGGCTTCCGCGCGGAAGTACTTCTCATAAATCGGCTTTGTCAGAGAAAAGCCATACTTGAAGGTTTCGTTGTTGTAGCCCCAGGGGTCGTACCCCAATGAGCCTATTGGTTTGCGGATGCGATTGATTTGTTCATCCAGCTTCGCTGGAATCAGCCGGGATTTCAGAAACGATACCAGGCTCATGCATACTCCCTTATAAGCACTGTTCAGCCACGCCCTAACAACACGCCGAGTGTGTGGTTCTGGCCTTCATTAAGCACGCGATAATCACTTGCTGCATTGGCAGTTTCGACGCAGAGCATGGTCTTCCAGGCGGCGTCTGGAAAGTCGCTCAATGTAATGGCTTTGTCCGGGCCCGGGTTCCATACAACGGTAGAATCACTCCCAACCCCGGTCAGCTTGCGGCTGACACCAGGCGTTACGATCGTGAGCGGATCGCCGCTTTCGTATATCCGGTCTGTTTCGCCCTCGAAATACACGGCGCCATCCTGAGTGCAATATTCCCAGTCTTTGAGCGTATCTATGTAGTTGCTGAAACCAAGGCCCAGCACCCTTGAACGCGCAATACTGTTTGTAGGCAAGTAGGTATGCAGGGCCTGGCTTAATGCCAGAGGGCCTGTGCCGAGGTTGGTTGTGGTCAGGGCAAGCTGGCATCCTCTTACCGAGAAGCTGAACGTGATGAGGGCCAGGGCGTGGCCATTCCAAAGGTCGGAAAAATCGTCGTTTGCGTCCAGGGAAAGGCTTATTTCGACCTCGTGGGCGTTTTCTCTCACATCCTCCAGCTTCCAGAGGGCAGTGCGGGCAAACCCGTGTGGGTCGGGTGTTTTTACCCGCTTGCGTACTTCCGGTGCGTTGCGGGCGGGATCGCCAAACCAGGGCCAGCATATCGGGATGCCGCCCCGAATGGCGCGACCGGGCTCGAAGCGGACATCAGGGCTTAGCCATAGCCAGTCGGATTCGTTCTTCGGGATAAAGCGGGTGAGGTGCGCGCCTTGCAGGAACAGGGTGGCCTCGAAGAGGGGGTGGTGAACCTCCAGTGCTTCCAGTTGTCCAATTGTATTCCAGCGGGTAAAAGACCATTGTCCTGGTAACAGGGATAAAGGTGGCTTGTTGCTGCTCTCGGACATAAGGCTTGGTTCCGGGCTTAAGTGCATCTGCTTACTCAGAGAGTAAATCAAATCTATGTTTCGGGCGACAACTGACCGTAAAATAGTCCCACGAACCCGGGAAATACTGTTTGAAGGAGTGTCATTGGACAAAACGCAGTGGTTGGATGAACTTGCGGAAGGCCTGAGTGTTTACGGCTGGATGAGTTTTGACATAACGCCATGGCTGGGCACAGATCTGTTGCAGTCATTGCAGCGGGAAATCATTGCGCTTGATCAAAGTGATGCTCTAAAAATTGCCGGTATCGGGCGGGGCGCCGAGCTTGTCCGGGATCGCTCGGTGCGCCGGGACAAGATTGCCTGGCTGCAGGGCGATACGCCGTCTCAGGCTGGGTTGTTCGAGTTTCTCGAAAGTCTTCGTATGGGGCTGAACCAGCGACTCTTCTTGGGTCTGAAGCGGTTTGAGGCTCATTACGCGACTTATCACAGCGGGGATTTCTACCGGGCCCATGTTGATAGCTTTCAGGGGCGCGCCTCCCGGATTGTCAGCCTGGTGTTGTATTTGAACGATGATTGGCAGCCTGCAGACGGTGGAGCGCTTCAGATCTACAGTCGGGGAGACGGGGTTGAAGCCGGTAGTTTAGTATTGCCCGAGGCGGGCAGGGTGGCACTGTTCATGAGTGAGGAAATTCGCCATGAGGTGCTGGAGGCCCACCGCACGCGTTACAGCCTGGCGTGCTGGTTTCGGCAGGATGTGATTCCATTGCCGATATCGGCGGTGATATAGATTCTCGCGCGCACGGGTGGATTTGCCGTTGTAGTCCGCAAACCCTTTTGTTAACATTCGCGCCGCTTTCAGGGATATTGTCCTGAAACGCCGTTATGGTGGCTCCGCTGGTGCCTCCGCAACATGAAACCGTGAACCCGGTCAGGCCCGGAAGGGAGCAGCCGCAGCGGTGGAATTGTGTGCCGGAGTGTTGCTGGTGGGGCCACCCCCAGATTTCCTCCGTATACAGCCCTCCTGCTCAAGTTGAAATTCGCTCTCAAGCCCCTGATTTCTGCTTCTTAATAAACTCTTATAACTTCTTATAAAACGGCGACCATGCTAAGGTTAAAGGCGTTTTTCTCAGCATTTGGCGGATCATGAGCTACCAGGTACTTGCCCGTAAATGGCGCCCTCGCACCTTTGAAGATATGGTGGGCCAGGAACACGTTCTCCAGGCACTAATTCACGCTCTGGAAAACCAGCGCCTGCACCATGCCTACCTGTTTACCGGCACTCGGGGCGTGGGTAAAACAACCATCGGGCGCTTGCTTGCCCGTTGTCTTAATTGTGAAACCGGTGTTACTCCTCACCCTTGTGGTACTTGTGCCAGTTGCGTGGAAATTCAGGAAGGCCGGTTTGTTGATCTGATTGAGATTGATGCGGCATCCCGCACCGGTGTGGACGATATGCGGGAACTGACGGACAACGTTCAGTACGCACCCAGCCGTGGCCGCTACAAGGTGTACCTCATAGACGAGGTGCACATGCTCACGAATCAATCGTTCAATGCGTTTCTCAAGACTCTTGAGGAGCCGCCGGAGCACGTTAAGTTCCTGCTGGCGACGACCGACCCCCAGAAGCTGCCTGTAACCGTTCTTTCACGCTGCCTGCAATTCAATCTCAAGCGCATGACGCCCGAACACATTGCCGGGCATCTGACCCATGTTTTGACTGCTGAGAACATCCCTTTTGAAGAGCCGGCGCTATGGCTGTTGGCTCGCGCTGCCGATGGCAGTATGCGGGATGCTCTGAGCCTGACAGATCAGGCCATTGCCTTTGGTAACCAGAAGCTCTCGGCCAGTGATGTCAGCAGCATGCTGGGTACCATAGATCAGCGGGACATCGAACGGATTGTGAATGCGCTGGTGGAGCGTGACGGCCCGAGCCTGCTGGGGGAGATCAACCGGATTTCGGATTTTGCACCTGACTACAGCATCATCCTCGCGGATCTTCTTTCCCTGTTCCACCGCGTGACCATGGAGCAGGTTGTTCCCGGCAGTGCAGACAATACGCTTGGCGATGCTGCTCAGGTTCAAACTCTGGCGCGTAAGCTGAGTGCAGAAGATGCCCAGCTTTTTTACCAGGCTGCGCTTTTAGGCCGCAAAGATTTGGCAATTACGCCCGATGCCCGGATGGGCTTCGAGATGACACTGCTGAGAATGCTTGCATTCCGACCTGGCTCGGACCGGCGGGCACCACCTGCTGCGAATAACGCGGGATCCAGTGTCGACGGGGAGTCCCGGGACGAACCTGAGCCAGCACCTGTTCCCGCTCCGCCTCAGACTCCCGAATCAGAACCGGCTCCGAAGCAAGAGCCCGAGCCCGAGCTTGCCGAACCTGAGTCTGCACCTATACAGGAGGAGACTTCGCAAGGTTATGCTGACGCATCAGCCGATGACGCTTGGCTTGCAAGCCTTGATGCGCAGGCTGAAGCCACCCCTGATTATCCTGAATTAGAACCGGAGCCAGAGGTAAGGGCAGAACCTGAACCTGAACCAGAGCCGGAGCCGGAGCCGGAGCCGGAGCCGGAGCCGGAGCCGGAAGTGCAGGTAGAGGCCGAACCCGACCCTGAGCTTACCGCGGTTCCGGCTTCTGATGGGGAGTTTGTCTGGGAGCGGGATTTCCGCAATCTCGGGATTGTGGGCATGCCGGGTAATCTGGCCAGTCACGGTGCTATGTCCCATACCGGCGACACCATTACGCTGCTGATCGATGCAGGCCACGCGCGGTTGCTGAATGCCCGGCACGAAGAAAAAATTCTTGCCGCCTTGAGAAATCAGTTCGGCGACGCCACTCAGTTAAGAATAGAACAGGGCGACCCGGGGCCCAACACGCCGGCGGCTTTTGAAGAGCGGCTGCGCGTGGCCCGTCAGAGTGCTGCGGAGGAGTCGATCCGTAAGGATCCGCTGGTCAAATCCATCGTGGAACGGTTTGAGGCGCGGGTGGTCGAAGACAGTATTAGGCCAATAAAAGACAGGCCAACAGAGACAAGCAGGAGATAGACGTATGATGAACGATATGGGCGGCCTGATGAAAAAGGCCCAGAAAATGCAAGAAGAAATGCAAAAGGCTCAGGAAGAGGCGGCAAAAGCGGAAATTACGGGAGAGGCCGGCGCGGGCCTTGTTAAGGTCACCATGAACGGTCGCCACGATGTTCGCAAAGTGGAGATCGATCCATCCCTGATGTCTGAGGAGAAGGATATTCTGGAAGACTTGCTGGCTGCGGCTGTTAACGATGCGGTGCGTCGTGTTGAAGCCAACCAGAAAGACAAAATGTCGGGAATGATGTCTGGTATGGGCTTGCCACCTGGCTTCAAGATGCCGTTTTAAGGCTTTTCCGGAACTGAAGTTTGAGGATGTTTCATGGCGTTCAGCCCACTGGTTGATGAACTTGTCGAATCCCTCCGGTGTTTGCCGGGTGTCGGTCAGAAAACTGCCCAGCGCATGGCGTTTCACTTGCTTGAGCGGGCACGCTCCGGTGGCACGCGGCTTTCTGATGCGTTGAGCAAAGCCATGGAGGGTGTGCGGCGCTGCGAAAGCTGCCAGAATTTTTCGGATACCGAGGTGTGTGGTATCTGCGAAAATCCTGCCAGGCGCACCGGCGTACTCTGTGTGGTCGAAAGCCCGTCAGATCTTCTTGCCATTGAACAGGCCGGGGACTACAAGGGCAGCTATTTTGTGCTGATGGGTCACTTGTCGCCCATTGACGGTGTGGGCCCTGAGGAGATCGGTATAGAACGCCTTCTGCGCCGTGTGCGCTCAGATGGTGTTACCGAATTGATTCTTGCCACCAATCCGACCGTTGAAGGTGAGGCAACGGCACATTACATCTCCGACCGGCTTGATGGTTCCGACATTCTTATTACCCGTCTCGCTCACGGTATACCTGTAGGTGGCGAGCTTGGCTACGTCGATGGCTTTACACTCACCCATGCGTTTCGCGGCAGAAAACCTCTGCTGGACTGATTTCTGCGCCAATCTTCTCAAGGCGCTTTTAACTGGCTTTTTCTATGACCTTTTCTTTACCGGCTATTGTTGTGCCACCGGCTCCCGCAACCATTGATTGGATAACCCAGCCGGAGGAGCTGAACACTTGGCTGGACAGCGCTCCGGGCCACCCGCTGGTGCTGGATACCGAATTCGAGCGGGTGAGTACGTTCTATCCTGTTCCCGGTTTGGTTCAGCTCGGCCTTGGCGATCAGTTTTGCCTTGTAGACCCTGACGTTGCAGAGCAATCCGTCCGGTTCAGGGAAGTGATCGCAGACCCTGATTTCACCAAGTTGCTTTATGCAATGAGTGAGGACCTTGAACTGTTCCGCGACTGGCTCGGTATAAACCCAAAAGGTGTGGTGGATTTGCAGATTGGTGCTGCCATGGCAGGTGCCGGTTTTTCTCTGGGCTATGCCCGGTTTGTCGAGACGCTCTTTGGTGAGGAACTGGATAAATCGGTTACTCGCTCTGACTGGATTTCCCGCCCGTTGAGTGATGCTCAGCAGCGTTATGCAATTGATGACATACGTTTTCTGGCACCCATGCACGAGTGGATCACGGCTCATCTTCGTGAACGGGGGCTTGAGGCAGCTCTGGTGGAGGAGTCGACCCGATTTGCGGATGAGCTGGCAGGGCAGGACGATCCTGAAAAGCACTATCTTCGCCTGCGTGGAGGCTGGACTCTGAAGCCACAGCAGCAGCTTGTGCTCCAGAAGCTTGTGGTTTGGCGCGAGCTTGAAAGCAGAGAACGCGATCGCCCTCGGGGTCGGGTGCTGGCAGATCCTCTTCTCATTGCCATTGCAGATCGCTTGCCGGCATCGATCGGTGAGCTATCTGACATTCAGGGCGTTCCCGGGGGAGTTGTTCGCCGGTATGGTGAGGCCTTGCTGGCGCTTGTCAAAGAAGGGCTTAGCGCCGACAGTTCCGGGCTCGAGCGCATTGCGCCACCCCTGAACCGGGATCAGCAAATGTTTTTCAAGCAATTAAAGCGTTTTTTCAGAAGTGCTGCAGAAGCTGCTGATATTCCAGTTGAATTGCTTGCTCCGAGAAAACGGCTTGAGAAAGTTGTTCAGGACGGAACCCTGGCGGACAGCCCTTTTTTCCAGGGTTGGCGTGCACAGATTCTGGAGCCGGTAATGAACGATATCGAGGATTATCTGAAATCATGAAAGATCGGGAGTTCGTGTCTGTTTTTCGAAGCAGCAAGAAAAGCGACACCTATATTTATGTTCGTCGCGGACAGAAGTGGGAAGACTTGCCTGAGAGCCTGCGAAGTATTTTTGGTAGCCCGGTGCACTCGATGGATCTGGTTATGACGCCGGAGCGAAAGCTCGCGCGAACAACCGGTGAGCAGGTGCTTGGTGCAATTGCTGAAAAAGACTTTTTTCTGCAGATGCCGGAAGAGCGGGATTCGTACGTTATTGATTTTCGCACAAAGCCGGGCCTGAGAGATTCATGATTGCCCAAATTCCCTTCTGGCAGCGTAAGCGCCTGAGTGAGATGGCGCCTGACGAATGGGAATCCTTGTGCGACGGCTGCGGAAAATGCTGTCTGAATAAGCTTGAAGACGCAGATACCGGCGAGGTGTACCACACCGACCTGGTGTGCCGTTTTATGGATACGGACAATTGTCGATGTACGGTCTACCCGGAGCGCCTGAAAAAAGTTCCGGGATGCACGGTGCTGACACCGGATACGGTGAAAGACTATTATTGGCTGCCTTATACCTGTGCCTATCGAACGCTTGCAGAGGACAGGCCTCTGGCTGACTGGCATCCGCTGCGAAGCGGACGCCCGGATTCCGTGCATGAGGCGGGCGTCTCCATACGCCATAAAGTGATCTCTGAGGATCTCGTGGCCGAGGAAGATTGGGAAGAACACATCATTCACTGGGTTCTGTAATGATCGATACTGATACACAACTTGCTTACGGCATCTTCTGGGCCGCTTACGTAATTGCTTTCATCGTGTTTTTTTTCATGATGAAGAAGCTTTTCCGAGTCTTGCCGTTATATGGCCTTCGCACTCTGCTACTTGCGGCATTGGTGGCTTTGTTGCTAACGCCGGTTGAGTCTCCCGAGCTGGCGGGCTGGTGGATACCCGCTTGGCTTTTCGGAGGTTACGAACTCGTTCTGGGCGACGCAGACAATGCCGGCCGGGCAATGCTTAATCTGGGGATCGCGGGGCTTTTAATGCTCCTTGTCTGGATCCTGGACATGGTCCGTTACCGCTTATCACGCCGGTGAGATAACCCACACAAATTTTTGAGAACAATAATGCCGAGACTCCTTACGCTGGTTTTTTTCACTGTTTTATTGCTGCCCGTAACCTTGTGGGCGCAAGAGCCCACGAAGCTGACATTGCCGGAAAACCCTGATGTCCGGATTATCGTGGACATTTCAGGCTCTATGAAGGAAACCGACCCGAATAATTTGCGACAGCCTGCTGTAAGGCTGTTGGCCCGGGTGCTGCCAGAGGGAAGTACGGCTGGTGTCTGGACCTTCGGCCAGTACGTGAACATGTTGGTGCCACACGGTGAAGTGTCTGAATCCTGGCGTGAAACCGCTATTGCAGAGTCCGGTAAGATCAATTCTGTCGCTTTGCGTACCAATCTGGGCAAAGCGATCGAAGTTGCCAGCGATGATTTTGTTACCGGTGGTTCACTGGAGAATACGCACTTTATCCTGCTGACAGACGGCAAGGTAGATATTTCGGACAGCGCGGATGTAAACCAGACCGAAGAAGCGCGCATTCTGGGCGCGCTGTTAAATGATCTGGTGGCCAAGGGCGCGACGTTTCACCCGGTTGCACTTTCCGACCAGGCAGATGCGGGTTTTCTAAGGACACTTGCCGAGGAATCGCAAGGCAGTTTTCGTGTTGCCGATACGGCCGAATCGCTCAATCTGGCCTTTCTGGACGCCCTCAATACGGCAGCGCCCCAGGAACAGATTCCCATCGAAGGCAATGCGTTCACGGTTGATGGTGGTGTAAAGGAATTTACCGCGTTGATCTTCCGCGGCGAGACCAGTGGAAGCGAAGCGGAAGAGCCGGTCAGCCTTGAGCTGGTCCGGCCTGATGGTCAGAAGCTCCAGTTTGCCTCGCAGCCAGACAACGTTCGTTGGGCGCGGGAAACAGCCTATGACCTCGTCACGATTACTGAGCCCCAGGCCGGTGAATGGCGGGTAACCGGTGAGCTGGGTGAGGGCAGTCGTGTGACCGTTGTCAGTGATCTGAGAATGGTTGTAAGCCCTGTGCCCGCGACCTTCACTCCGGAATCACCGATTGATATTCGCGTAGCGTTTTTCGAGAAGACTGAAACGATAACCAACCCGGAGTTTCTCAACGTTCTGAGTGTAAAGCTCAGCGTGACCTCTGAAGACGGGCGCAGCGGAAGCAAGGCGCTTTCAGCGGATCAGCCCCCGGAAGACGGTGTTTACGCAGACACGATCAGCAAACTGCCGGCGGAGGGTCTATACAGAATAGACGTTGTAGCCGATGGCAAAACCTTTGCCCGGAAATTCACCGCAACAACCCGCTTTTTGGTGCCTGTAGGTATGGTTGAACCGACCATCGGGTCACCCATAGATACCAGTCTCGTAGAACAGTCTGAGCCTGAGCAGGCCAGTGAGATTGAACCAGCGGAACCCGATGAGCCGGCCCCGGCTGTTGAAGAAGAGCCTTTGGCGGAAGAAGCGCCATTGGTCGATGAAGTGCCTTCAGCCAATGAAGAACCAGTAGCTGATGAGAAGCCTTCACCCAATGAAGAACAGGAACCGGCATCAGCGCTGCCCATCCCACTGTGGATGATAGGAGCCGGAGTCGGAGCGCTCGTCATTATCGCATTGATCATTCTTCTTCTGATTCGCAAACGACGCTCTGCGGCAGCCGGAGAGGATACCGAGAATGCCGAAACTGAGAACTTCGATGATCTGAAACAGGAAATGGCAGATATAGAGGCGGAAACTCCGATTGTAATGCCAGAGCCAGAGCCAGAGCCAGAGCCAGAGCCGGAACCTGAGCCTGAGCAAGAACCGGAACCCGAGCCTGAGCAAGAACCGGAACCTGAGCCTGAAGTTGTGCCCGAACCTGTTCTGCAGCCAGAACCGGAAGAAGAGCCTACCGACGAAGATATTCCCGTTGCCAGTGCAGTTGTGGAGCCGGAAGAGGTTATCCCGGAGCTGGACGAGCCAGTGGACGAAGACGATGAAGAAGAGTTCGGTCTGGACGATTTTGATTTGTCCGAATTCGACGATTTGCCAGATTATGATGAGCCGGAAAACGATCCGGACGATGAACGGAAAAAATAACCTTTAAAAAATTCAAAGTAACCGACAGGAACCATACTGATGAAGTTTACCGGTACCGATAAGTATGTAGCCACCGATGACCTGCAAATGGCCGTAAATGCGGCCATTACGCTGCAACGCCCATTGCTGATCAAAGGCGAGCCCGGCACCGGCAAAACCTTGCTGGCTGAGGAGATGGCGAGCGCTCTGGGTATGCGCCTGATTCCCTGGCACATCAAATCTACCACTAAAGCTCAACAGGGCTTGTATGAGTACGATGCGGTGTCCCGTTTGCGGGATTCCCAGTTGGGTGATGAGAAGGTAAAAGACATCAGCAACTATATTGTGAAGGGCAAGCTCTGGGAGGCTTTTGAAGCAGAAGAGCAGGTCGTGCTGCTGATTGATGAAATTGATAAGGCCGACATCGAATTCCCTAACGATCTGTTGCTGGAACTGGATCGCATGGAGTTTTATGTATACGAAACCCAGCAGTTCGTTAAAGCCAATAAGCGGCCGATCATAGTGATCACCAGTAACAATGAAAAAGAACTGCCGGATGCCTTTCTGCGCCGTTGCTTCTTCCATTACATCAGCTTCCCGGATCACGACACCATGAAGAGCATCGTGGATGTTCACTTTCCAGGTATTCAGCAGCAGGTGGTCAAGGACGCTCTGGAAGTGTTCTTTGATGTTCGCAAGGTGCCAGGCCTCAAGAAAAAGCCTTCTACCTCGGAGCTGATTGACTGGCTGAAACTGCTGATGGCAGACGAACTGACAGCCAAGTTGCTTCAGGATAAAGACAGCAGTTCGGCGCTGCCGCCACTTTACGGCGCGCTGGTGAAAAACGAGCAAGACGTACACCTTCTGCAAAAGCTGGCGTTTATGGCCCGTCGTCGCGGCTGAAATTCGGCAAGAGTGCGGTTTTATGTTGATTGATTTCTTTCTCGAAGTGCGGCGGGCCAAAGTGCCTGCCAGCCTGCGCGAATTCCTCGATCTGCTGGAAGCGTTGCAACAGCGCCTCGCGTTTGCGGATATGGAAGAGTTTTATTACCTCGCCCGGCTATGCCTGGTGAAAGACGAGCGCCACTTCGACAAGTTCGACCTGGCCTTCAAGTCCTATTTTGAGGGGATTGAGCATCTGGATCAGATGCTTGAGGCCCTGATTCCTGATGAGTGGTTGCGCGCCGAGTTCGAAAAAAATCTGAGCGAGGAAGAGAAAGCCAAAATTGATTCACTTGGTGGTCTTGAAGAGCTGATTGAGACCTTCAAAAAACGCATGGAAGAGCAGAAAGAGCGCCATGCTGGTGGTAACAAGTGGATAGGTACCGGAGGAACGTCTCCTTTTGGTGCCGACGGGTACAACCCTGAGGGTTTCCGAATCGGTCAGAAAAAAGGCAGGCACGGGCGTGCAGTCAAGGTTTGGGAAAAGCGTGAGTTCAAGGATCTGGACGACAGCGTTACCCTGGGTATTCGGAACATCAAGGTAGCGCTCCGGCGTTTGCGCAAGTTCGCCCGGCAGGGTGCTGCAGACAAGCTTGATCTTGACGACACCATTCGCTCGACCGCCCGTAACGCAGGTTATCTTGATCTTAAAATGGTTCCAGAGCGCCATAATGCAGTAAAAGTGCTGATCTTTTTCGACGTGGGCGGTTCGATGGACCCGCATGTACGGGTGTGCGAAGAGCTTTTTTCCGCTGCGCGCCTCGAGTTCAAGCACATGGAGTATTTTTACTTTCACAATTTCGTTTATGAGAGCTTGTGGACGAACAACGTCCGGCGCATGAACGAGACAACAAGTACCTGGGATATTCTCCACAAGTACTCGCCGGACTATAAAGTGATTTTCGTAGGCGACGCTACCATGGCGCCCTATGAAATATCTCACGCGGGAGGTTCCATTGAGCATTGGAACGAAGAAGCTGGCGCGACCTGGTTTCAGCGAATCAACGAACATTTCCGCAAGGTGGTCTGGATTAACCCGCTGCCTGAAAGTTACTGGGGCTCTGGTGGCTCACTGGGTATGACTCGTCAGCTGGTGAACGACCATATGTATCCGCTCACTGTGGAAGGCCTGGAATCGGCCATGAAACATTTGAGCAAATAAAAAAAGCCGATGCGGTTGAGACATCGGCAAAGCTCGGCATATCAAGCGGGGATGCGTAAATGCATCCCCGCCCATCTGGTTTTAGCAATTTAAGGGCCATCAAAATATAAAGCCGTAAAATCAATGGCTTGAGCTAAACCTTATCCAGAATATTATGCATGGCTTTGGACGTCTCCTTTCCTGTACGTTAAATAATTCGACACTTCCTCCAATTGGCCGGTCAACAGACGGAACTCCGGATTTTCTATTTGGTGATCTGCTTACCGTTCTGCTTTGTTACCTGGTGTTACTCTTCTTGTCAGTTTGTGATCAACATACGAAAGGTTGAGAGGCGGCAGGGAGCAGGCGGCTTATGTTTGGCCCACAAAAAACACAAGAATGCCGGGGCAGGAAGAATAGAGGCTTAGCGTTTATATGCAGTGGCCTGACCACTCTTTCGCTAGTGTTCAGCCATGGCGAGGCCTTTGCGGCCTCTATCGATGAGGAGATCGCAGAACTGAAGTCCGCAGTCACAGCGCATGCGGATGAGGTCTTCAAGTTTGAACAGGGGGTGCTTCACCCCGTCGATACGCGACTGGCAGTTTTTCTGACACTCGCCAGCCGGGATGTCCTTGATCTGGATTCTGTAGAACTGTTTGTGAATGGCAAACCGGCAGCTTCGCACCTGTATACCGGTAAAGAGAACGCTTCTCTGCAGCAAGGAAGTATTCAGCAGCTTTTCATCGGTAATCTGGCTAACGGAGAGCATGAGTTAAAAGCGGTGATCACGGCTCGGGCAGCTAATGACCGTTTCGTGCGCCGGGAAACCTCTCATCGCTTTCAAAAACGCCCTGGCGTCCTCCGTTTACAGATGGCGCTGGAAGCTAAAGCGCCTGAATTTGAACCTCGTGTATCCGTTGTTGAGTGGAAGTAACCGGTGATGAGGTTATTGGCTATGCGCACCGGTCTGGCTGTTCTGTTTGTCTTGATGGCGGTCCCGGCTTGTAGCGAATCATCTGAACACCTTAAGCCAAGGCAACAGGCTCTTTTCGGGCAGGCCGAGGTTGCCCGTTCCCGCGGAGATTCTGAGGAAGCGGGTAAGATTCTTGCCGATATGGCTGCAGGGTACTGGTCTGCAGTTGGTTACCTTAATCTTTCATCTGACTACGCACGCAATGACCTGAACCCTTCCCGCGCTTTGGTTGCGTTACGAGTAGCGCTGGCCATGGCAGATAAGGATGCCGACACTCAGCGTAAAACCGATCTCCAGGCCCGTATTTTGCTGCGTGCTGGCTATCTTTCGTACAGCAATTCCGAGTATGAGAAGGCCATTGGTTTTCTTGAAAGAATACCGCTGAATAGCCACAAAACTCCCCAGGCGCTCTACTTTCATGGCCTGGCGCTGGCAGAACAAGGTCACCATCGCGCCGCCATGCAGAGCTGGCACCGAGCGAAGAAGTACCCACTCGCCTATCCCGGAGTTGCGGAAGCCTGGTTAGGAATGGGGCGTGGTTATGACCTGGCGGGGTATCTTGGGCAAGCTGGCGAGGCCTACCTGTCAGCAAATGCTGCCTATGAAAGTGAGCGCGTTACCCTACGAAAACTGGCACGCCAGATTGAAGATCAGGGTGCTTATAAGGCGCTGGTTCTAGATGCGCAAGGCTCTTTTTTCGATGAGTCTGGCTTTGGCAGCCCGAAAGTAGAATGGTTTCTGGCAGACAGTCGAACGCTTGCTCAGCCTCGTATGGCCTACCTGCTCGGCTTTATGGAGCAGCCCGCTTCGCAAGAAGCTGTAAGCCGGGTCGCGAATCTCGAACAGATGGAGGTTCAGCTCCAGGCTAATGTCCAGGACCTCGATGTTTTTATCGCTTCCATCACTGGCCAGCTTGAGTCATCAGATTCCCCAAACGAGACAGTAAAACAGGAAGCCTTTAATCGTGCTCATTCACGCTTACAGACCCGCCTGAATGTTCTGTTGGAGCGTTTGGGCAGCCGTGAGTTGAGCGCCGATCAGCATCAGCAGCTGAGGATAGCCAAGATGACGCTTTCGGATTCCGGGCGCCAGGTTGCCAAATTCCAGGACCGGTTTGCCAACCGTTCTCGGGATCTGAAAGCCTTGCTTGTCGAGGCCCGGCAGCTACGCGAAAGCTCACTGTCTCACCTGGAGTCTGTGAGTGCTTTGCGTGGGCCAGCAGAAGTTTTGCTTGATGAGTTGGCGCTGGGGTTTGTTAAAAAACAGGACAAAAAGATGATGGTTGCTCTGGACAAAGCAGAGCAGCAGATCGCCCATCTCTATGAGTATCTGGCCCTGAAGGAACTGGAGTCCGGGGAGCAGGGCAGATGAGGCTCCCAGGCTTTAAAGGCGAAAATTTGAGGAACCTGCGCGTTGCTGCACTGCCACTGTGTTTGTTTTTCAGTTTCGCCCATGGGCAGGAGTCTTTTCGCGTAGAACTAGGCAAGGACGGCGAAACCATTGCGGACATGCGCCCCGTATTTTTGAAGTTCGAGTCCAGACCGCTTCCTGCAATATCCCCTGCCGAGGTAGCCAGACGTTACCAGCGATTGTTCAATACGACTGGTGAGCCTTCAGTGCGTGTAGATGCATTGAACCGGCTGACTAATATTCGCGATCGCTCCGGTGAAGATATTGGGTTCAGCCCCGCGGAAGAAGCAGACGTTTACCGACAGGCGATTGAAAGCTATAAGTCCATTCTTGAGCGAGGCGTGTTTGGCGGGCGCCTTGATGAACTCCTCTACCAGATGGCAAAAGCCCACGCGTTAACAGGGCAGCACCAGGCCTCGGTAAAACGTCTGCAACAACTCGTGGGGCTGTATCCGGATTCGCCTTTGGTTCCGGAAGCCTGGTTCCGGATTGCCGAATCGGCATTTGCGGCTGGAGATTACGCGGAAGCCGAGGCCGGGTATCGGAAACTTGTTGATGGGAACGGCGATCCCGGTGAACTCGAAAACAAAGCGCGTTACATGCTCGGGTGGGCACTTTTCAAGCAGGGACCGCAGGCGTGGGAGCGGGCAGGGCGCACATTTGAGGAGGTGTTGGATGAATCCCTGCCAAACGCTGAAAGCCTTGCTCAGCTACCTGAATCGAGCGTAGACACCGTAGATGACACGCTACGGATTCTGGCGCTGATGGCCAGCCGCCTGGGCGGCGCAGAAACATTGATGGACTGGCTTCAGCCCGGAACCCCAAGCGTTTGGGCACCACTGGTATTCGATCGCCTTGCCGATTTCTATGCAGTACAAGGTGACGCCGAGGCCAGTGTCGCGACCAACCGGGCATTTGCAGAGTACTTCCCTGAGCATCCGCAGCGGGCCGGTTTTATGGCGCAGGTTGTCGACGTATGGAACCGGGCCGGTCAGTCTGAAATGGCCCGGCGAGCTATGGCTGACTACATTTCCCTGTTTGATGATCAAGGGGATTACGCTGGCCTTGAGGCTGGATACCGAGAAAAGTGGCGTGAGTTCAGCCGTTATCTCGCAGATTATTACTACGCACAAGGTGTGCCTCAGGCGGAAGATGGTGCAGCACAGTATTCGGTTGCAGCAGCCTATTACGAAGGGCTGGCCAGCCGCAGCAAAGCACCGGGTGAGCTTTTTCGTCTTGCGGGTGATGCTCGGCTACAGGCAGCGGATTATCTCGCTGCGCTCGCAAACTATCGCGCTGCCGCTTACGAGTTAACAGACTACGAATATGCTGCAGATGCCGGCTGGGCTGCAGTCGCTTTGGTTCGGGCAGGCACAAGGGATGAATCGGTTTCGGCAGGGTATGCGCCCGACCTTGCAGACCTTGCCGCTGAATTAGATCGGTACGCAGAACAATACGGTAGCGATGGGCGGGTTCCGGGTTTGTTGGCAGAGCTCGCAACTCACTGGCTGGAATCCGGGGAATATGAGCAGGCATTACGTTATGGCACTCAGGCTGTTGTTCACCAAAAGGCCGCACCTGATTCCCGATTCGCCGGCTGGCTGGTTACTGCCCAGGTGCGTCAGCATATGGCTGAGTACGGGCTTGCAGAGAGGGCCTGGCGCGAGGCAATAACCCTGGCCTCCAGGGAGTTCGCAACCGATGCTCTGAAACAGGGAATACCGAATCTGCAAGAGCAGCTCGCTACCGCGATCTACCGGCAGGGCGAACAGGCTGCCGACGCTGGCGAAGTTTCGATTGCCGTAGCGCATTTTCAGAGGGTTGAGACAGTGCTGCCGGGCTCGGAAACGGCTATCAAGGGGCGTTTTGATGCGGCAAACACGCTGCTCAGGGCCTCGCAGTGGCAGTTGGCGATTAATGAGCTCAACCGCTTCCGTAATGATTATCCGCAACACGCACTTGGCCCGGAAATAAGCGAAAAACTGGTTCTTGCTTACACCTCATCGGATCAACAGGAGCGGGCAGCCGGCGAGTTAATGTCTATGGCTGACGACCTCGGCCAACAGCCGCGATTGGAGGGTGATGTATGGGGTTATCGGTTACGGGCAGCTGAACTTTTCCATACAGCCGGAGAAGATGAACAACGCAATGCGGTTTACGAAGGTTATCTTGCCACCGGCCCGGTCGCACTGGAAGCGAATGAACATATCCGCTTGCAGACGATGCGCTACAGACTCATAGAAACGGGAAGCTCTCCCTCGCAATGGCGCGCTGATATGGTGTCCGCAGAGCTGAAAAGCAGCTGGCATTCGGAAGTTACGCTTAAGTGGGCGGCGGATGGCGCACTGAAACTGGGGGCAGAAGCCGCCGAAGAATTTGCCGGTATTGAGCTTAGCAATCCACTTGAGCAATCACTTGATCGCAAGCAGGCGGCCATGGCCAGGGCGCAGGCCAGTTTCCGCAATGCAGAGTCTCTTGGTGGATCACCAGTATTGTCGGAGTCACTGTTCCGCCGCGCCGAGCTTCACCGAATTATGGCCAGAGATTTGATGGCATCCAGCGCTCCGGAAGAATTGAATGAGCTGGAACAGATGCAGTACAGGATGTTGCTTGAGGAGGAAGCCTACCCATTTGAAGAGCGAGCAATTGCGTTGCATTCGCAAAACCATCGGCGCATCACAGCCAACGGGTTTAATTCCTGGATCGGAAAAAGTCTGGGCATGCTGGCAGAGTTGCACCCTGGTCGCTATAGCCGGTCTTTTCGCTGGATGACCGTTACGACAGAGGGCAAAGACGATGCCTGAACAGATTTCTTTCCGCTTGTTTGTGTTCAGGATTTGGATGTTGTGTGGCGCATTGGTTGCCGTTTTTATGTTGGCAGGCTGTGCCACGCAGTCTATGAAAGCTTCTGAGGCCATTTCACCGGAGCCGAATGATGTTGCAAGCCTGAATAATCAGGCGCTTATGTTTATGCAGCAGCATCGTTACGGTGAGGCCGCCATGCTGCTGGAGACCGGTCTTGAGAGCGCTCCAGACGTTGCCGACCTGCACTACAATCTTGCGGTGATTTCCGAGCTTTATCTGCTTGATCTCGACCGGGCACTCATACACTACCAGCGTTACCAGTCACTCTCCGCCAATGAAGACAAAAAGGTAACGGGCTGGATTACTGATCTAAAAAGAAGGCTGGAGTGATGATGGAAGCGGCGTTCTGGATTTATAACCGGGCCATTTTGAATGTCTTGTCCGGGCTACTCACTCTGATATTTGTAACGGCTCCGGCTCTTTGCGCAGCTTCGGATAAATCGGAATACCCGGGTATCGAGAGTATTAAGAATATTAAGAGCATTAAGAGTATCGAGGGTATATCCGCCAGCATGGGAGAAGATGAGCCCCGCGTGCTGAATATCTTGCCTTGGCGAGCACCCACACTACCACGCCGGCCGCGAGCGGAACTGGAAAACACCGCTCCGGAACTGGTGCAGCCTCTTGATCCGTTGGTGCTTGAACACCATCGTGAGTTTCGCCAGAACCTGGGTGTTACAAATCCAGCCGTCCGGCCAGGTGAATGGCAATGACGGCGATGAATACGATGCCTGTAAGTAGCGATTTTGGCGCCCTTGAGCATTTCGGGCGAACCTCTTTGTCATCGTTATCCTGGAGTAGGGAAGAGGGGGAGCGCTTGCGGCTGGTGCTCATCACAGCTTTGGCGCTTCTACTATTCGTTCCACTTGCCATGATGATTCCTGTACTCGATGTTCCGGAGCTTGAGCGGACAACAACTGAAACCTTGCCGCCTCAGCTCGCAAGGCTTGTGGTGAAGAGCGAAGCCCTTGAAGAACCAGCCCCTGAATTTGTTGAGACACTGGCTTTGCCTGAGCCAAAACCTGCCAAAACTGAAGCCATGGAGGCTGAGCCCGTAAAGCCTCAACCGGAACCAAAGCCCAAACCCAAGCCGATCACTCAGCTGTCAAAGGAAGTTCAGCCTGTGCCGGTGAAACAATCACCAAAGCCAACTGCCCAGCGTGTTGAATTGGCTCGTGAAAAAGCATCTCGTTCTGGCCTTCTGGCCATGAAAGACCGCCTGGCATCCATGCGCGAAACTGCGCCAGAAAAAGCCCCCGCCATACAGGCCAATGTGAATAGTCAGTCTGACACTGTCCGTACCGCTAATGCAGGAGTTCAAGGTTCTGCCGATGCTCTGCAGGGGAGTGGTGGTGTACAGGATGTCCAGGCAATACGCTTAGATGCAGAAGTTGCCGGCCACGAAGTAAGAAAAGTCGAAGCTGCTCGTCAATCGGAACCAGTTGTGGCCAGTACGCCAGCGCCTGATAAGACTCCGTCGATGGGTGAGCGGGCAATGAGTAACATTCGGCAGGTGTTTGATTCCGGCAAAACAGTACTCTATTCCCTATACCAGAGAGAGCTCAGGCAGGATCCGACCCTGGCAGGTAAGGTTCTACTGGAGCTCGTCATAGAACCCGACGGTTCGGTGTCTGCGTGCACGGTGGTAAGTTCGGAGCTTGAGAACCCGAAGCTGGAGCAGAAAATTGCCATGCGTGTGCGACTTTTCAACTTTGGCGCCGACAAGGTTGAAGCCCGGAAGGTAAGGTTTCCAATCGACTTTTTGCCGGGCTGAAATAGAGATTTTTGCGTTCAGTCACGACCTTCAATTGTGATTTTCGGAAGTGTCGGCTTGTAAAGGGAAACCTTCTCTGTTGGCGCAATAACCCTGGCTTCTCCGGTAACAACCTTTTGGTTGTTCTGGTTTGTCACGTCACACTTTAAAACAACCCGGTTTTTGGGGGCTTTGCGCAGCACTGTAAGGCCAACGGTCAGCGTGTCGCCGAGCTTTGCGGGGCGTTTGAACGACAGGCTTTGCTCCAGATAAACCGTACCCGGGCCTGGCATAACCGTCGCAAGTGCAGCAGAGACCAGGGCACCGCTCCACATACCATGGGCTACCCGTTCCTTGAACATAGAATGGGCGGCATATTCAGGGTCCAGGTGTACTGGATTAACATCCCCTGAAACAGCGGCAAACAGAACGAGATCATCTTCCGAAAGTGTCCGGGTAAACGTAGCGGTGTCACCCTCGTTTAGCTCGTCATAGGTAATGTTTTCAAGAGTATCAAGGGTGTCGCTCATCAAGTGCTCCGTGCTTAAGGTTGGCAGGGGGTAGTCCTTCTTGTTATGCGTCGAAACTACCTCATCGGTAACAAAACTGCTATTCTCTCCCGACTTTTTGAGGCTGATACTTATGTCGAGTTGATTTTTTGATCGCACGGCATTGGTAAATCATTATAAAGAAAAGCGCCAGACAGGAGATAGCGATGGATTTTGAGAAGTTCTATCAGGACAAATACCCTGCCAGTGTCCCACGCGAAGTCGATCTGAAAAAATACAACAGCATGGTGGATGTGTTTGATCAGGCGGTAAAGAAATACGGTGACCGCCCGGCTTTCAGTGCTGTCGGTGCAACTCTGACTTACCGCGAACTGGATACTCAAACCCGGAACTTCGCTGCCTGGCTGCAAAACAAAACCGATCTGAAACCTGGTGACCGTATCGCGGTCCAAATGCCCAACCTGACCCAGTATCCGGTTGTGGTGTTTGGTGCCATGCGTGCTGGCCTTATTGTGGTCAATACCAACCCGCTATATACCACGCGCGAGATGGAGCACCAGTTTAACGACTCCGGTGCCAAGGCACTGGTGGTGCTTGCCAACATGGCTGAAAACGCCGAGAAGGTTCTGCCCCATACCAGCATTGAGCATGTGATCGTTACTGAAATTGCCGACATGCATTCGCCTATCAAGCGCACGCTGATGAATGCCGTCGTCAAGCATGTTAAAAAGATGGTGCCACCGTTCAATATTCCGCAGGCCCATAAACTTCCGGCCGTACTCAGTGCAGGTGCCCGTGAGAAGTTTACTCCAGTTGAGTGTAAGCAGGACGACATTGCTGTGCTGCAGTATACGGGCGGAACAACGGGTGTCGCCAAAGGTGCGATGCTCACACACGGTAACCTGGTTGCAAACCTGCTGCAGGTTCGTCCGATGATGGAAGACACCATCATTGAAGGGCAGGAAACGGTGATTGCCCCTCTGCCTCTTTATCACATTTATTCGTTCACCCTGAACTGCGGCATCATGCTCGAAGCCGGCGGCCATAACGTGCTGATTCCTAACCCGCGGGATATTCCAGGTTTTGTCAAAGAGCTCAAAAACCACAAGTTCACAGCATTCCTTGGCCTGAACACCTTGTTTGTTGCCCTGTGCAACAACGAAGAGTTTCAGGATCTGGATTTCAGCCACCTCAAGCTTACGTCTTCAGGCGGTATGGCGCTGACCAGCGATACAGCGAAGATGTGGGAGCGGGTAACTGGCTGTCCCATCTCGGAAGGCTACGGCATGACCGAAACGTCTCCGGTGGTTACCTTCAATCCCCGCAGTGCCATACAGTTGGGCACCATTGGCTTGCCGGTTCCATCGACCCAGGTCAAAACTATTGATGATGATGGCAATGAGACTGCGCTGGGGACACCGGGCGAGCTGTGCGTGAAAGGTCCGCAGGTAATGCGTGGCTACTGGCAGCGCCCCGAGGACACGCAGAAATCCTTCACTGAAGATGGTTATATCCAGACCGGGGATGTGGCGTTGATTCAGGAAGACGGGTATATCCGAATTGTTGACCGTAAGAAGGACATGATTATCGTGTCCGGGTTTAACGTTTACCCGAACGAGATCGAAGATGTCGTGACCAGCCATCCGAAGGTGGTCGAGTGCGCAGCTGTTGGCGTCCCGGATGCCAAAA
The DNA here is from genome assembly GCF_030549045.1 of Marinobacter sp. 1_MG-2023. Taxonomy (NCBI): domain Bacteria; kingdom Pseudomonadati; phylum Pseudomonadota; class Gammaproteobacteria; order Pseudomonadales; family Marinobacteraceae; genus Marinobacter; species Marinobacter sp. 1_MG-2023. The sequence goes on along the minus strand of NZ_JAUOST010000004.1, from coordinate 196,950 downwards.
GCGGGGAAGCAGTGAAGGTCTACCTCGTTCCGACAGCCGAAGGTGTCACTGAGAACGAGTTGAAAGAGTTCTGCCGTGAGCGCCTCACAGCCTACAAAGTACCGCGCTTCTTCGAGTTCCGCGATGATCTGCCCAAGACTAACGTAGGCAAGATTTTGCGCCGCGAATTGCGTGATGAACCGGGGAACAAGTAATTACGGTGACTTTGCACTCTGATATCCGGGCTGCCCTGCACAAACCAATAAGTTTTCCGGCAGGGCTGCCGGTATCTGATCGCGTAGACGACATCCGGGAGGCGATTGAGAACCACCAGGTTGTCATCGTTGCTGGTGAAACTGGCTCCGGAAAAACCACTCAGATACCCAAAATCTGCATGAACATGGGCCGCGGGATTCGCGGCCTCATTGGTCATACCCAGCCGCGGCGCATTGCGGCTCGTAGCGTTGCATCCCGTATTGCTGATGAGCTTGGCGAGCAGACCGGTCAGCAGATCGGCTATCAGGTTCGTTTTGCTGACAATACTTCGAACCAGACCCGGGTCAAGGTAATGACCGACGGGATTCTGTTGGCGGAAGTCCAGCACGACCGCTATCTAAAACGCTACGACACACTGATTATTGATGAAGCCCACGAGCGCAGCCTGAACATCGACTTTCTGCTGGGCTACCTGAAACAGCTTCTACCCAAACGTCCTGATCTCAAAGTCATCATCACTTCTGCCACCATTGAAGTAGACCGTTTCAGCGAGTTCTTCAACAAAGCGCCTGTGCTTGAGGTGAGTGGGCGCACCTTCCCGGTAGAGGTTCGTTACCGGCCGCTCACTGGTGATGAAGACGATCGCGACCAGGGCTGGAATGATGGGGTTCTCGCAGCCCTTGATGAGATCGAACAGCACGAGCGCAGCGACAAGCTACCGCCGGGCGATGTATTGATATTTCTGCCGGGCGAACGTGAGATTCGCAACCTCAGTAAAGTATTGCGCCACGCAGAACTCCGGCACACGGAAGTCCTTCCTTTATATTCCCGGTTGAGCAACCAGGAGCAGAACCGGGTATTCCAGAACCATCGTGGCCGCCGGATCGTGCTTTCCACCAACGTTGCCGAAACGTCGCTCACGGTGCCGGGTATTCGTTACGTGATTGATACCGGTGTTGCGCGAATCAGCCGCTACAGCGTTCGCTCCAAAATACAGCGTCTGCCCGTTGAGCCGGTATCGCAAGCCAGCGCCAATCAGCGCTCGGGCCGTTGTGGCCGGGTTGCGCCAGGGATCTGTTTTCGTTTGTACGACGAAGCGGATTTTCTCAACCGCCCCGAATACACCGATCCGGAAATACTACGTACCAATCTGGCCTCCGTTATTTTGCAGATGGCCACGTCCGGCCTCGGTGAGATTCGTAATTTTCCGTTTCTTGAGGCGCCAGACAAGCGCCTGATCAACGATGGCTACAAGCTGCTTGAAGAACTGAGTGCTGTCGACGGTTCCCGGCGAGTTACGAAGCTCGGGCGCACCATGGCGAAGCTTCCACTGGATCCGCGCCTGGCCCGAATGCTGGTAACTTCCGCAGACCAGGGCAGCCTGGCAGAAACGCTGATTGTTATCGCGGGCCTGAGTGTTCAGGATCCGAGAGAACGCCCGCAGGATAAGCAGCAGGCTGCGGACCAGGCTCATGCGCCGTTCAATGATAAAGATTCCGACTTTATCACTCTGTTGAATATCTGGAATTTTTACGAGGAACAGCGCCAGGAGATTTCCCAGAATCAGCTCAAAAAGGTGTGCCAGAAGAGTTTTCTCAGCTGGATGCGTATGCGGGAGTGGCGCGACATTCATCGACAACTCACCCTGATTTGTCGTGATCAGAAATTGTCATTTAATAAAGACGCTGCTACCTACGACAAAATTCACAAGGCTATTCTGGCGGGGCTGCTGGGGCAGGTGGCGACCAAGGTCGAGAAAAAGGAATACCTGGCCACCCGTAATCGCAAGGTGTTGATTTTTCCCGGCTCGAAAGTGTCCAAAACCGGACCGAAATGGATTGTCGCCACAGAAATTGTCGAGACCAGTCGGGTGTTTGCTCGTATGGTGGCCGCGATTCAGCCCGAGTGGATAGAACCCTTGGCCGGGCATGTGGTGAAGCATCACTATTTCGAGCCTCACTGGGAGCAGAAGAGAGCACAGGTGATGGGTTTCGAAAAGATCACCCTTTATGGCCTGGATGTGGTGCCAAAACGCCGCATAGCGTTCAGCAAAATAGACCCCGTAGAGTGCCGCAATCTGTTTATCCGCCATGCACTGGTAGAGGGTGATTATCGCTCGAAAGCCCCGTTTATAAGCCGCAATCGCGAAATGCTGGCCAGTGTAGAGGATCTGGAAAAGAAAACCCGCCGCCGGGACCTTTTGGTGGACGACGAGGTGCTGGTTGGTTTTTACGATGAGCGCCTGCCTGCGGGGATCGTAAGCGGTCGTCATTTCGAAAGCTGGTGGAAAAGCCTCACGGCTGAACAGCTTCGCAATCTGGAATTGACCGAAGAGGATGTCCTGCAAAGGCCTGTTGACGCCTTGGCGGGTGACTTATATCCGGATTTTCTGGAGTGGGAGGGTGTCCGTTATCCCCTGAGTTACGAGTTTGAGCCAACCAGTGAGCGTGATGGGGTTACGCTCCAGGTGCCATTGATGGCACTGCGGCAAATTCCTTCCCGGCGCCTTGAATGGTTGGTGCCGGGGCTGCTTCGAGAGAAGTGTATTGCGTTGGTTAAAGGGCTTCCGAAGTCCCTGCGCCGAAACTTTGTGCCGGTTCCGGATTTTGTGGACGCTGCTATTGCCAACCTTCAGCCGTCGAACGAGCCTCTGGCTTTCCAGCTGGGCGATCAGCTGCGGCGGATGACTGGAGTGCGTATTGAGCCCGAAGCCTGGCCTCGGGATGAGCTGCCTCGTCACCTGAGAATGAACCTGAGAGTACTTGGGGATGGCGGAAAAGTGATCGCCGAAAGTCGTGAAACGGGTGAATTGCAGAGTCAGCTTGAGGGGCGTGCTGAAGAGGCTCTTGCGTCGGCAACAAGCGATACCCGGAATCAGGAGCCTGCGGGCGAGTACGAGGCTTGGGAGTTTGGCGAGCTGCCAGCTCAGGTGCAGACCGAAAAAGGCGGAATGCAGATCACGGTTTATCCTGCGCTTGAAGATTTGGGCAAAAAGGTTCGTGAGATTCGCTGCCTGGATCGCCTCACTGCAGAAGATACAACTCGCAAAGGGGTAGCGCGCCTCATACTTAACCGGTTTGGTAACACTCTGGATGACCTGGAGAGGAAACTGCCTCTCTTTAAACAGTCCGCCCTGATGTTTGCAACCGTCGGGCAGGCAAAGGTGCTTCTGGATGACTTGCTTGTTTCCACTGCAATGGAACACTTTTTACAAGGCAATGTCCCCAATAGTCGGGAGGCTTTTGATGCTCTGTTTGATCAGAACAGAGGCGATTTTATTCCTGCTTTGGAACAGGCGGACGAACGCCTTCACCGGGCGATGACCGGTTATCAGAAAGTCGCAAAACGACTGAAAGGCAAGATTAATCTGGCGCTTGCAAACAGCATGGCTGACTTGAAGTTTCAGATGCAAAACCTTGTTTATCCTGGGTTTCTGGTGGAAACACCCCCGCAATGGCTGGCGGAGTTTGGGCGTTATTTTGAAGCAGCGCTGGTCCGGCTTGAAAAGATGCCCAGGGAGATGGGGCGTGAACGGGAATTTTTGCATACCAGTGAATCGCTGTGGAGTCGTTACGCAAGCAAGCGCGACGAGCAGCGAAAACAGGGTGTTCGTGATCCCGAACTCGTTACCTACCGCTGGATGCTTGAGGAATACCGCGTTTCGTTTTTTGCTCAGCAGCTTGGAACGGTCATGACAGTATCGGTAAAGCGGCTGGACAAACAGTGGGAACTGACCCGGGTATGATCGGTCAAGCCCGCCTTTTGTAGTGGCTTCTGCGGGGCGGGCAAATCCCCGGGACTGTGTTAGTATTTCCGAAAGTACGATATTCCTGTCCTTCTGTTTCCATCTTCATGACGTGGGGTTAGCGTGATTAAAGCCGTCATTAGCGGAACCGGCCTGTATACACCGCCGGCAACCATTGATAACGATGAGCTGGTTGAAGCATTCAACCAGTTTGTCGAGATGTACAACTCTGAACATGCCCAAGAGATTGAGAGTGGTGAGGTTGAGGCACTTCAGCCTTCGTCCTCGGCGTTTATAGAAAAAGCTTCAGGTATCAAGCGCCGGCATGTTATCGACAAGTCGGGTATCGTCGATCCCAAGCGGATGGCGCCCTACATTCCTGAACGTGGTAATGACGAGCCTTCGGTTCAGTGTGATATGGCGGTTGTGGCCTGTAACGAAGCACTGGCTCAGGCAGGAAAGAAAGCCAGCGATGTGGACGCGGTTATCGTAGCCTGCTCCAACTTACAACGTGCCTATCCTGCGGTTTCTATCGAAGTTCAGTCAGCTCTGGGTATAGATGGCTTCGCCTACGATATGAATGTAGCCTGCAGCTCAGCGACATTTGGCCTGCAAGCAGCTGTTAACTCCGTGGAGAATGGCTCGGCGCGAGCTGTTCTTGTTGTCAGCCCTGAAATCTGCTCCGGCCATTTGAATTTCTGTGATCGCGACAGCCATTTTATTTTTGGCGATGCCTGTACAGCCATCCTGGTTGAGCGTGAGGAAAATGCCCCGGCAGGGCAGGGGTTTGAGATTCTTGGCACTCGATTGAAAACGACCTTTTCCAACAATATCCGGAATAATTTCGGCTTCTTGAACCGGGCTGATGAAGCCGGTGTGGGCAAACCGGATAAACTGTTTATTCAGCAGGGTCGTAAAGTATTCAAGGAAGTTTCACCTCTGGTTGCTGAAACTATCCAGAATCATCTTGAAAGTTTGTCGCTGGCACCTGAAGATCTGCGCAGAATGTGGTTGCATCAGGCAAACCTGAACATGAATCAGCTTATCGCCCGTCGGGTGCTTGGCCGCGACGCGGCAGAGGATGAGGCTCCGGTGATTCTTGATGAATATGCGAATACCAGCTCGGCAGGTTCAATCATTGCATTCCACAAACACAAAGATGATCTGAAAACCGGCGATACGGGTGTGATCTGCTCCTTCGGTGCCGGTTATTCCATTGGCAGTGTTGTCGTGCGCCGTCGCTGACTGTTATGCAGCGGCGCGTTAGCGCTGCTGCAAAGCAAAATCAACAACCCAAGAGTTGACCATGACAAATTTTTCACCCCGAGGCTGGTTGTTGGCCACGCCGCTGGTGGCCGTGTTGGCTATTGGAATGTCTGCACAGCCCGTCATGGCTCAGAGTTCGCAAGAGCCGGCCCGCGATGGCTCGGCTGTTCAGGTAAGCGCTGACGACCCTTATGAAAGTTGGAACCGCAAGGTTTACACTTTTAACGATACCATTGACCGCTGGGCTCTTAAGCCGGTAGCCACGGCCTACCGCACGTTTATGCCCGAGTTTGCTGACCGCGCCATAACAAACTTCTTCAATAACCTTTCAGAAGTCCGCAATTTCACCAATAGTGTGCTGCAACTGAAGGGTGAGTCTGCAGTTGTTGCCGCCGGCCGGTTTACCTATAACACAGTGTTCGGTCTTGGTGGGTTGATTGATGTGGCGACTGCATTTGACCTGCCGGAAAGGCCTGAGGATTTCGGGCAGACTCTGGGACACTGGGGTGCTGGCTCTGGCCCTTATCTGATGCTGCCCTTTCTCGGCCCTTCCAGCCCACGTCATCTAAGCGGGTTCGGTGTAGACGGTTTTGTGCTCCCCTCATTGTGGGACAACGTTGATAGCCCGGATAACTATTATGCGCGGGGCCTTCAGGTTGTGGATAAGCGGGCAGACCTGATTCCGGCTGAAGGTTTTATTTCCGGCGATACCTATATTTTTGTCCGTAACGCTTTCCTGCAACGCAGAGAGTTTCTGATAAACGACGGTAAGGTGACTCGGGACCCGTTCGCCAGCGATGACGATGAAGAGCTGATGCTTGACGATTTCTGATCCTGACGGGCAGTTGAAGGAGAGACACGGTGCTGCAAGATCCAAGGGTTCAAAAGTTCCGCAAGATGCTGGATGAAGCACCGAACTATGAGGTTTGGAAAGCCGCAGCGCTTGAGCTGGATTTTCGTGAAGGCAATGCCGAGTGGAAAGAGGATTTTGCCTCAGAGTTCTATAACTATGAATTGCTCTATGATCGCCTGAGTAATATCAAACAATATCGCCAGCAGAATGATTTTGATCGCCTGAAGCGGGCCCTGCGTGAAGGGCTGCATCACGACCTCGGTAATATGGGTAACCCGGCTCTGTATACTCACTCCAGAGTTGGTACCAAACACCTGATTGAAGAGTACATTGCCCAGGTGTGCGAAGCCCTGGACTTCCTGTGTGATAACCCGGTTCCGGGCTTTCCGGTTACCGATAAGCTGCAGTTTTTTCGGGATACCCTGACCAGCTATGGGCGGCCGACACTTTTGTTAAGCGGTGGTGCCAGCCTCGGCATGTTCCATTTTGGTGTGATCAAGGCGCTTTGGGAAAAGGGCCTGCTTCCACAGGTTGTGACAGGCTCAAGCATTGGTGCAATTATCGCCGGAATGCTCGGTGTGCACACAGATGCCGAAATCCCTGAAATGCTGGTCCCTGAAAACCATAACCTTAAAGCCTGGAAATGGCGCGGGCTGGTAAGCGCTATGCGAGGGGGCGGTTTGATGGATCAGGATCAGCTGCGTACCTGCCTGAGAACCAACATAGGCGAGTATACGTTTGAAGAGGCCTATCTGCGCACCGGCCGTTCGATCAATATGAGTGTTTCGCCGGTTCAGGCGCATCAGAAGGCGCGGTTGCTTTCCGGTTATACATCGCCATACCTGATGGTGTGGAGCGCAGCGCTTGCCAGTGCCGCGGTGCCAGGTATTTTTCCGCCGGTTACTTTGATGAAAAAGGACATTCACGGGCAAGCGCTGCCGTATATGCCCAGGCTCAAATTTGTGGATGGCTCGGTCGTCAGTGATCTGCCCATTGACCGCTTAATGCACCTCTACGATGTGAACTTCACCATCGTTAGTCAGACCAACCCGCACGTGGTGCCTTTTTTAAACGCCCGTGGTCAGGATGAAAAGCTCTCCCTGACCAGCTTGCCCTGGCACCTGATGAAATCCGAGTTGCAGTTTCATGGGCAGGGAGTTTTTGACTATCTTCGGAAACGGGCCAAGCCTGAGTTACTTCGGCAGATCTCTGGCCAGATGTACACCATCATGGCTCAACGCTATTCCGGAGACGTAACCATAGCGCCCACATACAGCTTCAAGCATTACCGGCGCATGCTTGCCGATCCCAAGCCTGAATTTGTGCGTGAAATGATATTGGCCGGAGAGCGCGCAACCTGGCCAAAAATCTCAATGATTCGCTCCCATGCGCGTATCTCAAAAACCCTGGAGCGCTGTGTGCGGCGCTTGAAACAACAGAACCGGCGTAGCGCTGCGGACCTTCGACTGATAAACAGTGTGGATTCCGCGCCATCCTGAGATGACAGGCCTGCGAAGCGGGCGGTATGATACGCTGCTGAATAGCCCGGCTTGGCAACTGCCCGATCAGCCCGGTGCCTGAGCATTTTACTGGACGCCCATGTATTACGATTTCTTCGGCTTCAAAGAACCGCCGTTCTCTATTGCGCCTGATCCCCGTTACCTTTATCTGAGCGAACGTCACAAAGAGGCGCTTGCGCACCTTATGTACGGTGTTCAGGGCCAGGGCGGCTTTATTGTCATTACCGGAGAAGTTGGTACCGGTAAAACAACAGTGAGCCGGTGTTTTATTGAAAATGCGCCAGCCCATGTTGATATTGCCCTGATTCTCAACCCCCGGCTTTCTGCGCGGGAATTGCTTGCTGCAATTTGTGACGAGCTTGAGATTACCAACCCGGCGGGGGCCAGCATCAAACAGCTGGTGGACCTGATCAATCGAGACCTGCTCACGGCCCATGCTGCCGGCCGGCACAAGGTTCTGATGATTGATGAGGCGCAAAATCTGTCTGCCGATGTGCTCGAGCAACTGCGCCTGCTGACCAATCTTGAAACCGCCGAGAAAAAACTGCTGCAGATCGTGTTGTTGGGTCAACCAGAGTTGCAGCAGATGCTGGCCCTCCCAGAGCTTCGACAGCTGAACCAGCGTGTAACGGCCCGCTACCACCTGGATGCGATCAGTCCCAACGAGCTCCCCGCCTACCTTAGCTACCGACTTGGAGTGGCGGGTATGCGGGGCGACGTGTTTTCTCCCTCCGCCGTCCGTAAGCTCTACCGCCTGAGTAATGGTATACCTCGCCTGATCAATCTGATCAGTGACCGTGCGCTTCTGGGTGCTTATGCCGAAGGTGAACATGAACTGACACCGGCACATATCCGGCAGGCAGCAAAGGAAGTCGGTGGCAGCAATCTCGGGCCAAAGCCGGGTCGGGCCGGAGGTAAACAGGGTTTTTCCGGTTATCTCATGCTTGCCGCATCGCTGGTTCTGGCGATCATCAGCACCTTCTGGCTCTATCAACAATGGTTCGGGCCAGAAGCGGTAGCTGAATCGGACGAGTTAGTCGTGGAGCAAGGCGGGACGGTTCAGCGCGAAAGCGAGCCCGAAAGCCAGGTTGTCGGTAACAATGGGGACCAGCCTGGGGAAGAACAAGCGGCAGGTGTGGCGCTGCCTTTCACTGAAGCCGAACGCCTTGCGAACGCTGCCCCGAGCGAGCTCTCTTTCGAATTCCCGGAGCAAGCCCAGAACCTGGCGGAAGCTTTTACAGGGCTGTTTGAGCTCTGGGGCATCGACTACAGTCCTCAGGCGTTTCCGGTCGCCTGCGATTTCGCTCGCGAATCCGGCCTCGGCTGCCTTGAACGACAGGGTAGCCAGCGAAGCCTGATGTTTCTGGATAGGCCGGCCATATTGTTGCTTCAGGATGATGCAGGTAATCGTGGATACGTTGTGTTGCAACACCTCAATGGCCGGCTTGCCGACATTACCCTGCCCACAGGGCCGGTTCAGGTGCCTTTCTCAAGCCTGGAGCCGTACTGGTTTGGGGAATATCGGGTGCTATGGCAGCTTCCTGATCATATGAAAAGTTCTCCGGTCGACGGTGAGGGTGCAAGCGAAGAGCTCTGGATTGGTGGGCGCATGATGGAGCTCGCAGACGCTCATAGTAAGTCCCTTGCCGACAACGCAAGAATCAAACGCTTGTCGGGGAATGAGCAGGTGCGCTGGTATCAGTCGTTAAAGGGCCTGACAGTCGACGGTATTGCAGGTGCAATGACGATCATTCAGATCAATAACGATCTTAATGCAGATGTTCCGAGGTTGTCAGCTACCCGATCCGGGGGGGAAGAATAGAGTATGTCCTATATTCTTGATGCCCTCAGAAAATCAGAAACGGAACGCCGTCAGGGCAAGGTGCCGGATCTAGGGCAACAGGTACAGCTGATTCACCGCCCCAAAAAGCGGCGGATCTCTCCGGTGGTCTGGGTGGCGCTGGCGTTACTCGTAAATGCTGCCGTGCTGGCAGTTGTTTTCTGGCCGGAACGCACAAACCATTTGCCAGTCGAGCCGGAGGCGCCAATAGCTAAGGCTGAACCCGCACTGGAGCAACCGTTGAAACCGGAATCTACAGAGCCGAAAATCTCTGGCGGTGCGCCTGTTCGCCCAATCCCGGAAGATATTCCGGAGGCGCAGACGGACATTGTATCCCGGCCAGAACCTGAGCCCGAGATGGAGCAGATAGCAGAACCCGCCCGGGAGCGGCCAACGATTATTACTCCTTCAATTCGTTCGGAGCGGCAGGTGCCGGCATCAAGCGGAGAGGATTCACGCACAGGTATTCGTGAAAGAGTGCCGCACCTTGTAGAGTTACCGCTTTCATTCCAGAAGAGTATTCCTGACCTGATGTTTAACAGCCATATCTATTCTTCCGATCCCTATGCCAGTCGGGTGATGATCAACGGAAACTACCTTCGACAGGGAGAGTCTTTTTCCGGCATTACCGTAGAGAAAGTAACTGAGGATGGTGTCGTGCTGAGCAAACAGGGCAGAAGCTTCCGTGTAGGCATAGTTCGTGACTGGGTGAGCCCGCGCTGATGGCTTTGAGCGACGACATCAAGAGCGAGATTCAGCAGGGTTACCGGGATGTATTGGCGGGCAAGGGTATTCGCGCCCGCTATGGTCAGCGCCTGATGATCGCTGAAATCGCCCGCTATATGGGTGATATCACCGAAAATGATGGCCAGCGTACCTCTCCGCCTGCAGCATGTGTTGTTGAAGCCGGCACGGGCACAGGTAAGACGCTGGCCTACCTGATTGCCGCGATTCCTGTTGCGAGAGCTCTGGGCAAAACCCTGGTGATCTCGACCGCTACTGTGGCATTGCAGGATCAGATTGTTCTGAAAGACCTGCCGGATCTGAAAAAACACAGCAAGATGAACTTCACCTGGACGCTTGCCAAAGGTCGCGGGCGATATCTATGCATGTCGCGCCTGGAATCGCGGCTGCACGATGAAGGTAATGGCGACAGCGACACCATGCCATTATTCCTTCTGGATAACCCCGGAACCGAAGAGCCGGGTACCCGGGCATTCTTTGAAGAAATGCTGGCAAGCTATGGTTCCCGAAAGTGGGATGGTGATCGGGATCACTGGCCTGAGCAGATACCCGACGATGTCTGGCGCCAGGTCACAACCGATCACCGACAGTGCACGAACCGCCACTGCAGCTACTTCGACAGCTGTGCTTTTTTTGATGCCCGTAAAGATCTGGATGAAGTGGATATTGTGGTGGCCAATCACGATCTTGTGCTTGCCGACCTGGCCTTGGGCGGTGGTGCCATATTGCCGGAGCCCGAGAACGCACTGTTCATTTTTGATGAAGGCCATCACTTGCCGGACAAAGCACTGAACCATTTTGCGGCGTCTGTGCCTCTAAATTCCACGCGCCAATGGCTCAAGCAGTTATCCCAGGCATTGGCCAAAATGCAGCCTTATCTTGCGCCTGCTACCCAGGCAGCCAAGAGTATTGATCGTATCAGTACCGCTTCTCGCGATGTGGATCTTGTTCTGGCACGGGTCTATGAGGAAGCCGAACAGAACACCGGCTGGGAGTTTAACGAAGAGCGCCGTTCAGCGCAGTGGCGTTACCCGGAAGGAGAGTTACCAGAAGTGCTGGCAGACCTGGCAGCGGAAACCCGGATTGCCACAGCCAATCTGGTAAGGCATCTGGGCGTCCTGGCGGATGAACTGCAAGGGGCTTTTGATGAGCGTAAACAGCACGAGATTGATCGCGATACCGCTGAAGCCTGGTATCCGGTTATCGGTGCTTTTCACAGCCGGTCTGAAGACCAGTTGCGCCTCTGGACGGCGTGGACAGAGCAGGTTGGTGGCAGCAAAGCGCCGGATGAAGGTGAGCAGGGTGCTGCTGACGAGTCGGGCACCGGCGAACAAAAGGCCAGAGGCCGGATAAACCGAAGCCCACCTCCGGCTCGCTGGAGTGTTCGACAGCGCTGGGATCATGCTGAAGATATTACGCTGTTCAGCTCGCCGGTACTGGCAGATAACCTGCTTTACTCAAGGCTTTGGTCACGCGCCTACGGCGCCGTGCTTACCAGTGCGACCCTGACAGCACTTGGTCGTTTTGACCGGCTACAGGCGAGAGCCGGATTACCGGAAGCGAGCCGCTTGCTGGTTGTGCCCAGCTCCTTCCGGTACGGAGAGATGGCGACCGTTGAAGTGCCAGCCATGGCTTGTATGCCCACTGATGACGGGTTTTCGGATGAGCTGATAAAGCGCCTTCCGGAGGTCTGGGCTGGTGAGACGGCCACGCTTGTATTGTTTACCTCTCGCCGTCAGATGCATCAGGTGCGGGATGCGCTGGCGCCTGACCACCCGGAGCTGATCGTTACTCAGGATGACATGTCCCGGGGTGAGGTTCTGCGTCAGCACAGGAACCGGATTGATGAGGGTAGGCCGAGTGTGTTGTTCGGGGTGGCCAGCTTCGCCGAAGGTATCGATTTGCCCGGTAAGTATTTGCACCACGTAGTGATTACGCGGCTACCTTTCTCGGTGCCAGATGATCCTATCGAAGCTGGTCTGGCTGAGTGGATTAGTCAACGTGGAGGCAATCCGTTTATGGAAATCACAGTGCCGGACGCCTCCATCAAGCTCGTACAGGCGGTTGGCCGGTTGCTGCGTACAGAGGAGGACACCGGCCGGGTTACGATCCTTGATCGTCGCATTGTCGCCAGGCGCTATGGACAACTATTGTTGGATTCTTTGCCACCGTTTCGCCGGATTATCGAGCGTTAGAAAAAAAAGAGCCAGCCCGAGGGCTGGCTTGATTCGAAGGGGTCCTGGAAGAACCCATGTGTAGAAGCAATGGTTTACAAGAAGTCTGAAGGCCTGAAGTTTCAGAATTCAGAGGGAGGAGTTGCCTGCCCTTGGAAACAATAATAGAGCAGTAGGGGGCTTAGCCGAATCGTCCAAAGGGCGTAGTGCGATGTGAAAGTTCTGGCTGAATGTGATGTGTGTCACGAAAGCTTCAGCAGGCTATTGGGTAAAAATGCCCAGTTCCCGCGCCCGGGCAAGCGCTTCCGTTCTGCGCCCAACATCGAGTTTGCCATAAATGTTACGTATGTGAGCCTTTACCGTTGCCGGTGCAACGCTCATACGTTCAGCAATATCTTTATTCGAATGGCCTGCGTTAATCAGTTCGAGTACTTCCAGCTCACGTTGGCTCAGAGGGTCGGCAAGGCTCGCTTGGTCGCTGTCTGTCCTATTTACCTCTTTGTGGGTTTTAAGCAGCGACTTTACGCTTCGCTGCCAGTTTCCGCGGGCCTTCAGGCCAGGTAAATCAAGGAGCAGGTTCCTCAAATGCGGGCTTTCTTCAGCGAACAGACGAACGAAACCAGCCTCAGCTGCCAGGGCGACGGCCCGTTCGAACTGTTCTTGACTGCGTTGGTCCTGATTGGCTAGAGCAAGAGCTTCACCATAAACGAGAAGCGCTTCTACCAGGTGCCGCACATGGTCATTACGTTCGGCTTCCGGAATCACTGTCTCAAGCACCTTCAGCGCCTTTTCTGGCTTACCTTCCGCAACCATAAGCCGGGCAAGGCTGATACTGTTCTGTTCCCGATGCAGTGGGTTGGTTGCGGGGTTGCTATTCAGTGAATCCAAACTTCGGCGAGCCTGAATTGTCTGGCCCGCTGCCAGGAAGCACCTGGCCAAAAGGGCTGCGCTGGCCGGAGGCTCAAAGACAATCTGCTCTCTGCGCTTCCGGCCCAGTTGTTCCGCGTCTTCAAGAAACTCGATTGCGTCTTGATAGCGGCCTTCACTGAAGGCCAGGTGCCCGCGGACATGTTGAATGATGACATGTTGTCCCGGCTCTGTGCCCTGAGCTACATGATCCAGTAAAGGCGCAAGGTGAAAAACTGCATCCTGTGGTTGATTTCGCTCCCGGTAGATCTCGGTGAGAGTGGCATTGAGCCAACATGAAATCAGTCTGGGCTGGGACGGGTCCGCATAGTGGAGGCCTACCCATCTCTGGATTTCAGTGCAGGTATCCAACGCGAGGTCCATATCTCCACGGTTGTATTGTATCCAGGCGAGCAAACCGCCGCTGGAGAGAACTGTGCTGGGCTTGCGCTCAATCTGCCCGTAATGGACAGCGGATTTCAGGGACTCTTCAGCGCCCTTGAGATCGCCTTTGCCATAGTCATCGAGTCCTAGCCCGTAATAAGTAACCGATTTCAAGGGGATTCTTGTGTGATCAATATCGGCAAGAACCTGACGCGTAAGATCACTGGCGCTTTTTTCATCACTTCGCGACCGGGCGAGGTAGGAGCGTATAAGGGATATCTCACTTTGCAGGCCTAGCGCGCCTTCGGCGTCTGGAGCTGAGTCTGCGACAAGACGGTCTAGTAAGTCTTCAAGGCTGCAAAGTAGCGGCTCCAACTGCTCAAGCCGGTTGGCAAAGAAGCGACTCCAGATACGCAGCATCTGTAGCTGTGCGTTTTCGGCTACCTGATCTGCTGGGAGTGCATCGAGCCAGGCCAGCACAGGCAAATGGTAGCCTCCGTGAATCAGGTTGTTGCCGTGGGCCGCAAGAACTTCCGCAAGCCAGGACCAATCCTTCCTTCGCACAATTTGTGCAATGGCTTCCTGAACTTGCCCATGTTCCAGAAGCCATTCTATCGTTCGTTGCCAGAGCAACTGGGAGCGGGCGAAGTCTGTGTAGCGGATACGCTGTTGCAACGCATCACGGAACAGGTCGTGGTAACGGAACCATTCGTTGTGATTGTCCAGCGGGACCAGAAACAGGTTCTGTGAAAGCAAAGTCTCCAGCTTTTCCTGACCGTCATCAGTGTTGCGGATGGCGTTGCACAGAGATGCGCAAAGCCTTGGGCAATTAGCGGTATCCAGCAAAAAGGCAACGATTTCATCAGGCTGCTTATCAAGTACTTCACTGAGCACGTAGTCGCTGATGTGCCGCTCATCAATACTGAGTGAAGGCTTGTTTCTGTCCGCGCTCGCATGCTCGCCATTTAGCAGGGTGCTGTTACTACCTGATAACGCAGAGAGCTGCATGGCGGCGACCCAGCCTTCTGTGCGGCTGAAAATTGCTTCTACATCCTGTTCTGAAATGTCGAGCCCCATTGTCTGGTGGAAAAAATCACGGGATTCGTCTTGGGAAAAGGCCAGCAAAGCGGGGTGGATCTCTTGTATCCACCGGCTGACACGCCAGCGGCCCAGGGGAAGGGGAGGTTCAGTTCGGGATGCCAGAGTAACTGTGACGCCTGGAGGAAGGTAGTCCACAAAGTAGCCGATTTGTTGCTGAATCTTGTTGCTGGCAATGAAATGAAAATCATCCAGAACAAGAATCCAGGGCCCACCGTCGGATGCAAGTGCATTGATCAACGCGGTGATTGCACCGTTTAGATTGTCGTCTGCGTTGTCGGAAAGATTTTTATGACAGGTTTCAAGTCCAGTGAGGCCCGCATGCTCGAAGGCAGCGGCGACGTAGTGCCAGAACCGGTGTGGCTCGTTGTCCTGCTCATCCAGGGACAGCCAGGCGATCGGCCCTGTAGAACGGGAACACCACTGGCTCACCAGTGTTGTTTTACCAAACCCGGCTGGTGCGATCACAAGGTTCAGGCGCTTGGGGGCGCTCGGTGCCAGCAGTGAGCTGAGGCGTTCGCGCTTTACAGCGCGGGGGTCAGAAGCAGGCCTCAGGAATTTGGTGGTTAACAGCATTGCTTTCCCGGATACCGGATAAATGTTGATATCGGATTGTGTGCTTTGTCTCTGTCAAGTCAAGAGCTGGCGAAACAAACATGAACGTCATAAGCTGCGCGAGTGCAATTTTGGTCTAAACTGAGGCAGAGTGCTGTCCTATACTGAAATAGAATGAAAAATAAAAACGTTATGCGTATTCTAGAGCATTGTCAGAATATCTACATTTATATGCAGCCCGCCACAGGCCGGAAGCTCAGGGAGCGACAGAGTCAATGAAACTACAACAGTTGCGCTATATCTGGGAAGTTGCGCACCATGATCTCAACGTGTCGGCAACAGCCCAGAGTCTTTTTACTTCTCAACCGGGTATTTCAAAACAGATCCGCCTTCTTGAAGATGAGCTCGGCCTGGAAATATTTGCCCGTAGCGGTAAGCACCTGACTCGTATCACCCCGGGTGGGGAAATCATTGTGCGCGAAGCCGGTGAGATTCTTCGTCGTGCGGAAGGCATTAAAAAGATCGCTCAGGAATTCAGCAACCAACGCAAGGGTGACCTGAGCATCGCCACAACGCACACTCAGGCTCGGTATGCGTTGCCGCCCATCATCAGCGGGTTTATTGAATCCTATCCGGATGTGTCACTGCACATGCACCAGGGCACGCCGATGCAGATTTCCGAAATGGCGGCAAGCGGCGCCGTTGATTTCGCCATAGCGACTGAAGCTATGGAGCTCTTCAACGATCTCATCATGATGCCTTGTTACCGCTGGAATCGAACGGTGATTGTTCCCAAGGATCACCCTTTGGCGCAGTTGCCCGAGTTGACGCTGGAGAAGCTCGCAGAATATCCGTTGGTGACTTACGTATTTGGCTTTACGGGACGTTCAAAACTTGATGAAGCGTTCCAGTCTAAAGGTCTGACGCCGAAAGTTGTGTTTACTGCAGCCGATGCCGACGTTATCAAAACCTATGTGCGTCTGGGCCTTGGTGTAGGCATCATTGCGAGCATGGCGTTTGACCCCAAAACCGATCCGGATCTGGTTGCGCTCGATGCCAAAAAGCTATTCCGCCCGAGCATTACGCGGATTGGTTTCCGCAAGGGCACCTTCATGCGTGGCTACATGTACGATTTCATCCAGCGGTTCGCGCCGCATCTGACAAAAGAAGCTATTGATGAAGCCGTTGCTCACCAGAGCAGCCGCAGCGAGATAGAAGCCTTGTTCAAAGACGTGGAATTACCCACTTACTAAGCAGGGGCAGGACCCGCCAGTCTTTACTGGCGGGTTATCAGATTACCAGCATGCAGACCACATTCTTTTTGCGTTGCTTCTTCCCACCACCAGCGGCCTTCGCGCTCATGCTGTCCGGGTAAGACCGGGCGGGTGCAAGGCTGGCATCCGATGCTGATAAATCCTTTTTCGTGGAGCTCGTTGTAGGGGGCTTCTGACATCCGGATGTAATCCCACACTTCTTTCGAGGTCCAGTTGGCCAGCGGGTTGAACTTGATGAGTGTTTTATCGGGGCCCGAGAAGGTTGAATCCTCTTGAATGACCGGTACGTCGTTACGGGTACCCGGGCTTTGATCCTTGCGCTGGCCGGTAATCCAGGCATCAACGCCTGCGAGCTTGCGTTTGAGGGGGTTGACCTTGCGAATGCCACAACATTCACTGTGACCATCCTCGAAGAAACTGAACAAGCCTTTTTGATTCACCAAATCCTGAACTTCATTTGTGTCTGGAAACAGAACTTCGATGCTAATCCCGTAGTGCTTGCGAACGCGCTCGATGAATTCATAGGTTTCCGGATGTAGGCGGCCGGTGTCCAGAGTAAATACCCTGAGATTATCCGTCAGCTTGTGGGCCAGTTCGATGAGTACCACGTCCTCGGCACCACTGAAAGAAATCGCGATATTGTCGAAGCGTTTGAAGGCAGCCTTCAGAATAGCTCTTGGGCTCTCGCTGCCAAGTTGGTCCTGTAGCTCACGGATATTGTTCATAAATCGTTATTACCTGATGCGAGTTTCGGTGAAGGTTAGCATTAAATGCCTAATTCCATGAAGGAATGACAATCTATATGGTTATGCCCCGCTTTACACATATATGCTGAATACCTTGCGATTTTATTGCGATGTACGATGCATTCTTTGCCCGTTTTTTTTATGATACCGCGTCAACGAAAGCGGAGCAGGCCTTGCTCCCATTCGGAATTCTCACCTGGAAGATGAATCAGGAGATCACTGTGGAACTGGCATGTCTTGACCTTGAAGGCGTATTGATCCCGGAAATCTGGATCGCGTTCGCGGAAAAAACCGGTATCGAAGAACTCAAGGCGACTACCCGCGATATTCCTGATTACGATGTGTTGATGAAACAGCGCCTCCGAATTCTGGATGAACATGGCTATGGCTTGCCTGCAATTCAAGAAGTGATTGGCACACTGGACCCCTTGCCGGGCGCCCGGGAGTTTTTGGACTGGCTTCGCGAGCGTTTTCAGGTTGTGATTCTCTCCGATACTTTCTATGAATTCGCTATGCCGCTGATGAAAAAGCTGGGTTACCCTGCGCTGCTTTGCCATAAACTGGAAGTTGCAGAGAGTGGCCAGATTACTAACTATCTGCTGCGCCAGAGAGACCCCAAACGGCAGTCGGTACGCGCGTTCCAGTTGTTAAATTACCGCGTAATTGCGGCGGGTGATTCGTACAACGACACTACGATGTTGGGGCAGGCAGAAGCGGGCATTCTATTCCATGCACCTCAGAATGTGATTGAAGAATTTCCTCAGTATCCGGCTGTACACGAGTTTGAAGACCTGAAGAAAGAATTTCTGAAGGCGAGTGCTGTTCATAGCAACTGATATATAAGCTCGTTGAATCAGGGCGGTTGCTAGTCGTCCTGGTTCAGGCTTTCTAGAAAATCCATCAGTGGTTTCACTTTGGTGAGTGTTTCCTGATACTCGCTTTCCGGGCTTGAGTCCGCAACTATTCCTCCACCGCCGCAACAGCGGATAGTTCCTTTCTCTTCTGATGCATCCTCTTCGCTGTTGTCTTCGCACAGCATGGTCCGAATTGCGATGTTGCTGTCCAGCGTTCCGTCCAGGCCGCGATAGAATACGGACCCGCAGTAGGGACCGCGCCAATGGGGCTCCAGCTCCCGGATGATTTCCATAGCACGGATTTTTGGAGCGCCTGTAATAGAACCTCCGGGAAAAGCATCGAACAGAGCTTGCATGGGTGAGGCGCCGGGTGCCAGCTCCGCGCGAATGTGGCTGACCAGATGGTGAACATTCCGGTAAGACTCGAGTGCAAACAGCTTGTCTACGGTCACCGACCCTGGCGTTGCGTGGACGCTGAGATCATTGCGCAGCAAATCTACAATCATCAGGTTCTCAGCACGGTCTTTCTCCGAAGCTTCCAGTTCAGCGGCATAGGCCGAATCGGCTGAGGGGGTATTTCCCCTCGGACGGGTACCTTTGATCGGGCTGGTCTTTATGGTTCGGCCACGAATCTCCAGGAAACGTTCGGGGGAAATGGATAGGACCGAACCCGAGCCAGTTCTAAGAAATGCGCTGTAGGGCGTCGGATTCGCCTCGGCGAGTGCTTTGAAGGCCAGCCAGGAGCTACCTGTGTAGCTGCCTTTAAATTCCTGGGAAAGGTTGGCTTGATAACAGTCACCAGCGTTGATGTAGTGCTGCACCGCTTCAACACCTGCTTTGAACTCTTGGGCGTGCTGGCGGGCCTTGAAGGGTAATGTCATTTTCCATGCAGTTGTGTTGGGAGTTGGTGCGGAAGATAGCCAGAGCGCTAGTAGGTTGCACGTCGTTTCCGGGCATTCTGGGTGTACCCAGAGTTGGTAAGTATCGGTTTCCCGGTTGTGGCTGGCGCTCCAGAGATAAAAGCCGGCAAAGAGCAGGGGAGTCGCGGGTACAGGGCAGAGTGCCGATAGGCGTTTCTCTCTGATGTACCCAAACTCATAGCTCAGCATGCCTATCCACCCACCCGTGAGAGTGGGTTGCTCGCCGTGCATCGGAACTTGGTACCTCTGAATCAGGCCCTCCATTTCTGACGCTAGCATGCCTGTGTTTAGGGAGTCTCTTTCGCTGGGCTTTATAAACTTCGTGGCAATGGCACCAGCTGTAAACCCACTGAACGAACCTCGTCCATCGCCACCCCCAACACTTCCAAGGTAGGCAAAGTCTGCCTGGCTGGCGGCATGGGCAAGCAGTTGCTCATACATTTCGCGGGTAAGAAGAGAGGAAACAGGAAGTGCCAAATTAACCCCGGTTAATTAGAAGAATGATACTCAGGCCACAAAACGGGCATTGTCGGCTCCAGAGGGCCACTGGTCTAATGAGTACGCTCAAAAACGACAGGTGCCAGCCCGGAATAAGAAAACGCCATTCTAGCGGAGTTGGCCAGTCTTAGCGTGGAAAATTAACGCGACTAAAACAGGAATAATAATGATGCCCTACCTTGGAAAATCCCTGCTGAGTGCCATTTTGGTGACTGCCTTTGCCTTTACATCCGCCTTGAGTGCAGAAGAAACATCTGGCGGTCAACTTTCTGAAGAGCAGGAGTTGGCGATAAAGCAGGAGTTGTCTAAATATGCCGTTCTCGGCCAACAGCAAATACTGCACCTGACCCAACAGGCAATTGAAGAGTATTCAGACACATTGACGGACCCGGTCCCCAATATGCCCTCTGCATGGATGCTCCTAGAAGATGGCACGACGATCAAACGCATCGACCTTGATGGTCAGGCGGAGGAGGCGCCCGCTCAATTACGCATTTTGATGTACCGCGCAGCCTTAAAGTCTGTGGCTCGCCGGGGAAAAATACACGCGACTGCGATTCTTTACACCGGAAAACTGCGTGAAGACAGCGAAGATGAAGCCCTGGTGATCGAGTACGAACACCGCCTGGGTATTGCAGGAAACAAGGTTATTCCCTACCAGATCGAGAATGGCAAAGTGGCCTATGGGGAACCGGTTACCAGTGAAAAACCTTTCCAGATTTTTTACGACAGTAGGGCTGATACGACAGGCAATGCCAATTGATTTGAGACTCAGTCGCGCTTTGTTACAGGCTGTAAGTGATGGGTTAAGAATTGTGAAAGCAGTCACGGACTAGGACTGTTAAACAATCTTAAATGGATTCGTGGGGTGCTGAACTCCACACCCAAAACTAAAAACTCAGATAACAACAAAATGAGTTTATAAGGAGATAACAATGAAAGGCCTGAAAAAAATTGCTCTGGTAGCAGCTATTACTGCTGCACCCTTTGCAGCCAACGCGGAACTGCAAGCTTTGAACGATACCGCGATGGGCGACGTTACCGGTCAGGCCGGTGTCACCATCGAGCTGGAAACCAAAGTCAGCATCGGTCAGTTCAAATATACGGATGAAGGCTCCTTCGCGGTTAACGACATTGTGCTCGGTGGTGCTGGTGTAACGGCTGACGGCGCGACCGCCGGCTACGGCGATTTGCTGGACCAGCTGAAAATTGACATTGACGTTCTCGATGATGGCGATGCCAAGATTCATGTCGGTACACTTGACGGCGCTCCGATTGACTGGGGTCTGGAAATCGGTTCCATGGAATTGCTGGCAGGCGGGACCGGTTCAGATAGCACAACTCTGATTTCCAACCTGAGTGGTTACGGTAACCTCGCACAGCTGGATATTCAGGTTGATACGGCAACGGATCATCTGAACCTTGTGGCGGCATTTGACGTTACTGATATGGACTTCGATGTGGAGTTCCTGGGGGTTGGTATTCGCGACTTGGCGATCACCGGCGCCGGCGGTAACTTCGACTATGACGGTGACGGTTCTGTGATGGCTGCTGACGCGGACGGTGAGTTTGGACTGGCGCCAACATCTCAGGAAGCTCAGGTGTTGGCAGGATTTGCTAACGTTAACCTGGACATCTATAAAGGTTCAGGCTTGGGTGCATCCACTGCAACTGATGTTCTGCGTGTTGACGTAAACAATGTCTACATGGACGTAACAGTTGGAGCTGTTGAAATCGGTGGCACTTCCATTGGTTCACTGGCCATCGACAACCTGGCTGTAACCGACACCAAGCTGGCTGTTTACGGTCACTAATCTGACCTGAACATCAGTCGTGTTGAAGCGCCCCGCATCGCGGGGCGTTTTTTGTTATTGATCAGGTACCTGAATCGAAAGATCGAACCCGCCGCCAGGCCTGGGTGTCAGCCGGATGGGTCCTTCGTTAATTCCTTGTGGAATGTTTATCTGGTCGATTCCCGGCGGAGTGCCAATGGAGAAGTTCAGGTTCTGGCCGTCAAACCCGATGCCCAGCTGATCGTTAAGAAAGGTCTGGGTGAAAGGTTCATCCGGAATCTCCATCTGTTGCCCGAAGATCAGCGGCGGAATGGTTGGCGTGAACTCTGCCGGTGGCTGGGCTCTTGCCAGTTCCTCCTGGGGCAGAAGCAGGGCGCGACGAAGAAACTCTTCTTCTGCATTGGCAAGGGCATCTGACTTCCCTTCTTCAGAAAGTCGCTGGAGCGCTTCGCGATAGGCTTCTTCTTCTGCTTCTGTGACGACGGGCTCACCCGGTGAGATCGTAAGGGCGCGAATGATACGTTGGCGATCGGCTTCCGATTTTCGGTTTTCTCTCGGTACTACGATGACCGCAGAATCTTTTACATAGGTTTCAACCATCTCATCGGACGTCATTGCCTGAACGCCTGCAAAAGCCGGCATTGCAGCTGCGGCAGCAAGTGTGGTTGTTATAGCTGCAGCAATCCGTGTGGCTGTTGAGAAAACTGGCGCGTAGACAGGTGCGCCGTTTGGAAGATTCTTAGGTTTCATAATCCGGCCTCTTGCTGCAATAAGCTCAGGTAGGAGGCGTGTCTGAGGTTACAGCAATCAGTACGCTTCTCATTCCGAGTATTCGGGTTGTCAGACAGTATTTCAAGCTCAGGCAGGCCGGTTTGTGATCAGGATCCTTGATTCGTCGTACTGTTATAAAATTCAGCACTAAGACGGGTAAGATACCCGTTCGCGTTTGCTGATTTGAACTTTTCAGAAATAAACCGGCCTCAGGGGCACAATGCGCAAATTTATTCATAGCCGCTGGCAGCGTTGGGTTAATCGCCGAATTCCACGTTCTGATGTCCAGCTACTTACCCAAAGAAACCTTTTCATTTTGCCAACGGCAGCTGGTGTGGTGTTCGGTATGTTGTTGCTGATCATGCTGATTACCGGCATTAACTATCAGAACAGCTTGATCTACCTGGTAACTTTTCTGCTGGGCGCGGTGTTTGTGGGTGCCATGCACCAGACCCACCGAAATCTTTCCGGACTTGAATTGACGCTTGTTCAGGCAGGCGAGGGGTTTGCTGGTGATGAAATCCTTTTTCGTTTGCGAGCAGCCGCTGGAAAAGACGATGCTGTGGCAATTTCTCTTTCCGGCGATGATGTATCTGTGCGTGTGGGCCATGTGCCGTCTCACCAATCGGTCGATGTAGCTTTTCCAGTGCCTTCTGCGTTCCGAGGGTATCTGCGGCCAGATCAGATAAGGATTGAAACCCGCTTTCCTTTTGGTTTATTGAAAGCCTGGTCGTGGATGCGACCACATTCCGCTGCTGTGGTTTTTCCACGCCCGCTTGCGGCCCCCGAGGTGATCAGTGCGGTAGACGATGCCGATGAAGCTGCCAGTTCCCGCTCGCCGGAAGGCAATGACCACGCAGAAATAAGACCCTGGCGTGAGGGCGACATGAGCCAGCGCGTAATGTGGAAGAGGTTTGTGCGCAGTGGGCAGATGGTGGTTGCAGATTGGGAAGCGGATAAGGGGAGCCCCCATTGGCTGGATTTCAATGCATTTCCGGGCGCAGACCATGAATTGCGCCTCAGCTATCTCTCCTGGCTTGTTCTTGAACGCGGTAAAAACGGTGCCAGATTCGGTCTTAACTTGCCGGGCCAGGTGATAGAACCGGACACCGGCCCGGCCCATGTTACTCGTTGCCTGCGGGCCCTGGCGATCTGGGGCGAAGAGAAACCAAGGGATGCGTTTGCAGAGCCGCATGGAACGCGCAGTGCCAGCGATCCGGCAGGGCGTTCAGCCGCAACCTCAGGAGTTCGGTCATGAGTTTTTGGAACCGTCGGACCGATGAGGCAGAACAACAAGGTGATGGTTTGCCTTCGCGGGCCTTGTTTTGGTTGATCCTGAGTTTTTCCTTGCTCCTGCTGCCTCAGCTTGATCGTTTGCCCCCGTGGCTGATCGTGGCGTGTATTGCCTTGGCAGGTTGGCGCTGGCTTGCGCAGCAGGGGCGTGTGCGTCTACCGGGGCGCTGGTTGCGCACGAGTATCATGCTTTTATTGGTGGCGGTTTATCTGGTTCGCGTGCAGGGAAGTTTTACCGTTGATACTGCTGCCTCATTCTTTGTGCTGGCGGTTGGCTTGAAGTGGCTGGAAACCCGAACGCCACGCGACTTTTATGTGCTCTTCTATATTCTGGTGTACCTGGCTGCAGTGAACTTTCTGTTTCATCAGGAAATTCACTGGGCGCTGATTAATATAGGTTCGATTGCACTGTTACTGGTTGGTCTCCAGGTGCTCAATGCACCGGAACTCCCCGGAGGTTTGAAGGCGGGTTGGAGCAGGCTGGGCGTTATGCTGTTGAAGGTACTGCCGGTGGTTGTACTGCTGTTCGTGTTTTTCCCCCGGATGGCCCCGTTGTGGAGCGTGCCCTTGGTGTCTGGACAGGCACGCACCGGGATCAGTGACACCATGCGTCCAGGGGACATATCCAATCTTGCGCAAAGCAGTGAACGGGCCTTTCGGGTAACTTTTGGTGGCTCAATGCCTGAGTATCGGGACAGGTACTGGCGCGGGCTGATTCTGGACAATCTTGACGATGGAACCTGGCGCCAAAGCAGGTACGAGCCTCGTCGCCGGCCCGGGCGGGTGAGCGTTGATGGCGGCGTTGGCCAGCTTGCTCCCCTGGAATACGATGTATTGATGGAACCCACGGATCAGCGCTGGGCTTTTGCTCTTGAAGGGTCGGTAGCCGTTTCGGATAACGTAATAAAAGAATCCGATGATCTTTTCCGCTTCCGCAGGCCGGCAGACAGCCCGGTTCGCTACAGGTTGGCCCGTGAAAACGCCGAAAGAACTTCCGAGGCGTCCCTGACACCGGGCGAGGCCCGTAGATTCCTTCAGCTTCCTTCGACGGGTAACCCTCGGGCGCGGGCCCTGGCTGATGAGCTGAGGCAGTCAAGCAATGATATTGGCGTGATTCGCACTTTGCTGACTCGTTTCAGAGAGCAGCCTTATTATTACACTCTACGCCCACCTCAAATGCCGGAAGATGGCATCGACAGTCTGCTTTTCGATGAGAAACGGGGATTCTGCGCTCACTATGCCGGCGCGACAGCCTTTGTTTTACGTTCGGCGGGCATTCCCGCGCGGGTCGTCGTCGGTTACCAGGGTGGTGAGAGTGGTGTAGGTAACGAATACCTTATCGTTCGCCAATATGATGCCCACGCTTGGGTTGAGGCCTGGGTTGAAGGTCAGGGTTGGGTGCGTATTGATCCAACGGCGGCCATAGCGCCTGACCGGATTGAGTCCGGTTTGCGGGAAGCAGTGGCTGAGGAGGGCTCGTTCCTGGAGAACGATTGGACCTCTGCCCAACGTTACGGCGATGTTGCGGTTATCCAGTGGGCCAGCCTGCAGCTTGATCGGATTAACTATCAATGGCAGCGGTGGGTGGTTGGTTACCAGGGCCAGAGTCAGATGGATCTGATGTCTCGACTGCCCGGCGGGTTCGGGATGCGCGAACTGGGGTATCTTACAGCGGGTATTGTGGGTGCCGGCCTTCTGGTTGCGGGTCTCATATCTGCTCTGCAGCTGCGCCGTGGTGGTCAACGGGATGGATACCAGCGTGTGTTGGAGGCCTGGCACCAGTTGTGCGGGCGGGTGGGGGTACCTGTCAGGAATGGCGAAACTCCTGCAGCACTGGCTTCTCGTCTGGCGGTTGCGGAACCCGCATTAGCCGATTCTGCGAGGCTTTTTGCCCGAATGATCAACAGCCATTACTATAGTGACCAGTCTGCCAGGGGCGCGACAGATGATCTGCAGCGATTACGGAGACTGCTAGCTACCATGAAGCGCCAGCTTCGCAGAACAGATAAAAAGACCACCCGGAATGCTCCGGCTCAAGCTTCACTCAGGAAAACACTGTGACTGATATAGCCCTAGAAATGCCTTGGCTTCAGAATGCCTGGCAGGACGTCCAGAAGCGTTTTGCCGAGGACAGGCTTCCCCATGCGCTATTACTGACGGGCGAGTGTGGTGTGGGCAAGAGGGCCTGGGCTGATGCAGTTGTTGGTCTTCTGCTGTGTGCTAGCCCCGCAGTAAACACGGTCAGTGGCAAATCGGTGGCCTGTGGGGAGTGTCGTCAGTGTCAATTGCTTGCCGCTTCGACCCACCCGGATGTGCGGGTGTACTCGCCCGAGAAATCCCGAATGATAAAAATTGATCAGATAAGATCGCTTTCGGCGTTTGCGGTTTCCTCACCTCAGGTTTCGGCTCGTAAGGTCGCCATTATTGACCGGGCCGACCAGCTCAATATCAACTCCGCAAACGCTCTGCTAAAAACACTTGAAGAGCCGGTTGCGGATTTCGTTCTGCTGCTTCTGCAGGAAAGTGGGCGGCCCGTGCTTCCGACCATTCGATCAAGGTGCCAGGTATTGTCGATACCTCTACCTTCCGGCGATCAGGCCGGTCAATGGCTTGCCAGCAAGGTGGCAGAGCTTGAGGAGGGCAAACAGCCCACTGCAGAGTTAATGGCAAAGTCGTTGATGCTGGCGGGTAATGCTCCTCGGTTAGCGTTTCAATACGCCACCGGCGAGTTCCCCGGTTTACGGGATGAGGCGTTCGATAAGTTTCGGCAGTTCATGAAGGGCCAGATCACTGTGTCTGAAGCTGCCAAGGCTTTCAAGGCGTTGGGGCTTGAAGATATGCTCTGGTTGTTTGAAGGCTGGGCTGCTGACCTGGCGCGGCTGTGCGCCGGAGGTAAAGCAAACGATCACGAAGCAGAGGAAATGATCGGCTTTTTAGCTGGCATTAATCCAGCGTGGCGCGCACATGAATTGCTGGACCTGGTTCGGGAAGCCCGGGCTGCCGGCGTATACAACGTCAACCCGGAACTTGAAGCCAGCCGGTTGTTAATCGCCTGGCGTGGCTTGATGCCGTCCAGGCGACGTGCCTCCTGAGTGCGCTTTTGCTTCGAACAACTGCTATGATTCCGGATTATCAGGGATTTTTAAGTATCCGATTATTTAGAACTGACTATTTCTATTCACACTAAACAATTTTTAAAAGGTGTCAGATATGGGGCCCGGATTTGGTGCGCGCAGCGGCATTCTCACCCTGACGATTAAAGACAAGGCGGTTTTATATGCCGCTTATATGCCTTACATCCGCGAGGGTGGGCTGTTTATACCCACCCAGAAACAGTACAGGCTTGGCGACGAAGTTTTTCTGCTGCTGAACCTCATGGATGAGCCAGAGAAAATACCGGTTGCTGGAAAGGTTATCTGGATCACGCCCAAGGGAGCTCAGGGTAATCGAGCTGCAGGCATAGGTGTGCAGTTTAATGGTGATGACCCTAGCGCCAGAAACAAGATTGAATCTTATCTCGCCGGGTCGTTAAGCTCTGACCGACCAACGCACACCATGTGAGGTGAGGCTAAGAGATGAGTGATATCGCAACACTGCCAGGCCTTCACGAAGACGAGGTTGCTGTGCACGAATCCGAATGGCGGCTGCGACATATCACTCTGGCAGGCCTGAGCTGGTCTGCGGGAAATACGTCACAAACAACCAGCCCACCGATTATTATGCTGCACGGCTGGCTGGACAACAGTCTGACGTTCACAAGAATTGCGCCGGAACTCGCGAAACATTCGTCGTTGCACGCTGTGGATATGGCCGGCCACGGTCACTCCGGGCACCGCCCGCCGGGGCAGGGCTATCTGCTGATGGATTATGTTGCAGATATAGCCGAACTTATTGAAGAGTATTTTCACGAGGGGAAGGTGGATATTGTAGGTCACTCCCTGGGCGGTATTGTAGGCGCACTCTACGCGGCTGCTTTCCCTGAGAAAGTACGAAAGTTGGTGATGATCGACAGCCTGGGTGCGCTTAGTCGCCCTGTCAGTGAGACGGTTCCTCAGCTTCGCAAGTCCATTAAAAAACGCATCGCCGGTTCTGGTCGCGCTGCAGTCTATCCCGACGTGGTTACTGCGGCAAAAGTCCGCGAGGGCGGGCTTAGTCCGCTTAGCCACGAGGCCGCACTAAGCCTCATGCCGCGCAACCTGAAGCCTGAGGGCGGAGGATACAGTTGGTGCACGGATTCCAGGTTGCGACATCCGTCCCAACTGATGATGACCGAGGAGCAGGTTGTTGCTTCGTTGGAAGCCATCCAGGCCCCGGTTCTGTTCGTACGTGCTAAAGAAGGATTGTTGGCGAACCGGAAAGGAATGGATATCCGGGCAGATGCCGTGTCGTATTTGCGAACAGTGGATGTCCCAGGCGGGCACCATTGCCATCTGGATGGAGACACTCGCCCGGTTGCCGACGCTGTCAGAAACTTTCTTGAGAATGAGTAATACTTTGCCAAAGTCTGTTGTATTTCGTTTTCTTGCTGTCGTTCTGCTTTCGACGGGCTCGGCTTTTGCCAGTGCGTCACTGCCTGAGACGCTGCCGGAGGCTTTCGCCCAGTCAACCCTGGAAACGACGGCTTCGATTGAATCTTCCGGGCACCTCGTTCTTTTCAGCCCTGTTCGCGAGATCAATAACGAGATTCGCTCAGAATCCATGGCCCGACTGCCGGTTAGCGGGAAAGGGCAGTTATATCAGATAGCCCGCGACTCAAGTCGTCGGGAAGCCAGGGAACACTATCTTGGATTGCTGCGAGACCGCGGTGCGAAAATCCTGTTCGACTGTTCCGGCATTCGCTGCGGACGAAGCAATGTGTGGGCAAACCAGGTTTTCAGCCAGTCGGTTCTCTACGGACGCGACGCTACTCAGGATTATCTGGTGGCAGGCCAGGTAGCAGATGATGGCAGTCGATGGCTGACGTCTGTATACACAGTAACTCGCGGCAATCTCAGGGAGTATGTTTGGGTTGAACATCTGAAGGTTGCTGCCGGGGCGACCGTTCCCGGTCTTGGCTCTGTCAATAACCGGATTGTTGGCCCAGTGGTAGTGCCCTGGCAAGGTGGAGTTACGTACCGGTTTGACTGGCAGGCGACAGACCGCCGGAGAATAAATGATCTGGCGCGGACGGAAGGCGCCAGAGTGGTACTTGTGGGTTACTCAGAACTGGCCGTAGATGAGTCATTCAGTGATGCGATGGGTCGAGCCCGCAAGGCTACTGAATCGCTTTCTGAGGTCTTGGCTAAAACCGGGGTTTCCCGGCAGCAGCAGGAACTCCTGATTGTTGGGCCCTCAGTACTGGTTACCGATCCGGCCCGGCAGGGCGACCGAGTCGAAGTGATGGTTATAACGAGGTAATCAGGTGGCTGAAAATAGTGTGTCCAAAATTTTGGAGAGCTCCGATATCTCGGCCGCTGAGTCTACCACCACATCCGAGGGCACAGGGCATGAGCGCAAGCGCCCAACGGTTGCTCTTACTCTGGGTAGTGGTGGGGCCCGGGGCTATGCACACATTGGTGCCATAGAAGTACTGGCCGAGCGCGGCTATAACATAGTTGCGATTTCTGGGTGCTCCATGGGCGCTTTGGTCGGCGGAATGTATGCCGCCGGAAAAATGCAGGACTACAAAGATTGGGTAACCGGTCTGGGCCAGTTTGATGTACTCAAACTGCTGGACCTTACCTTTAACGCTGTCGGCGCGATCCGGGGCGAGAAGATTTTTTCTGTGGTGCGGGAGATGTTGGGTGATACCCGTATCGAGAACCTTCCACTGCATTACACGTCGGTTGCCACTGATTTGCTTGCTCATAAGGAAATCTGGTTTCAGGAAGGACCACTTGATAGAGCCATTCGCGCTTCGGTCGCTATCCCCGGCGTTGTTACGCCTCTGGTTCTTGATGGGCGGGTTCTAATCGACGGTGCTGTGCTGAATCCGCTTCCCATTATCCCGACCATTTCGTCTCACGCAGATATTATCGTGGCGGTTAACCTCAGTGGTGAAGATGATCGCCGTCAGAGAATACCGGATGCTGCATTTGCCGGCCATGACAGTGGTGGGGGAGAAGTGGATGAGTGGATGGACGCTCTCCGTGACAAGGCATCAAGGTGGTTTGACTGGGACGCAATAAGAGCTCTGGGGCCCAAGAAGACGAGCGCCGATGACACGCCAGAAGAAAAAATCTCCAAAGAAATTCAGAAAAAAGAACAGGACAAGCCAGCCGATAAAAAATTGCTGGAAGAACATGAAACTATAGATTGGGACAAGCTCGGCATTGGTAAGTTTGATGTAATGAATCTCACGATCGAAACCATGCAGAGTGCGTTGGTCCAGTACAAGCTTGCCGGTTACCCGCCGGACCTTCTGGTGAATATCCCGAAAAATGCATCGCGCAGCTACGACTATCACAAGGCGCCTGAGCTGATTCAGCTGGGGAGGGAGCGTATGTCTGCTGCCCTGGATCGCTTCGAGGACAGCCGGAGCAGTTCCGGGCCACTGGCGATCTGAGCCGGTGCAGCCGCGGGGCGCTCACGTGGCTGCAGCAAAGCCATGAAACAGCGTATAATTCCGCGCTAAGCCGAATCTACAGGAAACAGTATTTGTGACCAGCCCGATTGACGATCTCCATACCGTTCGCGATTATCTTCGTTTCGCTTCGTCCCAGTTTTCTGCCTCCAGGGTTTTCTTTGGTCATGGCACTGACAACGTTTGGGATGAGGCGGTGCAGCTGGTAATGCGTAGCCTGCATCTTCCGTTGGAAAACAATACGCTGTTCCTGGATGCGCGCCTTACCCGTGGAGAGCGGGAGCTTGTGCTGGAGCGCATTCGCCGCCGCATCGAAGAGCGTGTTCCTATGGCTTACCTTCTCGGGGAAGCCTGGTTTATGGGTATGCCGTTCCATGTAGATGAGCGAGTACTGGTGCCGCGCTCGCCGATCGGTGAGCTGATTGAGAACGGGTTCCAGCCCTGGCTGGGGGATAAGCCGGTTGGTCGGGTTCTTGATTTGTGCACGGGAAGTGGCTGTATCGGTATAGGCGTAGCTTCGGTGTTTGAGGAAGCCCATGTGGACCTGTCTGATATTTCGCAGGACGCACTGGCAGTTGCCGCGTCAAACATTGAATTACACGAACTCAGCGATCGGGTGCGCACAATACAATCCGATGTGTTCGCGAGCATAAGCGGGAAGTACGATATTATTGTCAGTAATCCGCCCTATGTGGATGCGGAAGATCTGGCGGATATGCCGGAGGAGTTCCATCATGAACCGGCCCTCGGTCTTGCGGCTGGCAACGATGGGCTGGATATTGCCCACCGGATTATTGCCGGAGCTGCAGAGCATTTAACGCCGGGCGGTTTGCTGGTGGTTGAGGTGGGGAATAGCTGGGTAGCTCTTGATGAGGCTTACCCGGATCTTCCGTTCACCTGGCTGGAATTCAGTAATGGCGGCGATGGTGTGTTCGCTATTGCCGAACAGGATCTCCGCCAGTGGTGCAGTAATTCTTAAACCTATTTTTAAAATACCCTAACAAGATATTGAATTATGTCGGGAAATTCTTTCGGAAAACTGTTTACCGTTACTACTTTCGGCGAGAGCCATGGGGCTGCGCTGGGCTGCATTATTGACGGCTGCCCGCCCGGGCTGGAACTCTCGGAAGCTGATATGCAGGCGGACCTTGATCGTCGCAAGCCCGGTACGTCACGGCACACAACGCAGCGCCGTGAAGCGGATGAAGTCCGCATTCTTTCCGGCGTGTTTGAAGGTAAAACCACCGGTACGCCGATCGGGCTGCTTATCGAGAACACCGATCAGCGCTCCAAGGATTATTCGAAAATTTCGGAACAATTCAGGCCGGCCCACGCCGATTACACCTATATGCACAAATATGGCGTGCGCGATTACCGCGGCGGCGGGCGCTCGTCAGCTCGTGAAACGGCCATGCGGGTGGCAGCCGGGGCTGTGGCGAGGAAGTTTCTGCAGCAGCGTCTGGGTATTTGTATTCGCGGATATTTGTCTGAGTTGGGTCCTATTCGCGCCGAAAAACTGGATTGGGAGCAGGTGCATCAGAATCCGTTTTTCTGCCCGGATGCCGATAAGGTTTCGGAGATGGAAGCCTACATGGATGCCCTTCGTAAGGAAGGTGACTCTATTGGTGCACGAATCAATGTGGTGGCCGAAGGTGTGCCGCCGGGGCTGGGCGAACCGGTGTTTGACCGGTTGGATGCAGACCTTGCTCATGCGCTTATGAGTATCAATGCGGTGAAGGGCGTCGAGATTGGTGCTGGCTTTGGCTGTGTGGCCCAGAAAGGCACGGCACACCGTGATGAGCTGACTCCTGAAGGCTTTCTGTCGAACCACGCTGGCGGTGTTCTTGGGGGGATTTCTTCCGGGCAGCCGATTCTTGCCAGCATTGCGCTGAAGCCAACGTCGAGCTTGCGTTTACCGGGGCGCAGTATTGATGTGAGCGGCAACCCGGTGGAGGTTATTACCACTGGGCGTCACGATCCCTGTGTGGGTATTCGGGCCACGCCGATTGCTGAGGCGATGATGGCGATCGTATTGATGGACCATTATTTGCGCCATCGTGGTCAGAATGGGGATGTTGCTGTTTCTACGCCTGTTATTGGGCAGCTCTGATCTTCACGGTCTCTTTATCGGAGTAGCAGCTTGGGCTGGCCTGGTCGTTCAAAAAACGCCCGTGAATACGTCCGTGTAGGGCTCGGTCGCGCCATCCTTGGCGCTCCACGTTTTTGAACGACCAGGCCAGCCCAAGCTAACCGGCATTCTACGTCTACCCGCCGCGTATGCCTCTCAACTATCTGAATATGCGGGGAGAACGGGTATTTACTGGCGCCTTTCCAATCTCTACTTCTGGTTTTTCGCCCTTTTGGGCGGCCTTTTGCCTTATTGGTCTTTGTACCTCCAGGGGCAGGGATTTTCCTATCTGCAAATAGCCACCTTGATGGCGACCATTCAGCTCACGAAAATTGTGGCGCCAAGCCTCTGGGGGCATCTGGGGGATAAAACCGGCCAGAGGGTCCGGCTTGTTCGTTTAGGTGCCATAACCGGTTCGTTGTTTTTTGCCGGGGTTTTTCTGGAGCCAGGGTTTTACGGGTTGTTGCTGGTGATGATGGCCTTTACGTTTTTCTGGAACGCCATTCTTCCTCTCTATGAGGTGATAACGCTGCGCTCGCTCGGTGAGCATCGCGAACGGTATGGCAAGGTCCGGCTCTGGGGCTCGGTCGGGTTTATTGGTGCTGTGGCGGGGGTTGGCCTGATTCTGGACTGGGTCTCGATCAGCTGGTTGCCTTGGCTGTTGCTGCCGGTGTTTGTTGGAATTGTCGTGTCTGCGTTTCTTTTGCCGGCTGAGCGTGGTGAACGCAAGCCTCCGGCCCCCAAGGGCAGTTTGAAGGCAATTGTGACGCATCCTGCGGTGGTCGCGTTCTTTCTGATGAATTTCCTGCTGCAGGTTTCCCACGGCGCCTACTATACGTTTTTCAGTATTCATCTGGAGCAGCACGGCTATGGCAATCTTGCGATCGGTTTGCTTTGGTCGTTAGGGGTGGTTTCAGAAATCGGGTTGTTTTTGGTTATGCACCGCTTAACCCGTAATTTTACGGTGCGGCAGATTGCGATTGGTGCGCTTGTGCTGACAATGATCCGCTGGGTATTGATCGCGGCGTTAACAGATGTCCTGGCCGTATTGCTGTTCGCGCAACTGTTACACGCGGCGTCTTACGGCGCACTTCATGCGGTTTCGGTTCAGTATGTGCAGGGCTTTTTTGGTCAGCACCACCATGGCCAGGGACAGGCGCTCTACAGTGGGCTGACGTTTGGCGCTGGTGGTGCGCTGGGCGCCTGGATGTCGGGCTTTCTGGTCGAAGGTCTCAGCACGTCTGCCGCTTTTTGGGGCGGCGCAATTGCTATGGCAATTGCGATCGTTATAACAACCCGGTGGCTTCAGGCTCCACCTGATCCCTACTCAAGGCCGTCTTCTTCTTCCTGAACAATAGATAAGAGTGCCTTAGCGGCGTTGCCGGGTTGTCTGCCGGTAAGTCCTATAGCGCCCAGCACCCGGGAAACCCGATGCTCGGCCGCTGTTTTTTTTGCCAGTACACCATCGAGTACTTTCAGGCTCCCGTCTGCCATGCTCAGGGGAAGTACGCTCCAGCCCAGGCCGACACTGGTCATCATCTTGAGGGTTTCCAGGTAGTTGGTCGGCATTTGTGGGTGCAGGGGCAGGTTTTCTTCGAGAAACAGGCGGCTTATCACACGATAGGTCGAGGTTGTCGTGTCGGGCAGTAGAGCAGGGTGTTTTGCGAGGTCAGCCAGTCTTGGCCGATCCAGAAGAGCTACAGGATGATCCACACCTACGACGAATGCCATGGGGTCGGGCCAGTGGGCGAAAACGTCAAAACCTGGAATCATGCTGTCGCTCAGTGTGACGAAGGCGAGTTCAGCGTTGCGTTTACGCATTTGTTCATAGGCCGCGTCTGATTCCATAAACTGCAGGTTGATGGCAACTTGAGGATATTCACGCTTGAATCGGCGTAACCAGTTAGGCAGGTGGTGGAGTCCTATGTGGTGGCTGGCAATAATCTGCAATTCACCCTCAATCAAGCTTGAGTCCGGAGATAGCGCAATTCGGGCATTGTGGATTTCATCGAGAATTTTTCGGGCATGAGGCAATAGCCTGGCACCAGAGTCAGTCATGCGTAGTTGCCGATGGCTTCGATCCACCAGTGTAGTACCAAGCTGATTTTCCAGGGCAGCGAGGCGTTTGCTGATGGCGGGCTGGGTCAGATGCAGTTGCTCGGCGGCTTCCGAGAAGGAGCCCTGATCGACAATGGTAATAAAGGCTTTAAGGGCGTTGGAATCCAATGTTCGTGTTCCTGGAAGAGTTCCGGTAGGTGAAGATTAATCTATAACCATCTGGAATGCGATGAATGATAAAGATGAATTGCGGTTATTCAGGGGTGGGCGATATGATGGGCCCAGAGAATCAAAAACTGTGCCTCCAGAGAGTGAGAGAGAATCATGGCGGGTAAAACTTTATACGACAAATTGTGGGACGACCATCTGGTCAAGCAGCGGGACGATGGTTCTGCGCTGATATACATTGATCGGCAACTCCTGCACGAAGTGACATCACCTCAGGCTTTTGAGGGGCTGCGCCTTGCAAAACGCAAGCCGTGGCGCATTGATGCCAACCTGGCAACGCCAGACCACAACGTTCCGACGACTGATCGTGCGAAAGGTATTGACGGTATTGTTGATCCGGTTTCCCGTATCCAGGTGGAGACGCTTGGCAAGAACTGCGATGAGTTCGGGATTCTTGAGTTCAAGATCAAGGATCAGCGTCAGGGCATTGTGCATGTTATTGGTCCGGAACAAGGTGCAACGCTACCGGGTATGACCATTGTTTGCGGCGATTCGCATACCTCTACCCACGGTGCGTTTGGTTGTCTTGCCCACGGTATTGGTACGTCCGAGGTTGAGCATGTGCTGGCGACTCAGTGCCTGGTTCAGCAGAAAATGAAAAACATGCTGGTCAAGGTAAACGGTGAGCTGGGCAAGGGTGTGACCGGTAAGGACGTCGTACTGGCAATTATCGCCAAAATCGGTACCGCAGGCGGCACCGGCCATGCGATCGAATTTGGCGGCCAGGCCATTCAGAGCCTCAGCATGGAAGGCCGTATGACCATTTGCAACATGGCCATCGAAGCCGGTGCCCGGGTTGGTATGGTTGCCGTTGATGGAACGACCATCGATTACGTCAAGGGCCGCCCATTCGCACCCAAGGGTGAAACCTGGGACGCAGCCGTTAAATACTGGCGAACCTTGCACAGCGATATGGACGCTGTGTTTGATAAAGTGGTTGAGCTCGAAGGCGCAGATATTCTCCCGCAAGTAAGCTGGGGTACGTCTCCGGAAATGGTCACGAACGTTACCGGCAAGGTGCCGGACCCATCGAAAGAAGAAGATCCTATCAAGCGCGAAGGCATTGAGCGGGCACTGAAGTACATGGGATTGAACCCGAACCAGGCGATTACCGATATTAAGCTCGACAGGGTGTTTATCGGTTCCTGCACCAATAGCCGTATTGAAGATCTTCGTGAGGCGGCAGTTGTGGTCAAAGGCCGAAAGGTGGCTGACAGTCTAAAGCAAGCAATGGTTGTACCAGGCTCCGGACTGGTAAAAGCGCAGGCGGAAGCGGAAGGCCTCGACAAGATCTTTATCGAAGCGGGCCTCGAATGGCGTGACCCAGGTTGTTCCATGTGTCTGGCGATGAATGCAGACAAGTTGGGGCAGGGCGAACACTGTGCGTCTACGTCTAATCGCAACTTTGAGGGCCGGCAGGGCTTTGGGGGGCGAACTCATCTGGTTAGCCCGGCCATGGCAGCCGCCGCAGCAATAGCCGGCCATTTTGTTGATGTTCGCGAACTGCTGAACTGAGCCACAGGAGAGAACTGAACCATGCGCGCATTTACGCAACACCAGGGCCTTGTGGCCCCCATGGACCGTTCCAATGTGGATACGGACATGATCATTCCCAAGCAGTTTCTGAAATCTATCAAGCGCACGGGCTTCGGCCCGAACCTGTTTGATGAGCTTCGCTATCTTGACGAAGGAAAGCCTGACCAGGATTGTTCCCAGCGCCCCTTGAATCCGGATTTTGTGCTCAATCAACCTAGATACAAAAATGCCAGTGTACTTTTGGCACGCAGTAATTTTGGTTGTGGGTCCAGCCGTGAGCATGCGCCCTGGGCTCTTGATGATTACGGTTTCCGGGTTATTATTGCCCCGAGTTTCGCTGATATATTTTATAATAACTGCTTTAAGAATGGCCTGTTACCAATTGTTCTTGAAGAGAAAATTGTTGATCAGTTGTTTCAGGAGGCTGAGGCTTCGGAAGGGTATCAGCTGACGGTGGATCTGGAGGCCAGAACAGTGATCACGCCGTCTGGTGAGTCGTTCGGATTTGATGTGGATGACTTCCGTCGCCATTGCCTGCTTAACGGGCTTGATGATATTGGCGTAACACTGGAAGACGCCGAGCTGATCAAGACATACGAAGATCAGCGTCGCCAAACTGCTCCATGGTTGTTTGGCGCAGGCCAATAGGCCGCTTCGTTAACGCCCATTTCGGCGATACTTATAACTTGCCGGGTCAACCCCGACCCGGCTTACCAAGGTTTGGAAACTCATCATGTCCAGAACTGTATTACTTTTACCAGGTGACGGCATCGGCCCAGAGATTGTCGCAGAAGCCGAAAAAGTCCTGCATGCCATCAATGAGAAATTTGACCTGAAACTCAATTTTGAGTCGGGCCTGGTCGGTGGTGCCGCGCTGGACGAAACAGACAGTCCACTGCCTGAGGATACCCTCGAGAAAGCGGGTAAAGCCGATGCGATTCTTTTGGGCGCTGTAGGGGGGCCGAAATGGGACAGCTTGCCCATGGCAAAACGCCCTGAAAAAGGTTTGTTAGGTTTGCGCTCCAATCTGGAGCTGTTTGCCAACCTGCGTCCGGCAATTCTTTATCCGCAACTGGCTTCAGCTTCTTCCCTCAAGCCTGAGGTGGTTTCAGGGCTTGATATCATGATATTGCGTGAGCTCACCGGTGGTATCTATTTTGGCCAACCGCGGGGTGTGCGTGTGCTCGAGAGTGGCGAACGCCAGGGCTATAACACCTACGCTTACACTGAATCCGAAATCCGCCGTATCGGCAGGGTGGCCTTTGAAGCCGCACAGCAGCGTAGCAAAAAACTGTGCTCGGTTGATAAGGCCAATGTGCTAGAAGTTACCGTGCTTTGGCGTGAAGTAATGAACGATCTGAAGCGCGAGTATCCGGACGTGGAACTGTCCCATATGTATGTGGATAACGCCGCAATGCAGCTGGTTCGCGCACCAAAACAGTTCGACGTGATTGTGACTGGTAATATGTTTGGTGATATTCTTTCTGACGAAGCAGCCATGCTAACAGGCTCTATAGGCATGTTGCCGTCGGCATCACTGAACTCTGAAAAACAGGGCATGTATGAGCCATGCCATGGTTCGGCTCCTGATATCGCCGGCAAGGGCATAGCCAATCCGCTGGCAACTATTCTCAGTGTTGCCATGATGTTGCGTTACAGTCTTGATGAAGAAAAGGCTGCTGCTGCAATAGAAACGGCTGTTAGCAAGGTGCTGGACCAAGGGCTGCGTACGGCGGATATCATGTCGGAAGGCAGTACTCAGGTCTCTACCCGTGAAATGGGTGAAGCGGTACTGGCTGCTCTGTAATTACGATACTGCCCGACAGCAACGCGATGCGGTTGCTGCGGGATCATTCATCCCGTCCCTGCCGGCGATATAGTCAGGGGTGGGCACAAGAGAGGTTCAAAGGTCGCACATGAAGCGAGTTGGACTTGTAGGCTGGCGCGGTATGGTGGGCTCTGTCCTCATGCAGCGTATGCGCGATGAAAGTGATTTCGCTGATATCGATCCGGTATTTTTCTCCACTTCCCAGACTGGCCAGCCAGCTCCGGACGTGGGGAAAGAGGGTGTCCCGCCATTGCAGGATGCATTCGATATCGAAACTCTGAAAACTCTGGATGTGGTGCTGACCTGTCAGGGCGGTGACTACACCAATGCGGTCTATCAGAAGCTGCGTGACGCAGGCTGGGAAGGCTATTGGATTGATGCGGCATCTACGCTGCGGATGGCGGATCACTCTGTCATTGTTCTGGACCCTGTAAATCGCAATGTCATAGACGCTGCTCTGAACAGTGGCGTGAAGGATTACATTGGTGGCAACTGCACGGTCAGTTTGATGATGCTCGCTCTCGGCGGTTTGTTGGAACAGGATCTGATTGAATGGGTTTCCCCCATGACGTATCAGGCCGCCTCTGGCTCTGGTGCCCAGAATATGCGTGAGTTGCTCAATCAGATGGGAGAACTTAACCGCAGCGTTGGAGATGAGCTGGCAAGCCCCTCTTCGGCGATTCTGGAAATTGATCGGAAAGTGACTGAAACCATGCGTTCTGATGGCTTTCCTACCGAGCACTTTCAGGTACCGCTTGCTGGCAGCCTGATTCCGTTTATCGACAAGCAGCTTGATAACGGAATGAGCAAGGAAGAGTGGAAAGCGGGTGTTGAGACCAACAAGATCCTTGGTCGCTCAGAAAAACCGATTCCGATTGATGGCCTTTGCGTGCGGATTGGCGCTATGCGCTCCCACAGTCAGGCTTTGACCATCAAACTGAAGAAAGACCTGCCGGTAGCAGAGATCGAATCCATCCTGGCCAAGGCCAACGACTGGGTTAAGGTTATCCCTAATGATCGCGACGCGACCATTGAAGAACTGACACCTGCCAAGGTGACCGGGACTCTGAGTGTGCCTATCGGGCGTATTCGCAAGCTGACCATGGGGCCTGAGTATATTTCTGCATTTACCGTAGGTGATCAGCTTCTTTGGGGTGCGGCAGAACCGTTGCGCCGTATGTTGCGAATTCTGCAGGAACGTTAAGAATTGTTACACAGAGGCAATAAATGCCAACTGTGTCCGGTTTCAGAAAGCCGGTCAGGGGGCGGAGGCTGATTTCAGGCTCCGCCCCTGTTATTTTCAGCGAGACTAGGGAGTTCCGTGCAACAGGTAAATCAATGGTGCAACGATTGCCGCTGATTGATTGATAAAATAGGCTTTATCAACAATACTTGCCGGACTGAAAATTAAAAACACGTCATATCGAACGAGAATTCTGCAGGCGGAAGTTTAAGAGCCAAAGCAGATCCTGTTTGAAAAAAATCAGTCACGAGTAACGGGGACTGGAAAGGAAAAAGCATGAAGGTACGCAAGCTTGCGGTTGCACTGGCTCTGGCTGGAGGACTCGGATCCGGCGTCGCTCAAGCCCTCGGGCTGGGTGAAATTGAACTTCAGTCTTATCTGAATGAGCCAATGGATGCGGAAATTGTTCTGCCACAAAGCCAGGGGGTGGACCCCGGTGATGTGTTCGTGAACATAGCTCCGGAGAGGGCTTATCAACGCCTTGGTCTGCAGCGGAATCAGTTTCTTGGGAAACTTCGTTTCGATGTGGCGACCCGTTCTGATGGTAGCCTCGTTGTTAATGTCTCATCCAGAGAGCCTCTGCGAGAGCCGTACCTTAACTTTCTACTCGAGCTGACCTGGCCTAATGGCCGGCTGATGCGTGAGTATGCCGTTCTTGTAGATCCTCCGGTTTATGCCGAAGAGTCCGGTGTATCCGAGCAGGTTCGTGCGCCCTCAAGTGCCCCGGCAGCCCAGTCCGGAACATCTACGCGCAGCGCCGAATCGGTTCGTCGCCAGGCAAGGGTTGAGCAGTCACGTGCCTCAAGCGCTGGCTATGGTGCTGATACGTTCGGACCTACGGGCGCATCTGACACCTTATGGACAATCGCGGCAGAAGTGCGGCCGGATAATAGTCTGTCGATGCAGCAAGTTATGTTGGCTCTGCAGGACCTGAATCCGAACGCATTCATTGGCAATAACATCAACAGATTGAAGCGTGGCGAGGTGCTGCGTGTTCCTTCTGCGGATCAGATTCGCAGCCGTACACGAGCTGAGGCCACGCGCGCCGTTGCGCAACAGAACGAGGAATTCCAGCAGCCCAGACGCACAGTCGATGCGACGGTTGCTCCGCAGCCTGCAGACGGTGCTGGCGCTGAGGTGGCCTCATCAGGGGGTGACGAACTCAAACTTCTTGTTGCTGATGATGAGGGCGCTCGGAGCGAGACTGAAGGCGGTTCCGCTGGTGGAGACGGTCAGCTTCCAGGAGGCGAGGATGCCGGTACTGCCGTTGCCATGGAAGAACTTGAAAGTGCCCGCAGGGAAAACGACGAGCTTAACACCCGTGTTGATGATCTTCAGGATCAGGTACAAACCCTGCAGCGCTTGTTGGAGCTCAAAAACAGCCAATTAGCAGAGATTCAGCAGACAACCGTTGCAAATGATGCCGCTGACGCGGCTGAGACAGCCGACACGGCTGAGACTGCTGACTTGGCCGAGACTGCCGACACGGCTGAGACTGCTGACATGGCCGAGACTGCTGATGCCGCAGATGACACGGCTTTGGTTTCCGGTGAAGAGGGAGTAGCGCCCGAACAGTCGGAAGAGATGGCAGGCGATGATGAGTCCATTCTTGAGCCCGGCCAGGAAAATTCTGGCGAGCCTGCAGCTGCAGTTGGCGAGATGGATGCTTCTGAATCTGACGTTGAGCAGGAATCTGTCAGCCCATCCGATGAAGCTGCGGATATGGAGCCTGGAGAAGGTGATGCGGAGGGTACGGCGACAGGGGTCGAAGAGGATGCGACCAGTAATGATCTGGTCCCTGCGTCAGGTGATCAGCCTGCACAATCAGAACCGGTAGAAAAGGCGGAGGCTGAGGTTCAGCCCAAGCCGGAACCTGTAGTCGCTGACAAAGGTTTCCCGGGCAACGTGATTGATGCCATTACCGGCAACACCTTGTATCAGATCGCCCTCGGTGGCGGCCTGATAATCCTGCTGCTCATTCTTCTGCTTCTAGCTCGGCGTAATGCCAAACGTGAGAAAGCATTTTACGAGCAACTCAATAACGAGCCAGATGGCGCCGAAGATTCTTTCGACCTGAGTCTGGATGAAGAGGAATCGGAGCAGGGCGCCACCGGCAATCCCCTGGAGGAAGCCGACGCCTATGTAGCTTATGGTCGATATGATCAGGCGGCGCAGACTCTGGAAACGGCTATTTCGCGGGAGCCAAGCCGTACCGACTTGCGTCTCAAATTGCTGGGTGTCTACGCAGACAATCAGGACCGCGAATCGTTCGAGAAGCAGTTTAGCGAAATTCAGATCCTGGAAGACGATGAAGCAACAGCTCAGGCAAACGAGCTTCGCTCACGTCTTGAAGAAGCAGAGTCGATGCCTAGCATTGATGATCTTGAATCTCAGCTTCGCTCCGGATCCTTGGGTGGAGAGTCAACTGCTTCAGAGCCGTTCAATGCCTCTGAAAATTTTGAAAACGCCGATACATCCTTGTCGGATGAGCTCCTTGCGGATCAGTACGACTCAAGCCGTGAAGAACAGGTTGAGAACGAGTTCGGTGATTTCGATTCTGATCTGGCTGATTTCGACCTCGATACACTTGAAGAGTCAGAGAAGTCTGCTGATGCACAAGACAACGAGGCGGAGAAGAGTAGCAGCGACGATCTGATCGAATATGATCTGACGGGATTAGAGCTTTCAAAGGCGAAAGATGGTGCTGATGCAGATCAACCTGAAGAGGAAAGTGATTTCTCCTCTCTCGAAATAGATCTCGATGAACCTGAAGAACCGAAAGAACCTCTGGCTGACCTGGCCCCCGAAAAAGCCCCGGAAACTGCGCCTGAAACAGAAAGCGCGGCGATTGATTCGCTTGATGAATCTTTCCTTGATGAGCTGGATGCTGAACTGGACAAGGTCGCCAATGAAGAAGACGAGCTTGGTGAATTGGAGATGGAAGAGTCCACGCTTGATGATCTTGAGCTGGATGTGTCTGATGAGGATCTTGCCTTGATGGGAGAATTCTCGGATTCTGCAGATTCTGCCAACGCGAGCTTTGAGGACGATGAGCTGTCCCTGGAAGACGAACTCTCCCTGGATGACGCGCTCAGCGAAGACGACCTGGCAAACGAAGATGGCGCACCTGAGGAATTGACCGAAGAGCCGTCCGACGAAGATCTGCCGGTGGCTTCCGACGAAGTTCAGGACGCCGTTACGAAATCACCTGTTGCTGAGATTGATGAAAATGATCTGGGTGACGACGATGATTTCGATTTCCTCGCAGGAACTGACGAAGCAGCGACCAAGCTGGATCTCGCAAGAGCCTACATTGAAATGGGTGACAGCGATGGGGCTCGGGACATTCTCGAAGAGGTTGCTCTTGAAGGGGACGACGAGCAAAAAGCTGAAGCTCAGGATTTGCTTAAAAATCTGTCCTGATCCGCTATAATCAGACTATTGAGTCAGCAAGCGCCGGCCGCCGGGAATTGTCCCGGCATTCAGCCGGCGTTTTGTGTTTTCAGCAACATACTTCCCGGATGTACATTTGTTTCTCTACCCGCAGGAACTTACAACGGATAACGCTATCGGCGGCGGACGGGTCGCGTTGGCTTTCGAGTATGACGGCCGCAATTTCCATGGTTGGCAGCTTCAGAAATCGGGAGTTCGTTCGGTTGAGGCCGAGCTCACCAAGGCTGTAACGAAAGTCGCTGACCATCCAGTAGATCTTGTATGCGCCGGGCGCACTGATGCCCGTGTGCATGCTAGCTATCAGGTTGTGCATTTCGAAACATCTGCTATCCGCAACCTTCGCTCATGGGTTATGGGTATCAATACCTCTCTGCCATTCGACATTGCTGTTCACTGGGCAGGAAATGGCGGTGCCGATTTCCATGCGCGTTTCTCTGCGGTGTACCGGCGTTATCGCTACGTTATCTACAATAGCCCGGTGCGGCCTGGTATTCAGCGCGGACAGGTGAGCTGGACATTTCGTGAGCTGGATGCGGAGCGCATGCATATTGCAGCCCAGGCCCTTGTCGGAGAGCATGATTTTTCGTCGTTTCGTGCTGCTGGCTGTCAATCCCGGACACCTGTTCGGTTTCTTGAACAGATAAAGGTAACCCGGAAAGGGAATTTCGTCGTAATTGATGTGCAGGCCAATGCTTTTCTGCATCACATGGTTCGGAATATTGCCGGAGCACTCATGGCTGTAGGTACTGGAAATCAGCCGGAGAACTGGATTCGTGACATACTGCTTGCAAAAGATCGCACGCTTGCAGGTGTAACGGCTCCGCCATATGGCTTGTATCTGGTCGATGTAGGATATCCCGATGATTTTTCAATACCTGCTGCAGAGTGTGGCCCGGGGTTTCTCCGGCCCTGGTTCAGCCGGGCAGAAAATAGTCCGGTGCATCCGACGCACATCCACCCGAAACAACAACCGGTAACAGTGCTATGAATACACGCGTCAAAATTTGTGGTCTGACTCGTGTTCAAGATGTGAAAGCTGCGGTAGAGAGCGGGGCTGATGCCTTGGGGTTCGTGTTCTACGAGCCTAGCTCACGCGCGGTTACGGTTGCTGATGCCGAGGTGCTCGTCAGACAGGTACCTGCATTTGTGTCAGTTGTTGGATTGTTCGTGAACCCATCAGCAGAGCAGGTCAGGGAAGTCCTGGATCGAATTCCGCTGGACTTGCTTCAGTTTCATGGCGATGAGACGGCAGATTTTTGCAGTCAGTTCGGTCGCCGTTGGATCAAGGCTGTGCGTGTTCAGAGTGCGGAGCAGATTGAACAGGCGTTCACAGAATACCAGTCATCAGCGGGTCTTTTGGTGGACGCATGGGACCCTGACCATTATGGCGGTACCGGTCGATCATTCAATTGGGACCTGGTCCCGCTAGAACGTCCCTTGCCACTTATATTGGCCGGTGGATTGTCATCTGATAACGTATTCAAGGCGGTAGAGCAGGTGAAACCCTGGGCTGTAGATGTCAGCGGCGGCGTTGAGAAAAGCAAAGGCATTAAAGACATCGAAAAAATTTCTGACTTTATTAAAGAGGTCCACCGTGTCTGTAAAATTGACTGAAGAAATGCTTACTGCACTACCTGATAACAGAGGGCATTTCGGTGCCTTTGGAGGTCGGTTCGTATCCGAGACTCTGATGGACTCCCTGATGATTCTGGAAAAGGAGTACCTTCGACTCAAGAAGGATCCGGAATTCCAGGCAAAGTTTGACAAGGATCTCGCAGATTACGTCGGTCGCCCCAGCCCACTGTACTTTGCCG
Organism: Marinobacter sp. 1_MG-2023; assembly: GCF_030549045.1. Classification (NCBI taxonomy): domain Bacteria; kingdom Pseudomonadati; phylum Pseudomonadota; class Gammaproteobacteria; order Pseudomonadales; family Marinobacteraceae; genus Marinobacter; species Marinobacter sp. 1_MG-2023. The sequence goes on along the minus strand of NZ_JAUOST010000004.1, from coordinate 152,671 downwards.
AGCGCCTTACCCGCGAAACCGGAGGCGCGCAGATCTGGCTCAAGCGCGAAGATCTCAACCATACCGGTGCGCACAAGGTTAACAACACGATTGGCCAGGCCCTGCTGGCCAGCTTTCTGGGCAAAAAGCGAATTATCGCTGAAACGGGTGCCGGACAGCATGGTGTTGCGACTGCAACCGTGTGTGCCCGCCTGGGACTGGAATGCCACGTATTTATGGGCGCAGAAGATGTGCAGCGTCAGTCGCTTAACGTCTATCGTATGAAGCTTCTGGGGGCACAGGTGCATGCGGTTGAGAGCGGAACCCGCACACTCAAAGATGCAATGAACGATGCTATGCGCGACTGGGTTACTTATGTTGATGAGACATTCTATATCATCGGCACTGTTGCCGGGCCACATCCATACCCCTTGCTGGTTCGGGATTTCCAGTCAGTGATCGGACGTGAAACCCGCAGTCAGTCCCTCGAAAAGACAGGAAAACTCCCGGATGCGCTGGTCGCTTGTGTTGGTGGTGGATCCAACGCCATTGGCATGTTTTACCCGTTCCTGACGGATGAATCTGTGCAACTCTACGGCGTTGAAGCCGGTGGGCTTGGCATTGAAACCGGACAGCACGCAGCGCCGCTCTGTGCCGGGCGCCCTGGTGTACTCCATGGCAACCGTACATATCTTATGGAAGATGAGAACGGGCAGATTGCAGGCACCCATTCGGTCAGTGCAGGTCTGGATTACCCAGGCGTTGGGCCAGAGCATAGCTGGTTGAAAGATATTGGGCGCGCAAACTACGTTTCCGTTACGGACGACGAAGCGCTGGAAGCTTTTCGTATGCTGACCCTGGTTGAGGGCATCATGCCAGCACTGGAAACTGCCCACGCAGTGGCTTATGCAGTCAAACTTGCGGCTACGATGGATAAAGACCAAATGGTTGTCATTAACATATCCGGACGCGGCGACAAAGATATTCATACCGTTGCGCAGTTGGATGGTATCGAACTCTGATGAATCGACAGGAGCAGGCATGAGCCGAATTGAAGGGGTTCTAAAGACCCTCAAAGGACAAGGACGCAAGGCACTAATTCCATTTATCACTGCCGGTGACCCGCATCCGGATGAGACAGTTGGTTTGATGCACACTATGGTTGATGCGGGTGTGGATATTATTGAATTGGGCGTGCCTTTTTCTGATCCGATGGCCGATGGTCCGGTTATTCAGCTGGCCTGTGAGCGCGCGCTCAAACACGGCACATCTTTGCGTCGGGTCCTGGCGATCGTGCGAGAGTTCCGAGAAACCAATGACACAACCCCTGTTGTGCTGATGGGTTACCTTAACCCCATTGAGGCCATGGGTTATGAAACCTTTGCCGACGCGGCCGTGGAGGCTGGCGTAGACGGAGTTCTTACGGTGGATCTGCCGCCGGAGGAAGCCGATGATGTTGCGCCTCTGTTTTCCCAGAGGGGGCTGGACCCGGTTTTCCTGCTGGCGCCAACGACGACTGATGAAAGAATTCGTGCTATTGCCGATCACTCTTCGGGATATGTGTACTATGTTTCATTCAATGGCGTGACCGGAGCTGCCAGGATAAACGTAGACGAAGTCGCCGCAAAAGTAGCTCATATTCACGAATTAACGGCTTTGCCTGTAGGTGTTGGCTTTGGGATTCGCGATGCGGAAACAGCGGCTGCCGTGGGACGGGTATCCGATGGTGTAATTGTTGGCAGTGTGCTGGTAGATACAATAGCCAAGAATCAGGCAGACATCGAAGCTCTGAAACGGGCACTGACCGATCTGCTCAACCCGATGCGCGAAGCACTGGACAGCCTGGCTTCCTGACCCTACAGGTGAGGGTGAGTCAGAATCAAAGGACAGGATATAACCATGAGTAACTGGCTGGACAAGATAATGCCGGGCAAAATTCGCTCGGAATCCAATCGCAGAACAGGTGTTCCGGAAGGTCTCTGGAAAAAGTGCCCGAAATGCGGCGCCTTTCTATACAAGCCGGAACTGGAGAAGAACCTGGATGTTTGCCCCAAGTGTAACCATCACCTGAGAGTCGATGCTCGCCGGCGCCTCGATATTTTTCTTGATGCCGAAGGGCGTGAAGAAATCGGAGCCAGTCTTGAGCCTTGGGATCGGCTGAAGTTCAAGGACTCCAAGCGTTACAAGGATCGCCTGGTACAAGCTCAAAAAGCTACGGGTGAGAAAGATGCGCTTGTCGCGATGAAAGGCAAAACGCTGAATGTCCCTTTGGTCGCTTGTTCCTTCGAGTTCAATTTCATGGGCGGCTCCATGGGGCAGGTTGTTGGTGAAAAGTTTGTCCAGGCTGCCAACGTAGCACTGGCTGAGCGTATCCCCCTGGTCTGTTTTTCCGCGAGCGGCGGCGCTCGTATGCAGGAAGCCATTCTTTCCCTGATGCAGATGTCAAAAACGGCTGCCGTGCTTGAACGTATGAAACAGGAAGGTATTCCGTACATCTCCGTCATGACCGACCCTGTTTTTGGTGGTGTGTCCGCAAGCCTTGCCATGCTGGGTGACCTTAATATTGCAGAACCCAATGCACTGATCGGATTTGCCGGCCCGCGGGTTATCGAGCAGACGGTCCGGGAAAAGCTGCCCGAAGGTTTCCAGCGCAGTGAATTCCTGTTGGAGCATGGTGCAATTGATATGATTCTGCATCGCCACCAGATGCGTGAGCGCATTGCACATGTCCTGGCCAAGTTCACCGGGCAAGAACGGCCCGATACGGAAGACCCCATAGAATTTGAAATATCGGAAAAGCCAGACATTGAGCCAGCCGCAGAATAAACAGAAATCCCGCCCTCCTGAAGCACCGGGGGGCGGGGCGACAGTTGATCAGTGGCTGTCCTGGCTTGAACTGATACACCCTACCGAAATAGACCTGGGGCTTGACCGGGTTCTGGTGGTACTTCGTCGCCTGTTCCGCAAGAAGCCTGCGGTACGGGTCGTTACCGTCGCCGGTACCAACGGGAAGGGCAGCACGGTTGCGACGCTCGAAGCACTTCTTCAGGCAGCCGGGCGGCGAACCGGCGCCTACACATCTCCCCATCTACAGAAATATAACGAACGCATACGTATCGACGGCCAGGACATTGATGATGCGGGTCTGGTCTCTGCGTTCGAAAAAGTGGAAGCTGCTCGTGGCTCAGTAACACTGACTTATTTTGAATTTGGCACACTGGCGGCTTTTGTTGCGCTGGCCGAAGCTGGTGTGCAGGACTGGATTCTTGAGGTTGGCCTTGGCGGCCGCCTTGATGCGGTTAATGTTTTAGATGCCAGCCTGGCGATTATAACGTCCATCGACATTGATCACGTGGCGTTTCTTGGAGATAACCGTGAGGTTATCGGTTTTGAGAAAGCCGGGATTCTTCGCCCTGGGATACCCGCGGTCGTTGCCGATGTTGATGCTCCGCGCTCCGTTATTCAGCAGGCAGAGGCTCAGAAGGTAGCGCTCATTCTTGGGGGGCGGGACTATACCATCCAGGAGGCCAGAGAGGATTCCGGCGACATCACCACAAGGCTTCATGTACAGGAGGCCAGGTTCAGATTGCCGTCTGGGCCTCTTCCAGTTCAGAGTGTCGCTGCGGCAGTGGTAGCAGTGCGTGTACTCGAGCCTGGTCTCGAAAAAGACGTGATCGAGACAGCTCTGTTTGGTGTCAAGGTGCCAGGACGGTTCGAGCGCCTGGGACGCAATCCGGATCTGTATGTGGATGTAGGCCATAATCCTCACGCTGCTGGCTGGCTTTGCAAAAGGCTCCAGGCATTGAAGGGTGAAGATCAGAAGGTTTTCGCGGTTTATGCCGCTCTTGCCGATAAAGACGTGGAGGGCGTGGCCAGCGCTATGGCTCCGGTTGTTGATGACTGGTATCTGGCAGGACTTGATGTTCCCAGAGGTTTGGATTCCGTCGCTTTGTGGCAAAGACTGGAGTCCGGGTCGCTGTTTGGTAAGCTGCACGACGGGAGTAGCAGCCCCCAGGTCAAAGCCTGTAGTTCTGTGGCCGCAGCAATTTCCGAGGCAAAGGCTAACGCAGGAGAAAAGGACATCATCATTGTATTTGGTTCTTTTTTTACTGTCGCAGAAGCACGCACTTTGCTCCTTTGAGCGAGTGAACCCGGGCGCCTTAAACTTTGTCCATAGCGGTTCCCGGGGCTTTGAGTTATGGCATGCAGGCGGTTAGTATGTGCTGGGTCAACCAGGCGGGGAGTCAAATAACGTGGATGGATTGAAACAAAGAATAATCGGTGCGCTGGTCCTGGTTTCACTGGCCGTCATCTTTGTGCCCATGGTGTTCGATGAACCTCACTCTGAGCGAACGTCTACTACGATCAATATTCCCGAAGAACCGCCTTTCCCGGAAGTTGAAGCTCCCGTTTCGGATGTGGCACCTCCGCCTCCTTACCAGCAAGATGAGCCTGCAACAGCAGACTCGGGCGTCCAAGACTACCGAATTCTTGAAAGTGATGAATCGGCGCTTCAGCCTGTACCTGATAGCACTGCAAACCCTGAGCCTCAGGCGACGGAATCGGTACAAACTGAGCCTGCTCCCTCTCCGTCTGTCTCTCCAACTACCGCTGCAGCTCCGCAAGAAAAGCCAAGCGCACCCGCACAAACTGAGCCGTCTGCACAGACCGAACAAGAAAGTGCCGAGTTTACCCGTTCCCTGGAAGGTGCATGGGTTGTGCAGTTAGGCAGCTTTGGTAACGGCGACAACGCTCGTCGTCTCAGGGACAAGGTGCGCGAGAAGGGCTACAATTCCCACCTTCAGGAGGTCGTTCGGGGCGACAGCACGCTTACGCGGGTCTTCAGTGGACCATTTGCCGAGAAAACCGAGGCAGAATCAGCAAAACGTGCACTGGATAAGGCGTTTAGCTTGAACAGTCTTGTCACATCTGGCGATAAATAACCTTTTCACACTGCTTTATGTGGTTCCGGCGGTTTGGCGAACCGGCGTTTCCTGATAGAATTCGCGCTTCCTTTTCTCCACCGGGATTTCCATGGAAGCGCTGATCTGGATTGACTGGGTTATAATTGCCCTGATTTCAGTTTCCACTCTCATCAGTTTGAAGCGGGGCTTCGTGAAAGAAGCGCTGTCTCTTGTGACGTGGGTGGGTGCATTTATTCTTGCGCGAACCTTTCATCCCCAGATGCAGGCCCTGCTTGAGGGCACAGTTGAAACGCCGTTGGTGCGTCTTATTGCTGCCTTTGCCATTCTCTTTTTTGGTACGCTCATCGTTGGCGCTATCATAAACAACATGATCGGACACCTCGTTCGTGCAACGGGTCTCTCTGCGACGGACAGGGTATTGGGCATGGGGTTTGGCCTTCTGCGGGGAATTGTTGTAGTGATCGTTGCGATCGCATTTATTCGTTACACCCCTTTGGCTCAGGATACCTGGTGGAGGACGTCAATCATGATCGACCGCCTGGCAGTAGTCGAAGATTGGTCCAGGCGAACGTTTGGTGACGAATTCGCCCGTTTCCTGGAGCCGGAACCTCAAAAGGCCGTGGAACCCACGTCCGCATCCCGCTAACATTCAGAATTAACACTCGGAGATTACCTTATCCATGTGTGGCATTGTCGGCATCGTCAGTACTTCTCACGTAAATCAGTCGCTCTATGATGCGCTGACTGTACTTCAGCACCGGGGCCAGGATGCAGCGGGCATTGTTACCTTCCAGGATGAACGCTTTTATCTGCGCAAGGACAATGGCCTGGTTCGCGATGTATTCCATACTCGCCATATGCAGCGTTTGGTCGGCAATGTCGGAATAGGTCATGTGCGGTATCCGACTGCGGGCAGCTCCAGTTCTTCTGAGTCGCAGCCCTTTTATGTGAACAGCCCGTACGGCATTACCTTGGCTCACAACGGTAACCTCACCAACGCCGATGAATTGAGCCAGGATCTGTTCCGTACAGACCTTCGCCATATCAATACCAATTCGGATTCAGAAGTGCTGCTGAACGTTTTTGCGCACGAGCTGCAAAAGCTGCGCAAGCTTGATCCGACCAAGGAAGAAGTATTCTCGGCAGTCAGAGCGGTTCACCAGCGTTGCCGCGGTGCCTACGCGGTTATTGCGATGATTACCGGGTACGGCATCGTCGGCTTCCGCGATCCAAATGGTATCCGTCCGGCCTGTTACGGTGAACGTACTTCCGAGAGCGGCCGGAAGGAATACATGATTGCTTCCGAGAGCGTTGCGCTAAGCGCAGCCGGGTACACACTGGTAAGAGACATAGCACCAGGCGAGGCCGTTTACATCGAAACTGATGGCACTCTTTACACTCAGCAGTGTGCACACGAACCCCGCCTGTACCCGTGTATTTTCGAGCATGTTTATTTTGCAAGGCCGGATTCCATCATGGATGGCGTCTCCGTGTACAAGGCGAGGCTACGGATGGGTGAAACTCTGGCAGATAAGATTCTGCGAGAATGCCCGGACCATGACATAGATGTCGTAATGCCCATTCCTGATACCAGCCGGACCTCGGCAATGCAGATGGCGCACCGGCTGGGCGTGAAATTCCGCGAAGGCTTTATCAAAAACCGGTATATCGGCCGCACTTTCATTATGCCTGGCCAGACCATGCGTAAAAAATCTGTGCGTCAGAAGCTGAACCCCATTGATCTGGAGTTCAAAGGCAAAAACGTCATGCTGGTTGATGATTCCATTGTCCGCGGCACCACCTGCAAAGAGATTGTGCAGATGGCCAGAGACGCCGGCGCACGAAAGGTTTACTTCGCATCTGCTGCGCCACCGGTTCGATACCCCAATGTATACGGCATAGATATGCCGTCGGCCAGTGAGTTGATTGCTCACGAAAGAAGTGTTGAGGAGATTCGCGATCTGATCGGAGCCGATTGGCTGCTGTATCAGGATCTGGAGGATCTGGTGACTTGTGTCAGCGATGTAAACGAGAGCATAGAAGGGTGGGAGTGTTCTGTGTTCACCGGGGACTATATAACCGGTGATATTGATGAGGCCTATCTCAATCGCCTTGATGAGTCCCGTAATGATGTCACCCGTTCAGGGGATGTTAACACCGGGTCAGCTGATAACGGCATCATCGACCTCTACAACGACGAAGACTGAACAGCAAGCCTTGTCAGGAGACGCTAATGACTTTTTACCGCGAAGAAACCGCCCAGATTCCTGAATCGGATCTGGACGGAATGTCTCTGGATACATTGGCGGTGAGGGCAGGGCAGCTCCGAACTGGCCAGCTTGAACACAGTGATGCAATTTTTCCGACCTCGAGTTTTGTCTACAATAGTGCGGCTCAGGCAGCAGCGCGTTTCGGGGGAGATGAGCCGGGCAATATATACTCCCGATTCACCAATCCGACGGTTCAGGCTTTCGAGGGGCGCATCGCGGCGATGGAAGGCGGAGAGCGTGCTGTAGCGACAGCATCGGGTATGGCCGCCATTCTCAGCACCTGCATGGCGCTGCTGAAGAGCGGTGACCATGTTATCTGTTCTCGTGGCGTTTTCGGAACGACCAACGTGTTGTTTCAGAAATACATGGCCAGGTTTGGCGTAGAAACAACCTTTGTAAGTCTTACTGATACGCAAGAGTGGACCGCCGCGATACGACCAGCCACGCGTATGCTGTTTATCGAGACCCCGTCGAACCCGCTTTGTGAAGTTGCCGATATGGAGGCACTGGCGAAGCTTGCCCACGATAATGACGCACTGTTCGTGGTGGATAACTGTTTTTGTACGCCCGTGCTACAGCGCCCTCTGGAACATGGTGCGGACATAGTTGTTCATTCTGCAACCAAGTATCTGGATGGACAGGGCCGTTGTGTAGGCGGTGTCGTTGTTGGCGCAACAAAGCTCATGGAAGAAGTCTACGGTTTTCTCAGATCTGCCGGACCCACTATGAGCCCCTTTAACGCCTGGGTTTTCCATAAGGGGCTGGAAACCTTACCAATCCGTATGCGAGCCCACTGCGACAATGCGTTAGAGTTGGCCGTATGGCTCGAGCAGCAACCGGAAGTCGAACACGTTTATTACGCCGGACTGGAAAGCCACCCGCAGCATGCACTTGCCAAAAAGCAGCAAAAAGGTTTTGGTGGCGTGCTGGCGTTTTGCCTCAAAGGTGGTCGGGAGGAAGCCTGGGAATTCATCGATGCAACACGGATGATTTCAATTACAGCTAACCTTGGTGACGTGAAAACGACGATTACCCATCCGGCGACCACGACACACGGGCGGCTCTCTCCCGAAGACAAATCCAGAGCTGGCATTACAGAAAACCTTCTGAGACTCTCGGTTGGTATCGAAGCAGTCGAAGACCTGAAAGCAGATTTGTACAGAGGCTTTCAGGCGCTTCAGAACGCAAGCAACACTTAACGTTTGAGCATTCATGGCCGAATCTGCAAAAGCGAAGAAATCACCACAGCAACTGACAGAGAAACAGCTCCGCTTTCGCCGCCTTGCAGCGCAGGGCGCGCGCGAAGGTGCAGTGATCGGCCTGGTAGCGCTGTGTATTTATCTGGCCATGGCTCTGGTTACTTTTAACCCCGCAGACCCTGGCTGGGCCAGCATTGGCCATGATACCAGCGTACTTAATTCAGCCGGCCGCTCGGGAGCTTGGCTTGCTAGCCTGCTGAGAGATTTTTTCGGCCACGTAGCCTACCTGTTCCCCGTGATGGTCGCAGGGTACGCTATCATGTTGTTCCGCTGCAGAAACGAACCGCTGGATCTACATTGGCCGTTGTTTTTAATGAGGTTCGGCGGCTTCCTTCTCATTTTGTTATCAGCGACCAGCCTTTTGTCCCTTTATTCGGTATTTGGACTGGGGGCCACGTCGGGCGGTGTGCTTGGAACCACAGTCGCGGACGCCATGGTCCGTTTCTTTAATCTTCCGGCAACAACACTACTGCTTATTGCTATATTTCTCTTCGCATTGACGGTTACCCTCAGCCTTTCATGGTTCTGGCTGATGGATCAACTGGGCGGCCTTGCTATTCGTCTGGGTCAGGCGCTGAAGAAACTGGCGACGCCGGATAAATCCAGGCCGGCGTCCGAGAAACCTGCAATACCTGAAAAAACAGCACATAGCCCTGAACCTGAACCCGAGCAAGAAAAGGCACGCGGGCGTTGGTGGCACAAAATCCCTGGCTTTGGCCCGAACAAGAAAGCCAGATCGGAAAAACCAACGAAGGGGCGCCTGGAGCCAGCGTTTGAAGGTTTCTCTGCTGACGAGGAAGCAGAGCCAGCACGCCTGGAAAGCTTCAGTTCCAGAGATGAAGCACCCTCGAAAAGAAATGCACAGCCGAGTGCGTCTGTTAAAGAGAAGGCGCCTTCTGCTAAAGAAAAAGCACCTTCCGGGAGCGGCCGCTCCCTGAAAATCTCGCCGTTCAAAAAAGATGAACAGACACCGCATGCCGGCAACGCTAAAAACTCGCAACCTTCGTTGCTTGAGGACATAGAGAGCCCGATCCCTCCTGTCTCACTGCTTGACCCGCCAGAGGAACACAAAGAAAGCGGCTATTCCGAGGAGGCGCTGGAGCATATGTCGCGCCTGCTTGAGGAAAAGCTGGCCGACTTCGGCGTGTCGGTTGAGGTTGTTGAAGTTAACCCGGGACCGGTGATTACCCGGTTTGAGATAAAGCCGGCTGCGGGGGTTAAAGTCAGTAAAATTTCCAACCTGGCAAAGGATCTTGCGCGGTCCCTGGCTGTGCTCAGCGTTCGGGTTGTGGAGGTAATCCCGGGTAAATCCGTCGTCGGTATCGAAATCCCCAATGAGAAGCGTGAGATTGTTCGCCTTAGTGAGGTTTTGAGCGCAAGAGTGTTCACCGAGTCCAGCTCGGCACTGACAATGGCACTGGGTAATGACATAGGTGGGAATCCTATGGTGGCAAATCTGGCCAAAATGCCCCATTTGCTGGTTGCCGGTACTACCGGGTCTGGTAAGTCGGTGGGGGTCAATGCCATGTTGCTGAGTATGTTGCTCAAGGCTGGTCCGGAAGACGTACGTTTCATCATGGTCGACCCCAAGATGCTGGAGCTAAGCATCTACGACGGAATTCCCCATCTGTTGGCCCCGGTCGTTACAGATATGAAAGAAGCCGCAAATGCGCTGCGCTGGTGTGTGGCTGAAATGGAACGAAGATACCGTTTAATGGCGGCTCTGGGTGTCCGAAACCTGGCTGGCTACAACAGGAAGCTGAAAGACGCGGCAGCGGCTGGCGAACCTCTTCTCGATCCACTCTGGAAGCCGGATGAGTATCTGGCCAATGACGAGCAGGAACGCCCGGAACTGGATCATTTGCCTTTTATTGTGGTGGTTATCGACGAATTTGCCGACATGATGATGATTGTTGGTAAAAAGGTTGAAGAGTTAATCGCCCGGATTGCCCAGAAAGCGAGGGCGGCAGGTATCCATCTGATACTTGCAACCCAGCGGCCATCAGTGGATGTCATCACCGGCCTGATCAAGGCCAACATTCCAACGAGAATGTCGTTCCAGGTCTCTTCAAAGATCGACTCACGCACTGTGCTGGATCAGGGTGGTGCCGAGCAGCTTCTTGGGCATGGTGACATGCTTTACCTGCCGCCGGGCTCCGGGCTACCTGTCCGCGTCCACGGGGCCTTTGTAGACGATGATGAGGTTCACCGTGTAGTGAGCGCCTGGAAGGCCAGGGGTGAACCCGTGTATGTGGATGATGTTCTCAACGGCGCTGAGGGTGAAAGTCTGCCCGGTGTGCCCACATTATCTGACGGTGGCGATAGCGAGGGTGATGCACTGTTTGATGAAGCCGTCGCTTTTGTGACAGAGGGGCGCCGGGTGTCGATATCCTCCGTGCAGAGAAAGTTCAAGATAGGTTACAACAGGGCGGCCAATCTGGTTGAGGCCATGGAAGCGTCGGGAGTGGTCAGTTCGGCGGGCCATAATGGCGCCCGTGAGGTTCTGGCGCCGCCCCCACCAAGAGATTAGGAGTCGTATACTATGCAACAGATTTTTCTGAAACCCCTGGCGACTGTCTCGGCAGCGTTGATTATGGCTCTTGTGTTCAGTAGTTCACTGATGGCTGCAGACACAGAAGGTACAGCGGCTGAGCTCGCCTCTTTGTTAAAAAGCTACGAAACGTATCAGGCCGATTTCATTCAGATCGTGGTCAATGAAAACGGCAGTAAGGTGCAGGAATCCCGTGGTTCACTGAAAGCCAAAAGGCCAGGTCTGTTTTACTGGGAAACTCAGGCACCTCTATCCCAGTACATTGTCAGTAACGGCCAAAGCGTGGAAGTGTTCGACCCCGACCTTGAGCAGGTAACCGTGCACAACCTGGACGACCGTGTTCAGACCACACCTGCGCTGTTGCTCAGCGGAGAAGTTGATAACCTCGAAGACACCTATCGGGTTTCCGGTCGTCAGGTCGGTGATGACACGAGGGAATTCACTCTTGAGCCCAAAAGTGAAGACTCCCTTTTTGTATCCTTGAGGCTGACGTTCTTCAAGAACGAACTGCAAGAAATGCGCATGCAGGATTCTCTGTCTCAGCTTAGCGTGCTCAGCTTTAATGACATTAAGCTTAACGAAAGCGTCGACGACAGCGCTTTTACGCTTGAGTATCCGGAGGACGTTGACGTAATCCGGGACGAAGGCTGAGATGCAGGATAGCCTGTTCACCGAGCAGGTCGGTTTTCGGCCTCTTGCGGCGCGCATGCGTCCGGAAAGTCTTGATGATTACGTGGGGCAGATGCACCTCGTCGGGCTTGGGAAACCGCTCCGCAGAGCAGTAGAGCAGGGCCAACTCCATTCCATGATTCTCTGGGGGCCACCAGGGGTTGGAAAAACAACTTTTGCCCGGCTTCTGGCTAGCGTGGGTGAATTGAGCTTTGAAACGGTTTCCGCGGTTCTCAGCGGCGTCAAGGACATCCGGGCAATTGTCGAGCGAGCGCGCAACCGCAAGCTCTCTCAGGGCCAGGACACACTTCTGTTTGTGGACGAAGTTCACCGATTCAACAAAAGTCAGCAGGATGCTTTCCTGCCACATATTGAAGATGGCACCTTCATCTTTGTGGGTGCTACCACGGAAAATCCTTCGTTCGAGCTGAACAGTGCGCTGCTTTCCCGCACCCGCGTCTATGTGCTCAAAAACCTGGAAGATTCGGATATCCTCAAGCTGCTGACCCGCGCTCTTGATTCAGCAGAGGGTTTTAATGGTGAGCTAGCGGTGTCGAGCGATGTGTTGAATTTGATGGCTTCGGCATCCGGTGGGGATGCCAGGCGCGCGCTCAATATTCTTGAGATTTCGGCTGATCTGGCAGAGCCGGACACTGAAGGGAAAAACCGGATAAGCGAAAAGCATCTCGAACAGGTAATGCAAACAAGCCTGCGCCGATTTGATAAAGGCGGAGACGTTTTCTACGATCAGATATCCGCTTTGCACAAATCCGTGAGGGGTTCAGACCCCGACGGCTCGTTGTACTGGTTATGCCGGATGCTCGATGGTGGTTGTGATCCTCTCTATGTGGCCCGTCGATTGGTGCGAATTGCAAGCGAGGATATCGGCAATGCCGACCCCAGAGCCTTGCAGCTGAGTATGGAAGCGTGGGACGCCCAGGAACGTTTGGGCAGCCCGGAAGGTGAGCTGGCTCTTGCGCAGGCGGTCACCTACCTGGCTCTCGCACCCAAAAGTAACGCAGTCTATAAAGCGTTTAATCGTTGCATGGCAGACATTCGTGAGGACCCGGATTACGAGGTGCCGGTGCACTTGCGCAATGCGCCGACTAAGCTTCTCAAGAGCATGGGCCACGGTGACTCCTATCGTTATGCTCACGACGAAGAATACGGGTTCGCAGCAGGAGAATCCTATTTGCCGGATGCGATTCACCAGCGCAGGTACTATGAGCCAGTGGATCGGGGCCTGGAAATAAAGCTCTCAGAGAAACGCCAGAGGCTCGACGCTCTCAACGAAAAAAGTCCCAGGCAGCGCCACACCTGATTCACCTGTAACCTTGGATGTCAGCGGTAGCCACAAGTGCCGGCACGGGTATAATGGTGAGCTGATCTACATACATCGCAAACCGGAAAATCCAGGATAATCATGCTCGATCCCAAACTCGTCCGTAACCAGACTGAAGAGATCGCCCGTCGGCTGGCCATCAAGAACTTTGCTTTTGACGTAGCAGCTTTTGAGCAGCTTGAAGAGCGTCGTCGCGGCCTTCAGGTGCGCACTGAAACCTTGCAGGGTGAGCAGAACAAAAAGTCGAAGTCGATTGGTAAAGCAAAGGCTGCCGGGGAAGACATTCAGCCTCTACTGGATGAAGTAGAGAGTTTGAAGTCAAGCAGGTCGGAAGCTGAAGAAGAACTGCGTAAGCTTCAGGAAGAGCTTAACGGGTTTCTGGCAGGTCTCCCTAACCTCCCGGATGAGGGTGTACCGACGGGAGATAGCGAGGACGACAACGTCGAAATTCGTACCTGGGGTACGCCGAGAAAGTTCGATTTCGAACCCAAAGACCACGTTGCTCTGGGAGAGAGCCTCGGTGGCCTGGATTTCGAGACGGCAACAAGACTTGCTCACTCACGATTTGCGGTGATGCGCAGCCAAGTGGCTCGTCTGCACAGGGCGCTTGCCCAGTTCATGCTGAACCTGCATACCGGTGAACATGGCTATTCCGAAACTTATGTGCCGTATCTGGTAAACGCAGAGACGCTTTATGGCACAGGACAATTACCGAAGTTTGAGGAAGATCTGTTCAAAATTGATGGGGATCATCCGCTTTATCTTATTCCTACCGCGGAAGTTCCGGTTACCAATCTTGTGGCAGATTCCATTCTTGATGCGGCAGATCTGCCCTTGAAAATGGTTTGTCATACTCCGTGTTTCCGCAGTGAAGCCGGCTCCTATGGCCGCGACACTCGTGGCATGATCCGCCAGCACCAGTTCGATAAGGTTGAGCTTGTGCAGGTGGTTCGCCCGGAAGACTCCGATGCGGCACTGGAAGCACTGAGTGGTCACGCTGAAAAGGTGCTGCAGCTGCTTGAGCTTCCTTACCGGGTGGTCGCCCTGTGTGGCGGCGATATGGGCTTTTCTGCTGCGAAGACATACGACTTTGAAGTCTGGCTACCAGGGCAGAATAAGTACCGGGAAATCTCGTCTTGCTCAAATACTCGCGACTTCCAGGCCCGGCGCATGGGTGCACGCTGGCGCAATCCGGAGACGGGCAAGCCCGAGCCAGTGCATACATTGAACGGATCCGGCCTTGCGGTAGGCCGTGCTCTGGTGGCGGTTATGGAAAACTACCAGCAGGAAGACGGCAGTATTATTGTTCCCGAAGTGCTCAAACCCTACATGGGCGGCGTTGAGCGTATCCAATGATGGACAAGCCCGAAAAAGACGTAGGAGCGGGGGTTGGCGCAACGCCAGCGCCCGTACGTTACAGAACAAACCCTGTTACCTTGAACCCGAACAGCTCTGCCGGGGAGGTTGCTCTTGTGGGCGCCGGCCCCGGAGATCCGGAACTGCTCACACTTAAAGCCTGGCGCCTCATTACGTCTGCACAGGTCGTACTCTACGACCGACTGGTGTCTCCGGAAATTCTTGCCCTGATTCCAGATACGGCTGAAATGATCCATGTGGGTAAGCAACGCTCCAACCATACCTTGCCGCAGGACCAGATCAACCAGCGGTTGGTCGATCTTGCGAAGGAAGGTTACCGGGTTGTGCGTCTCAAGGGCGGAGATCCATTTATTTTTGGCCGTGGTGGAGAGGAAATCGAAACCCTGGCCAGCGCAGGCATCCGTTTTCAGGTTGTTCCGGGCATTACGGCGGCCTCCGGGTGTGCCGCTTACGCGGGTATTCCTCTGACCCATCGTGACCACGCTCAGTCCGTGCGCTTTGTTACGGGGCACCTGAAAAATAATACCTGCGATTTACCCTGGAAGGACTTCGTGCAGAACAGCCAGACGCTTGTCTTCTATATGGGTCTGGTTGGGCTGCCGATTATCTGTGAGCAATTGATACTGCACGGAATGGCGGCGGATACGCCAATAGCTCTGGTTTCCAAAGGAACTACTCGGGACCAGCAGGTTGTTACGGGCAATCTGGAGACGATTGTACAGCGAGTAAACGAAGAGAAGGTCCAGGCGCCTACACTTGTTATTGTTGGCCATGTGGTCGCGCTGAGGGACAGGCTGGACTGGGTCGGCGGCTTACCAACCCAGTCTGCCTGAGCAGTTTCAGGCGGGCTTACGGCCCGGCAGAACGTCCTTTAGCTTAGCGTGCATCTCGCGGATGGCCTTTTCTGTTGTTGGCCAGTCGATACAAGCATCGGTCACCGATACGCCGTATTCCAGATCTTCCAGATTATCCGGGATAGACTGGTTACCCCAGTTGATGTTGCTTTCAATCATCAGGCTCTGGATTGAGGTGTTGCCTTCCAGGATCTGATGGCTGACATCCTGCATGACAAGCGGCTGAATCGCCGGATCTTTACTGGAGTTGGCGTGGCTACAGTCCACCATGATGGATTTGCGCAAGCCTGCTTTATCAAGAGCCTGCTCGCACAGCGTCACGCTGACCGAATCGTAATTGGGCTTTCCGCCGCCCCCGCGCAGAACAACATGCCCGTACTTGTTGCCCTTGGTGCGAATAATGGCCACTTGCCCTTGCTGGTCAATTCCCAGAAAGCTGTGCGGGTAAGAAACCGACTTCATGGCGTTTACAGCAACATCGAGGTTGCCGTCAGTGCCATTTTTAAAACCGATCGCCATCGAAAGGCCGCTGCTCATCTCGCGGTGAGTCTGGGATTCTGTGGTGCGAGCGCCAATCGCTGACCAGGCAATTGTGTCCTGCAGGTACTGCGGCGAGATCGGGTCCAGTGCTTCTGTAGCTACCGGTAGCCCAAGTTCGTTGATATCAAGCAGAAGACGCCGGCCGAGCTTGAGGCCATGTTCAATGTCAAAAGTATCGTTCAGGTGCGGGTCGTTAATCAGACCTTTCCAGCCAACCGTCGTTCTCGGCTTCTCAAAATAAACACGCATGACGATAAGCAGGGTGTCGCTGACTTCATCGGCAAGTTTCTTGAGGCGGGCGGCATAATCACGCGCTGCATCCACATCGTGAATGGAGCAGGGGCCCACAACCAGGAAAAGACGGTGGTCTTTGCCATCGATAATGTCATAAATCGCCTGGCGGCCTTCAGTAACCGTCTTGGCTGCGTCGCCCGAGAGAGGCATCTTCTGTTTTAGCGTTTCAGGGGTAATCAGTGTTTCCTGGCTCGCCACATTCAGATCTTCTAGTTTATTGCCGGACATTTTCTGCTGTTTCCCCAATTCTTATCGTTACAATAGCGCCGGACCCGGTTGTGGCCAACCCCGGCGAGTTCGTTATACTGCTTTATTTACTGGGCCTTTTCAACGCTTCTTGAGCACGGGGAATGGATGTCACAAAACAGGCCGAAGTCGCACCAGGTGGCCTTACGGAAGGCGGTTGCCAAGCAAATTGACGATGTGCTTGCCGGTATTCGGGTCCCCGACCTGCCTTATCCCGCAGGGAAACTCGCGCCAGAAAGCGTAAGTGACTGGCAACCCCTGCTATTTTCATGCTGGAAGGAACAACGAAACGAGCGCGTAACCCATGTCCTGCGCTCTGTGCAGCGTGACTGGTCCGTGCGCCAGATTAATGCAGCCTATGTGGCGGACCGCATCATGGATGTGTTCCTGAAAACCAGCGGGCTCCACTCTCAGATCATCCAGCGTATCGCGCGCTTAAGATTCTATCTTGCGTGGCGTATGAATCTGGACGGCAATTACGCCTTCAGTGACACACTGCTGAACTGGCTGGACAGCCTCCAGGAATGGCGGGGCTGGAGTGATTCTGGTGGCCGGTCATCGAAGGCTTTGCTTGATCAACTGGATGCGTTGGTTGTCGCTGTCTCTGCCGCGTTTGAAACTGGCACCACCGATACTGTCAGTGCTTTCTGCCAGCAATGGCAGGAGGACTCGCTCAGGCGTAATGCACAGGCAGGCAAACTACGCCAGAGATTGCTGGTAACAGAGCAGGGCGCGGCGCGCCAAAGACGGGCAGATCAGACCTCCAGAGCCCTTATCGGGAGGGCCTTACAAGGGCGGAAATTGCCTCAGCCCGTGCTCCATTTTATTTTTGATCACTGGCAAAAGTTGCTGAAACAGGCGGTATGGGATTCCGGTGTTAACGGTGAGACCTGCAGGCATGGCAGCAAGCTACTCGAATGGCTGGTATGGGTGGGCGATCCCTCTCTCTCTGACAAAGACAGAAACCGGCTCTACCACGTAGGTGAACAGATAGGCGATCGACTTCTTGATGTGTGGAGCCGCGTATTCGATCACCCCCTCACACCGAATGCCCTTGCCGGCATCGGAACCGTGATGATGTCCAGGTTGCGCGGTGAATCACCTGAGTTGGTGGAGGCGTTGTCTGATCAGACAAGTTTCTCATGGAGTGGCTCCTGGCTTAGTTTCGAGGTGCCCAAGCAGGCCGATTTTCAAGCCTTGGAGAACAGCTGGTTTGTAGAGGGTGAAGGGGCAACGGAGCAGCGTCGTTACTTTTGTGCACTGCTCGAAGACACGGCAGAGATCCTCTGGACAAACGGTACCGGGGTGAAACTTGGACTACAGCCCTGGGATGCATTCTGCGAGGCCAAAACAGCTGGCAGTATTCGTCCACTGCCTGCTCAGACCCCGTTTGGTGAGGTTCTCGCAGGGACCGTCGAACTGCTGGCCAGAGCGTTTGAAAAACAGCGCAAACAGCGTGAGCAGGCTGCAGAGGCGGCCAGAGCCCGTGCCGATGAGCTCCGTAGAGAGAGAGAAGCCCAGGCGTTGAAACGCAGGGAGGCGGAGGCCGCGCGACAAGAAATTCTGGATCGGGAACGGCAAGAAACCGAAAGCAAGCGTCTTGCAGATGAACAGGCTGAACAGGATCGCCTGTACAGAGAAAAGACAGCTCTTGCGCAAAAGCACGTGGATAACATCAATCTGGGTGGTTGGATATTGGAAGTTTCGGACCAACCGGAGACAGAGGGCACCAGGCTCAAGCTGGCTGTTCGTACAAATGCATCCCGCAAGCTGATTTTCGTTGATCGCCTGGGCCTGAATCGGCGCGAGTTTCAGGAAGAAGATCTGGTTCTCGCAATCGTTGAAGAGCGCATACGTGTTCTTGGTAGTGCTGCGGAATTTGATGACACCTTGAGCAGGGTGGTGGGCCGTATACGTGTCGGGCGGAAGTAACGGAATGAAAAAAGCCAGGAATAATAATGAAAGACGCTGACTATACGTTTGGAACTCGGGACGACCCGCCTGATGGGCAGGATAACCGGTTGTATTACCGCCTGACTGCGCGTGCCAGGATTTCGCTGGAACTGGAGGCCTCCTGTCCGAAACCCCAAGGGCTGCCAATTGCGTCCAACAGAGAACTTGCATGTGGCGTTCGCGACCTGTCGGCAAGCGGGCTACGATTGCTCTCACACGAAAAGCTTGTGGTGGGTGCTTTGCTTTCAGCTTCTGTTTTGCTGGATAGTCAGACGGAACCCTTCGCACTGATTGTGGAGGTGATCTGGTGCCGCTCTCATGGGACGGACTACTTGGTGGGGTTAAGAATTATCGAATCGGAACAGACTGCTTACGTTGAATGGACAGAGGCAGTCGCGAAAGTTATGGAAGCGCCCTGAGTGCAAAGCTGTCCCGCTTCGTGTTTGGCAAAGCCGTGAACGCTGAGCAGGGAGTCAGCGCCTGGCTGCCTCCCTGCGTCAGAGCTTAATCTTCAGATGTTTCTTCTTCCAGTTCGCCCATGCCAGTGATGTTAAAGCCGGCATCTACGTACATGATCTCACCGGTAATACCGCTGGCCATATCCGAGCCCAGAAAAGCCGCAGCGTTGCCCACTTCGTCTGTGGTTACATTCCGGCGTAGCGGAGCGCGCCTGGCGTTTTCCGCAAGCATCTTGCGGAAGCTCTTAATGCCGGAGGCTGCCAGTGTCCTGATGGGCCCTGCAGAAATGCCGTTTACCCGGATTCCGTCACGGCCGAGGCTCGCAGCCATATAGCGTACGTTTGCTTCCAGTGATGCCTTGGCAAGCCCCATCACGTTGTAGTTCTGCAAAACCTTTTCGGCGCCCAGATAACTCAGAGTCAGCAGGGAGCTGCCCTCGTGCATCATGGAGCGTGCACCCTTGGCCAGAGCGACAAAGCTATAAGAGCTGATGTCGTGGGCTATTTTGAAGCCTTCCCTGGTGGTTACGTCAACGTAGTTGCCATCAAGTTCGTGCCCCGGTGCAAAGCCAACGGCGTGGACAATGATGTCGATGTTATCCCAATGCTTGTTCAGTTCTTTGAACACATTTTCAATTTCTTCATCGCTGGCGACATCGCAAGGGAATATGAGGTTGCTTCCCCATCCCTCAGCAAACTTCTCTACCCGCGGCTTGAGCTTTTCGTTCTGATATGTGAAGGCCAGTTCTGCACCTTCGCGGGCAAAGGCATCTGCGATACCGTATGCAATGGACAGCTTGCTGGCTACGCCAACAATCAGCGCTTTTTTGCCGTTCAGTATTCCCATGGGTGGTTCTCCCTGTGTTCCTGATTTTGATGCATTATCCCCGAAGTATCCCGTCAGGAGTAACGCTCAAATAGTCGTAGTGGAGTCGGCATTTTTCTGGTTGTAGAAAAGCGCCGCGTTAAGCAACTCTTGTGTGTACTGTTCTTCGGGTGCGTGGAAAATGTCGCTGGCATTCCCGTATTCCACAATCGCTCCCTGTCGGAGGACCAGCAACTGGTGGCTGAGTGCCCTGACAACGGCCAGATCATGGCTGATAAAGATATAGCTTAGACCATAGCGCGCCTGAATATCCCGTAGCAGTTCGATAACCTGCTTTTGAACCGTTCTGTCGAGAGCGGAGGTGGGTTCATCGAGAATGATCAGGTCTGGCTGCAACACCAGTGCACGGGCAATGGCGATGCGCTGGCGCTGGCCCCCGGAAAACTCATGGGGATACCGGTGGCGGGCCTCTGGATCGAGGCCCACGTCCGTCAACGCCGTAATGACTTTCTGTTCGTGTGTTTGGGCGTTTTCAGAATCGTGTATTTCCAACCCTTCCCGCACTATCTCGGCAACAGACATGCGGGGGCTGAGGCTGCCAAAAGGATCCTGAAAAACAATCTGAATCCTGCGCCGCCAGGGGCGGAATGCGCTTTGGTCGAGCCCGGCGAGCTCTTGCCCGTTTAACTTTATGCTGCCTGTGCTGGAAGTAAGCTTGAGAAGCGCATGGCCAATGGTTGTTTTCCCGCTACCACTTTCACCCACAATGCCGAGTGTCTGGCCCTGTTCGAGGGAGAAGCCGACGCTTTTAACCGCGTGAAAGTACTCTTTTACCTTGCCAAATAATCCTCTACGCACAGGAAACCGCACATCAAGGTTACCTACTTCAAGCAGAGGTTTTCCGCTCCCGGCTCGAGCCAGGGGGGCCTCCGGAGGCTCGGCATCGAGAAGTTTACGCGTGTAGGGATGGCTGGGTGACGCAAACAAAGCGGCGGTTTTTCCTTCCTCGACCAGCTTGCCGTGTTCCAGCACTGCAACCCGGCTGGCATAACGGCGCACTATCGTCAGGTCATGGGTAATCAGCAGAATCGCCATGCCAAGCTTCTCCTGCAATCCCTGCAGCAGTTCCAGAACCTGCTTCTGAACCGTCACGTCCAGAGCAGTGGTTGGCTCGTCGGCGATGAGCAAATCGGGCTCATTGGCCAGAGCCATGGCGATCATAATGCGCTGCTTTTGGCCTCCAGAAAGCTGATGCGGGTAAGCACCCAGCCGGCTCTCCGGGTTGTCTATGCCTACCAGCTGTAACAACTCCAGGCAACGCTCCCTGGCTTGCAGGCCACGCATGCCTTTATGCAGCTCCAAGGTTTCGCTGATCTGCTTCTCAACGCTGTGCAGAGGATTAAGGGAGGTCATGGGCTCCTGGAAGATCATGCTGATTTCCCGCCCACGAACCTGGCGCAAGCGTTTCTCCGGCGCTTGCAGCAGGTTTTCGCCACGGTAGCGGATCTCACCACCGGGATAGTTCGCATGCCGTTCATCGAGCAGCCGGAGAATGGATAATGCGGTGATCGACTTGCCGGAACCGCTTTCGCCAACCAGAGCCAGAGTTTCACCCTGTTGTAGGCTGAGCGACACAGAATCCACGGCCTTCGGGCCCTGGTCAAAGCAGATCGAGAGATTGGTTATCTCTAGCAGCTCGCTCATATCGGTTCGCTCTTATGCGTTTTTTCGGGGGTCAAAGGCATCACGCACGGCTTCACCCACGAAAACCAGTAGCGTGAGCATCAGTGACAGGGAAACAAATGCCGAAATGCCAAGCCAGGGAGCGTGAAGGTTTGCCTTGCCCTGGGCAATCAGTTCACCCAGCGATGGTGAGCCAGAGGGCAAGCCGAAACCCAGGAAATCAAGAGATGTCAGACCGGTAATGGCACCGGTCAGGATGAATGGTAAAAACGTTAATGTTGCAACCATGGCGTTTGGAAGAATATGGCGAAACATGATTTTACGGTTACCCAGCCCGAGTGCTCTCGCTGCTTTAACGTATTCAAAATTGCGGGCTCTGAGGAATTCAGCGCGAACCACATCAACCAGACCCATCCAGCTGAACATCAACATGATGCCGAGCAGCCACCAGAAGTTCGGCTGCACAATTCCGGAGAGGATAATCAGGAGGTAGAGTACTGGCAAGCCGGACCAGATTTCGATAAAGCGTTGGCCCACCAGATCAATCTTGCCGCCGTAAAAACCCTGTATAGCGCCGACTATGACGCCAACAATGCAGCTGGCAATGGTTAGAGTCAGCCCAAACAGAACAGATATACGAAAGCCATAAATTACGCGCGCGGCCACGTCTCGTCCCTGGTCGTCTGTTCCCAGCCAGTTTTCAGTGCTCGGTGGTGCAGGTGAGGGCACATCCAGATCGTAGTTTATGGTGTCGTAGCTGAAACGGATTGGTGGCCAGAGCATCCAGCCGTTGGCGAGTATTTCGTCAGCAATGAAAGGGTCCCGGTAATCAGCATCTGTGGGCAGAAAACCACCAAAGGTCTCTTCCGGCACGGATTCAACTACCGGAAAATACAGAGTGTTCTGATAGGACACGACGAGGGGTCTGTCGTTTGCTATCAGCTCTGCAACGAGCGTCAGCCCGAAAATGGCCAGAAATACCCAAAGAGACCAGAAGCCCCGGCGGTTATTGCGAAAGTTGCGTAGACGTCGCTGTTGAATCGGAGTCAGCGCCTTCATGTTACGCGCCCTCCCGACTTTCAAAGTCGATGCGTGGGTCTACCAGCACGTAGGTAATGTCGCTGATCAACTTAAGTACCAGCCCCATCAGGGTAAATATAAACAGAGTGCCAAAGATAACCGGATAGTCCCGGTTAAGTGCGGCTTCAAAACCCAGCAGGCCGAGGCCATCCAGAGAGAAAATAACTTCAATCAATAGCGAACCGGTAAAGAACAGAGACACGAGCACACCGGGAAGGCTGGCAATTACAATCAGCATGGCATTTCGGAATACGTGCCCATAAAGTACCTGCTTCTCGTCCAGGCCTTTGGCTCTGGCGGTTACAACGTAGTGCTTGCCGATCTCATCAAGGAACGAGTTCTTGGTGAGCAGGGTCAATGTCGCAAATCCACCGATAACGTTGGCAGTTACTGGTAGCGCAAGATGCCAGAAGTAATCTCCGACTTTTTGATACCAGTTGAGTTGGTCGAAGTCAGAGGAGGTGAGCCCGCGCAGGGGGAACCAGTCGAAGTAGCTGCCGCCGGCAAACAGAACAATCAGCAGAATGGCGAACAGGAAACCGGGGATGGCATAGCCAATCACAATGGCTGAACTGCTCCAGACATCAAACCGGGAGCCGTCTGAGACCGCTTTACGGATGCCCAGAGGGATAGATATGAAGTAGATAATCAGGGTAGACCAGAGCCCCAGTGAGATAGAGACGGGCATTTTGTCCAGTATCAGCTCGGTAACGCTTTTTTCCCGGAAGAAGGAGTCGCCGAAATTAAACGTGGCGTAGTCCTTTAGCATTTTGAGAAAACGTTCATGCGCCGGTTTATCGAAGCCGTACATCACTTCAATTTCTTTCAGCATTTCATCGGGAATGCCACGGGAGCCACGGCGATCTCCTGACGCGTTGGCCACTTCTCCGCCTGTGTCGCCGCCAGTCGCCCTTGCAAGCGCGCTGCCGCCATGGCCCTCCATTTCTGCAATCAGTTGCTCAACCGGACCGCCAGGGGCGGCCTGTACGATCACAAAGTTGAGAAGCAGAATCCCAATCAGGGTAGGGATAATCAGCGCCAGGCGCCGGAGTATATAGATGCCCATTTAGCGGCAGCTTCCTCAGGGCTCAGCCCACCAGTTGTCGAGGTCAGTACCATTCTTGGGTGTCTGTTCCGGATGCTTCAGGTGGCTCCAGTAGGCAACACGATCTTTCGCCAGGTGCCAGTGCGGCACGACGTAATGCCCGCTAAGCAGAACCCGATCCAGGGCCCGGGTACGCTGTATCAACTCTTCTCTGTCCGGCGCCTGTATAACCAGGCTCACAAGCTCATCAACAACAGGGTCGCTCACGCCGGCATAATTACGGGAGCCGTTAGCGTCTACCGTCGAGGAGTGCCAATACTCCCGCTGTTCATTGCCCGGAGAGTCTGACTGACCGATGGCCTGGGTGATCATGTCATAATCGAACTCCCTTACACGCTGAACGTATTGGTTGCTATCGACCAGGCGTACAGACATCTCAATGCCGAGCTTTGCGAGGTTGTTTTTGAAGGGCAGAACAACTCTTTCGAAGGTTTTCTGAAACAACAGAATCTCAAACGCCAGAGGCTCGCCGGTTTCGGTATTCACCATTTTTCCTTCACGAACTTCGTAACCGGCCGAGCGCAAAAGCTCCAGGGCCACTCTCAGGTTCTGCCTGAGACCTTGCTTGCCATCGGTCGACGGCGCGGCGAAGGGTTTGGTAAAGATGTCTTCTCCCAGTTGCGACCGGTACTGTTCAAGAATTTCCAGTTCCCTGCCGGAGGGTAGGCCGGTTGCGGCCAGTTCACTGTTTTCGAAATAACTGTTGGTGCGGGCGTACTGACCGTAGAACAGGTTTTTGTTGGTCCACTCAAAATCAAAACCGTAGGTCAGCGCCTCCCTGACCCTGGGGTCGCTGAAGACGTCTTTGCGGGTGTTGAACACGAAGCCCTGCATACCGGTGGGGCGGTGGTGTTCAATGGCTTCTTTTTTGATCGTGCCGTTATCAAACCTCTCGCCGGTGTAGGCAGTTGCCCAGTTCTTGGCTGAGGTTTCCACTCTGAAATCAAAGCTGCCGGCTTTGAAGGCCTCCAGGGCCACGGTGTCATCGGTATAGTAGTCATAGCGAATGCGGTCGAAATTAAACCGACCCTTGCGAACGGCGAGGTCCTTAGCCCAGTAATCGTCGAGCCGCTCGTAAATAATAGAGCGGCCAGCTTCAAATGCACCAATCTTATAGGGGCCACTGCCAACGGGTGGGGTGAGACCGTTCTTGCCAAACTCCCGGTCTTCCCAGTAATGCGCGGGCATAATCGGCATCTGTCCAAGAATCAGAGGCAGCTCACGATTACTGGTTTCCTGGAAATCGAAACGAATCCGATGCGGGGTCTCAACCGTTACCTTGCTCACATCTGCGTAGTAATTCCGGTAAAACGGATGGCCCTCTGTGGTCAGGGTTTCAAAGGAAAACTTTACATCTTCGGCGGTAATGGGTTCGCCATCCTGAAACCTGGCTTCCGGCCTGAGGTTATATACTACATAGCTTCTGTCCTCAGGAGTTTCCAGTGACTCTGCGATGAGTCCATACATGGAAAAAGCTTCGTCTGCCGAATACTCAAGAAGTGTGTCGTAAATATAACCGCTGATTCCGGCGGCTGCGACACCACGAATAACGAATGGATTGAAGGAGTCAAAACCGTTCGCCACTACTGCCATTTTCAGAGTGCCGCCCTTCGGAGCATCGGGGTTCAGGTAGTCGAAGTGTGTGAACCCCTCCGGATACCTGGGTTCGCCGTGCATTGCCAAACCGTGAATTGGCTGGATTTGCTGCTCTGAAGCCTCAAGGGTGGTGTCACTGGCATAAAGAAAACCGGGGGAGGCCAGCAAGGTCAGGACTGTAAAAAGCGATCTAGGGCGTAAGGCGGATAGGAATCTTGTCATGGGTCTCGCACATTCTGGAGGTTTCAGGTCGGCGCACCGGGCATCCCGCCCAGTGCTCTTGTCCGCTGAATTTTTATGATTCTTATAGATACTGAAAGTTCCGGGCCCGAGAATCTGTATTCTTTACGGGCTGTTCCGGACGTCGACGTAGAGTACCAGACTTTGCCCCGGTTGAAGATAACGGGAGGTGTTCAAGTCGTTCCAGCTTGCGATATCCCGTACATTCACAGAAAAACGGTTGGCGATGAGTGCGAGTGAGTCGCCCTTGCGCACGCTATAACCGACTTTGCGAACCATGGCGTTACCGCGGGCGCCGCTGGCTGACGCCAGGGTAGGCTGGGCTGTATTGGACCAGATAACCAGTTCTTTACCCGGAATGAGAGGATCGCCCGGAGCCATCCCGTTCCAGGCTGCGAGCTGGCGTACAGAGACTCGATGTTCCCGGGCAATGTCCCAGAAGGTATCTCCACGACGGACTGTATGCCGCAATTTACTGCCATCGCGTTTCTTGTCTTGTTTGCGCTCAAGCCGGTTGGATGCACTTAACGCATAGCTATCAGAGTTCTTGGACGCAGAGGGAATCATCAAGCGCTGGCCGATCCGGATCAGGTCGCTATTAAGGCTGTTTACCTGTTGCAGCACTGCCGGCGTTGTTGAGAACTTTCGGGATATCGTATTCAGGCTGTCTCCCGATTTAACCACATAATTACGCCAGGAAACGCGCTTACCAGGGGGGATTTCCTTTAGAGCGATGCGGAAGGGTTCCGCGTTCTGATGGGGTACCAGTAGCCGGTGCGGGCCGTCTGGTGACGTTGCCCAACGATTGTAAGATGGGTTGAGCAGGTAGATTTCATCAATATCAACGCCCGAAAGCTCGGCGGCCTGGGCCAGATCCAGCTGTCCACCGGTCTCGACAACGTCGAAATAGGGCTCGTCCAAGAGATCAGGTAGCTCAACACCGTAGGCGGCCGGATCATCGAAAATTTTCGCAAGAGCGATCAGTTTAGGGACGTAATGACGGGTTTCCCTTGGCAGTTGCAGCGACCAGAAATCTTCCGGTTTGTTGCTGTTACGGTTGCGGCGCATTGCGCTGGAAACCGTGCCGCCGCCACTGTTATAGGCCGCAAGAGCTAATGTGTAATCACCGCCAAACCGGTTTGATAGGCGGTCAAGATAAGTCAGTGCCGCATCCGTAGCCGCGATGACATCTCTGCGCTCATCATGCCACCAGCTTTGGGTCAGGCCAAAGTATTTGCCGGTCGATGGGATAAATTGCCAGAGACCTGCAGCGCGACCGTGGGAATATGCGAAAGGGTCAAATGCACTTTCGACGATGGGCAGCAACGCAAATTCAGTAGGTAGGCCGCGCTTTTCAGTTTCATTGACGATGTAATAAAGGTAGCGGCTTCCACGTTCAACCACGCGATTGATGTAGTTGGGGTGTTTTGCATACCACTTCAGTTGATCCTGAACGCGTTTGTTGTCGACATCATGGTCAAGTTCAAAGCCTGCTCGCAGGCGATCCCATAATACTGCCTGCCCGGGCTCCTGGTCTGCGCTCTTGTCAGAGCCACTTTTTGCACCAGTTTCCAAAGCAGTTTGCTGAGGATTCTCAAGCTTTTCCCGGGCTTCGCGTGCTGCCGCCTTGAGTTCTGGGGCCATGGCATCATCAAGTGGCTCATTGCGAACAGCATCGCTGTTTTTCCCGGATTCGACCGACTCCTTTAGGCCTTCGTCTCCGGCTGCAACACTTACTTTGTCCGAATCAAGCGGGTTTCCCTGGGCCTTGTCTGTTGACGTATAAAGCGAACTGCAGCCACCTGCCAGGGCGCCAAAAAAAACTAGCAGGGGCAAATGTTTGACCGACATAGGCAATTTCCAGGTCTGGGTTATTGCCGGGTCTCCTGTCTGAAAACCCGGCATATTTAGTAAGTTACAAGCAAAATGTTAAATGATTCTATGGGAGCCTGTTTCTAGCGGTCAAGAAGCCTCTCGTTACGACGTTGAAAGGATTTGTTAACCGCTCAGAAATTATCCTTACCGTGCCTTATGGCTGCAAAAATGGCAGTGTCTGAATCTGCCGGCAAACCTTGGTCGGTGCAATATCTATTGGCTGCGCCTACAACAACCGGGTCATCCCAGCGCAGGAACGGATTGAGTCGTTTTTCATTCTCAAGTATTGAGGGCACAGTAGGCTTACCGGCTTCCCTGAGTTCCTTGCACTGTTGCTCGAAGGCTTCGAGTTCATGGTCGTCCGGCAACCAGCTGCGAGCGAAGCGAAGATTGGCCAGGGTATACTCGTGGGCGCAATATACGGCGGTGGTGCCGGGAAGCTCGCGGAGGGACTTCAAGGATTCAAGCATTTGTGCGGCAGTGCCTTCAAACAATCGGCCGCAGCCACAAACGAAAAGGGTGTCGCCACAAAACAGTGCAGGGCGGCCGCTGATCTCGACATCGGTAAAAAAGGCTATGTGATCCAGCGTGTGTCCCGGAACACTCATCACCTGGAATGTGACATCTTCCCAGACGACCTCGTCACCGGGGTGTACGTTATTGGTGTTGCCTTTGAATGGGGATTCGGCTGGTCCGGTTACCCGACAGTCCGGATATTCCTTTACCAGATCCCTGATTCCGCCAACATGGTCGGGGTGGTGGTGAGTAACCAGTATGGTATCCAGATTGAGGCCATTTTCTGCGAGGTGACGCTGTACTGGCGCGGCCTGGCCGGGGTCCACAATCAGAGCTTTCCCCGTGTCAGTGTCGGCAAGACACCAGATGTAGTTGTCACTAAAGGCCGGGATGGCAGAGATGGTGAGCATCAGATGTCCCCGTATATGCTTGGCAAGTGTGCCTGATATGATAGAGCATTAAGTTGATAGCCCCAAGAACCGCTGAACCAGTGGCTTGTCCAAAGGCTATCTTCCATGAAGGAGTGCAGGCAGTGTGAAAAGCAAAAAGGTCCTTGATTATCCCTCCCGGCATGAGAGCTTTGAACACTGGTTCCAGACGCCTCTCGGGCGCTCGATGCTGGCGGACCAGCGGCGTTTTCTGGATCACAAACTCGCCCCGCTAACGGGTGCGCGGCAGCTTCACGTAAGCGTTAGTCACCGGATACCGCTGATCAATGGTACCGATTTCTCCCACAAAATAATGACGACACCAAAATGGTTTCCCAGTATTCCAGATGGGGTTGTTGTATGTGACGCAAATGAGTTGCCGTTTCCAGGCGACTCCATGGATCTGGTTGTGCTTCACCATACAGCCGACTTCTCACTGTACCCTCATCAGGCGCTCCGGGAAGCGGGCCGGGTTTTAAGGGGCGAGGGAACGATTGCTCTTATTGGCTTCAACCCGGTAAGCATTTGGGGGCTGCGCAGGTTTATGTCACGTCATCACGCTGGCCCATGGGGAGGCCGCTTTCTTATGCGCAGGCGCATGGATGACTGGCTTCATCTCCTGGGCTTTCATGTTGACGTTTCGGTTACCCGTTTTTTTCGCCTGCCCCTCCAGCGTAGCGGCCGCAAGAGCTCGGGCCGGCTCGGGGAGCGATTGACGGGCAACGGGCTCCTGCCAGTCGGGGCTTATTACTGTATTCTTGCCAAAAAAAGGGTGAACGCTCGCATTCCCAGGCGACACGCATGGCGACAGAACAACGTCATCGGGATCCCGGGAACCGGAACTGTGGGCGCATCCAGGGGCTGTCCACCGCAGAACCTGAACCACCCCGACGACTGACCGGCCACTAAGGGCCGCCAACAACTATATATACGCAGGAGTTTTAATGTCCGCAAAGGTGATTCTTTATACCGATGGAGCTTGTAAGGGCAATCCGGGGCCCGGTGGCTGGGGTGCGGTGCTCCGTTATGGCGATGCACGCAAAACGATGCACGGAGGCGAGCCCCATACCACCAATAACCGAATGGAGCTGATGGCTGCCATTCAGGGGCTTAAGGCTCTTAAGCGAGGCTGTGAAGTAGAGCTTTATACCGATTCCCAGTATGTGCGCAAAGGCATCACCGAATGGCTTTCAGGCTGGAAACGTAATGGCTGGAAAACATCGGCGAAAAAGCCGGTGAAAAACGATGACCTATGGCGTGAGCTCGACTTGGAAACGGCAAATCATAAAGTTAACTGGCATTGGGTTAAAGGTCATGCCGGTGTGCCCGATAACGAGCTGGCAGACGAACTTGCCAACAAGGGCGTTGAAGAATTGGCTCGCAACTGAAAACTCTCCAATCCTGAATCGATGTGGACGTTATGAGACAAATTGTACTGGATACAGAAACAACAGGTATTGACCCGGCGGAAGGGCACAGGATCATCGAGATCGGCTGTGTTGAAATGATGGAGCGTAAGCTTACCGGCCGCAACTACCACGTCTATATTAACCCGGAGCGGGAAGTTGAAGCGGAAGCGATCACCATCCACGGGATTACCAACGAATTTCTGGTTGATAAGCCGAAATTCGCAGAAGTTGCTGATGAGTTCTTCGAGTTTATAAAGGGCGCGGAGCTTGTCATTCACAACGCCGCGTTCGACGTTGGATTCATGGACTCCGAGTTTGGCCGGATTAAGCCGGTGCGAAAAACGGCTGATCATTGCGGGATTGTGGACTCCCTTGCAATTGCCCGGGCGAAGCATCCGGGCCAGAAGAACAACCTGGACGCTCTCTGCAAACGTTATGGCGTTGATAACAGTAACCGGGAGCTTCATGGCGCCCTGCTGGATGCGGAGATTCTGGCGGATGTGTACCTGCTGCTCACGGGCGGGCAAACCGCTTTGTCTCTCGACGCCGGGTCAGAGAACGGGGGTGTCTCCGGTGGGGTGCGAAGGTTGAGTCCGGAAAGGCCGGCGTTGGCTGTCATCAAACCGTCCGAAGCCGAGTCTGACGCCCACCAGGCGTTTATGTCCGCACTCGAAAAGAAAGCAGGAGGAAGCGTTTGGAGCAAACTGGAAGGCTCAGAATGAGAACTGTGTCTGCCTGTACCAATTGTTACATTCCTGCCTTGTTGAAGTGCTTGAATTTTATGTTATAAGTAGTGATAAGTACGCTATTTTTGAGATCGCATACTTTGGCCGGAAGGATTACAACGGCTACTAATAACAAAGGTCTGGCACGGATCGTTGCCAGGCCGTATTTCACTTGGACGGCGCGGAAGTTTCCGCAGATTAACAGGAAGCGTTTATGGTTCAATCGTCTCTGGCGACGAAATCGCAGTCGTTTGATCTGGTCAAAAGTGAAATAGAACAGACCATCAAGCAGGCCGAATCGAGTCTCGAACGCTTTCAGGAAAACCGCGAAAGCGGTGAAGATCTTCAGAACTGTCTGGATTTTTTGAATCAGCTTCGCGGCATTTTCATTCTGGTGGAACTTCGTGGCGGAACCTTGTTGTGCCAGGAAGCGGTAACCATGGCAAATGACGTTCCGGTAGGGGCGAACGACGACAAAAATATCCTGCTGACCACCTTGAGCAACGCGTTGTTTATCCTGCGACGCTATGTTGAGTACTACCATCAGCAGCGAGAAGACCACCCTGAGTTGCTGCTCCCGGTCATCAATGATCTGCGCGAAGCTCGTAGAGAAAAACCTTACCCCGAATCGCGTTTTTTCGAAGTCGACGTAAAAGACCGACCGGATTTTTGTAAGGGTCTTCCGGCTCCGGCTTTCGACGGTAATGAGTCCGAATACGAGATTGTTGCCCGGCGTATGCGCCTGACTTTTCAGGTAGCGCTTCTGGGTTTGCTCCGGGATCGCAACCCGGTGGTCAGCCAGAAACTCATAGGCCGCTCAGCCCGTGGTTTTGTTCGTCTGTGCCAAGGGGCACCGATGGGGCAGATGTGGTGTCTCGTAGCCATAGCCGCGGATACCATGCTGGATCGCGCGATGCCTTTTACCAAAGCCCGCAAGCGTATGTTCATGCGAATCGAAAAGTATGCGCGTGAAGTGGTGTACGTGGGCAAGGTGGCAACAGCTAAAGATGCACCAGACTCCCTCGTTCGTGATCTTATTTATCTTTTGTACCGCAGCGGCTCCGGAAATCCGGAAGTTACTGCCGTGCTCTCAGACTTTCAGCTGACACCTGCAGAATTTCCCGATTCTATTCTGGAAGCCCATTCGCGCCGACTTTATGGGCCGGGCGCTGATGTACTCAAGTCGCTCTCTGAGGCTTTGCAGGATGAGCTGAACCAGCTCAAAGACAAACTCGACATTATCGAACGTGGCATTGAGCCAGACCTGGCAGAACTGTCGTCGATTGCCGAAACCCTTGAGCGTCTCGGCAACACTCTGGTAATGCTCGACCTCAGTCGCTTGGCGACCATCGCCCGCGATGAAGCTGTCAAGCTGCGGACCTGGGAAAGCGAATCCCGATTGCCCGGCGAAGAAGAACTCTTCCGCCTCGCGGATTCAGTACTGGGTATTGAAGATGCCGTTATGCAGATAGTCAGTCGCGGCATTACGTCGGAAACCGATGCGTTGGCGGGAAGTGAGCACAGCCATGAAGAATCGGTTTATCTTCAAGAGGCCGTTTACGTAGTGGCCGACGAAGCACGAAGCGCACTGACGCTGGCCAAACGTGCGATTACTGCGTTTGTTGAATCGGACTATGACAAGCTTCATCTCGCTAATCTGCCGGCAACGTTGCACAGCATTTGGGGTGGGCTGCAGATGGTTAACGATCCTGGAGCCGCGCATGTACTCGAGAGGGTTTCAGCGTCGATACAAGAGCGTTTACTGGATGCCAACGACGTACCTGAAACTCAGGTCCTGGAAGCGCTGGCGGACGCTCTGACATCCCTTGAGTACTATATAGAAAGCATCGGCAAGCCGGAGGAAAGTAACCTGGATCTGCTCAGACTTGCAGAAACGTCTATGGACGACGTGGGTCTTTGATGACGGTTTGATCCAGTATTCCAGGCAACAAAAAACCCGCGTTTGGCGCGGGTTTTTTTATGAGCTCAACTCTTGATGCCTCAATAGAGACCATCAGCCCATATTGAACAGCTCGCCCAGTTTGGTGGCCAACATCATGTCGCCTTCGGCGCGCAGCTGGCCTGCCATAAAGGCCTGCATGCCGTCGGTTTCGCCGGAAACAATACCCTGCAGGGTTTCAGAGTTCATGATAAGCGTTACTGAAGGGTCTTCGTGAGGGCCTTCATGCAGTGTGCATGTTCCGTCTTTGATGACCAGATGATGGATTTTGTCATCTTCGATATCAAACTGGAATACAAGATCCAGGCCCTGAGCTGCGTCTGCGTTGAAGTTCTGCTCGAGTTTCTGAAAGATTTGATCTACAGACATTATTTTACCCTTTTTGATGGTTGTCTTGTCATGATAACGGCTTTGGGTGCCTGGCTTTGCAAGCCTCGGCGGCAGCCGGGTAGAGCCGAC
The DNA here is from genome assembly GCF_030549045.1 of Marinobacter sp. 1_MG-2023. Lineage (NCBI taxonomy): Bacteria > Pseudomonadati > Pseudomonadota > Gammaproteobacteria > Pseudomonadales > Marinobacteraceae > Marinobacter > Marinobacter sp. 1_MG-2023. The sequence continues at coordinate 120,052 of NZ_JAUOST010000004.1, read as the reverse complement.
TTCGCCATTCGACTTTATGGTGAGATTTAATCACTGTCAAGCTCGATCGAACGCTTGTTTTAATTTTTTTGCTCTGCTTATCACCAGAGTTTCGGTAAGTTACACTCTCGTGCTTGCTTAACTGGCTGGAGAAGCGATTTGGAGTTCCTGACTGAATACGGTTTGTTTTTGGCAAAGGTGGTCACTTTTGTTATTGCAGCAATAGTGGTCGTGTCCATTATTGTCTCGGCAACCCATAAAGAGAGGGGGGACCACGACGAGGGTGAGCTGCAAATCCGCAAGCTCAACGATAAATATCGAAAGTTGCGTGAGTCTATTCAGGCTCGATTGATGTCTGATTACGAACGTAAAGCCTGGAGTAAGGCCAAAAAGAAAAAAGACAAGGCAGAAAAAAAAGCGGATAAAGCCAAGAAGTCCGATGCCGATTCTCCTGAGGCTGCTCCTGCACGCATCTACGTTCTGGATTTTGATGGTGACATTAAAGCCAGTGAAACCGATACACTCCGCCGTGCTATTTCTGCGGTACTGAGTGTTGCAGAGCCTGGTAAAGATGAAGTGGTTATCCGGTTGGAAAGTGGCGGTGGACTGGTGCATTCCTATGGCCTGGCGGCAGCACAACTCGACAGGATCCGTAGCAAGGGCATCCACCTCACAGCTTGTGTAGATAAAGTGGCTGCAAGCGGTGGTTACATGATGGCCTGTGTGGCGGACCGGATTATCGCCTCGCCGTTTGCTGTACTCGGTTCGATTGGGGTGGTTGCCCAACTGCCTAACTTTAACCGGCTACTCAAGAAAAATAACGTGGATTTTGAAGTGCTGACAGCTGGTGAGCACAAGCGGACCATGACCATTTTCGGTGAAAATACAGAGAAGGGCCGGCAAAAATTCCTGGAAGACCTGGAAGATACGCACGTTCTGTTCAAGGAATATGTAAGCGAACGTCGCCCGGAACTCGATATTGCGGCTGTAGCTACGGGCGATATCTGGTTCGGGAAGCGTGCTCTGGAAGTGAAGCTTGTTGACGAGATCAAAACCTCTGATGAATATCTTATCGAAGCTTGCGACAGGGCAGACGTAGTTTCCGTTTCATTCGAACGTAAGCGAACCCTGCCCGAAAAACTCGGATTGGCAACCAGTGCGGCACTTGAACACTCTGTATGGAAGGTTCTCAGCGCGCTTCGTAACCAGAAAATTCAATAGTACTTCGAACATTCAGGGGCGGCCGGCCTGCCGCCCCTGAATGTGTGCCCCGGCATTTAGGCTAAGACGCTCTGCGTCGAAACAGCGGCAAATCTGTGTCCGTCGCTGCCTGGTAGCCCTGACTGAAGAAGTTCAGAGATTGTGCCGCTTTGCGGATATCTTTATCAGGCCGAAGCTCATAAGTATCAAAGCCGCAACGTTTCATAAACTGAAGTTGATCCAGTAGCACATCGCCAATCGCCCGCAGTTCGTTTTTATAGCCAAACCGTTCTCTCAACAAGCGGCCTATGCTGTAACCCCGCCCATCACTGAACTTTGGGAAATTCACGGCAATCAACGGCAGTTCATGAACATAGTCTGCCAGAATCTCCGGCTCATCATGGCTGTCGAACCACACCCCGATATCATCTCTTCCGGCGAAATGTTGGCGACCCTCAAGCCAAACCTCGGCCGGTATCAGCGCGCTTTTATTATCAGGAATATCCAATGCATCCCCGGCTTCTGAGCGGGGAACCACAACCCACCCGTTCTGACGGACACTGCCGTCCTGAAAAATGATGTCAGGCATAAACCCGCTCCTTGAAAGGTCCGATTCCAACACGACGATAAGTATCCAGGAAAGATTCCTCTTCCGTGCGTTTGGTTACGTAAACATCGACAATCTTGCTGATTACCTCGGGCATCTCATCCCGCGCGAAAGAAGGGCCCAGAATTTTACCGATTGAAGCATCATGCTGTGATGACCCACCCAGGCTGACCTGGTAGAACTCCTGACCCTTTTTGTCGACCCCCAGAACACCGATAGTGCCGACATGGTGGTGGCCACAAGCATTCATGCAACCCGAAATGTTCAAGTCGATTTCGCCTAGGTCATACAAAAAGTCGAGGTTGTCGAAACGGCGCTGAATCGATTCGGCTACCGGAATGGACTTGGCATTTGCCAAGGCACAGAAATCACCACCAGGACAGCAGATAATATCTGTCAAGGTATTCAGGTTGGCTGTTCCGAACCCCATAGGAACAATCTGCTGCCAAAGCTCCAGCAGGCGATCCTGACGAACATCTGCCAGCACCACGTTCTGTTGATGAGTTACCCGCACTTCACCGAAACTGAATTCATCTGCAAGGTCTGCAATCTGTTCCAGCTGCCGGTCGGTCACATCGCCTGGTGGTGTGCCGGTTTTCTTCATGGTTAAAGAAACGATGGCGTACCCGGTTTTTTTATGGGTATCCACGTTGTGCTTCACCCACTGATCAAACTCACGGTTTTCGAACCGTTGCTGCGCCAGCAGGTCAGCTCGGCTGTTCAGGGCAGCATATGCAGGCTCGGTGAAGTAGCCCTGAACCCGCTCAATCGCCTCAGGGGTCAGGCGGCTTGGTGAATCCTTGATGTGCGCCCATTCAGCTTCAACTTTCTCGGTAAAACCCTCTGGCGTCAAAGCCTTTACCAGGATCTTGATGCGTGCCTTGAACTTGTTGTCGCGGCGACCATAGCGGTTGTAGACCCTCAGAACGGCTTCCAGATAGGTAAGCAAGTCTAGCTCCGGTAGAAACTCACGGATAACCGGGGCAACCATTGGCGTGCGCCCCAGGCCACCACCTACATGAACCCGAAAACCAATCTCTCCCGCTTCATTGCGCACAATTTGAAGCCCTATATCGTGCACCCGGATAGCAGCTCTGTCAGTTTTCTCTGAGGCATTGACGGCAACCTTGAATTTTCTTGGCAGAAACGCAAATTCCGGATGAAAGGTCGACCACTGACGAATAATTTCGCAGTAGGGCCGGGGGTCTACCAGTTCATCTGACTGTACAGCCGCAAATTGGTCTGTCGTGGTATTCCTTATGCAGTTTCCGCTGGTCTGGTTGGCATGCATCTCCACTTCCGCCAGTTCAGCCAGAATGTCAGGCACGTCTTCCACTGCCGGCCAGTTAAGCTGGACATTTTGTCGTGTCGTGAAGTGTGCGTAACCTTTATCGTAATCTCGTGTAATCCGTGCCAGACGGCGCAGTTGAACAGAGCGCAACATACCGTAAGGCACACAGATGCGCAGCATGGGTGCAAGCCGCTGAACGTAGAGACCGTTCTGAAGGCGCAAAGGGAGAAATTCGTCCTCTGCCAACTCTCCGGCCAGCGCCCGCGTGGTCTGATCCCGGAATTGTGCAACCCGCTCGGCCATCATTTGCCGATCGTGTTCATCGTATACGTACATAAAGGAAAGTCCTGGATAAAATGTCGTAACGGCTTGCGCCGGACAGATTCAGTTTATGAATTGCCAAGTGCGCCCGAAATCGGGGCCTTATATCTGAAACGAAGGATAACAGCGGCTTTTTATTCTAGAAACGATTATTTCAAGATATGTTTATCGATTCAGGTGATAAGGAGAGAGGCGGCAAGCTGGACGAATGTCAATTTGCTGCTTTAATGAGGGAAGAATAACAATTTGCCGTCTTACCGAGAACAAAGGAGCACACGATGAAAAAACTCATGCGATCAGACAGCTACGCTGATGCCATAGCTTCAGTGGCACTTGTGGCGCTTGTAGTTGTGTTCGCCGTGGTTTGGGTTTCAGGGCAGTAGACCTACTACTGCCCGGATAGAACTACCCGCACGACAAGAACGAGTGTGCCAATGAAAAGTGTTGTGAACAGCAGGCCACCAATAATGTATGGCCAGGGGCTATGGCTCGCAAAATCTTCTTCATGGCGCTTGTTGGACTGAACACCCAGAGCGCCGGCTGCGACGCTCTGCATTACTTTAAAAACGCTGGGGCCGGTGCCTCTGGCTTTTTTATTATTGGTTTTTTCTGTATCCGGCGCATTTGTCATAAAGCTCATCCTGTCTGAGTGTGAGACTGATCTTTATTCGGCCGGATCGTATGCCAGGCTGGGTGCCAGCCAGCGCTCCGCTTCCGCCTTGGAAAGACCTTTACGCTCAGCATAGTCCTCAACTTGATCCACGCCAATTTTACCCACTGCAAAAAACTTTGAGTCCGGATGTGAAAAATACCAGCCTGAAACAGCTGCCGTTGGGAACATCGCAAAGTGTTCCGTCAGCTCTATGCCGGTTTTTTCTGTTGCATCCAGCAGTTGGAATAGCGTCTCTTTCTCGGTGTGATCCGGGCATGCCGGATATCCCGGGGCAGGGCGAATACCACGATAGCGTTCTTTGATCAGGTCTTCGTTCGCCAGTTGCTCTACTGAGTCATAGCCCCAGAACTCTTTGCGCACCCGTTCGTGCATGCGCTCGGCAAAGGCCTCCGCCAGACGGTCGGCCAGGGCTTTTACCATGATGGCGTTATAGTCATCGTGAGCATCTTTATACTCTAGTGACATCTCTTCGGCGCCAATGCCGGTGGTTACCGCGAAACCACCAACATAGTCGCAGTGGTCTGAGCCTTCTTCTGCAACAAAGTCCGAGAGGGCCATCATCGCCTTGCCCGGGGCTTTTTCATCTTGCTGGCGCAAATGGTGCAGGGTGGTCAGCTCTTCGGTACGGCTTTCGTCCGTGTAAACGACAATGTCGTCCCCGCGACGGTTAGCTGGCCAAAATCCGATTATACCTGAAGCAGTTACACGTTTTTCCTCAACCATTTTGTGAAGGATGACCTGGGCATCGTCAAACAGGTTGCGAGCCGCTTCGCCGCGCTTGGGGTCATCAAATACCTGCGGGTACTTGCCGGCGATATCCCAGGAGATGAAAAACGGCGTCCAGTCTATATAGGGCACCAACTCATTGAGATCATACTCTTTGAACACCCGGGTGCCGGTGAAGGCAGGCTTGGGCGGCACATAATTCTCGAACGTGATTTCTGGCGCGCGCGCGCGGGCCTCTTTCAGGCTGACCAGTTTGGTACGGTCACCCCGGTTCTTACGGCGCTCCCGGATTTCATCGTATTCTTTACGCGCGGCGTCCACGACTTCCGGTTTAGCCGTTTTGCTTAGCAGTTGCGAGGCGACATTAACGCATCGTGATGCGTCTGAAACGTACAGGGCAATGTCATTCTTATAGTGAGGTTCGATTTTTACAGCGGTATGTGCCTTGGAGGTAGTGGCACCGCCAATCATCAGTGGAAGTTGGAAATCCAGGCGCTGCATCTCCCGGGCCACATGAACCATTTCATCCAGTGACGGTGTGATCAGACCGCTCAGGCCAATAATGTCCACATTGTGTTCTTTGGCTGCTGCCAGAATCTTGTCACAGGGAACCATTACGCCCAGATCAATAACCTCGTAGTTATTACATTGCAGCACCACGCCAACGATGTTCTTGCCGATGTCGTGAACATCGCCTTTTACTGTGGCCATCAGTATCTTGCCTTTGGCCTGCTGGTCTTCGGACTTCTCTGCTTCGATGTACGGGATAAGGTGGGCCACAGCCTGCTTCATTACGCGGGCACTTTTGACAACCTGGGGCAGAAACATCTTCCCGTCGCCGAACAGGTCGCCGACAACGTTCATGCCATCCATCAACGGGCCTTCGATGACGTGAATCGGGCGCTCGGCCTGTTGGCGACACTCTTCTGTGTCTTCAATAATAAAATTGGTAATGCCTTTTACCAGGGAGTGTTCCAGGCGTTTGATCACCGGCCACTCGCGCCAGGCAAGATCTTCCTCCTGGGTTTTCCCGCCTTTACCTTTGAAACGCTCTGCTATTTCCAGTAGGCGATCCGTGGCATCTTCGCGTCGGTTGAGTACAACATCTTCAACCAGCTCTTTAAGCTCCGGTTCAATCTCGTCGTAAATCACCAGCTGGCCCGGGTTCACGATGCCCATGTTCATGCCGGCTTTGATCGCGTGATAGAGGAACACAGAGTGAATGGCCTCACGCACTACATCGTTTCCCCGGAAGGAAAAAGATACGTTGCTCACGCCGCCGGAAATGGACGCGTGGGGCAGATTCTTACGAATCCAGCGGCTGGCGTTTATGAAATCCACCGCGTAGTTGTTGTGTTCTTCGATGCCTGTGGCAATGGCGAAAACGTTCGGATCGAAGATAATGTCGCCGGGGTTGAAACCCATGCCAACAAGGATGTCGTAGGACCGCTTGCAGATCTCGGTTTTGCGCTCATAGGTATCGGCCTGGCCCTGCTCATCAAAGGCCATAACAACCACCGCAGCGCCGTAACGCATGCAGTCGCGAGCACGTTTGATAAAGGCTTCCTCGCCTTCCTTGAGGCTGATGGAATTCACTACGGCTTTACCCTGAATGCAGCGCAGACCAGCTTCGATGACTTCCCACTTGGAGGAGTCAATCATGATGGGTACTCGGGAGATATCCGGCTCTGAAGCAACCAGATTCAGGAAGGTAACCATTACCTCCTTTGAGTCCAGCATGCCTTCATCCATGTTGATATCGATGATCTGGGCACCGTTTTCAACCTGGTCCCGAGCCACGCTAAGCGCTTCTTCGTACTGTTCTTCTTTGATGAGACGCAGGAATCGCTTGGAGCCGGTAACGTTGGTCCGCTCACCCACATTAATAAACAGAGTGTTCTCGTCCCCGGTAAACGGCTCCAGACCGGAAAGGCGCAACGCTTCGGGCCGTGTCGGAATCTTTCGGGGTGGGTATTTGGCTACAGCCAAAGCGATTGCTTCAATATGCTCTGGGCGAGAGCCACAGCAACCGCCAATAATATTAAGGAAGCCGTCCCGCGCGAAGCCTTCAATGATGTCTGCCATCTCTTCCGGCGTTTGATCGTATTCTCCGAACTCGTTTGGCAGGCCAGCGTTCGGATGTGCGCTAACATAGGTAGTTGCCTTGGCTGACAGTTCTTCTACGTATGGCCGCAGGGCGTCAGCACCGAGAGCGCAGTTAAGGCCTACAGAAATGGGCCGCGAATGTGCAACGGAGTTCCAGAACGCCTCCGTGGTCTGCCCGGAAAGCGTGCGACCGGAAGCATCGGTTATGGTGCCCGAAATCATGATCGGGAGTTCTACGCCGCTGTCTTCAAAATACTGCTGGGTCGCGTAGATTGCGGCTTTCGCGTTCAGAGTATCGAAAATGGTTTCAATAAGAATAAGGTCGCAGCCGCCTTCAACCAAGCCTGCGACCGATTCGTAGTAGTTGTCTACCAGAGTCTGGAAATCAACGTTTCGGAAGCCCGGGTTGTTTACGTCCGGCGATAAAGATGCAGTACGCGAGGTAGGACCTACAGCGCCGGCAACAAACCGGGGCTTTTGCGGGTTCTTTTCGGTAAATTCATCGGCTACTTGCCGAGCCAGCTTTGCCGCGGCGACGTTAAGCTCTTTAGAAATTTCTTCAAGACCGTAGTCCGCCTGAGATACCCGGGTAGAATTAAAGGTATTGGTTTCAATGATATCTGCGCCGGCATCCAGGTACTCGGCGTGAATATTCCTCAGCAGAGCCGGCTGGGTGAGATTCAGCAGGTCATTGTTGCCTTGCACCTCCCGGTCGTTGTCGGCGAACCGATCGCCACGGAACGCTTGCTCGTCCAGTTTCTGATTCTGGATCATGGTTCCCATGCCGCCATCAAGAATCACAATGCGTTCTTGCAGGGCTTTGTGAAGTTGTTTCAGGCGAGTAATGCGATCGGTCATAGTCAGTTCCGGATGTCGGTATAAACAGCGTATTTGTGTCTTTGGCGCGCGATCATAGCAAAATGGCGGTGCCAGTCGTAGTTTCGTGCATGGTTATTCTTTACCTACGTCAAGCTCCGGGCATCGGGTATATGATACGGGTAAGTCATTACCCGGCAAAAGACCAACTAATTTACTTGGTCTTTCATGTTGCAGCGAACTGCCTTAAAATGAATACAAACTTACCAACGGGTTTACAAACATGGCATTGGTTACTGTGACAGATCCCGCACGGGATTATCTTGCACAACTTATCGAAAAGCAGGATGTGGAAGGCATGGGTGTGCGAATATTCGTAACTCAGCCAGGCACCAAAAATGCTGAAACCTGCTTGGCGTATTGCCCGCCTAACGAGATTGTACCTACAGATGAGCAGGTAGATCTCGAAAAGTTCACTTTGTACCTGGATCACAACTCCGTACCTTTTCTTGAAGAGGCCTTCGTTGACTACTCCAAAGATCAAATGGGTGGCCAGCTCACTATCAAGGCACCGAATGCGAAGGTGCCGAACGTTGACGATGATGCACCACTGCCTGATCGTGTGAATTATGTACTGGCTTCAGAGATAAACCCCAATCTTGCTGCCCACGGCGGTGATGTGTCACTGGTGGAGATTGTGGACGAGTCCGTCGCTGTACTTCGCTTTGGTGGTGGTTGCCAGGGCTGCTCCGCGGTCAGTCTTACCCTGAAGCAAGGCGTTGAATCGACCCTCAAGGAGCGAGTACCTGAAATTACCGCCGTTCGGGATGTAACGGATCATACGCAAACCGAAAACGCCTACTACCAGTAATGTACAGTGCGGGCGTTCTTGCGCCTGCACTTATTCTTTCGCGGTGGCGGTTCGGCCAATGCCCTTGGTGCCGAGCTATAGCATTATCTACTCCATAAACAGAGGCAGTAAATTCTGCCTCGGCCTGCGGGGAAACGAGATACTCTACAGGCCAGACTTCTGCTTTTATGGGGTACCGCTTGATCGACGCTGCACTTCTTTCCGTGCCCATTATGGCCGCCTTTACGGGCTGGTTTACGAACTGGCTTGCAATACAAATGTCGTTCTATCCGGTTCACTTTATGGGGATCGGGCTAATAGGGTGGCAAGGCGTTATTCCCCGCAAATCAGAAAAGATGGCGCACATCTGTATCGACCGGACCCTCAGGCAGTTTGGTGATCTGAACGCCGTTTATCAGAAACTTGAACCCCAGCGCATAATCGAACAGGTAATTTCCCAGGTAACACCAAGATTGGATGAGTACATCGACGAGGTGATGTATGAAATCCAACCGGTGCTCTGGGACAATCTGCCTTTATTCTTGCGTCGGCGGATATATCAGTGGGCTCGAGAGCAGTTGCCTGACAGGGTGGGGGATCTTGTTGATGATTTTGGTGATGACCTTGGGGAATTGGTCGACCTTAAAGCCTTGCTGAGCACTGAGCTGAAACACCACCCGGATCTCATGAATCGCATATTCCAGAAGGCGGGCGCAATTGAGCTTCGTTCCGTCGTTAACCGTGGGGCTGTTATTGGTGGTCTTTTGGGGTGTGTTCTTGCGCCAGTCTGGTCATCTTATCCAGTGCCATGGCTGCTGCCTGTTGGCGGCTTTGTTATTGGTTTCACCACGAACTGGATTGCCATCAATCTGATTTTTGCCCCGTTGAAGCCCCGACGATTTCTGTTCTGGAAAATTCAGGGTTTGTTCTTGCGACGCCAGCCGGAAATCAGCGAGATCTGGGCCAGGCTCGTTGCAGAGGAACTGATAACCGTCGAGAAGGTCGCTGACGCCATGATTAACGGTAGCCAGGGCGACCGTACCCGGGCGATCATCCAGAAGCACCTCAGGCCTCTGCTGGACAATTCCTTGTTGATGAAATTGGGTGCTCAGGTAACTGTAGGCATGAGCGGATATACCGAGCTGAAAAAAGCCATGAATCAGCAGGCACTACTTGCCACCCATGACGTGTTCAGCGACCCCGAGTTCAATAAAGAACGAGCGCCCATTGTTGCGAGCGTATTGTCCGGGCAAATGAAAGCGCTGCGACCTGCGGAATTCCAGGACATTCTCCGGCCCGCATTTCGTGAGGAGGAGGTTAAGCTCATGTTTGTCGGTGGCGTGTTAGGCGCCGTTGCTGGCGCAATTCAGCTTTATGCGTTGGCGCATTTTGCATTGTGACGTCCGGAATCTCGAAAGGAGAGAGCCATGCCTGAATGGACATTGATTGTTACACAGTTTTTGATAACCGCTGCTGCTGTTTTTGTTGTCCTCTACGGCTTTTGGGTACTCATCATTCGGCCCCATCTGGATCGCAAGGTCGCGGAGCTGATTGCAGCAGCAGAGGGTATTGAACCCCGTGTGGTTCGCGGCGTAAAAGCGGGTGTTTCCGAATCGCTTCGGGAGCTGCCTGAAAGTGCCTGGGACGGGACTGTAAAAGAGTCTACCCGGCAGTTTCTCAAGTTCGGGTCCGGACTGTTCGAGAACGGTTTAAGCAGTTTCCTGGGCGGTGCAGCGGATTTGGAGCGCAAGAGGCAGCAGGAGCAGGCCTCAGCTTCGCCGGAGGCCGAACAGAAACCTGAAAAGCCCACAGAAAACTAACCGCTGCGGCGTCGGCACTCGTCAAATATGGTCTACAGGCAGTTAGTTGGACGCGGCAAGCCGGCTATTCGGCAGGCTGTTTTCGCAGGTGTACCAGGGAACAGTTGCATGAGGTAGATACTGTTGCCCCTATCCTCGCCCAAAGCCTCTTTCACTGCTTTTACGAATAGCCTGTTTGAAGGCGGCGACATTTCATGTTTGCTGTAAAATATACGCAGGAACTCAATGATCTCCCAGTGTTTTTCACCGAGTGATATCTGGTCAGCCTCAGCGATCATGCTGGCAACTTCTGGAGTCCATTCGTGTGCATTTTCCAGAAAACCCTCATTATTTCTGGCTGGCGTTTCGAGGTCTGCCATAGGTCACCAGCTGATTATGTTTTGAGCCTGGGCTGTGAGATCAACCATGGCTGGGAAGTCCACCAGATGTGTCTCTGATGCGCAATCATCAAGACCCCGCGCCAGTACGTCTGCCTTCAGCGCATACACGGTAGTGTTGGGGTCATGAACGTCTGTTGTGGCGATAGCCAATACCGCACTCTCGGTGAGAAGCAAAGCGTCTCCAGCTCTGAGGGAGCGCATGCACTCAACAGAGCGTGAGTGCTCTGGAGCCTTGTTCAGGATGTGAAGGGTAGCAATGGGTTTCATAATGTTTTCCAGCTATCTACGTGAGGGTGCCTTGGGATCAACCTGAAAAAGCCGTGTGGGAATATTGATGTAGCAGGTTGGAGCTGTTTTCAGCTATGGCTACACCTGCCAACATGTTTTCGATTGTAAGCCCATATCGGGCGCAGGCTGAAGCCTCTGCGAACATTGCTTTCACGCCGAAAATGGGCGCCGCGGAAAGGTTCTTTTCTATGGACTTTTGTTCTATCCCGTCTGTTTTCTGGGATTTTCTTAGCCAGTTAACACCTGCCCCCGTGAACAGCAGCGAAACGCTTTGATCAAACGCTGCCAGGGAAAACGCCATATCGAGCGCCTCACGGCCAGCCCATGTTCCATAAGGTGGCTGGTCAATCACTATCAATGTGCTCACGCTCAGCCTCCCGCATGAAAATAGATAATCCGTGACGATGTCATGGTGCTTTCTACCCACTCCCCAAGCCCGGCAATAATAAAAGGCTCAAGGAGGTTGCTTGCTACCAGTTCGTGCCGCTTTTGCTCGGCATCGTCTACCAGGCCACGCCTTAAAGCAGATGCAATACAGACTACACCCGGGATACCGCTTTCTTTCAGGAACCCGGCCCATTCGCCTGGCCAATGAGTTTCATCTGAAGGCGGCGAAGAAAGCGCGGAAGCAAGATGAACTCCGTCGCCGTACAGAAATATCCTGTCTACTCTATGGCCCTTGGCAAGCGTAGCCCGAGCGAATGCCAAAGCCGTCTGCGGGGCCTGAGAAGAGTAGGGGGCCCCGGTAATTACCAGCGTATAGTTTTGCAGTTGGATAGCCGCCATGGTTTCGGTTTCTGCCTGAGGTAGTTCCAGTGTACCAATAGCAAAAACCCCGGCAAAGGCCGGGGTTATGCAAACTTACTGGCGCGAAGAGCGCCGGATATTAATCGTTGCCTGAGAAAGCACCGATGAGGTGGAGCAGGCTCACGAACAGGTTGTAAATGTTCAGGTACAGACCGGTTGTCGCCATGATGTAGTTGGTCTCACCGCCGTTCACAATACGGCTGGTGTCATACAGGATGAAGCCTGACATCAGGAACACAATCGCTGCACTGAGGGCCAGACTGATCGCTGTAACCTCAACACCAAACATGCCTGCTACCATGGTGCCCAAAGCGGCAACCAGTACCACGACCAAACCAGCAACCAGCATGCCACGCATGAAGCTGAAGTCTTTCTTGGTAGTCAGCACATAGCCGGAAAGGGCAAAGAATACCAGACCAGTTCCACCCAGGGCTTGCATGATAATCTGGCCGCCGTTGGAAAACTGCAGGTAATACATCAGGATCGGGCCTAGAGAAAGGCCAAGCAGCCCTGTAAAGGCGAACACAACGGCAATGCCGGCAGAGCTGTTAGCAGTGCGTGGCAGCACCAGCCAGATCAATGCAAGCGCCCCAAGGCTGCAAACAAGGCTCGCGCCCCGGCTCAAACCGATAGACATAGACACACCTGCCATGACTGCACTGAATAGCAGTGTCATCGCAAGCAGGGTGTATGTGTTACGCAAAACCTTGGTCGCTGAAGCACTGATCGGTGCAGTCGCGGACCCGCGGGCAATCATGCCCTTGCTGTCCTGCTGAACGTTGTACTGTCTGTTTTGCATTCTGATCTCCGGTTTGTTCCGCTTGTTTGATTACTTGTTTGCGCCCAGCCTCATGGCCTGATGGACGCCAATCACCCGTAATTACACTTCATAATAATGTCGAATTCTGAACTTTCAATCATTTACGACACGAAAGTGCTCTCCAGATTCCATTAAAAGCAGTTAATGTCGAAATATACGTCGGGTTTCACTCAGGGCGTTGACAGCACAGGCAATTCCGGTATCATGCACACCGCTGTCGACAGGCAGCAATGGAAAACCGGTGGGCTGGCAGAGTGGCTTAATGCAGCGGTCTTGAAAACCGCCGTACGTTAGTAGCGTACCCGGGGTTCGAATCCCTGGCCCACCGCCATTTTCCTTTCTTTCAGTGTGTTACCCTTCCTCAGACAATCCCTGAATATGCAAGTTCCATAATTCTCTCGCAGAATTGTCCATAGCCACAGCGATCTTTAAAGCACCAGACTTTAAACTTCAGGCAAACTACCCCATCTTCTCGTATATCGGCATTAATTGAACCTATACACAGGCAATCGGGAGAAGGTTATGTCAGAGAACAAATCAGCCACCGACCCAGATACGGATACTGGCGATCGCCGTGATCGCAAATTTTCTGTTTCCACCAATCGGGGCAAGGCAAGCCATCGCGTTCGCTATGTCGAGGCGGGTGGAGCGGCTGTAGATATTGATGAGTGTACTTTTTGCGAGTCGACGCCAGATCTATCCGAAACGTCGCAGTCGCCAAAGGGAAAAGAGGAAGATTAGGTTTGTCACGAAGGTTGCCGAGGCTGTGAGACGTGGCTCAGAGGCGGTCTGAAAGAGCGCGTCTGAGCCTTTTAATCAAAGATTGCGACCCGGGTAAACCAAGTCCTTTTGTTCGTCAGCGAGCTTCTGGCGGGTGGCCAGCTTATCAGGGTGGTTGTCCGTAGGTTGCCAGCCTTGCAGGTTTTCTTCTATCAGCTGTACCAGAGCATTGATGTGCCCGGGTGTGGCATTCAGGGCGGTTATGTAGCTGAAACCCTCACCGCCGGCTTCCATAAAGTAGCCACGGTTTTCTTCGTCAATTTCTTCAATGGTTTCGAGGCAATCCGATGAAAAGCCGGGGCAAAATACATCGATCGACTTAACACCTTGCCCCGGGAGCGCTTTCAGCGTCTCGTCAGTGTAAGGCTTGAGCCACTCTTCTTTGCCAAACCGCGACTGGAAGGTAGTGATGTACTCATCTTTCGATAGTCCCAGCCGCTCAGCCAGAAGCCTTGAGGTCTTGTGACACTCACAGTGGTAGGGGTCGCCCTTGGTCAGGTACTTTAGCGGAACTCCATGGTATGAAAGCACCAGTTTCTGGTGCCGACCATGGTTGGCCCAGTGTTCTTTGATATGGCTGGCCATGGCTTCGATGTAAGGCGGGTAGTCCGGATAATGGGAGATAAACCGCAAATCCGGTAACCAGCGGCGCTTGGAGAAATTTTTAGCGATCGCATCGAACGTGGATGCAGATGTGGACGCCGAGTACTGGGGGTAAAGCGGCAAAACCACCAACTTTCTAACGCCCTGGTCCTGCATTTCATCCAGTACTCTCGGTACCGACGGATTGCCGTAACGCATGGCAAAGCCAACCACCACGTCGGGACCATATTTCTTTTTCAGGATCTCTCGAATACCCTCGGCCTGCTTTGCGGTATGGATCAGCAATGGGGAGCCTTCGGGCTGCCACACGCTTGCATAGGCCGCTGCACTGCGCTTTGGGCGGATACGGAGGATAACGCCATGCAATATAAGCCACCACAGGGGGCGGGGTAGTTCGACAACTCGCGGATCGGAGAGAAACTCCGCCAGGTAACGTCGCAACGCTGAAGGGGTCGGGGCGTCTGGCGTACCAAGATTGGTGACCAGCACGCCAATTCTATCCGGCTGGTTATGCTGGAAATTCTCTGAACCTTTGTATTGCATGGGAAGGTGAATCCTGAGCGTTGAGCGTTCTAAGCGAAGCGGTTACTGATTTTCGGACTGCTGCGCCATGCGCGGAGCAAGACCACTCATGTCGTAGCCAGCACTACTGGCTTTGGTAAAAATTTCCTGGGCCGGCGTCGTCCGGGCAGCGTTCAGTGCCCAAAGTACCGTGCAGCGGGTTCCTGTCCTGCAAAAAGCCAATACGGGCTTTTCGGCATCACGGATCATTGCCCCGAAACGATCAACATCGGCATCCGTAACATTTCCGGATTGAACGGGCATGTATACCCATTCCATCCCGTTTTCCCGAGCCGCAGCTTCAATGTCTGCCATTGCAGGCTGACCGAACTCTTCCTGATCCGGGCGATTGGCAACCAGAGTTTTGAAGCCGAGTCTGGCCGCCTCTGCCACATCTGCGTAGGCAATCTGGGGAGCGACAGAAATTGTGTCATCGATCTTTCTGATATCCATGGGGTTTATTCTCCGGATTCGGTAAAAATAGCTACGCCATCATCGCATAGGTGGTGGCACATGTCAGAATGAAACTCTGTAAAACAGCATACTTACGGGCGTTTTGTATCAGTGTTCAGCGAAACGAAAAGCAGCTTTTCGTCGTTCAAGGATTTCAAATATTCCCATTCCAGCAACCATGGATGCCACGAAGACCATAGCTTTAACTTCACCAGCCCCTAAAGCCACGAGGCCAGGCCCCGGACAGAAACCAGCGATGCCCCAGCCAATGCCGAACAACAGGCCTCCAACGATCAGGCGTTTATCTATGTGTGTGTGCCCCGGTACCTTCATGTCGAAACCAAGAAAGGAAAGGGTTCTCTTGCGGGCGAAGGTAAAAGTTACAAGGCCTACGATAACAGCACCGCCCATCACGAAGGCGAGTGAGGGGTCCCAAAGGCCGGCAATATCGAGGAATCCAAGCACCTTTTCGGGGTTTGCCATACCGGAAATAATAAGACCAAAACCAAACAGTAATCCCGCAAACAACGATGCAACAGCAGATTTCATGGAATTATACTCCCAGCACATGGCGGATAATGAAGACGGTTACAAACCCTGCAAACATAAAACTCAGAGTGGCTGCGAATGATCTGGGTGACAAGCGTGACAGACCACAGACACCATGACCGCTGGTACAGCCCGAGCCGTAGCGAGTTCCAATGCCGACAAGCAAACCGGCGATAATAAGTGCAGGGTATCCCGCCTCTATTTCGATGGGCGGTAATTTTGCGGCCAGAGCCCACAGGGCTGGCGCTCCGATAAGTCCGGCAAGAAAGGCAATTCGCCAACCTATGTCACCGGCAGAGGGGGTCAACAAACCGCCCAAGATGCCGCTAATTCCGGCAATTCGTCCATTCAGCAATAGAAAGCTCGCTGCGGCGAGGCCAACAAGCACGCCGCCAGCCAGCGCCGTCCAGGGAGTAAAACTACTCCAGGCAATATCAATCATTCAGAAACTCCTCGGTGCACGGTCTTGGAACAAAAATTTGGTATTACCGCCGATTTTACCCGAATCCAAAAGCTATTTTTGGAATAACCTTATAAGTAGATGCAATAATACCAAAAAAAAGCCCGGCTGGAATGCCGGGCAGAGGCGTGCGAGTAGTATCCATGAAAGACTTCCAGACAAACCGGCGTCAGCAGAGACTCCGGTATGCATAAGTATTGTCTATATTTTGAACACTTCAAGCGCCGAGGTGTTACGTCTGAAAACATTTTTTCATATGGAATCAATCTTTATATCGGAGCCTTTGATTCTGCGGCGTACAGGCCGACTGAAATCAATGGCAACCTGTAATATAATGCGATTTCGAGAGCATTTTTCTATCCCAGAGGTTGTTACATGTCTGACGAGAACGACAACAAGCCCGAAAATGATCCGCAGCTGGCTGCAAAAATAAAGGGTTCGGCCCGTCAGATATGGCTTGCGGGCCTGGGAGCCTACACAAAGGCGGAAGAAGATACCGGCAAGTTTTTTGAGCGTTTGGTACAGGAAGGCGAGCAGCTGGAGAACAGAACACGCGGAGTGGTAGAAAAACAGATTCGCTCTGTGGAAGACCGGGTTGAGGGTGTGCGTGAGCGGGCGACGGGTACCTGGGACAAGCTTGAACATCTGTTTGATGAGAGGGTGTCCGGAGCGTTGCGCCGGCTTGGCATTCATCGCCGTGAAGATATCGAGGGACTCGAAAAGAGAATTGAAGTACTTGAAGCGGAATTGGCAGAACTGCGCAAGAACAACCGTAGCGATGAAGAAGAATAGTTCGAAACGCCGGTAAGTACCGTATATCCGGGTCAGGTCTATAGATAGTCCTGGCTGGCCAATTTAGCGTGCTCTCGCTCATCCGGTGCGAAATACGGCAGCATAAGGTGCATCATCTGGTACACCCCCCGGCCAGGATCCACAGAATCACGATCATCAAGGTGTGAAAGAGTATCAAAAGCGCTCCAGTAACACGCCGTAAGGGTTAGCTGTTTGCAAAGCGAATCCAGCTCCTCCTGCCCAATCTGCATCATGTTCTGGCGCCGCAGGCTTTCGCAGATACTCCTGAAAGCTTGGGTCTTCTTCTTCAAAATACGTCGAAAGCGAACCTGCAAGCGTTCATAACGAGATAGTACGTTAACCAGATCCTGATACAAAAACCGATAACGGGCCACGGCTTCAAAGAGCAGGTGAAGGAAAAAGCTCTGTTGATCCAGGCTGACATCGACGTCCTCTGGCACTGCCAGCAAGTCCAGCATTTCGGCTTCAAACGCTTCAAACAGCTCTTCGACGATATCGCCCTTGCTTCTGAAATGGTAATACAGATTGCCGGGGCTGATATCCAGCTCATCGGAAATCAACAGGGTCGTCACGTTGGGCTCGCCCAGATTATTGAACAGCGACAGGCTGGTGCTGAGGATGCGATCGCGGGTTTTTATTTTTGTCATATCACCCCCGATTAGCGTTTAAAGCTCAAATTTTGCCCACACAGGGCAGTGATCAGATGGCCGTTCCATACCGCGGAAATCGATAGAAACACCCGCTTCGTATGCCTTCGGCAACAAGCTATCGCTGGCCATGATCAGATCAATGCGTAAACCGCGCTTGGGCTCCCTTTCAAAACCTTTGCTGCGGTAATCAAACCAACTGAATGTCTGTGCATCATCTGGGTGAAGGTAGCGAAATACATCGGTGAAGCCGCGACTCTCGACCTGGCCGAGCCATTCCCGTTCTTCCGGAAGAAATGAGCATTTCCCTGTGCGTAACCAGCGCTTGGCGTTATCCGGGCCTATTCCTATGTCTTTATCGGTTGGTGAGATGTTCATGTCCCCCATGATAATTACATGGCCGTCTTGTTTGTTAAGCTCATCCAGGTAGGCCATCAGGTCGGCGTAAAATTTTTCTTTTGCTGGAAATTTGACCGGATGGCTGCGGCTTTCACCCTGCGGAAAGTAACCGTTAATAACTGTCAGCTTTTGACCATTAACGGTGAATTGGCCGGTAATAAGGCGACGCTGAGATTCTTCATGATCACTGGTGTAACCTTTGATTACTTGATCTGGCTCTATGCGGGAGAGCAGGGCAACGCCGTAATGGGTTTTCTGACCATGGAAATGCACGTGATAACCAAGTTCACGAATGGCCTCGACCGGAAACTCTTCATCTCTTACCTTGGTTTCCTGCAATCCGATAACATCCGGGTTATGGCTCTCGATCAGCGCTTCAAGCTGATGCAGGCGGGTACGGATACTGTTGACGTTAAAAGATACAAACATCATGACTGAATACTCTCCGGCATTGGTTGCGGGAGGAGTTTAACACATTGAATCCGGTGCGCTGCCTTCCGTGAGGCGCAGCATTCAACGGGTCAGTTCACATTCCGGATAGCGGCTTACTGTATAACGGATGGCTGCGGTGTAGTTCCGGTCAGCATTCTCTCGCACGTTGGTGAGGCCGGAATAGGCTGTTAGCGCGCCCTTGCTGTTGTAGCCGAGAATGATAGGGTCGACGAGAAATTTAAGTACAAGGTTGACCGGGCGGATTTGCACCACATGATCAGCATCGATTGCCTCGCTCTGTGCTGGTTCAAGAATAAAAGCGTAATCCGTTCCCCGAGTAGGCGCGAGAAAGCGGAATTTTACTGAATTCTTGCTGACAACCTTCTCCCAGTTCTCGCGCACAAGATTGTCAAAACCTGCATCTACCACCAGGTTATCGGAAACCTTCACGCTGGAGCGCTCAATGTCACCCCCAGGCTTTTGCCAGGCAACTGCCACAGATCCGGAATTCGGATAGGTGATTTTCAGTGACTCCTTAAAATCCGGCTGCCGGAAATTCACCCCTGGCCGTATAGAAGATGGGGTGTAATCGAGCATTTTATTCGCGAAAGCTTTTTCACCAGCTTCAGCTCGGCGAATATAGGTCACCTGGTGTTCAAGTGGCTGGAATATGCCGCTTTCACAGAAACCCTCAACCCGATGTTGCTCATCATAAAGTGGTGTTCCATCTGCACGTTCAGCAGAACCCGTAAACTGGAATAGATCGGCCGCGACGGGCATTGCAAGGGCTGCCATGACCGCGGATGCCGGCCATAGCCGGAGGTGGCGGCTCATCACGTCAACTCCGGATAGAGTGATTTACGGGCAAACAGCAGCAAGGGGAAGACCAACAGCCAGCCAAGAGCCAGAGCGATGAGTGATGGAACCAGTTCAGGCAGTTCCACCACACCTATTTTTGTTGCTGACCAATAGGTAAACGGACCGGCGATTGGTGCAAAAACAAAAGCCAGCCAGACCTTTCGACTGATCCAGTTCAGGGAATGGCTGAGGGTGGTCATGAAAATAGCCCAGATCGCGACAAGCCAGGGCGGAGTAATAAGCACGGCTCCAGTGCCGTCATCCAGTACGCCGAGCCGAAACCACAACCCGTCGAGGGTAGCGCCCACAACGGTTCCGAGCCCGATGAATTGAAGCTCAGTAAAACGATTCTGACTGACAAAAATAAAATGAAGGATCAGAAGTGCCAGAACCAATAGCGGGCCAAACAGCTCAGGGTAGACCACACAGGAAAACCAACCGATCTGGAACAGCGTGAAATTCAATATATTACGGGTGGTCTCTGAAGTGATCATACACTTAATATGTTTTGCCGCTTGTTGCCTGGCTTTGCAAATACCAACTGTGAAACCCCGATGGCCCGCTCACTGAAGCCCGCTTCGCAATAAGCGAAGTAAAAGTGCCATAGCCTGCGAAACGCCTGGTCATACCCTAAGGATTCGAGTTGCTCCCGGTTGGCCATAAAACGATTAAACCAGTCGCGGAGGGTGCGGGCATAATGAAAGCCTGTGTCCTCTGAATGGGTCAATACCAGGTTTGACTGGTTACGTACGGATTCGAGAATCGCTCCAAACGATGGAATGAAACTGCCGGGGAAAATAAATCGCTGGATAAAATCCACATTTTTAAGTGCGCGCTGATAACGTTGCTCGGGCATGTTAATAGCCTGAACAAGGGCAAGGCCGTCTGGTTTCAGAAGCGCGTTTATCTGGCTGAAGTAACTATCCAGAAATTGTGGCCCCACCGCTTCGATCATTTCGATGGAAACGAGCTTGTCGAACTGGCCGGCCAGATCGCGGTAGTCATCAAATAACAAAGTAATCCTGTCTTCCAGACCTTCACTGCGAACCCTTTCTTGCGCAAGTTCCAGCTGTTCTTTAGAAATAGTGGTGGTGGTTACGTGGCAGCCATAATGCTTGGCCGCGTGAATGGCAAAACCGCCCCAGCCGGTTCCTATCTCGATTACCCGATCGCCTGGGTGCAAGTCCAGTTTCTGGCAAATGGTATCGAGCTTGTGCACGGCGGCTTCTTCAAGCGAAGATTCCTCGCTGGGGTAAATCGCTGAGGAATACATCATGGTTGGGTCGAGGAATGTCTCAAACAGATCGTTGCCAAGATCGTAATGGGCGCTGATGTTCTTTCTCGAACCGTCTTTAGTGTTCCTGTTGAGCCAGTGCAAGCCTTTGAGGGCAGGCTTGGTAACCCAGCTGAAGCGATCCTCAAACTCGTTCATGCGATCGATGTTGCGGGTAAAGAACCGCAGCAGAGCGACCAGGTCAGGGCTAGACCAATCTTCCGCCACATAGGCTTCTGCAGCGCCAACACTGCCGCCGGTGAGCAAATCACGCCAGGTACTCTCATCATTAACGATAAGTTCTGCGGGTGGATGTTTGGTGTTGCCGTCGCCAAAAACCAGATCATCCATTCCGGCCTGTCGTATGGTCAGAACACCTTCGCCCAGCTGACGGAGTTGCTGAACCACCAGACTCTTGGCAACCTGGCTGACGAGGGAGCTTTTTTTATGTGAGCTGGCAAGCGAGTTTGCCGATGTGTTCATGTTCTCCATGAGCTTACCTTTCCTCGAATCTTTTTGGTGTCGTCTGCACTGGTTACGTCCAGGCCCTGGTCACTGTTTCCCAGCCGGTAAGCAGGGTCGGTCCCTGCAAGCTTGTCCGGGTGGGTATAGAAGGGCGCGCCCTTGAGTTTCAGTTTCAGGGCATGCCAGTAGATACCGGCAGCAACCTTGAGCGCTTCCACAGGGAATTGGCGCAGGCTTCTATGGAGAGTTTTACGTGTAAGCGGGGTTCTCTGGACTACCAGAGTGGCATCAAAATGTTTTTTTCCCTCTTCAAGCACATTCATATGAACTCTCAGGTCCGGCCCCCGAAAGCTGAATGTCCATTCGTAGTGCTGTGCCATAGCGTTGAATGGAGAGACATGAAAGCGCTTGGTGAATCCGAATTGCTCAGTGCGCCAGCCGGCAGCATTAGGTTTACTGCCTGTGGTTTCCAGGCAATAAACGTGGCGTTCATGCCAGGGCGTATTGGTTATTTGCGCAACAATCACGGCAGGTACGTCACCATTGGCACCGCTTTCACCAGCGCGGTAACAAAAGTAAAAGCTCACGGGGTTAAACACGTAGCCGGTGTACCGCGGGTGCGTGATCAGTTCTACTGGCCCGTCTGGGAACCAATCGGTTGCGGTTTCAACCTGTTCCCGTACCGCTTCTGAAAGCAGGCCGGCCTCGGGCCTGAAATAGTCCTTGCGCTTTAATGACATCCAGTTAAAGCGTTCAAGGGAAAAGAACGGGCTCACGTTGGCGACCTGGTTCCATTCATCCGTATCCAGAGCCAACATGCCTGTGTGGTACTCAAACTCGTGCCGGACAGGATACAGGCGACGATGGCGAATTGAGCCTTGCAACCATTGGCTACTCATTTTCAGAGCTCCACCCCGAAATCACCGGTTACCCTTAGAGCACTGCGTACTCCATCCTCGTGGAACCCATTGAACCAGTAAGCGCCGCAAAAGTGCGTTCGGTTCTTGTTGCCAATTTCCTCGTAACGCTCCTGAGCCTGGACTGCATCCAGAGTAAACACCGGATGGGAGTAGTTGAACTGCTTTATTACCTTCTCCGGAGCTATGTCATGGCTTCGGTTCAAAGTAACGCAGAAGGTTTCCGGCGCGCTGTGGAAATTCTGCAAGATGTTCATGTTGTAGGTTACCGATACAGGCTCGGTGCTGTGTTTCGGGATAAAGTAGTTCCAGGCGGCCCAGGCTCTCTGGTTTTCTGGTAGCACACTGCTGTCAGTGTGCAGCACTACATCGTTGTCCTGATAAGGAATGGCGCCCAGAATTTCGCGCTCCTTATCGCTGGGATCACTAATCATCGCCAATGCCTGATCACTGTGGCAGGCAAATATAACTTGATCGAACTGGCGGGGCTGACCTTGGGTGCTCACGGTAACGCTGCTTTCGTCCCGGCTGACGGCTTGTACTGGAGAATTCAAATGAATGCGATCTCCAAGGCGTTCCATCATCGCCTTCACGTATTGTGCGGAACCACCGGAAATAACCCGCCAGGTGGGGCGGTCATCTACCGAAAGCATGCCGTGATTATTAAAAAACTGCAGAAAAAAACGTATCGGAAACTGTTCCAGCACGATTTCCGGTGCTGACCAAATAGCCGCGCCCATGGGGACAATATAGTAGTTCCGAAAATACCGGGAATAGCCGTTGCGGTTAAGGTACTCGCCCAAGGTTTCCGTGCTCTGGATTTTGCCAGCAGCCATATCTGCCCGGGTCTCTTTATTGAACCTCAGAATCTCGCGAACCATATTCAGAAAGCGCAGGTTCAATATATTTTTACGCTGGGCGAAAAGTGTATTCAGGCTGGTTCCGTTGTACTGCAGACCGGTGGTGCTGCTATCTACACTAAAACTCATATCACTGACTTCTGAGGGCACACCCAGGCGTTCCATCAAACGCATGAAATTAGGGTAGGTCCAGTCATTGAAAACGATAAAGCCTGTATTCACCGGCCAGGTACGTCCACCTGCCTCGACGTATTCCGTGTTGGTATGACCACCGGCGTAATCACCAGCTTCGAAAACTTCCACATCATGTTTTTCAGCGAGGAGCCATGCCGCCGTAAGGCCGGATACACCGGCACCGATAACGGCAATACGCTGACGTTCATTATTCATTCCTTTGCTTCCTGTTCGCTGGAGCTTTTTCGGGCCATCGAGGCGGCCATCCGATCAATCAAAGACTGGGGAAGGGCGCCCAGAGTTTTAAGAATCCATGTGAAACGCTTTGGGAAGGCAACGTCGTTGTGACCTTTAACAATACCGCTAATGATTCGTTCGGCTGCGTCTTCAGCAGTGACCAGAAAGGGCATAGGGAAATCGTTACGATCGGTCAGAGGGGTTTTCACAAAGCCTGGGGAAACCAGAACAACATCAATGCCCTCAGCCGAAAGATCTGCCCTAAGGCTTTGGGCAAAATAGGAGAGAGCAGCTTTAGAGGCTCCGTAGCCTTCCGCGCGGGCGAATGGGAACCACCAGGCAGATGAACCCACAATAACAAGAGTGGCCGGTAAACCCTTCGCGCGGGTGCGACGCAATGCAGGCAGGGCGATGTCTAAGCAACGGGCTGTGCCGATAACGTTGGTTGTTATGTTTTTTTCAATTACATCGCTGTTGTAATCTTCGGCATCCAGATATTCACAGGTTCCGGCGTTAAGGATTGCCATATCCAGATCGCCGTGGGATTCCAGCGTTGCCGCAATCGCTTGCAACTCATCTTTGCTTGTCGTATCCGCAGCGGCAGGAGTAATCCGCTCCGGTGCAAGCAATTTCAATTGCTCCAGTGGTTCGGCCCGACGCCCGGTGATAACGAGCTTGTGTCCGTCACGAACCAGAACGTGTGTTATGGATTCACCTATTCCGGAACTGGCGCCGGTAATCCAGATATTGGAGGAGGTTTCGAGACGAGCACTCATCCTGCGTACCCCTTGACCCAGCGGATGACGCCGCCAACTACCGGGAGATTTTCATAGAGGAGTTGGCCGGCGTCGAAATAGTCTCGGTGATAACAGATTTTTCCGTTTCTGACCTCCAGGTGGCTGATCCCGGCAACCTGTATCTCACGCCCACTGCGTATCCGTTTGTGCCGTAGATGCATCACCCAGGGAATCGTGGCGAAGCGGTCCTGAACAACCTCCGGCTCGAAGGCGAAGTGACACGAAATAACGTTCGCGTAGGAATTTGCGAAGTACTGAGTCAATGCGTCCAGCCCTTCGACAGCGCCAAGTGGATCCTGAAACCGGATATCTTCGCTGTATACCGAGGGTAACTTGTGAAGGTTGCCTTTATCGAGTTCGTTAAAAAGAAACCTGAAATGCTCCAGTGTCGCCGGTACGGCAGAATTCTGATGGCCTACTTCAATAGTTGCGACAGGTTTCATTTATTCGCCCTCCTCATTTGGTCAAGCTGGCGGGTTTCTTCCTGAATATGTTTTGGGATCGGGTTCAGCTCCCAGATGATGCCCAGTTTTGACAACGCCCACAGTCCATACCAGGTAATGTCGACCTCATACCAACGAAAGCCCTGTCGGACCGACTGGGGCCAACGGTGATGATTGTTGTGCCAGCCTTCTCCGAGGGTCAGTAATGCAAGCCAGAAGTTGTTACGGCTGCTGTCTGACGTTTCAAATCGGCGTTTCCCCCAGACATGGGACAACGAGTTAATGGAGACCGTGGCGTGGAATAGAGCAACAGTGGAGATAAAAAAGCCCCATACGAGCATTTGCAGGCCATTGGTTCCCAAGCCTGGCGCCCATACAGCAAGGCCTTCACCAAGGCTGTAAATCAAAACAGCTGCGATGGCGGGTACCAGCGCGTCAAAGCGGTTAATCAGTTTAAGTTCGGGGAATTTGAGCCAGTCTCGTATACGCCGTTCGTCAGTAGCGAAACCCGCATCGCATGTAAACCAGCCCATATGGGACCACCAGAAGCCACCTTGATGGGGGGAGTGAAGGTCCTGTTCCCGATCCGAGTGCTGATGATGGTGACGGTGATGGGCTGCCCACCAAAGCGGGCCACGCTGAGCAGCACTGGCCCCAAGCAGTGCAAACACGAACTGGGCAGGGCGGCTGGTTTTGAAGGTCTTATGTGCAAAGTACCGGTGGTAAAATCCGGTAATCGCAAACATCCTCACAATGAAAAAAGCAAAGGCAAACCCGGCGGCAAAAGCGCTGACGCCGGTATAGAATGCAAGCAGACAGGCCAGGTGAAGCGCCAAAAAAGGAATGACGCGTACGAGATTGAAGGATCGGGAGGTTACGTCCAGGTGATCCGAACCGGCGTCGGAATCGAACCACCTCATAATGTTAATAAACCAGTTTTGCACTCGGGTCATACTGTGAAAGCCCTTTTTCTCTGAGTTGAAGCTGAACAGCGAGGTTTTGGCGAAACTTTCAAAAAGCCCGGGCCCTGTCGCTTAACGGTTTGTACGCTCTCAACACAATACTTGGATTCACCAATTACCATGTTTAATGAGACATTTCATAAAAATCATATACGCCGTATCGCGATTGTTGGTTCAGGTCTTGCCGGTCTGACTGCAGCTATTAAATTGCAGCGGCAGGGCCACAAGGTGACTATCTTTGAAAAAAGTCGAGGCCCCGGCGGCAGGCTTTCAGCAAAACGGGTAGACGGCGGCTCCGTCGATATGGGCGCTCAGTACTTTACCTCTCGCAATCCTGATTTCCTGCCTTTTCTCGCGGAGTTTGCCGGAAAGGACAGCTTTGCTACCTGGAATGGACAGCTTGGCTTTCAGAGTAAAGATGGCAGTTGGCAGGCGTTTCCGGAGGAGCCCCGGTATGTTGGTACGCCAAGAATGACCGCACTGTCGCGCGCGCTCTCCGTTCATGTAAATGTGATTGCAGAAACCCGAATTGAACGTATGTTGCGGACAGAGAAATGCTGGATTTTGTACGATATTACTGGGGAACCTATGGGGCAGTTCGATCAGGTTATCATTACTACGCCACCAGCCCAGGCCCGAGACCTGCTTGCCCAGAGTGAATTGCCGCAACTGGCGGCACAGCTTGATGATGCGGTAAGCCGAGTGTTGCCATGCTGGGCAGTAGCCGTGCAATTTAGTGAAAACCCCTGGCCCAGGCATAGTGGAATGAGGTGTGACCACCCGGCGCTATTCTGGGTAGCTAACAACTCCAGCAAGCCCGGCCGTGACAGTAACAGCCCCGATCAAAAGGGCACTTGGTGGGTGCTCCATGCAACCCCTGAGTGGACTAACCAAAACGTAGACACCCCAGCAGACCGGGTGACAGCAGAGTTAATCGCAGCATTCAGGGAGCTAACGGGTACTGCGGTTGATGTTACAGATGCCATTGCACACAGATGGCTGTATGCCCGTTCCGAAGGCGGCGCCCAACCGGGCCATCTGTGGTTTGAGGAACAGGCTATTGGTGTTGCGGGAGACTGGCTTGGCGGTGGCCGGGTTGAAGGCGCTTTTGACAGCGCCTGTAGCCTGGTGTCGGCATCTGCTGAGCCACCTGTTAGCCGTTAACGACTGGCCCGGAATTATTCGTGAAATCCGGGCAGTTATAGAAGTGCGTAATGGTTCCATCGCTAAACTTGCTGAAAAAAGCACTTACGTCGGTGATTTTTTTCAGAGAGCGTGTGCGATTGACCGGATCACGGATTAACACCTTGATACCATTAAAATTGTCCTGAATATTGGAAAAACGCGCCCGCATGGAGCAGGTAACAACGTGTGCCGGGTTGAGCTCCATGGCCTCGGCCAGCCAGGCACTGTGGCTCGCAATCCCGCTGACAGAGAGGTCTTCTCGGGTGTCGAGGTGGTTCAGTTTTACCCTGTTCACGATGCAGAAAGCGAAGCTTTCAGGACGCTGGCGCGCAACTTTACGGAAGGCTTCCCAGAAAAAGTTGTCAGTGAGCTCGGCAAAATAGCGCATGTTGCTCAGGCAAGTGTCTATCCACTCAAAGCTCTCCGGGTCTTCCAGTACTTCGTTAATGGCCTCGCGAAGTAGCCAGTCAAACCCCAGCGCTGTTTTGTGGGCGTATACCTTGCGGTACATCTGGTAGCGGCTATAAACAAAGTCTTCCAGTGCCCCCAGGCCTTTTTGCGTAATGGCCAGCCCCAGCCAGGGTTCGGACTCATCCCAGCCAAAACGCAGGTTGCTGAGAAGGTGGTCGAGATTGAATCCGCCAATAGTGACAGACGAGTGGAACCCATCCCGCAGCATATAATCTGCGCGATCGGCGTCGATTTCCCCCGATACGATCGACGAAAGCAGATCCAGCACCAGGCGCGGAATGTTTTCGCTAATCAGTGATTCCGCTTCTGCGTCCTCTCCGGCAATAAACCCCCAGAAAGTGCGGGCATGGCGGCAAAAGGTTTCGCTGGGCGTAACGTCTGTGGTTTCCATAATGCCGATGACATCCCGCGCGTGCAGTCCAGCGCTTTCGAGATCAATGGCGGACAGCACATCATGGGCGACCCTTACCGAGTAGTGCTCGTGCTCGAGTTCATCGGGTTCCGTACTGTGATATGCGGAATAATCCACTCCTTCCCAAAGATCCGCGAACCGGCCGGATCGGGACATAAGCTCACGAATCCGCTGTGCCTGGGTAAACTGATGAGAGAAGCTGGAATGGCCGCTGTCGTGCAAAAGACAGCCAAGGCGAATGGTCTTTGCAAGATAATCTATGGCGTCGAGTTGGCTGAGGCTCAGATCGGTTTGCTCGCTGAGCTGACGCTCCCGGAGATAAGCATCAATCATTGAACGGAACATGCGTGTGCCGACATGCATTACGCCAATACTGTGAAGAAAGCGGGAGTGGGTTGCGCCGGGAAATACCAGACTGAGAATATCATTCTGGCAAATATTGCGCAGGCGCTGAAACAGAGGGTGGTCAATGACCTGAACTTCATGCCGATATAATGGAATTGCGCCGTGAACCGGATCCATGATCAGCTTGTCATAGGCACCTAACAGGTCATTTACCGCTCGTCTCATTCGCAGGAATCTCCGGATTTCACCAAACTGGCCTTGTTATATAATGGGGGCGTGCCAGAATAGCCTTTGACACGCCATTTTTCGTTTATCGCTGGTAGTTTAGGGCAGCAGCCATGACCTCGCGCACCGGGCGCCTTTTAGTTCGTATATTGATCATTGATGCAGACGAGAAGGCTCGCGCTGATCTTGCGCGCTTTCTGGAAACCAGAGGGTTTTACGTCTCTGGTTACCACGACGTCGCTTCTGCCAGCGAGATGATTGACGATAACATGCCCGACGTTATCTTTGCAGATCTCCCGCCTCCGGAAATAGAAGGGCTTGCTGATCGTCTGGAAGAATCAGAGTCACTTACGCCAATCGTGGCCTGCTCAGTTACCCAATCCAGTAAAGATGTTGTCGATACCCTTCGGGCAGGTGCATCCGACTTTGTCCTCAAACCTTTCGGTAAAGATAAAAAAGCTATCGCTGACGTTATTCGCAAGCTCCTTGACCGGGTTCGGGTAGGGCGTCTTAACCAGTTGTACCGGCAGGAACTTGAAGATGCCAACCGGGACCTGAGAGACGGAATTGCCGAGTTGCGAGCGGATCAGCGGGCAGGGCGTAAAGTCCAGTTGAGAATGTTGCCGGAAAAAGAGCGTTTCACGGGTGGCCTTTATGTTGACCACCTGATCAAACCCTCCTTATACCTCAGTGGCGACTTCCTTGATTATTTTCCACTCACGGAAGACAAAACGCTGGTTTACATTGCTGACGTGTCCGGGCACGGAGCCAGCTCTGCGTTCGTAACCGTGCTACTTAAAAACCTCAGCAACCGCCTGCAACGCAATCTGCGCCGTGGATCTACTGACGATATTCTCTATCCCGACCGTTTTCTTGAACGGGTTAACTCGGAGCTGCTCGATACCGGGCTTGGTAAGCACGTAACAATTTTCGTTGGTGTTATTTCCTTGAGCGAACGTACGTTAAAGTATGCGGTGGGGGCACATTTCCCGATGCCAGTGCTGTCTTTTGAAGGCGGTGAGACTGCCTTTCTGGAGGGGAATGGCCTGCCTGTCGGACTTTTCGAGTCCCCGGAGTGGGAGGTTTACGAAGTTGCTTTGGAGAAGCCTTTCCATCTGATTCTGTTTTCAGACGGGATTCTTGAAGTCATCAGGCAGAAAAGTCTTGATGAAAAGGAGCAGAGACTACTTGAACTCGTATCTGGAGGCCGTCACACTGTCGCATCTCTTAGTGAGGCTCTCAATCTCGACGAGATCACAGAGTTACCGGATGATATCGGTATTGTGACGGTTACTGATACGATGACAGTGTCAGAAAACACATCGTTGAAATAACGGCAGTGTGAGAGGCATGGCTGGTTACAAAATCCTACAGGCTGAAAAGCAGGGCATTTATGTCCTTAAGTTTATTGGAGAAATCCGGCTGAATCTTTGCTGTACGCTGGATAATCTAGTGGACTCCATCACCCTTGACCCTCAGTTCAAGACCGTGGTGATTGATCTCACTGAAACCGAAGTTATTGATAGCACCACTCTTGGGCTTATCGCTAAAATAGCGATGGCAGCCCAAAAGCAAAGCAATTTTTTGCCTACGCTGATCACCACCAATCCCGACATTACCCGTATTGTCACCTCCATGGGTTTCGACAAAATCTTCATTATTGTCCGTGAGCCTGCCTCCCGTATTGAAGAGCTGGAAGAAATACCCGTGTTGAGGGCAAGCGAGCAAGACGTTCGTGACAGGGTGCTGGCCGCCCACAAAGTTCTTATGGGGCTGAATAAACAGAATCGGGAAGAGTTCAAAAATCTCGTGCGCGCCCTGGAATGCGAAGAGCCCGGCTGAAGTACCGCATTGACCAGCCTGGCTTGTGTGGTTCAGACCTGATTCAAAACAAACGGAACAACTATGCCTGAGAAAAATGAGCCCCTCACGAACGGGGCCAAAGAACCAGTACATGATGTAGCGGTTCTCGGGGGAGGCAGCTTCGGTTCTGCCATGGCGAAAGTTCTCGGTGAGAACGGTCACCGGGTTCATTTCTGGATGCGTGACGAGTCTCAAGTCGAAGAAATTCGCACAACAGGCGTCAATAGCCGTTACATGCCCGGGGTAGAGATTAAAGGAAAGATCCAACCGACTACCGACCTGGCAGATGCGGTAGATAAAGCTGAAATCGTATTTGTTGCCATTCCGAGCAAAGCCTTCCGGGCAGTTATCCATGCAAACCGCGACAAATTCAAAGATGGCCAGATTGTTGTCAGCCTGACCAAGGGTATTGAAGCTCATGGTTTCAAACTCATGAGTGAAATTCTTCAGGAAGAGATTCCCCGCTGTCGTATTGGTGTGTTGAGCGGCCCAAATCTGGCGAGCGAAATTGTGAGTCGCGATCTCACCGCAACTGTCATTGCGGCCAAAGATCCGGACGTGCGTCGCACCGTTCAGGATCTGCTTGGCTGCGAATATTTCCGGGTCTACGCCAACGTGGACATATACGGCGTTGAACTCGCGGGCGCACTTAAGAACATCTATGCCATCGTCGCAGGCTTGGCTTCTGCCCTGAAGATGGGCGAAAACGCCAAAGCGATGCTGATAACCCGAGGGCTCGCTGAAATGAGCCGTTTTGCTGTCAGCCTGGGCGCTAACCCCATGACCTTTATGGGCCTTGCGGGCGTCGGGGACCTGATTGTTACCTGTACCTCCTCCAAAAGCCGTAATTTCAGGGTTGGCTATGCCGTTGGCCAGGGGCAGAAGCTGGATGATGCAGTGGCTGAGCTGGGTCAGGTGGCAGAGGGTATCTACACTCTGGAACTGGTGAAAGAGAAAGCGGAGGCAATCGGCATTTATATGCCTCTTGTTCGTGGTCTGTATGAGATTCTGTACGGAAATGCGTCCATCAGCGCAGTGATCAATAGCCTGATGATGTCTGTGCAAAATTCCGATGTGGAGTTCATCCTGCCGCGGACTATCACACAGTAACGAGGTTTAGCACCGGAGGTATGCTGTGTTATTGCTCATCATGCGTCATGGCGAAGCTGGCTGGCACTCTCTCGATCAAGAGAGGACTCTCACTGAAACTGGCCGCCATCAGGTTGCCGGGTGCGCTGCACAGATTGCGGCTTCGCCCTGGAGACCGGCGCAGATATGGGTCAGCCCCTACGTGCGCGCACGGCAGACTGCGGCTATTGTTTCGGAGATACTGAACTGTCCAGTTGAAGAAAAGAGCTTTATTACCCCTGAAGACGACCCCGGCTTGTGCCTGAATGCGCTCCTTGAAAACCCTCATCCGCGCCTTATGCTGGTCTCCCATATGCCTCTTGTCGGCAGCCTTTCAACTTTATTGATTGATGGTCATCGGCGCGGCATCCCCTTTATGACCAGTCAGACTGTGGTGCTTGATATGCCCGTGGTCGGCCCAGGCTGTGCAGACTTGAAAACCCAGTTTCTGCCCTGATTGAGTTTTGATCAGGGTCACATCTATAAATTGAGTGCAGCATATGTACAGCTTTCCTATTGATTACGTTGAACCGGTATTTCGTCCACCCAGTGAGGCGAAATCTCTGATTCTGCCTGTTACCAATGGTTGTTCCTGGAATAAATGCACCTTCTGCGAAATGTACACCCAGCCTCAGAAAAAATTTCGGGCTCGAAAGCCAGAGGATGTGCGTCAGGACATTGCGAATGCGGCAAAAAGCCTGGGCGGAGTAAAGAGGGTATTTTTGGCCGATGGCGACGCCATGGTATTGCCTACGCGCCGCCTGTTGGAAATCCTGAGTGAGCTCAAGGCTGCATTTCCGGAGCTTCAGCGGGTATCCAGTTACTGCCTGCCAAGAAACCTTGCCAGAAAAACCGTAGAGGAACTCACACAGCTGCGTGAAGCGGGGCTCAAGATTCTCTATGTAGGAATGGAATCCGGGGACGATGAGGTGCTGGAGCGGATCAACAAAGGGGAAACCTGGGAGTCAACGCGGTCAGCACTGGTCAAGATCCGGGAAGCCGGGCTTACCAGTTCCGTTATGGTGCTTAACGGTCTTGGCGGTTCAACGCTGTCACGCCAACATGCAGTAAATACCGCAACCCTGTGCAACGAAACCCAGCCGGATTACCTGTCCACCCTTGTGGTGAGTTTTCCTCAGGGCGAACAGCGCTTCCGAGAGGGATTCGGCCCGGATTTCGAGCCTCTGTCTCAGCAAGGGTTATTTGAAGAAATCCGGACTTTTCTCGAGCACCTCCAACTGGAGCGCACGGTGTTCCGGAGCGATCATGCGTCGAATTATCTAGTGCTGAAAGGCAACCTGGGCCGTGATAAGCAAAAACTGTTGGATCAGGTCAACCTTGCCATCACGAATCCGGGCGCGGTGCCACTTCGTACTGAATGGCAGCGTGGACTGTAAATCATGGCTTACGGAGCAAAGATATGAGCCAGAACCCGGAAGATCTCGCCAAACAGGTTCAGCAAGCAGCAAACAACCTTAACCAGCCACCACTCGATAAATGGCGGCCGGAGTTGTCCGGAGACATGGACCTGCGGATAAGCCGTGATGGGCAGTGGATTCATAAGGGGCAGCCACTGGGGCGGGAGGCTATCGTCCAGCTGTTTTCGACGATTCTTCGGCGCGAGGAAGACGGGCAGTACTATCTGGTCACACCGGTAGAAAAATGGCGAATTCAGGTAGAAGACACTCCATTGCTGGCTCATTCCCTAACGGTTGAAGGTAGCGGTGAGCAACAGATTATAAAGCTAACCACCAACGTGGGTGAAACCCTGGAGGTTGGCAAGGAGCATCCTCTGGAAGTTGGTAGCTATGAGGATACGAAGCAGCCCCGGCCAGTAATAGGTGTACGCCATGGTGTCGTTGCCCGCTTGGTAACCGCTGCGTACTATGATCTGGCGGAGCATGTTGTGGAGCAAACCATGGGTGGAGAGCCAGTGCTCGGTGTATACAGCCATGGAAATTTCTACAAAATCGGGAAAGGTGGTTGAAAAGATTGGGGCCGCCCCCAGAAACGATTGTAGAAAACGCACTATTTCACTTGTTAAACTGTGTTTTCATACTTGTTACGAGCCTGGCTCTCAAACGAGGCCCGGTGGTCGTTAGTCCCTCTGTTCAGTCTGGCTGTTCATGATTACTTTCGATTGCCCTTAATCAATCAAACAGTCATTGCGACACTCAAGGAGATCACATGGCCCAACCTCGCGTTGTTACCATCCACTACACGCTCACCAACAACCAGGGAGAAGAGCTGGACTCCTCCCGCGTAGAAGGTCGTGAGCCTCTGTCGTATCTTGAAGGTGCACAGAACATCATCGGTGGACTGGAAAGTGCACTGAACGAAAAGAGCGCAGGCGACCAGGTTAAAGTTTCTGTCGAGCCGGCTGAAGGCTACGGCGAAGTTAACGAAGAGCTGGTTCAGCCAGTTCCGCGCACCGCCTTTGAAGGCGTTGACACCATCGAGCCGGGCATGCAGTTCCAGGCACAGACTCCGGGCGGCCCCCAGGTTGTTCGTGTTGTCGAAGTAAACGAAGAAACCGTTACCATCGACGCGAACCATCCTTTGGCGGGTGAAACTCTGCACTTTGATGTAGAAGTTATCGAAGCTCGCGATGCGACTGATGAAGAGCAAGAACACGGCCACGCTCACTAAGAGTGTCGGACCGGTTGTTGAAGAGGGGCTCCTGCGGGGGCCCTTTTTTGTTTCTGTAACACTTATTCCGACCAGATTTGCACAAATTAATGTATTTCCCTATTTAGCAAAGCTTAAAAAACTCGCTTAAACTCAGAGCAGGTGCAGGAACGCCGTCCCCTCACTGGAGCTGTAAATAGAGTATCCACCACACCAGCTGGAAATGGATGCTTTTCTGGGGCGATAACTCTCACTCAATATCCATCCTTCATAGTCATACCCGGAGATAGTTATGCGCGTCAAGAAACTCCTTTTTATGGCAACTTTGTTTGCATTAGTCTTCCCAGTTGCTGCGTTGGAGAAAAACGACCCTCTTCCTTCCTGGAGAGACAGCGACGCAAGGGCCGCAATCATCACATTCGTTGAGACGGTTACCGACGCATCAAGCGAGGACTATGTTCAGCCAGAAGACAGAGTCGCCACTTTCGATAATGACGGGACACTCTGGACTGAGCACCCGGTTTATACCCAGCTGGCCTATGCCCTAAGCCGCGTGAAGGAGCTGGCGCCTGATCATCCGGAATGGAGAAGCAAGCAACCTTTCAAAGCCGTTCTGGACGGTGATATGAAGGCGCTTGGTTCAGCAGGAGAAGAGGGCCTTGTTGAATTGATGATGGCCTCCCACGCAGGGATGAGCACCGCTGAATTTGAGTCGATCGTCGTCAGTTGGTTCCAGACCGAGAGGCACCCCCGATTTAACCGGCCTTATACGGAACTCACCTACAAGCCCATGGTGGAGCTGCTTGAGTACCTGCGTGGGAATGAGTTCAGCACCTACATCGTCTCGGGAGGAGGGATAGAGTTCATGCGGCCGATGACAATGGAGGCCTATGGTATCCCGTCACAGCAGGTGATTGGCTCGTCGATCAAGACTGAATACAAGGTTGTGAATGGCACGCCGACGTTAGTACGCCTGCCCGAGATCAACTTCAATAACGATAAAGGTGGCAAGCCTGTCGCTATCAACCAGTTTATCGGAAAACGGCCGATTGCCGCCTTTGGTAACTCTGGCGGGGATCAGCAAATGTTGGAGTGGACAGGAGCGGGTGATGGGGCGCGCTTGATGATGTTGGTGTTCCACGACGATGCCGAGAGAGAATACGCCTATGGTCCCGCAAATGGCGAGATTGACACACATTTCGGAAAGTTTCCGCAATCATTGATGGTGAAAGCAAAGGAGCAGGGCTGGCATGTTATCAGCATGAAAAATGATTGGGCCAGTATCTTTAAACCAGTAGCTGAATGATCTTTTCACTTACCGCAAAATAAACAAAGTAGTCGTCTCGACTCAATAAAAAAGCGGAGGAGCAGTCAAACCCGCCCCTCCGCTTTAAAAGCACCAGATTAACCGGCGCCTTGAGCTATCAACCAAATCACATGTTAGGGTAGTTTGGACCACCGCCACCTTCTGGCGTTACCCAGGTAATATTCTGGGAGGGATCTTTAATGTCACACGTCTTACAGTGAACACAGTTCTGAGCATTTATCTGGAACTTCTTACCGCTGCCATCATCCTTCTCAACCACTTCGTAAACCCCTGCAGGGCAGTAACGCTGAGCAGGCTCATCGTATTTTGGCAGGTTTACCTCAATAGGAATATCGGGATCCGTGAGCTTGAGATGAATCGGCTGGTCTTCGGCATGGTTGGTGTTGGAAACAAACACCGATGTAAGGCGGTCGAAAGTCAGCTTATTATCCGGCTTCGGGTAGTTCACTTTCTTACACTCAGACGCGGGCTTCATGGTCGCGTAGTCTGGCGTTGTATCGCGGAAGGTGAAAGGAAGGCTTCCACGCAGGATGTTCTGCTCGAAGAATGCAATAGCGCCGCCAATATAGTTGCCAAACTTGTGCATTGCCGGGCCGAAGTTGCGCTCGTCGTAAAGCTCTTTATAGAGCCAGCTGTTCTTGAAGCGATCACCGAAGCTGGTGATTTCTTCACCCGACTGTCCGCTCTTCAGTGCTTCGAATACCGCTTCTGCGCCCAGCAAACCAGACTTCATTGCAGTGTGGGAGCCTTTGATCTTGGAACCGTTCAAGGTACCTGCATCACAGCCCAGTAACAGGCCGCCCGGGAAACTCATTTTGGGCAGGGCATTGTAACCACCTTTGGTGATGGCGCGGGCACCATAGGACACTCGCTTGCCGCCTTCCAGATACTTTTTCACTTCCGGGTGCAGTTTCAGGCGCTGAAACTCTTCAAACGGGCTCATGTGAGGGTTGCTGTAGGAAAGATCTGAAATCAGACCCACGTAAACCTGGCCGTTTTCGAGGTGGTACAGGAACGAACCGCCGGTAGAGCCACTTTCCTTCAACGGCCAGCCTGTTGTGTGCACAACCAGACCTGGCTCGTGTTTCGCAGGGTCAATGTCCCACAATTCCTTGATGCCAATACCGTAATGCTGGGGATCTTTACCTTCGTCCAGGTTGAATTCGCTGATCAGGCGCTTGCCCAGGTGGCCGCGGCAGCCCTCTGAAAACAGAGTGTATTTTGCGCGCAGTTCCATACCGGGCATGTAACCGTCTTTCTCTGATCCGTCACGTGCCACGCCCATATCACCGGTAAGAATGCCTTTTACCTGGCCGTCTTCGATAATGGTCTCAGCCGCGGCAAAGCCCGGGTATACTTCTACGCCCAGCGCTTCAGCCTGTTCTGCCAACCAGCGACACAGATTGCCGAGGCTAATAATGTAGTTGCCATGGTTGTGCATGTTTTTGGGAACAAAGGCATTGGGGACCTTGGTCGCTTTGTTCTGATCTTTCAGCAGAAAAATATCGTCACGGGTCACCGGAGTGTTCAGCGGAGCGCCTTTCTCTTTCCAGTCAGGGAAGAGTTCGTTCAGAGCGGTCGGCTCAAATACAGTACCGGCCAGAATATGAGCACCGATTTCCGAACCTTTTTCCACTACACACACGGTCAGTTCTTCGCCGGCTTCCTGCGCCAATTGCATAACTCGGCAGGCTGCTGACAAGCCGGCAGGGCCGCCGCCGACGATAAGAACATCAAATTCCATCGATTCGCGTTCCACGTTGGTCTCCTCAAACATCTTGAATGGATCTTATATGCCCGCAGGCTTGAATTCTGGAGCGTCATCATACCGGTAAAACTACTCATAGACGACTACCCAGAGCCAAATACTCCTGTTTTACAGGCTCAAAGGATAACGTATTTAAAAAATCAAACAAACGTTTGTTTGAAATATGAACAAAGCTTTGGCATTGTAGTTTTGTACAGTAATTCAATGCGCTGCACTGGTTAGCAGGTATGCAGATGCCTTGAATTATACAAGATGCAAGGGCGGGTTGGCATAGGGAAGGGGCACGACCGGTTTAATCGGACTATTGACCCACTTTATCTTTGCCTTCAGTATAAGTCCGCCGTGACGGATGGCCCCAGTGCGAGGCCGCTGTTTGTAACGTTCGGCACGAATACCCATAATCCCGGTATCTTGCCGAGACGAAGCAATCAGGAATACTCTGCAAACCCGCCCAAACCGGGCCGGCCTGAGAGCAATTCTGATTGAGAGTCATTAACCCATCGTAGAAGAACGAGGAATCTATGAAGGTTCTGGTCGCTGTAAAACGAGTAATCGACTACAACGTAAAGGTACGTGTCAAGCCGGATAACACTGGTGTTGATCTCGCCAACGTCAAAATGGCAATGAACCCATTCTGCGAAATCGCTGTTGAAGAAGCGGTTCGCCTGAAAGAAAAGGGTGTTGCAAGCGAAATCGTAGTGGTTTCCATTGGTCCCAAGGCCTGTCAGGAGCAGATTCGTACTGCGCTGGCGCTGGGTGCTGACCGTGGCATTCACATTGAAGCTGATGAAGAAGTCCAGTCTCTTGATGCGGCCAAGTTGCTTAAAGCCGTTGTTGAGAAGGAAGAGCCCAAACTGGTCATTCTCGGCAAGCAGTCCATCGATTCTGATAACAACCAGACTGGCCAGATGCTGGCTGCGCTGACGGGTATGGGGCAGGGCACCTTTGCTTCAGAAGTGGTTGTTGATGGCGAAAAAGTGAACGTTACCCGTGAGGTAGACGGTGGTCTGATGACCCTTTCCCTGAACCTCCCTGCGGTCGTAACCACAGACCTGCGTTTGAATGAGCCGCGCTATGCGTCTCTGCCAAACATTATGAAAGCCAAGAAAAAGCCGCTCGATACCATGAGCCCGGCTGATCTGGGTGTTGAAATTGCATCGCGCCTGTCCACGCTGAAAGTTGAAGCGCCGGCTGCCCGTTCGGCAGGTGTTAAAGTGGCCGACGTTGCAGAGCTGGTCGATAAACTGAAGAACGAAGCGAAGGTGATCTGATGAGCATCCTTGTAATTGCTGAACACGACAACAGCAGCCTGAAACAGGCGACCCTGAGTGTTGTAGCGGCTGCCAAAGCCATCGGCGGCGATATTGATGTGCTGGTTGCCGGTGAAAACGTTGGCGCCGTTGCCGAAGCTGCCGCTAAAGCGGACGGTGTTGCAAAGGTACTGGTTGCAGACAATGCAGCCTACGGCCACTTCCTGGGTGAGAACCTGGGTGATCTGGTTGCTGAGCTGGGTAAAGGTTACAGCCATATTCTGGCTGCTGCCGGTACAACTGGTAAGGACTTCATGCCGCGCGTTGCTGCGCTGCTGGACGTTGCTCAGGTTTCCGACATCATCCGTGTTGAATCCGAAGACACTTTTGTTCGCCCAATCTACGCCGGCAATGCTATTGCAACGGTAAAGGCGAGCGACAGCATCAAGGTTGTAACCGTACGCCCGACTGGTTTTGATCCGGTAGCAGCTGAAGGTGGTTCTGCCTCCGTTGAGCAGCTGGACATTGTTAAAGATGCAGGTCTGTCTTCTTTCGTGAGCGAACAGAAAGCTGAATCTGACCGTCCTGATCTGGCAAGTGCCGGCATCGTTATTTCTGGTGGCCGTGGCATGCAGAACGGTGAGAACTTCAAGATGCTCGAGCAGGTTGCTGATCTGCTGGGCGCTGGCATGGGTGCTTCACGTGCTGCAGTCGACGCAGGCTTTGTGCCGAATGACATGCAGGTTGGCCAGACCGGTAAAATTGTTGCCCCGCAGCTGTATATCGCAGTTGGCATCTCCGGTGCCATCCAGCACTTGGCTGGCATGTCTGATTCCAAGGTGATCGTTGCGATCAACAAGGATGAAGAAGCGCCAATCTTCCAGGTTGCTGATTACGGCCTGGTAGCGGATCTGTTTGAAGCAGTACCGCAACTTGAAGAAGAGCTGAAGAAAGTTCTGTAACTTTCTTTCAGGCTTAAAAAAAGGCACCTTCGGGTGTCTTTTTTATTGCAGTTCCATAAACTATAAGCACGTCCCTGTAACCCGCCTGAAACCCCGGATACCGCGCATGATCATCAGACCGTTTGAAGCTCTTGCCTGCCCAATTGACGGTTCTGCATTGCAACGGAACGAGAGAAGCTGGCAATGCGGTGCCGGCCACAGTTTTGATATTGCCCGGCAGGGTTATATCAACCTTCTCCCTGTACAGAACAAACGCTCTAAAGATCCAGGCGATAACAAGGAAATGGTTGCAGCTCGCCAAAGGTTTTTGAACTCAGGGTTCTATCAGCCAATAGCAGAAGCTGTGGGTAACGCCGTGTTCCATGAAACTGGCAGCAGTGAATCTTCCTTAAGCTGTCTCGATGCCGGGTGCGGAGAGGGATACTACATGCGGTATCTCGCTGAAAAGGCGCCGGAAACCGCAACTCTCTCTCTTATCGGGCTGGATATCTCCAAGTGGGCAGTCCTGTCCGCCGCCAAACAGGACAAAACACCAGCCTGGGTTGTTGGAAGCAATGCCAATCTGCCGGTGTTACCTGAAACGCTCGATCGAATCTTGTGCCTGTTCGGTTTTCCCGTTTATCAGGAATTTGCCCGAGTATTGAGGCCGGGCGGCGAGATAGTCCAGGTAGATGCAGGGTCGGATCATCTGATTGAGCTGCGAAGCATTATATACCCGGAGCTGAAAGAGGCCAGAAAGCAGCCGGAAATTGCACCGAATGGCTATACAACGGTGGAGACGTCCTCCGTTCGCTATAGCCTCACGCTCCCCGACAAAGGTGCCATAGCTGACCTGTTAGCCATGACACCACACCTGTATCGGGCGAGTGCAGAAGGCCTGTCCCGCGCGGCGGAAATCGAATCGTTAAACGTCACAGTAGATGCCACCATAAAACGTATCAGAAAAATCTGACCAGCATTCCAGCCTAATGGTCGTTTTTCGGCGCCTCTGTGGGGGGAGCCTTACGTAACAGGGCCCGCTTTTCCGCTTTCGTTATAAAGAGAGTGTCGGCGAGAATGTGTATGGCTTTGTTTGTCGTGCGCACCGCGCGGTAGACCTGTTTGCTGGCCTCATCGTGGGTCTTTCGGGCTTTTTGTGCGCCTTGCCGGAACTCATCATCTTTTGAAAAATGGTCAACCAGGCTGAACGTGGTATTGGAAATGACTCTGTGCACCTTTTCGACTGCCCTGGCACCGCCGGATACAGTGTCTTCCAGAATTTTGGCTCGGTTGCGAACCTCGTAGATATCCATGCGGCGTTTCTGAACAGCGCTGTTGGTCGCGATATGGTATGAGTTCAGCCTGCGTATCAGCATTCTGGAGCGATGATGCTGCCAGAACCCGTAGCAAAGGGTGCCGGATGCGAGCGCCAGAAAAAGTATTGCCAAAGCTAACTGAAACGTCAAAGTGGGGTTCTCCTAGCGATACTCAATATTCATTTCTACGTCGATGTTTCTTTGGATCATTTCTTCTTCCAGCTCTTTCATTACACCCTGATAGACCATTTTACGGACCATCACCGGGAGCTTGTCTGCTAGCAGCCGCGCAGAACGAGACTCACGTTTGGCCACATCAATCGGATTGAGTACTTTCAGCGTAAGGATCAACTCTGGCTCTTTCTCCATACCCGGGGCAGTGTCCTTCTCGTCAATTCCGGCCATCATGCTTGTTATGATCTTGCGCTGCTCTATAACGTGCAAGCAAAGCACGCCGCTGAAAATGGCTAGAAGCAAACTGAGTATCAGGAGGAAAGTGGCCAATTCGTATCTCCGGGTATTTATAAAAACGATATTCAGCAGTGTGCCTTATACAACGGGCTGTGCGATTGGCCGTGACGACGCCTCCACGGCTGTAAATGTGAAGTTAGATCACAGGCTCAAAACTGTTAACATCGAATCAATACGACATTCAGTAGATAATGCGCGTAAAACGCATAAAAGGACGGGCAATGAGCAAATCAACAGGAACCACTTACGACCTGGTTATATTCGGTGCTACAAGCTTCGTTGGACAGATTCTTACGCAATATCTGTTCGAGTCATACGGTATTACCGGGGAGGTCCGGTGGGCGATTGCCGGCCGTTCCGAATCTAAACTCAGTTCGCTCAAGTCTGATTTAGGAACCGGTGCCGCTGAACTGCCGGTGATCATCGCAGATGCGACTGACGA
Source organism: Marinobacter sp. 1_MG-2023 (assembly GCF_030549045.1). Lineage (NCBI taxonomy): Bacteria > Pseudomonadati > Pseudomonadota > Gammaproteobacteria > Pseudomonadales > Marinobacteraceae > Marinobacter > Marinobacter sp. 1_MG-2023. Next base: position 78,913 of record NZ_JAUOST010000004.1, on the reverse strand, counting down.
TAAAGCGCTGACGTCCATGTGCGAACAAACCCGCGTGGTGATCTCAACGGTTGGCCCTTATGCGTTGTACGGAGAGCCTTTGGTTAAGGCCTGCGTGGAAACAGGCACTGACTATTGCGACCTGACTGGTGAAGTTCAGTGGATTCGCCGCATGGTGGAGCGCTATGAGGACCAGGCCAAAAAATCTGGGGCGCGGATCGTTCATTGCTGCGGTTTTGATTCCATTCCTTCGGATATGGGCGTGTACTTCTTGCAGCAACAGTCCGAAAAGACCTTTGGTGAAACTTGCCAGGACGTACGTATGCGGGTGAAGGTCGCAAAAGGCGGGCTTTCCGGTGGCACCGTTGCCTCGATGATCAATATAGCCAAAGAGGCTGCCGCGGATCCGAAACTTCGCAAGGAACTGGCTAACCCGTTCTCTATCTGCCCGCCTGAACACCGCTCGAAGGTTCGCCAACCGAGTTTAAAGGGAGCGGAGTTCGATAAGACATTCAACGCATGGCTGGCACCGTTTGTTATGGGGGCTATCAATACCCGCATAGTTCACCGCTCAAACGCCATGCAAAATGCCAGGTACGGTAAGGAATTCACATACGATGAGGCCATGATGACCGGCCGTGGCACCAAGGGTCGTCTGGCGGCTTACGGTATAACAGCTGGACTGGCAGGCTTTTTTACCGCATCTGCAATAAAGCCCACTCGCTGGCTGGTGGAGAAATTTGTACCTCAGCCCGGTGAAGGGCCGACTCCTGAGGATCAGAAAGCTGGATTCTACGACATTCGCTTTGTGGGGCGCACCCAGGACGGAAAAACCATGATCACCAAGGTAACTGGCGATGCTGACCCGGGTTATGGTTCTACCAGTAAAATGCTGGGCGAAGCCGGTATGTGTCTGGCATTCGATATCCCTGCGGAACAGCCGGGCGGTTTCTGGACACCGGCATCAGCGCTAAGCGACAAATTGCTTGAGCGCTTGACCAGCAAAGCTGGCCTTACCTTTGAGGTGCTTGAGACCCGTTAAGCTTGCCGAATCAAACTCCCAGGTAAAGCACACGGTCGGTGCCCGGCAGGGCGTCCGGCCCGTGTGCCAGACTAATCACCGTTCTACCTTCCAGCCAGGCATCAATTAAAGGGGTTATTCTTTCCCGTGTAGCTGCATCAACGCCGGTAAATGGCTCATCCAGAATTACCAGAGGCTCAGGACTCAAAAGCACCCGCGCAAGGGCTACACGGCGCGCTTCACCGCCTGAAAGCCGGCTACCTGAACTCCCTAACCAGGTATCCAGCTGGTCCTTCTCCGTCTGGAAGCGGTCTGCCAGGTCAACCAGTTCCAGAACACGCCAGAGCTGTGCGTCACTTGCTTCAGGATCTCCTAAAAGCAGATTTGCCCGTAGCGTATCCTCAAACAACACGGTTTTCTGTGTGAGGTAAGCACAGGGCAGGCTGCTGCAAAAACCGTTAGAAGGCGTCAGAAGCCCAGCAAAAACATCCCCAAGCGATGACTTCCCGCTACCAGAATGTCCAAGAATACCGACTCGTTCACCTGCTTGGATCTGGAGGTCAAAATGTGTAAATAGCGGCGCATGATCAGGGTACTTTACCGCAAGATTCTTCACTAGCAGGGCGGTGTTCACCGGCAGGGCTATCACCTCGCCAGCAGCTGGTACGCTATCCGCTTGCCGGCAGTCACGGTTTAGTCGCGCAGCAGAGGCTTGCGTGGCTCCCAGCTTCCCAAATGCTTCAGGTAGCATGCTGTAAACTTCTGCAAGCCCGAGCAGAGCAATAGGTAGTAAAACCAGAACTGGCCCGGAAACCTCCTCTGAACGAAACAGCCCAAAACCAGCCCAGAGCGCAAAAACCGACGACAGATTAATCAACAGATTCGAACCGGCCTGGTGCCAGCCAATACGTGAATGCGCCTTAACCTGCTCCGACGACGATTGGTGCGCTTGCCGCATGAGCCAGGCACCATGTTTGCCTGTGCGCCCGGCGGCAGTGAGTTCGGCGAAACCTTCCAGGTGTTCAACAACCGCAGTTCTCAGAGATTCCTGCTGATCACTCTGGCGAGACGAAATCTTCACTGTACGCGAATATGTAGCGAGGGTTGCGATGCCGAAAGCTGCTACGAGTATAAGGCCGATTCCGGCGGCAATCCGGATATTAAAAAGCACCGATGCCAGTACCACGACCAGCAAGGTAACCAAAGCCGCAAGAGCGGCCGGAGCTATCAGGCGCAGGTATAGAGTATCCAGTGCATCCACATCGCTGGTCAGTCGCGAAAGCCACTGAGCACCTGTTAGCTCTCGTCGCTGGCCTCGGCCAACAGAAGACAGTTTGCGAAACAGAGCCACACGAATATCCGTTAACAGCCTCAATACCGTGTCGTGGTTGTAGAGCCGCTCCAAATAACGGGAAACCGTGCGTGATACCGCAAAAAACCTGATCCCGCCACCGGGAACATACAAGTTGATCGTGGCGGGCAAGCTGGCAGCCAAAAGAATACCGACCAGGGCGGTTTCCGTTATAAACCAGCCCGAGAGCGCCAGCAGGCCGAGACCTGAGAGCAGGGCGGCCAGCATCAACAGGGCACCGATAAAAAGTCTTGTAGGACGTGCACCGATCAGCTTTAACCAGGGTTTGAGCTCAAACATCTCTGACCTCTCCGCCTGAAACCAGCAGCACTCGATTGGCGAGCGCCAGCAGTGCATGGTGATGGGTGGAAAAAATCAGTGTCTTGCCGGCCAGAGCAAGCTTGCGCAGAGCTTCGAGAACAAATATTTCAGTGTCGCTATCGAGGCCGGCAGTGGGCTCATCAAGAAGAATCAAATCATAGTCAGCAACGAAAATTCTGGCCAGACTGAGACGCCGGGCCTGGCCCCCGGAAAGCCCTTGGCCGTCTTCCGAAACCTTGCTGTGGATACCTTGATCCCGGCTCTCAAGCAAAGGACCAAGACCAACGTTGCTCAGAGCGGTTTCAATGGCCACATCGGATACATTCGGGCTGGTTAGCCGCAGGTTGTCTGCCCAGGTGCCGTGAACCAGAAAACCGGTCTGGCCGAGCCAACCGAAGGCAAAGCTTCCCGCTGGCTTTCCAAATACCTTGATATCGCCACTGTCGGGTGCAAGAAATCCTGCCAGAAGATGCAAGAGTGTGGATTTACCGCTGCCGGAAGGGCCGGTAAGGGCGATCACATCACCTTTCGCAAGAGTCAGTCCAATATTCGAAAGGACAGGGTGGTCCGCACGGAATGCCAGTGACACGTCGCTCAGCTGAATCGACCTGCTATCAACAGCAGGCGTAACGAATGAAAGGTCGTTATCGGATTCTTCAACGTCGTGATCTGCAGCAGGCGAAGCGGTTTGTTCATCACCCAGTCGTGCCAGAATCTCAGCGCCAGCGCCAAGAGCTGCTGCGCGGTCATGATAGTACTGAGAAAGCGTGCGTAAGGGCTGGAAGAACTCTGGTGCGAGCAGCAAAATCAAAAGGCCAGAGAAAAGTGTCAAATCCTGGGATGGTCCATAAGTGATATAACCCAGAAGGCCAAAACCGATATAGATAGCAATCACTGCAATGGCGACAGAAGCAAAAAACTCCAGAACTGCTGAAGAAAGAAATGCGATACGAAGAGTTTTCAGCGTAACCCTGCGATAGTGATCTGATCTTTGTTGGATCACTTCTGCGGCGCTTTCTGTTTGTCCGAACAACTGCAGCGTGGTCAGCCCACGAACCTTATCAAGAAACTGGCCAGACAGCCGGCTGATGACTTCAAAATGCTGTTGGTTAAGCTTTTCCGCACCCATACCCACAAGTGCCATAAAAAGAGGGATCAGCGGGGCGGAAAGGAGCAGGAAAATTCCCGCGAGCCAGTCCAGATAGAAGACAAGCAGCAGAATTATCAAAGGCACAATGAGGGATAACGTCATCTGCGGAAGGAAGCGGGCAAAATAGCCGTGCAGAGCATCAACGTGGTCGATCCATTCCCGCGCCAGACTACCTGCAGACGTTTGCCCCAGCGCGAGAGGGCCGCTATTACGCCAATACCTGTGGATCTGGCGGCGGGCGGTTCGTCGGACCTGCTCGCTACATCTTGCTGCAAGATGGGTCTGCACACCCTGAGCAATAGCCCGTAGAGTTATTGCCAGCACCAGGCCCGCAAAAAGAGGCGCCAGCATGGAAGCTGACGCATTTTCAATCACACCAAGGTGAACAATCCTGGCCAGAAACACCATTTGGATAATAGTGGCGAAACCAGCCAGTGTGCCGGCAGCAACCGAGCCCTGGATCCAGCGCCGGTTCCCTTTGGCGAGATCCGAGAGCCAGCGCCGGACAGCACTGCTCTCGACCTGCGTTTCAGTCACTTAGTGATAACCCTCGCCAGCCCGTACCTTGCCCCGGAATACCCAATAGGTCCATGCGGTGTAAACCAGCACAAATGGAATCACAATCAGCAAGCCTAACAGCAGGAACAGCTGCGAGTTGTAGGCGGAAGCTGCATCCCAAACAGTGTAATCAGGCGGGATAAGATAAGGCCAACGACTGACGATAAGCCCCAGGTAGGTCGTTATAAATAACCCCATAGTTGCTACGAACGGCATACCTTCCAACCGATTACGCACTGAGCGGAAAATCTGGATAGCACACAAAAGAGTCAGTACCGGCAGCACCCAGATTATACTGAGATTGCTAAACCAGCGCTCACGCACCATATCGTCAATGAAGGGCGTCCACACGCTGATAATACCGAAGATTACCAGTATCGCTCCAAGCAAGGGCAGGGTGATCTTGTAAGCCCATTCCTGCAGCCGTCCTTCTGTCTTCATGATCAGCCAGGTAGAGCCGAGCAGAGCATAGCCTGCAACCAGACCGAGACCTGTCAGTACAGTAAACGGCGTGAGCCAATCAAGGGCGCCGCCTACATATACGCCGTTTGCAGTCTCGTAACCCTGAATGTAGGTGCCTACAACCACACCCTGAGCAAACGCGGCAATCGTGGAACCTCCGGCAAAGGCCCAGTTCCACAGATAGCGCGAAGTACGTGCTTTGAAGCGGAACTCAAACGCAATGCCACGGAAAATCAGGCCAGCGAGCATCAGGAAAACACCGATGTACAGTGCCGGTAACAAAACACTGTATACCAGGGGAAATGCACCCAGAAGGCCAGCGCCCCCGAGTACCAGCCAGGTTTCGTTGCCGTCCCATACAGGCGCAACCGTGTTCATCATGGTGTCGCGATCCTGTTCCGATGGAGCAAAGGGAAAAAGAATACCCACACCCAGATCGAAGCCATCCATCAACACATACATGATGACGCCAAAACCGATAATAAACGCCCAGATTAATGCGAGGTCAAACAGTTCCATTATAAAAGCCCTCCCTGTTTGGCTGACTGCTCGTTTTGGTCGTGAAGCTCAAACGTAGTATGGGCTGCCGAGAACGGCCGTTTGGGTCGTTCACTCTGAGTGTCCGGCTCATGAGGATTGTTTTCCATGCCCTCATACAGGACACGCATCAGGTAATAGACACCAGCAGAGAACACGAGCGAATAGACCACCACGTAGCCAATCAATGTGAACAAAGCCATACCACCAGTCAGCGACGGGGTGACCGCTTCGGCCTGGGTCATCTGGCCGTAGACGAGCCAGGGAGCACGCCCCACTTCAGTGACGAACCAACCCGTGAGAACCGCGATGAACGGCGCTACGCTCATGAAGCGCAGTCCTTGTAGAAACCAGCGTGCGCGCCAGAGTCGACCACCGGGCCGCAGCGCCAACCCTGTAAATGCAAACAAGATCATCAGCATTCCGAGACCAACCATAATCCGGAACGACCAGAAAACGATTGCAACCGGTGGCTGCTCTTCAACCGGGACCTCCTTAAGGCCGGGAATTACCCCATCCATGTCATGGGTGAGAATAAGGCTGGCCAGCCCCGGAACCCCGATTTCGAAGAGGTTAGTCTGGTTTTCCTGATCTGGAATCGCGAATAGCAGCAAGGGAACATTGTCTGAGGTTTCCCAGTTTCCTTCCATTGCAGCCACTTTCATCGGTTGGTGTTCAAGGGTGTTAAGCCCGTGAAAATCACCGACAACCAGTTGTGTCGGGGCGAGAATTAACAGCATCCAGAGGCACATAGACAGCGCTTTGCGGTTAGCCTCCACTTCACGACCCTTGAGCAGATACCACGCACTGACACCAGCTACAACAAAACCACCGGTCAGGAAAGACGCAATCACTTTATGGGCAAAACGGTACTGGAATGATGGGTTGAAGATCGCCTCGCTCCAGGAAGTTACGTGAAAAACGCCGTCCCGAAGTTCCGTGCCCGCAGGGGTTTGCATCCAACTGTTGGCAGAGAGAATCCAGAAAGAAGAAATGAACGTGCCTGTAGCAACCATAATCGCAGCGAACAAATGCACGCCCGGAGGCACGCGATCCCTACCAAAAAGCAACACGCCAAGGAATGCGGCTTCGAGGAAGAAGGCCGTAATTACCTCATAACTCAGCATGGGCCCGAGGAAGTTGGCCGAAGCCTGAGAGAAATTACTCCAGTTGGTGCCAAACTGGAAAGACATAACTATGCCAGACACGACACCCATGCCAAACACAACGGCAAAAACGGTCGTCCAGAAAGACGACAATTTTGCCCATACCGGATTCTTCGTTTTGAACGAAAGCCCCTCGAGCACGGCAATATAGGATGCCAGACCGATGGTGAACACCGGAAAAATCGCATGAAACGATACGACAAACGCGAACTGAATTCGCGACAGGATAAGAGGATCTAGTTCCACAGGAACACCTCGGTAATGTTAATGTAACAACAAACGAGCGCAGCATACCCGCTCAGCCGCTGCCTTAGCATTAATTGTTATATTGTTATTACCGGCAGATGGCTGTCATGCTACTCGATATGTTAGCAAAATGGATAGGGCAGATTGTCGCACTCGTTGACTAAAAACAACTATGGTAAAAAACATGAGTTTTTACGAAGAGCGAATTCTCCCTCACATCATAGACCGGGCCTGCTCGATGGGCCAGCTCATGAAGCTGCGGAGCCAGCTGGTGCCGCTCGCCAAAGGTCGTGTTCTGGAAGTGGGAATGGGTTCGGGCGTTAACCTGGAATTCTATAACCCCGACAAGGTTGAAATGATCTACGGCCTTGAACCCTCTGAGGGCATGCGACGTAAAGCACTTCCAAATCTGAAGCGCTCTCCGATACATGTTGAGTGGCTGGGCCTTCCGGGAGAGCAGATCCCACTGGCCGATAACAGCATAGACACCATTCTCCTTACGTTTACGCTTTGCACCATACCCGATTGGAATGCGGCGCTTCTTCAGATGAAGCGGGTGCTGAAACCAGGAGGCGAACTCCTGTTTCTTGAGCATGGCGAATCCCCCCACGAGCATACCCGGAAGTGGCAACACAGAATTACACCCGGCTGGAAGAAACTGGCCGGTGGTTGCCATCTAAACCGACATATTGCAGATCTCATCCGCCACGCTGGATTTGAATTGATTGAACTGCAAAACCTCTATATTCCCAAGGCTCCGAAAATAGCCGGCTATATTTATAAAGGCATCGCCCGGAAATCGACTTAAGGACGGCAGAAGTTCTTTACTGAAAAAGAAAAAGGAGTAACGAAAGTGGGCATGAAAAGCCAAGTAATTACAGCCTTTACAATCCTGACTTTCAGCTTGACGGCAGCGCATGCAGTTGAAGGCGATCCTGTGGCAGGGAAGCAAGCGGTAGCCGTGTGCCAGTCTTGCCACCAGCCCGATGGTTCGGGCATGAATATCCCCGGCGGCGAATCATGGCCGAAATTAGCGGGGCTGAATGCCGGTTATCTGTACAAGCAACTGCTAGATATAAAAGAGGGCACGCGCAAAAGCCCTACAATGAATCCATTCGTCGATATGCTGAATGAACAGCAGCTTAAGGACGTCGCCGTATATTACAGCCAGCTTCCGCCGAACGAAGGCAAAGGCGGGGAGAAGGCTACCGACGAGCAACTGGCGCGTGGCGAAAAGCTTGCGACTGATGGCGACTGGAACCGTTACATCGTTCCATGTAGCAGCTGCCATGGCTCCGATAACCAGGGAGCAGGCGATCATTTTCCGGGCATTGCCGGTCAACATGCGGGCTATATTGCTGACCAGTTACGCGCCTGGAAAAGTGGTAAGCGGGACAATGACCCACAGCACCTTATGCTAGCCATTGCTGAGCGCCTTGATGATGAAGACATCGTTGCAGTTTCAGCCTGGTTGTCGCGTCAGCCTGCCAAGCCAGCAAAGTAAGGGAGGACATACTAATGGACGGCCTATTCACAAAGAGCAGCCTGTCATTGGCGGTTGCAGCCGGAGTGCTCAGCTTTACTCTTCAAGCAGCAAACACCGAACATCGAGTGCCCACCAATATCCCTCAACCTCAAGAAGGGCAGTTCGTGCATGTGCCGCCAACCATGGACGATCTGGAGAAAAGCAACCTGCACCCGGAGTTGAAGGGCGTTATCAGGCGTGGACACGACTTGTTCGTTAACACCCAGCAATTGCGGGGCAAGAACGTGTTTAACAGCATGAACTGTAGCAGCTGCCATCTGGGGGAAGGGCGTCAGCCGTTCTCTGCGCCAGTCTGGCCGGCAGCTGTCGTTTTACCGAACTATCGTACGAAAAACGATCACGTAAATAGCCTTGAGGAGCGGATTGTTGGCTGTTTCTCATTTTCGATGAATGGCAAACCGCCAGAGTATGGCAGTGACAATATGCTTGCGCTCGCTGCGTATCATCAGTGGCTCGCTAAAGGGGTGCCAATGTATCAAAGCGGCAAATCCATGTATGGCCGTGGCTTTCCAAAACTCCCGGAACCTGAAAAAGGTATGAGCTTTGAGCGTGGCAAGCAGATTTATGAGGCAAACTGCAGCATCTGCCATGCCGCAGATGGCAGCGGCCTTGTGCAGAATGGAGAAGTGGTCTTCCCGCCGTTATGGGGCGATGCCTCTTACAACTGGGGTGCCGGAATCTCACGCAACTTCACCTTGTCTTCATTCATAAAGCACAATATGCCACTGGGCCAGCCTAACAGCCTGACTGGCCAGGAGTCCTGGGATGTTGCCTACTACATCAACAGCCACGAGCGGCCGCAGGACCCCCGCTATACCGGCAATGTGAAGGAGACCCGGGAAAAATACCTCGACACTTTTCATAAATACACAAACTACGGGTTAGAGGTTAACGGTAGACTGCTCGGAGACCACGATAATCTTGGCGGTGAAAAAGACTTCTTGAAGCCAGACGCGTTGCGGCCACGCACTTTTAGCGCTGAATAGCCTTCACACACCGTTAGTGTCATCGCTGGCGGTGTTTTGAATTGCGTTATCGCCCAAGGCCTTATACAATTCTGGCGCTCAAAACCTCCCCCGATTGCTCCGGTGGTGAAATTGGTAGACACAAGAGACTTAAAATCTCTCGACCTCACGGTCGTGCCGGTTCGATTCCGGCCCGGAGCACCATTAAAACCACCCATCCCACAAAGCCTCAATTCCAAACCAGTTTCCTTCAGCTCTATCCTGTTTACAGCCGTATTCCCGTTTGCTTTCGAACAACAGCTTTCCAGAGATGCTCTTTTGAGGAAGTAACTCGATGACGTGGTGATACCAGGTGGAGTGAGCTAAGCTTCTGTTAAAATGAAAGATTAAGGCTCCGTGGTAGAAAGCAGAATGCGTCATTCTGTTGAACATACTCTTCTGCACTACCGCGGAACGCGGTCTAATCACCGTTAGACGCTATAGGAGCAATCGATGCTTACGGCAGTCGCTTCAAAGGCATTGGTGATTTGGGCCAGCATCCTTGTTTTAGCAATTGCCAATGGAGTACTGCGTGAATTCGTACTTATACCGTTCCTCGGAACTCCGGCAGCTCTTGTGCTAAGCGGGTTGTTGCTTTCAACCTTGATCATCGGTGTCGCGTACTTGTCGCTTCCTTGGCTGCAAGTTCGTCGCCCCGTTCAGCTCTGGGCCATTGGGTTGGGCTGGCTCGCACTCACACTCATTTTTGAGATTTCGTTTGGGCTCTGGCAAGGCAAATCGTGGCCCGAGCTGCTTGCGGCTTATACGTTCAAAGGTGGCAACGTCTGGCCAGTTGTTCTCGTCGCAACGGCCGTCGGGCCGTACATTGCCGCTCAGTTGAGGGGGAGTGCGTAGTGCGCCAAACCTGCCAATTAAGTTCGTTCCAGCCTGCGGCCTACACCGGATGCCCCTGTCGGGGCGCCGCTTTGCTCAGGGTTATGTGTTACTGCCAACAGGGGAATTTCGTTGCCTGAGCTGAAAACAGTCGGCCTTTTTCTTGTCACCGCATTGGCAGAGATCGTTGGTTGCTATTTGCCTTACCTCTGGCTTCGTGAGGGCAAAACCATCTGGCTTTTGGTGCCAGGTGCGTTGAGCCTTGCAGCATTTGCGTGGTTACTGTCGCTCCATCCAACCGCTGCTGGCAGGGTCTATGCTGCGTATGGCGGTGTGTATATTTTTATGGCGATTATGTGGCTTTGGGCTGTTGATGGGATTCGCCCAACGGTTTGGGATTTGGTTGGGTCTTTCGTTGCGTTGGTGGGTATGGCTATTATTATGTTTGGCCCGCGTACCGCATAACCAACAGCTTTAGTCCGCTGTCCTACATGAACCCTGCTAAACACGGGCCTTACGCATCAATAGAAGTGCATCAAACGTTACGCTGCCGTCTGAAAGGAGACCTTGACCGAATGGATGAAGACCGCACCGACAACCCACTTACCCTGAAGTTTGGGAACGAAGAGCTGGTCATTCGTCGCCGTTACGAATTAATCAGTATCATCAATGACTTCTTTATCGCTATCTGGTTTCTGGTTGGCAGTATTCTGTTTCTGTTTCCCGAGCACGAGAAGGCGGCTGTCTGGCTGTTTATTATTGGTAGCTTTCAGTTTCTGGTTCGCCCGACCATCCGGCTCATCAGCCACATTCATATACAGCGAATTCCTGCCAGCAACTGGGAGAGTTAGAGGAGGAGGTATGCGATATCGTCTCAGTTCTGATGGAAGCTTGAACAAGCACCTTTGCAAGCTGCTTCAGTCTATCAATGATGATATTGCACTCGCTCTGTTACGGGCCGTCCGCGACCCGGAAACCGGGATCCATGAGGCACGCAAAGGCTGCAAGGAGATACGTGGGATACTGAGATTGCTGCGGCCTCAATTGGGGGAGCGTGAATTCAGCTATTGGCAGGATTTCTATCGCTCACTTTCTGGCAAACTCTCGGGCCATCGCGACCACCTGGTTCGGGAGCAGACCTGGCAAAATCTTGTAAGTGAGACCCCGCGTCTTCAACGTAAAGCATTCGTGAGCCTAGCCAGGTTTCTTTCATTGTCGCCCGAACCGGCTATTCCTGATAACAAGAGCAGGGATACATTTCTGGAACTTGCTCTGGATGTGGTTGAAAAGAGTGATATGTTTGGGGGGCGGGACCTTGCGAAATCTCTGGCCGAGCTGCTCCCAAACCTTAAAACTATCTACCAGAAAACACGCGATGCAGAGCAAATCGCCAATGGATCGGATGACATCGAAAGCTTTCACCGATTCCGAAAACGTTCCAAGGACCTGTTTTATTGTCTGAGGGTTCTTAAGCCGGTGTTTGGTAAAAGCATCAAGCCCATAGTTGCTAATCTCCAGAAGTTGACTGAGGTCCAGGGGTTGGCCAATGACCAGGCCGTCTTGCTGGAGTTCCTGACTGAACATCGGGACGCCCTGGATATTGATGATTCACATTGGGAGCTGGTAGAGAGTCTTATAACTAAAAGGCTTTTGGGGTTTCAAAAACAATCCCACAAAATGGCGAAAAAGCTCCTGTCAGAATCGCCTGGAGCTTTCATTAAATTTCTATAGACGTCAGTCAGAGATGGTTACTAATCACTGAGGATCGGGAGCGCACTATCAATGAAGGTCAAGTTCGATACGAATCGATTCCGCGTCAAAGAAGAAGAGGTTGTAGAGCTTGGTCAGTGGCCCACCAAGGTGAAACCTTTTTACAAATCCAAAAAAGATTATAAAGAGCTTCTCGAAAGTCAGGTGTCTGAGTTGAGTGAGCTGCAAAAAAAACACTATGCCTCTAACCGTCATGCGGTGCTGTTTATTTTTCAAGCGATGGATGCAGCCGGCAAAGATGGGGCTATCAGGCACGTGATGTCTGGCGTCAACCCCCAGGGCTGCCAGGTTTCCAGCGTCCAACACCCCAGCGCCAAGGAGCTCGACCACGACTTTCTCTGGCGCACAAATAAAGCACTGCCGGAACGTGGCCATATTGGTATTTTTAACCGTTCCTATTACGAAGAAGTGCTGATCGTGCGGGTGCACCACGATATCCTCCATAGCCAGAACCTGCCCGATGGATTACTCGACGAATGCACTATCTGGGAGGGCCGGTACCAATCTATCAGCGACATGGAAGCTCATTTACATCGCAACGGGACGCATATCTGCAAGTTTTTCCTGCACCTCTCGAAAGACGAGCAGCGGAAGCGCTTTATTGATCGCATTGATAACCCGGATAAAAACTGGAAGCTCAGCATGGCCGATATTGAAGAGCGGAAATACTGGGATGACTATATGCGGGCCTATGAACATTGCCTGAGCAATACCAGTACCGACGAGTCGCCATGGTATGTGATACCCGCCGATGACAAGAAAAACGCTCGACTAATGATCGCTCAGATCATTATTAACACGTTCAAGAGTCTCCCGATTGCCTATCCAAAGGTTTCTCCGGCGCGCCGGCGTGAGCTCAAGCAAATACGCAAAACGCTAACTCAAGGCTCTGGGGCGGTCTGAATCCTATTGATATCGCCCGTTGGTACCGCTGGTTCATCAATCATGAGCACGTAAATGCCGCCACCAATAATGGCCGCTGTGAGAATGGCTTTGAGTAAATTGGAGTTGAACATTGGCTCCTCCATTTTTGAATTCGTTGCTACAGGTACAGACCTATGGGCGCTTTTGGATGTTAACAACCCTTTGATTTGCATTCTACAAAGGTCGCTTCGACAGCCAGCGCACGCTGTCCGATACTGGATGGCTCTATAGCTCTGGCTTCCAACAAAAAGAGGTAGTGAATCGTGACGGACCTGCTGCTAAAGCATACTGACGAAAATGGCATAACCACTCTCACATTGAACCAGCCTGACCGACGAAACAGTCTTTCCATGGCGATGTTGGGAGCGCTCTCTGATGCGCTTAAGGTCTTGGCAACTGACGACACGACACGTGTGGTGGTTATTGCGGCCGCGGGCAAGGTTTTTTGTGCCGGGCACGATCTAAAGGAAATCCGTGAGGAGCTGGACAGCAATGAGTTCCAATTGGCGCTATTCAGGCGGTGCAGTGCGGTCATGCAGCAGGTTGTCAATTTGCCGAAACCGGTCATTGCGAGAGTAGCGGGTGTGGCAACGGCGGCGGGGTGTCAGTTGGTAGCCAGCTGTGATCTGGCTGTTGCGGCGGATTCCGCGCGTTTTGCTACGCCGGGTGTAAACATCGGGCTGTTCTGTTCAACACCTATGGTGGCCTTGTCCCGCAATGTTTCCCGCAAGCATGCCATGGAGATGCTCCTTACCGGGGAGCTGATAAGTGCTGCGCGCGCGGAGCAGCTTGGGCTGGTTAACCGTATTGTTGATGAAACACTGCTGGATGAAACGGTTTACACGATGGCTCGTACAATTGCAGAAAAATCCGGGCATACACTGAAGATAGGTAAGGGCGCTTTCTACCGGCAACTGGAGATGTCGCTGTCCGATGCTTATGACTATACGGCTGAGGTAATGGCTGAAAATATGCGTGCCGATGATGCTCGAGAGGGCATATGTGCGTTTCTGGATAAACGCAAGCCAGACTGGAAGGACTGCTAGCGAGGCTTGCAGTCCTGTTTTTCCAGTTTGAGGGTGTCTCCCAAACCGATGCCATTTGCCTCAAAAAATCCCGCGTTCATTTCTACTGCGGAAATGAACGCAACGCCAGATGGATAGCTGGGGCATCGGGAGCCATCCCTGGAGGTGCAGGGCACCATCTGCCTGATACTTCCGATTGAACCCTTCTCGTCGAGGTAAGCAATATCCAGCGGGATGAGGGTTTGGTACATCCAGAAGCCATGATCCGGGCTCTGGCTTTGCTGATACTCAAACAGCATGCCTGAGCTGGCTCCCAGGGACTCTCTCCCCATCAAGCCCTTGCGTCGCTCTTGCGGTGTTGCAACAAGTTCAAGGCTGACATTGATTGTGCGAGTATCGGTGACGAAACAGCCTTTCAAAACCGGCAGGTCTGCCGTGGGCTCCGCATCGGTGCTGGCGGAACATCCCGCCAGAACAAGGGCAAGAAAGAGGAGGGTGCACCGGTAATTCATCAGGAACGAAGCCGGTAGCCGGTTTTGAATATCCACCAGATGCCCCCCATACAAGCCGCCAGGAATAGCAGGGTCATGCCTACGCTAATACCCACGTGTACATCCGAAACACCATAAAACGCCCAGCGAAAACCGCTGATAAGGTAGACCACCGGATTGAACAGGCTGATGGTCTGCCAGATTTCAGGCAGCATATCGATGGAGTAAAAAGTGCCGCCAAGGAAGGTCAGCGGGGTCACAATCATCATGGGAACAATCTGAAGCTTTTCGAAGCCGTCGGCCCAGATACCAATGATAAAGCCGAACAGGCTGAACGTTACTGCCGTCAGTATAAGGAAGGAGAACATCCAGAACGGGTGCAGTACGCTGTAGTCTACAAACAGCTTGGCCGTGGCAAGGATTATCAACCCCAGAATCACTGATTTAGTGGCGGCTGCACCCACGTAGCCCAGCACGACTTCAACATAGGATACAGGGGCAGAAAGTACCTCGTAGATCGTGCCCGAGAATTTCGGCATATAGATACCGAAAGAGGCGTTGGAGATGCTCTGCATCAACAGAGACAGCATAACCAGCCCCGGAATGATGTATGCACCGTAATCGATGTTATCGATCTCACCCATGCGAGACCCAATAGCCGAGCCAAAGACAACAAAATACAGACAGGTAGAGATGACCGGCGAAAGTACGCTTTGCATCAGGGTGCGCCGCATGCGGGACATTTCAAAGTTATAGATGGCTTTAACACCGTAAAAATTCATGCCTTTCTCCAGTTAGCCTGCGGTTTTTTCATGCACCAGGCCGACAAAAATCTCTTCCAGGGAGCTCTCCCGGGTACGCAGATCGCGGTACTCAATGCCTATGTCGCCAAGGGTGCGCAGCAAACGCGCCACGCCAGCTTGTTCCTGTTGCGAATCAAAGGTGTAAATCAATTCATAGCCATCCTCTGACAATTCCACCGGTTCCAGGGTGAGCTCGCCGGGCACTTTGTCGAGCTTGTGCTGAAGTTGGAGGCGGAGTTCTTTCTTACCAAGTTTGCTCATCAGCAGGCTTTTGTCTTCCACGAGGATGATTTCGCCCTGCCGAATAACCCCGATACGGTCTGCCATTTCTTCCGCTTCTTCGATGTAATGAGTCGTGAGAATGATGGTTACGCCGTCTTCCCGAAGCTTGCGGACCATCTCCCACATATCACGGCGTAGTTCAACGTCTACACCCGCTGTGGGTTCATCCAGGAATAGTATCCGCGGCTCGTGAGAGAGGGCCTTTGCGATCATCAGCCGGCGTTTCATGCCGCCGGAGAGGGTCATAATGCGACTGTTGCGCTTGTCCCACAGCGAAAGATCCCTTAGCACCTTTTCAATATGGGCAGGATTGGGCGCTTTGCCGAACAGGCCACGGCTGAAAGACACCGCATTCCAGACAGTTTCAAAGGAATCGGTATTGAGCTCCTGTGGCACCAGGCCGATGGTTTCGCGGGCTTTGCGGTATTGCTTTACGATGTCATGACCTCCGGCTTTGACCTCGCCGGACGACAGGTTGGTGATGCCACAGATGATACTGATCATCGTGGTTTTGCCCGCACCATTGGGGCCGAGCAGAGCAAAAATCTCGCCGCGGTTTATTTCCAGGTTGATATTCTTGAGGGCCTGAAAACCGCTCTCGTAAACCTTGTTGAGGTTCTTAACAGAAATATCCGGCTGCACGGGTGTATCCTGTTCCAGAAGATGGGTCGTAAATGAAAGCGCAGCATTTTCTCATGTCTGGCGCCGGTTTAGAAATTTTTGAATTGAGGCAGATAGTGTCCATAATGCCTCAACTGTTTTAACTGGGTGTGGGTATGTTACGAGCGATTGTGGTTGTAGGTTTCATCTTGGGTCTGATTTCAGTCATTGTATTTGGCCCCACCTGGATGCAGACCACAGAAAACAAAGCCACTGATACCGACTTGCCCGCTTGCGACCTCCTTTCAGGGCCCTGTGATTGGGAGGCTGAATCTGGCCAATGGCAGGTGGAACTGAAAACTATAGGCGATAAGGGGCAGGGCACAGAATATGAGCTAAGGGTTATCGCCCCAGCAGCACCGGATCGGTTCCTTGCAGTATTACGCGGCGAATCCATGTACATGGGAGAGTATCCGGTTCCGCTGCGGAGTGAGAAAGATGGTAGTTATTCCGCTCACTTTACCGCACCTTTCTGCACCATAGACTCCGAAATGGTGTGGCGCATTGACTTGCAAGCAGGCCAGAATGCACTCTCGGAACCAACCCCATTGAAATTGACATTCCAGGCTCAACATAACCCACGCCCTTAAATTGATTCAAACTTTGAGAAAACGTGATGGATTACGGTGAAAGTGTACAAAAAGTGTTGATGCGAAAGATCCGCAAAGCCGAACAGGATCTGATGCAACTGAAGCTGGACTACTGCCGCTTTGTCTTCGGGCTGGCACAAAGAGCCAGAGTTGTTTCAGGGGGCGTCACTTATCTGGTTCTTTCTGTTGATGTAGATTCTATGGTTTCTACGGAGGAGGGTGCATTTACCCGCCCGGCCTTGGCGGGAGTTCCTGTGGACAAGCCAGATCAGGCGGAGAGCGTTCAGCTGGGGAATGACTGGGCACTGGAGCACTGCAACAAACAATCGAAGTAGCTTATATCAGTGCGTTTACAGTAAAAGCGGCGTGGAGGCTGATCAAGTCACGATGGGTTTTGTATCCTTAAAAGGAGTCCGATGACCATTATTCTGGTGCTCCACACACTTCTGGTAATAACGTTTACTGTCCGAATTCTGCTGCGTGATGACCTTTCGCCTCCGGGACGGCTGGCTTGGTTTATCGTTTTGAATGTGTTGCCTTATTTTGGCAGCGCCATTTACTTTCTGTTCGGCGAAATTGATCTTGGCCATCGCGCGGACAGACGTCATAAAGAAATCTTTGAGGAAATCCGGTCGAAAGCCTCCTGGTTTATGGGTGAGGCCGCGAACACGGAACAACTGATTGAGCCGGTCTATCGGCCGGCCTTTCGCTACGCAGGTTCAATCAACAGGTTCTACCCTTCGGCGGGCAACGCCGTTGAACTCATGGCTGACGGAGAAGAGACGCTCACGCGAATGGTTTCGGATATTGATGCAGCCACAGATCATGTGCATGTGCTGTATTACATCTGGCTCGATGATAATACCGGCCACACCATAGCCGAAGCGCTGATCCGTGCAGCGCGAAGGGGGGTTACTTGCAGGGCTATGGCTGACGGCCTTGGGTCGCGGGCAATGATCAATTCCCTGCTGTGGAAACGCATGAGAGACGCTGGCGTTCATCTTGCTGTTGCACTATCACTTAAGCATCCTATCCGCACAATTCTCACCAGCCGACTGGATCTTCGCAATCACCGGAAAATCACAGTAATCGATTCGCGGATAACCTACTGTGGTAGCCGCAACTCGGCTGACCCCGAGTTTCTGATCAAATCAAAGTACGCGCCCTGGGTTGATATCATGCTGCGGTTCACCGGGCCCGTTGTTGCACAGAACCAGTTGTTGTTTGCGAGTGACTGGATGCAAGCTACCAACCAATCCCTGGATTGTATTTCGTTATCTTCCGCACCAGCGACAGGTGGTTTCCCGGCACAGGTAATGGGCGTGGGGCCAACCGAGCGTCACGGCGCCACGCCACAGCTCTTCGCCAATTTGATAGCCTGTGCCCAAACCGAAATGACACTCTCCACACCTTACTTTGTTCCGGATGCGACGGTTCTGGAGGCTCTATGCGCGGCTGCACATCGCGGTGTCGCGGTTTCACTGATCTTTCCCAAGGTAAACGACAGTTGGATCGTGGCGGCTGCAAGCCGAAGCTATTACCATCGTCTGCTGGATGCAGGGTGTGTTATTCATGAATTCAAGGGGGGCCTTCTTCATGCAAAAACCCTCACAATCGACAGCAAGGTCAGCCTGATTGGATCTTCAAATCTGGATTTACGCAGCTTCGATCTGAATTACGAAAACAACATCCTTCTTCAGGATGAAGAGATTACTCTTGCGATCAAAGAACGCCAACAGACCTATATAAGCCGCTCTGAAGTCGTCGATTTGCCTGGGGTTCTGGGCTGGCATTATTACCAAAGAATTTGGCACAACGTGATCGCAACTATAGGCCCGGTTCTATAGAGCCAGGACAGATCGCTAATCAGTGAATCAGCAGTTAGGCAGGGTTTGCAGAGCCAGTTTGCGGCGAATATAACGCCCAAGAGCATCCACGCCGATGTTGAGCAGGGCGGTTACCAGGATCAGTACCATCGCTCGGTCAAACCGGATGTTCTGAATGGCACTGTCGACATAAAACCCGAGCGTATAAATGCCAAGAATCCCGAGGATGGCTGTTTCCCGCATGATGATTTCCCACCGGTAGAAAAGAAATGCCAGGAATGAACGGTACACCCGGGGCACCAGCTCCCAGGTGTACCGGTTAAAGCCGGTTGGCGCATCCGGGCGGAGCTTGAGGGAATTGGTCTGCCTTCCGATCAGGTGCCCGATGATTCCGCCATTGTGGAGTGCCAGAGCAACCACCGCTGGCAGCATCGAGGGCCCCCAGAGTTGCAGTAGAATGTAGGCCAGAATGTACTCAGGCGTCGAGCGTACAATAACCAGAGCTACATGGCCGGCGCTACGCCTCATAGGCCCGCCGAAATGATTGGAGATCATAGGGAATGCAAGCAGCGAAAGAATACCTGTAGCGACCAGCGCAATCTGCGTTAGCACAACAGTATTCCAGATGCCGGGCATAGCTTCATTGATCATCAGGTCGTTCAGCCAGGGCGTAAGCCCTGCCAGGCCTTCACCATTACGCAATGGTGCTGGAACTATATCTTCGGTGAAGAACCTAAGTACGTTACCCCAGACAATGGGCAACCCCTCACCGAGAAAGAAAGGGGCCCCAAGAAGATAGATGGGAAGCAGCTTTGGACGCACCCAAAGGGGCATGGTGGCAATCAGTACATAGAACAGAATCAGCATTGCGCCGGCGTCTGAATACAGGCCCTGTGAAAATGACGCCTCAAGATAGAAACCTAGTGTAGGCAGGCCAACAAAGCCGAGAATGGCACTGGAACGCAGGCCGCATTCCAGTCGGTAGGCTGTATAGGTTCGCATCTTCACCCAGCAGTCCGGAATTCGGGTATAGAGGAAGGCAACAATATTCCCCGTGCCCGGCGGCAGGGCTCGTCCAGGCTCTGGATCAGCCTCTTCGAGTATTTCGGAATATACCTTGGCAAAAATCCCGGCATAGGGGATAGCGATGGCCAAAACGCCGGTGAGTGGATGAAAGCCAAAAAACTGAAGGAAGATCAATGCCCAGAAAAGTTCGTGAATGGCACGGATAAACGCACAGAAGATACGCACGGGCAGAGACTGATAAACCAGCGCCAACAAGAAGCCAAAAAAACTGCCAAGTGCAACACCAACGAATGCGAAAGCGACGGTTCGCAGTAGTGCTGTCAGTAACCCTTCACTACTGAAAAAATTGGGAGTGACAATTCCCAGAAAGAAGTTGCCCAAATCCCGCCATGGGTTGGATGCGGTGATGGCAATATCCGCAAAAAGCAATCCGACCAGGGCGATGGCCAGGAAAATGAAGCTGATACGAACCGTTGGGGAAGCGAACATGAAACGGCCCGTGTTACCTAGTAGAGAGACATTATGTCTGTAGCGGCAAGATTCTCGGTTGGTTGATCCAGAGCAATCTGGCCACTTTCTATACCAACAATCCGGTTGCAATAATGTAGCGCGAGATCCACATCGTGAAGCGCGATGACGCTGGTTGAGAACCGGCCCCGGAGGTGTGTCATTACCGAGTTAGCCATGGGGCCATCGAGAGCGGACACAGGTTCGTCTGCCAACAGAACGGCCGCGTTGCGGTAAAGCGCACGGGCAATGGCTACACGCTGCCGCTGGCCGCCAGAAAGAGAGGCAGCAGGTGTCCAGAGTTTGTCACCCATGCTCAGGGATTCCAGCAGGCTCAGCACTTCTGCCTTGTCTTTGGCGAAGGGCCGGGCAAGCGTTAGAGTGCTGTACCAGGTTGCATGCTTGTCCAGTTGCCCCATGAATACGTTATGAAAAACCGAAAGGGCGTTAACCAGGCCGAGGTCCTGGGGAACGAGGGAGGAATTCCGGTTAATCCGTTCGTGAATCAAGCGAATCAGCGTGGACTTGCCCGCGCCGCTTTTTCCTACCAGAGCGATTTTGTCACCAGGATTAACCTTTAGCGAAAGCGGGCCAATGACCCGCTTACCGCTAAATGATGCCGTCAGGCCAGAAAGATCAAAACCCGACATCAATCGAGGATTCCGATCTCTTCGGCTGTTTTACGAATCGGCTCATAATCGTCGTTAGAGGCGGGAATGAATCCTGAACGTGGAAAGCTTTCCAGAAGCTCCGGGTTATCGAGATTCAAAAGCGCCTCTGTAACGCGTTGCTTGAAACCTTCCCCAAAACGCTCGTTTACATCACCACGAATCGTCCATTGATAGTCCGGGTAAGCCGGTGTTTTCCAGATCACCTGAACCGCAACGGTATCAATGTTTCCGTCGCTCAGCTCTTTCTCCCAAACCTGAAAGTTGAGCGCACCTACTTCGTAGGTGCCTGCTTCAACAAGTCGAAGAGTGCGTGTGTGGTTACCACTGAAGCCGACACGTGAGAAAAAGTCCTCAGGCTTTGAGCCAAAAGTGTCGCGCACATAGAACTCTGGCATCAGCCTGCCAGACGTCGAGCCCTTGGAACCGAAGGTAAAGGTTTTACCCTGTAGCTCATCTTTCAGATCTGAAAGTTCATCAGCTGGCGCAATACCTGTGTTGGAATTGGCAATAAAGTAGGTTTCGAACGCCTCGTCTTCCACGCCTTGAGCTATGGCTTCAGAGCCTGGCACCAATCTGCGGGCCTGAACTCCCGAAAGGCCTCCAAACCATGCAAGCTGAACCTGATTATTACGGAACGCTGAAACGGCAGCTGCATAGGACTTCACCGGAATGTAGCGAACGTCCACATCAAGTTGCTCGGAAAGGTAATCCGCTACTCCACGAAAACGCTCGACCAGTTTGGTTTCGTCTTCATCCGGGATCGCAGTGAATACAAACGTCTCAGCCGATGCCGCAGCAGCGGTGAAACATAAAAAGCTGGAAAGCATCAACTTCCGTATGATATTCAAAGCCATTTGAATTCCTTGATTTGTTATCTGATTGATTAAACAGAAATGCCGCTTACGTATTAAATCATAAGCGTCTGAGAGTTGGAGGATACTCTGATTTCCTGTAACCCTGAACCGCTATGGATCTCATCATGGCTACGCCGGGCGCTACTTCTCACTCTCGCAACGTGATCGGTTCTATGGACCCGCTTTCATCCTGAAGGGTAACCCTCCCGATGATAGCTGCGTGCGGATAACCCAGCGCTTTGAGTTCCCGGACGCAGTCTTCCGCGTTATTCACCGATACGCCCGCCAACAAACCACCTGCGGTTTGTGGGTCGAAAATAAGTGGGTAGCGAGGGTGTATTGCCCACGTCTGCTGATCCCGGATACTACAACACATCCGTATATTCGCCGGCTGCAAGGAGCTGAGAACGCCCGCCGCTGCAGTTTCTTCAGCACCGGGTAAGATCGGGACAGCTGTAAGATCCAGTTGCGCATCCACTCCGGAAGGTTGCGTCATCTCTAACAGATGGCCCAACAACCCGAACCCGGTCACATCCGTACAGGCTTTTGACCCAAAACGTCGGAAGCAGTCTGCGGCGGATTTGTTGGACTGAACCATAGAGGCGAGGGCGGAATCAATCCAGCGACCTTTGGCTGCAAGGCGTGCGTGGGCCGCAAACAGTGTTCCTGTACCTATCGGCTTGGTGAGGATCAGGACGTCGCCCGCTCGCAAGCCACCTTTACTCATCACCTGATCCGGATCAATCAAGCCATTAACTGCAAAACCCAGCGCCAGCTCACGACCTTCTCCCGTATGCCCCCCAACCAAGGCGCAGCCGGCTTCATTTAGCACATCGAGGGCACCCGACATCATCTGGAATACCACGTCTTCAACTTTGGATTCAATGCCGTAGGGTACCGTAGCCACAGCGGTCGCACTCTGAGCTTCCGCGCCCATGGCATAGATATCACCGAGGCTGTGGTTCGCTGCGACGCGACCAAAGGTGTAAGGGTCATCGATGAACGCCCGGAAGAAATCGACGGTGTGAACCACGGCTTTCCCGGGAGGTACTTGTAAAACAGCAGCGTCATCTGGGGCATGAAGGCCAATGATGATGTCGTCCCGATCGATAGGTCTGAGTTCACCCAGAGCCCTTAACAGTGCGGTGTTGCCTACTTTAGCACCGCACCCTCCGCAGCGCATGGCAACCGCCGATATCGCCTGAGCGGCGTCTTCGGGATTCTGTGCTGCGGCGGTATCGGGCAGGTTACCGACTTCTTCCATGGGCGGGAGATCGGTGAATTTTTTCATGAACTGGCGATCAATCCAGTCTTTCCAGCGCCACACCATAGTGCCGTCAAACTGCATATCGCCGCGAGACGCTACTGCAAATTTATCGCCAGTACTGATCAGTGCCAGCCATTTTTTCTGGGGATGAAAGTCTTTTGGTGCTTTGCCCAGAGCCATACGCTTGAGGTTATCCGCAAGAGGCGGTCCTTGGCGTACCGCAAACACTCCGGCTTTTTCCCGTGGGTGATTGATTACATTGGCAATGTCACCTGCGGCAAAAATACTGTCATCATTTTCAACCTGTAGCGTGTCGCGAACACGCAGAAACAAGCCTTCATCCAATGCGAGCCCGGTTTCCTCAAGCCACGACGGTCCGCCCGCTCTGGTTACCCAGAGAACTTCATCTGTCTGCAAGGTTTCGCCAGCAGCCGTACGCAAAAGCCCTGCGCCAACTTTTTCAACAGGAGATCCAAGGTGGAGTTTTACCCCACGCTCAGAGAGGGTTTTCCGGAAGACTTCACGGACCTTGGCGTTATGGGTAGGAAGAATTTCCTCGGCAGCATCAAATAGATGAAAATGCAGTTGATCGGAATCCTGACCGCGCTGCTTCAGCTCATTTTTCAGGCGATACTGCATTGCCAGTGTAAGCTCGACGCCCCCCGCACCTGCGCCCACAACAGCGACAGTAAGCGGACCCTGGTGACTTTCAATCCGCGTAAGCAAGGCGAGCCAGCGATTGTTGAAGCCGGTAATTGGTTTTACCGGAACCGCGTGTTGTGGAGCACCTTCAACCTCATTCACTCTGGGAGAGGAGCCAATATTGATCGACAGTATGTCATAGGGAACATCTGGACGATCTTTACAAATCACACGTTTGTTATTTCGATCAATTCCGGTAGCTTCTGCGCGGTAAAAGCGTGCACCGGCAAACTCGGCCAGGCGGCTCAGATCAATATGAACATCATCGTAGGTGTAATGCCCTGCAACATAGCCAGGTAACATTCCGGAGTAGGGGGTATGGGTGTCTCGGCAAATAAGGGTCAGCCGGACGCCGGGAACCGGTTTCATTGCAAACCGTTTGAGTACCCCGACGTGGCTGTGCCCGCCGCCAATCAGAACAATGTCCCGTAAAACAGGCTGGTCAGGCGTTAGCATCAACTAATTTTCTTGGCTTCGACTGTAAACTGGTCAGAACCTTTGATGTTTGAAAAACCCTTCAACGTTTCCAGATCTGCGGCTGACGGGTTGGCAATCTGGTCAATCGAGGTGATTCCTGCCTCTTTCATTTTTTTCGCAGTCGCCGGCCCGATACCTTTCACCAGAGTAAGATTGCTTTTATCAACCGGTTTTTTGGCTCTGGCCGCTGGCGCCTTCGCCACTGCAGGCTTTGAAACAGCTGCTTTCTTGGCTGCCGGCTTCTTGGCTGCAGCTTTCTTGGGTGCAGCTTTTTTAGGTGCGGCTTTCTTGGCTGGCTTCTTGGTAGCAGGCGCCTTTTTGAGCTCTTTTATGCTCTCTTTTTCAGCTTTACGAATATCTTCTTTAGAAGCAACCCCCAAGCGTTCGAGTATGTTGGATTGCAGCTCATGGAACTCGTCTAGGCGGCGCTCGAACTCATCGTTAAGGCGCTTCATCTCACGTTCGCGAAGCTCATCAACGTCTTTCAAAAGCTTACGAACCGGATCCTGAACCTGATGTTGAAGGGTTTCAAACTGCTTCATAGCATCGCTGATCAGTCCTTCGATTTGAGAGGATGTTTTCTCAAATTCCTGGTTTACCTTCTTAACGATCTTTTCAACACTCGCTTTGGCTTTCTTCGCCATGGGGTTGTCTCCTCGCAGACAAATAAAACGGATAATGTGATCAGGCCATCTGCCGGAATCCGGGCATGGAACCTGAGGAACGACGTGATTTTAACGACTGCTTTTTGGTAAGAACTTCTCTGATGCGGCGCAGTTTTTCTTCAAGTGCGGTACCGCCGTCAGACTTCAAGTCAACAAAATCAATAGAATAGAAGAAGTTGCTGCAGTGCTTTCTGCGCTCGGTAATAAGCCCCGTAACATTCTCCGCACGAATCTTATCAAACGGCATGTCCATAATCAGATCGAGTACCACGGTATCACCCGGATTGAACATTTTGTCCGTCTTCATAACGCAACCATATCCATCCAATTCGAAAAGCGCAGCCTCGACCCGTTCCTTTCGGAACAGGCCGTGCCGGACAATGAATCGGGCGACAAGATCGGGCAACGCTTCTTTCATGAATACAGGGTCTCTAACAGAGATTACTTGATATTGATTAAACAATAGACACTGGCAAGCTATTTTGCAACGCCATCAGTGCCATACGATAAACCTTTGAGGCTGTTCTTCAACACTTAACGGGTGATAATTTCATACATATCAATTCTGCGGTCTTTAATGTTGGTAACAGAGCCTTCATTGCGTACCAGTTTGAGCTTTTCCAGGTCCATATCCGAGAACATGATCATCTCGGTATTTGGTGTCGTTTCTGCCATCACGGCATCATGAGGAAAGGCGAAATCAGAGGGCGAAAACACGGATGACTGAGCATACTGTACGTCCAGATTTTCGACCTTCGGCAAGTTTCCTACGCTACCGGTAATTACCACGTAACATTCATTCTCGATCGCACGAGCCTGGGCACAGTGGCGGACACGCAAATAGCCGTTTTTGGTGTCTGTCCAGAAAGGCACGCAGATAATATCGACTTCGTTTATGGCTGCAATTCTGCCCAGCTCAGGAAACTCGATGTCATAACAGATAAGAATGGCAACGCGCCCGGCATCTGTGTCAAAGACTTCAAATTTGTTCCCGCCTTCTATAACCCAGTCGCGACGTTCGTGAGGCGTAATGTGAATCTTGCGTTGTTCGTCCACCCGGCCATCCCGGTGACACAAATAGGAAACATTGAAGACCCGGTCGTTTTCCAGTAAAGGCATAGAGCCGGTGATAATGTTGATGTTGTAGCTCACAGCCATTTCGGACATGCGATCCCGAAATTGTTGGGTGAACCCGGCGAGAAAGCGGATAGCGCGGGTTTGGTCTACCTGGTCAGTCAGCCCCATCAGCGGCGCGTTGAAAAATTCCGGGAACAACGCAAAGTCGCTCTTGTAATCCGACAATGCATCTACGAAATACTCAACCTGCTCCAGTACCTCTTCAACAGATAAAAATTCACGCATCTGCCACTGAACGGCACCCATACGGACCTGGGTTTTCTTTTCGTTCAACACTGAGGAGGGCGGGGTATAAAGGATGTTCCGCCATTCAAGCAAGGTCGCATACCCCTGAGACTTCTCATCCTCCGGGAGGTACTTGTGCATTAGCCGGGTGACCTGAAAGTCATTCGACAACTGGAAGCTCAGAATCGGGTCGTAAATGTCTCTGCGGTCGACCCGGTCAATGTACTCGGCAGGTGAACACTGATCCGAATACTTGAAATAACCAGGTATACGGCCTCCAGCAAGGATAGCGCGCAGGTTAATGGCGCGGCAAAGCTCCTTGCGAGCTTCGTATAACCGTCGGCCAAGGCGATAACCACGGTAGTCCGGGTGAATGAAGACATCCAGTCCATACAGGGAGTCACCGTTTGGGTCATGCCGGATTTGTTCGTTGCGTTTGATGAGGTCGTCATAGGTATGAGGGTTACTGAAGCGCTCGTATTTGACGGATACCGTAAGGGCCACAGCAACCAACTGCCCCTTGTCCTCAATACAGATCTGTCCATCCGGGAACTGTTCAACCAGCGCTTTGATGGTGTCTTTTGGCCAGGCACCGCCAATATCGTCATACACCCGGTCCATCAATACCTGGAGTTGTTCGTAATCATCAAGTGTCAGGTTGCGAAGATTAAGATGCAGTTCTTCATGGGCCATTCAGCGGGGCTCCTGTATGGCTGGGAATGGATTTGATAACCAAGTTTATCAGAAGGCTTCAAATAGGTCGCACAGGGAGCTAAATACCTGCGTGGGGCTCAGCGACCAAGCAGCTCAAGGCGCCAGCGCAGGTTGCGCAGCGTTTGGCGCCCCAGGTTGTCGGATTCATCACTTAGAAACGGATTTTCCAGAACGATCATCGTGCGACGATCAAGGTTAAGTGTCGAGACCGCTGCGGCGTAATATTGCTGGAGAAAAGCACCGAAACTCCCATCCCGGATAGCTCGTTCCATTCCCAAGTGCAGGCGGTGTGCCGTGGCGAGATCTTCAGGCCCGACAAACAGGTAAGAGGGCATTGGATAAGCCAGCATCAGCTTTGGCTCTATTACCAGCTCCGGATCATTTTCAACTCCAAGGTCGTTCAGAACTTCGCTGACGCCCCTGGCAAAACAGTCGAAGCGCTCATTCTTCAGCATGCCGAACAGGATTTCATAGCGGGAATGGGTAATTACGGGTATCTTATTTTCGATCAGGACCGGCGTGTCCGGCCAATGCGAACCCTGGCCTATCCGAATGCCTTTCTCACGAAGATCTGCAAGAGAATGGATGTCCTCGAACAACGGAAGGCTTTCAGCTGTAACGACACACACTCGAAAACCAAGCAGTCCACCATCCACAGGAACCGGAACTGGGGTGAGAAAAACTTCTCGCTCTACCGAAGTAGCCACATTCGCTATATCCAGCAGGCGGTTATCGCCTTGCGCGAGCTCCCGCAGCGCTCGGCCCTGGCTCAGCTCCTGACTTCTAAGAATGCGGAAATCGCCGTATTCCGGTGTCTTCTGCAAGGCGAGGCTAACCAAAGCATGAATCGCCGGGCTGTCGTAATTCCGGTACCACAGAACATAATCTTGCGAAGGGGGGTTAACTGAATGATCGACAGCCCACAGTGTCGTGGATGTGCCCGCTAATAAAAGCACAACAGCGACAGTTAACCTGACACCCAAACGAACACAAGCTGAAAAGCCGTGGCCACATCTCAATTTCTGAATCCTTTTTCTTGTCTGTTCTGAATCCATTCCTGCGAACTCAATACCTGATCGCACGTGCATCGCGGTTTATGCATCTTCGCTCTTACTCTAGATCAGAATGAATATGGCGAGTGTGAATCCAGCAAAAATATTGTAAAAGAGTGTTGCGATGTGCAGGTGCCATTGTAATGATTCGCTCCAGGCAAAATTCAGGAGCGTAAAAATGGCCTTAATTGACAGTATTATCGGTGCAACCGGAAACTGGATTTCCACAACGGACCCTAAGGCAACCTTGGCACAACCTGTCGAGTGGTTAAAGAAAACCGGGGGATATGCGGCCGTGAACCGCATCATAGGATTGTCGATTCCGTTTGCGCCCCGAAATCGCTTCAGTGTGGAAGAAGTTAGACCAGGATATGTTCGAGCGCGCATACAGCTGAAGGGCAACAAGAACCACTTCGGTAGCTTGTATGCCGGCGCCTATTTTCTTGTAGCGGAAATTCCTGGTGGGGTGCTCACGCTGTTTGATCTTGGCCCGGCCTACACGCCAATCCTGAAGGAAATGACTCTTGAGTTTCTGCAACCGGCTAATTCTGATGTCACAGTGGAGTTCTCTCTGTCGCCGGAAGACGTTGCTTCAATCCGAGCAGATGCCGACTCTACCGGCCGCGCCAAATTCATGCTGAAAGGGGAGTTACGTGATTGCGATGGCAATCATGTTGCTACATCTATCGCGCAGTACCGGGTACGCAAGAAAGGATTCCAGCAGGCTGCATAAATGAAAGCTCCGGCATTTCCTCATGCAGGATCCAGCCGGGCGATGGCAGAGAGGAATATCTCACCATACTTCTCCAGCTTTGCAGCGCCGACGCCGCTTACGCCAGCAAGCTCATCAAGGGTTTGCGGCTTGCGTTCAAGCATATCGAACAGGGTGGTATCATGGAAAATAACATAGGGTGGCACTCCCTGCTTGTCAGCAAGCTCCTTGCGACAGGCTCGCAAGGCGTCCCAGCCGGCATGATCGGTTACCTGATCCTTGACCGCGCTGCCGGTTCTGCCGCCAGACCCACGCCCAGCCGATGCCTTAACAACTGGATCCTTGCGCAATTCAACCTTGTGTTCACCTTTCAGTAGTGGCCTGCATTGTTCAGTTAATTGAAGAGCGCCATAGCCCTCCGGGTCGGCCCGCAGGTATCCGTTAGCCACCAGTTGCCGAAACACGGATTTCCACTCGTTTACGGAGAGTTCCGTTCCTATGCCGTAGGTTGAGACCTGATGGTGACCCGACTGCATAACCCGCTCGTTTTCCGAGCCGCGCAGGACATCAATCAGATAGGTAACCCCAAAGCGTTGTCCGGTGCGGAATACACAGGATAGAGCCTTTTGAACAGCAACTGTTCCATCCCATGTTTCGGGCGGATTAAGACAGGTGTCACAATTGCCGCAAGGCGCCTCAAGCTCGTCACCAAAATAGTTCAGCAATACCTGACGACGGCATTTTGTGACTTCACAAAGGCCCAGCATGGCATCCAGCTTCTGCCTTTCTACACGCTTGAAGTGATCATTCCCCTGAGAGGCTTCCAGCATCTGCCGAAGCTTGATCACATCCTGCAGACCATAAACCATCCATGCAGTAGAAGGCTTGCCATCACGGCCTGCACGGCCGGTTTCCTGATAATAGGCTTCAAGGCTCTTAGGCAGGTCAAGGTGAGCAACAAAGCGCACATCGGGCTTATCGATGCCCATGCCAAAGGCAATGGTGGCCACAATAATTACCCCGTCCTCCCGCAAAAACCGCTCTTGATTCTGGGCCCGGTCATTTGCTGGGAGCCCGGCGTGATAGGGCAATGCGGTGTAGCCTTTTTGCGCCAGCATTTTTGCTGTGGCATCAACCTTATTACGCGAGAGGCAATAAACAATCCCGCAATCTTCTTCATGTTCTGCTTTTATAAAATCCAACAACTGTTTGTTTGCATTGGTTTTCGGGGCTATCCGATACTGAATGTTAGGGCGATCAAAGCCACTTATGAAATGCCGGGCTTCGGTCAGGGATAGGCGTTCGGCGATTTCCTTACGAGTACGCTCATCAGCGGTCGCAGTCAGCGCAACCCGCGGAACGGTTGGAAACTCATTTGCCAATACTGCCAGCTGCAGATAATCCGAGCGGAAATCGTGCCCCCATTGGGAAACGCAGTGGGCTTCGTCGATGGCAAACAATGAGATGGACGCGTCATGAAGTAGCTCCAGCGTACGGGGCTGAATCAATCTCTCCGGAGCACAATACAGGAGGTCCAGTTCACCGGTGCTCAGCGCATATTCGGTAGCCCGCGCCTGCTCAAAATCCATCGTTGAATTCAGGAAGGCTGCCCGCACTCCCAGTTCTCGAAGGGCTGCAACCTGGTCCTGCATCAGGGCGATCAGCGGCGAAATAACGATGGCCGTGCCTGAACGAACAAGTGCGGGAACTTGATAGCAAAGCGATTTACCACCGCCGGTGGGCATCAAAACCAGGGCATCTCGGCCTGCGGCCAGCTCACGGATGATCTCACCCTGCAACGGACGAAAGGACTCATAACCAAACACCTCATGCAATACCTGTTCAGGGCTTCTGCCGGAGGTAGTTGGGCGCTGTGCAGAGAGCTGTTCAAAGTCTTGGTCGGGATACATAGAATAACCGGCTAATCGCTATGCTGGGGTGAAATCTGGTAGCGGATCATACCAGATTCAGCGCGAGGAAAGGCCTTAAGGGCAACCTTTGGGGAGGCAAAACCAAAGAAGAAACGTTACAATGGCGCGGTTTCAAACTACCGTTTCACGGCTCAACATAATCGTTACTGATAACAACAGGGCACCCATGCAGGAATTTGACGCCATCCGTCCGTATTCGGACGACGAAACTGGCCCCGCAATTCAACGATTGTTAAACGACCAAGAATTTCTGGATATGGTGGGGCGCTTCAAGTCGCCGGCACTGGCGCGCTGGGCACCCTCACTACTAAGGTTTTTTACGCGCCGCTGGCTCGCTAGCCATTTTGGCCATGTTACAGAGGTGGATGAACTTCAAGCCGGGCTTTCCGGATATATCGGTGAGCTGATTACAGGTACGACCACCCGAGTTACCACCAGCGGTGTGCAGGATCTCAGTAAAGATGGCGCCTACCTGTTCATCTCGAACCATCGCGACATTGTGTTCGACCCGATGGTAGTCAACTACCTCCTTTTTCAGAACGGGCTGCGCACCACACGAATAGCTATTGGCGACAACTTGCTGGCCAATCCCGTTTTTGCCGAAATGATGCGTCTGAACAAGAGCTTTATTGTTCGCCGCAACATGACAAGCCCGCGTGAAATGCGTGACGCCTATATTCTGCTTTCGGGATTTATTAATCACAGCATCGCTAATAACGAGAACATCTGGATCGCCCAGCGAGAGGGGCGTGCAAAAGACGGCCTGGATTTCACCGATCCTGCCATCATCAAGATGTTCTACATGAGCTGTAAGAAGAGCGGCCTTAGCTTCGCTGAAGCAATGAACAAGCTCCGCATCGTTCCGGTATCCATATCCTATGAATACGATCCATGCGATGGCGACAAAGCCCGCGAGCTGGAAGCCAAGGCTAGGGCTGGCAGCTATAAGAAAGCGGAAGGCGAGGACACAGAGCAGATCATGAAAGGCCTGACCGGTTTTAAGGGCCATGTGCACGTTCATTTTGGCGCTCCCATTGTAGATGCACCTGAAAATGCCAAAGAGCTTGCAGCCCTGATCGACCATGAAGTGCATGCCAATTACCACCTGCATGCCTCTAATCTGGTGGCCTACGAGAAGCGTGGACTGCATTCCCCCGGGATCATGGATGCAGAGAAGATCCGTGAATCTGTGGTAACTGCCGGAAACTGGTCTGAAGATGACATGCAGGTCGCACGCCTGGAAATGGAAAAAAGGTTGGAGGCTTGTGATCCCGACATCCGACCCTACCTACTGGACATGTATGCTAACCCGGTGCAGACCGCGTTAAATGCAAACACCAGTGAGAACACTCCGGATTAATCCGGACCACACATTCTTTAAAAGACGAGGTACTGCGTGCAGGATCTTCAGTATATTGAGGTAGAAACCCGAGCCAACCCTACAGCGGCCGTTATCTGGCTGCACGGTCTCGGTGCCAGTGGCCACGACTTCGAGCCTGTAGTGCCGGAGCTAGGTTTACCGGACGATGCTGCCGTACGTTTCATCTTCCCGCATGCGCCCAACTTGCCTGTCACTATCAATGGTGGCATGACCATGCCTGCCTGGTATGACATAAAAGCCATGGATATTGACCGGGTTGTGGACACCGAACAGCTGATGGATTCTGCCCGGGCGGTAGGCAAGCTGATCGAGCAGGAAATAGAGCGGGGTATTCCTGCAGAGAAAATCATTATTGCCGGTTTTTCACAGGGCGGAGCAGTTGCCTATGAACTGGGCCTGTCTTTCCCAAAACGCCTTGCAGGTATTCTGGCGCTCTCGACCTACTTCGCCACAGAGAAAACTGTCCAGCCGTCGGAAGCAAACGCAGGTATTCCGATAAAAGTCTATCATGGTACTGCCGATCCGATGGTTCCGGAAACACTGGGCGTGCGAAGTGTCGCAGCACTGAAAGGCATGGGCTACGATCCCGCCTACATGACCTTCCCGATGGAGCACAGCGTGTGCCTTGAAGAAGTTCAGGATATAGGGCGTTTTATCTGCAAGCACGTACTCTGACAACCCCGTCGGCTGGATAGGCTCCAGAGACGGCAACGGGCTGAGGCGGGCTTGTTCCGCTGCCTCAGCTGCGCCAGAAAGCTGGTGAAAGCACAATGACCACGCTCAGAATCTCCAGCCGCCCCATGAGCATACCGACAGCCAGCACCCACTTGGCGGCATCGGGCAGTGGGCCGAAGTTCCCCGCAGGGCCAATAATGTCGCCCAACCCAGGCCCTACATTGGTCAAGGCTGTAAGTGCCCCGGATAAAGACGTAATGAAATCGAGCTGCATAGCGGCCAGCGCAACGGTGATCAGCAACAGACACAACAGGAATATAAAGGTGTAGGCGATCATCGACGCGATGATATCGTCACTGACAGCACGGCCATTGTAATTGCGAGTCAACACCGCACGGGGGTGCAGTAAACGGATCATTTGCTCCCGCAGGACGATCACGGATAACTGAAAGCGGAAAATTTTCATGCCCCCTGAAGTGGAGCCTGAACACCCACCAATAAACATCAGGAAGAAAAACAACACAAAAGCCAAGGGTCCCCAGGCCGAATAATCCTCTGACGCGTAGCCAGTTGTTGTTACAACAGATGTTACATTAAACAGCGTTGCAACATAGTTATGCAGAGGATCAAAAGGCACAGGAGAAACAGCCCAACGATATAGAGTGAGAAGAGCAGGCACCACTAGCAAGATAGTCAGGAACAACCTGACCTGCTGATCCCTGAAGAGCACCCCACGCTGGCCGTGGAGCTCCCTTACAAACAGAAAGAACGGCAAGCTGCCGATCATCATGAAAAATGAAGCTTCCATCAATATCAGATCATTGAACTTACCCATGCTCAGATCTGAAGTAGAGAATCCGCCAGTGGCGATACTGGTCAAGCCATGGTTGAAGGCATCGAAGAGCGTCATGCCCGAAAGCCAGTAGGTCACAACTGCGATGATCGAAAAGCCGAGATAGACGAAAAGCAGACCGCGGCTAAGTGTTTTCATTCTCGGAAGCGCCTTGTCAGTCCACTCCGATGACTCAGTAGCGAACAGCCGCATTCCGCCAACACGGAGGAATGGCAGCACAGCTACGAACATGCCGATAATCCCGATCCCGCCTATCCACTGCAGGATAGAGCGCCAAAGGAGCAGGTCCCTGTCCATGGTATCCAGACCACTTAACACAGTCGCTCCAGTCGTGGTTATACCGGAGGCACCCTCAAAAAATGAATCTGCCGCAGAAATACCATGGCCACTAAGGTAAAAAGGAAGTGAAGAGAGCAGGGCGATGATGAACCAGGAGGAGACCGTAAGCACGAACATATAACGTGGCTTCAGCTCTCGGGGTTGTCTGTACGTGGACACAATACCCAGCAAACCAATGCCGAAGACAATCGCCGCCGACTCCACAAACGACGCTGCGTTCGGCGCTTCCGAGCCGAGTAACAGAAATATCGGCAGCGTCATGAATATGCTCAGCAGCACAAACATAAGGCTGACAATAAAAACAACGGGATAGAGGTTTCGCAATGGATGCCCGAATCAGCTGAACCGAGAGATGCGTCAGAATACCTGCGGTGAACCACATCCGCAAGGTAACCGGGGGCCTGTAGCTTTATGAACCACACATTAAAACACCGACAGTTAGGGCCTCGTGTAGCGGTTGGATATGGAAAAACGGTCAAGTTTGATGCAGTCTCAATAGTCACCATCAACACAAACATACCGGGATTCGAACGTTGAACCATCTCGCCCACCTTTTTCTTGCCCCGGACTCGCCCGAAGCACGGGTGGGCAGCCTGCTTGGGGACTTTACCCGGGGCGTGGATCTTGCGGCGTTGCCGCAGACCGTAAGGTTTGGCGTTCGACACCACCTGGCAGTGGACACTTTTACTGACAGGCACCCCGATGTATTGGCAAGCAAACGGCTTTTTTCCGGGCAGCGACGAAAATTTGCGGGCGTGGCTCTGGATATTCTGTACGACCACTTTCTTTTGTGTCATTGGAGCGAGTTTACTGATACCAACCCGAACACTTTTATAAGGGACGTCTACAAGGAGCTACAAGCCAACGAAGATCTGATGACACCAGATATGAGCAGGACAACCCGGCACATGGTGGCGCACGACTGGTTTGGGTCCTACCGTAGTCTCGACAACATTGGATATGCGCTGGACCGGGTTGCAGCACGCATACGCTTCCAGAACTCGTTTACAGGCATCATTAACGAGATACGACCGCTGCACTCAGAACTTGAAGAACATTTTTTATCATTTTTCCCGGATTTACAGGAATTTGCAGGAGGAATTGAATGAAGTCCCTGATACCTTTATCACTCGCCACAGCACTTGTTTTTCCTGCGGTTGCATGGTCAGAAACAGCCCCAAAGAGCGAACCGTCAGTTCCCGAGACGCTCGGCTTCGTAGAGTGGGTCGTGATGAACGACACAGGCCTGAGACTTAAAGCACGATTGGACACAGGTGCGAAAACGTCATCATTACACGCTGTGAACGTAGAGGAGTTTAAACAAGACGATCAAAAGTGGGTGAAGTTCCAGATACCGCTGGCAGACCACAAAGATCACCCCTCAGAAGGTGATATTGACCACGAAGAGATCATTCTGGAGCTTGAACGACCGGTAGAGCGCACAGTGCTTATAAAGCGCAAAGGCGCGCCGTCCCAGAGACGCTACGTGGTAATGATGGACTTCTGCATTGCCGGTGCCAGCCACAAAACCCAGTTTTCGCTTACCGACCGCGGCAACTTTTCCTATCCGGTGCTACTCGGCCGCCGCTTCATGAGAGACGACAATATTCTGATCGACTCCGCAGACAGCTTTATCGCTAACAAGG
This sequence comes from Marinobacter sp. 1_MG-2023, assembly GCF_030549045.1. Classification (NCBI taxonomy): domain Bacteria; kingdom Pseudomonadati; phylum Pseudomonadota; class Gammaproteobacteria; order Pseudomonadales; family Marinobacteraceae; genus Marinobacter; species Marinobacter sp. 1_MG-2023. The sequence continues at coordinate 43,533 of NZ_JAUOST010000004.1, read as the reverse complement.
AATGCGAGTACATGAGCCTGGAAGAACTCGCGGAGGAGAATCAGGCCAAAATCGTCAGTACGGATGCAACTTAGTGATTGGTCTGGTCCCCTAAGGCAACGGGCACCAAATACTCATCAACAAAATCGCTGACCAGACGCACAACGACATCCGGCTTTTCCCGGTGTGGAACGTGTCCGCATTCGTTTAGCAGCTCTAAAACGCAGGGCCCGGCCGGGAGTGAGGCATAAAGTTCCGGGTGGGCGGCTGTCCCGAACTCGTCGTTCTCGCCGTGAATGGCGAGTACAGGGCAGCTCACTCGGGACAAGGTTTCGTTGAGGGTCCAATGCTGGAAGATTTCTGATAGCCAGGTTCCCGTCCAGGCGCGCAGAACCCATTCTGCCTTTTCACCGTGGTATTTTTTTAGACGATCGATCTGTCCGTCCTGCGCAAAAACCTGCTCTGCATCCCGAATTCCTTTAACCGTAAGATCCTCAACAAACGCCTGGGCCGCTTCGGTGATTAGGGCAACACATCGATCGGGGAAAGTTGCTGCGCAAACGGCAGCCATAGCTCCGCCCACACTGTGCCCGAATGCGATAAAGCCTTTTATACCCAGCTCATCAAGTATCACTGTGAACGGCCCGGTTGCCTCGCTAATGATGAAGTCTGATTCCAGCGCGTCCGCGCGGGCATAGGAGCGTCCGAACCCGGGGCGGTCATAGGCAATAACCTGGCGACCGAGCGAGCGTGCCAGCAGTTCCGGAAAATCCCGCCAGAGCTCAACACTTCCAAGGGAGTCATGAAACAGCACAACCGGTGCAGTGGTTGCGGGTTTGATGCCTGAAACCGGCGTCCAGCTCTTTACAAAGAGCTCGCCGTCAGAGGTCGAAATGAAGCGTTCGGTTGCTGATACGGAAGGCATGGTTTTTATTCCTGTCAGAGCGTATGCGGATCAGGGAGCAAGATAGTCCACGAGCGACTGGGATGGAAGGTTTGGATGAATTAACATGTATTCTCCCGAGCCCGCCATATTTTATTAGTGAGTGCAGCAACGTGTCGTTTTTGAACCTGTCTTTGTTGTCGGCCTTCATCCCGACCTTTTTTATTGTCTCGATCACACCCGGTATGTGTATGACTCTGGCATTGTCGCTGGGCATCACTATTGGCGTGCGGCGGGCAATGTGGATGATGGCAGGCGAGTTGGTAGGGGTGGCTATAGTTGCATCGGCCTCAGCAATTGGCGTCGCAACCTTTATGCTGCGTTACCCGGCCGCATTTGAATTGTTCAAATACGCCGGCGGCGCTTACCTTATCTGGTTGGGCATCCAGATGTGGCTCTCACGAGGCAAGATGGCCATGCCCGAGGGCGACGCAGTGCCTAACACCGCATCGCGGTGGCAGCTCGCAGCGCAGGGGTTTATTACTGCAATTGCCAACCCTAAAGGCTGGGCTTTTTTTGTTGTATTGCTGCCCCCGTTTATTGACAGCTCCTTGCCTGTTGCGCCGCAGTTGAGCGCGCTGGTCATTATCATTCTCACGCTCGAGTTTGCCTGCCTACAGATATACGCCCACGGTGGTAAAACCCTGAGTCGTGCACTGAGAAAAGGGGGCAGTGTTCGCCTCGCAAATCGCATATCCGGAAGTTTAATGATGCTGGTAGGCGTGTGGCTGGCGCTGGGCTAATTACGCATTCTTGTGCTCTTTAATCAATTTATTAAAAATAATTTGCTCGATTGTTCTTGTCGCCCCACTGCAGTGCCAATATCATTTTAATAAAACAACTCTGCTTTAATGACTCTGAATTCTATTTTCTGCGCATGATATTTTTACCTGCCGACAACCTGGTTAACAATCAGCGTAAGTTGTATGTTAAGTCCTACAAATAATGCACATTTGTAAAATTCCTAATAAATAATAACTCATATTCATTATTATTTATTAAATCCCTTGCAGTAATGAAGACGCGTCCTCCTCCAGGGCCCCTGATCAGCTAGAAGATTGATAATCCGGGGGGGTGGCGCGGAGTTTACCAGCAACAACAGTTAACAATTTTGTTTCGAAGTTGGTTTGCAAGCATCAGATTGGCTCTAAGTGTCAATGTTATAGACATGTATAGTTTTAGCTAGATGAATGATGTAAGGCCAGCTGTTTTGATCCTGGCGTTTATGTCTTGCTGTAAAATAAGTTAGAACTTTTTTGCACACTGCCAAACCTTGCCTATACTGATCCCTGTCATAGTAAGTTGTCATGACGCTGTTTGCTGTTAATGGGCCTTGGGCCCGAATCCACGCAACAGGGTTTTGATTGTGCAGTCCGGTCAATCGGAGGAAAGGAAGCTGATCCTCCGCCGGTCAATTAGCCTGCGTACACTTGCCGCGAGGGAAGGCTATGGCAACGTTCGCTAGATCTTCACTAATCGATTTCAGTCGTTTTAAATGGCTGAAACCTCTGGATGCCAGCCTGCTTCTTGATATTGGCGACCGGTCTCCTGACTTGCTCTCCGTTCCAACCAAAGATGCCCAGGAAGTTCTCAGTAAAACCGTGCGGCTGGTCTTGGATCTTCCCCGAAATTCAACACCTCTAGTGGTCTGGACTCAGGGCGACAGTGAGCTTCTGGTTCATAGCGATCAAACTCGTATCGGCTTTTCCAGTGGCGTGGTGGCTTTGCGTATTACCGTTGAGTGCGAAGAGCACGGAAAGCTGGTTGTGCCTGTTCCTATAGGTGTCGGGACGAGTCAATCGCCCACTGGGCTAATTATGTCCACCTTCGAAGATCTTGAAGGTCCCACCGAACTGGTTGACGCCTGGCGCGATGCGTTGATTGCGTTTGCCTGGGAAGCCTTGCTGGAGATCGCCCGCGTTATTTGTGCAGAAGTAGGGAACGACAAGCGTGGATTGCCGCTTGTACCAGGGTCGATAGGTGCATCGCCAGACCGGCTTCTGTTACAGCCGGTTTCCCGTTTCTCGTTATTGCCGGGAGCCTGACATGGGTGCACAACCGAATCTCGATGTGTTTGCGACTCTGGCGGAGGCCGTTGGGCTGACGCGCGACGGAGATCTTCAGGGACAGTGGTTTCAGGATCCGCTAGGCCGACCTGATGGGACCCGGCGTGGCTTGAGTTCCATGATGTATCGCGACGATCAGCGTGATGCTCTGATCGAATTTGTAGACGATGTGCTGGGCGGCGCTGAACGTGACTCTGTGGGAGACGCAATCTGGGTACCGCTTTTCAATGATGCTGGTGCCACTATTTTCGTCGTTGTCCAGGAGGCCAGCGACCGTGTGCTGGTCGGATTCGGTATTGAATACGAGAGCGGCGGTCAGGCTCCTTCTGTCGCTGTTCGAGCTCATGTTCCAGTATTCCAGTTTGAGCGTCAGACGACTGTTCCCAGCGACCCCCTCGGGACGGGCGCTGACCCTGAGTGGCTCGCGCTCGGTCAAAGCGGCGCGAATATCGACATATCTCTGGAAGTCGGCATTTCGGTCGAGGCACCGGCACCGGGCGAGCTGTTCATCGGTGGTGTTTACCTGGGACTTCACCTTCCAACCGATCCTTCCGACGATCTGACGTTCAGTGTGGGTTTCCGTCGCCTCCAGTTACCTGGCAGCAGCGCACCGAAAGACTTCGATTTAACCGTTGATTCCATCGACGAACTCGGCGCCGACTTCCTCGAATTCATGACCGGCCTTATCCAGGCACAGGCTGAAGCACTGGATTCAACCAACCCCGCTACGGCTCCGTTCGCCGCGCTAACAGGCTTGGCCGGGCTCAGAGCCGTAAACAACATTCCGGCATTTCCTCTGGAACAACTGATTTCGAGCGGAATTCCGGCGGTAACACACTGGCTTGAATCCATTCTGCTGAATACCGATTCCCGGAATGCCTGGCTTGGACAATGGGCCGAGTTACTTGGGGGCGCGATCAACACCACTCGCAGCTCGATCGAGTTCAGCAACGGCCAGCTAACCGGGTCTGTCGGTTTGCGAATGCAATCGTCTTCGGGCGGCGGACTGATCGTCACGCCCTGGATGGAGGGTTCATTGCGTCCTCAGTCCGGCGCTGAGGTCAACGCTCACCTGGATCTACTAACGTTGCAGACCCTGGCGTCATCCGTCACGGCGTTACCCAATTTGTCGCTATCTGCAGTCTTCGGGCAAGAGGCAGGTCTGGGATCCGGGCTTCTTACGGGTGATCCGGGGCTGGGCTCCGTCAAGGTGGGCTTGGTTCTGTCCGATGGCAGACCCGCTTTTGCGCTGACGGCGCACGATGTGACCCTGGGGGGCGTGAGTCACGAGCTGCTGGACCTCTCCAGCCCCGAGGCTGCACTGGACGCCGCCGATGGTGTGGTTGATACCGCTCTGGTTGCCGCACTGAACAGTCTGGGAAGGCCCGGAGAAATTTCCGCCCTGGTTTTGGGGCTTGATCCGCCAGCCGGTATCAGCGGGCCATCAGCGATTGATTTGCTCACCGACCCGCTGGGCCGGATTTCTGGGTATTGGAACTCTCTGCGAGGGTCCTCGGCATCGATGAATCTCGTTTTGACTGCAATACAGGAACTTATAACTGGTTCTTCAACTCCGGTATCAGTAAGTGGTACCTCAGAAAACCCATGGCAAATCAATCTTGACCCGGTCAATTTTCTTGTCGCTCTGGATGGTGACTGGGTTCATTTCGATCTTCAGGCGAGTGTAGAGCAGGGCGTATTTGAAGGGAAAGCCGCAGAGGTGTTTGTTGAAGCACGCCTGCTTAAAGTAAATTTCAGCAGCCCGGCCGTTGAGTTTTTCAGCCAGGTAAAAGCGGGCGCAAGGCTAAGGGAGTCGGGCGAAGACACCCTCAGGCTGGACCTTGGGCCGATAGACCTCCTCACCCGTTCGATGGGCGTAGCGCTAGGCTGGACTGCATCCGGGGGACTGAATGCAAAGGTGGAAGCGCCGGAACTTCGCGTTGAACTGGAGTCCGCTCAGGATTCCATCAGCTCGACCGTTTCTATACCGGTTCCACTCCCGGAGTTCCATAACGACGGCAGTGTGACCTTTGCGCCAGACTGGGCTGCTATTGAACAGGCCATCGCGGCGCTGCTGCTGCGCATGGAGTCCCCCATAATCAATGTGGGTCTTGACCTGGCAGGCTGGTCGGGCTCGGGCGCACGCCTTTCTCTCGCCACGTTGCTCTCTGATCCCAAGTCCGCCCTTGAGTCCTGGCTCGGGAGTCTTGTCCTCAATTGTGACCATGTCCGTGAAGCCATGGTTCCGTTGGCTTACCTTTTAAGCGGATTCAGGCAGAAGGCTCCACTGGGCACAGGCAATGAGCGGACACCGTTCCGCGCAGCCATAGCCGCCGAAGCCCAGGCACCGGGCATTGCAGTATGGCTGGACCCCGGCTGCGCTATCCCTCATGGGCGTTATGAGCCTGCAGCCGGCTACTTTGACTACAGCGAGGCGCCAGAGCCATCAACCATGGCGGCGGCCCTCAAATCCGCAGGGGCCGCGCTGCCGGATCTTGATGACTTGATGACGGGCAGGAATAGTCTGGGAGATGGTTTCCAGGCGTTGCTGGATCGTCTCACGGGCACCGATGGCCTGCTTGGCAGGCCGGCGTCACTGCCGGACGGCGTTAACGGTGTCGATATACCCGGTCTCAGTTACCGCGAGTTGGTGGCATACGGTGTTCTGAACCTGTTACCCCAGGAGGCGGCTGGTATTGCTCCGGATTCAGTGCTCTATGTGGGTTGCGAGGATATCTGGGCAGATTGTTTCGGAACAGACAGTTTCGACGCCCGAACCGCCAGCGGAAACCCGGTAATTCCGGCCTCGGCTCAGGGCCGCTGGTCAATTTGTCTTCCCGGCTTTGCAGCCGCTGCTTCAGCACGACCTGATCGTGGCGCCGTCGAGGAGCAGGCACACCGGTTGATCACTGTGCTGGAAGATCGTCTTGAACCCGTTACGGTTGTTGCATTTGGTGCTGCAGGTGCAGCGGTCATCAGGGCTGCCAACTCCATAGCCAACATAGAGCATGTGATCACAGTCGGCACGCCGTGGAGCCCGGTTTCATTGAATGGATTAACCTCGGGGTTGAGTGGCGACGCCCTCAGAGTGATTGAGCTCATTCGGCGCCCCAATGAAGAAACTCTTGCAGAAGAGGAAATCGCGGGCGAATCAGGGCCTGTGTTGCAGTTCGGGTATGTCATCGACCGTGCCGTTACTGCAGCAGGGTTTACAGCCGAGCAGTTAGGTGAGCTGCCGCGCGCAGATGAGCAAACCCGCCGCACGGGAATGCCCGTTAATGCCGTGTTTGGTTCACTGGATGCAGACACACTCGAAACCGGAATGGCCGCATTGATTGCGGATGCAATTGAGTACCGGTACGAACAGTTTGAAACGCCCGAGACACCACCGCAAAAGCTTCACCTCGGTGTCGATCTTCCGGTCTTCGACGCGGATCTTGGCGGCGTACTTGTTGGCGCTGGCGCAATTCTGGAACTTGCCACCTGTGACAGGGGAGAGAGCGGTGATGGCTTTGCAGTTCAGACAGAGCGCCAACTAATTGTTGATCTGCACTTTGGCGTTCACGACGGCTGGTTGATCGGGGGTCCGGGTGCGGAACAGGCGGATATTGAAGTGCGCTGGATTTCTGTCCGGCTATATTTGCCCCTCCAGGGCAGCGCCCGGGTTTCGGGCGCAAGGATAACGCTTCATGAGGCCAACTGCTTTGGTGTACGCAAAGAGCGGTGGGTGATCCAGAATGGCGCGGACCTGGCGGATGCCATCCTGCCAACGCCTGAGATCCACCTGATCATGGCCGAAGTGGTCTCGCGCTTGTCATCGGCATCGTCGTCGCTGTCACAACTGTTGGCGGATGTCGGGCTGGTTCAGTCCGGAGGCTATAACCCGGAGGGTCTGGATGAGCTTATTGTAGACGCCGGTTCTGCGGTATCTGCGGCATTAGGCAGTTCTTCTGAGTCCATGGCCAATGCCGTTCGCGCTCTGGGTGGCTTTTCCGGCACAGGTGCTGAAATTTCATGGGCCATCGATGCGGCTAACATTACGGTAAATCTTGACACTCGAAACATCCGGGTGAGTGTCGAACACATCGCGGGGGATTTAGCGCCCATTTCTTTGTCTGTGGCGGTGTCTGCCGCTTCCGCATCCCTATCGGCCGGCCTTGGGCAAATACGCGAAGATGCAGGAGGGATTCGGTTAACAGGAGGCGCAGAAACCGGCTCTGCAGCCGCAAACCTTGGAATCGAATGGCGGTTGCCGGGTGCACCTGCAACCAGAACCATCAACCTGCTCGCGCCAACCCAGCTTGACGAGCTCGCAAGGCTTGGCGCCTCTTTGATTCCCGCAACACTTGTTGCCGGATTCGCTGACCACCTCCGTGACAAGGCGTCTGAAAACGCCCGGCAAGCCATTGACGCCTTGTTGAGCAGCCTCGACTTGCTGGCGCCAGCATCGGAACTCGCAACTCAGAGAATCCTGCTGCCCTGGGCTCTGTTCCTCGACCCGGTAAGCTGGTTGAAGTTTGGAACCCGACAATGGGCCCTCGATCCTTTCGGCCAGGCGGTCCAAACCTTGAATGCACTGGGGCAGCTGCTGATTCCAGGTTTTTCAGGCGATGGGTACGAGCTAAGCAATGAGGTCGCTGTCGGCTATGGTGTCAACGACGGTCGGCTTGAGTTAGCGGTCAACGTAGAAGCCCGCCATGCTCTGGGGCCAACTCCAGTAAGCATATCGGTTGCGGGTGGACTGTCGATTACGACATCCGGTTCGGTTGCGCCCACTATGGCAACGACCGTTTCGTTTGATGGCAAGGGTTTGGCGCTGACTGTGTCTCCGGACGTCCGCATTGACCTGATTCGCGCGGCTCCGGCAGCACCAATGCCTGTCTATCCATCGGGACCGGGAATAGGCGCTCTCCTTTCCACGGGGGCAGGCATGGCCATTCCTGTGGTCTTGAACGCGCTGATTGCCGAGCGCAATGATCCCGCGCCATCGTTAACAAAAGATGTGGCCGCTGCCATTTATGAACTGGGCAGCGCGTTGGATCTGCTCGAATCAGACCAATTCGCCGACGCCAGTATACAGGTGTTCGCCGCCAACCCGGCGGGCGTTCTGCTCGCCCGATTGCCAAACCTGGTGGTGTCTGCCGTTGATCAATTGGCGAATGCCCTTGATCCATCCAGCACTTTTATCAGCGCATCGTCGGTAGGGCCGGGCATCTCCCGGTTGGCTCTGGGTAGTTCAGACCCGGTGGCGATTACGCTCGATGCCAGTGGTTCTGGCCCCGCCATCGAAGTTTCGGCATTCCTGACGATTACCGATGTCGGAACTATCGGGTTTGAGAAGATTCGGTTAAGCGAATCCGGGGTTCAGGTGTCTGTTTCCTATACAGCATCGGGCTTCGATCTTGGCAACGGTCTGATACTGCGACCTGTTGCCCGTGTTGATGCGGGCATATCCGGTTCCGGTTTTCAGAGACTGGCTGCCATTGGCCTGGCGACCGATGGCGTAGGCGATCAATCCGTGCAATTCCGGTGGGCACTAAACCAGACTCCACCCAGAATGGCCCTGGTCGCAAAAAGCGCTACCGGTGAAACCGAGAACACAGATCCCGCTTCAGTTGCCCTGGCGCTACTTTCCCAGGCTATCTCCATGGCGGCCGGCGTTACGCTTGATGCAATGGGCACTCTGGGCAGCGACACCGTCGATGCTCTGCAGAACGTTCTCTTCACAGGCAACTCCGCCACCCTCGACCCAACCCTGTTTGACGACTTTTCAAATGCAGACCGGATGCTGCAGCGGCTGTTCCAGTTAGGCTTCAACCTGGCAGACAAAAACCTGAAGATCACGATCGACAACAAAATAGAGGTCGGATTCACCCTGAATGGGAACCAGGTGGGGGTGTTCCTCTCGTTGCCTGAAGGTGAACGAATAGCGCTGAACAGCAGTGACCCAACGGTGGATCTTGAAGTTGTTGCAAACTGGATTAACTCGCCAGGCATTGCGCCGGGATTATCCATTTTTCTGTTGGAGAAAGTGGACGAACGCCTGGAACTAAACGCGGGGTTCTCACTTGCTGGCCTCGGGGTCCGGGTCGGTAAAAATTCAGGCCCGCTTCTGAACCTGGGAATCATGAGTATCGATGCCATAGGGGTTCATATATACGGCGAAGCCACCTCTGCCGGGCCTGGTGGTGGTGTACAGGTACAACTTGACGGTCTGGCGATTGTACCTTCGGCAGCAGGCGGCGATAACGCGGTTGCAAACACCATTATGAGCGATGCGGGTAATGATGCTTCTCCTGCCGCTCGCCCGGCATTCAGCCCGTCTTTGGCAATTCAAAAACCACCAGGGCAGGGTCTTGGTATTTCCCTTAGCGCTGGAGATCAGCCCGGGCCATGGTGGTTAACCATCCAACGACAGCTTGGGCCTCTGTACCTTGAGCAATTCGGGTTTGACGTAGCCGAAGCGAACGGCACCGTTACCGGCATTTCACTGCTATTCGATGCACGCATCTCCCTGTTTGGCCTGACAGCATCCGTTGACGAGCTCGGGCTGCATTGGCTCGGCGGAGATCTATTTGAACTGAATAACTGGGCTGTCGATCTCCAGGGCTTGGGCGTGGCAGGGGACTTTTCGGGCTTGTCGATTTCAGGTGGGCTTCTGAAAACCGAACTTGATGGAAAGATCGGTTATCTTGGCATGCTGTCGGGGCGGTTTGGTGTCTATGGGCTTTCGTTATTCGGGGGCTACAACGAAGACAATGGATTACCGTCTTTCTTCGTATTTGGTGCCATTCAGGGGCCGATTGGCGGGCCGCCGGCATTTTTTCTGACGGGTATCGGCGGGGGGCTCGGGATCAAGCGCGGCCTCCGTGTGCCCGACGACCTTTCAAAGTTCGGCGAATACCCGTTCATCAAAGCACTGGACCCTTCTGCCAGCGCATCAAGTGACCCCCTGGAAGAACTGCGGCAATTGGCTGCGTATTTCCCGCCGGAACCCGGAAATTTCTGGTTTGCTGCAGGCATCAGCTTTACCAGTTTTTCACTGGTCGACGGCGTCGCCGTTCTTTCAGTGTCCATTGGAAACGGTCTGGAGTTGAACCTGTTTGGTTTGGCGAGATTAGCACTCCCCAGACCACAAGCTGCTCTGGTGTCGATTGAACTAGGCCTATTAGCCCGATTCTCGTCGTCGGAAGGGCTTTTCCTGATTCAAGCACAGCTTACTGATAACAGCTGGCTGCTGTACCCCGAAGTGCGACTGACCGGCGGTTTTGCCTTTGCAACCTGGTGGTTGGGGCCAAATGCGGGCCAGTTTGTTCTGACTCTGGGCGGCTACCACCCCAGCTTCCACCGGGACGGATATCCGGTGGTTCCGAGGCTCGGGCTTCAGTGGCGAGTGACCGATGAAATTGTAATCAAGGGTGAAGCGTATTTTGCGTTGACCTCTGAAGCACTGATGGCGGGTATTGATGTCGAAGTCAGTGCAGATTTTGGTTGGGCCTGGGCAAGGATAGCGTTTGGTGCCTACGCCATTGTCTATTTTGACCCTTTCTACTTCCAGGCGGGAGCCTACGCCAGAATATCGGCCGGCGTCAGAATTAAAACCTGGTTCGGCACTATCCGCATCAGCGTAAGCCTGGGCGCCCAAATTCAGGTGGAAGGGCCGGACTTCAAAGGTAGGGCCACTCTCGAAATCGGGCCTTGCGATTTCACGGTAAGGTTTGGAGGCTCGCGCGAAATCCGGGAGCCATTCATCGTCTGGGATGATTTTGTAGCCAAGTATCTGGAAGAAGCAGGATCGGGCAGGGCGCGAACTCTTTCCGGTATTTCCGGCAAGGGTAGCTTGCCCGCTTCGACCGATGGCGCCAACTCGGCACCCTCCAGTGACGGCAGCCTGGCAAAGCCATTTGAAGTCTTTGCTGAATTTGAGGTCTCAATTGTCGCGTCGGCACCGATCACCGAATTCGATTTTGGTGATTCTGAGGGTTTTTTCGAAGTTGATGGATTACGCGTGAATAAAGTCATCTCACCCAAGCTGCCAGACTCAACGATAGTGACCATGGGTATCAGCCCAATGAATGCTACCGGGCTCAAAGGCACTCTCAAGGTCAGGCTTTCGCGATGGGACGGAGAAGACTGGATAGATGAAACATTGCGGCTGCGTCCTTTAGTTAAAGGAATGGTAGACGAAAAAGTATCCAAAGAAGGTCCTACCTATGGCATGGAAGCCTTCCCGATTGGCGTTTGGGGCACCGCCGAAGATCACGAGTCGTCCACGAGTGCTCTCCCCAAAGGCGACGTTATATTCGCAGGCAGCAGGTTAAAACTCGTCGCTGCGGCGGATATGAGCACTCAAACCGGCCCGGAAATAGATTACTACCGTGTCGAGACAGGCCGCAGACTCCTGCCGTTATCTGCCACCGGCAATCGCCGCCAGAACAACATCGATCGGGGCGCATCCATGGGGCTTTCTGCCAACGTCAACTCTGTGTCTGATGCGTTTAATGAGGCCCGGAAATACCTGTTTGCAGAGGGTGTACGAGAAGTGCCCGAAGGTTTGCTTGCCGTTGGATCACGGAGCACAAAATCCCAGGCCATCTATGAAAGTTCAAGAACCGCACCACCTATGTTTGGTTCCCTGATGGATGGGCTTGAACCATTCAATGCTGAGAACGCCTCAGTAAGCGTGATGGCGACAGGCGCAACCGTAGCTCCGCGGAAACCCGCCAGGCCATTCGTGACTGGTGTCATGACCAGCGGTGCCGGTGTGGCTTTGCGAGCGGTGACCACCTCAGTTTCGGATGGGCGAATCAAGCGCAGGCCTGCACCTTCCATCGAATCTGTGCGTGGCCGCCTGGGTCGTAGTTTGCCGATCAAGCTCAACCTTACTCACGCTCCCTCGCGCATGAGCAACGAGACCGTTGTACTCCGGGGTTCACTACCACACACCAGCATTGCGGGCCTTTCGCAAACGTACCTTGGGGACCGCGTAGGCTCGGGTGCTGGAACCGGCTATGTAAAAGGTCTGGCTTCGGGGCCAGCACCCCAGGCGCCTCAAACCAGCCTTCGACCCGGTGACTTCGTCACAATGCGCTGCCCGGATGCAGCGATTGACACAGGTACTGCCCGTCCTCACCTGCGCATTTCCGGTTTCGCTCGCGTTGTCATGTTGCTTGGCAATGGTGCCGTGCTTCACGACACCACGCTTCAAGACTCGAAACTTGAAGTGCCTGCCCAAACCAGCCTCATCGCGGTGCAGGCCAGCGGAGGCGGCGATGGCCGTGCGACGGGGCTGCAGGTACAAGGCTGGCACGATCAGTCACGACTGATACGGTTGTCCGGACGGTCAGCGCTGGGCGCAGGCTGCGTACTCATACTCAACGGCACCAAAGGCCGCACCCGGATAGGTTGGAACATCGCGCAGGATATAGTGCGCGGTGCGGCCTCCGTTTCAACCTGTTTTGGCTCTCATGTCACCTGCATTGGTGTGGTCCTGAAGGGCGCCAGCTCCAACGCTTTGAATGATGTTGAGGTTGAACTATACGGAGCGACTCACCGAACAGAACCCGTGGAGCCCATCGTGGTTCAGGCCGGCGCCAGATCCATTCTTCTGTTCGATGTAATCCCGGATGGAAAAAGTCCAGGCATTTCAGTTCGCGTCATTCAGGGTGGCGCAAAGGAAATAGCCGGCATGATAGCGGCAGTTTCTGACGCAGATTCTCTTGCAGAACTTGTTGCTGAAAAGGGGTTGCCCGTCACCGTTTCACGCTTACGGGCGGTGTCGGACAAGAGCTGTGATATCGAATGGATTCCGGTGGAGGAGTGAAAGCACATGCCTGTTGGTGAAGGAAAATTCAAGCTTCATGCCAAATTGGCGGCGCCATTAACAGCCGGTTTGTGGCGGCTGAGAGCAGATCAGCATTTCACGGCACAATCCGGGGATACACCGCTCGATGAGAGCGACCTGCGCGTGAATCAGGAAAACGTGCACTTGCGCATACGATCGCCCCGATATCTTCTGCCACCGGACCAGATTCTGTCTACCTACCCACCTGCAAACTCATTCGGGAGCTATGGAAGCCGCTTACCGCAGGTGGTGATCAAACGCCGAACGCTGCCTTGGGAAAGAAGCCTTGATGGTGCGCCAGAAAACACTCCCTGGCTTGCTCTGGTTCTGATTGCCGAGGGCGAAGCAAAACTTGAATCCTCAGTGGATGTGAACAACTGCGTAACAGCGGGTGTGGAACTGAAAGGCCTGAAAGAGGTTGCGAAAGGCAATTGTCTGGTTGCCAAAAGGTCTCTGATTAACAGTGTATTCCCTACCAAGAACGATATTGATCTGCTGGCCCATGCGAGGGAAGTGGACATCCGGGACACTGAATTGATGATGGGTGATGACGATGGGTTCCTCGCTGTCGTGATCAGTAACCGTCTGCCGTTGCCAGGAAAAGACGAAGAAGGAAACGACGCACCAGTTAAATACCTGGCGTGCCTGATTAATCTAGAAGGCCAGTACGATGTGTTACTTAATCGCTCGCCAGATCCCGCACCCGCCTTCGCAACGCCGTTCCTGTTCAAGACCCTTCTGTATCAGGAACAGCCTGCGCAGGATGATCATCGGGTTATGGGAACGGCACTTGCACCCGGAGGTCCGGGTATCAACCCTGTAGATCTGGGTGAACTGACCAATCCGGTACCATTAGCACAAGGAATCAAAGGCTCTCGCAGCACCCGGTACCAATCCGGTGCTGCGGTGGGCGCGGGGGCAAAGCCCTTTGCGGGCAGCGGTCAATGGTCAACATCTTCACCGGTGATCAACACATCGGCGAAAGTTTCCCTGCAGATGGCAGAGCCTTTTCGCATTGTCGATGATTTTCAAATGCATCCTTATGATCCGGAATATCGTTTCCCGGTTCTTTTGCACTGGAGCTTTACCACAACGGGCGATACCACTTTCCGTTCCCTGATGACCAACCTTGATTCCCGTTTGCTTGGCGACAAGGGCGGTTCTGCAAAGCCTTCAAATGGGCGGCTTCCCCTTGAAGTTGCCGAGAGCGGACATGTCGGGCTGGGGCATCAGACACGCGAAGGCGACCGGGTACGGGCCTGGTATCGCGGTCCTCTGGTACCACACCCTACGAAAAACACCGGCTCTGACAGGCTGAAGCTTGCGCATAGTTCGGACCAACTCAGGATCGTTATCCCCGATGGCCGCGAAGACCTCTCGCTGGCAACGGCCTTCGAAATCGGGCGATTACTGACGCTTTCGCAGCCTTCCATTATTGCCTCACTGATGCGCTGGCGTCAGGCGGATTACCACGCGGCACGTCTGCATTCGCTAATGGCCAGTAACCGAAGCCTTTGGGAAGAGATGCTGGGTGTCAGTTTTGAAAAGATCGACGCGCATAAAATTGGCCCCCTGGTAGGCCGGTTATTTGCAGACGCCATCGTCAAAAACCCGGATCAGTTCCTTGGCAACCCCCTAGCTCGTGTTACGCCCGGTCGACCGCTGGAGTTCGAGGGCAAGGCAAGCGCCGTGCTGGCGCGAGGGCTTGGGTTGGAAAAGTCTCTTTTTACCGGGAATCTGAGCAAGGTACTCAATGGGCTGCGTGATGCCAAGATTCCGAGGGACGACTTGCTGTTAAATGAACTGGGGCTCGTCGATGTTCGGGACACCCTCGGAGTGGATCTGGACAAACAAAGGATCGATCTGGTTTCCGGTGCGCTTTCAAACAAATTACTGGACGACCACCTGACGGGCCCGGCTTTCCCGGTGACAGAACGCTTAAGGGTAGACGTCCTGAACGACAATCTGGATGTAATCCTGCGTGACCCAAGGCGTCATGGCTTCACGGATGAGGACGAATCATGATCAATATAAGCAGCGATATTCTTGAACACCTTGGCGCTGAAATTGTAAATGCGGAGCGTCGTCCCTTTACAGAATTCAAGCCTGACGAAAACACCGCTATGCCGGCAGAACTCAGAAACTGGCTCGTTCGGCTGCGGTTACTGGAAGGTGTGCCTTTTGCCAACCTGGTTGCCGACAGCGAACTGCTTCCACAAGAGTCAATTCGCTGGTTTTATCTGGATCGACGTTGGACAGACGCCGTCGTGCAAGGTGCGCTGAGTGTCGGCACCGTGAACAGCGACGACCGAATACAAATCGATGCCCAGTACCCCGCTATTCGCGCAGAGCTGGATACCGAGGAACGGAATGTTCGACGAGTTGAAGGCATGGCCAGATTCGCAGGGCAGCCAGGCCCCATCAGCGGCTTTCTTTTGCGCTCTTCGGCCGTATCCGGCTGGCCAGGTTTTCATGTCCGTGCATTCAATGTCGATCTGGAAGACCGCGAAGATGACCGATTCCCGGAGGAGGATCCCCGTCGAATGCGACTGTTGCGCCTTGAACGTCTGGCCCCGGCGGTGTTGCTTTGCATGTTTGACGGCATCCCCAAGGTCGTCCACATCGAGGAGCCAAGACAGGGCGTTCAATTCGGATTTATGCATGAGGACAATGGCAATCAGCGCTCTGCCAAGCTGCGCCCCCGTAACAAGGATGACTTTGAATACCTTGATGAAGATGGCGCAAAGGATATAGACGTTCCTTTCCGGGTTGGCTCATCTGGCGTGGTGGATATTCGCCGTTTGTCTGAAGCCCTTGCGGCACATGATGAGACAGGTGCCAACGATGACGGTCTGGACAGTGCCGAATACGCTCTCCAGCTAATCCGTTTTCCATGGCGACAGGTGTTTGGCGAAGTTCAGGTGCCGCCGGTCCATGAAATGTTCCGGCCTTCCATCGAGTATGTGTCGATGGTCAATACCACCTTCAAACTGTGAGGCCGGCCATGTTTAAACACTTGCTCAAGAAGGAAACTCTCACCAAGGCCGTTTTCGACGAACGCTGGGCATGGCTGGTCAGGGCGAACACAGACTTGGGTTCTGTTACAACCTGGGACCCGAACCTGCGCCGAAGCAAACGAATACTGGTTCCCATTGATGTTCAGGCCTACGTCGCCAATGAGGGCAACCGGGAAACCCTGGTACCCGTGACAGGAGGGCCGGGTGATCCATTGCCGTTTGCCGAAGGCACGCTGCCTGAGGCTGGCATACATCTGCACTGGGCGTTACCCGATGCGTTGCTCAGAGGCGGCGATTCGGCAGCAGGCGGCGAGCTTGAAATGACCGAACTTCCCGACCGCTGGGTGGTTATTCGCTCGCTGTTTCCTGTGGGCATCAAACGACCCATGCTCCGGGGCTGGGTGGTGGATTCAAAGAAAGGATCCGTAACACCACTGGACCAATATAGTGGTGAAACCAATAACAATGAGGATAAACCGACCTTCGGCCAACTCGACGGAACTATTGGCGGGTCGCCCCTGTGGACAGCGTCCTACCAGGCGAGTGCAGGGCGGTTTGGCTTTCACGATGCCCTGGAGGATCTGCCCAGCCTGAAGAAAGTTGCAAAGGACGGCTTCGAGAAAAACGTGGCTACCTACGTGGTGGCAGGCTGGCATACCGACAGCAACAAGGACCCCCTGGCTGTCGGCAAGGGGGATCTGCTGGATGTATTGTCGGAGCTTGGCTGGCAGCTTGACCCGGAGGCCGAACCGCCCGGAAACGAGCCAGACCTTGCTGTTGCAGAGCGGTTACTCGCCAAGGGCAAGTTAAAGCAACCGGCCGAAACAACACCCACGAAAATCGTTGCCCGCGGCAGAGAAGAATCGTTCACTTACATTGATGTTGTCCCGGACATGGCTCTGCCGGTTTTAAAAGCATCCAAAGTTTTGATTGCTCAGAAACCACCTGAATTTCTGTCGCTCTTTCACGGGATGATCACCGGTGTGCCCGTGGATGCATTGCTACCAGACGCTGATGAGCGGCCCAGAAAGGCGTCGCTATCTGTTTCTGCGGGTTTTGATACCGACGACCTGGTTACAGCTCTCGGTGCTCAAACGTTAGGAGCCAGCTTGTCTCAGCGGCGTGCGGCAGAAATGATAGCGGCAGCTTTTACCAGCGATCTGATTGACAGGATTGGAACCCAGGATGGCCTCAGGGATATTGCCGAACGCGAGCACAATGACATGTTCAGCTCCTTGCCCGGAAAGCCCTTGCCGGCAGCGAAGCTCGACCACCTCAGAGCTGAGGACTCCGCATCGGTACATGCCACCACAGTAGGCCGAAAAGGCCGGGCGAAACTCGGGCCACAAAGCAATGATAAAAACCTGAGCCCGGTGCCAAAATGGCGGGACAAGGTGATCTTCCGGCCGGCAGGCAAAAAATCCAGCGGAAACGCACGCAATATTGAAGAAAAGTCGGCTAAAACTGTGCCAGGGAACCGTCGAACCGTGGAGCGGCCAGCCCCCAGAGTATTTATCCCTCAACCGCCCTCTATTGCCATAAAAGGGGCCCGACCCAGCCTGCGTCACCACTTCGATGGCTTACACGACGATGAAGGCCGTTTGCGGTGCCGTTACCCGAACGAAGCCCAAAAAGGTATCGCAGGCGTCGTTAAAGCCCGCGACCTTGTACCAACTCTCGGGTCGGGTGCCATTCCGCCAGAAGTTTTAACGGTCGTGCGCGAGGCAATGGTGCTGAATCCTTATTGCAGCCGATGGCTGGCCAACGCTGCTGCGGACGAAGAAGCGAATCAGGTTCAGTATCAGCATCGCATCGAAGGTGAAATGCTACGGATGTTTTCCATCGATGGGCGTTACGATGGGAGTGGGGTATACACGCTGTCCGAGAGCGAACTCAGTCCGCAGGCACCGGGAGAGGAAAGCTGGCGCTCTGTGTCTTTTTCCCGGACCGCGTTGAAGAAGCAGGCCGCGGCCGAACTGAGCCGTGCTTCATACCTCCAAGGCTCCAGCCCGGACCCCTTGGGGGTGACCGCATGGCGGCAGCCCTGGGTCCCCCTATGGCTGGAGTGGCGTGTAGAACTGGAAGGATCGACCCGGATCAGCGATTGGGAGCTTGGCCAACTGGAGATGATTCGTCGTGGCGATTCGGCTGACATCCAGTTGGTAGAGATATCGGGCCGCAGCCCGGTCAACAGGGGGCTTGGCACAGCACTTCATAGCGGCATTGAACGGTGGATAAAAGCCGAACAGGAACGTGAGGCCACCAATGAGTCACTCACTGTGTCACAGCAAAGTTCACTCGAATCACTGGCGGATTTTCTGGAGCCACTGGATCTCGCTTCAGCTTCGTTAGACGGAGTCCGCGAACAGCTTTTAGGGCTTAACTATCGCGGCGGTTTTTTCTCTGCCCCCGAAGCCGACGATCGCCCGGAAGTAGTTGCAGACCCACTGCCGCTGTTTGGTGGCACTCTCAAATTCAGCGCACTGCGGTTGGTGGATGCGTTCGGGCGAGTTCTGGATGTGCCCACCAACAACATCCACACGATTACATCATTAGAAATCAGCGACGAGCCCTCGTCCATGAAGATGTCGGCAAGGATACAAGGCGGGGCGCGCTGGCTGTTTCGTCTGGTTGACCCTGCCTACCAGGGCGAGCCTTTGCTCGCACCGGAAGCCTTTGTTAATCAGTTGGAGCCGGATCTGGCGGTCAATCCTGTCGCCGGCTTCCTGCTCAGCGATCACATTGATGAATCGCTGGAGGTGTTTGATATTAAGGGAAATGCTCTCGGCCAGATCAGCCATCATGAACTCACGGGGGCCGTGCGCTGGGAACCTGCACCGGGGCGGCCACTACCGCCGGGAGCTGGCCCCATGGCAGAGCTTCCGCCCAGCGCCACGCCTTTGGGCAAGCTGGCAGCCGGCGTTATCCGGTCAGATGTCCGGCAGCGCGACGGCAAACTTCCTCACTCGGAAAGTTCTCTGACCGCGCTTCTCCGCGCAATCGACACCACTCTCTGGTCAGTAGACACCTACAGTACGCTTGGGTCGGCAACAGTCGCCGGGCTGGTTGGCCGCCCGATTGCCGTGGTGAAGGCAACGTTAAGGCTCGATATTCCTGATGATCTGGATGACGTTCGGGTTGACTCGGAAGAAACCGCGAAAGCCAGGCGCGCAGCTTTTGACGCCTTACGGGATGAGTCTTTTCCTGTGCGTTTGGGCGACTTGCAGAGAAGCGACGATTCGTTGCTGGGTTATTTCATTGACGACAATTACGACCATTTTCATCTGGTCGACAAATCCATAGCCGCTCTCGCCCGGGATTCCGGTCGCCGTCGTGGCCAGCTTGGCTTGCTAGGCCAAGTCCACATACCCGATGTTCAACCCCTGGATCACCCCTACTTGTTCAGCGACGACACGCTCTATATCCGACCCGGGCAGTCATATCGACTGACCTTGCTGATGCTTCCAGCGGGCAAGGTAAACCTGACGTCGGGTGTATTGCCCAGAAAATCCCTGGCGCTGAACGATGCGTGGATCAACCAGGGGCTGAAACGTGTTATTCCCTCAGTAAGAGTAGGGCCGGTGCTGGTGGACCCGGAGGAAATCAGACTGCCGAAGGTGAATCTGTTGGGAGATCGACAACAATTCACTAAACGAACGGGGCCGCTGACATGGAGAGATGATCCAATCGTGTCTGCGAGCCAATCTGCCTTGTTACCGCGCATGCCTCATGAATTTCAGGAAGGCTGGATTCGCATAATCGAGGAGGATGAATCATGACCAACGCATCCACCGATCCTCGCATTTCCGCGGAAAAAGCATGGAAGCGCAGGCGAGACAGGAAAGCCAAAAAACAAAAAAATTCAACGGCTCGAGATGCCTTTCTCGAGGGGAGTACAGGTTTTGTAGACCGCCAGGCCCTGTCGGCGTCGTTAAGTGCATTCATGTCACAGGCGGGAATTGGCGAATTTGATGAGCCTGGTCGAGCACCGGGGCCGTCACCGATGGCTGGGCCTGCACCCATGGCGTTTGCCGTTAATAACTCTAATCGCTGGGTCCCCATAGGTCCCTCGGTTGTCAGGCAAGGGCAAGCGAATGGACGCCCCAGAGTATCCGGGCGAGTCCGCGATCTGGCCGTCAGCCCCGATGGCTTGCGGGCCTATGCAGGAACGGCCAAAGGTGGCGTTTGGTACACTGGCGATGGCGGCGCAACCTGGGAACCGCTTGGTGGCTGGGCCAATGAGCCGAGACGAATGGGTGGCCATACCAGTGCTTTTGCTACCGGCTGTCTGTTGGTGTCATTTGGTGCCGATGCGGTAGCTGATTTTGTGATGGTAGGCACAGGGGAAATTGGTGCGGCCCAGGATTCGGCTGGCTCGGCACCAACCCTTGGTATGGGCATTCTCGCGGCCTGGGGTCCAGCACATACGGCTTTGAATGCTGATCCTTGGGAAACGATAACCGGCATCGACAGGCTGGAAGGTGTTTCTGTTGTTCGTATGGTAAGAGTCCCTGGTGCAGTCGCCGGTTCGGATACAGATCAGGTTATCGCAGCAACATCCGGCGGCTTGTTCCGGGGCACACGATCCATGGTAGGTGCCAATCTGGCCTTCGCATGGATCCCGCTGCAGTTCCCACCCGCACCGGCAGTGCCGCCTGCTCGAGGTGTTGCGATCCAGTTCGTCGACCCCACTGATCTCTGCTACGTAGGCAATCGGCTGTTCGTCTGTTTCAGCCACACAGGCGTTGCCTTCTCCGATGACAACGGCAATAGCTTTTCCTGGGCAACGATGAACTTTCTACCGCCCCCGGCAGTGCCTGTGATCAGTCGCCTGCTCGGCCGAATGAGCCTCGCCGTAAACGACGATAACAACCGAATCTACGTGCTGGGCGAGGTGGATACCAACCCTTTCGCCGATAATTCCCCCCTTGTTGCTCACGTCTGGCAGATTGCGAATCCCGGTGCGATTGCGCCCGCGGTGCCCAACGCTACCCCACTCAACAATGTGCCCACCACGGCTGATCTCTGGCCGGGACAGCGGGATTATGACCAAGCCATAGTGGTTACTACCCGGGCATCCGACAGTTCCCCTCCGGCCAGAATCGACCGCGTCTACATCGGTGGATCTCTCATCTGGCTGACAAACTGGAACGCCTCTATCTGGGCCTTTGATGTCAGCGGAAACAATCTGATTCCTTCGCCGGGCGTTTCTGATCAAATCACCAACACATCCGAGGGTCCTGTGGGACCGGGGCTCATTGGCCACACAGTTCACCCTGACGTTCACAGCCTGCGTAAGGCCAACAATCCCGACGGAACGAACCAGATCTGGGTAGGATGCGACGGAGGTGTGTTCGTTTCCCTGCGTAACGGACAAATCAACACATTTGCAGCAAAGAACGTGGGGCTAGCCTCCATCGAGTCGGTATTTTGCGCAAATCACCCGACCTCCAGTCACTTCGCGATGCTGGGCTGCCAGGACAACGGTCGACAGGTGAGGGTAGGCAGCACAGTCTGGGAAATGAAAACGAACATGCAGGGCGATGGCGGTGGTGTCATTTTCCATCCGGTGCAGTCGCATTATGTGATGGGGCAGTTTAACACTGCGGACTGGGCTTGTGATCCTTCCGCAAGCTACGTGCCGCCGTGCATACCCCCGAACCCGCGTGACCCGACTGGCAGTGACGCAGAATTCGCCGCCAGTAATTTCTATTCAGGCATTGCCGCCATTCGTCGTGCGGCGGGAAACCTTGGCCGAATTGCCTTGGGCACCAACCGGGTCTGGATCACGGATAACCTGGGAACCCGCAACCCCAATATCTGGAGAGTTCTGGATGCCAGCGCGGCCGGCGGGTTTGTACAGGCCCGAGATCCACGCACGGGCGGACGGGGGCCCAGCACACCCGCAAACCTGGCCTTTGGCGTGCCGGCCGGCGGGCTTGGGCCAATTGTCACGGTGAAATGGGCAGATGAACGCACGGTTCTTGCACTGTTTAATCAAGGTGTTGTCCGATACCAGGAAAGCTTAGACAATCCCGGGCGCTGGACGTCGACGATCTTGCTATCGCCGGCTACGCTGGCTCCTGCTGCACCATTGGTCCTGCCGAAAGCAACGTTTTTTACAGATATTGAACCGGTGCCCGGAACGAGCGATTTCTACGTTACGGGAACCGGCCAGACCAGCCAGTGGACACCTGCAATCCCTGCTTCGCCCCCAAATGCCGCCGTGGCTGCGGTTCCACCGGATGTGGCTCAGGACACCTGCTACTATTTTGACAATGCCGCAGGCGGATTTCGCCTGACCGGTCTGGGGCAGGTCCTGCCGCCAGTCCCGCCGTTACTGAACGGTCCCATCGATCCGGCGTATTCGGTTGTTGTCGATCCGGCCAACGCCAGCGCCGTGTATGTGGGCACCGCGTCAGCGGTTTGGCGTGCCACCAAAATAGCCGGTAACGCTCACGGCCCATGGCAACTGTTTGTGAATGGTCTGCCAGAATCCACCGTTCAGGACCTGACTGTATGGACTGATCCTGCCGGCGCAGCAGGCTCACCCCGCCTTCTGCGAGCGGCGTTGCAATCCCGTGGCGTATGGGAAGTAAACCTTGCAGCCGATGAACCGAGCCGCACTTATCTGCGGGTACACGCCCGGGACGACCGCCGGATGTTCCCGACACCGATGCAGAATCCCAGGCGGCGGCCAGGCGCAACAGCAGAACCCTTTTTCGCCAGCCCCGACATCTGTATCCGCCCCGAGGCACCGGTTGCAACCCCGCCGTCTTTCCGTGGTTCCATTCTCCGGAACAGCAATCTTCGCTACCAGCTTTGGACATTCCAGACGGCTTTTCGTTGGATTTATCCGAGTGTCATTCCCAATGGCCAATGGAGTGACCAGTTTGGTGACCTGGTGGAGAGACACCGCAGATTGCTAACACTTCCAGCGCCCGGATCCCGGCGAGTAGATGCTGCGTTATGGACAGCTGTGATGGCCAATGCTCAGGATGAAAATGGCGCTCCCGGCGTTTATCGGGCTCCCTGGCAAAACGCAGCAGTCCCCGATCTTCCAGGTTCTGAAATAGACCTGATGGAGACCGTAGTGCCGCAGCGAGATACCAATAATGTTTGGCGGGTTTTTCGAGAGCGAAGCACTGTGGACGTGTTATTGCATCACCGTGACACAAGGCCGGTCGCGGCTAACGGTGCGTTCGTTGTGCTTTTGTGGCGCTCTGATCCGTCCCAGAACATTTTGTTGGCAACCGATTGCTCCGATCTCATCCCCTTCGCCAGGAGCCTTACCGGCGGCGCGCCACAGCCAATACCAGCGGGATGGAATGTGCCGCTTGCCGCTGACGGCATGCCTCTGCACAGATTGCAGGTTCCACTGGCTGCGCGTATGCCACGTGCTGTCTCTATCAACATTGACCTCTCAGCAGTGCCCACCGGGCACCGCGTTCTGCTTATAGCGATCGCCGGATCAACAGCAGATCCGTTTTCGGCAGTTCCCGCTGGCGCACTGGAGCGAGTGGAAAACCTGGTTCGGCATTGGCCGCACGCAGCAGCTCGGGTCATCAGTGTCTGGCGCAGGCCCGGAACCCAACTCTTTCCCTGAGTTTTTCTATTTAAAGAAGGAAGCCACCCATGGAATTTGATGCACTGACTATAGTTATCCTGACGCTGGTTATTCCGGCCTCATTTTTGCTCTCGGCCGCCGCCGGGCTTGGCGGATCACTGGTTCTTGTGCCAGGCCTGATGCTCGCCATCGGAACCCGTGAGGGGATTGCTGTGGCTGCGTTGCTTCTGGCGTGTAACAACATAGCCAAGGTGATCGTTTACAGAAACACACTACCCTGGGCCTCGTCTGCATTGATTGTGGTTGCCGTTATGGTTGGGAGTGCGTTGGGCGCAATCCTGATGCTGCAAATGCCAGAGGTGTGGGTTCGCTATGCGGTCGCAACCATGCTGTTGCTTACACTTGCCGGGGACTTCTTTGTCCAAGGGCCTGTTCGCAAAGCGTGGGCAGTTTTCCTGGCCTTTCTTTCCGGCAGTACCTCCGGTTTCTCGGGTACATCCGGCCCCTTGAAAGGCGTTGCTCTCCGGAGCCTCCAGCTGGAGCGTTTTTACTTCGTTGGGGCCGCGTCTCTGGTCTCCATGGTGGGCGACATGACAAAAGCTCTGGTATTCAGTCAATCCGGCCTGATTTCCACGAGCCATCTTTTACTGGCTGGCGCATTGGTCCCGGTTATGGCCGGTTGTACCTTACTCGGCCGGAAAATCAATCGCGACATCGGGGAAAAGTGGTACAGCATACTGTTCTGGACCGTAATGGGCGGGTATCTGACTCGTTTAATGGTGGCGTAAATGGCGGACAAAAAGCAGCAAGGCACTGAAAAAGCTCACACCACCAGCCCACAGGAACCGGAGTGCCAGCATGAGAAAGGGCATCACGCAGATAAGCACGAGGTCTGCAAACCAGATTTTGATGAAAAAGATTCAAACATCTCACCAAACCGCAAAGCAGCGGGACCGAACCTGAGAACTCTTAACCGGTCAGCGTACCCAGAAAGCAACACATCCGAGCAGGCCCCTGAAAGGGCTAGGCCGCCTGAAGCAAAGATCAAGGATGAGCCACCTCCCGAGCCCGGGCGCTGATCATGACAACCATTGTCGACAACTTTGAACTCGACCTATCAGCAACTGGCGGCCAGGCCGGAACCATCACAGAGCCCAGCTTGGCAAGTTCGGGGAAACGGATAATCGTGACCGGAAACTGGTTTTGCTCACGCTCAACAACAGGAGGGAAAACCTGGAAGTTCATCGACCCATACACAGAGCTGCCCCCGGTGGATGCCGGTTTTTGCTGCGATCAACTTATCCACTACTGTAAATCGCGCCGCCTCTGGATATGGTTGTTGCAGTTTTCCGCAAACAGCAACGGCAACATGATTCGTGTGGCCGTCAGTTCGTCCGGCAAGCCGGGCACCTGGACGTGGTGGGACACTCGCCCTCAGGACATAGAGGAAAACTGGGATCACGTATGGCTGGATTATCCGGACATGGCAGAAACAGATGCCAACCTTCTGCTCTCATTCAACGTGTATTCAACAACCTCGAATCGCTGGCAAAAAGCCGTCGTTTTGAGGCTGCCGCTCGACCAGCTCAACGCCCGCGAAAAACTCACTCGTGAAGCCTGGTCAACGACCGGGTTCGGATCTCTACGCTTTGCTCGAGGTGAGGGCAGTACGGCCATTTTTGCAAGCCTGAGCACCAGCCGACCGTCGCTTGAAATATTCCGCTGGCCCGACTCTGAAAGTGATGTTTCGCAGGTTTCAGTGCTGGTTACGCCTTGGAGTAATGGGCCATACACCTCCAGTACCGACGCTACCAGCGCATGGATGAACCGATTGGACGACAGGATAACTGGCGGCTGGAGTTCCGATGGCGTTCTCGGATTTGCCTGGACAGCCTCTGCCGACGCTCTGCATCCGTTTCCCTATGTTCGAGTAGCGCGCGTTGATGGAACAACAAACGAACGCATCGATGAGCCGGACTTGTGGAACTCTGACCGCGCATGGGCTTACCCGGCAATCAGTCCAAACCAAAGAGGTGACGTAGGCATAGTGGCATTTTGCGGAGCAGGGGGGCGGCACCCCACTTTAGGTGTGGGACGTCTCGATCCGTCGACAGGACTTTGGAACATGACGCTGGGTGCCGCTTCAACCCACCCACCTGCAGCCCGAGCCTGGGGTGACTATCTTGATATACAAGCTGATCCCAGGCGCACAACGTATTGGATGGCATCGGGGTTTACTCTCAGAGGGGGTGGCGAAAGGGGCAACATCTTGCCTCGGGTTTTAATTTTCAAGCCTTAACTTTGGCTTGGAGGCCGTCAGGGAGAATTGAAGGTGGCTATTGCCTCTAACCGGGGCTGAAACATGCGGGCGCAGCCTGCGGTGACATTTGCAGGCTGCGCAATAACTCAAGCTTTCGGGTAGTTCTGTGGAAACAGTTCACGCCTTGCAGCTTCGTCACGTTCCGTCTTGAAGTCGAGGTCCTTACCCACCTCACGTGCTCGCGCAGCGGCAGGGCGGCTGTTAATGCTGTCAAACCAACGCTTCAGGTTCGGGTAGTTTGCCATCCCGTCCTCACCCAGAATGAAGGGCCCCTTGTCGATCCATCCCCAAGCGGAGATATCCGCAATGCTGAAGCTCTCGCCAACCAGGTAATCGCGGTTTTCCAGGTGTTTATCCAGCACCTCATAATGACGCTGGGTCTCCCGCTCGTAGCGATTGATGGCATATGGAAGTTTTTCTGGCGCCATATGTTTGAAATGAACTGCCTGACCGGAATAGGGGCCGACGCCACTTGAAATGAACATCATCCATGACAGAATTTCGGCGCGATCCTCAGGGGCACCACCCAATTTTCCGGACTTCTCGGCGAGATAGAGCAAAATGGCGGTGGAATCGAAAACGCGAACGCCGTTGTCGTCAATGGCGGGCACTTTGCCGTTAGGATTGATACTGCGAAATGCGGGTAAATGCTGCTCGCCTTTCAAGGTGTCGACCGGTACCAATTCATAGGGCAGGGCCGTTTCTTCCAGGTAGAGGGCAACTTTCAAAGGGTTGGGCGTGGGGTGAAAAAATAATTTAATCATAGGTCGCTCCATTTATTTTGAGTGATCATTCAAGCATTTCTTGAGCGGTCATTCAAGTTTATTGATTTTTTTTGTGGAGCAACAGTGCTGCCCGAGCCAAAACCGTTCGGTTTACCGGATTGGAGTCGTATCAGAAGTGAGAAACGGGGCTGGGTTTTATCGATTTCAGAACATGGGAAAGGCGAAATTAGGGCAAGTAGCAACGAGTCTACTCGCCCCGATGTAAGCGTTAAGAAGATATTACAAATGTGGCGGCTTGTTCGCACCCGTGCGTTCTGCCTGCCATTCAGTCAGGGTCTGTGCGGCTTTATCGCCTTCAAGTGATCCTATCACTTCAAAAAAATCGCTACGCAGAGGATCGTTTACAACCTGATCCCTTTTTTTACCACGAACAACATAAACCGTTTGCAGGTTCTGATGGTCAAAGGCACGCCATTGCTGAGTGTCTTTCAGTAGGGTGAATTCGTGACCCTCGAGCGCTTTTATAAGTTCCTGCGTTTTTGTAGTGCCGGCACGCTCGACGGCGTCTTTGTATTGATAGACGATGCCATAGGCAGTGGCTGCTGTAGAGGTTGGCCTTACGCCGTATTTCTCAGTAAACGCCTCCGCAAATTCCTGACCACGGACAAATCCCAGTTGATAGGGGATCATCCACTCCCATGGCGTGGTGGATATAACGTCTTCCATAATGGTTGCGCCTGCATTCTGGGCGATTCCCAGAGTAATATTGGGCAATACGATTTTCATCTTGTCTTTCAGGCCCATCTCATAGGCAACCTTGAGCGCTCTGACCAGATCATCACCGTATAAAACAAGAATGAGCACATCAGCTCCACTTGCGTCAGCTTCCGTAAGAGCTTTTTTGAAATCCTTGATAAACGCTCGTGGGAACGGGGTCAGAGCATGGGGATGGGTCTCTGTGTCAGAGGTGTTCGTAAACTTGCGGATGGAGGCTTCCGATGACCAGCCCCAGGTGTAGTCGGCGGTAACGTAGAAATACTTTGCGTCATCAAATGTGGAGGTGAGATAACTGCCAAGTGCGTTTGCCGTCATCCAGGCATTAGGGTACTCACGAAACATATGGTCGTGTCCCTCGCTACCAGTTGTGGCATTCGCGGAGGTTGTTGTACCAAAATAGAGGCGGCCCAGTTTTTTTGCGACTTTGCCAGAGGCAATCGTCACAGCGCTTGAAGCACCACCAAAAATCATGTCCGCTTTTTCTTGCTTGATGAGCTCTTCAGTATTGGTGACGCCACGCTCGGGCGACCCGGCTGTATTACGAATAACCAGCTCGACGTTCTTACCAAGAATCCCGCCGGCGTTGTTTATTTCTTCTACAGCCAGAAATGCAGCGAGTCTTTGTTGCAGACCCAAATCTTTGTAACGACCAGACTCCGGATAGTTAAACCCAAGCTTGATGGTATCTGCCAAAACAGGGAAGCTGCACAGAAAAATCAGGAACCCTGCAAACACGGTTGCTTTTTTGTTCATTGATTATAGACCTCGTCATTATATGACTATTATTTTTGGACCGGAGACTATATAACCAAATCATGACAAAAATCAGGTTTCCAAAGTTACAAAGGGCGCGGTTAACGTTACCGAGTGTAGTCGCGCAAGTGCTTAGAACTGGCAAAAGAGCCTTAGCAGAGCTCTCTGGAGAGTTCTCTGGGTTGTTGAGACGTACGCCCAAAAGACACACAGGATTAACAGCTATAAAATACACCATTTAACATAATATACATTATGCGCAGTACGGTATGCTGGTTTGTTAAAGTGGCGCTTATGGACGACCACAGAAAACGCTAAAGAATAATTACCGCCCCAACAACAGGTACTCGGCCACTGCCTGGTAAGCTGGCAAGGAAGTCGGATCTATCTTTCCGTTCTTCGCTGTTGGATAGGAAGCAAACCGGACGATTACTATGTCGGCCTTCGGATCGACATAGATCGTCTGCCCATGGACGCCTCGGGCCGCATACGAATCGTGCTCGTTGTGAAGCAGCCACCACATGCTGTGATAGCTGCCGCCTTCCAGGGTCGTGTAGCCGGCCTTTGCAAAATCGTTCTTACTGCCACCCTTACGAATGTTGGCAACCACCTTTGATGGAAACAGTCGCTGGCCGTTAATTTCGCCTTCGTTTAGCATCAGCAAGCCTATGCGCCCCAGATCTCGCAAGCCTGCACTCAGACCGCCGCCGGCAAACGGTGTGCCCTTGCCGTCTACCGTAATGTAGGCATCCTGCTCGGCCCCCATCCGAC
The DNA here is from genome assembly GCF_030549045.1 of Marinobacter sp. 1_MG-2023. Taxonomy (NCBI): domain Bacteria; kingdom Pseudomonadati; phylum Pseudomonadota; class Gammaproteobacteria; order Pseudomonadales; family Marinobacteraceae; genus Marinobacter; species Marinobacter sp. 1_MG-2023. The sequence continues at coordinate 14,771 of NZ_JAUOST010000004.1, read as the reverse complement.
GCCATATGCGCTCTGACAGCAGCTCGGTTACTTCCAAACCGGATACACGGGAGATTATCCAGCCAAGGGCGTCTGTGTTGATCGTTTTATAATGGAACGCATCACCATGATCGCCTTCGGGTTTAACAGTTTGAAGGTATTCGAAGTAACCATCGGGCCCCTCATAGCCCGTAGGCTTTGGAAACGGGCTGGCTGCTCTGGAGTATATCCAGATGTCGGCGTCGGGATCGGAGTAGTCTTCGCTATAGGCAAGCCCGGTGGTCATATCCATCACCTGCCGGACGGTTGCGGACCCGAATGCACTATCGGCAAGCTCTGGAACGATGGAGGAAACCAGTGCATTGTCGTCCAGCTTTCCTTCTGCCACGAGTATTTCCGCAAGCAGGCCCGTCATCGACTTGGTCATCGACATAGCTCCGTGCTTGCCGGTCTCGTCGAGGCAGCCGAAGTACCGCTCGTAGACAATCTTTCCTTCATGAATGATGAGCATGCCGTCGGTAAAGTTTGCTGCCAGCGACTCTTCCCACGTCATCGTTTCGCTGCTGCCCATAGGTGTAAACGTCAGCGCATCGATTGCAGCCTCATTGAGGTTGTACTCAAGGAGAACCGGTGCGCCAATTCCACGGCTAACCTGCTCCGTCGGCAAAAGTTCGCGAAAATGGCAAACGGTCCAACGGAGCTTCGGAAAACTGAAGAAATTGGAGTCTGGCTGCGTTACCAGTTTGTCTGGTGGCGGAGGAAAACCTTGCATAAAACCCAGTTTTTTCGGATCCGATGCCGCCGCGTCCAGAGTGTCGTTTTTGGCGGCCACACCAACAGAGATAAACAGAAGCAGTGACAAACCAAGCTGCAATATGTGCATTGGCCAGGACACTCCTAGGAAAATTCCGCGATGGTTTGAATTGAGTGTAGCAGCCTCCAATGACCTGCCCCCGTATTAGGTCCACCCCGAGTTGGAAAAATCCGCTTCTTGAGCTGGACGACAGATTAAGTGCTGCCTGGACGACAGTTCGCTTCACCCAAACCGAAAGGCTGAGAGTTGTGTTTTCATAACTCGTTCTGAGTAAACTTGGATCCCAGGGTCTTCATTAGCTGCACCAGAAACAACCATTAACGGAATCAGATGCTCTTCCTCTCCGCTGGGATGACACTCCAATGCATGAGGAGCAAGCGTCCAATCTTGTAAATGCTGAAACTTCTTATCCGGACCTGATTGGATCGTTTCTTTCAACCAGGCATCGAACTGCTCGGAGGCTGTGGTAAAGCGGTCATCTCCGTATCCGGACATGTTGTGGAAACTCATTCCGCTACCGATGATCAATACACCTTCTTTGCGGAGCGGGGACAACGCCTTGCCGGCCTCCAGGTGCGCAGCCGGAGAAAGCCCATGCCTGAGTGAAAGCTGTACAACAGGAATATCTGCCTTGGGAAACATCACCTTCAGTGGAATGAACATTCCGTGGTCAAACCCTCGCTCCGCTTCCTGATGAACCTCCAGGCCGGCATCATGCAGTAGATCACTCACACGCTGAGCCAATGCAGGCGAGCCTTTAGCAGGGTATTTCAACTGGTAGGTGTGCTCCGGAAACCCGTAATAGTCATAGATCAAGCCCGGTTGCTCCGCTGCCGTTACGCTGAACTTCGGTGCCTGCCAATGAGCCGAAATCAGGACAATCGCTGTCGGCCGTTGCGGGAGAGAAGTCTCAATGCTGCGAAGAAAATTTTCCATGCCATGCCAAGTGCCGAAGGGATTCCAGTCCATAAAGAAGCAAGGGCCCGCTCCATGCGGGATAAAAAACACGGGTTGAACGCTCTTGGCACTTTTACATCCCGACACGGGTTATCCTCTTTGAATCTTGATAACGCATTTGACTAACGTGAAGCTGCAGAGTCCTGGCTATCACTTTGTTTTGCTATCTTATGCCCATCTTCCGTCTGGCCGATCTTCCAATAGCTGGACACATAGAATTGGGCTTTCGGCACATCAAAAACCTGGCGAAAATACTGCCTTAAGGCACGCATAGAGCCGAATTCACAGGCTGCCCATACCGAAGGTGTGCCCGGCATAACAGCCAAAGACTGCACTTTCTCCAATAGAGGGCGCCCCTCAGGGCATGGTTTTGGGTTGATGACCCAGTGGGTTTCCAGTCCAGGCGGGTGCTTCAAGGTCTGAATGTCGCCCTCCTCGCGAACTTCGATCACCGCATAACCGCGAGCATCCGCGGGGAGTTGTTCCAGATTGACGCTAAGGGCCGGAAGTGCCGTCATGTCAGCTGCCAGCAGGAACCAGTCGCCGTCTTGACTGACAAGCTTCCGTGCCCCGGGGCCTGCCACAAGAATCCTGTCTCCGGGCTCAGCTTCACTGGCCCAGGCAGACGCCGGACCATGGTCCTCGTGTATGACAAAATCGACGTCGATTTCTTCGGAGCGCTGATCGCGGATAGTGTAGGTTCGCATCAAGGGGCGAGCGTCACCGCCTTGAGGAAACAGCAGTTTGATATAGGCACTCTCCTGCCCTTGTGGAAAATCTTCCAGCCCATTGCCGCCGAGGGTGATTCGGAGCATGTTTTTCGTCACCCACGAACGCCTTTTTACTTCGAGCTCTCTCGCTTGGGGTTTAGCCAAAACGTCACTCCTGATTTATCTAGGGGGTATCAATAATTAAGGAAAAGAGTGCCTGTGTAGTTTCCAGCCCCTGCACTATAGTCAACGCATCTGTGTGTTAGAACCGGCTATAATCACTGGAGAGCTTTAACTGAGAGTAGGAAGTAAACATTGGACCGGTATACCAGTATGCGTGTTTTTGTCCAGGCGGCCTCTCGCGGCAGTTTGTCAGCTGCGGGACGGACGCTAGGAATATCTCCGGCTATGGCGACCAAACATGTCGATGCCCTTGAAGCGAGATTTGGAGTCAAGCTGCTCCATCGGACAACCAGAGGGCTGTCCCTGACCGATCCTGGCAGAGAATATCTGGAAGGATGCCAGCGTATTCTTCAGGATCTGGACGAAGTGGAATCTGACATCTCCGCCCAGCGGCAAGAAGCAAAAGGGCGTTTGCGGGTTAATGTTCCGCTCTCCTTCGGGCTTCGGTTCATTGCTCCACTGATCCCCGGGTTTACCGAGCGCTACCCGATGGTGGACGTTGAACTGGGGCTGAGTGATTCACGGCACAATCTATTTGACGGCAGCTGGGACCTGATTTTCCGCGTGGGATATCTGGCGGACAGCGATCTCAGAGCGCGGCGCCTGGGAGATAGCCCCATGAAAGTCTGTGCCTCGCTGGATTACCTCGCCAAGCACGGCACACCTCAACGCGTGTCGGATTTATCCAGCCACAACTGCCTGAGTTATACCCTGTCTCCGTTCCAGAGCAAGGGTTTTTGGGCGTTTGGCCACCATGGCGAAATAGAGGTTCCAGTAAAGGGCAACCTCAGAGCCGACAATGGCGATGCCTTGATGGCGGCCGCCATTCGGGGCCAGGGCATTATCTATCAACCCGAGTTCATCGTGGCAGATGCCCTGGCCAACGGCGAACTGATATCCCTGAGCCTGGACCACCCACCTCTGGAGCCAGGCGGGCTATACGTGCTGTTCTCGCCTGATCGGCGGCTACCCCTTAAAGTCCGGGCAATGATTGATTACCTGGTTGAGGTGTTTTCGGCCGAAATCCAGGAGTGACCAGCGTGACCAGTAAGGATGGCGTTAGCCATCCTTACTGGGAATTTCAAAGGCTTCACTTCTCAAAGATTCGTCCAACGCTGGGCAAAGAAGTCCAGAAACACCTGAATACGCGCCGACAACGTCGTATTCCGGTAATAAACCGCATTGACCAACTCCCGGGGATTCGGCCGGACTACGTAGCCATCCAGCAGCTCCACCAGGTCTCCTTTTTCGAGGTCATTGGCGATCATAAAGCGGGACAGGTAGGCAACTCCGTTGCCCTGTAGGCAAAGCTGGCGCACCGCTTCGCCGCTGCTCGCTCGAATGGTCGGTCTCATCCTCATTCCCTCTCCCAGGTGCCAGATATTCAACGACTCCGGGGCGGTAAAACCAATAATGTCGTGTTCCTGGAGGTCGGCAGGCGCGGCACACCCACCTCGACGTTCCAGATACTCCGGTGATGCAACCACTGACAGCGGAGAACGACCGAGTACCCGGGCGTGGAGGGTGGAGTCATCCAGTGCGCCGATCCGAATGGCGATGTCGATTCGACGTTCCAGGAGGTCAACGATCGTGTCGCTCGCCGTCAGTTCGAGCTCGAGGTCCGGATAAACGTTCCTGAATTCCCGAACGTGCGGAACGATCTGATGCAACAGAAACGGGTTTGCGGCGTCTACCCTCAAACGCCCGGCCGGCCGTTGCTTGCGAATGGCGAGTTGCTCCTCCGCCTCTTCCAGTGCGGCCAAACCACCTCGCACCTTCTCCACAAACAGGCGCCCTTCCTCTGTCAGCCCTACTTTTCGGGTGGTTCGATTCAGAAGCGTGGTGTTAAGGGACTGCTCTAAGCGGGTAACCGCGCGGGAGACCCGGGTTACGGATACCTCCAGTTGCTCCGCTGCGCCACTGAAGCTGCCACTGTCCACCACCGCGAGCAGGAAGTGGAGATCGTCCGAACGACTTTTCATTTTCATTATCCGTAAAAGTAATTTTCAAAAAGCACTGTTTATCGCAAAAGTATGGAAGACCACACTAGGCAACGTCAATCAACTCCAATGGAGAACCGTTATGCCTATTGCACTATTCGCACTGACGTTAAGTGCTTTTGCAATTGGAACCACCGAATTCGTGATCGTCGGACTGGTTCCAACTATTGCCCAGGATCTGGGCGTTACGCTTCCTTCGGCTGGCCTCCTGGTCAGCTTGTATGCTCTGGGGGTCGCCGTTGGCGCCCCTGTACTTACCGCATTAACGGGTCGCTGGAATCGTAAATGGGTGCTGCTGTCGCTGATGAGTCTGTTCATCATTGGCAATGTGCTTGCCTGGATGGCCCCAAATTACGCTTCGCTGATGACTGCTCGAATCCTCACCGGGCTCGCTCACGGTGTGTTCTTCTCGATCGGTTCAACGATTGCCACCAGCCTGGTTTCGAAAGACAAAGAGGCCAGCGCCATCGCCATCATGTTCACCGGCCTCACGGTTGCACTGGTGACAGGCGTTCCACTGGGCACGTTTATCGGACAAACCTTCGGCTGGCGCGCTACGTTCCTGACCGTCGCTGCCCTGGGTACCATTGCACTCATTGGCAGCGCGCTACTGGTGCCAAAAAACCTGAAGAAATCAGCGCCAGCTACGCTTGGCCAACAGCTTGAAGTTATCACCCATCCGCGACTGCTCCTGGTGTACGCCATGACCGCCGTCGGCTATGGCGGTACCTTCACGGCCTTCACCTATCTGACACCTATTTTGGAGGATGTCAGCGGATTTGCGCCTGGCATGGTCAGTCTACTGCTTCTGGTTTATGGCATCTCTGTAGCCACTGGCAACATCTGGGGCGGCAAGCTGGCTGATCGCCTCGGGCCGACCTCGGCGTTGTACATCATTTTCGCTGGCCTGGCCGCCATCCTCTTTGTACTCACCTTCACAGCCTACAATCCCATTGCAGCAGTCATCACCTTGCTTGTCTGGGGTGCCTTTGCCTTCGGTAACGTGCCGGGCCTGCAGGTCTACGTTGTCCAGCTTGCTGAGCGGTATACGCCCCATTCCGTTGACGTCGCATCCGGGTTAAACATCGCCGCATTCAACATCGGCATTGCCGGCGGCGCCTGGCTCGGTGGGCACGTGGTCGAGGATATGGGGCTGATGAACACGCCCTGGATTGGTGGGGTTATTGTACTGAGCGCCCTGCTCCTGACCCGGATTTCTTCAACACTGGATAACCGCGAACCAGCTACGGCCTAATGCACCGCTACGCCCTTCAGACCGGAAGGGAGGGTCTGCTCCGGGAACTGGAGGAGATGCAGAGTGCTGGTGTAAACCACACTGGCGAGAGAACTGGAATATCGATCACGTTCCCGGCGTTGACGGTGCAGGCACTGTGCTCAAGCTGGGCGAGAATGTGAAGGGTCTTGTTCCCGGACAAAGGGATATTGTGGCGATTCCCTCATCTACCAAACGAGCGCACCTGGCATCGAATCTGAAGGGAATGGACTTGGTTTTATCTGCCAACGAACTGTCTGAAATAACAATGTTGAATAGTAATCATCGAATAGCAGATCCGGACTTTGCGCCAATCTGGGACTAATAGAATCAATGGCGAACAGCGACCATGAACGTTTAATTTATTTTTGGTCGCTGAGTGCTTTAGTAGCGAGAAAGTTCGCTCTTGTTTGAAAGTTTGGGAAGCTCGGCTTGGTCGCAAAGCGGACATTCGGACTCGCTGAGGAAAGCAAAAATTCAGAGTTCTCTGAATCTCTATTCGCAAAGCTGACATTGAGCCCCGGTCTGCCAAGCGAAAGTGAGCATTTACGCCCTCTCAAAAGTAAGCGGCCGGTGATCATACCTTGTCAGGTTTAGCCGGCTTCCAGTTGTAGAATAATAGCTCGCCGATGGCGTTGTTTTCCCGCGTAGGCAAGCGAGCCAGCGCATCCTTTAGGTAGGCATGAGGATCGTCTCGGTTCAGCTTGGCTGATTGGATCAGAGTCATGACAGCTGCTGGTAGCTGACGACTGCGCAGTGACACCGCGAACAGCAAGTTGGAACAACCTAGCGCCCATGGCCGGATCTGGGTTTCCACCCAGTTGTTGTCGATGGGCACAGCGCCATCGTTCATGTTAAGTGTCCACTAGAAAATAAGTGGATACTATCCTCACCTTGGCAGCGCCAGGATCAAGATAGGATCACCGGTCGCTTACGGAATGTCGGCTTTTAAGCCTTGATGGATAAATCGGATTGGAAAATCTGTTGACAGATTTTCTGCCACCACTGGAGACCTGAATGCTTGATCCGATGACCCTATATAAAGCACGCGGGAGCAAGATAATGCTCGCTTTCGCTTAATAGCCTCAAGTCGTGATGCAGTCATTCAGATTGATAAATCGTGTTAAATCAGTGACTTTGGCTGCCCGACCCGCTCGCATATTGATAGCCGGTCTGATAACTTCTCGATCCCAGACTTGGCTGAACTGCCGCTTACCTGCCCCATTCCGGTGGTTTTGATTTGTGATCGAGGGAATTCGATAGTCTGAGTGCTTCGTATCTACAGGGAGGTTTCAACATTTTTTTCGTTCTTAAAATCAAGGAAAGCATTCTCGCGTGGGGCATCACCCTCATCATCGTTACAGCGTTCGCAAGACAAAGTAGATTCGGAGTTGCTGAAGAAGTTTTCATTGATGTTCTACTGGTCGCCGCCCTGCCCGTCATCTGGGGCCTGAACTATCTAACCTTCTGGCATCGAGACGAGAAACCTTACAAGCTTTCGCAAGCCTTGGCATTCCCTTTGTCGATCGCACTAGGTGTAGCGCTGACCTTCCTGATCACTTCACTGCTGGGGAAAAGTCTTCAATCCATAGAAGCTCTACTTTTCTTTATTGTGGCGTCAATATTTCTTGAGTATTTCGTTGAAACGCAGATCGAGGCCTATCGAAAACAAGCTGATTGCTCCTCAATCCAGCGGACGATTGGAAGAATCGCGACCGTGACTCTCTGGGGGGTTATCGGCTTCCTTCTTTTTATGCTCGCTTATGGCCGGCTTCGTTTTTTTGGAGCGATCGAAGGCCCAGAATCAATAGACGAGCTCTCCCTTTTTGTCATCAATGACCTTTACCTCTGGTTCTTGGAAGATGCATAGATTCCTAATGCTTTTCATGCTAGCGGCCATTATGGCGTCGGCTGGTCTCACTCACTCAGCTTCTATCGTCAGTGCAGGCCGAGAGATTCTTCAAACAACCCCCTTACCTAGAGCTGCCAGCAAGGTTTATGCAAAGTTATCTGAAATCATTAAACCGGTGCGGATTAAGTTTCCCGAAAACCAAAGCGTAGACACGATAAAAGCAGCCGTCCGAGAAGGCGTCACAGCGACAACCACCGCAACTGCAGCATCTTCTTCTCAGGCATCCGAGAAATATGATCTGACAATTGAGACCAATGTCGATGATCCCAAAATCAGAATCATGAACATTGCTCCAAAGTACAAGGACGGAATTGAGCTAAGACCAGGCGATTACGAAATTTTTGTTGAAGCAGAAGGTTATCGTTCAAAGCGATTTTGGATTGCACTTGAAGACGAGAGCAATCAGGACAATGAGGTAAACTTGGACGTTAATCTCAACAGACTTGGGCTGCCTCGTTGCACTGAAAAAGTGACAATCGAAAACTACGCTGGAGCATTTGACTCCACCGGTGGAAACATAGTTCAGTTTCAGGCAGTTTTCGACGATGTGAACATCAACGATCTATACCAGTCGTACGCTAAAGAGACAAAAGATATCAACTTCAAGGAAGTCATCGACACTGTGGTCTTCCCAGACTACGTCGAGTTTCGGATAGCCACACCCACCTCAATTTCTGCCCAAGACATGGAAAATAATCGACTCATTGAAATCGACGGTAATAGATTTGTGATGAATCGAGTGATGTTTGAACAAGAGGGCTCAGGCGTGCGGTTTACTCAACAGCAATTTATGCCTCCCGGCGTATTCATCACCGATATGAATAAGGAGGTTCTCTGTGAATACACATTCAATTTCTAAGGGTACTTTCATTGCAGCCATACTGCTGACGCTGGGAGGCTGTGCAACCGGTAACCTCGTATCATCAGATGGCTTTGAACTCTACGTGTCAGAAAAGCGCTACGCGAATGAGAGTTGCCAAGTTTTGGAGCAAATGCACAGCAACCTAAGATCAAAGAATCAGATTTATTATGCAAGGCGGTACACTGGCCTAGATGCATACCCCCATCCGATTGCTCCTCGGCACGAACGACAGCTAGTCATCGCCAATCTGAATGCCGTCATCTCAGCTTATCGGGATAAATGCTGAACTTGCTTTTTGGAACAGTTTGATTTCGTCACGGCTCGACAGAGGATGCTAACCGGTCACTCAAGCTACCAATTTCTTATTGAGCAATGGGGCTCGCGATGTTTTGAAAACCGCGAGGTTCTACCCCGTTTTACATTTAAGGCTTGTCGCTAGAATGGTACCGGATTACCAAAGCCCAGAATAAGCGGGTTTTCAAACTCGAATTGAAAAAAACAGCATCTGTCACCATCCTCAGAATCGATCCATTCAAAACTAAAGAGTCCGGCATAATAGAGCCCTGAGCGAGAGACAAATGCCGATATCAGCGCGTTGTAAAAGGTCAGCTTTGGTGGTCTTCGATCGGTTTGTGAATATCTACTTTTGTTTAGGTGCTCATGAGGTCGCAAAGCGGGCGTTCAGATCGAAGTCCGAGGGCCGCAGCCTCTTTAAAACTGTCCGTGGAAACTGGGTATGACCCAGAAAGACCTGAGCTTTCGCAATGTCTTCGTAAGCGGAGGACGGACAATGTCTGGTTAAAATCTGCGACCGAATCCATTGGCACCACTATGGGCTGCATCACAATAAGCGGCTATTCAGAGAATAAACTCATAACCTGAAGGATTTTTGGCCGCACGAGCGGCGCTGAGTGATCATCGCAGATTTCATTCACTACTTCCTAGAACAAACTGCATCCGATCGGAACCAAGCAAATAACAATACCCCACGCTCTTTAGAAGAAGAGTCCATTCATTTCTAGGCTGGAGCTCAGCCCATCAAAGCGGCAATAGACCGACGTTAACCCTCCAAAAGCAAGGATCTTTTATGACAGAAGTAGATCAGCAAGCGACAATGGAATGTCCGATGTGTGCCGAGATAATAAAGACCAAGGCGAAGGTCTGCCGTTTCTGCAACGCCGACTTAACTGGCAGTGCGGGAAAGCCACAGGAGAAAATCTATCTTAAGCACCCAATCACGGTCACCAGCGAAAAGGTTTATCCAGATTCTAAGAAAGACCCGATCCGGCTTCGGGATATTACCCATGTCAGTTCTCATGTTTCATCCAAGCGTCAGGGCTACTACACCAGTTTGGGTTGCTTCGCAACAGCATTAGCATTTGGGGTGGCTGATCTAGGTGAATACTTTGGATTCGTTGCTCCCCTGGTGATTGGTGGGGCGTACTTTCTCTATAACTCGTTCCTGACCTCTCACTCGTGGGTCATTTTCACAACGCCTGCTGGGAAGTTCACCACGCACTGTGATGACTATGACCATGCTGGCGATATCAAAGCGGCAGTGGATAAAGCGATCTACGAAACTGCCTGAGCCAACCCTTCTTCCCTGCGTGGGTGGCGCCACGCAGGGCTTTCATTCGAAAATCCCATTCCACCCCTTCTGAGTCCGGCAGACGAATTTTGTACTTGTAGATAAATGGTGGTCGACTAGTCATTACTATTTGCCGACCCATACCCCGTATTAGGTCCACCCAGAGTTAAAAATCCTGGGGTAGGGTCTTTAGGGTCACTCATTCAGCGTCGGGAATTCGCTCTGCCAATCATATTGGATGAAATCGCTGCGATTAGCTTGGAGGCTCTGGAGAAAAGCCCTGATTCGAATGTTCGTTTTTGTTTAGGGCTGGAGTGGAGGAGTCTGATCGAAACCCAAGGGTGATCATCGACCGGATCTGGCAGCGTCTGCAACATTCAGCGACCAAGCCAAGTTACGCATTTAGATCTCAATACTCTCGGCTATCTCCAGAGCATCCTCGACTTCGACGCCAAGGTATCGCACGGTGCTCGACATATTCGTGTGTCCCAATAGCAACTGAACAGCTCGCAGATTTTTGGTCTTCTTGTAGATCAATGTCGCTTTGCTGCGTCTCATCGAATGGGTTGCGTAGACTGAAGGATCAAGTCCAATGCTGGTTATCCATTTTTTGACGAGACGGGCATATTGATGGGTAGTGATGTGGTCGAACTTTCTCATCCGACTCGGCCACAAATAATCCATACCTGAGAGTCCGCGCAATTCGATCCACGCTTCGACCGATTCGCGCGTCTTTTTCGTTATCTCAAATTGAACAGGTTGACTGGTTTTCTGCTGAGTGACTTGCGCCCGATCCAGAACCTCTCCGTTTCTAGAAATATCTCGAACCAAGAGCTTTACCAAATCGCAGGACCGGAGCTTGCAATCAATTGCCATGTTGAACATCGCAAGCTCTCGGATGTTCTTAGCAATCTCCAACCGAATACGGATAGCCCATATTTGTTCGAGTTTGAGCGGTAGTTTCTGACCAACGAGCTTTCCCTTGTTCCAGGGAGCTTTGCTGATAGGAAATGTCATGGCGTGGCCCTCTTCGGAGGGTAAGGGCCTTTAAGTATGGCTCAGAAAATTGTTTCCTGTTGTCCAACCTGGTCGCAAAGCGGACATTCAGATTTAGAGATAACGCCCTCTTAAGCGGACAAAAATTGTTAGCTATAATTTTGTGAGGAACGATCAATAGCCAACTGTTCTTGTTCCGTTTTAAAGCGTTTGTTAGGTGAAGCCTTACCTCGAAATGCATACTACACAAAAATCTCACGACGCTCTTCAGCACTTAGCAACTTGGCTTCATCACACTTGAAACTTGTCTTCAAAATTAATTCACTTTCTCGATATTGACCATTACACAACACTTCTGAATCATTAATTTTAATAGCGAATATAGGGCGCTCATCCACTTCGATAGATGACGCTTGAGCATAATTTCTTAGACCTGAATAGTCTTTAGCCCATGAATTTCCGATGCATTCAACACTTTCACCCACTCGACCGATGCGATATAAAACCAACTCTTTACCACTTGGGCTATATGTTTGCTCAAATCTTGAAAGATCAAAATGAAAGCAATCATAATTGCCAGATATCACATCTGATGTATATAACTTAAGCAGAATTTCTTTCTTATTAGGATCTTTCCAAATCTCGTAGACATCCTCTAAATGACAGGACAAAAAGTGAAGTAAAACTTCTAGGTTTTCGCCATGCTCATCAGAATAAAAGTCACCTTGAAAGTCTGTGATAGATTTCAACGTTGTACTGAGATATTGCATTTCGCTTAACGTCAAGTATCTAGTCAAATACTCAGTATCAATACCAATGACACTGAAAAGTTCTTTCAAAAATGGGTTCATATCACTCATTACATCGTTCAAAAATTACCAATTGATCATTTCGATTTGAATTGGCTCACCTAACGCCGCATTCAGCGGCTTGTCCGCTGCAATGCTTTGTTAGCAGCACTCTTCTATTTTTAATAACTCAAAAAGTCCCTCAAGCTCTTCATTTTCCGCAGAAAATACAGCAAGGTTAGTGCCCCCATCATCTTTGACGCTTGGGTATTTTATACCCTTTATACCGCCACCTTTCTCAGATTTAAACTTATATCTAAAGTATTCAGAAACGATTTGTGTGGGAACATAATCAACATGCTCCTGTCCATCCTTAGAAACTGGAGCAACCAAATCATTGATAAATGCATGTAAAAAATATCTATTATGCCTACTTTCATAGAGGCTAGGCTCAAAAATACTTGGGACGTCCGGTAGAGTTGAAAAATCTATAATCGGGATATCAATTTTTGAGCGGTACTTCGCTGTAAACCACCGTTTAGACCATTCTAAAACTTCTTTTTCGGCAGTATCTTTTCTATAAGCTAGGTATAGATATGAAATGCCAGCTGGATTCATTCTTCCCGCACTGGCCACCCCTGTTGGTGGTACACCCATTTCAGAAAATGTAGTAAAGCTATCGCTCTTTGATGCGTGCCTAACTCGATAGAATTCAGTTCCCGCAGGAACAATCGTTACCAATTTTTCCTTGATGCAGGCATTTCCAAGAGCATCAAGCATGCTAGCTATAGGTATGTAGTCAGGTCTGCCTGATGAGAATTCATCTTCAGGCTCTGCTAAGAAAAGATATCGAGTTTTCGTTATAACTTGATGTTTAAAGCTATCCCAGCCGTACATCAATGTGTCGCTAGGGTTATCAATTGACCAGTCTCCATCTGAATGCTTAACCCAATAGATATTTGGGTCGAAACAATCGGCAACATCTTCGCAAAACTGTGCATCCCAACCCGGATCGAAATTCATAAGAACTTCTTGAATATACAGTTGGTCGGACAGCCATCCCTTCTCGACCCAAGGCATATTGACATCCTGGGCATCAGAAAACTCTTTTGTCACTGACTCATAAATTCGATGCATAACTATATTAAATGGAGCCGCTATAAATGAGCCTTTATTTACTTCGCCACAGTAATCACATGATTTAGATGACAAGTTTTCATTCACAAGCTCTACTAATGCGCTATCTACTACGCACTCTTCACATACATTTTTATCCAGCTCTGAGATCTGTGGCCCTTCATGCATTGATATTGAAAGATCTGAAAAATATCCCATATGATGAAATCCTTGCGAGCTGCTAATGCCTGCATAAACGGCGGCTTTTGCGCAGCGAAGCGGAGAAAAAGCCGTCCGGTGGAGGCCCATCGGGCCGGAACGAATTTAATGCACTGGTTATGTGGTGCGCGGCGCAAACATGATGATTGCCATACCTACTAACGCAATGCCTGAGCCTACCAAGTCCCAGGCAGCTGGACGAATGCCATCGACTGCCCATAGCCAGAGTATGGCCATGAAAATATAAACGCCACCATACGCAGCATAGACTCTGCCGGCGGCAGTCGGATGCAATGACAGCAGCCAAGCAAACGCCGCAAGACTCAGCGCACCTGGCACCAGAAGCCAGATAGTTTTTCCCTCGCGAAGCCAGAGATAAGGCAAATAACAGCCGACAATTTCCGCTAACGCGGTAACAAGGAAAAGGCCAACGGTTTTCAACTCAGTCAATAGAACCTACTCCTTAGGAGCGACATATAACGCCCGCCATCACCGGTGACAAAACCGGCGCGAAGCATAGGTTTTGGCATCCGGTGCATGGCCTGGTTATGCTATTTCCCCCGGTTCTTGCTGCCAGACTCATTGATTTGCTGCCGTTTCTTCTCAATTTCCGGAATTTTGTGGTCCAGAACGAAGGTCACCTCAGGCGGTGGAGTATTTCTATCTGGTTCCGCAGAGGTTTCTTGTTGGCTTGGCTGGCTTTGGTCATCTTTATCCGACATATTTGACTCCTAATTTTCAAAGAAACTCGCCGAAACGATGAGAATAGCAGAGATGCTGAGAGCCCACATTGCTACCCCAATATCTCGATAACCCTTGATAAGAAGTTGAGACTTTTCTGCATTTCCTGCTCTGGCATACTCCAAAGCTGTTGAACACGTCCGCATCAATGAAAAATGTATGGTTGAGAGGGACTTGGGTTCGTACTCATTAATAAAGTTTTCGTGGAGCGGCAATCGGGGCATCTCAATAAATCGCAGAGCCCGATACAAGAAACTCCACGCAGAGACCAGCGCCAAATAAGTGAAGGCAATAACACTACAAGCTGCCCACTCTAAGATTCCTTCGGGTGGAAAAAAGGCAGAAGAGAAAAAACGCAGCATCAGTGAGTATGCAACAATGCCAATTGATAGAAAGCTAAGGTATTTTGCTGCTTTATCTTCGATATTCCGGAATCTTTGCAGCTCGTCTTCGAACGCAGCGCGGGCATATTGGTAAAGAAACTCGTGCTTCTCACTCTTCATTAATAGACCTAGTTCGAATGCTAAGTTTTTCGAGCATAACGCTCGTCTCAAGTGCGTGATCTTGTACCACTTTGATGGACACTTTATGCACTGAGCTTTTCATAATCCTCCGGGGATTGGTAGCCCAGAC